>NZ_CP064791.1:1349828-2699657 GCF_017094465.1 Halapricum desulfuricans
GGGCGCCGTTGAAATAGAAGGCGGTGAACGCCACGCCGAGAGCGACCCAGGCAACGGCGAGATCGCGAATCTCGCGGTCGCTAAATCGAATGTCCATCAGGAGATCACGTCCAGCACGATCCGGGCACCGTTCTCGACCCCGTCCAACATGAGGTCGACGATCCCGGTGATCCCGCCGACTTCCGCGGACATGTACGGGAGCACGACGAACACGAAGCCGTAGCTGGCGATCATGCTCCCGACGTTGGTCATCGCGACGATCGCGATCAATCGGAAGAGCGGCACGTCGGTCAACCGGTCGTACAGTTCGCCGATCGTGGCGTCCTCGTCGCTGACGATCTCGTTCAGCCTGGAGATGTCCCCGATGTTGACGTCGATGTATCGCAGTTCGACGTAGCCGGCAAACCAGCCCGGCGCGAGCAGCGGGTTGACGCTTGTCAGCCAGGCGATGCCGCCCCCGACAATCGCCGAGGGCCAGTGGGCACCCGCGAGCTTCGCCAGACTCAACGCGGCGATGCCGTTGACGAGGAACCAGGCGACGAACAGCCGGATCACCCACCCCTCTTTGGCGCCACCGAGCAACAGAAGTCCGAAGAAGACGGCGAACCCGACAGTAAAGAGGTAGCCGAAGGCCTTGTACAGCGAGAAGCGTTTCTGTTTGAGCGTCCCGGTGATCGACTCCATCGGCGGGAGCCGTTCGGGGTCGTCGAGATACGACTGGATGCCTGCGCGGTGACCGGCGCCGACGACGGCGACCACGTCGTAGCCCGCCTCCCGGAGTGCGACCAGCCGATGGGCGATAAAGGCGTCGCGCTCGTCGATCAGCGCCTCCGCACCGCCCGGCGAGAACTGGCGGAATTCCTCCATCATCGCCGAGACGACGTCCGTGTCGGTCAACTCCTCGATGTCGAACTCCTCGTACTCGGTGTCCGTATCGAGCGCGTACGCGAGTAGCGCGGCGATCGGCAGACCGACTACCAGCGCGACCGCTCCCGCGAGTAATGCCCCATCAGCCAGCGTGAGTAACGACCCGCCGACGAACGGGACCGCGTCCGCGAGACCGGGGGAGAGCAAGAGCGGTCCGGCGACGAGCTCAGCCCCGAGCGCGAGGAACGTTCCCAGGAACAGGCCGATGCCGAGTCCGGCCTGGAGAGTTCCGACCATACCGGCCAGCAGCCCGCCGAACATCGTGGCTTTCTCCCTCGTCGAGAGGCGCTGCCAGAAGCGCTGGATCGTCGTCTGGATGTCCCGATCGACCAGGGCGACGCCGATGTCGTGTGCTTCGGCGGTCTCGACGGCGGCCATCATATCCGCCCCGGGTTCGATGTCGAAGCGCTCGCCTAACCGGGTCTGAACGTACGACAGCATCCAGTACGCCAGAAACTGGAAGACGGTGTTGCCGTGCAAGAGGTCGCTGGCGTCGAGATCGTCGGGCGTCCCGCCTTTCATCTGTCGGTAGCGGCCCTCGTCGAGTTCGACCGCGACGATGTCCGGCTGTCTGTCGGCGATCGTCTCCTCGACCTCCTCGACGCTCGCCGAGGAGACGTGGGCCGTCCCGACGAGTTCGACGCTTCCGTCCCCGTCGGACGGCTCAGGCCGGCGGGCGCCAGTCTCACTGTCCGATGACAGTGAGCCAGTGGCTCCGGACTCCTCCGAACCCACCCCCGAGGTACCGTAATCACTCATCGACCCATAGTAGTGGGTCTGACTCTCTTACGGTTGTCGGAGTCGGCGGCTACGGCGACCCGCAGTATCACTCTCGCGGGACTGCGATGTTCCGCATCGCCGCCCCGCAGGACGGACACCGGAGATGGCTGTCCGTCGTCGTGATGCGCTTGCCACAACTGCAGCATTCGTATCGCGATTCGGTCGGAGTGTACGGGTCTTCTTTCAACACGCGTGTGACTGACTTACATGGAGATATAACCGTTTTGTGGAAACACTTGCCCAGATTACGGCAAAATATTAGGAATAATACGTTATTCAAGCCGAGAAGAAACGACGAACGTTTCCCGACGGTCGTCTGCACGGTCGGTCTCGAAGCCAGCTGACTCAAGAGCAGTCGCTGCCTCGTCGGCGTCGAACCGTTCGCCGAGTGGCGGGCCGCGTTCGCCCGTGCCAGCACTGCTCCAGTCAGCGATCCCGACGCGGGCACCAGGTCGGCAGACGCGTGCCAGTTCAGCAAGTGACGCCTCGCTTGCGAACTCGTGGTACGTCATTGTCGAAAAGACGCCATCCAGGGCGTCGTCTTCGAACGGAAGGTCAGCGACCTCCGCGGTCACCTGTTCGACGTTCGCGGGCAATCCTTTCTCCCGGTAGTGTTCGTGCATCGCTTCCTGGATGTCGACCGCATAGACATTCTCGACGTACGGGGCCACCTCGTCGGTGTAGAACCCGGTCCCGCTGCCGAGATCGGCGACGACTGCGTCGTCGTCCGGTCGAAATAGCGCAAGCAGTTCGTCGACTGAGACGTATTTGAATCGGGACTGGTCTTCGAGCCCGTCGGCCTGACTGCTATCGAACGTGTGAAATCCCATATCGAGCTAGCAGGGACGAGCGCGTTTATATGGGTTGATATCGGGAAATTTCGGAGATACTGAACTCACGTAGGCTCTCGGAGCACTCAAACAGGACACCAGTTGAAGTACGTGCAGCACGAGGCTCAGCCGGCAATCTGAAGAGGATGCCTTGCCATAGGGTACCTATGGCGACGATCGTGCCACCGACCAGGCGAGAATGTGAACGGTGTGGCCGTGTGGATGTCTGGGACGACGAGCAGATGAACTGGACGATCTCCGGGGAAGACGACGAGAAACGCGTCGGCAATCCCCAGTGTCTCCACGAGTGGGACATCAACGGCGAATACAACCCGTTCGATCCAGACGAATGAGCAGGGCTTACTTGTCGCTACAGTAGAACATACGCCGAACCGATAGATAGACCGCAGATCCACGTGGTGCAGTGTCGTGAGAATGGTAACCGTGCTTGTGGGTCGTGCTACCACGAATCTCCAATCACTTAACCGTGCCGGGGGGCTACACAGTGTATGAGCAACGACTCACAGCGCAACAACCTGCGGATGCCCTCGAGCGATGAAGTATTTGCTGTCGTGACACGACACGAAGGCGGCAACCACGTTCGCCTCCAGTGTCAGGACGGCGAAACGCGAATGGGGCGAATCCCCGGGCGGATGAAGTACCGGACCTGGATCAACGAGGGCGATGTCGTCATCGCGGAACCGTGGGACTGGCAGGACGAGAAAGCGAACGTCGAGTGGCGGTACGACGAACAGGACGCCCAGCAACTCCGGCAGGAAGGCCACATCGAGTGACGCTAGCTATCTGACTGCAACTCTTCGACCAGTTGTTTGATCGCGGCGTGGTGTTTGCGAAGCAACTCGTTCTGTTTGTTGACCGCGGTCGTCAACTCCTCGAGTTGTTCGTCGATGCGCTCCAGATCATCCCCGGTCGCATCTGCTGTCGACTGGCTCGGCTGGTTGGTCGCCTCGACCCCGTCCGGCTGGTTGGTCGCCTCGACCCCGTCCGCCGTGCTACCTCTGGTCGTTTCTGGGTCCGGCGAGCGTTCCTCCGACGGTGAATCGTCCGTCGAGTCCGCTTCGGCGTCGGCGATCGAAGCCGTCTCCGTGTCGGACGGGGGAGCTACATCGGTCGCGTCGCTATCACCGACCGCTTCGGGCGTCAGATCTTGGTCCGGGTCGATACTCTCGGTCTCGGCGTCCGACTCGGGCTGGCCACCGAGTGGGCGGATCTCGTCGTCCAGGAACGTCTCATCCGACTGGCTGGTACCTGCATCGCCCGTTTTATCCGAATCGTCCGCGTTCGATCGGAACTGTGCCTGTAGCTCGGACAACGAGGTGACGTCGAAGAAGTCAGTCAGCGCGCGTTCGAGAGCGCGTTCGACGAGTCGGGCGTCGTCGTTCGGCGTCTTGATCCGTTCAGGGTGGCCATCGATGTGCAGGACGACTTCGGTCGCGACGCGAGCCTGTTCGAAGTCGATGCCAGTGAGATCCTCGTAGGCGAACGCCTCGTACTCCCCGTCCCAGACGGTGTTGCCGACGTACTTGACGATGCGTCGGTCGGCGACCACGAGCGTGAGTTCGCTGAACCGAAACGCTTCGACGACGCTTTCGTCTGGATCGAGGATGCGTTCGGCGCTGAGAATGCCTTCGAGCACGAGGGCAAGTGCGTCACGCGTCGCACCGGCCGGGACTGTCAGCGATCGCTCATCCTCGACGTACTCGAAGTGGAACTTCGTCTTCCGGCGTCCTTCCGACAGCGCAAGCTGTTCGACCTCGTGGGGATATTCGGCGACGCGCTCGTCGCTGAGCAGACCGTCAGCACGATACAGTAACGTCCGGGTCGGCGTCAGACAGAGCAGGTCGTCGTCACCCAGCGCGAGCCCGGCCAGCACGTCCTCCTCGCCAAGGTGTTCCCTGATCAGTTCCGGCAGTTCCATACCGCGTGTGTGACCTTCCCGAGCCATAAATCCGCGGGGTGTGGCAACTGGCCCCGCAGCCCTCGTGCGAAACAGATGAGAAGCTTAAAGAGTACCACCCCGCTATCACCTGGTGCGCCCGGGTGGCTTAGCTGGACATAGCGCCGCACTCATAGGGTTTCACTCTGAACGCGGCACCCATCCCGGCATGCCCGTCGAGGCGCTGTCGAGCCTCGGACCTGGGTCATGCGGAGATCGAGGGTTCGGAGCCCTCCCCGGGCATTCTACTAAACATTGTCATGCCCAACAGCCACGGGTGTGGTCACGTGGGTGTCTTTAGCCGGCCCCGTCATACGGGAAGCACCGCGTTCACTGCCCGTCCGAGATAGAACGCGAGCAACGCGGCCGCGCCGCCGAGTGCGAGCAGACCGTAATTCCCGAGCGTGTTGTCGGCTCGACACACGTCGTAGGTGATGTGCGGGCCGTCGTCGCCGAGCGGCTTGATACCCATCGGTGTCAGAGCGTCCGCCCCGATATGTGCCAGGATCGCCACTGCGCCGGTCGTCCCGCCGAACACTGCCGCCCCGACGACGACCAGCGGGTTCACGCCCGGGCTCGATACTGACGCCCCAATCCCTGCACCGAGCAGGGCCGTTCCGATCGCGACTACAGCTGCGAAATGAACCGTGTGCATTATGCCACGGTGGGCAATCCCCGGAATTCGTTGGTCCCAGTCGGGCACCATCGCCAGCGCTACTGCGAGCAGCGCACCGCCGACGGCGGCGGCCGGGAACCCGAGTGCGATCACGACGAATCCCAGCGGTGCGTAGGCCAGCAGCGACGCCCCATAATGGCCTTCCCTGTGCATAGCTACAGCGTCCGAATCCGGTTATCGCCCGTGAGGGCGGTACTCGTCGAGGTGCGACTGTGGTGGTCCCCTCGCCTCGTGACCTGCAGGCGTTCCCGCGTTGAGGCCTCTGATCGGGCTCCGGTTCGAACGACGAGAGCCGTCGAAATCGCACTCGGTTCCCTGGGGCATACGCTCGTTGTTTGTAGCCCGTCCGAAGAATGCTTTGGGTAACTGGGGATCCCGTCGATTTGTTTCAGCCCGTAAGCGGCACAGAGCCGCAGCTATTTCCGAGCGCGCCTCGGAGAACGGATCATGAGCGGTGACCGATTCGCGGATGGGCCGCAAACGAACTCAAGTGCGCTCAGCGCGGAGGTTATGGCAGTCCTCGCCGCGGGGGTCGGAATTGTCGGATCGTTCGTCTCCGCGGCCCTGTTCGCACCGATCGCGATCGCTTTGGGATATCTGGCGATCCGAAAGCCGACATCGAGCCGCTGGCCCGCGTGGGTCGGCTGGATCACAGCCGCTGTCAGTACACTCAATCTCGTCGCCTGGCTGTTTATATTCGTGTCCAGCTCCACCTAATGACCGCAGAAGAACCGTATATATGTGCTATGGGACCGATCGACCATAACACGAGGACGAACAGACACCGATGACTGGCGAAGACACGACCGTCAAAGCCGAGGAATCGAGTGCCATTGAGACGCTCAGGCGGTTTTTCGCCCTCCGCCGAGACGTGCTGGTGCTATCGCTGGCGATGTTCGCGTTCAGTCTGGCCTTCCAGATGACCAATCGGTTCCTCCCGGACTACATCGTCGCACTGGGAGGGTCGGAGTTTCTCGTCGGCGTCTTCGGAACGGTCGGCAATATCATCGCGGCCGTCTACCCGTATCCCGGCGGCGCACTGTCCGACCGGATCGGCTCACGGTACGCGCTGACGCTGTTCGGCGCACTCTCGACGGCCGGCTTTCTGCTGTGGTTGCTCGCGCCCGGTCTCGGAACGATCGGTATCGCCGGCGTGACGATCCAGCCGTGGGTGTGGATCTTCGTCGGACTGCTGCTCGCACAGGCCTGGAAATCCTTCGGGCTCGGGGCGACGTTCGCCGTCGTCAAGCAGGCGACCGACCCCTCGCGGCTGGCCGCCGGGTTCGCCTCGACGGAAATCTTCCGGCGGTCGGCCTTCTTCCTCGGCCCGGTCCTCGCCGGGTTGCTGATCAGTCTCCACCCGGATTTCACGGTGAGCTTCCGATACGTACTCGCGGTCGGGGTCGTTGCAGGGATCCTCGGGACGGTCGTCCAGCACGTCCTCTACGACGCCAGCGACACCATCGGCGACTCCTTCGAGGGGCTCGCCCGGATCCGTCAGGACCTCCAAGAGATGCCGGAGCCCCTGCGACCGCTCCTGATCGGCGATACCCTCGTCCGATTTGCCAACGGGATGGTCTACGTCTACTTCATCATCGTCGTCACGCGGTTTTTCGAGGTCGGGCTGGAAACCTCGGTATCGTTGCCTACCATCGGGACGGTAGCAGTCGACCTTTCGCCCCAGGCCTTCTTCGGTTACCTGCTTGGCGTCGAGATGGCGGTCGCCCTGCTCGTGATGATGCCCGCCGCGAAACTCGCCGAGCGGGTCGGTCTCAAGCCGATCGTTGCGCTCGGATTTGCCGTCTATGCGATCTTCCCGGTCGTATTGATCAACGCGCC
Organism: Halapricum desulfuricans; assembly: GCF_017094465.1. Classification (NCBI taxonomy): domain Archaea; kingdom Methanobacteriati; phylum Methanobacteriota; class Halobacteria; order Halobacteriales; family Haloarculaceae; genus Halapricum; species Halapricum desulfuricans. Next base: position 1,356,838 of record NZ_CP064791.1, read on the forward strand.
CGGGACGCCGCTGTCTATGATACTGCTGTTTGCGTTCTCCGGACTCCGATTCGCCGGCCTTCCCTCGCACAAGGCGTTGATCGTCGGCCCCGCCGAGCGGGACGCGGGCGGGCGCGTGACGGGGACGTACTACCTCCTCCGGAACACGATCGTCATCCCGAGCGCAGCGCTGGGTGGGTTCCTGTGGGCCGGGATCCCGGCGTGGCTCCCCGGGAGCGCCCTCTACGACGGCAGTCCGACGCTCGCGTTCGCCGTGGCGTCGGTCGTCGGCATCGTCGGGACAGTCTACTTTCTACTCCGGGGCACGGAGTTCGAGGCATATGCCTGACCTATCTGTGGCCCCAGCGCTCGCCGTCTCCGGCGTAGCGGGCATCGACGATGCGGTTGAACTGCTCGTCGGACAGCGAGATGTCGACCGCGCCGACGTTCTCGTCTAACTGTCCAGTCGTACGCGCGCCGACGATGGGAATCGTCGTGAAATCCGGCTGCTCGATCAGCCAGCGCAGCGCTACCTGGGCGGGTGTGGCGTCCAGTTCGTCGGCGATCGCGCGGATCTCGTCCAGCACGTGCCAGCCCCGCTCGGACAGGTAGTAATCGTCGAAGCGGTCGTCGAGGCTGCCGCGTGCCCCGTCCGGCCCTTCGAAGGCCGTCGGATCGTCGTCGCTGGTGCGCTCGTATTTGCCGGTCAGGAACCCGCCGGCCAGCGGCGAATAGGGACAGACCGCGATATCCTGGTCGGCACAGACGTCCAGGTAGTCTTTCACGTCGTCGCGATATCCCGCGTGGAAGAGCGGCTGGGCCACGTCGAAGCTGGCCAGGTCCTCGACATCGCTCTTCCAGAGTGCTTTTGTCAACTGCCAGGAGGCCATCGTCGAGGCACCCAGGTAGTTGATTTTCCCCTCGCGAACGAGGTCATCGAGCGTCCGCATCGTCTCCTCGATCGGGGTGTCCTCGTCCCAGCGGTGGATGTAGTACAGGTCGAGGTAGTCGGTGCCGAGCCGCTCCAGCGTCCCCTCGATCTGAGCGCGGATGTGCTTGCGCCCCAGTCCGCGGTCGTTCGGGCCGGGTTCACCCCAGCCGTCGAAGGGAAAGTACACCTTCGAGGCGATGACGACATCCTCCCGGTCGTGGCTTGCCAGCCACTCGCCAATGTACTCCTCGCTGGTGCCGTTGGGCGTCCCGTAGACGTTGGCCGTGTCGATGAAATTGATGCCGTGGTCCCAGGCCGCATCGAGCAGTTCGTGGGCCTGCTCGCGGTCGGTCTCGACGACACCGCCGGTCTCCCGTCCGAACCGCCAGGTGCCGAAACACAGCTGTGAGACGCGCGTGCCCGTGGATCCGAGTGTCGTATACTCCATACGGGCGGCGCTACGGCCGGGCTGCACCTATAGCTACTGGGCACTACGACTGGAATCCGTCTTCCCAGCGGAAACGGCCGTCCCGCTGGATCACCTCGCCGTCGACCAGCAAGCGCGACCCGTCGTCCATGTTCGTGATCAGATCGACGTGGACGGCGCTCTCGTTGCCCTCCTCACCGTCCGGAAGACAGGCGTCGTAGGCCCGACCCACGGCGAGGTGGATGGTCTCGGCCATCTTCTCGTCGAAGAGGATCGAGTCAGTCGGTCGATCGATCCCGCGGTTCATCCCGATCCCGAGTTCGCCCAGTCGCTTCGCGCCGTCGTCGGTATCCAGTATCTCCCCGATGACAGCTTCGTTCATCGACGCGTTGTAATCGACGACGACACCGTCTTCGAACTCCAGGCGAATGTCCCGAACGCGTTTGCCCCGAACCGTCATCGGAACGTCGAACGTCACGTACCCTTCGGGGGACGCCGGCGCGGTAAAGACCTCGCCGCTGGGGAGATTGTGTGAGTCGTACGCGACCGACGCCGCGCTGTTGACCGCGGTTCGACCCTCGATCGACATCGTCAGATCGGTGTCCTCGCCGACGATCCTGGCTTCGCTTCCGTCGTCCAGAATCTCCTTTAGCGTATCCATCTCCTCGGCCAGCTCCTCCCAGTCTCGGAGAACCGCGTCGTACACGAACTCCTCGTATGCGGGGTGACTCATGCCGGCCTGCTGGGCCAGCGACCGAGTGGGGTGGACCGTCGAGACCCAGTCGGTGTCCATCCGCGCCTCACGAATCGCCTGCCGAGCGCGGCTGTACGCGTTCTGTCGATCGCCCGGCACGTCCGCCGTCGCAGCCGTATTGCGACCGCCGCCGAGATACAGCACGCTGTCCGCGTTTTCGTATAGCTCGAGCTGGTACTCCGGGTCGCGGTCGAATTCGCCACCGTGCCCCTGGAGATATGCCCGTGAGATCTCGCCGGATTGATATAGCGATATGAGATTTGCGTCTCGTTCACCCAACACTCGGGCGGTCGCGACTGCGAGATCGTGAGCGCCGTCATCGACGGCCAGTACGACGTCGTCACCGGATTCGATGCGTGCGCTCCAGTCGACCAGCGTCTCCGCGTGCTCGTGGATTCGATCGTCCATACCCCCGGTTCGGTCAGCGTCGGTAAAACCGCTCCGACGAAACGACCTTACAAGCGGGCCGTGACCGTGACGTATGGAGATCACACCCCGGGTTCGGACCCGCGCCATCGATTGGTCTTACGGCAATTACGAAGAGCCGCTGTCTGTCCACGTCGCTTGGCCTGCCGAGACGACGGTTCTGGTCGGCGGTGGCGACGAATCGATCGATTCGGCGGTCGTCGCGTTCGCCCGTGAACACGACGTCGAGGCCGTCATCATCGAGCACGCGCACGTCGATCACTACGGCGCGGTTCCGGCGCTCGTTGACGAGCTCGGCGTGACCGTCGCTGCCCCGGCACGTGATCGCGCTGCACTCCCGGGGATCGACGTCGACGTACCCCTGCACGACGGCGACACCCACTGGGGGATCGAGTCGATCGCGACACCGGGTCACACGCCGGGGAATATGGCGTATATGTCCGGTAACGTGTTGTTCGCCGGCGATACGGTCGTCGGGAGCGATTCACAGTTCGCAGCGGACGACGACTGGAGCGGGCCGCTTGCGGTTATCGAGTCACGATTCAATCACGACGACACTCGGGCCCGCGAGAGCGTTCGCCGGCTACAGGAACTGAACGTCGAGACGATCCTCGTCTCACACGGCTCGCACGTTCGTCACAGCGCGACAGACGCCATCGAAACGTTGCTCTCCGACCTTCGGTGATCGGGGGACGATATCCCCGTCAGTATCAGAAAGCCTTTGGATGGAAGCGCCGATTGTGGGGGTATGATCGACCAGACCATCGAAGAGATCGAGGAGATGCAGACGCATAGCTCCTCGATCGTGGCGGTCAAGGCGGCTGCCGCGCTTCGGTCGCTGACTGACGGCGATTTCCCGACAGTCGAGGAGTACGTCCGTGCGCTCGACCGCAACAGCAGTGCGCTTCGCCGGGCCAAACCCTCTCACGCCTCGCTGTACAAGACCCAGCGACAGATCGTCACGACGGTCTCCGACGCCGACGCCGACACAGTCGAGGAGGCACAACAACTCACCGAACAGGTCATCGACAAGGTGATCGAGACGGTCGAATCCGCGAAAGAGCAGGCGGCCGAACGGGCCGTCGAACTCATCGACGATGGAGCAACGTTGCTCACACACGATTACTCGACGACGGTCCTTCGCACGATCGAGTTGGCCCTCGAAGAGGGATACGAGCTGACTGTCTACATCACGGAGGGGCGACCGCGGTATCTCGGTCGCAAGACTGCACGGGCGCTCGCGGAGTTCGACGGTGTCGACCCGCATCTGATCGTCGACAACGCCAGCGGCCACTTTCTGTCGAACTGTGACCGGGTACTCGTCGGGATGGACAGCGTCGTCGACGGACACCTGCACAATCGCATTGGCACGTATCCGATCGCGGCGACGGCGGCGGACGTGGGTGTTCCAGTCACGGCCGTGGGCGCGAGCGCGAAGATACCCGAGGGCGGCTTCCAGTTCGAAAACGAGTTCCGTCCAGTCAGTGAGGTTATGCGCGAACCCGCTGAAGGGTTCACCATCGAGAACCCGAACTACGACGCTACCCCTGTCGAACTGCTTGATTCGATCGTCACCGACGACGGAATCCGCCAATACGAGTAAGTGTGGCATCCGAACTGATGTCCGTACTTGTTCACCTGCTTGTCGGGTCAGTATTCCGTAATTGGAGCCGGATTCTCAGAGACTACGTCGCTGCCGGCGTAGGTGAGCTACTGCAGGTCGTTGCCGTGTTCGGTGTAGCGTACGTCCTCGCCCAGTTGTTTGTCCGACTGTTCGGCCCGCGTATCTCCACACGCTTCGAGCGCCCGAGTCTCGCTCGCGTGACGGTCCGTGGCGGCACCGTGGCAATCTATCTGATCGCGTTGTTCTCCGTGCTGCGTATCTACGGGTTCCGGCTCAGCCAGATCGCGCTGACGGTGACCGTGTTCACTGCCGTACTCGGTGTCGTACTCGCACCGATCGTGGGGAGCTTCATCAGCGGCATCTTTCTGCTGGCCGACCAGCCCTACGAGATCGGCGATATGATCGAGATCGCTGACACGGGCCAGCGCGGTTTCGTCGAGGACATCACGCTCCGGTACACCAAGGTATTCACCCTCGAGAACACCTTCGTCGTCGTCCCGAACGGAACGATGCGAGACCGGGACGTGATCAACTACTCCGCGGAAGACAGGCGAACACGCCAGTCACTCGACTTTGTCGTCACGTACGAGGGCGATCTCGATCAGGCGCGAGAGCTGATCGAGAACGCCGCACGGTCGGTCGACGGCGTCATTCGAGGTGGTCCGAGTATCCGTATTGGACCGAGCGGATACCCTGCGAATCCGACGTGTCATGTGGCTGAATACGGCGATCACGGGGTGCATCTGACTCTCCGATACTGGGTCGAAGAGCCATACAAGCTCGCAGCTATCAAGTCGAACGTCTTGTCCGAGATCTGGGAGCGACTCGAAGGCGCTGACGTCGAAATCGCGTATCCCCACTCGCACATGGTCTTCGACGAGACGAGCGGCGAACTTCCAGTCTCGATGCGTTCCGGCGAAGGCGATACTCCGCGAGAGCATTGACCTTCTCCCCGCGCTGAGGCGCTGAGGCTTTCTCCTCGATTATCCGTACCGGTCTCGAGCAGTTACTGGACACATTCGTTCGACGCACATTTGGGCGAACTGTGACGTAATCCTTCCTCGGTGATAATAGTATAACCACAATGCAATCGCCTCTAGGGCTGTATGAGATAGGATCAAGATTAAACGCATTAGACAGAAGAATATTATGTGTTGCGTAGGGACACTAACACGAGATGGCCGCACCTGGCCCTCGGTCGAACGATCCCGAGACGGCGGACGAATCGGCCTGTATTACCACTATTGTCGACACGATCGCGGACATCGTGCCGAAGCTACGCACAGCTTTCGAGACACATCGCAGTTACGAGGGCGACTACAATCCGAGTGGGGAGGAAATGCTCGCTGCGGACGTCTACGCTGACGAGCTACTCGAATCGAGACTGGGCGGGCTCGACTGTATCGGGACCTACGCTAGTGAGGAACGAGCCGATCCGATACAGGTCGGCACCGGTCTGTCAATCGCCGTCGATCCGCTTGACGGCTCAAGCAATCTGGGGTCGAACAACGGTGTCGGAACGATCGTCGGTATCTACGATGGGGATCTGCCAGCCAGTGGCCACGACCTCGTCGGCGCGATGTACGTCCTGTACGGACCGACGACGACAGCAATGGTCGCCACCGACGACGGTGTCACCGAATATCTTTGTTCTGACGGTCAGCGCGAGGTGTTGACGCCGTCGGTATCACTTCCAGAGACGGGTACTGTCTACGGGTTCGGTGGCCCCGTTCCCGAGTGGCCGAGTGCGTTTCGTCGATACGCCATGTCGGTCCAGCGGCGGCTGAAACGACGCTATGGTGGCGCACTCGTCGCTGACGTCAATCAGGTCCTGAGTCACGGCGGTGTGTTCGCCTATCCGAGTCTGGAGACGCGCCCGTCCGGCAAGCTCCGACTGCAGTTCGAGGCGAACCCGATCGCATATATTATCGAGCAGGCGAACGGCCTATCGTATCAGGGAAGCGGTTCCGTACTCGAAACGGAGCCTGAGCGCCTCCACCAGCGGACGCCGTTGTTCGTCGGCAGCCCCGAACCGCTGGCCGAACTCATCGAAACACTGGGTGGCAAGGCTACTCCACCCACGATAACGACCCGCCACTCTCCCTGGGAATAACACATAGCAGAGTCATACGCGTGGCAATCGCTGTGTGTAATCCTGGCCCTGACCATGCTTTCGTACGAGAACGATGGGGTCGATATTCTATATAGCTAGATGCAGTTTATGAGTTTGAGATAGAACGAGAATATGACCCTCTGTATACCCACTTGGGTAGATATCTGGCCGAATTGCGAACCTATTGGAAGCGATAGCGTATGCGGGAGTCCGTCACAGCAGCTGATAGATGTGTTGTTCGTATACGTCCCGAACGCGGGATCCCCAGTCGTGAGTGTACGTGTCGATGATGTCCTGTGCAACGTCACCACGGAGATACTTGACGATCCCACGATCACCGGTTCGATCGCGTAGATGGGTCGTGAAAAAGTGGCGGAAATAATGTGGCGTGACGTTATCCGCTGCACCGGCACCGTCGTGATACCAGCCGGCATCGCTGGCGTGGCTCGTCACCGTATGATGGACCATATCGGTCGTGATTCGCCGCCCCCAGTTGTCTGCCGTACCCGTGAAAAGCGGATTTGCATTGGAGATAGAGTCGGGTCGAACAGCAAGCCACCGTGTAAGGACATTCCGCAACTCGGAATCAACTGGGATGACAGTGTCGCGCTGGCGCTTGTTCGACGCTCGCCGGTGTTCTCCGTTCGTCTGTGATCCCCGTGTCGGTGTCGCTGACACGTACAGTGAGTCGGGCCGCCCCTCCAGTTGCGGGCGTACAGTCACGCCATTGCGAGGATCGTCCGTGAGATTGAGATCGCGCTGGTCCAAATTGCAGAGTTCTCCGGCACGAATCCCGGTCTTGAGTAATGTCACGACGATCGCCCGATCGAGCGGATGAGTCAATCGATCAAGAAACGACCGCATTTCCATCAGCGATATCTCACGTCGCTGTGGGTCCGTGTCGATCGACTCGTCGATCTCTTCGACGACGAGTGCCATCGGATTCGAATCGAACGTCCCGACTTGCGTCATATAGCCGTAAAAACGGTGCAGATAGGACGCATATGTCGCCACCGTACTCTCGGCGACTGTCCCGCGGAGGCTGTGAATATAAGCCATACAGTCGCGGTGTGTGGCCGCAGCGAGTGTCGCTACGGCCGTCGCATAGTTGTCACCCTCATCGTCCAGGAACCGCGCAAAATCCCGTAGCACGCGCTCGTAAGCGGCCTGTGTACGCTCGCTTTTGCCCTGATACGCGATGTCCTGCAGGAAGTACGCGATCGGGTCCTCCTCCGGATCGTCTGTCCGGCTCATGTGACGAGAGTGTAGCCACCGTTTCGCCCACTGTAGCGGACGACGTTCTCCTCTTGCAGGTCAGCCAGTGTCTCATCGAGGCGTTCCTCGATATTGTCGGTAATCGCCGCCAGCAGTTCGTCCCAGCTGTAATACTCGCCCGCCGTGAGCACGGATTCGACGCGCTGTTCGAGCCCGTCAGAGGTATCCGTTCCGTCGCTCGTTGTCGTTTCCTCGGTCGATGTCTCCTTGCTTTCGTCCGGAGTCGGTTGCTCCGGAAAGCCGCGCCGACCTGCCTGCACCATCGTACGGACGAACTCGCTTTGGCTCATGTCGAGCTCGTCAGCGTGTTCGCGCCATTCGTCTTTTTGATATGCGGGAACGTACGTTTTGACGACAGTCCGCGACGTATCGACCTGTTCGTCCGACATGGGCGTGTCGTGAACCCCCTGGCATATCAATTTGTCCCAGTCTCGGGGATAAGGCCACTTATCCTGTTTTCTAGCCCCCTATATAGCGTCAAAAATGACAACGAACCATCTCGACTCCGGAAAAGAGATTGTATAGTACTACAATACCATATAAAAATTGAGAGCGCGATCTGGCCTCCCGTCATCGCCGATCCTGTAAACCGACGTTCTCCACCTCCAACCCCTGGGGCTATCGGCGGAGAAACCCGTATAAATCAACCATCACTTTCACGGCTGAACGGTAGCGTCCAGGTCGTGTTACTACCGACTGTAGCGGTTGAACGAATTCGACACGACTGGCTGCAAATACCCATGCAAGCCACCGGCCATACAATCGAGTAGACCACTCGCGGTGTCAGCAATCAACCGATGGTCTCCCGTCCGATGCCCACAGTATCTCGAAAGCAATCGTTGAGGGATGTGTCGAACGCGGTGTCGGGATGCGTGTCGCTGGCGACCTTGGCGGCATCCGGGAAGATGACGGGAGCGGCGAACCTCTGGGGCGACCCCGATGATCTCGATCGACACGGATGGGCGTTTGACCGCTTCACGACGCCACTTGACTACAAGGCAGGAGTTGAGGGTATCGACGTGGAGTTGGTGTCGGAATGCTATACGTCGAAGTCGTGTTCGGTGTGCAGCCACACTGACGACAATCAGCGCGTTGAACGTGGACTGTACGTGTGTGAGAAGTGTGAGACGGTTGCGAACGCGGACGTGAAGGGCGCGAAAACAATTCAGCAAAAGGTACTCCCGAGCCTCGCCACGGATGTCGATGATCGGGATAACGGCTGGTTGGCACAGCCAGCGGTTCACCTGTTCGATCGTAGTGCGGGGTATTTCGCCCCACGAGAGCAGGTTGCTAACCGCAAATCGTAATATCCCAATCCAGCGGTGCGGGGCTGTGGAATACCTGCGCATTCAGTCGCGGGAAAATTTCTCAGTGAGGTTGTCAGTGAGTTATCTACTGCCAGCAATCGGAGCCTCACTCGGGCTGGTATGGCTTTTTCAGCAGTCAGTCATCCGGCGGCGACAGATGACTTCGATCCCACCGCAGTCGAAGCTAGCTGATCTCGGCAAAACTGTGTCGTCAGCTCCGTAAACGCCACCAATATCACTCCGGGCAGGTATCAGGACCCAGGGGCCACACCGTAAGACCACTTGAGCAGTGCCCAGTATGCTGGCCGTCTCAGTCACTTCGGCGCCGGTCGTGGCTCGAAGACCACAGACCCCGTGTGGCCTGTCATTCAGCCGCCTCAACTATCCGAGACAGTGAGGTGATGTACAATCATGTTACCACAGGTCACATGTGAACTGCTCTGATACTGCGTTCACCATCGAACGTATAAATCACATATCGCTATATATAATTCGGTGCCTGACCCGCAGCCGGAAAATACACGAGAGGAGCCAGATTTTTAGTGCTACCGGAGCGAGAGGGGTGGTATGCGGGACGTGCTTGCTGACTGGCAGCCAGTCATCGACGATGCGATCGCCGAGGTATTGCCGCGCGAGATCGACGAGCAGTATCTGGCGGACTTTTTCGGAGCGCCGACGTACGCATACGACCCGGATGCGATTCAACAGGCGCTGTCCGATCCAATCTGGGAGCTTCTGGATCGTGGGGGAAAGCGATGGCGAGCCGTACTGGCGGCCCAGCTGTTCGAGGGATTCGGTGCCGACCCGACGGACTACCTTCAGTACGCGATCATTCCCGAGATCCTCCACAACGGGACGATCATCGTCGACGATGTCGAAGACGGAGCAAGCAAGCGCCGTGGGGGACCAGCCTTGCATCTCGAGTATGGGACGGACATCGCGTTGAATGCAGGTAACGCGATGTACTTCTTGCCGTTGAAGATCATCACCCGAAACGGTGGCGATCTCGACGCGGAAACTCGCCTGGAGATATACGAGATGTTGATGTACGAACTCAATCGGACCCATCTCGGCCAGGGAATGGATATCTGGTGGCACAATGAAAAGGAGATACAGGCCACCGAAGCGGAATACTGTGAGATGGGTGCGTGCAAGACTGGCTGCATCGGTCGGATCGTCGCCAGATTGCCTGCTATCATTACTGGGCAAACGAACGAGGTCGAGCAACGTGTCGCCGAGTACGCCGAACAGATGAGCATCGCGTTCCAGATCGGCGACGACATTCTCGACATCGAACACACGCTCGATCAGGCAGGCGAGTTCGGCAAGGAGTTCGGTAACGACATCCGGGAGGGCAAAAAGACGCTAATGGCGATCCATGCAGCAGAACACGCCTCGGCGAGTGACACTGCCCGCCTCGAAGAGATCCTCTGGGCGGATACCAACACGGACGAGGAGATCATGGAGGCAATCGAGATATACCAGTCCGCGGGTAGCATCGACTACGCACGCGAGCGTGCCGAAGCAATGGCCCGACAGGCCAGAGAGCGCCTTCCGGACGAACAGCTTGATCCCGCGATTGCCGAGCGACTGGCGGCGTTCACGCGGTTCGTCATCGAGCGCGACAAGTAGACCAAGCAATAACCGCTGGTTTCGCTATCTTCAGTAGTCGCCACCGGAAAGCGACTGTCATGACGAACTCCGAGACGTCCCGACGTGACTTTCTCAGGGCAGCAGCTGGCGGTACCGCCAGCGGTGCTGGCGCACTCGCGGTGAGCGGATCGGCGGCCGCGCAGGCGAGCGTCCAACCGGACTACGGCGGATACTTGAGCAGTGCTAACGGGTTCAACGGCTCGACGACTGATCTCCGTGGCCAGGACGCGGTCACGATCGAAGTCGGGGCCGGCAGTGACGGCTACGCGTTCAACCCGGCCGCCGTCTGGGTCGATCCCGGCACCACGATCACCTGGGAGTGGACCGGCAACGGCGGTGACCACAACGTCGTCGGCGAAAACACCGACTTCTCCTCGGGCGATCCCGTCGGCGAGGAAGGCTACACCTACGAACAGACCTTCGAAGAATCAGGCATCGTCACCTACTACTGTGACCCCCATCAGAACCTCGGCATGCTCGGCGCCGTCGCCGTCGGCGACGACATTGCCACCGTCGAGGTCGGCGGCACGAGCGGACCAAGCCTTCCGGGGAGTGCAAAGACGATCGGTGTCGCTTCCGGCGTCGCGATGGCCTCGACGCTCGGGCTCGCATACTTCTTCATGAAGTATGGTGGCGACTACGGTGAGCCAGAGGTCTGACCTGTTTCACTCCGGCTCGTGTGGATTTCGAGGTCGACAGGTCGGGACTCACCTTCGATCTCAGTGACCAGTCGCTCGACGATTCGTTCGGCCTCGTCCCGGATGAGCGGCTTGACTCGTTCGATCACCCAACCGAGCGAGACAAAGCGGGGGAGATCGATCGACCCTGCACCGGCTGACTGAGGGTCATAGTGGACGATAAACCGAATCCGTGTTGCAGCGTCTCGTTCCCCGGGAGGTGATTCGGATTCGAGTACCCAGGACCCACGAGCGTCGATATCCTTCGTGAGCCGCCAGTCAATCCGTTCCGGCGGCGTGAGGTCAGTCACAGTCGACCGAGCGGTATAGGTGAGTTTCCACCAGGCGAATTCGAGGCGATAGGTAGTCCTCGGAGACCCATCGCCGTTCTGGTGGACCGTCCGAAGGTGTTCGGACAGCTCCGCGTATCGTGGAAAGTCGACGAGAAACTCGTACACGTCGGCTTTCGGGCGGTACACGACAGTGGTGACTTCGATCGTGTCCACATCGGCATTGCGGTCGCGTGCGTCAAAAGGAACCGGGCTCACGACAAGGGCCACAGTTATGGGCACCAGTCCCGATATTCCAGGCGATGTCAGAAGACACCGGTGATTTCGAGGGATACGGGGGCAGGCACGTCCCCGACATGCTGGAGGAACCGCTCGAACGCCTCGCAAACGCGTTCGACGAGATCGTACAGACGGAGACGTTCCAGGACGAATTTCGCTCGATACTCCGACAGTACGCCGGCCGGCCGACGCCCCTGTATCACGCCGAGAACCTCTCCGAGCGGTGGGGCGGTGAGATCTATCTGAAACGCGAGGATCTGCTGCACGGTGGGGCACACAAGATCAACAACGCGGTCGGACAGGGACTGCTCGCGAAAAAGGCCGGCAAGGAACGGCTGATCGCCGAGACAGGAGCCGGCCAACACGGTACGGCGACGGCAATGGCCGGCGCGCTGTTCGACATGGACACCGAGATCTACATGGGCCGGAAAGACGTCCAGCGCCAGCGGATGAACGTCTTCCGGATGCGGCTGATGGGCGCGGATGTCACGGAAGTCACCCAGGGCGGTGAGGGGCTCGCCGATGCAGTCGACGTGGCGCTCGAGGACCTGGCGCGGAACATCGAGGACACTCACTACCTGGTCGGGAGCGTCGTCGGACCGGACCCGTTCCCGCGGATGGTTCGGGAGTTTCAATCGGTCATCGGCACGGAAGCACGCGAACAGATCCTCGAACAGGTGGGCGAACTGCCAGATGCCGCAGTCGCCTGCGTCGGCGGCGGTTCGAACGCGATCGGGCTCTTTCACGCGTTCCGCGACGACGACGTTGCCTTCTACGGCGGGGAAGGCGGCGGTGAGGGGTCGGGGTCGGACCGACACGCCGCCCCGCTCGACGACGGGACTGACGACGTGATCCACGGCATGAAAACGCGCGTGATCGACGACGATGTCGACGTGCACTCTGTATCGGCCGGACTCGACTATCCCGGCGTCGGTCCCGAGCACGCGATGTTCCGCGAGACCGGTCGCGCACAGTACCGTGCGATCTCAGACGACGAAGCACTAGAGGCGTTCCGAACGCTCAGCGAGACCGAAGGTATCATCCCCGCACTGGAGACCAGCCACGGGCTCGCGATGGCCAAGCAGGTGCTCGAGGAGACCAGCCACGAGACGATCATCATCAATCTGAGCGGTCGCGGTGACAAGGATATGGAGACTGCAGCCGAGCATTTCGATCTGGCGTAGAGCTAGGCGACGATAACGTCGATATCGGTAAGCTGATGGACTGGTGTTTTGTCGAAGTCGCTGGAATTGTGGGTGACGAACGTCCCACCGGCCTCTGAGGCGGTAGCGAGATGTAGCAAGTCAAGCTTGTCGAGTCCGATACCCTGCGAGAGAAGACGATCGTTGATTCGCCACGCTTCGACGGCGACATCGTCGGTGAGAGGGAGAATTTCGTCGAAAACGTCGTGCAGCCGTTGCTGAGTCTGTGCGACGATAGCCAGTTCGTCGTAGTGTTGGAAGAACTCGAAGGCCACCAACGACGGGATCGCCCAGGTCTCAGAGCTGTACTGACGCAGATGAGATGTCACCGCTGCATCGCCTTCGCGAAGGATTTTGACCGCGGTATCGTTATCGAGTACGATCATCGCCTAGGTCGCTCCGTCCGGTCGTCGAGAGACTGGTTTAACGTCTCGTATGCCTGGCTGACAGATTCCGCTAGACCGTCATCTTCCGGCCTGTCGAAACTTCCGGCGATAGCGTCGATGTCTTTTTCGGCCCGACTCAGACGGTCAAGCAACTCGTCATACGTCTCGTCATCGCGTTTCAGCCGCTCGAGTCGGTCTTTGATCTCATCGGAAACGCGGATTGTCGTGGTCACACATATACATTGTATATCTCTTCCTGTAATAGTTTCGTCAGCCGGGAGCACTCTGCGAAACGCCAGTCGCCTTGAGATGGAAACGCGACCCCCCTCAGTCCGAACCGTCAGCCGCTAGCGTGAGGCTGACCACCGATCGATAGAGATGGTTTCAAACCCCCGGCCAGCGAAGGTAGACGTATGCTGGAGGGCGTCAACGTCGCACTCGGAATCACGGGGTCGATCGCGGCCGTCAGGGCCGTCGAGTTCATCCACGAGCTCAGACGGCGCGGCGCGAACGTCCGCGCCGTGATGTCTCCCGAAGCGACGAACATCATCCATCCGTGGTCGATCGAGTTCGCGACCGAGAGAGAGGTCGTGACCGAAATCACCGGCAGCGTCGAGCACGTCGAGCTATGCGGGGTCGAGGGTTGGGCGGACGTCTACCTGATTTCGCCGGCGACGGCCAATACTGTCGGGAAAATGGCCAGCGCCGTCGACGACACGCCGGTGACGACGTGTGCGACGACCGCACTCGGCTCCGGGCTCCCGGTCGTCGTCGTCCCGGCGATGCACAAGCCGATGTACGACCACCCGGGCGTGCTGGAGGCTATCGAACAACTCGAATCGTGGGGCGTCCACTTCGTCGAGCCACGGATCGAGGAGGGCAAGGCCAAGATCGCCAGCGACGATGCGATCGCGACCGGCGTCGCCCGCGCCGTCGGCGATAGACCACTTGAAGGGGACCACGTCGTCGTCACAGCGGGCGCAACCACGGAGTCGATCGACCCGATCCGGCTCCTCACGAACCGCGCGAGCGGGGCGACTGGTCGAGCGGTCGCACGAGCCTGTTACGCCCGGGGAGCCGACGTGACGCTCGTCCACGACGGGCCGGACGTGCCATACGCGACCGTCGAGTCCGTCGAAAGCGCTGCGGAGATGCTCGCGGCCGTCGAGGACAGCGTCGAGGACGCCGACGCACTCGTCTCGGCGGCCGCGATCGCCGACTACACCGTCGAAGCTGCCGACGAGAAGATCCGATCGGGACAGGGGTCGCTGACGCTCGACCTCGAACCGACGCCGAAGCTCCTCGATACCGTTCGGGACGCACACCCGGATCTCTCGATGGTCGGATTCAAGGCCGAGACAGGCAGTGACGACGAGACGCTGGTCGAGCGGGCGCGCGAACTCCGTGATCGGGTCGATCTCGAGTTCGTCGTCGCCAATGACGCCAGCGTCATGGGGGACGATGAAACCCGCGTGCTGTTGGTCGACGACGACATCGAGACGGTCAGTGGGGACAAACAGGCGGTCGGAGCGGCCGTTGCTGGGCGACTGGCCGACGATGCCGTACGCTCCGAATAGGCTAATCGTATCGTAGAGTGCTCTGAAACGGGCGTCAAACGAACCGCAAAACGAGGTCGCTATGACTCGTCGTTCACGTCGTCGGGCCAGTCCGCGTTCCCGTGGAATGGAACGCCCATCTTCTGGGCGGCCCGGGAGATGACGTGTGCGCCGGTCGGAGCCGTCAGAAACAGAAAGACGATCCCGACCAGCGACACCAGCCCGGGTCCTTCCGGGCCGAAGTAGACCGCACCGGCGAGAAACAGCGACGCCGCACCGAGGGTCGTCGCCTTGCTCGTCGCGTGCATACGGTTGTAGATATCGGGCAGTCGGAGTAGCCCGACGGTCCCGATGATGAGGAAAAACGACCCGATAGCGAGCAACGCGGCCAGGACAGCGACGCGAAGTACGTGCATTGTCATTCGATGATGTCACCTTCCGTGATGTACCGTGCGGCGGCGATCGTGCTCACGAACCCGATTATCGCGAGGACGAGACTCACCGTCACGAACAGCCCTTCACCGGTCTGAAGGGCATAGAGGATAGCGATCGCGACGACGTTCGTCCCGATCGTGTCCAGCGCGACGACGCGATCCGGCGTGGTCGGCCCGACGATAACTCGATACCCCGCGAGCAGCGTGACGCTGCTGGCGAGCACGAGCGCGGCGAACACCATCGTCTCCAGCAGGGCCGGCAGTTCACTCGCCATCGGTCTCACCTCCGAGCGTGTCCGGATCCGGGACCGGATCGCCCGGGGAGCGCTCCTCGTCGAAGATCCGCAGCGCGTAGTCCTCCCAGCGCCGGATGGGTTCGACGACGGCCCCCCTGTTTGCCCCCGTGATCCCGTGGACGTACAGCGTATTTCGGTCGCGATCGTAATCCATCGTGAGCGTCCCAGGCGTGAGTGTGATGCTGTTTGCGATCGTCGTGACGGCGAGATCGGACTCCACGCGGAGCGGGACCTCGACGACATCCGGCTTGATCGGCATCGACGGTGCTAACACCCGCCAGGCGACGTCCAGGTTCGCGACGAGCAGCTCACGGACGAACAACAGAACGTACAACACGCCGAACGGAGCCGCCAGCAGCCCGCCGCGGACGTTCATCTCCGCAGTGTAGAACCGCCGGAGGACGTACGCGATCGGCAGTCCGACCAGGAGACCGACCAGCAGTGTCGTCGCGATTCCGGTCGGGGTGAGCGGTGCTCCGTTGACGAAGACCCACAGGACGGCGAGGGTCAGTCCGATAACTGGCCAGCGTTTCATCGTTGCACCTCCGTGTAACTCGGATCGACGGCGTCGATGTATGCACCGCGGTCCAGTGCCGCGTTCGCCGCGCCGTGAGCCCCCTCGTACACCGGATCGAGGGCGATCCCGAGCACGACCAGGGTCAGTGCAAGCACGGCGACGACCGACAGCAGGGCCACCGGCTGTGCCGTCGCTCGCAGAACGGCGTCACTCTGGGTGCCCCAGAAAGCGTCGCTCCAGACTTTCGAGACGTACGCGATCGTGAGTATCGCGGCGCCGAGTGCGGCGATGGCGGCGATCTCTCCGATTGGTCCGCTCGCGCTCATCGCCGTCGCTGCCGTCTCGAACACGGTGAGCTTGCCGAAAAAGCCCATCAGCGGGGGGATTCCGACCAGACTCAGGCCGCCCAGCAGGAACGCGGTCGAGAGATACGGCCGGCTGCGTGTCAACCCGCCGAGATCGTCGGTCGATATCGTCCCGACGGCCGCGTTGATCGTGCCGCTCACCAGGAACAGCAACGACTTCGCGACGGCGTGATTCAGCGCGTACAGCAGCGCGGCGACGATCCCGAGGACCCGGAGCCCGTCGGTCGCGGACTTGCCGGCGGGAACCACGTACTCGCCGCCCAGCACAGCCACCGATCCGGCGTCACCCAGCGGAATCGTTGCGACGACCGCCAGGGGCAGCACGATGAACCCGACCTGCGCGATCGAAGAGTACGCCAGCAGGCGATCCAGGTTAGGTTGGCCCACGGCGGCGAACCCGCCGAGGAACGCACTCCCGATCGCCATCACGAACAGGATCGGGCCGAAGAACAGCAACATCGATCCGTCTCCGAACGGCCCGAGATCGAGGTGAGCGGCCCCGAAGACCGTAAAGAGCAACCGGATGATCGCGTAGACGCCGACTTTCTTCGTCACGCCGGCCAACATTGCCGAGACCGGTGCGGGCGCCGCCTCGTAGGCGTCGGGCACCCAGAAGTGGAACGGGACGATCCCAGCCTTGAGTGCGAACACCGCGAACAACAGGGCGGCGAGGCCGACGACCGGCTCGACGGCGATACCGAACGCCCCGGGATTGGACAGCCTGACAGCCAGATCGGCCATGTTAAGCGTCCCAGTCGTGGCGTAGATGCCACCGATGGATAGCAGCATAACGGCGCTGCCGATCAGATTCAAAACTGCGTACTGCAGGGCCGCGCGGGTGTGCTCGGGGCCGCTGTAAAAGACCACCAGGACGTAACTGGGCATGAGCATGACTTCGAACCAGACGAAGAGGTTGAAGATGTCGCCCGTGAGAAACGCCCCGGTGACGCCGACAACCATCAGATGGAACAGCGGATGGTACGCGAGTTGCTGGCCGAACGTCTCGATGTAGTCCGCCGAGAACACGAGCGCCGCGATCGTCACCAGGGCACTCATCGCGAGCATAAACGCCGCGAGTTGATCGGCGACCAGCGTGATCCCGTACGGAGCCGTCCAGCCAGAGAGCTGATACGTCAGGATCGACTCCGAGAAGACCTGCCACACGAGCGCACCGACGGCGCCGACGTATCCGGCCCCGCCGAGCAGGCTGATCGCCCGCTGGACGCGCGGACGCGAGCGCGTGACGAGCGTTAAAACGGCCGTGACCAGTGCGACCAGAAGCGGCGCGACGACGACGTTACTCATGTGTATCACCCAGTTCAGTGAGATCGAGTGTTCCGTGTTCCTCGTACACCCGGTAGGTAAGCACCAGCGCGAACGCGGTCGTCCCGAACCCGATGACGATCGCCGTCAACACGAGCGCCTGGACGAGCGGATCGGTCGTCGCCGTCGCCCCGTGACTGCCGTGGCCGACGAACGGGACCGAGCCGGCGAGACCGCCCATCGTCACGAGATAGACGTTCGCAGCCTGGCTGAGAATCGAGATGCCCCAGACGACCTGTACGATGTCACGCCGGAGGACGAGGAACGTTCCCAGCGCGAACAGCAGGCCGAGGACGACCGCCAGCAGGAACTGTGGGTCCCGGGCCGGGACGTACGCTCCAGCACCGCCAGCGGCGAGAACGCGTGCGATCATTCGGCACCCACCACCGCGACGACCGTCAGCAGTCCACCGACGACGACAAAGTACACCCCGAGATCGAACGCCAGCGCCGACGCGACCTCGATCTCGTGGAACAGTGGAACGCCCTCCACGAAGACGACGGCCTGGCTGAGGAACGGATAGCCGAGTGCGATCGCGACGATCCCGCTCCCGGCAGCGAGCGCCAGTCCGATCGCCAGCACTTCGCTGAACTCCTTCGTCACGCCGGGCCGTTGCTGCTTCCCGTCTTCGACGGGTTCACCGGGAATCGCACGGGGCAGGGCCGCCCGGTCGAGGATCTCCGTCTCGAAGTAATCCAGCCCGAAGATGATGTAGACGAGCACGAACGCGACGGCGGTCAGGACGCCGCCGATAAAACCACCTCCGGGGGCGTTGTGACCCTGCAGCAGCAGCGACACTGCCGTGATCAAGATGATCGGTACGACGACTCTGACGACTGTTCGAGCGATGACAGTCGGCTCGTTTTCTGTCACTGTGTCTCACCTCGTTCGCGCATCGCGACCAGCGTGATCACGGACAGCGCGGCCATCGCGATCACCGATATCTCGCCGAGTGTATCGAACGCACGGAAGTCGACGAGGATGACGTTCACGATGTTGGCACCCCCGCCGTGATCGAGAATCCACGTCCCGTGTTCGGCCGGCACGCCGCCGCGTTCGAGGAAGAAATTCGCGATCCGCTGATCGGGGTTTGCGCCCGTCGTCACCAGCACCGTCAGGAAGACCGTGATCCCGACGATACCCGACGCGATGGCGTCTCTCGCGATGACCGACCGACGCGCCTCCCCGTAGAACGGGGGTAGCTTGTCGAGCACCAGCAAAAAGAGCACGAGCACGAGCGTCTCGATGAGCAGTTGCGTCAGCGCCAGATCGGGGGCGTCTCCCAGGATGTAGAAGATCGCCACCATGAACCCCAGGATCGAGAGCGTCAGCACGCCCACAATGTGCGAGGGCGCGCGCGTCAGTGCCAGCGCAGCCACGACGGCGACGCCGAGGACGATTGCCATCGGGACGGGCGTGACGATCCCCGCGAACGACGGCAGCGCGACGGCCGTCACGGCGTAGGCCAGCAGTGTCATCACGCTTACCGCGAGCAACAGCATCATCGCGTACGTGCGAAGCAGCCCCGTCTGGATCGTCGACTCGACCACGCGAAGACGATCGAGGCCGTCGACGGCCGAGTCGTAATACCAGTTCGCGCTGAGCACCGGAACCGACCGCAATCGGACGATCGTCGTTCGGAGCTGGCTATAGAACGGATACGCGACGATGCCGAGTCCGACCGTCGTCGCGCTCATCGCCACCGGAACCGTGAGCTCAGTCGGCAGGTAATACGAGAAGTGTGCACCGTGCTCGCCACCCTGGTCGATCGCGGTCGCGCCGACGACCTGCCGGACGAACTCCTCGAGCGGGTCGATGTGGACGCCGGCCGTCGCGGTGATCCCGCCGATTCCGATGATCCCGGCGACGACGGCCAGCACGACCGCCGGCAGTCGCATCGACCACGGCGGCGTGTGGACGTGGTCAAGCGCCTCGGGCTTCTCGCCGAAGAACAGCATCAAAAAGCGGATCGAATACAGGAACGTGAACACGCTCCCGAAGACGGCGACGACCGGCAGGATCCACCACAGCCCGCCCGAGGCGTGTGCGAGTTCGTAGGTCGCCTCGAAGAGGAACTCCTTGGAGTAGAAGCCGTTGAACGGTGGGACGCCGGCCATCCCGAGCGCGGCAACGACCGTAACGCCGGCGGCGACTGGCAGATCACGCCACAGCCCGCCGAGGTCGTCGATCATCCGTGTCCCGGCTTCGTGGGCGATGATCCCGGCCACGAGGAAGAGTGCGGCCTTGAACGCGGCGTGGTTGAGGATGTGAAACGCCCCGGTCTCGGCCCCGTACGCGCTCGCACCGCCTCCGACGACGCCGAACCCGGCGATAATCAGCCCCAGGTGCGAGGCCGTCGAATACGCCAGCAACTCCTTGATATCGCTCGCTCCGACAGCCAGGATCGCCGCGACGGTCATCGTCACCAGTCCCATCGTGACGAACAGCAGTTGCCACTCCTCGGAGGCCAACAGCGGTCGGAAACGGCCGACGAGATAGACGCCCGCCTTGACCATCGTCGCCGAGTGCAGGAACGCCGAAACGGGTGTCGGTGCCTCCATCGCGTTGGGCAGCCAGATGTGCAGCGGGACCTGCGCGGACTTCGCGGCGGCGCCGATCCCGATCAATACGAGCGCGGGCACGAACAGCCCGTCTGCACGGAGCCCCTCACGGATCGAGTCGGCCTGTGCGAGCAGCGCCTGGTCGGTGCCGAGCAACTGGAGGGTCCCGCCCTCACCGGCCACGAGCAGAAATCCGAGTAGCATGAACAGCCCGCCGGCGACCGTGATGAGCATCGACTTGCGGGCGGCGTACTGCGAGGACGACTGGCCGGTGTAGTGGCCGATCAGAATAAACGACGAGATACTGGTCAACTCCCAGAAGACGAACAGGACGATGAGATCGGCAGCGAAGGCGACGCCGAGCATCGACCCCATGAACGCCAGCAGCGTGGCGTAGAACTTCATCTTCCCCGGCTCCTCGTGCATGTATCCGCCGGAGTAAGTGAGAATCAGGACGCCGATCCCGCTGGCCAGAAAGCCGATCAGAAGCGAGAGCCCGTCGACGTAAAACGACAGCGCGACCTCGAACCCGGGCGCGTCGATCCACGTCCAGGAGACGAGCCCGCGCGCGCCGGTCATCGCAAACCAGCCGACGAGGCCGAACGTGACGGCCGCAACTGCCGCAGACGCGTAGGCAGTTCGCTCGCCGAGCAGCCGGTAGACGAGCGGCGTCAGGGCTGCAGCGAGGAACGGCAGTCCCACGATAACCGCCATGACCCACTGGTTCGGTTGCACGTCGGAGGTTTTGCCCCAGTCCGGATTTAACTCTTCTCAAATGCGAACACAGCCGGAGTATAACCGGTGATCTTCTGTTGAGAAATCCGGCTACCCGTGCGTGCTGCTCGGGTCACTCCCACTTCGCTGCCGGGTTCGTCACCGCACCGTTCGCCGCCGAGCCGAAGTCGCGGTGGTACTTCGCCAGGAACCCACCCTCGTAGTTCGGTTCGGGTTCGTCACGCGCTTCGAGCCGGCGTTCGATCTCCTCGTCGCTCAGGTCGATCGACAGCTCGAGGTCGTCGATGTCGATCGTGATCCGATCGCCGTCCTCGAGTGCGGCGATCGGGCCGCCGACGTACGCCTCGGGCGCGACGTGCCCGATCGAGAACCCGCGAGTCGCGCCGGAGAACCGGCCGTCTGTCAAAAGCGCCACGTCCTCGGCGTGGCCCTGGCCGGCGACCGCCGACGTGACGCCGAGCATCTCGCGCATGCCGGGTCCGCCGCGTGGCCCCTCGTTGCGGATGACGATCGCGTCACCGGACTCGACGTGCCCTTCCTGGACGTATTCCATCGCCTCGGATTCCTCCTCGAAGACTCTGACCGGCCCCTCGTGGTGGAGGTGGTCCGACCCGGTGATCTTGATGACCGCACCGTCGGGCGCGAGGTTACCCGAGAGGATACGGATGGCACCGCGCTCGTGGAACGGATCCTCGACCGGCCGGAGGTACTCGACGTCGAGTTCCTCGATCGTCGGCAGGTCCATCGCGGCCAGTTCCTCGCCGATCGTGTTGCCCGTGACCGTCCGGGCGTCGCCGTCGATCAGGTCGGCGTCACGCAGGGCCTCCAGTACGACCGGGACGCCGCCGACCTCGTAGAGGTCGTTCATAACCTTCTCGCCGCCGGGCTGGAAGTCCGCGATCTTGGGCGTGCGTGCGCTGATCCGGTTGAAGTCCTCGATGTCGAGGTCGACGCCCGCCTCGGCGGCCATCGCCAGCAGGTGCAAGACGGCGTTGGTCGAACCGCCGACGGCGACCTGCAGCGCGATCGCGTTCTCGAAGCTCGCCTTGCTGAGGAAATCCGACGGGCGGCGCTGCTCCTGGACGACCTCGACGGCGAGTTCGCCGCTCTCGCGAGCGACGGTGTAGCGCGACCACTCCTCGGCCGGCGGCGCGGCACTGCCCAGCGGCGCGAACCCGAGCGCCTCGGAGATCGAGGCCATCGTGTTGGCCGTGAACATCCCACCGCAGGAGCCGGCCCCGGGACAGGCGTGGCGCTCCATCTCGTCGAGTTCCGCCTCGGACATCTCGCCCTGTGCGACCGAGCCGACGCCTTCGAAGACGTTCTGGATCGTCACCTCGCGGCCGTCGTGCTCGCCGGGCATGATCGACCCGCCATAGAGGAACACCGAGGGGAGATCCGTCCGGATCGAGGCCATCATCATCCCCGGCATGTTCTTGTCACAGCCGCCGATCGTCACCAGCCCGTCCATCCGCTCGGCGAAGCTCACAAGTTCGACCGAGTCGGCGATCATCTCCCGGGAGATCAGCGACGCCTTCATCCCCTCGGTCCCCATCGATATCGCGTCGGAGACGGTGATCGTCCCGAACTCGATCGGCATGCCGCCGGACTCGTCGATGCCCTCGTAGGCCGACTCGGCGACCTCGTCCAGGTGGACGTTACACGGCGTGATGTCCGCCGCCGGGTTGGCGATCCCGACCATCGGCGAGGAGAGGTCCTGGTCGTCGTATCCCATCGCGCGGAACATCGCTCGATGGGGGGCGCGTTCTGTTCCTTCCGTGACCTCCGCGCTCCGGAGATCCGGATCTTTCGCGTTTTCGTCCTCCATGTACACTCCGTGCGCGTCCGCGGTCTTAAGCACGAGGTCCACGACAAGGCAGGGATCCACGACAAACGTCCTCTCGTGAAGTTTGTATGACTATCTCATCCCAGGTCGTCAAATTTAATAATGAAGATTCTGATATCGAGGTGCGTGCCACTAGGACACAATCGGTGTCACGTAGCGAGGTTGACTATCCATGCGCGAAACCCCTCGAACGAGCAGACGTAGCGTCCTGAAAGGCATCGGTACAGCAGCGCTCGGTGCGCTCGGTTTCGGATCGGCAGGAAGCTCGCCCGCCGAGGCGGCAGGCGAGCCCATCATGATGCAGTACTTTCACGAGCCGTGGAGTACTGTCGAGTCCGACATCCCGACTATTGCTGATATCGGTTACGACGCAATCTGGATCCAGCAACCGGCAGAGGCGATCCTCACGTGGGACGACCAGGATGGGCGAAACGACCCGCCGCTGGGGTATCAGCCGGTCGATCTTCGAAACTTCAACAGCGAGTTCGGCACCGAGTCGGAGTTGCAGTCACTGATCGATACTGCACACTCCCATGGAGTCGAGGTGTACCTCGACACGGTTCTCAACCACATGGCGGCGGCCAGTTACGACACGTTCCCGCAGTTCGAATACGAACACTTCCACCACGACGTCGGAGCGATCGACGACTGGAGCGACCCGCATCAGGTCAAACACGGCGAGTTCCTCGGGCTGAAGGACCTCGGCCAGCTCAGCCACACCGACGGCGATCCGGCCTACGTCCGCCAGCAACTCAAAAACTACATGGACAAGATGGCCGAGTTCGGTGCGGACGGCCACCGGTTCGACGCGGCAAAGCACATGTACACCGATTTCTTCTCGGACTACGCGAACCAGTGGGCCGACGACAACGGGATGTTCAAGGTCGGCGAAGTCTACGACGGGAACGTCGACTACGTCCAGAACTACGCGGATACCGGGATGAACGTCTTTGACTACCCTCTCTTTTTCACGATGCACGATGCCTTCGAGTACGGCGATATGAGTGCGCTCGAAGGCGCTGGCATCACCGGACAGGACCCGTGGCACTCGGTGCCGTTCGCTGATAATCACGACGAGGACGGACCGAGCCAGTACGAACTGGCCTTCGCGTACGCCTCGACGATCGAGGGATACCCCGTACACTACAACCTCTATCCGAGCTGGCTGCTCGACAACGACAACATCAACAACATGGTCTGGGTCAAGAAGAACCTGGCCGGCGGGGAAACCTACTATCGCCACTCCGGCAACGACTTGCTGGTGTACGAACGGTACAACAACCTGCTAGTTGGACTGAACAACAACACCAGCAGCTGGCGTGACGAGTGGGTCTACACGTCCTGGCGTGACGAGACGCTCAACGACTACTCCGGGAACGCCAGCGACGTGACGGTCAACAACGACGGCTGGGTGAAGATCAGCGTCCCGCCGGAAGGGTGGGTCTTCTACGCACCGTACTAACCACACAGCTACGTTGGAGAAGGATTGGGCAACTAACCACCACACTGCACGACAGTCTCGTCACTCGTATATTTCGTTGCAGCGCTGAGCGAGTTCGATGTCCTGCCCGGTAATGCCGCCCGCGTCGTGGGTCGTCAGCCGCACCTCGACTTCACCCCACGTGATCGTGATCTCTGGATGATGCCAGGCGTCCTCCGCGAGGCCCCCGACTCCGGACGCGAACCCCACGCCCGGGAGATACGAGTCGAACTCGAAGGTGCGAACGATCTCCTCGCCGTCGTGGCTCCATCCGCCGGGAAGTCGATCGTCGATCTCGTCGTCGGAAAGTACGTCGCCCATACCCACGTGAACGACTGCCAGTCGAAAATAGGTTCGGCTCCCGGCAGTGCAGGCGTCCGGTCGCTCCGTTGCGAGACGGCGGAATATATGGTGCTATCGCGCGCCTGAAGTGGCTGGGCCCCCTTGCTGAGAGCAATGAGCGATAGTGGAGGCCCGCTGTCACCGGATCGACCGGAGGCCGAGCGTCCGTTCGAGGTACAGGCGCCGTTCGATCCCGCAGGCGACCAGCCCGAGGCCATCGAACAGCTCGCCGACGGATTCCGGCAGGGGATGGACGAGCAGACGTTACTCGGTGTCACTGGGTCCGGCAAGACCAATACCGTCTCGTGGACCATCGAGGAGCTCCAGCAGCCGACGCTGGTGATCGCCCACAACAAGACGCTGGCCGCCCAGCTCTACGAGGAATTTCGCGAGCTGTTCCCGAACAACGCCGTCGAGTATTTCGTCTCCTACTACGACTACTACCAGCCCGAGGCCTACGTCGAGCAGACGGACAAGTACATCGAGAAAGACGCCTCGATCAACGAGGAGATCGACCGGCTTCGCCACAGTGCGACCCGGTCGCTCCTGACCCGCGACGACGTCATCGTCGTCGCGTCGGTCTCGGCGATCTACGGGCTTGGCGACCCGCAGAACTACGTCGATATGTCGCTTCGGCTCGAACGCGGCCAGCGGATCGACCGGGACGAACTGCTCGGACGGCTGGTCGATCTGAACTACGAGCGCAACGACGTGGACTTCACACAGGGTACGTTCCGCGTGCGCGGGGACACCGTCGAAATCTACCCGATGTACGGGCGATATGCGGTCCGGGTCGAGATGTGGGGCGACGAGATCGACCGGCTCGTGAAGATCGACCCCCTGGAGGGAGAGATCAAAAGCGAGGAGCCGGCGGTCCTGTTACACCCGGCCGAACACTATTCGATTCCCGAACAGCGCCTCCAGCGGGCGATCGACGAGATCGAACGGCTGATGGACGAACGCGTCTCCTACTTCGAGCGCCAGGGTGATCTCGTGGCCGCCCAGCGGATCGAGGAGCGAACGACGTTCGATCTCGAGATGCTGAAGGAGACCGGCTACTGCTCGGGTATCGAGAACTACTCGGTCCACCTCTCGGATCGCGAGTCGGGGGACGCGCCGTATACGCTGCTCGACTATTTCCCCGATGACTTCCTGACGGTCATCGACGAGTCCCACCAGACGATCCCGCAGATACGCGGCCAATACGAAGGTGACAAGTCGCGCAAGGACTCGCTGGTCGAGAACGGCTTCCGGCTGCCCACTGCCTACGACAACCGACCGTTGACATTTGAGGAATTCGAGAGGAAGACCGACCGGACGCTGTACGTTTCGGCGACGCCCGGCGACTACGAGCGCGACGTCAGCGACCGGATCGTCGAGCAGATCGTCCGTCCCACGCACCTGGTTGATCCCGAAATCGAGGTCAGTCCTGCTGACGGACAGGTCGAGGACCTGCTCGAACGGATCGGCGATCGGGTCGAACAAGACGAGCGCGTGCTCGTGACGACACTCACCAAGCGGATGGCCGAAGACCTGACCGAGTACCTCGAAGAGGCGGGCGTCGCCGTCGAATACATGCACGACGAGACCGACACGCTGGAGCGACACGAACTCGTTCGCGGGCTCCGCGCGGGTGAGTTCGACGTCCTCGTGGGAATCAACCTGCTACGAGAGGGGCTGGACATCCCCGAGGTGTCGCTCGTCGCGATTCTGGACGCCGATCAGGAGGGCTTTCTCCGGAGTGAGACGACGCTGGTGCAGACGATGGGACGGGCCGCTCGCAACGTCAACGGACAGGTGCTGCTCTACGCTGACGACTCGAGCGACGCGATGGAATCCGCAATCGAGGAGACCCGCCGCCGCCGTCGGATCCAGCGGGAATACAACGAGCAACACGGTTTCGAGCCGACGACCATCGAGAAGGAGATCGGCGAAACGAACCTGCCCGGCAGCAAGACCGAGACGCGCGACACCGCCGGAATGGAGCCCGAAGATGCCGACGCCGCAGCACATCTGATCGAGGAGCTACAGGAACGGATGGATGCCGCCGCCGACAATCTCGAATTCGAACTCGCAGCCGACATCCGTGATCGGATCCGGAAACTCCGGGAAGAATACGAACTGGACGGCGGCGAGGAAGACGGCGTCGTTCCGGAGCCAGGACTTGAAGAGCAGTAGCTACCGACGGAAGTGCGAGGAAGCGACTGTCGCGATCACAGATCGATGTACTGCTGTTCCCACTCGCGTCGCGCTTCGATTTCACGCCGGCCGCGCCGTGTCAGACTGTAGTAGTTCGTCCGTCGATCCCGCTGACCCTTCTCGACGAGGCCCTTATCGACGAGCGTGTCGAGGTTCGGATACAGTCGACCGTGGTGGATCTCTTTCTCGTAGTACTCTTCGAGTTCTTCTTTGATTGCGAGTCCGTGCGGCTCCTCTTTCCCAGCGATGACATATAGGAGGTCACGCTGAAATCCTGTCAAGTCGTACATCGGTAATGTCCACTTTTACATTACTATCGGAATAGCATAAATATATCGGAGCGAAAAAAGCGTCCAGTCGATAGACACGGCGTTCGTCCATGTCAACTCGATCCGTCACAGATAACGACGCTGATGGGAAACGGCACATCGTGTTGTCGATTACTGACGAGCCACCAGGTGTCAACGACTGGAATATATGTATGACCGCCGCTGTCGGGAACGAGACATACGATAGTGGGGCCGGTCAGTAGACACTATCCAACAGTTATAACGAGTGGAAAGCGAACCGACCGGGCAAAACATGCCCGGTCGGACGCTTGCCGCCCTGAATTGGTCCCCGCTGACGCTTCGGCCCTCCAAGCGAAGCGTCATCCCGATTTTGGGGTATAGATTGACTTAAAAGTACCGACCTCTGCCGGGAATACCACCAGCGAATACAGCAACTGCGGCTCGAATTGGGAGACAAGCGGCACAGATACGGGTGGCTGTACGTTCGGATAGATATTCAGCAGTCGTGGCGAATCATTTCGAGATGGGATAGCTGCAGGACGAGTCATAGTGATTACTGTAGCGATTTACCACTACGACCGCACGGCGTCGTGCGGTCGATATGGAACAGACCTACAGTAATCACTATCAGGCGTCGAGATTGCTGGCGTACTGATAATCTGCCTGTGCAGCGACCGGACGGGTGTCATCGAGCGGAATCTGCCATGCCTCGATCGTCGCCGGGTCAGCGAGTGCGTTCGTGAGTGTAGTGCGGACCTCAAGGACGTCGACGCCGTAGTAGTCTCTCGGGATGCCATGTAAATACTGCAGTGCCGTCTCGAAGAGACTCACCATTCCGGCGTCGTTCTCGAAGTCGAAGTGCTTGTACGCGCCTGCTGCAACCTGCACCATCCCGTGCGCGAACGCACTTTCGGTCGTTCCCCGGCCGTAGTTGAACCACTCCGCTTCGAAACAGTCGTGGCTCTCGTGGTATGCACCGCTGTTGAACAGCCGGACGCCGTGGACGACTGCTCGCCGAAGTGTTGCATGCTCCCAGGCAGATCCGGTCCAGCCAGTCGGTGACCCCGATGGTGGCGGAACGCTCTCGTCGCGCGTGTGTTCGTCCATAGTTCTGATTAGGGGAGACGACGGGAAATACCATTGCCCGGTCTACAGAACCGTCCCGCACTCCGGACAGTGCGTCGCGTCCGGTGGTGACAGCACGGACAGATCACGTCGTCGCCGGCACTTGAGCCACGCCTGGTGGACAGTGATCTGCTCACGCGGTCGGTTGCAAATGCGACCACTGCAAGGAGGATGGCCACTGCGAAAACGCCGCCCAAGAGCATCGTCCCGACCGAGATCAGAGGCACGAGTGTACCATAGTGATAGTCGGCATCCGAGAGAAGTTAAATCGTCGCCAGGCGAGGAGTTCTCCGGCGCTGATCGCTTCCGTAGGAGGTTTAAACGTCCTCGAATAACCACCAACCGCACAACACGGGTGCGAGGGTAGCCAAGCCTGGAAACGGCGGCGGACTCAAGATCCGCTCCCGTAGGGGTCCAAGGGTTCAAATCCCTTCCCTCGCATCGCTGTGAGGCCCACATCGGGCCGAGCAAGATGCACTCGGAAGGGTTTGAACGAGAGAACGTCTGCGTTCGCGTAGTTCAAATCCCTTCCCTCGCATCGAAAGATGCGGAAGACTGGCCGGAGCGGTCTTCCCTCGCAAACTTCTCACGTCACAACCGGTACACAGCTCAGGCTCCGAGATGTGATCGGACACTCTCGATCACTGCTCTTGAGCGGAGCCACAAGATCGGCGTGGGATTGTCATTAATAGTCTTCGTCCCAGGTAGTCCGGATGTCTTCAGCCGCATCCTGAAGATCGCTCTCGAGGCCGTCGGTGCCGCTGTCCCATGCTTGCGTCAGCACGTTGGAGTACGGCCCCCAGACAGCAGCAAATCGGGGGTTCTGCGGCATCAAAATCGCTTCTTCGGTCTGTTCGCTGAAGCCCCGGACGTTGGGGGACAGCTGATCGCTACCGGAGAGATTGCTCTTTGCGGGCACCATTCCGGCATTTAGAGCCAGGTTGAGCTGGCGTTCGTTGCTCGTCGCGTACCACTCGACGAAATCGCGGGCCGCAGTCGCCGTTTCGCCATCCGGCGAGTCGAGCATACTCGTGAAGTAGAGCATTCGCACGCCCATGTACGGTCGCGCGGTGCCGTCGCCGAACTCGCTGTGGCCCGTCTTGTCCGGAATCGTCGTGACACCGACGTTGAAGTCGACGTCCTCGATGAAGCCGGTAATCTCCCAGGGACCCGTGACGATAAATGGTGCCGCACCGTCCGTGAATGCGGCCGTCTGTGCACCGTAGAAGCCGTCAGTCGGCATGTATGGTTTGAGTTCATCGAGGATGATCCGAAGTCCTGCGGCGAACGCCGGATCGTCCAGGCCGAGTTCCTTGCCGTCGTACATGGCCGATCCGAACATGTGGCCGGCCCAGGTCACGTGGTAGGTGTCGACCGGCTGAGCGAAGCCGTAGTCGCCGTCCCAGTCGTCCATGATGGACTTCATCTCCCCGATGGTCTCGGGCGGCTCGACGCCCATGTCGTCCAGCGCGTCCCGGTTGTAGATCAGCGCCGGCGCTTCCATCGTAACTGGGAGTCCGTAGATACCACCGTCGTATTGGACGGCGTCCCACGCTGAGTCTGTGAACATACACCCCCCGACGCGGAGTTGATCGGACATGTCCGTGAGCATATCGTTTTCGACGAACTCGCCCATCAGGTCGTGCGCCCACTGGAACGCGTCGGGTCCCTGTCCGGCGGCGATATCCTGGCGGAGCTTGTCCTGGAATGCGGAGGGAATTCGCTGGAGCTTCGCCGTCGGCCCCTCCATCGCGTTGAACATGTTTTTCGTCCCGTCAAAGAGCTGGGACGCAGCCTGAGTGCGATTGTGCCACAGTGTGAAGCTGCCGTTCGTCGTCGACGGCATCACCGTCGAGCAATCACAGCCGTCC
Source organism: Halapricum desulfuricans (assembly GCF_017094465.1). Lineage (NCBI taxonomy): Archaea > Methanobacteriati > Methanobacteriota > Halobacteria > Halobacteriales > Haloarculaceae > Halapricum > Halapricum desulfuricans. Next base: position 1,387,101 of record NZ_CP064791.1, read on the forward strand.
GGACAGTCGCCGACGTACGTCGCGGTCGTCTCTGTCTCGGGATCTGTGGGCTCCTCGTCGGTTTCGGTAGCTGTCTCCGTCGGTCGGTCCGTCTCTGTCGAGGGATTGTCCGTCAGTTCCCAGTCGTCGTTCTGTTCGGAGTCGTCACCGAGCAAGTCTGACGAACAGCCCGCCACGAGTCCCGCGAGTGCGGGCCCACCGATGCGAAGGATTCGCCGCCGGGTGAGTTCATCGTCCATGAATAGTGAGTGAAATCTACCACAAATAAAAGTACTCATATCTCTGATCAAGTAGGTAAAACGAATAGGGGACATTGCATATGGAACACAAACACAGCGGCTATCACGTTCCCCTACAGAGTAGCACGTATGACCGATAGCCGACAGCGGACTGCGCTGGTCGAACGGGCGGCCCGTGCCGGCGGCGCAGTCGCGCGGGACGCGTTCAGGGGGCCGCTGACAGTCGAAACGAAAGCGAACAAAAACGATCTGGTCACTAACGCCGATAGCGAGGCACAGCGACAGATCGTCCACACGATCGCGGACGCGTTCCCCGACGAGCCGTTCGTCTGTGAAGAGGAGATCAACACGCGCACAGCCACTGACGAAAGTAGCGATACCGCCGCGGAACCGGCCACACGGCAGACCGGACCGATGGTCGAGAGGGTCCCCGACACCGGTCCGTGCTGGGTCGTCGATCCGATCGACGGCACGGCGAACTTCGCCCGCGGAAACGTCCTGTGGGCGAGCAGCGTGGCTTCGGTCGTCGACGGCGAGACCGTTGCAGCGGCGACGTATCTGCCGGCCGTCCAGGACATCTACACGGTCGGTCCGGAGAGTGCAGCCAGGAACGGACAGCGACTCGCGGTCAGCGATCGGGCCGATCCCGAGACGTTCGCAGTTGGGCTGGTCGCTGCCTGGCCCTCGGATCGAAGCGATCGACTCGGGGCGCTCGTCTGGGCGGTCAACGAGCGATTCGGGGACAGCCGTCGATACGGAACGTTGCAGGCGACGCTCGGATTCGTCGCCAGCGGCGAGCTCGAAGCGGCCGTCACGACTGAGCCGACGACGCCGTGGGATACGATCGCCGGTGTCGAGCTCGTCCGGTCCGCCGGGGGGACGGTGACAGATGTACACGGCAACCGCTGGACGCGCGACAGCGACGGTCTCGTGGCATCGAACGGCAACGCACACGACGAGATCGTCGCGGCCGTCGAAGTGGCGAACTAGCTGTCTTCGAGGGCCCGCCAGGACAGGCGGGGTGATCGGGCAGCTTCGACCTGATCGATCCGCCGGGCAGTCGTCCGGTGGGGGGACGATTCGAGCGTGTCCGGATCCGCGTTACTCGCGGCGTCGAAGGCGTCGGCCAGCAACTCGAGCGTCTCCTTCGATTCTGCCTCGGTCGGTTCGACCATCAACGCCTCGTCGACGAGTTCGGGCCACTTCGTCGTCGGCGGATGGACGCCGCGATCGAGCATATGCTTCGCGACATTAGCGGCGTCCCGGTCGCCGGCGCTGGCGACGAACTCGTGGTGGAACGGGCCATACGGTATCTCGAAGTCGATCCGTTCGGCCAGGTAGTTGGCGTTGAGCACGGCTTTCCTGCTGGTCTCAGCCAGTCCCGCGTCGCCGAGCCGCCGGATGTACGCGTAGGCCTTCAACAGGACCAGCCAGTTACCCTGATAGCCGTGGACCTTCCCGATCGATCGCTCGGGGTCGTACAGTTCGTATTCGCCCTCGGACTCCCGGACGTGTGGCCTGGGCAGGAAGGGCGCGAGATCCGCGGTCACACCGACCGGGCCAGCCCCGGGTCCCCCGCCACCGTGTGGCGTCGCGAAGGTCTTGTGGACGTTGTAGTGCATTATGTCGAATCCCATATCGCCGGGCCGAGCCTGTCCGAGCAGGGCATTGAGATTCGCACCGTCGTAGTACAGCAGTCCGCCGGCGTCGTGCACGATCTCGGCGATCTCGTCGATGTCACGTTCGAAAAGCCCCAGCGTGTTGGGATTCGTGAGCATCAGCGCGGCCGTCTCATCACCGACGGCAGCCGTCAGCGCGTTGAGATCCACGCGACCGTCCTCGCCGCTCGGGAGCTCGACGACCTCGAAGCCGGCCATCGCTGCGCTCGCGAAGTTCGTCCCGTGGGCGCTGTCGGGGATCAGCACCTCCGAACGGTCCTCGCCACGGGACTCGTGGTAAGCCTTCGCGATCAGCAGGCCGGTATACTCCCCGGCTGCCCCGGCCGGCGGCTGCAGCGTCACGGCGTCCATCCCACCGATTCGGCCGAGCCAGTCCTGCAACGTCGCCATAATCTCTAAGGTCCCCTGGACGCTTTCCTCAGGCCGATCAGGGTGGACCGCGGCGTTTTCGTCGGCCGCGACCGCCTCCAGCAGCGACGGATTGTACTTCATCGTGCAACTGCCAAGCGGGACGGGGCCGCTGTCGACCCCGTAGGTCTCCTGAGAGAGACGTGTGTAGTGACGCGCAAGCTCGGGTTCGGCGGGCGAGGGCATCCTGAGTTGCTCGCGCGTCAGGTCGTCGGGTAGCGGCGAGTCCTCGATCTCGACGGTTTCGGAGCGCTTCTCGATCAGCAGCGGCTCGTAGTGGTCCGCCTCGCTCCAGCGGGCCTGGTCGTAGCGCATTCAGGCCACCTCCGAGAGCGCCCCGACGAGTCCATCCGTCGCGTGCTCGTTCACGTCGGTCACACACAGTTGCAGGTGGTCCCCGTCGAGCGCGTGGACCGCGTACCCCCGGTCGCGGAGGTCGTCCCGAACGGCCGGCGCCGGCCGGTCGGTCCGGGCGAGGAACTCCCGAAAGTGGTGGCGATCGTGGACCGGCGCGTCGACGCCGTCGATGTCGTCGACCCGCGCTGCGAGTTCCTTCGGGGCTCTGACGGCCTCTTCGGCTAGCTCGACCAGCCCGTCCGCACCGAGCCAGGCAGCGTGGATCGCCGTCCGGAGCGCGACCCACGCCTGGTTGGTGCAGATATTCGAGGTCGCTCGCTCCTGTCGGATGTGCTGTTCGCGGGTCTGGAGGGTCAGCGTGTAGGCCCGCCGTCCGCTCCCGTCGGTCCCCGCCCCGACCAGCCGGCCCGGAACCTGCCGAAGGAACGACTCCCGCGTGGCGAACAGGCCGTGGCTCATCCCGTAGGCGTGCCCCAGTCCGAGCGCGCCCGCGTCGCCGACGACGACGTCCGCGCCGACGCTCGCCGGCGCTTCCAGCAACGCCAGCGCGACTGGGTCACTGCCGAGACAGAACAGCGCGTCGTGACCGTCCGCAAGGTCGCCGATCTCGGCCAGCTGTTCCTCGATAGTTCCCCGGACAGTCGGGTTCTCGGCGTACACCATGACGACGTCGTCGTCGATCGTGGCGGTGAGCGCCTCCAGATCGGCGTTGCCGTCGTCGCTCGGGTAGGCCTCGACGTCGAGTCCGGCCCCGATCGCGTAATTCTCCAGGACCTCGCGCTGCTCCTCTCGGAGCAGTTCGGGGACGAGGACCCGCGAGCCGCTGGTCTCCCGGACCCGAGTGGCAAGCGTCGCTGCCTCGCCGAGGGCTGTCGCCCGATCGTACATCGAACTGTTGGCGACGTCCAGTCCCGTGAGCTCGACGAGCATCGATTGGTATTCGAACAGCGCCTGGAGGAATCCCTGGGCGACCTCCGGCTGGTACTGCGTGTAGGAGGTCAGAAACTCCGAGCGTGCGGACAACCTCTCGACGACCGCCGGGACGTGGTGGGCGTAGTGTCCACGGCCTAGAAATGACGCCGTCTCGTCGTTGCGCGAGAGTACCTGTTCGATTTCTCTGGCCGTTCCACGCTCGTCTTGGGAATCGATCCCGAACGCCCCCTCAAACCGGATCGACTCGGGAACGTCGAACAGTTCCGATTCGTCTTCGACGCCGATCGTCTCGAGCATCGCGGCCGTCTCCGCGTCCGTGTGGGGGACGTACGGACTCCCGCCCCGTCGCCCGCTCATCGGGTGAACACCGTCCGAAAAGTCATGTGATGAACGGGGCTAACGACCGCGAGTATAAGATTGTACCGAGAGGGTGTTCGGCCCTACTGCTAGCCATTCCTGCCTTTTCGACTCTTTCGGTCGCCACAGAAAAGTCCGGGTGCGAGAATCGAACCGGAACCAGACGTGCTCGCTTCGCTGCGCGCGACTGGTAGGGCTCGATTCTCTGAGGACTTCTGCGGCTCGCGGGTTGCTCGCGGCAAGAAAGTCCGGGTGCGAGAATCGAACCACGGTCGGACGTGCTCGTTGCACTGCGCGCGACCTCCCTGATTAGGTTCTCGACGGACTGCTGTCGCTCACGAATTGTTCGCGACAAGACAGGTCCGGGTGCGAGAATCGAACCGGAACCAGACGTGCTCGCTCCGCTGCGCGCGACTGGTAGGGTTCGATTCTCTGACGACTTCTACGGCTCGCTGTTTGCTCGCCGCAAGAAGGTCCGGGTGCGAGAATCGAACCCGCGTCCCAGCCTCCACAAGGCTGGAGGATAACCACTACCCCAACCCGGACACGCGTTGGGCACCTCATTGTAGCCGGAGTGCGATTGATATAGGTTACGTTCCCGAGCGGGTACGCTATGCCGTCACGCGATCCCGGAGAAACCTCTATACGGTACCAAGACACACATACGAGTATGGTAACCACGACCGAGCGAGACGGAGAAACGTGGTACCAGTGCGAGAAATGCGAGATGCTGTTCGACAACCAGTCGGACGCCGAACAGCACGAACAGAACTGCGACGCGGAGGACCCGTCGTACATCCAGTAGCGATACGCGAGGCTAGTCGATCATCGAAAGCCGAAAAACGACCGGTCGTTACTTGCCGCGGCCTTTGCCGCTGTTGTTCGAGGGACGCGTGTGTTCGGTCCCTTTGCCCTTCTGCTGGAGCCCGCGGTTGGACTGGCCGGCACTGGTCAGCCCGCGCAGCGCGCGGTCGTCGTGGGTGTCGTCACAGATCCAGTTGAGATCGTCGTCGTTCTCGATCGCGGGGTGATTCGGATCCAGCAGGATGACTTCGAACCACTTCTGGCTACCGTCCTCGCCGACCCAGTAGGAGTTGAGCACGCGCAGGTTCCGGTACTTGCGGGTCGCGCGCTCCTCGGCGACGCGCTGGAGGTTCTTCCGGCGCGTGATCCGGGTAACGCCCTGTCGCTTCGACCGTCGGCCGGCCTTGTGTCGAACCTTGCGGGCGCTGCCCTTGCGGACGCTGACGCGAGCGACGACCACGCCCTGCTTGGCCTTGTAGCCGAGCGAACGGGCCTTGTCCAGACGGGTCGGGCGCTCGACGCGCTCGATCGCGCCCTGCTGGCGCCACTCCTGCATGCGCTGCCACTGTAGTTCCGCGACTTTGCCGTCGTCCGGGTCCTTCCATGCGTCCCGGATGTGTGAGTAGAAGCTCTTTGCCATGGTTTCACCGCGGGCGTCGAGTGGTTCAGTCGGTCGCCCGACCACATTCCAGCCTGCGAGTCGCCGACCGCTCGATGCGGCCGCCAATAGCAGGTGCCCGCTGGAGCCCGCCACCAGCGAGTTGTCGAACCTTTCCCGCTGGAGCGCTTAAGGGCTTCGAACCCGATCGCTCACCCCTGGATTACAACCGGGTCCACGTCCCATCGCTCGACGAACGCCGCCAGTTCCTCGGCGTTCTCCCGGAGGCTCTCGGGCGTGTGGGCGTCCGTCCCGAGGGTGAACTGCACGTCGTATTCGGCCAGGATTTCGCGAAAGGCCGGTCCCGGATGGAACTGCCCGTAGTCGTCGGTGACGCGGCCGGCGTTCAACTCGGGGACCGTCCGAGACGTCTCCAGAGCCGACGCGATCCGACGGTAGTGGTCTTCGGAGAACAACCCACGCAAGGCCTCGTTGCGCTGCGGGAGATCGACGTGTCCGGCGATCGCGAACAGTTCGGAGTCGATCATCGACACCACGCGATCGACGTACGTCTCGACGACGTCTCGGCGCTCCTCTCGCGATTTCGCGCCGAAATACGTCTCGTCGTGAAGGTTGTGCCCCTCGACGGTGTGCACGCTGCCGATCGCGTAATCGAACGTCGCCGTGTCGAGGAAGTCGGCGATATCGGCCTCGTCGGCCGGCCGGTAGTCCATCTCGACCGCGTCGAAGATCGCGATGTCGTATCGCTCCCGGAGCGATTCGATCGCGTCCCGGCGACGCTCGTGGGTCAGATCGAGGTTGAACCCGAACTCCTTCGCGAACTGCTGCTGTGACGGGTCCGCGGAGACGTTGCAGTGGTCGGCGAACCCGATTCCGTCGAGCCCCTGGCGCTGTGCGGCCGCGAGCATGGCAGCGAGGAAGTCCCCGTCCGAGTAGTTCGAATGGGTGTGGTAATCGTACATACTGGACCTCAGGTATCGCTCGGATTACGGGTTTCGGACTGCGTCCCGGCCCCGGGAATGGAGCCGGTCCCGTGCAGGAACGTCTGGACTTCGAACGACCGGCCGTCCGGATCTGTCCCGAAGAAGTTGTAGATCCGGTATTCGGTATTCTCGGTGGGCGGTCCCTCGGCCACGTCCGTCAACCGGTCGTACCACTCGTCGACGGCGTCTCGATCGTCGAGGACGACCGTGACGATGCCGCCGGTCTCGGTCTCCTCGCGCTGGCAGAATCCGACGAGCAGTGTCCCGTGTCGGAGGATCGTACAGGCCGGCTGTTCGAGCCAGACGTCGAAATCAAGCCGTTCGGTGTAGAAATCGACGACGGCGTCGTGGCGGTCCGTACCGAAGAAGACGATTCCGGACATGGCCGATCGAACGGCCGCGCGTGACAAAAGCCCCCGGTCAGAAGGTCCCGGGAGCGACGACGTACACCAGTAGCATGCCGACGGCACCGGTAAACAGCGCGAAGATGATCGTCGGGAAAAGTACCTTCCGGAGGATGTCACCTTCACGGCCCGAGATGCCGACGACACCACAGATCGCCGCGATGTTCTGCACCGAGATCATGTTCCCCACGCCGCCACCGACGTTCTGGATCGCGACGACGATCGACCGGGAGATCCCGACGTCGCCGGCGGCGCTGTACTGTAGCTTCGCGAACAGGATGTCCGAGACGGTGTTGGATCCGGTGACGAACGTCCCGAGCGCGCCGATCCAGGGGGCGACCGCCGGCAGCGCCCCACCGGCGGCGCCCGCGACGGCCTGCGAGAGCGCCCCCATCATACCGGGAGTGAGAGACACGAACTCCGCTTCGCCCGACTTGATCATGATCTGAGTCAGCGAGACGACGATCACCAGCGTCAGCGCGGCGGGCGCGACCTGTCGGACCGACTCGCGCCAGGCCTCCCTCGTCTCCTGGCCGTTCATCCGGAAGAGCAGCCCCGTGAGTATCGCGATCGGGATGAACGGCATCGTCCCGGGCAGATAGAGATACTGGAGCTCCCAGGCCAGGTCGCTGTATCCCAGGATACCCGGTAGCGTGACTGCGAAGTCCTTCAGGAGGGGAACGAGATCGAGCGTCGGCCAGCGCGTCACCAGCAGGATGGCACCGACCAGCAGGTACGGCGTCCAGGCCAGCCACACCGGCATCTCCTGCTGTGGATCGTCGTCCTCGATACTCTCGAGGCTGAGCCCGCCGAGCCACGTGTCGGACCACGATTCACGGTCCGGAAACGTCCACGTCGACTCGGGGACGAGCACGCCCCGGGAGGCCATGACGAGCCCCAGGCCGAAGACGACGAACCCGGCGACGATGGAGGGCAGCTCCGTCCCGACGAACCACGCGATCGCCCACTGGGTCACGCCGGCGACAGTCCCGAGCACGAGTGCGAACGGAGCGACGGGGGCGGTCGCGCGCGCGGCTCCGCGCAGGGTGCGTTCGTCCTCGCTTCCGAACCAGTAGCTGAGCAGGAAGATCCCGAGGACGCCCCAGAAGACGAACGTGAGACCCGTCATCACGCCCGAATAGGCCGAGACCAGACCCTGGAACTCCGCCTGGGTGATCGGATCTGACGCGGCCGCGAGTTCGTCAGCCCCAATGACCGAATTCACACCGCCGAGAATCGGTGTCCCGGCTGCCCCGAATTGCGGGTTCGGCGCGTTGAAGAACAGCGCGAACACGGCCGCCCCGAGCGGCGGGAACCCGAGGCCGATCAGCAGCGGCGCGGCCAGCGCACCGGGCGTCCCGAAGCCGGCTACGCCCTCGATAATCGTCTCGAAACCCAGCCCGATCAACAGCAACTGGATCCGCCGGTCGGTCGAGATGCCGCTGAAGTGCCACCGGATCGTCGAAATCGCGCCGCTGACCTCCAGGTAGTTCATCAGCAAGATCGCGCCGAAGACGATCAGGATGATCGATACCGCTTCGAGCGCGCCGTAGAGCGCCACTGCGGCCCACCACGACGGCTCCATCTGCCAGTAGGCGAGCCCGAGCACTGTCGCAATTGCCCATCCGACTCCCATCGACCGTGCCGCTGACCACCGGAGCCAGACCAACAGTGTAAACGCAACTGCGATCGGCAACGCGGCGAACAGCGCTAGAACCGCTGTACTTGTCATCTGTCAGTCCCGTTTGGCTACGGGAACTTATCGGTTCGCATCTGTCACGCCGAACAATCACAAATATTACCTGAAATAGCAATTTTCCTTCGGTGGGTTACCCCATTTCCTGAAAAAGATCATTCACGTATTTCGGCCGGATGGAGTTCACTTACTCCGGCGCGTAGTAGTACTCACCGGCCTGTTTTTGCTCGCGGTCGAGATTGCTTCCGGGCTTGTTGATCCGCGGGCGGCCGGTGCGCTCGTCACGACGGAACGTGACATCGAGGTTTTCGAGGAACTCGTTCATACCGTCGCGCATGCCCTGGGGCTGGGAGGCGGTTCCGTGAACGGCGGGTTCGCCGTCGAACACCAGCAATCGATCGCTCAGGAGATCGATCATGTAGATGTCGTGGTCGATGACCATCGCCGTCGCGTCGTGGTTCTCCGCGTACCGGCGGATCGCACTGGTCGCGAGCACGCGCTGTTCGACGTCCAGGTGCGCGGACGGCTCGTCCAGCAGGTACAGGTCCGCGTCCTTCGAGAGACAGGCCGCGATGGCGACCCGCTGGCGTTCACCGCCCGAGAGGTCGTCGAGATTTTGTTCCATCACCGCATCGAGCTGTAGCGGCTGGGCGATCTCGGTGTTCCAGTAGGAACTGCCGAACTCGTCGGTGATCGAGGAGAGGAACGCGTCGACGCGCATCGGCTGGTCGATATCGATGTACTGGGGTTTGTACGCGATGTCGAGCTGTGCGTCGACCGTTCCCGCGTCGGGTTCGAGTCGGCCGGCCAGCATCTTCGCGAAGGTCGATTTGCCGATCCCGTTGGGACCGACTACGCCCAGCACCTCGCTCTCGCGAATGGTGCCCGACTCGACGGCGAGCGAGAACTCCCCGTCGCCGTAGCTCTTCTCCAGGGCCGGGTACTCGATGGCCACGTCGCCGCGAGTCACGTTCCGCGGGGCGTGCTGTTCGAACTCGATCGCCTCCTGGCGGATCCGCATGTTCTCGTTGTCCAGGTACCCCTTGAGATACTCGTTGATCCCGTTCTTGGTCGATTTGGGGTCGGTGATGACACCGAAGGCCCCGGGTTCACCGTAGGCGACGTGCAAGGCGTCAGCAAGCAGGTCCAAAATTGCGAGGTCGTGTTCGACCACGAGCATCGACCGGTCGCCTTCCTCAGCCAGTTCCTGAATGATCCGGGCAGCGGTCATCCGCTGTCCGATGTCCAGGTAGGGCGTGATTTCGTCCAGGAAGTAGAACTCTGCGTCCCGGGCCAGTGCCGCCACGAGCGCGACGCGCTGGAGTTCACCGCCCGAGAGCGTGTCGATGTCCTGATCGACGACGGGTCCGATGCCGACGCGCTCGATGAGGGCGTCCAGCTCGCCGCGCTCGTCGGTCCGTTCGAGCAGCTGGCGGGTCGTGCCGTCGAACTGGCCGGGGATCTGATCGACGTACTGGGGCTTGCGGGCGACGCTGACGTCGCCGTCGATCAGCGCTTCCAGGTAATCCTGGAGGGCGGTCCCGCGATACTCGTCGAGTACCGCGTCCCAGGACGATTCGTCGTTGTACGCCCCGAGGTTCGGCGTGAGCTCGTCGGCGAGGATGTGGACGGCCGTGGTCTTCCCGATCCCGTTCGGTCCGAGAATACCCGTCACGCGCCCCTCGCCCGGAGCGGGCAGACCGTACAGCGAGAAGGCGTTCTCGCCGTACCGATGGATCGGTTCGTCGTTCAGTTCCTGGGGGAGGTTGATGATCTCGATGGCGTCGAACGGGCACTTCTCGACGCAGATCCCACAGGACTCGCCCAGGCAGATCTCTTCGGAGATGCGGACCTGATCGGGTCCGCCCTCGAACGGTTCGTCTTCTTCGTAGGCGTCGCCGCGCTTGACGATACACTCCTTGCCCGTCCGGTTGGGCGGGCAGAAGTTCATACACTCGTAGTTACAGCGGTCGGGCTGGCATCGTTCAAGATCGACGACGGCTATACTGTCATCAGCCATTGTGAGTCACCCGGCTATACGGTCGACGCGGTGAGAAGCATCGTCCAGGAGATGAACCACAGGGAAAACGTCATAAACGCGATGTAGAGATGGTCCTTCGTACTGAAGTCCTGCGTGTCGACGCCCAAGGCCTGGAGAATCGGTATCTGAACCAGGACCGCGCCAAGAATGACGAAGACGTTGATCCGTCCAGCGGGCGCGGCTTCGAGACCGTACTCGGAGATCAGCGCCGCGACGATCCCCATCAGGGAGGCCAGCGTCGTCACGGTCACGCTTCGGGCGTGACCGGTCAACCCGTCGGCCGTCTCGGTAGCCATACGTCACTCTGGGCTACCCGAAGTGAAAAACCGTTCGTTACGGGTCGGCTCCGATACGGACTGCTGTAACGATTTACCGCCCCGACCACCCAGAGTCGGCGGTCGATACGGTGCTGACTGACACCGGCCCCTGTCGGACGCTCCGCCGCCAGCGGATGAAACCGTTCACGTCGGCTGCGCGACGGCCGAATCCTCGTCGGTCGCCGTCGCGAACCGTTCGTCAACGGCGGCGATGACCCGCTCGAACCGCTCGCCGACGTCGGCTGCGGTCGCAGCGAGTTCCGAGTTGCCCGTCACACCGATCAGGCGCTCCGGATCGACCGCGTGCACGCTGACGGCACCGCTCTCGGTCTCGTAGACGACGACGTTACACGGCAGCAATGCTCCGAGTTCCGGCTCCGTGTCGAGCCCGTCGCGAGCTAGCGACGGGTTGCATGCACCGAGCATACGGTACCGCCTGAACTCCGTGTCGAGTTTCTGTTCCAGTGTCGATTGTACGTCAATTTCAGTCAACAGCCCGAATCCCTCGTCCTCAATGGCTTCGGCCGTCGCTTCGAGAATGTCTTCGAACTGACCGTCGACTGTCGTGGTGATCGTATACGTCATCGTCACCCGATCGTACGTGAGTACGGGCGATATGCTCCTGGATGAAAACGGGCGTACGAAACGGACGTAGAGCGTGTATCGTCCGATCTAATCGTGTACGAGTGTCAGATTCGTTCATGGCGGCGGTGTGCCCGGTCTATCGAGACGATATAGCATACGACGTGGTTCGAAAGTTCGGGGCAAGTACTCGCTCGTTCGAATCGAAACCGCGACCGTGAATCCCGTTGCCTCAATATTAGATCGCAATACAAAGGCCTCGACCAACTATATCCAGAATGAAGACAATAATTCTATCCCAAAAATTAAGTTATAATAGTGCCAATCAAGGGGTGGCGATGGAATACAGCCACCGCTACCGAGCATACCCGACAGACGAGGTAGCGGAGCGACTGGAATACCAACTTGATGTCCATCGCCAACTCTATAACCATATCCGATGGGACTACACGAACAGTCCCGAAGACGAGAAGCCGAGCGAGTACGACCAGAACAACAAACTTCCAGAGTGGAAACGTAAGTGGCCGATATTCAGTAAACTGCACTCCAAGGCCGCCCAAGCTACTGTCGCTCGTTTCCACTGGAACCTCTCGAACCTTTCCAAAAAGAAAGAGAAGGGGTACAAAGTCGGTCGTCTCAAACGGCAGACACCGCGTGATTACCGGAGTGTGACATACAACCAGAGTGGTTTCGACCTCGATGAAAAGAGGGGCTGCGACAGGTTCGCCTATGTCCGCTTCAGCAAAATTGGGTGGGTCAAAATCCGCTACTCACGCGCGATTCCTGATCGCGCCACAATGAAGGAGGTTACGTTCAAGAAAGAACGAACCGGCGAGTGGTTCGTCTCTTTCGGTCTCGAAACCGATGATGCCGATCTACCCGAGAAACCCGACGTGGACTCACTTGATACGAGCAACAGCGTTGGTATTGACCTTAGCATCCTCAACTACATCCACACCAGCGACGGCAAGACTGTCGATTGGCTCGACCTCGAAGACGAGTACGAGCGTCTCCGGCGCGAACAGCGCAAACTCACTCGGAAAGAATACGGAAGTCGGAACTACGAGAAGCAACGTCGGAAGGTCGCCACGGTGAAGCGCTATATCCGCCGAAAGGTGCTGGATTACCAGCACAAGCTGACGACGTGGCTCGTCCGCGAGTACGATGCCGTGTTCGTAGAAGACCTCAACGTCGCCGGAATGCTTCAAGCAGATGAGAACGCTCGGAACAAGCATGATGCGGCGTGGCGACAGTTCATCACTCTCCTCGAATATAAGGGTAATCTGTACGGCACGCACGTCGTGCAGGTCGAAGCCCGAGGAACGACGAAAGAGTGTGCCAAATGTGGTGTAGAGACAGAGAAACCGTTGTGGGTCAGAAAACACTCTTGCCCATCATGTGGATTCGAGACAGATAGAGACGCGAACGCCTCGATTAACGTCCTCAAGAGAGGATTTGCTGAACTAGGGATGGGATGGCCCGAAGACACGCCTGTGGAGACTGTGACCGCTACGGACACGACTGATTTTCGGACAGTGTCTGCAAGTCACGTCGTGGAAACAGGAAGCCTGCCCTCGTGAGAGCAGGATGCCCTGTGCCACCGTGCGCGGGGTAACATTCAAACGGCGCGGGGCCCTGCTTTCAGCCAATGACAGAATCCGACGGAGAGGCGATCACGGATCTACCGCCGAGCGCGAAGCTCGTATTCAAGGTTCTGGAGTACAAGGGACCACTGACACAGAAGGGGATCGTCGAGGAATCGATGCTTTCGGCCCGGACGGTACGTTACGCGCTCGAACGCCTCGAGGAAGTCGGCGTCGTCGAAGAGGACGTCTACTTTGCGGACGCCAGACAGAACCTCTACGAGCTGACGATCGAAGACGCCGACAAGTCCGAACAGGCCCTTTCGGACTGACACTTCGCCGGATTGTCGATATCTCCGGGCTGTCGACGCTGTGGGTGGCTCATACTGGTGGCGATACGTTCGTCCAGATATTCGGCACGACGGCGTGTCGAATCATTTCGAAACGGTATCACCACCAGTATTAGACGGCAGCTCCGATGAGTGTGTTTTTACGTGCGGGCGGCCCACTCACTGCCAACAATGCCCTTCGTCACGAAGCTCACGTTCGAGAGCGGGGACCGGCACTTGCTCGAGGACGTCGTCGACGAGATCAAGACCGACGCCGCACGCAAGGGCGTCGAACACAAGGGGCCCCATCCACAGCCGCCGGACGACCTGCGGGTCCCGCAGTCGAAGACGCTGCTCGATTCCGGCGGTGACTTCGACGCCTGGAACTACACCGTCTACACCAGGACCATCGAGATCGTCGGGCACGACGAGTTCGCGCGGTCGGTCGCCGGCCGCGATCTCCCCCCGGCGATCTCGGTCGAGGTCGAGGTCCAGCAACAGCGCGGCCAGGGCCACGGCGACTGATGCCGTCCGGCGAGTCGCTTCGGGACTTGCTACCAGTCCGCAACTGTGTCGAGACGCGGTGACACAGCCACCCTCGAAATGTTCTGGTTCTCCGTGGTATAAGTTCGGCAAGCCCCTACTGGTGAGCATGGTCGAAACGATCACCGCGAGTCAGTTACGCGATCGAATCGACGTCGGCGACTCGTTCGCACTGCTTGATACGCGTCCCAAAGAGAGCTTCGAGGCCTGGCACATCGAGGGCGCGATCCAGTACACGTACAAGCCGGATTTCGAGTTCGACGCCGAACAGTTCCGCGAGGCGACCGGGCTGTCGACCGACGACGAGATCGTCACGATCTGTGCGAAGGGGATCTCCTCTCACGACCTTGCGACCCACCTCGAAGACAGCGGCTTCGAGGACGTCACCGTCGTCGACGACGGCATGGAGGGATGGAGCGAGGTCTACGACACCGTCGACATTCCGCTGCGGGACGGTCTCGACGTCGTCCAGTTCCAGCGCCGGGCAAAGGGATGTCTCAGCTATCTGATCGGGGATCCGGAGTCGGACGTCGCGGCCGTCGTCGACCCGACGCGCCACGTCGAGCGGTTCGCCTCGGCCGCCTCCAGTCGGGGGTACTCGATCGAGCACGTGCTCGACACGCACGTCCACGCCGATCACGTCTCCGGTGGCCGACAGCTGGCCGAGTACGTCGGCGCGACCTATCACCTCGGGGCGGACGCGGTCGATCGCGGCGTCACCTACGAGTACGAACCGCTGGAGCGCAACGAGGTCGTCACGGTCGGCGAGCACGATCTCAAGGCCGTCCCGACGCCCGGCCACACCTCCGAGATCGTGAGCTACCTGCTCGACGACGCGGCCGTCCTGACGGGCGATACCCTGTTCGTGGACTCGGTCGGCCGGACCGAACTCCAGTTCGGCGACGGCGACGCCGATACCGGCGCACAGCAGCTGTACGAGTCGCTACACCGGACGCTGCTCGCGGAACCCGACTCGGTCACGATACTGCCCGGGCACTTCGCCGTCGACGCCGACGGGGCGACCGACGTGACGCCCGGCGAGCCCGTCGCGACGACGATCGGCGCCGTTCGGACCGGGCTGGCGCTGCTGTCCGCGGACCGCGAGACGTTCGTGGACCGGCTCACCCGTTCGCTGCCGGAGAAGCCGCCCAACTACGAAGAGATCATCGCCGTCAACGCCGGCCGCGACGAACTCGAAGACGAGGCGGCGGCGACGGAGCTGGAGCTCGGCCCGAACAACTGCGCGGCGAGCGGGGACTGACCGCGGTATGAGCACGGCCGTGACGGCACTCGCCCGGCGGCTGGTCGCGACGCCGAGCCACGACGACCCGGACGCGGCCGGAGCGCTGCTCGAATCCTGGCTGCGCGAGCACACGGACGCGACCGTCGAACGCGACGAACACGGGAACGTCATCGCCCGCCGGGGCGACGGGGACCGATCGCTCGCGCTCGTCGGCCACCACGACGTCGTTCCGCCGGCCCCCGAACAGCGAGACGATGGGTACCTCGTCGAGGAGCGCGACGGGCGGCTGTTCGGCCGCGGCAGCGCCGACATGAAGGGATCGCTGGCGGCGATGGCCTGTGCGTTCCGGGACAGCGATCCGGCGGGTGAACTCGTCTTCGCGTCGTTCGTCGGCGAGGAGCGGGGCGGTATCGGGTGTCGGGCGGCGATCGAGGACGGCTTCGCCCCCGACTACGCCGTCGTCGGCGAAGGGTCGACGGGCTACTCCGCCCCGGGCGTCACGGACGTCGCGATCGCCCACAGGGGACGCCGCGCGAGCACGATCACGGCGCGAGGGACGGCGGCCCACGCGAGTGAAGTCGGTGCCGGCGAGAACGCGATCTACCGCGCGACTGACGCCGTCGACGTGATTCGGGACCTGCCCGCTCCCGAGACGACCGTCCACGGGCGGAACGTACAGGGAAGCCTCGCAGTCACGGAAATCGACGGCGGGGACGCCTGGAACGTGATCCCGGACCGGTGTACCGTGACCGTGGACGAGCGGACCGTCCCCGGCGAACGGGCCGGACTCGACGCTGTCGAGTCGATCGAGGGCGTCACCTGGTCGGTCGAACAGGATCTCCCACCGATGGCCTGCGAGGACGAACGCTTCGCCGCTGTGGCTCTGGAGATCGCACGGAACGTCCAGGACGGCGACCCCGAGCACGTGGTCAAGCCACACGCGACCGACGCGGGCTGGCTCGCCGCCGAAGCGGACACGCGGACGCTCGTCGTCGGGGCGGCCGAGCCCGGCGAGGCCCACACGGCAGCCGAAAGCGTCTCGATCCCCGTCCTGGAGCGGTGCCGGCGACTGTATCGAGTCCTCGCCGAGCGGTGTCCGTGACTGGAACATCCGGGTGTGGAATGCCGTGACCACGGGTACTTTATCGCCGCGGCCGTATGCCCGGTCATGTCAGCGGAGACACCACAGGCGTACGACGACCTGCTCGACGCGTACCGTCGGGTGAGCAATCTCGGTTCCGCCGTCGGAGTCCTCTCCTGGGACCAGCAAGTGACGATGCCCGAGGGCGGCGGGCCGGCCCGGAGCCAGCAGCTCTCGACGCTGTCCGGGCTCAAGCACGAACTGCTGACCGACGACGAGGTCGCCGACGCGCTCGACGCCGCCGGCGAGGCCGAATTGAGCGACGAACAGCGGGCCGTCGTCCGCGAGATCCGCCGCGAACACGAGCGGGCCGCGGCGGTCCCACAGGAACTCATCGAACAGATCAGTGCCACGTCCTCCGAGGCGCTCGAGGTCTGGGAGTCGGCGAAAGCCGACGCGGACTTCTCGCAGTTCGCACCCGTGCTCGACGAGCTGGTCGAGTTGCGCCGCGAGTACGCCGCGCACATCGATCCGGACCGGGACCCCTATGCCGTCCTCTTCGAGGAATACGAGCCGTACCTCGGCCTGGAGACGGCCGAAACGGTCCTCGAACGACTCCGCGACGAACTCGTCCCGCTAATCGAGGCCGTCGGCGACAGCGACGTTACCCTCCCGGAGCCGTTCGCGGACGGAACCTATTCCGAGCAGCGCCAGGAAGACCTCTCCCGGGAGATCCTCACCGACCTGGGATACGACTGGGACCGCGGTCGACTGGACGTGTCCAGCCATCCGTTCACGTCGGGCAACCAGTTCGACTGCCGGGTCACGACGCGATTTCTCTCGGAGGATCCGCTGAGCGCGCTCACGGCGACGATCCACGAGTTCGGCCACGCCTTTTATAATCTCGGTCTCCCCCAGGAGGAGTACGGGACGCCGCTCGGTGCCTCCCGGGACCTCAGCGTCCACGAGTCCCAGTCGCGGCTCTGGGAAAATCACGTCGGCCGGAGTCGCCCGTTCTGGGAGTCGATCGCGGACGACGTTCGATCCGCCTTCGAGGGCGTCGACGCCGATGCCGACACGCTGTATCGGGCGGCCAATCGCGTCTACGACGACAATCTCATTCGCGTCGACGCGGACGAGCTCACCTATCACATGCACATCATCGTCCGCTTCGAGATCGAGCGCGACCTGATCAACGGCGATCTGGCCGTCGAGGACGTGCCGGCGGTCTGGAACGACAAGTACGAGCAGTACCTGGGCGTTCGCCCGGAAAACGACGCCGAGGGCGTCCTGCAGGACATCCACTGGAGTCACGGCAACTTCGGGTACTTCCCGACGTACACGCTGGGCAGCGTCATGGCCGCCCAGCTGTACGCGGCGGCCGAGGACGATCTCGGCGACCTTGACGGGGCGATCCGCGACGGCGAGTTCGAGGACTTGCAGACGTGGCTCCGCGAGAACGTCCACCGCCACGGCGCGCGCTACAGGACCGACGAACTCGTCGAGCGAGCGACCGGCGAGCCCTACACCGCCGAGTACTTCCTCGAGTACGCGACCGAGAAGTACGGCGATCTCTACGACCTCTAGATCCAGTCGGAGTCGGATGTCGGTGGCGAAGGACGGGCCGCGTTCCAGGCAACGCTTTTCCGTGTCGGCGTTCCCCTGTCGGATATGTCCCTCCAGCGTAGCGATCTGATCGCGAGCGGATTGCTCGTCGCCGCCGCGCTCGTTGGCGTCGTCTTCTGGGAGTCGCTGCCCGCGGAGATGGCGATCCACTTCGACGCGGGCGGAACGCCGAACTCGTACGTGTCGAAACCGGTCGGTGTGATGCTGGCGCCCGCGATCGGGCTCGCTTCGATCGCGTTCACGCGCGTCGCGATCCGGGTCGATCCCGCAAGCGATCCGGTCATCGAGAACGCGGCGATCTACTTCCTCGGCGGCGTCGTGAGCTACGTCCATCTGCTCGTGATCGCGTACAACCTGGACTATCAGTTCTCGATGACGGCCGCGATCGGTCCGGTACTGGTCGCCGCGGCCGCCCTCGCCGCGTGGGCGATATATCGGGACCGGATCGCCTGATCGACTTCAGCAGAGGGGTCCAGCGATGGAACGGCCGTCGCCCGATCAATACGACAGGTCGTCGGTGTAGCGGTCGAGCACGAGGACCGCACCGCCACCGACGACAGTTGCGAGGAGGAGCGGCGCGATGGATTCCGGGGATAGCGTCGCAGTCGCATCGCGCATCTCGATGACCGGCAATCGCAGCGCGCCGACCATGAGACTGACCAGAAAGGACAGGGTCGCCGCCCGGTAGTGATCGAGCGCCCAGCGGATGGCGTGTGCGACCGTGAACAGTCCCACGACGGCGCCAGCGACGAACGTCACGACGGTCGTCGCGGGATCGAGCAGCGACCCGACCGCTCGGTCGCCGACGGCCGCGGCGATGATCCCGTCGACGAATGCGGTGAGCGTGCCGGTCAGGTACTCGTACTGGCCGAGCAAGACGAGGAAAAACGCGCCGGAGACGCCCGGCAGGATCATCGCGACGATCGCGATCGAGCCGGCGACGAAGACGACCGGCAGCGCGTGGATCCCGTCGGCTCCAGCGGTGACACCCGACACGAGAAACGCAAGCACGAAGCCGGTGGCCGCGGCCGCGATCCGTCCCGGCGTCGCCAGCGAGAGCTGTTCGTACAGGACGATCGCCGAGGCGGCGATCAGCCCGAAGAAGAACGCGAACGTCGCCCCGGGAGCCTCCTGGAGCGCCAGGTAGACGAACCGGGAGACGGCGACGACCGCCGTGACGACACCGGTCCCGAGCACGACGAGGAACGGCACGTCCATCTCGATAAGTCGATCGGCCAGTCGCTGGCGACCGCGACCGCTCGTGATCCCCAGCAGCAGTGTCGCCGCGGCCGGATCGACGCTCGTGATCGCGGTGATGAGACGCTCGTAGATCCCGGTGATGAACGCGATCGTCCCGCCCGAGACGCCGGGGATCGAATCCGCGGTGCCCATCGCGATGCCTTTCAGATAGATGGACAGCCAGCTCGTGAGGGTGTCACCCAGCGCCGTCCCGGTCGCCTGCTGGGTGTCTCCGGCCATGGTTAGCCTGCGATGCGGGCGGACGGCGACTGCTCGACGCCGACAGTACGCGGGTCGACCAGATCAGACGTGGCGTCGTCGGTCGTGTTGCCGCCAGTGCCGTCGTCGGTCTCGTTGCCGTCGGTGCTGTTCGTCCCGTTGCCGTCAGTCTCGTTGCGATCTCGCTCGGTGAGGACTGTCTCGCTCAGCTCGACCGTCGAAGCCGAGTCGTTCTCTCCGATGACCTGCCCCTCGGTGACGTGGGCCGTCCCGTTGTACATGATCAGCTGTTCGGTCCCGTTGCCCGTCTCGGTCTGCAGATCGGTCCGGAGCTGATACGGGCCAGTCGCGCGGACGCTCGTGTTCGTGTAGCCGTCCTCCGGCCCCCAGTCGCCGGCGCCGGTCGAGGCGTACGGGACCGTCATACTGAACTGGCCGTTCTCGCCGACCTGAGCCTGCTGGGTGTAGGTGAACGTGTCGTTGGCGTTGGGCATCCGCATCGTGACCGACGCCGTCACGTTCGCGCCTGCCGGTCCTTCGCCCTCGATCGTCGCGCCCGAGACGCGCTCGAAGACTTTCGTGTAGTGCGGGTTCGGCTCGGCGGCGAGGCCGATCGACCGATTGTCGAAGCCGAGGCGAGTCGGACTCAGCCCGTACTGGAAGAGACGCAGCAGCTGCGAGTGCGCCGCCTGGTAGGGGTTCACCGTCGCGTCGCTGACCTGCACGAGCCGGTAGTGCTCAAGCGCCGGCACGCGCTCTGCCGGGTTCGGACCGACACCGCCGACCTGGCCGCCGGACTGCCGGGCCGCCTGGCGTGCTTCTTCGAGCGACTGGTACGTTTCGACGAAGTCGGTCTCCTCGGTGTTGACCGTGTTCGTGACGACCGGCCGCGGGTCCTGGGCGCTGCCGTGGTAGCGGTACAGCCGGTTCACCATCGTGTCGTAATAGTTCTGGCTGTAGAAGTAGAACCCGGCGTTCCCGACGCGAGCGGTCCGGACGAAGTCGGAGGCGCTGACGCCGTCGACGAACGCCGGCGGCGCGCTGAACTTGCTCGCGCCCGTGGCCATCTGCCAGTCGACCATGACGTAGCGGGTGTCCCGGTTCTCGCCGTCGCTCATCTCGCCGATGACCTGGTCGGCCTGGCTTTCATTTTGGGCGAGGAGGAACCGCGCCGCCTCGGTCGCCGACTGCTGGAACGGGTTGGCGACCGGGATGCGCTCGGCCTCGCTTGTGATCCAGTGGCCGTAGTCCCACCACGAGAGCACGCCGTAGGACCCCTCCTCGTACTCGTAGTCGTCGGTCTTCGCGTATTCGCCCCAGTAGCTGACGTTGTTTCCAGCGTCGGCGAAGTTGCCGACTGTCGGGGTGTTCTCTGACATCCATTCGAGGCTGCTGTCCCAGCCGAGGATGCCGCCTGGACCGCTGTTGTACGTCTCGTTGGACTGGGTGACGGCGTCCTGTGGCATACCGCGATCGCCCGTCGCCATGACCATCGGCGCCATCACGACGATCAGGACGGTGAACACGGCCATCACCTGATACGGCCGCACGTCCGTCGAAGCGCGCCTGGCGGCGGTCGAGAGGTATGTGAATCCGGTGCCGATCGCGTAGGCCGCCATCACTGCGACCGGGACCGTGAGGTAGTACCCGAACCGGACCTGTGTGAGCGTCATCGAAAATGCGACGGCGAGCCAGATAGAGACGAACAACAGTTCGGATCGCTTGTTCGAGGTGACAGTCTGTCTCGCGAGCGCGAGGACGACGCCGACGACGGCGATGATGTGGACGAAGCCATACCAGCTGTAGAGCGCATCGCCCGGATTCTCTAGGGCGGCGATCTCGCCGACGGTCGCCGCTGCTCCGGTTGGATCCTGGCCGATAATCCCTCCGAAGACACGGACAAGCTGATCTGCCATCAGGTCGGCTATTCCCGGCGAAAGAATGAACAGTCCGAGAGACACAGCGCCGAGAACTCCGATAGCACCGATCGGATACGTCCAGACAGGTTCGGAGCGCTCGTCAAGAATGCGGCTGAGTCCGGCGAGGAAGCCACTCCAGACGAGGCCGGCGGCTGCAAGACCAACTTGCAGAAGGGAGAAATTAGTCGGTGCGATTCCGAACGTATCGAATGGAAGGAGCATTAACACTGCGGTGACGGCGAAGATGACGCCGCTGACCAACAGCATCGGTTCCGGACTCGTCCCGCGGAGATGGTCGATGATCGCCTGGATCGTGACGTACAGCCCGAAGATCCCGACCATCACGATGCCCGGCGGCCAGGTCCACATATACAGAGCGAGCGCCACGCCGGCCAGCGCCCCGTATCCCACCGGCTTTCGGAGTCCGGCGACATCTCGATCGAGGATGAGTTCCCAGATCGGTTTCTCGCTGTCGGCGACCTGCAGCGCCACGACGATTGCTAGGGCTGCGAGAGCTTGCGTGAACGCCTCGGCGACCTGGTGATCGGAGAAGCCGACGAGGCTCCGTCGAAGGAGGACACCACTAGAGAGCGCGACGATCAACGCCGCGGCGATCCCGCTGAACCGGTTCTTGCCGACCCGCTTGCCGAGGTAGTACGCGATCGGCACGATACCGGCCCCGATCACAGCGGGGGCGAACAGCAGCGTCAGCCGGACGGTCGTCTGGTCGGGACTTCCGAGACCGACGATCAGTGCGACCGTCGCGACGACCTGGTCGTAGATCGTCCCGAACTGTGAGACGGAGGTGCCGCTCGGGAAGTTCGTCCAGATATCGTAGGGCATCGTCTGCGGCCAGTGACGGACGGTGTACTCGACCTGGCGGAGGTGATACCAGGCGTCGTTGCCGCTGAACATGACCGTGCCGTCGACGACGAAGTTGCTCCACGTTCGGGCGCGTGCCCACAGCGCGAAGACGAACAGCGCCAGCACCGACGGGATATGATACCACTTGCTAAGCCACTCGATGCCTTCTTCGAGCTCCTCGGACATCCCTTCCTCTTGGCTCATGGATATACGACACTCCGGGGACTCATTAGCCGGTCAAACTGCCAACTCGCGCATAAGCCTTATGAAGTCCCATCGGTCGGGGTCCCAGCGAGGCGCGCGCTCGGACGTGAACGACAACGCTTAGGCCAGTCGACAACGGAACGGGCGAGTGAATGCGCGTTTCCGTTGTCCTGTGCACGCACACGCTCGATCGATATCACGATCTGCTCGACGCTGCGGAAAGCGTCCGCGAGCAAACCTACGACGACGTCGAGCTCGTGCTCGTCAGCGACGGGAGCGAGGCAGTCACCAGGCAGTTCGAACGTGACTTCGCGGACAGCGAGGACGTCGTGATCACGGAGCTGGACGAGAATAGCGGCTTGCTCGAAGCGCGCAACCACGGCGCGGAAGTCGCAAACGGGGACGTGGTCGCGTTCATCGACGACGACGCGATCGCCGACCCGGAGTGGGTGGACCAGCTCGTCGAATCCTACGAACAGCAAGACGCGGTCGCCGTCGGCGGCAAGATGGTGCCCGAGTGGGTCGCGGGAAAGCCGGACTTTCTGCCCGAGGAGTTCTACTGGCTGGTTGGCGTGACTCACCGCGGGTTCGGTCCGGGTGGAGAGCCCAATACTGCAGGCGAGGTACGGAATACGAATGGATCAAACCTGTCGTTTCTTCGTGAAGTATTTATAGAGTTAAACGGGTTTGATACTGCGATTGGTGGGCGAAAAGGTGATGCAAATCTCCAGGGCGGTGAAACAGAACTGTGCGCGCGGCTACAACAAGAGTGCGGGAAGGGCGTTTGGTATAATCCCAATGCTGTCGTCTCGCACAAGGTGTTTGAATATCGGATGAACATCTGTTGGCTGCTCGATCGAGCGTTTTGGCAGGGTTATTCGAAGCGAGCAATGGAGACGTTTGTCGAGGACTCGACTGGTGAGGAAAGCGCCTTTCTCAGGCAACTTCTGATGACATATTTGCCACAGCGGCTTTGGATCCTATTGACTGGTCCGAGTCGTGAGAAAGCAGCGCAACTTGTTATGGTCATTGTGCTCACCGGTATTGTTGGAATCGGATATATTTATGGGATGATTAAATACTACAGTTTTTAAATATATCTGTACGAATCTCTACTCACTGACTCTGACCAGATCGCGATATTTTTATAGTGCTCATCCTCTTCGTCAAATACTGCACTTAGACAGATTGGAGATATCATGAACACGCTCTTGGTGACCGTTGACTCTCTTCGGTACGATCATTATCAGTATATGATACACACCCAGGATTTCCTGGGGGAATCTCATGACCGTACGTTTGCGACAGCAACAGCCACGCTGGGCTGTTTTCCAACCATTTTTACTGGACGAACAAACGAGCCCCATGATATTGATCCAACCGACTCGTTCGTTAATGAGATCAATGACTTCACTATTGGGATAACTGCGAATCAACTTGTTTCTGAACGCTACGGCTACGGCGGGGGGTTCGACCATTTCACCTCGCCAATCACGGAGGGCGGTATTTCGATGAAAGACAAGATTGCAGAGCGTATTCCCCGAGGAATTACATATGATATAGCTACGCGAGTCTGGTCCACTTTCGAGCGCGCTCTCTCAATTGTATCTGATCCGGACCCGCCTTTCCGCCCTGCAGACGAGATGATCAACGAGTTCCTCGAAAATTGTGGTGATACCTACTTTGGGTGGCTTCATTTTATGGAGCCACATCATCCATATAGCCCGAGATCGGAAACAGGTACCCGTGCCCGGCGACTATCGCGCAGTGCAGTGGCTGGCGAAAATCCGGATCGGCCTGAGGAAGTCCGTCGTCTCTATAGACAAGAAGTCGAGGAACTCGACGAATCCCTCCATCGGCTGTGGCAATCGATACCGTCAGATACCCAAGTCATATTTACTGCAGATCATGGTGAGCTACTTGGCGAGTACGGTCGATGGGGACATCCGGGATTCTTAGTTCCCGAACTGCTGCAGGTACCATTTGCAACTCGAAATATCGATATCAGCTCTGAAGTCGTGTCGCTATTAGATATACCGAGCTATATTCTTGGAACCGAATTCAAAGATGGACAGTTTGATCGTGAGGTAGCTTATGCATCTATCCAAGACAGCAAAGCTGCGATTAATCGTGGACATATTGTCAGCACAGAGGGGTCATATGCCCTTGGAGAAGAGACAGAAGTCGACTCAGCTCTTAAACGCGAACTGGCTCGGTTTAGACCGTCCGGCGTCTCGAAAACCGACGCCGTCGAGGAAGATCTTGAAGCACTCGGTTATCTTGAATAGAGGTAATCATCTATTGTAAACGTTAGTGAGACACTGTCTAGAATTTCGTATATTTAATAATTAAATATTGATTTTAGTAAAACTAAAGTCAGAATAAATGCTACCCTCAATCAGGCTTCCGAGATCCTCTATATTGTTCTCGGCAAGTCCAGTATCATACGTATCCCAGTGATTCAAGGCGATCTTCAACAATATCATCATCCAATTGTTCTTGGTCAACCGGAGGATCCGAACAGACTTCTCGGGCGTCGCCATCGAATGTAATCCAAGGCACGCGCAACAGCGATCGATTGACTGACGCAACCGTCGTTGGGTCACTCGGCGGCCCGATCTCCAGCTCGGCCCACGCATTATTTCCTTCGATGTCGTTGAAGCCCGAGAGCGTGTAGCTGTTTGTGCCTTCCACTATCGTCTTGCCTTGTTCTCAGCGGTCCTATCGGCATCCGTGTCCTCATACAGCCGCAAGACGACATCTCCGCTTCCGGTTGGGGTGGTTACGTCAGTCGTGAGTGTCACGTCGGTCATCTCACTTCACCTCTGTTGTGAGAGTGTTGCCACCAGTCCGCGATGCCAACTGATCTTGATACATCAGCTGGGTGTTATACTGGTTTATCATAATGTGGAATTTACCTGTGTCTGGGTGCTCCCATGTCGCCGCTGTATGGGCGTTGTCCTGATCATCAGCCCGTCGCCACGGGATCGGCCCGTTTTCGATATCCGACCAATCACTGAATGAGGTCCAGTTTGGCGGGTCGACATCGGTGTAGAGTATCGTCCGCGACCAGTCGCCTTCCTGAGTGTTAATCGCGTGGATCGTCATAAACCAGCGCCCATCCGATTCGCCGCGGAAGAGGTTGTCACAGACGACTTGGAACGCCCCGTAGGGGCAAAGTCGTTGTTGTCGATGATGGGATTATCGCCGCTTTTTGACCACGACCCGTCGAGTGAGTCGGCAGTCGCCAGGCCCAGTGATACTTCGCTGTTGGCATCGATCCCTTCGTACAGTATTGATTCTCTCCAGAACCATTTCTGTATCTCAGACTGCCAAAATCAGCCGATTTAGCTCAACTAGACAGTACCTGTCGGATGAAGTGTCGGAAATCAGGTATCCACAGAAATATTGCAATAGAGTAGATAAATACTCCAAGCCCGACTAACCCAAAGATGGCAGTACCTGAAAAACGAAATATATTGTTGAAACTTGTGACTATAGCAAACATGCCCGCCCCAGATATGATCTCTATTTTTAGATAGTGTGGAAAGAGATCTAGATCTGGCATCCGAGATTTCAATGAATAGTATAGGATTATATATTTTAATAAATTAGAGATAATTGACGAAAATAAAACGCCCAGAATACCATAAATTTGGATGAGGAAGAGAGCGATCACTATATTTAGGCATGAAGTGGCTAAGTTTATATACATTAAAATTTTAGGCTCATCTAATCCTCCTAAAATACTCAATAATGGTGAGGTCTGTGATTCAATAACCTTATATAGTCCCATCATTGCAACTAATACTCCAAGTCCAGTATATTGTGAACCAAATATTGTAGATACTAGCGACTCTCCGATTGCTACAGATCCAAAAAACATCGGTAGCGAAAGGACACTGCTAAAAGACAAATTTCGAGATACTTCTTTATCAATACTTTCATTTTTGCTATCAAGATTGCTTATTCGAGAAAAGAGGCCAGATTGTATCACTCCAGTCATAAGTAAAGCAGGCATCATCAATCTATAAGTGACTTCATACTGGCTAACGGCAACAGTTGTCAAAAAGAAGCCAATAATAACCTTGTCAATTTGATTAGAAGCGCGTGAAACAACTCCGCTCACCATACTGTACTTTGCGAATGCCCACAAGCTTTTAATTGTTCCAATAGAGGGGACTTCAGGACGGAATCCAAATAAAAATAGGATGATTGGTACTGTAAGAGCTGACGCTACGCTCATTCCGACAATTAGTCCGAAGGCCCCAAATCCAGCGGTAGCTAAGATCACCTGTATAATAGAACGGACAACACTTCTCCCGAATTCTATCCAATTTTTTTGGCCAACTTTCCCAGTGCCCAAGTAAACTCTGAAGATTGCATTAGAAGCCACTACAGAAAAGAATAATATTCCCAAGAGACTTGGCTCGTTGAGGGTCCTAGTAAACTCAGCAACAATTAATGCTCCTATGAAAAATATCGCAGATACTACGGTGGTTAATATCAAAACAGCGCCCACAATTTCTCTACGATCTGACCCAGTCTCTGAGAAGCGCTTTTGTGCAGCAGAAGCAAAGCCCGTTATTGGTCCATCCGTCACATGAACAATAGAAAGAAAAAAGAAATATAGTCCAAACTCGCTTGAGGGGAGGATTCTAGCGAGATAGACAACTACTAGAAATCCAAGAACCATTTGAACAGTTTTAGCGATACTGCCAGAGACTACTTGTTTTCTCTGGCTAACGTCACTCACTTCTGTCATAGAATCTTTTTAATCCCGCGCCGAAGAAGGCCTTTAATTCCACTTTTTTGGTAGTGGTATACTGCCCTCTCTAGGTCTGTGTGATTATTAGGACCAGAGCTCATAATATGGTTCCCAAACCCGTTTAAGCTTTCATATTCCCACTTATCCAAAAAGTATAAATTATCACTCATAATAGATTCTTCATTTCTCCTAATATTCTTAGCGTATCCTGTATTCATAGAGGGATAATGATGGAAGACGACTTCGGGAGTTGTTGCAAACTCCCACTCAGATTCTTTCCAATGAGATATAAAGAAATCTAAATGCTCTCTATGGATATTATATTCTTCATCCCATGATTGATCTTCAATAATACTAGTCCGGTACAACCCAGGGAGAGAAATATAATCTGCGCGATATATTGCCACCCCGTTAACAAGATCTATTTTTGGCGACCGCAATGCCTTTTTTATTAATTTATTATCTAATTCTTTGAAATTGGCACCTGTTAAGAATGATTTGCCAGTTTCGGGCTCAACTATCATACCTGACACTCCACCAAGAGTCTCATCTTCATCTAATACCCTGTGTAAGCGATTTATATTGGGTGGCAACAAAATATCTGAATCTATAAGTAACAAACGCTCGTCGGCCCTTTTAAATATGCTATTTCTTGCAGCAGATACACCCACACCATGTTCTAGGTCAACCACCTCGATAGTAATGTCCCATCCGCTATAGAACGGATCAGAAGAGTTCTTTTTCCCATTGTCCCCTACTATAACTTTATTTATACCATTGTGTTTTTCTGATTGTCTAAGTAATCTCTCTAGTTTATTATATCTGCTGAAAACTGGGACGCCAAGTGTCGTCATATCAGTACCACTTTCTGTTCTTTATATCTGAAATTACCCACAGGATCCGATTTGGAACCCGGAAAACTCCTTCATGTAGAATGTGTTGTGGGAGAGCAAAACGAAGATTGCGCTTCTCACAGAAGTCACGATACCCCTCCAGTTTAGCGTTCCAGTCGGTGCGGTTCCTGTTCGTGTCGTCTTCTGTTCGCTTATCATGGTAGAAGATTGTCTCACAGCTCATTACGATTTCCCAGCCAGCATTGGCTACGTCCAAACAAAAGGCAATATCCTCAAATGTCTGCCGATCAGGCAGAGACACGTCCGACAGAACATCCGTACGGACGAGAGCTGATCCGATCGGGATACTGTCGACTGAGATACTTGAGACATCAGGGTCCGCAAGAGCACTATAGTCGGCTTGGTCCCGGATCAGTATATCACGATCTGCATCGTAGGCAGGGATTCCTGAGCCCCAAGTCATAATCCGTCCACCGTCTCTTATTTCGTTCGTCCCTGGGATCATAAATGGTGCACCGATCATACCGATATCTGGGTCTGATTCAAAAAGAGGAAGCATTGTATGGTCCCATCCATCATCAACGTACATGTCGTCGTCAAGGATGAGAACGTAGTCTGTCTCAATATCCGTTTCCTCAAGTAGAAGGCGTCGACTTCCAGCACCTCCCAAATTTTCATCCGTCTGAATCAACTCATCAATCAGGCCTTCGTCCACTAGATCTGCTAACTGGGCATCGACATCTTTTGTCGATCCGTTTTCGTGTACTCGAATCGTCAGTGAGACATCCGTCACACCCACCAACTGCTCAAGCGCTCGTCGCAGCTTTTTTGGCCGATTGTGGTGAGTAAAGCAGGCCGTAACCTCCCAAGCCGATCCGTTAAAATCCTTTGCTGCTGCGTGGTTATCTTGATCAGCCATTGTCATTCGTCCATATATCCTAGCTTCTGCAAGCGATCCGAGACGACATCGTTTACATCGTCCTCAGATTGGTCAGTTGGACCGATCTCCGGCTGATACGTCTCTTCGTCAGTGCACTCCCGAACGTCCCAGGGGACCCGACGCATCCCTGGGTGCGGGATTGAAGGACGGTGCCCCCACTGCCCCCACTCCCCGAGCGCGTTCCCGTGATCTGCAGAGACCACGACCTTTCCGTCGACGTTCTCAAGCAGCAGTTCGACATCATCCATCACGTAGTCCAAATTGGCATCATACGCGTCCAGAACAGTTTCAGTAGGAAGTTCACCAAGCAGGACACGATCCCACAAGCCCAACTCGTCACCGACCTCACCGAATGTCTCCTGATCCATCATGCCAATTGGTGTTTCTCCCTCATCCAGATCGCCGATAAATGGGTAATGGGGTTGCATGTAATGGACTATTACACGATCGAACTCATTGCGGCGCGCAGCAGCGATTCCGTGGTCAGTGACAGGGCGGGCAGGTACAGTCCCGAGTTCCTCGTCCCAGCCGTCACGCCAGACTTCGTCCAGCAATCCAAGTTCGATACCCTCCAATGCGTCTGACCGTTCTGAGAACGGGTTTGAGGTCACGTAGGCGGTGTTTTTAAGAACTTCGGGACTTGCTTCATTGAATGTTTTTCTCATCCACTCCGCAGAGGATCCGGCAACAGACCAGATTGACTGGCACTTCTGGACACGCCGTTCGTACATATCGTGACGACAGGCATCAAGGATCACCAATACGTCCCATTCACGGTCAAAGACGTGTGCCCCATCTGCTAACGAAGGAACTCGTTCTGTAACGCGAGCAAAAGCACTGAGGGTGAAATCTTTGATAATTGGAGATAGCGCCGCAGTCCCCCTCATTTCGTACCGCATTTTCGATTTATCCAGAAATTCTTGGAATGACATGGTGTGTAGTTGTTGCCTATCTATGGAATACCTGCTTCAGTAAGTT
The DNA here is from genome assembly GCF_017094465.1 of Halapricum desulfuricans. Classification (NCBI taxonomy): domain Archaea; kingdom Methanobacteriati; phylum Methanobacteriota; class Halobacteria; order Halobacteriales; family Haloarculaceae; genus Halapricum; species Halapricum desulfuricans. The sequence continues at coordinate 1,416,910 of NZ_CP064791.1, forward strand.
TGTCGGTATCCTCTGGACTAGCATTTCGTTCGATAATCTGCTTATTCAATTTCGACCGATAGACGGAGATTATTCGTCTGCTTATACGCTTGGGTGCAAGTGACAATCCAGCTATTTCAAGGGACTCGATATCGAGTGGCGAGTACCTCCATGCCCGCATCGCTTCTTCGAAAGCTGCTCTGCGTCGCCCGTACCGGAGTAGTTCTTGTGCAATCTCAGTATGTATCTCTGCTTGTTCTTTCTTGGAGAGAGCTTGGTAGATCGCAGCTGCCCCATCCTTCTGGATGCGGGTCTCAAGATCTATTTTCCTATCACCGCGGCTACGTTGACGGGCATACCAGCCGAACAGCTTCGCCGGGAGAAGGTCGTCGGCAAACACACTCTCCTGTCGGAGCCTGAGTGTGTAAAGTGGCGCGTCAAGGTTACGGACGGGATATTCTTGTGCCAGACGAAGCCAGAGATCATAGTCTTCTGAAGTCTCAAAGAGCGTATCATATCCACCAGTTGCGTCCAATACTTCTTTTTTCCGGTACATCACTGATCCATGAACAAACTGATTTGAGTCAAGTAGATCGTCGATCGTCGGCCGTTCAAGTACGTGCCGGAAATCAATGTCGTGACCTGAATCAGTTATCATCCGTGTTGCAGTGCCCACGAGTGGGACTTCGGGGTGACTTTCGAGAAACGCGACTTGCCGTGCGAGGCGGCCTGGTGCCGAAATATCATCTGCGTCTTGTCTGGCAATATACTTTCCCCTTGCGGCTTTGATTCCATCATCCAGTGCGCCTGCGAGACCATCGGGCTCATCACGTCTGAGCAAACGAATTCGTTCGTCACCATATGAGTCAACAATGGATAGTGTGTCGTCAGTAGAACCATCATCAACGACAATTATTTCGAAGTCGTCAATTGTTTGTCGAAGAAGACTATCGAGAGCTTCTCTGAGATATCTTCCGGCGTTCAATGTGGGCAAGACAATACTAATTCGTGGCATGTCTTTACACTCTGTTACTGCTGTCTTGGTAGTAAACAGTGCGGTCGAGATATGAGATAGGGGCGGATTTATATATGTTATTATATATAATGGATTTTAATGCGAATATTTAATAGCTCGGGAATATTTACCGCCAGCCCACCATTCAACCTGGGCCAGCACCCAACCCCACACGATGCAATTCGACACGCTCACCACGGCCTCCGTATTCATCGCCCTGATCGCGCTCGGCGTCGGCGGCGCCTCGATGTCGCCGATGACACTCGAAACGACCCTGATGATGGTCCTCCCGTCGGCACTGATATTCGGCGCGGTTGTCCTCGTCCTCGGCGTCAAACACGGCCAGTACCGTGCCCGAAACGCCTAGTACGCCCTACACACCTAACTACATAGAGCGAGTACAGTCACAGATGAGCACGGCCGCCGATCTCCAGGCGCTGTTGGCCGACGGCGAGGAGATCAACATCGTCTGTCACGACAACCCCGATCCGGACTGTCTGGCGAGTGCGCTCGCGCTGGGCCGGATCGCGGCCGACGCGGGCATCGACGAGCGACACATCCTCTACAGCGGGACGATCTCCCACCAGCAGAACCGCGCGTTCGTCAACCTGCTCGATATCGACATCCAGTCGTTCGATCCGAGCGCCGTCGAGGACCGACCGCCGGACTCGCTGCTCGCGTTCGTCGACCACTCGATCCCCGGCGAGAACAACCAGGTTCCCCCGGACACGCCCGTCGACATCGTCATCGACCACCATCCCGCCGAGGACGTCGAGGCGCGATTCGTCGACCGCCGAGAGGAGGTCGGCGCGGCCGCGACGATCCTCACCGAGTACGTCCGGACGCTCGAGATCGAGGTCGATTCGACGCTGGCGACGGCGCTTATGGTCGCGATCCGGTCCGATACCCTCGATTTCCTTCGCGGGGCGACCCACGCGGAGTACGAGGCGGCGGGCTTTCTCCAGGAAACGGTCGACGACGAGATGGTCCGACAGATCTCCTCGCCGTCGGTCTCCGGGGCGACGCTTGATGCGATCTCGACGGCGATCGACAACCGGATGACGAAGGGGGCGATCCTCATTTCCCACGTCGGCCGCACGTCCGAACGCGACTCGCTCCCCCAGGCCGTCGATTACCTCGCGCGACTGGAGGGCGTCCAGACGGCGATCGTCTTCGGCATCGTCGAGGACACGATCCACGTCAGCGCCCGGTCGCCGGACCCGCGAGTCCACGTCGGCAACCTCCTCCGGGACGCCTTCGACGACGTGGGCAGCGGCGGCGGCCATCACGACGTGGCTGGCGGGCAGATCCCGCTCGGGATCTTCGCCGACTACACGACCGACGACGAACAGCTGCTCGACATCGTCGAGCGCGTCATCACCGACCGTCTCTCGAAGGGGCTGAACATCGCCGAGGACGAGGAGGCCTAGCGACCGTAGCGGCGTCGAGAGAGCCAGCCGCGACGCCGGATCCGTACGTTCAAGAGTGACCACGCCCCAGCCCGGAGTACCTGATGGCCGACCCCGACTGGGAGCCCTACTTCGGATTCGACGAGCCCTACGAGAGCCAGGCCGACGCCGTCGAGTCGGCGATCGACGTGGCACAGCGGCAGGGCTATCTCGCGATGGAGGGGCCCTGCGGGACCGGCAAGACGATGGCGGCCCTGACCGCCGCGGCGACGCTCCTGCGAGAGGGCAACACCTACGAGACCGCCGTCGTGGTCACGCCCGTCAAACAGCAACTCACGCAGTTCGTCGACGACCTCCGGACGCTCAACGCGGGCCTGCAAGACCCCCTCGCAGGCATCTCGCTGGTGGGCAAGCGCGACCTCTGTCCCTATGGCCGCGAGGACGTGTTCCCGCCGGATACCAGCGTCCACGATCGCTGTGAGGACCTCCGTGAGAACACGGCACACCTCGTCGAAAGCGACGGAGAGGGCGGTGACGAGCCGCCGGCCGCCGAAAGCGCCGTTGGCGGCGACCCCGACGAGATCTGGTGGGACCCCGACATCGCCAGCGACCTCGCGAAAGCGGCCCGCGCGGACGCCCCGGGACAGCGTGCACTCGGGGACGGCCTCTCGACGGCCGGCGCGAGTTCCCCCTACCGGACGAGCCAGCCCACGGCACCCGAAGACATTGCCGGCGACGACCCGCCGATCTACTGCCCCTTCGAAGCCGACTGGTACGCTCGGAACAAGGGGTCGCCCGTGGATTTCACCGCTGGCGAGGAATGCGTCCTCACGGCCGAGGACTATCTCCCGGCGGCCACCGAGCGCGGGACCTGCCCGCACCGGGCGATGAGCGTCCTGCTCGCGAACGCCGACGTGGTGATCGGCAACTACAACCACCTGTTCGATCCCGATTCCCGACCGCTGCTGGCGGAGATCCTCGACGAGCGCACGTTCGTGATCGTCGACGAGGCCCACAGACTCGAGGGACGCGTCCGGGACCTCCTCTCGGATCGCGTCGGCCGCCAGACCCTCGTACAGGCCCGCAACGACTGTCACCAGCTGCTCCAGCGCGCCCGCCAGACCGACGATCACCGCGCGCAGGTCGAGGCGCGGCTGACGAGCCACGAGGTGAGCCTCGACGCAGTCGAGTCGGCCCGCGAGTTCTACGACGACGTCCTGCGGTGGCTGGACGACCGCGTCGAGCGCGCCCTCGACGATGAGGCCGGCCGCGGCTGGCGAGCCGACCCCGACGCGCTGCCGGAACGCGACATCGAAGTCCCGCTCCGGGATCCCGAAGCCGTCGAGACTGACGACCTGACCGAGTGGGCCACCGAACACGGATATACCGGATCGCTGTGGCGGACCCTCCCCACGATCGGCGCGGCCGTCGAGGACACGATGGATCAGTTGGGGATCGCCCGCCAGCCGGTCGCGGCCGCCACGGGCGCGATCATGGCCCGGTGGTGGGAGCGCGACCACGCCACGAAGCTGCGGGAGATCGAACTCGAACACAGCCCGACCGACGACCAGCGCGTCGAGGGCTGGCAGCGCGAATATACCGCCGGACTCGTGCTGTTCGACTGTATGCCCACTGAAGCCCTGCGGGAGATCTTCGACGGCCTCGGCGGCGGTATGCTCATGAGCGCGACGCTCTCGCCGCTGTCGGTGTTCACCCAGGTCGCGGGCCTGGACGCGCTGGCCGAGGGCGATCCCGACGGAGATGACTCCGGCCGGCCGATCGAGACGCGGTCGTATCCGCTGCGATTCCCCGAATCCAATCGGGCGAGCTGGCTCGTCGACGCCAGCCCGTTCACCGCGCGCAACCGCGGCGAGCCCACCCAGGACCAACAGTCCTGGACGAACACCCGCGACGAGTACGCCCACGTCCTGCGGACGGTCGCGCGCAGTCCGGGCAACGTCCTGATCGCGATGCCCAGCTACCGGGAGGCCGCGTGGGCCGGCACGTATCTCGAAACCGCGGTCGACAAGCCGGTTCTCGTCGACGAATCGACGGGCAACGAGGCGACGGAGACGCTGAAACAGCGGTTTTTCGACGGCGATGGAAAGGTGATCGTCACGAGCACGCGCGGGACGCTGACCGAGGGCGTCGATTACGACGGGGCGAAGCTCTCGACGGCCGCGGTCGTGGGCGTGCCACTGGTCAACGTCGGCTCCCCGCGCGTCCAGGCCGTCCGGCGGGCCTACGGTGACGCCTTCGGCGAGGACAACGCCTTCGAGTACGCGCTGACGGTGCCGGCGGTCAGACGCGCCCGGCAGGCCATCGGCCGAGTGATCCGCGGCACCGAGGAGGTCGGCGTTCGGATCCTGGCCGACCGCCGATACGTCGAGGGAGCGCGCCACAGCGTCAACGGTCACCTCTCGCCGGCAGAACAGCAGGAGTTCCGACGGATGACGCCCGACTTTCTGTCGGGCAAGATCGAGCAGTTCTGGGCAGATCGGTAGTGCAATCCATACCGGGATCGGGTCGCTCGATAGCCATCGCCTATGATCCCGAGACACCCTGTCGGTAGAAACGTTTACTGAGTTACGGACGTTACGATCAGATATGGCTACCGCAGTGAAAGTCGACGAAGACGCGAAGTCACGGCTCGAAGAACTACAGGCCGAGGTCCGATTGCGAACGGGCCACAACGTCACCCAGCAGGAGATACTCACACGACTGATCAACGACGCGTACGAATCACACGAGGCATTCGTCGACTCGTTCCGGGACACGACTGTGCCACTTTCCGAGGATGAAAAAGAGACGATGCAGCGAGGCCGAATCAGTTCCGGAGTCGAGACGGACGAAGAAGACATCGACGATATTCTCTACGGATGAGTGTTCTCGTTGACACGGGCGTGCTATACGCGGATCACGATACCGATGCGACTCGACACGAGTCGGCTTCCCACGCTCTTGACGCAGTCTTTGACGGCCGATTTGGGCAGCCGTACGTGAGCGATTATATCTACGACGAGGTGATCACGCTGACCCTCAAACGAAGTGGCTCGCACGCTGCTGCAACGACTCTCGGACGACGTATCCGGGGGGTGGACCCGTATCCAAACGCCTACGAGTGGCTTCGTGTCTCGTCTGCCGTGTTCGCTGACGCAATCGAGGTGTTCGAACGCTTCGACGACCAGCGACTGAGCTTCACCGACGTGACGACAGTTGCGCTGACCGATCGCTACGATATCGATCACGTCTTGAGCTTTGACGATGACTTCGACGGTCTCGTCGACCGCCTTGACCCGGCGAGCATGTGATTCCGTGGAGTCGCACCGGTTCCATCGAATCACGCCGAGACCGACGAGTACACAAGTCCAGCACCGATAGCGCCGCGCATGACAGACATCGACGTCGAGCCGGTCGAGGAGATCGACGACGCGGCCGTGCCCGCCGGAGTCGACGCTCCCGAGTACGTCCTCTACGGGGGCAAAGGCGGCGTTGGGAAGACGACGATGGCCGCCGCGACGGGACTGGCGAGTGCCCGCGACGACACCGCGACGCTGATCGTCTCGACCGATCCGGCACACTCGCTGTCGGACACCCTCGAGACCGACATCCCGGACGAACCGACGAAGATCCGTGAGGAGATCCCGCTGTACGCCGTCGAGATCGATCCCGAGAACGCCTTCGGCGAGAACCCGCTCGGCGTCGAGGACAGCCTCGGCCCACTCTCGGAGCTGCTCGGCGACGACGTGGCCGATCCCTTCGGGGCCGCGATGCCCGGCACCGACGAGGCCGCGGCGATGCGCCTGCTGATCGAGTACCTCGACGACGAGCGGTTCGACCGCGTGGTCGTCGACACCGCGCCGACGGGCCACACCCTCAGATTGCTCGAACTCCCGGACGTGATGGAGACGATGGTCGGCCGCCTGATCGCCTTCCGCGAACGTATGAGCGGCGTGATGGAGTCGGTGACCGGTATGTTCGGAAACGATGACGAACAGCTCGAAGAGGGGCTGGGCGACCTGCGCGAGCTCAGCCGGCGGATCGAAAAGCTACGTGCAGTGCTGCAGGATCCCGACAAGACGGACTTCCGGGTCGTGATGGTGCCCGAAGAGCTCAGCGTGATGGAATCGGAGCGACTCCTGACCCAGCTCGAGGAGTTCGGCATTCCCGTCGGGACCATCGTCGTCAATCGCGTGATGGAGGATCTGACCGACGTCGCCGACATCGAGGCCGACTGGTTCGTCTCGCCGAACCTCGACAGCTGTGAGTTCTGCAAGCGCCGCTGGGACGTCCAGCAGCAGGCACTCCAGCAATCTCAGGACGTCTTCCGCGGTCACGACGTCAAGCGCGTCCCGCTGTTCGCCGACGAAGTGCGCGGCGAGACGCTCCTGCGGGCCGTCGCGGCCTGTCTGGACTAGCCGTCCGACTCGACCACGAGTACCCGGAGATCGTTGACGTTCGTCCCCGTCGGTCCAGTTTCGAGCAGCGCGCCGGCGTCGTCAAGCACCGAGACAGCGTCGTTTTCCACCAGCGCGCGCCGGGCAGCCATCGGGTCCGCGACGGTCTCGCCGTCGACGATCGCGCCCGCGGCGTCGGTCGCGCCGTCCGACCCGTCCGTGTCGACGCTCGCACAGACGACGCCTTCGGGGAGGGCGAGCCCCGCCCGCAGCGCGAACTCCAGGTTCGGTCCGCCCTCGCCGTTGCCGAGGACAGTCACCGTCGCTTCCCCGCCCGAGAGGAAGACGGCCGGCGGCTCGATTGGATTGCCGGTCGCGCGACACTCCTCGGCGATGGCGACCTGGCTGAGCGCCGCCTCCGTCGCCTCCCCGCGGATCCGCGAGGAGAGGACCACAGGTTCGTAGTCGGTGTCGGCGACGACGCTCTCGGCGGCCGACAGCGCCGTCCACGCGTTCGCGAGGACGTGGTTGTCGACGTGTGGTAACTCGCCCGAGGGCGTCTCCGATCGCTCGCCGGCCGCCCCGGCCTCCAGGTGGTCGACCACCGGCCCGGGCGCGTCGACGTCGTACTGGTCGAGCACGGCGAGCGCGTCCTCGTAGGTCGTCGCGTCCGGCGCGGTCGGACCGGAGGCGATCGTCGCGGGGTCGTCGCCGACCACGTCCGAGAAGACCAGCCCGACGACCGTCGCCGGCGCGGCGGCTGCTGCCAGTCCACCGCCTTTGATCGCCGAGAGGTGCTTGCGGACGGCGTTGATCTCCTCGATCGCCGCGCCGCTCTCGACGAGCGTCTCCGTGATCGCCTGCAGATCCCGAAGGCGGACGTCGCCCGCGGGCAGCGGGAGCAGGGCACTCCCGCCGCCGGTGATCGGCACGAGCAAGAGGGCGCGCTCCCCGTGTTCGCGAGCGCGATCCAGAATCTCGCGAGCGCCCTCGCGTGCTCGCTCGTCCGGCACGGGATGTGCGCCCTCGACGACCTCGACGGCCGCCGTCTCGACGGGGTCAGTCGTCACGACCAGCCCGCGGTCGATCCGGTCGTCGAGCACGTCACCGAGTGCCCGGGCGACGACGTCGGCGGCTTTGCCGCCACCGAGCAGGACGATCTCGTCGTATGCGGTGAGATCATACTGGGTATCGACGATCCGGAGTGTGTCGCCTTCTACGGAGACGTGTTCGGCGATGACGCGCTCGGGCTGAGCGGCTTCGATCCCGGCCTCGATACAGGACAGTGCGAGGTCGTGTGCCGGCGTTCGGGCCAGTTCGTCGCGGTCCTCGATCATTCGGATCACCGTCGTAGCGACGTCACACGGCGAAGCAGTCCCCAGACGCGGTCGCGCGCTCGATCCGGCAAATGCCGGGCGAGCGTCGCCGCCTTCGCGAGCCGACCGACCGGATATCGCGGATCCGGATCGGTCACTGTCGCGGCGTCTTTGATCGTCGTCGCCACTGCCTCGGGCGCCATCCCGAACGTGTCGCTGGCCTCGATCGCAGCGCGGTCGTCCTGGATCCCGTAGATCGCCTCGTACGCGCCCGAGCGCTCCAGGCGGTCGCGGGACGCCTCGACGCGCTGCTCGAACTCGGTCGCGACCGGGCCGGGCTCGACCAGCACGACCTCGATGCCGTACTGGTCGACCTCGTTACGGAGCGCGTCGCTCAGCCCTTCCAGCGCGAACTTCGAGGCGCTGTAGGCACCCTCGCCGGGTGTCGCGAGAAAGCCAGTCACGCTGGAGACGTTGATAATCCGCCCTTCTTCGCGGTCGCGCATGTGCGGCAGGACCGCCCGGATCAGCCGGTGTGGGCCGTACACGTTGACGTCGAACTGGTCGTCGAGAGCGTCGGTGGGTACGTCTTCGAGTGGGCCGAACTGGGCCGTCCCGGCGTTGTTGACCAGACAGTCGATCCGCCCCTGCTCGTCGGCGATCCGATCGACGACGCGTTCGACTTCGCGGGCGTTCGTCACGTCCAGTTCGGCCGTTTCACAGCCGGCGTCGTCCAGATCCGCGATGTCGTCCTCGTCGCGGGCAGTCGCGTACACCGTCCATTCGTCCTCGAGGAACGCTTCGGCCGTCGCGCGCCCGATTCCGGACGAACACCCCGTGATGAGTACCGTCTTCGTCATACGCCACCCCTCGAAGCGCTGGTAGGTAAGACCGTCGGCTGAGGAGAACAGTGACGATATGCCACTCAAGCACGGACAGTGAGGTATGAAGTGGCTCCAGAGCGGTCGACGCCGGGACATCTGTGTCCTGCTGTACGGGACTGACGGCCGTCCGGCACAGAAACTCAAGACGGCGCTCGAACGACATCACGACGAACGGATCGACCCCGAACAGTTCTACGGAGCGCTGGAGGCGCTCGAACGTCTGGGCCACGTCGAATCGCGGACTGACGGACTCAGCGACGTCTACGAACTCACCGAGGCAGGGGCCGAGCACGTCCAGGCATACGCGGCGTGGCTCGACGAGCAGGTCGGCGAATACGACGAGGAATAACCGCAATTACCGGTCACACGACGACAGGGAGCGGAACCTGCTACCCCGATCGGATGTCCTCGCGGTCGGCCGCCCGCATGTGCGCCAGCGTGAACGCGTCGACCGGGGGCGCACCCGTTTTTGCCTCCGTTTCGCCGTCAGCCGTCTCTGCTGTTGGCGTCCGCGGCGAAACGTCCTCCGGGACGACATTGCGGTCCCCGTGAGTGCGGAGTTGCTCGCTCGAGGGCATGTTACGCGATATATCGCCATTCCGAGACCATATATTCTTCGAAGCATGCGCAAAACCGACCCATCTATCCGGAAAATAGATGGTGTATTTCCCCGAATGCCGGGACGGAATACAATACCTTATATTCTTACCATGAGTGATTATACCGGAAGCCAGATATAGGGCAAAATATATATGCCAAGTCGCGATAGATGTAGATACACAATGAGTTCCAAACCGAGTTCCACCTCGCGCGTCGAATCGTCGGAGAAAGTACTGCACTTCTGGTCGAAGACCGACAAGGAGACTGTCTCGGCCACCGACGACGACCGATAGACGACCGCGAACAAACGCCCGGAATCCACAGCGAACCGGTCCCGTCGGGGTCGCCTACGGAAACCACCCCGTTCTCACGGCGTGGTAATTCCCGGGCAGTTTTGGACGAGCACTGTCGTAGGTCCGGATAGATGAACGGAGAGTACTTTGAGCAGTTGGGACGGCTCGTCGGTCCGCTGCCCGAACGCCAGGCGGCGTTCGGATGTAACTCCTGTCAGGCGATCTGGTACGGCTTCGAGGAGGCCGCACCGGACGGCCGCCACCCCCGGCCGGATCGCTACTGTCCTCACTGTGGCAGCGAGGACGTCCAGGAACTGCCGGAGATCCCCGGTGCGCTCGCACTCAAATCCTGGATCGACTGGCCAGAGGACTGTCCGTCGATGGAGACGGAGACGGAGCCGGAATCTACTCAAGCAGATCAGACAGCCGGGCGGCGCCCTCCGCAACCGTAAGCGGTAGCTCCTCGGCACCGGCCGTCTCGAAGAGTTCCGTGACGGTCGGCGCCGCGAGACCGCACCGTTCGAGCAACGAACTGTCTGTCAGTATCTCCTCTGTCGGTCCGTCGGCGACAACGTCCCCGGTCGCATCGAGAAGTACGACCCGATCGGCGAGGTGCGGGACGAGATCGACGTTCGGCGTCGAGACGATCTGTGTGTCACCGTCCTCGGAGCGCTCCTCGAGCAGCGAGAGGATACGCTCGCGGTATGCGGGGTCGATGTCCGCGACCGGCTCGTCCAGCAACAGCAGGTCCGGATCGACCGCGACGGCACTGGCGAGCGCGGCGCGACGCTGCTCGCCGCCGCTCAGCCGGAACGGTGGCTGATCGAGCAATCCCGTCAGCTCGAGACGCTCGGCGAGCGCGTCGACCCGATCACGCGCCTGCGCTTTTGGGATCGATAGCTGTGCCGGGCCGTACTCCAGATCGTCCCGCACCGTCGAGTTGAACAGGTACTCGTCGGGTTGTTGGGGCAGCACAGCGATGCGATCGCGCAGGTCGTCGGCCGGTGTCTCCGATTCGAAGTACGCGATCGAGCCACTGTCGGGATCGATGAGCCCACCGAGTAGCTGGATCAGCGTCGACTTCCCGGCGCCGTTCGGGCCGACGAGCGCGACCCGCTCGCCGACCTCGATCGTGAGGTCGAACGCCTCGATCGCGCTCGTCCCGTCGGGATAGCTGTAGGACACCGCCCGAGCATCGAGAGCGCGCGTCACAGTATCCACATCCCGATCCGAGCGGCGACGACTGTGGCGACCATCGTGACGAAGACGCCGTCCGCGCGGCTCAAGTCGCTGTCGGACGGATACGCTGCCATCGTCGTGCCACCGCGAGCGCGGGCGTTCCGCTGGACGCGCTCGCCGCGCTCGAACGCACGCAACAGGAACGACCCGAGCATCGACCCGCTCTCGCGCCAGGTCTGGCCGGCGCCGCGGTCGACGATCGTTCGACTCCGCCGCGCCCTGACGACGCGTGACAGCTCGTCGAAGAAGACCTGGAGGTGACGGTACGTGATCGCGACGAGCGAGATCGCGAGTTCGGGAACCCCCAGCCGTCGGAACCCCGAAAGCAGATCGGCGACTCGCGTCGTCAGGATCAAAAGCGAGAGCAGCGAGACCGACACTGTGACTCGAAGGACGAACGTCACTACGTACGACACGCCTTCGGCAGTGATCGGCCCGAGAACGGAGTTGCCGGATAGCAGCACGAGCTGCGGTGCGACGATGGCGAGCGAGGCGGCGGGGACGATCGCGATTCGCCGGGCGAGCGTGGCGAGAGACACGCGAGAGCCGAGTGTCAGGCCGGCCACGAGGGCGAGCAGCACGGCCTGTGCGGGCCAGACACCGATCGAAACCGCCACGACGATCAGCGCGAACAGGCCGACGATCTTGATAGCGGGATCGACCGCCTGCAGGAAGCCGTCCCGCTGTGGCATCTGTTCGGCTTCGAGCAGTCGCTGGACGCGCTCGCTGACTGCTTCGAGCGTCCGATCGACGACTGTCACTGTTCCCGGGCGAGCAGGCGGCTGAGCGCGAGCATACCCACCAACACGATCGCGCTACCGAGCAGTGCCGACGCGAGCGTCCCGAGCGGTCCGGGCAGTCCGGACACCGAGTAATCCGGCAACGGAGAGCTGATCACAGGATCGGCGGAGCCGGACGCGCCGGTCTCGTCGGCGGCCACCTCGAGCGGTTCGGTGTATCCGACCCGTTCGGCCGCGACGCCGAACACGGGCGCGAGGAACGCGAGCACGACGAGGACCACGAGTGCGCGCCTGACCCACTGCCGGGACCAGTACTCGCGAACGCTCATGCGGCCACCTCCCGCGTCGCACTCGGTAAGACGTCCGGCCGCGATCGGACGACAGCCCGGTAGACGACGGCCGTGATCGCCCCTTCGATGAGCCCGAGAACGGCGTGTCCGCCGCCCATGATCGCCAGGACCGTGAGCAGTTCGTAGTTGAACGCCGCGGACGCACCGAGCTGGACGGCGACGCCGATCGCCCCTGCCGTGGCGGCGACCCATCCGGCTACGAACGCCGCGCCGACGTCGTTCCAGCGCCGGCCGACCCGGAAGATCGCATAGCCGACGTACACTTCGACGACGGCCATATTGAACAGATTCGCGCCGAGAACGGTCAGACCACCGTCGCCGAACAGCAACGCCTGTACGACGACGACCGCGCTCATCGCGAGAACGCCGAGATGCGGGCCGAGGACGATCCCCGCGAACGCGCCGCCGACGAAATGTGCGCTCGTCCCACCGGGGATGGGAAGCGGCCAGTTCAGCATCTGCGCGGCGAAGATACCGGCCGCGGTCACACCGACGAGCGGCGCCTGACTCCCCTCGAGTCTGTCGCCGCCTCGGCGTGCGGCGATCGCCAGCGCGACACCCGCGACGACCGCAAACGCCGCCGCGATCGGCAGATCGACGTACCCATCGGGAATGTGCATCGGTAGACAGCGGTACAGTCGGCCGACAATAATATGTTTCCCTGATTCTGTAATACTGGGGAGCCAGTATCAACGCTCTTGTACGTTAGTATGCAAGAGCAGGTATGAGCGAGGATCTGGACCGGGTGAGCCTGACGGTACCGCCGGAGATGACCGACCGTCTCGACGAGATCGTCGGCGACTGGGACTATTCGAGCCGATCGGAGGCCGTCCGGGACGCCCTCCGTGATTTCTTTGCGACGTACGACTGGGAAGCCGGGGACCACGGACACCACTACGGGACGATCGTCGTCGTCCACGAACACGAACACGACAGCGACCTCCCCGGACAGTTACAGTCGATCCAACACGAGCACGCCAGCCTCGTCACGTCAGTTCAGCACATCCACCTCTCGCAGGACCGGTGCATGGAGACGCTCGTGGTCGACGGGACGGCCGGCGATATCGACGCGCTCGCGAACGAGCTCCGGGCGCTCGGCGGCGTCCAGCAGGTGAAAGTCGTCGTCATCGGCGGGTCCGACCCCGGCCACGAGCACGGTCACGAACACAGTGCGGCTCACGACGAGTACGAACACTGACCGACTGTGAGCGTTGCGACTGGAAGCCAAACGAGCGTGTAGAGACCGCGCTCGGAGATCAGTCCGCACTCGCAGAAACAGGTTCTTTGACTTCCGATTCGAGTTCCGAGGTGAGCCCGTCGGCCAGGGCGAAGACGGCTGCCTTGTGGTCTGTCTTCGATTTGTGAATCGATGTCGGCCGAACGCCCTGGTCGAGATATTCGTCGTGTTCGACGACGTTTCCGGTGTGTTCTTCGTAATGTTCCTGTACCTGTGCGAGCAGGCCGTGAAGGTGAATGAGCTCCTGCTTCTTCATAGTCATTCAACCATACCGACTGGAGGGTTATAGTAGTATCCTGAGAATCGTTAACACTAGCCTCCCGTATTCGCGGGTTTTGTCAGGGTCTATCAGCCGATATGAAGGGGGACGAAATACTACCTCACAGACTTCACTTCGTGAGGCGGAAAACCGCCGGCCGTTTGTCGGTCTGTGGTGGGCAGTCGACGGTCGATAGCGGATCCGGTATATGAAAGGCTTTTACTCGGCGGCCGGGTACGGCCCGGTATGGACTACGACGACATGCTCGATCGGGCGATTTCGGAGACGCCGGACATCGACGGCGGGGACGAGCGATTCGACGTTCCGGACCCGGACGTGCGACAGGAAGGAAACGTCACCGTATACGAGAACTTCCAGACGACGGTCGACCGCCTCGGGCGCGAGGACGACCACGTGATCAAGTTCCTCCAGAACGAGCTGGGTACCAGCGGCCACATCGACGAGAGCGGCCGCGCGCGACTGACGGGCAGTTTCAGCGAACGTCGGATCTCGGAGGCGCTCGACGCCTACGTCGATGAATTCGTCCTCTGCTCGGAGTGTGGTCTGCCGGACACGAAGATCATCCGCGAAAAGGGCGCAGTGCTCCTGCAGTGTGAGGCCTGCGGTGCGCGGTCCTCGACGAGCGGCTGATCGGCACGGGCGATGGGGGACGGCAACTCCGAAACTACTGGAGTTCTTTCAGCGTCTCGAGATCGCGTTCTGTCCGCATGAACTCGGAGAGCGGTCGCGAGGCGTGACAGTTCGGACAGTGAAAGGTCTGACTCGGCTCGGGCAGGTCCCGCGGCGTCGACTGCCAGTCTTTCGAACATTCGGGACACACCAACCGTACGTACGCTTCCTCCATGGTCATGATTCACACGGGACAGTAGAAAAAGCTTGTCGCTAGACTGGTCGGCTACGCCTGTCAGCAGTCACTCTGCGGTGCTGTTCTCGACCGCGTCGTCCTGCTGTGCGGCGAGCCAGGACTCGTATTTCTCCTGGGTCGTCACGTTGACTTCGGACATCATGACGGAGTGGCCGGCACCGCAGTATTCCGCACAGTAGAGCTGGTAGGTGCCGGTCTGCTGTGGGGTCGTGACGAGGTAGTTCGACTGTTCGGGGAACGCGTCGGATTTCAATCCAAGCTCGGGGACGTGGAACGCGTGTAACCAGTCCTTCGAGGTGATGTTCAGCTTCACCGTCTGATTGACCGGGATCACCAGTTGGTCGTTCGAGGAGACGTTCTGGTCAGGATACTCGAAGCTCCAGGCGTATCGCTCGGCGAACACCTGCACCTCCATGTCCGCTTCTCCCTGACCGGACACGTCGTCCTGGGCGAGCACGCCGTAGGCGCCGATCCCGACGAACAGCAGCACGATCGCGGTCGCGATCGTCCAGGTGATCTCGAGCCGGCGGTTCTCCTTGGTGGGTTTGGCTTCCTCGACGTTGCTCGATCGGAACCGCCAGACGGTGTAAAAGAGGATCGCCTCGACCAGGATCGTGATCGGGATTGCGACCGCGAGCAACTCGAAGTTCAGCCCCCAGATCGCCTCTTCCGTCGAGGAGCTGGCGGTCGACTGAGCGAGCGCAGGCTGGCTGGCGACGACCAGCAGGCCCGACAGCACCGCGGCGACCCCGGCACGGTTGCGCGTCATTGCCACCCCCTTGGGAACTGTGATATAAATAACCTGGCTCTCCTGCGGTATTGTCCGTAATATCTTGCCCCCAATGTCAGGGGATCTTATGTTCAAAACCCTCCCTGAAACGGGGGGTAGCGCGAGAATTAAATAGCCGGAACCGGACCGAATAGGTAAGACGATTCCCGTGGGCGAGACAGACACACGTACCTTCACCGCACTGCTCGCCGGGACGGTAATCGGCGTCTACGCGCTGATCGTTGCCGGCGCAACAGCGGCGATCGCGGACGCGGCCAGTGCCTGCTCGGCCTGGCCGGTCTGTTCACAGCCGCCGTCGCTCGCCGATCCGACGCTGTTGATCGCCTGGGGCCACCGCGTGACCGCGCTACTGGTCGGGCTGCTCGTCGTCCTGACTGCCGTCGTCGGCTGGCGGGTCGCACGCCGCAGGCGCGTCAAGTACGCGCTGGCGCTGGCGCTCGCACTCTTCCCGGTGCAGGTCGGCGTCGGTGCCGGCGTCGCGACGACCGGGGGGGTCGGCGATCTGCCCGCGATTCACCTCGGCGTCGCGGCGTCGATCTTCGGGGCACTTGTCGCTGCGCTGGCGTGGCACCTCGAAACCGGCGCCGACGACGATCAACCGGTCTCGACGGATCCCGAGCCCGCGCCGGAACCGGTCGGCGACCTAACAGTGACACGACCGAGCGGGGTCAGGGATACGGTGCGTGCGTACGTCAGTCTAACCAAGCCGCGGCTGATGTGGCTGCTCAGCCTGGTCGCGGCGGCCGGGATGGCCCTCTCGGCGGAGGGGCCGATCGCGTTCCAGACGGTGCTGGCGACGCTCGGCGGCGGCGTGCTGGCGATCGGCTCCAGTGGCACGTTCAATCACGTCCTCGAACGGGACGTCGACCGGCGGATGAACCGCACCGCGGACCGGCCGCTGACGACCGAGCAGGTTCCGGTCTCGCGCGCGCTGGCGTTCGGGTTCGTACTCGGTGCACTGTCACTCGGTGCGTTCCTGACGGTCAACGTCCTCGCGGCGGCGCTGGGGCTGGTCGCGATCGTCTTCTACAGCGTCGTGTACACGCTCGTGTTGAAGCCCAATACGGTCCAGAACACCGTCATCGGCGGGCTGGCGGGCGCACTGCCGGCGCTGATCGGATCGGCGGCCGTCACGGGGACGATCGGGGTTCCCGGGCTGGCGCTCGCACTGGTGATCTTCCTGTGGACGCCCGCCCACTTCTACAATCTCGCGCTGGCGTACAAGGACGACTACGCCCGCGCCGGGTTCCCGATGATGCCCGTCGTCCGCGGGGAGGCGACAACCCGAAAGCACATCCTCTGGTACCTCGGGGCGACGCTGCTGGCGGCGACGGCCGTGACCGCGCTGGCGGACCTGGGTGTGCTCGTGGCTCTCACGACGGTCGCCCTCGGCGCGGTCTTCCTGTGGATGGTCGTCCGGTTGCACCGCGAACGGACCGAATCGGCGGCGTTTCGTGCCTTTCACGCCTCGAACGCGTATCTGGGTGCGTTCCTCGTCGCCATCGTGATCGACGCGTTCGCGATCTGATATGGCCACGCATACCTCCGACTGGCGCGACCGGCTGCGACCCGCCCCCGCGACCGCGCGCTGGGCACTCATCGTCGTCAACGCCGAGTTGCTGGTCCTGTGGCTGTGGTACCTGACCACCCAGCCGCAGTTCAACTCCCTGCTGGGAGTGCGGTACGTCCTCTATCCGTTCGTCTGGATCAACGTCGGTCTGTGGGCGCTCGTCCGGACGACACCCACGCCCGCGCTGTCGCGTCGGCGTGCTCTCGCCGGCGTACTCGCGGCA
Organism: Halapricum desulfuricans; assembly: GCF_017094465.1. Classification (NCBI taxonomy): domain Archaea; kingdom Methanobacteriati; phylum Methanobacteriota; class Halobacteria; order Halobacteriales; family Haloarculaceae; genus Halapricum; species Halapricum desulfuricans. The sequence goes on from NZ_CP064791.1 coordinate 1,434,097, forward strand.
GGGTACTTCCTGGTGCTGGCGTACGTCGGGGGACTGGTCGGGGCCGGGACCCACCACACAGTTGCGCCGAGCGTCGCGCTCGGGACGCCGCCTGGGTTCAGTCCGGCCGTACTGTACGACGGTGGACTCCTCAAGCTAACCCTCATTCCGTACAAGCTGATCGGCTACCTCGCGCTGGCGTATCTGGTCTACGTGACGGTCATCGACGCGGCTGGCTCGGCCGTCACGGGCGTGCTGGGGCTGTTCTCCTGTATCTCCTGCACGTGGCCGATCATCGCGGCCGCCGTCACGGGGACGATCGGCGGCGGTGCGGCGATCGCCGGCGCGGTCTACGCCGGTGGATACGACCTCTCGGTGGCCGTCTTCGTACTTACTGTGGGGTTGCTGTACTGGCGGCCGACGAGGTGACGAGGCCTGCCGGAACCGAACCGGCTTTGACTCTTGTACTCTGAATCAGCCGTATGACTGACGTGGTCGTCGCTAGCGACGTGGCTCGTTCCTACGGCGATACGGTCGCGCTCGATGGCGTTTCACTGACGGTCGGCGAAGGCGACGTGCTGGGGTTGGTCGGACCCAACGGCGCGGGCAAGACCACGCTCGTCCGTGCGCTGACGGGCACGACCGACGCCGAGGGGACGGTACGACTGTTCGGCGAGTCACCCCAGTCAGTCGATCGGTCCCGGATCGGGCTCCTGCCGCAATCGTTCGACCCGCCCGCGCGACTGTCGGCCCGGGAGCTGATCACGTACTACGGGGGACTGTACGATCACTCGCGGGAGACGAACGCAGTCTTGGCTGACGTCGGACTCGAAGACGCCGCCGAAACCGCCTACGAAAACCTCTCCGGGGGCCAGAAACGCCGGGTGTGTGTCGGGGTGACGCTAGTCAACGACCCGGACTTGCTCGTGCTGGACGAGCCGACGACCGGAATTGACCCCGCGGGACGGCGCGCTGTCTGGCGGTTGCTCGAAGGGCTCACCGACGGCGGCACGACGATCGTGTTGACGACCCACTACATGGCCGAGGTCGAGCGACTGGCCGATCGCGTCGGCCTGCTCGCCGACGGGCGATTGCTGGCACTGGATTCGCCGGACGCACTGATCGAGCGATACGGCGAGCGGCCCCGGCTCGTGATCGACCTCACGGACGAGTTGACGGGGGCGCCGTCGATCGGGTTCGAGACGACGGTCCGGGACGGGCAACTCGTCGTCCACGACGTGTCACCGACGGAGATCGGCCGGGTGGTCGATCGGCTGGCCGCCGCCGGCGTCGAGCCCGAATCGCTGGCCTGGCGCGAACCGGACATGGAGGACGTCTACCTCGAAATAGCGGATACGGCAGTCGGGTACAGCGGGGACCCGGTCGATCCGGCCGAGCTGGACGCCGGTGGGCCGGTCAGAGCCGACGGGGGCGAGCCATGAGTCGGACCGGACGGCTTCGAGCCTCCTCGCGGGCGGCGGCGCTGTCCTTTCTCCGGCGGCGCACGGCCGTGTTTTTCACCTTCCTGTTCCCACTGTTGATCGTCCTCATCTTCGGTGCGCTGATCGAGACGGGGGCGGGCGGTGGCGGACTGTTCGCCGAGCCGCCTGGCTATTACGTGCCTGGGTATCTCGCCGTCGTCGTGTTGTTCACGCCGCTGTCACGGGTCGGAAGCGAAGTCGCACGCCACCGCGAGGGCAACCGCTTCGAGAAGCTGGCGACCACGCCGCTGCGGCGCTGGGAGTGGCTGTTCGCCCAGACGCTCGTCAACGTCGCCGTCATCGGGTTGGCCGCGCTGCTGCTGCTCGCGTTGCTGGTCGTGGTCACCGGCGCGGAGATTACTCTCTCGCCGCTGCTGATTCCGTTCGTCGTCGCCGGCGTGGCGCTGTTTTGCGGGATCGGTGCGCTGATCGGGGCGCTCGCCGACTCCCAGGACGGCGTCATCGCGACCAGCAACGCGATCGCGCTCCCGCTTCTGTTCCTCTCGGAGACGTTCGCGCCGCCGTCGCTCCTGCCGGCGTGGTTCCGCCCGGCGCTGGAGCTATCGCCGCTGACGTACTTCTCGCGGGGCGTGCGCGCGGCGACGTTCGACTCGTCGGGGGATCCGCTCGCGAACCTCGCGGTCCTGATCGGCCTCGCGGCCCTCGCGCTGGCGGTCGGCGCGCTGGCGCTGCCGCGAGTCGACTGATTGTCAGAAATGTACCGGAGTTTTCAACCCCCGTCCCTAATGGACGATACAGCAAATGGCCGATACTTCGGAACGCATCGACCCCTCGACGGTAGAGCGCGATCTCGCCTGGAGCCACGAGATCGTCCAGGAGGTCTCCCGGACCTTCGCGATCACGATCGACGTCCTCGAAGAGCCGATGTCCTCGTCCATCTGTGTGGGATATCTTCTCTGTCGAATTCCGGACACGATCGAGGACGCGGGCCACATCCCTGCCGAGCGGAAGGGACAGCTACTCCGAACGTACGACGCGGTACTCGATCCGGACGACCCGACGACCGCCGAGCGATTCGAGACGGACGTCCGGGAGTGGATTCCGGACGAGCGGAACGCGGACTGGGACCTCGTCGCCCAGACTGAACGGGTCGTCCGCGTGTTCCGGGCACAGCCGGACCGGATTCAGGACGCGATCCGACCGCCGGCTCGCGAACTCGTCGGCGGAATGGTGACGTTCGTCGAGCGGTACGCGTCCGAGGACGGACTGCGTCTGCAGGCGCGTCAGGAGCTCCACGAGTACTGCCACTACGCCGCCGGGACGGTCGGCGAACTCGTGACGAATCTGGTCTGCGACGAGGAGACACCCACCGAGACCCGCGGTCCGCTCGAAGACAACGCCGAGGCGTTCGGGCTCGCACTCCAGCTAGTGAACATCACGAAGGATGTCGGCGCGGACTTCCAGGCGGAAAACAACGTCTATCTGCCCGCCGACGAACTGGCCGACGAAGGGGTCGACCAGGACGAACTTGACGATCCGGACAACGTCGACGGCGTCGTCTCGGTCGTCCGGCGCACGATCGACGACGCACGCGCGTATCTCGACGACGCCCAGACGTGGCTCGAACACGTCCCCGAGCGGGCGGGCAACCGTACCGCCGGCTGGGCGATTCCGTATCTGCTGGCAGTCGGCACGCTCCGGGAGGTCGAGTCACGGCCCGAGGACGTGCTTCATCCGGACGGCGTGAAGGTCTCCCGCCAGGAAGTCGGCGCCGTCATCGAGGCCTGCGTGGGCGGCATCGACGCCGAGAGGCTCGCGAGGCTGCGCCGAGAGATCGCGGCCGAGCCGCTGGCCTAGGGGCCGGACGACTTTCTGTGTAGTGCACTATCGGATCGCGGCGCTGCAGTACCCGACGACACGCCCCGGCGAGCCCGCCGTGTCGCCGCTGGTCGCGTAGGTGAGCACATCGCCCGAATCAGCACCGCGCTCGCGAGCGGCACGCAGGGCTGCCACGGTCGCCCACGGTCCGCACATCGAGTGGCCACTCGCCACGCGCCGGGCGATCGCGTCCGTGTCGAGCGCCTCGATCGCCTCGCGGATCGGACGGTCGGCCTCGCGGGCGGCGTCGTGGGACTGATAGTGTGTCAGGTCCGTCGAAGCCACGATGATTGCGTCCCGCCCGGCTCGATCGATGGCCGACGAGAGCGTCGCGCCGAGCGATGCAGCCCGATCGTGGCCGATCGCTCCGAGACAGATCGGGACGATCGAGACGTCCGCGAGGACGTGCTGCAGGAACGGGACCTGCACCTCGACGGAGTGTTCAGTCTCGTGTGCGACCGCGTCGAACGTCGCGCCGTCCGCGCCGTCGACGACAGCCTGCGCCAGGCCCCGATCGACCGACGTCTCGCCCAGCGGCGTTCGCCACCGATCGCTCGGGGCGACGGCCACGTCCGCACCGACCCGGCGATGGTTCGGTCCGAGTACGACCACGGTCTCCGGTTTCGAGCGGTGGGCGATCGTCGCGTAGCTGTGGGCGGCGACCGGGCCCGAGTAGGGGTAGCCGGCGTGCGGGGCGACCAGCGCGAGCGGGCGCGAGTCGCCCTCGTGGTCGGCCAGCGCGCCGGGGCCGATCTCGTGGGTGAAGCTCTCGCGGAGTTGCGTTCGCAGTGTGTCCGGATCGTCGGCGTAGAACTCGCCTGCGACGGCCGGTTCCCTGACCGTTCCGCCGTCGGTTCGAGGTTGCGCTCCGCCCGCGTCGCGCTGGCCGGCATCTGACGGCCGGCCGAGAGGTCGCTCGACAACTGTGCCTCGTGGCCGTGCTTCCGAGAACACCTGGCCGGTGAATCGCTCGATGTCGACAGTACCCCCACGCCAGACATCGGGCGACAGCCCCGCCTTCCGACAGGCCTCGTCGAGAAACGTCTCGGCGTCCCAGTCCTGATCGACAGCGACCTGCGGCAGGAGAAGCCCGCGCGCGCGACCGCGCTGGACGATCAGCCCGTGTGTGCCAACCTCGACGTGCTCGGGGTCCGTGGTCGGGAGCGGTTCGGGCTCCGAGAGGACGGATACCGAAACCGTCACGTTACCGAGCTCGTCCGGTTTGACTGCCGACACGCGTGGATCGTGTAACGCGGCATCGACCGCGGCGTCGACGACAACTGTTCCGAGCGGTTCGTCCGGGGCCGGCCGACCGATGCAGCCCCGCAAGCGCCCGCCGCGTTTGATCGTGACGAAGCTCCCTCGGATCACCCGAAGACGATCGCTCGGCGGATCCAGCGACGGCGTCGATTCGCCGTCGGCAGTGACGGCGTCCTCGATCGCCTGTCTGGCGCGCGATACCACTTCTCGACCCGCGTCGGGGTCGAATCGATCCGTGGGAGACGTGCTCTCTGACATGATTTCACTGGTGGATCGAGTCTCAGAACGCGCGACGGCGGCGACCGTCCGACGGTCCGTGTGGTGACCCCACGATCGGAATCTCCCGGCCGCACTGCGGACAGGCGCCGTCTTCGAGGTCGATGCTCCGAACCGCGAATCCCTTCCGCTCGATCAGGAGTCGGCCACAGCCCGGGCAGTAGGTCGACTCGCTCTCGTGGCCGGGGACGTTCCCGCTGTAGACGTATTCCAGGCCGACTTCGGTGGCGATCTCCATCGCGCGCTCGATCGTCTCGATCGGCGTCGGCGGGACGTCGGTGAGCTTGTAATCCGGGTGGAACCGGGAGACGTGCACCGGGGTCTCGGTGCCGACGTCCTCGGCGATCCACGCCATGCGCTCGCGGAGGCTCGTCTCGTCGTCGTTTTCGCCGGGGATGACGAGATTCGTCACCTCGACGTGGACGTCCCTCTCGGCGAACCGTTCGACGGTCTCGAAGATCGGTTCGGGATCCGGGACGCCGGCGTGTTCGCGGTAGAACTCCCGGTCGCCCTTGATGTCGACGTTGATCGCGTCGAGGTGGGGCGCGAGCGTGTCGACCGTCTCGGGGCGCATGTAGCCGTTCGAGACGAACACCTGCAGCGCGTCGTCGGGCGACGCCCGCATGGTGTCCAGCGCGTACTCCATGAAGATCGTCGGTTCAGTGTAGGTGTAAGCCAGCCCGTCGGCGTCGCCGACCTCGATCCGACCGGCCAGCTCCGCGGGCGGCCGCTCGTGCTCGGGCACGTCCTCGTACTCGATGGCGATGCGATAGTTCTGACAGAAGTCACACTGCAGGTTACAGCCCTTTGTGGCGACCGAGAGCACGTCGGCACCGGGCGCGACGTGAAAGAGGGGCTTCTTCTCGATCGGATCGATCGAGGTCGAGACCGCCCGTCCGTAGCTTGTCAGATACAGGCGACCGTCACGGTTCTCGCGGACGCCACAGACGCCGCGTTCGCCCTCCGGGACCACGCAGGTCCGCGGACAGACCCGACAGCGGACGGTCCCGTCACCGACCTGGTCGTAGTGTTCGGTCTCCCGTGGGGTGAGGGTCATATCGGCTCTGGCGGAACTAGCCGTGCCAGCGACATTAAGCGCGCCGCGGGCTCTCAGTCCCTGAAAACGAATCAGCGTGCCGGGTCTCGCAGCTAGCAGTCTATCTTTTTTCAAGGCGAGAATCCCGCTCTTTAGGGCGGGCGTGAAGCCGACAACTGCCTCATGTTCCACCGTCGGTTGCAGGCCGAATACCCCACGACGGCAAACCTTTATTAGAATTGGATATGCAGAAATCAGTACGGCCAAATGAAGTACAACCTCGAAAAAGGGTCGCACACGGTCTACGCGCTCCAATATCACTTTGTGACCGTCACAAAGTACCGCGCGGACATCCTCACCGACGAGATAGCCGAACGCATCGGTGAGATTGCCAGCGACATCTCCGAGGACTTCGGCGTGAGCATCCAGAACGTCAACGGCGGTTCCGACCACGTTCACATCCTGTTCACGGCGAAGCCCACCACGAACCTCACCAAGTTCATCAACTCGCTCAAAGGCGTCTCGTCTCGCAAGATTCGGGACGAGCACCCCGAGACTCTGCAGGCGCTCGACAGCGCGTTCTGGCAACCGGGATACTTCCTCGCCACCACCGGACAGGTGAGCATCGACGTGCTGATGGAGTACGTGGAGGAACAGTAGCGATGTCCACGACCGTCACGAAGACGTTGCAGGCGACGTTCGCGCCACCCACCGCGCACAAGCAGTCGAAACTCAACGACCTGCTCGAAACCTACCGTGACGGTCTGCAAGAGGCGTTCGACTCCGGGGCGAGTACCATGTCGGCGGTGAGCGACATCGTGACGCCCTACGACCTCCCGTATCAGGCGAAGGCCGCCCTCTGCAACTACGTCCCGCAACTCCGTAAGACGTACAACGCCAAGGAGTTGGACGACGAACACCCGATACGGCTCACCAACCAAGCCGCCAAGTTCGACCACTCCGAAGAACGCGACTACGAGTTCACGTGGTGGGTTCCCCGTCCCGGTCGGGGAACGAACTTCTGGATACCGCTCCGCATCAACCCCGAACAGGAAGACCTCTGGCACGACCTCGTATCGGAGGACGCGAAGGCGGGCGAGATACGGCTTCAACAGCATCGGAAGAACTGGGTACTGCACGTCACCGTCGAGTACCCGGTCGAAGAACCAGCGACGGACGGTGACGCCACGCACATCGGCTTAGACATCGGAGAAACCGCCCTCATTACGGGCTGTGCCCTCAAGGACGGTTCTCCGACTGACCCGCTCGTGCGTAGCGGAAACAGAGCGAAGCATCTCCGCAAAGAGATGCACACCACCCTGAAACGACTCCAAGAGCGTGACGCTTCGGAGTGGCGTACCGACGAACGGTTCGACCACTACCAGAACGCGCTCACCGACATCGTGGAGAAGGCGTCTCGGGAAGCCGTCGAGCACGCCCGACAGTTCGAGAACCCGGTGTTGGTGATGGAGAATCTGACGTACATCCGCGAACGACTCGACTACGGGAAGTACATGAACCGTCGCCTTCACTCGTGGGCGTTCGCCCGACTCCAAGGGCGCATCGAGGACAAGGCGACGGAAGCAGGCATCCCGGTTGAGTACGTGAATCCGGCGTACACCTCGCAGACGTGCCACTCGTGCCACCGTATCGGTCGGCGGGATTCACAAGCCGAGTTCCGGTGTCCGCACGACGACTGCCACGTTTCGACGTTTCAGGCCGACATCAACGCTTCCGCGAATATCGCACGACGGGTTGACCCGTGGGGAGAGAGCGTCCCGCTTGACAAGGCGGAACGCGATGACTCGCCTCGGGATGGGAGCGGTAGTGACACCGCCACGACTCACCGTGAGACGAGCGAGACACCCTCGCAGATGACGCTCACGGCGTTCCAAGAGTCGGAACCCTCTACCAGCGACGACTGACTGGTATTCCCCATGCAGGGGAAGCCTCGCCGTTTACGGCGAGGAGGATGTCACAGCTTCGAGATGTCAGCGGCGTCCTCGGCGGACTCGCGAACGGACTCGACGGTGGCTTTCGGACTGGTCGCGCTGGCCGCGGCGTTGAGTGCGCCCTCCAGGACGGGGGCGTCGGCGATGACGACCGCGTCGCTCTCGACCATCTCGATGGCCGTCTCTGCGTTCATTACGGCGCTACCGAGGTCGACGAGCATCACGACGCCGTCGGTCACCTCCAGGAGGTCCGCGAGCGCTTCCCGTATGTCGTCGATAGACGTCCCGATGCCGCCGTCAGGGTCGCCGCCGACGGCCGCGATGGTCTCTTCTTCGCCGCCCATCTCGAGAGCGATCTCCCTGATCCCGGCGGCGGCCTGTCCGCTGTGAGAGACGATCAGCAGTCCGATCATCTCACTCCCCCTCTGGTTCGTCCGGTTCCGCGTCGGGAATCGTCGGCGACGTGGCGTCGACGTCGGTGTCGCCTTCGAGGTAGTCGTCCGCGGTATCCAGTATCTCCTCGAGCATGAACAGCGTACTCGTCGCACCGGGATCCCGGTGACCGGTTGAGCGCCAGCCGAGGAAGGAGGCGCGGCCCTTGCTCGCCCGGAGCGGAACGGTGAACTCGACGCCGCGCTCGGCCGCGTCGACGGCCTTCGCCAGCGCCTCCAGGGGCGGCAAGTCGTCCTGTTCGATGGACTTCTTGTAGGTGTGTACCGCCGGCGTGATCGCGTCGACCATCGTCTTGTCACCGACGCGGGCGTCCCCGCGGTCCTGCAACTTTTCGAGGAACGCCTCGGCGAACGCGACCGAGGATTCGGCCGTGATCCCGTCTTCGAGTTCCGTGCTGGCGGTCATCGCCGAACCGCCGTACAGCGGTCCGGCTGCTCCGCCGACCTCGGAGACGAGCGTCATCCCGACCGTCTTGGCGATCTCCTGGACGTCGGCATCGTCGTCCATCCCCTCGAGCTTTTCCATGACAGCCTTGAATCCGCGATTCAGGTTCGCCCCGTGGTCGGCGTCACCGATCGCGGAGTCCAGATCTGTCAGATGTGTCTTTTCCTCGTCGATCCGGTCCGCGATGTTCTCGATCGCTTCGAGCAGCGCCTCTCGCTGTCTGGTCTCGTCACCCATGGACGGTAAATGCACCCACTGCGAGTAAACTGTTCCGGCAACGTGTCGAAACGAATATCATAAGGATCATCCGTCGACGATGTCTATAACGAACAATATGGAAGAATTATCAGAATCCGAACAAGTTCGGGAGGAGATACGTGTGGGTGGCGATCATCGACATAGGTATGACGAGGACGCGAGATCGATACGGCACACCGGCCGGATCGGGAGTTGTGCGTGTCCTCGCAACCAGGTGATCCCCCATGAGTATGTACTGCGATCAGTGTCAGGAGACGCTCAGCAACGAGGCGTGTACGGATACCGGCGTCTGCGGAAAGGACGCCCAGACATCGAACATCCAGGACCTGTTCGTCTGGGAACTGAAAGGGCTCGCGTATCTCGCCGAGGAGGCACGCGCGGAGGGAATCGTCGACGAGGATCTCCGTGTGTTCATCGCTGAGGGGCTGTTCTCGACGATCACGAACGTCAACTTCGACCCCGAATGGTTCGAAGAGCAGATCCGCGAGGGGTTCGAACGTCGTCGGGACCTCCGTGAGCGCTACGAGCGCGAGGTCGGGCCGATCGACGAGGCTGCCCTCCCGGAGGCGGCGACCTGGGAAGCAGCGGAGAGCGCGGCCTTCTACGAGAAAGCCCCCGAGGTCGGCGTCCAGACGACCGAAAACGAGGACATCCAATCTCTCAGGGAGCTGCTTACCTACGGAATCAAGGGCATCGCCGCGTATGCCGACCACGCCTACGTTCTGGGCGAGGAGAAAGACGAGGTGTTCGCGTTCGTCCAGCGCGGGCTCGCCGCGACGCTCGACGACGAGCTGAGCGTCGACGACCTCATCGGTCTGGTACTCGAGGCCGGGGAGGTCGGAACCGAAGTCATGGCGACGCTGGACGAGGCCCACACCAGTACGTACGGCCACCCCGAGCCGACCGAGGTCGACATCGGGGTGCGGGACCGACCGGCGATTCTGGTCAGCGGCCACGACCTCAAGGACCTCGAAGAGCTCCTCGAACAGACTGAAGGCGAAGGCGTCGACGTCTACACCCACGGTGAGATGCTCCCGGCGCACGCCTACCCCGCCTTCGAGGAGTACGACCACTTCGTCGGCAACTACGGCAACGCCTGGTGGCAACAACACGAGGAGTTCGAGGCGTTCAACGGCCCCGTGCTGATGACGACCAACTGCCTGGTCCCGCCAAACGACTCCTACGCCGGCCGGACCTACACGACCGGCGTCGTCCGGTTCCCCGGGTTACCCCACGTCGAGGACCGCGCGGACGGCGGCCAGAAGGACTTCTCGGCGCTCATCGAACACGCCAAGGAGACCGAACCGCCCGAGGAGATCGAGACCGGGACGGTGCCGAACGGGTTCGCACACAACGCCGTGCTCGACCGGGCGGATGATATCATCGAAGCCATCCAGGCCGGCGACATCCGCGGATTCGTCGTCATGGGCGGCTGTGACGGCCGCCATCCCGAACGGGAGTACTACACCGAAATGGCCGAGTCCCTGCCCGACGACGTGATCATTCTGACCGCCGGCTGTGCGAAGTACCGGTACAACAAGCTCGACCTGGGCGACATCGGTGGGATCCCGCGCGTCCTCGACGCCGGACAGTGCAACGATTCGTACTCACTGTTGAAGATCGCGATGGAGCTGCAGGCGGCGCTGGGCGTCGAAGACATCAACGACCTGCCGATCGCCTACGACATCGCCTGGTACGAGCAAAAGGCCGTGACAGTGCTTCTGGCGCTTCTCAGCCAGGGCGTCGAGGGGATCCGACTCGGCCCGACGCTGCCGGCGTTCCTCTCGGAGAACGTCGTCGAACTGCTCGTCGAGGAGTTCGACATCAAGCCGGTCGACTCCGTCGAGAGCGACCGCGAGGCCATCATCGAGGAACTCGAATCCAGCCCGCTCGTCGCCCCCTCGATGTAACGGCCCCGTCGTTTCAGTTACGGGCCCCGTCGCTTCCACTACGAGACCCGTCTTTCCAGGAAGTCGAGCTGGGCCTCAAGCTCCTTTCGGCGCTGGCGCCGAACGATCGTCCCGTCGAGAATCGAGCCGCCGGGCGCGTCGAGCGCGAACTCCGTCCGGGCAGTGACCGCCGTGTGACTATCCTGTTCGGACAGTTCATACGTCGTCACCATCGATTCGAAGATCCCGTCAGTCTGCTCGTAGGCCAGCGCCGTATCGTCTTCCTCGTAGACTCGAAGCGTCAGCGAGATCCGCAACAAACCGAGGGCCTTCGAGATCTCGATTCGATCGCCGTCGATGTCGACCTCGTCGAACCCGGAAGCCCGCATGAACGGTTCGAGCTCTCCGAGGACGTCCCGAACTGCGTCAGGCGGGGCTTCGACCGTGCGCGTGACCGTAGCGGATCCCATCGGTGACTCCTTTCACTGTCGGACGGCTATCACTCGTAAAGCGGTTCTTCGTCGTCGTACAGCGGGAACTCGTCAGTGAGTGCCGTCACCCGGTCGCTGACGTCGGCGATGACGCCCTCGTCGTCGGGCGCATCGACGACTGCGTAGATCAAGTCTGCGACTTCCCGGATAGCGTCCTCGTCGAAACCGCGGGTCGTCAGTGCAGGCGTCCCGGCGCGGATGCCGGAGGGGTTGAACGCCGAGCGCGTCTCGCCCGGGACGGTGTTGGCGTTGAGCACGATCCCTGCCTCTTCGAGGGCTTCCTCGACGTCTTTGCCGGTCGTGTCCGGGTGTGAGGGACGCAGATCGATCAACACGAGGTGGTTGTCGGTGCCGCCCGAGACCAGTTCGAGCCCGTGGTCCCGGAGTTGATCGGCCAGCGCCCGCGCGTTCGCGACCGTCTGTTCGGCGTACTCCTCGAACGCGGGCTCCAGTGCTTCCTTGAAACCGACGGCCTTGCCGGCGACGTTGTGCATCAGGGGGCCGCCCTGACTGCCGGGGAACACCGCCGAGTCGATGTCGTCGGCGTACTCCTCGTCACACATGATGATACCACCGCGACCCGACCGAATCGTCTTATGGGTCGAACCGGTGACGAAGTCGGCGACGCCGACGGGCGATTCGTGCACGCCAGCTGCGACCAGCCCGGTGATGTGTGCGATATCGGCGAGGTGATACGCATCGACGGCGTCGGCCGCCGACTGAATGCGCTCGAAGTCGATCTCTCGGGGGTACGCGGAGTAGCCCGAGACGATGATGTCCGGGTCGAACGCCTCGGCGTGCTCACGGAGCCCCTCGTAGTCGAGGTAGCCCGTCTCGGCGTCGACTTCGTACTGTTCGACCTCGTAGACCTGGCCGGCGAAGTTCGCGGGATGACCGTGCGAGAGATGACCGCCGTGGGTGAGATCCAGCGAGAGGATCTTGTCGCCGGGTTCGAGCATCGCCAGGTAGACGCCCATGTTGGCCTGGCTGCCCGAGTGAGGCTGGACGTTGACGTGGTCGGCACCCCATAGCTCCGTAGCGCGTTCGATCGCCAGCTGTTCGATCTCGTCGGCGTACTCACAGCCACCGTAGTACCGTTCGCCGGGATACCCCTCCGCGTATTTGTTCGTCAGCACGGAGCTCTGGGCCTCGAGCACAGCCTTGCTGACGTGGTTCTCGCTGGCGATCATCGCCAGCGTGTCGTTTTGCCGCTCTACTTCACCGGAGAGAGCCGCTGCAACTTCCGGATCGATCGCTCGTACCGCGTCGTAATCCATGTTCGTGGTTGGCGGCTAGTCGGATAATAATCTACCTGTCTGGTTCCGGCCGGCCGAACAGCCCGATCGTTTCTACACGATACAACCGGTAAATATAAGGCAGTGAATGCGATAGATATCAACTGCATGGTCGCCTGGGGGTGACAGTACTGCGCGCGCGTCGTGGCTGACTGATCGACCGTACCAGTGAGGTGTGCCTGCCGGCCGACACTCAGGTACGACCGTCAGCCGCGACAGTGCAGCAGGAAACCGACAGTCGTGTCAGAGAATATACGCCAGAGTGTCGATCGCGTCTGAGGGAGTGATCTCTCGCGTGGGACGCATACTGGCGACCGGCGGGCGAGGCGTCCGGTTCTGAGGAGGAATCCGACCGGGTGATACGTCTGGCTGACCGATCGCTCCGGCTCCACTCGCATGCCCGTCCGCGCTGCGCGACTGTCGCCCCAACTGGGGGCCTGCGGCCGGCATTTGTTTCACCGCGACGAGTGGCTACTTCGTCTATCGAAGCGCAGATTGAGTTGATTCCCGGTAGTGACACAGCGGGGCGTCGGATCAGGTACGTCGGCTGGTTCCTCACGGGCCAGGCACAACAGACAGTCGGATTCGCCACCGGAATGATGTCAATTGTAAAATCATATCCGGCAAGATATAAGAACACAAACTGTTATCCCGATGGAACGGAAGCCGTCGACGCCGCATACCGAAACCAGCTGCATGCGGTTACTTTCGTGGCATTAAAGAGGGGGTGGAATGTAACACTACATGGTTCTCGGGCCATTGTCCTTACATTCTAATGAAATAAAACCAATCGTAGCGATACAATTAAATGCACAGAGGTAGTATGTAGTAATACGTTATGGTCAGCCAAAACCTCCTCGAGTCGGACGTCGAAAGTATACTCGAGACAGCTCTTTCGGACGCTGAAGAACTCGTTGTCGTCAATCCGTCTCACGAAACGGTGCGTGCGCTCGTTGCGTCGATGGGTGACTTCGAGCAGGTGCCGGTAGTCAACGTACTCGCCGAAGAACGGACGCTCAAGGATGTCATGGACGACTTCCTGGTGGCGAGTGCAGCAGCCGACCTGATCGAGTCGGATTCGCTCACGCTGCGGGTGCTCGAAGATCCGCCGGTCAATTCACTGCTGATTTCGACCGATTTCGTCGTCTCGCTCGCGACTGCCGGTTCGCAGGTTGCAGGCCTCACGACGACCGAAGACGCGTTCGTCACCGACGCCTACGAACACTACACCGACCAGTGGGAAGTCGCCAAGCGGTTCAAGCTCCGGACACCGCCGATCTCCCGCGTTCGGGAGACGCTCGATCGGGACATCGGAGAGGACGTCAGGGCCGATTTCGACGCCGTGCTGGACTCGCTCGAAACCGCCCGTGGCAACGGGGATGGGCTCGACGAGGTGACGATCAGCCTCCTCGTCGCTGCCAAGAACGGCGAGTTGCTCTACGACATCAGCAAGTGGGGCGAGGACATCGGCCTCGCGAGTAAGGCGACGTTCTCACGCACGAAAACGCAACTGGAAGATCAGGGCCTGATCGATACGGAGAAGGTCCCGATCGACGTCGGGCGGCCGCGTCTCCGTCTGAAGTTCGGTGACGACCGGCTCATCGAGGCCGATATTTCCGAGTTGGTCGCTGTCACGCAGGACCTGCTCGAATCCGAATAGCCGAAGCGATCTATCGGGATTTTTGCGTCGAGAGCCGCGTAGCGAACGAGCGCGGCGGCTACTCCGATTGAGGTGTATCCGCGCCGGACCGATCCCGACTGACAGCCGCGACTGGAAGTGTCGGATCCCGGAACGGCGACCGACCGAGTACTGCCCCGTCGAGGTCTCGCTCTTCGATCTGTGTCTCGAGCACACGCTTGAGCCGGTTGACGTTCGTCGTCGTCAACCCCTGTCGGTCGAGCAAGCGCCGGTAGCGCTCGTCGTCGGTGATCGGGTCATAGAGTTCGTACAGCCGTTCCATGCTATCGGCGGATAGCCCGGCGAGGCGTTCGTCGTCGTGCAGGCCGAGCTGGCGCTGACGCTCGCGGTCGACGACGTAACTGACGACGACCAGCGTAACGGTCGGGACGGCCCGCTGGCTGCCGAATGCCGTCAGATCGAGTTCGGCCACCAGCCCGAGCACGCGGTCACGCTCCCAGGGAGTCAGATCGAGTTGCGAACAGATCGCGTGAGCGATCCGGATCTTGTCCAGTTGATGCATGCGTTCGCTGTGACCGGCCATCGCCGGGTGTCGTTCCTCGTGGAGCCGTCGAAGCCGTTCCGGGAACGCCTCCTCAGAACCCTGTGTCCGACCGATCAGCGTCGCGCTCGGCGTCGCAACGTCCCACCGACGGACGCGTTCGTCCTTGATTGCCTCAGTACGGGGCAACGACCCGTCACCCGGACCCGCGCTGACCCACGGCTCGTCGCGCGGCTCGCGCAAACCCTGGTCTTCGTACCGCATATCCGCACCTCGGAGTTCCGACGGCAAGACTGTAGCGGTCGTTAACTATATCGGTTTACCAGGATAATTTGGGGACTGCACACGGTCCGCTAGGGCCGTGCTAGCAGGTGACTACAATGGTGTTCAAGAAAATCACGCTGATCGGGACGAGCACAGAGAGCTTCGAGGACGCAGTCGACGACGCGATCGAACGCGCCGAGGCGACCCTCGAAAACATCCAGTGGGTCGAAGTCGAGGAGTTCGGGGTCGAACTCGCGACGGCCGAGGACCGTGAGTATCAGGCCGAGGCCGTCGTCGCGTTCGAATTGGAAGGGTAGCGCAGTCGCGAATTTCAATCGTCTTCGAAGCGAACGTCGACGCTGTGGGCGTGGGCCTCCAGCCCTTCACGATCGGCGAGCGTGGTGATCGTCCCCCGTAACTCGGACAGTCCGTCTTCGGAGAGTCGCTGGACAGTCGCCGATCGAACGAACGTATCGACCGACAGGCCGCTGGCGATTCGGGCCTGCGCGTCGGTCGGGAGGACGTGGTTGGTTCCGCTGGCGTAATCGCCAGCCGCAACCGGGGAGTGTGCCCCGAGGAAGGCGCTCCCGTAGTTTTCGATCCGATCGAGCAACGCGTCCTCGTCCTCGGCTTCGATGTAGATGTGCTCGGGCGCGAACTGATCGGCGAACAGCGCCGCCTCGCTCATCGACCGAGCGACGAACACGCCGCTGGCCTCGTTGTCCAGGGCTTCCCGGATGATGTCTTCGCGCTCGCGCTCGCTGACCTGGTCCTCGATCTCTTCGAGAACGGCGTCGGCGAGCTCCGGATCGTCAGTGACGGCCACGACGGCAGCGTGTGGATCGTGTTCGGCCTGTGCGATCGTCTCGGCGGCCAGCCGCTCCGAATCCGCACTGTCGTCGGCGAGCGCGAGTACCTCGCTCGGACCGGCGAGCATGTCGATTTTTACGTCGCCGCGGACCTCGGCTTTGGCAGCCGTCACCCATCGATTTCCGGGGCCGACGATGACGTCGACGCTATCGATCGACTCGGTGCCGTACGCCATCGCACTGATCGCCTGTGCACCACCGATCTGGTAGACCGCGTCGGCTCCACCGGCGTGAATCGCCGCGAGCGTGACCGGGTTGATCTGGTCGGCCGGCGGCGTCACGGCGACGACGTGTTCGACGCCGGCCGCCTTCGCCGGGACGATCCCCATGAGTGCGCTCGAAGGGTACGCCGCCGTGCCGCCCGGTGCGTAGACGCCCGCACTATCGAGCGGGTAGAACCGACGGCCGAGTTCGCGACCCTCGGTCTCGTAGGACCAGTCCTCGGGGACCTGGCGCTGGTGGAACTCCCGGATGTTGTCGGCGGCAGTCTCGATGGCCTCGCGGACGTCGTCGTCGATTGACTCGTAGGCCCGCTCGGCATCGTCCGTGATGTCGAAGTTGCCCACCTCGACGTCGTCGAACTTCCGACAGTACTCCCGGAGTGCGACGTCGCCCTCGTTACGGACGCGATGGACGATCTCCGCGACGTCATCGCGGATCTCTTCGAGCCCCGCATCGCGTTCGAACAGGGCGCGTCGCTTCGCCGGATCGAGTTCGGAAACGGACTGTACGTCCATACGTGTAGCCGTTCAAATTGGAGTGGCATACGGTTTGTCATTTCGCTCGCCAACACACGGACGGGACGGCGTTCCATCCGGATCGAACGTGATGAATAGCTACCGCGATCGGAGTATCCACCAGCCGACGACCAGCACCAGCGTGAACAGACCACCAAGGAAAAACGCGAGCGTCGGGTCGATCGCGTTGATGACCTCCGTCGTAGTCCGGGGTGATTCGGACATGATCCCCGGCCCGGACGGCTCAGGGGACTCCGGTTCGGGCGCGAGCCATCGTTCGACGGCCGCACCGAACGCGAGACTCCCGCCGGCGAGAAGCGCCGCCGCACCGAGTATCCGGGAGAATGCGCGCTTGATGCGCGACTCGCTCTCGCCAGCGACGAAGACGACGGCCTCGCTGGCCGGTCCGTAGACGGCCATTTCGTTTCCCTTCTCGGAGTGGCGTGTTCCGACTTGCCGGATCAGGCCCGCGGATTCGAGGCTGTCGAGATGGTAGTGGACGTTCTGTAATGAGGTCCCGACCGCTTCGCGTAACTCGGTCGGCGAATGGGGGCGTTCGTAGAGCTGTGAGAGGATCTGGCGAGCGGTGCCGGCAGAGAGCGCGTCGAGTGCGTCCGAGGCGTCGTCCTCATCGAGCGCGAACACGTCCGGATCGTCCGGCGGCGTGGGATCGACGCGAGAGGGGAGTAGCCGCTGTATCGACATATCCGGCCGTACGAGACCCGCTCATAATCCGATTGCCGTAGCTCAAAGAGCTATTTGACCGACGAGCGGTTGGATACGGTCACGTGTATACGAGCGAGATGAGGTGCAAGACGACGGCGAAGGCCGCCATCCCGACGATCCCGACCATGGCGAACACGCCAGCGACGGCGAACTCCGGTGGAGTGGAACGGTGAAGTACCCCGCGCACGGTGGCGCGGGGCTTCGCCGTTTAGGGCCGCACTGCACCAGCAGGCGAATTTAATTCCCTCCGACCTTCCCAATCAAGGGTCGGCTCCGGATTAACACCCGAACACCACGAAGGGTGTCCGTGGAGGTCGGTCGCTCCACCACGACCCGACAACTCCCGTCTCACCACGCCAAAGACGCGGGTTTTGAGAGGAGTCGCATTTCCAAACCTCGACACGGCCAGCGAAGGAATTGAGGTTGTCAACTCCATACTTTGAGGGTTGTTTTCTGACCGTTACAACCAAGTATGGTTGCTACTGTAATAATCATTTGGGTAACGGGGTGACGCGCTTCACCCACGGGCACGGTGGCCCCTGGTACTCGCGCTGTTCTTTTTATAGATAGTGATGGAATCAATCGCGATCGGTCGGCGTCAATTCGATCCGATATCCTATCTTTTTTATATTTCCCCCGAGGCGAATCACCTGTCTATGGCAGCGATTGAATTAAACGGACTCACGAAGCAGTACGGTGGGTCCGTGATGGCCCTCCGTGGTGTCGATTTGCGGGTGAACAAGGGGGAAGTGTTCGGCTTTCTCGGCCCGAACGGTGCAGGCAAATCAACGACGATCAACATCCTGCTGGATTTCGTCCGCCCGACGTCGGGCACGGCCAGCGTGTTGGGGTTCGATGCCCAGGCGGATTCCCAGGAGGTACGTCGCCGAACTGGGGTCCTGCCGGAAGGATACAAGGTCTACGACCGGCTGACGGCTCGCCATCACGTCGAGTTCGTCGCCGAGTCCAAAGCGGTCGACGACGACCCGGTTGCGGTCCTCGAACGCGTCGGACTGGGAGACGCCGTCGACCGGAAGGCGGGCGATTTCTCGAAGGGGATGAAACAGCGCCTGACGCTCGGGATGGCACTGGTCGGCGATCCCGACCTGTTGATACTCGACGAGCCCTCGACCGGGCTCGACCCTTCAGGCGTCCAGGACGTTCGACAGATCGTCAACGAGGAGTCCGACCGCGGGACGACGGTGTTTTTCTCCAGTCACATCCTCAGCCAGGTCGAGGCCGTCTGTGACCGCGTCGGGATCCTCCGCGAGGGCGAACTCGTCGCCGTCGACACGGTCGATGGCCTGCGCGATGCGGCGGGCACGCAGGCGACGCTTCGGGTGACAGCTGACGGCGTCACCGACGAAGCGGTCGGTGCGGTACAGTCGCTATCGGGTGTCTCGAACGTCTCGTTCAGCGACGGCCTGTTGACCGCCTCGGTCGAGGACGGCGCGAAGATGAACGTCGTGACGACACTGGAAGACAACGGTGCGAGCGTCTCGGACTTCGAAACGGAGGAAGCCTCGCTCGAGGAGCTGTTCATGGCGTACACGGGAGGTGAACGATGAGCTGGATCGCGGTCGCGCGCAAGGACTTCCGTGATGCGATCCGATCGCGGATGTTCTGGGCGCTGGCTATCGTCTTCGGTCTCCTCTCGATCGGTATCGGCGGGGCGTACGGCTACTTCACTGACGAACTCGCCGCGAGCGTTCCCGCCTCCGAAGCAGGTATCGGGCTGGTGTTTTTCGTCCAGAGTCCGATCACCATCTTCATCATGTTCATCAGCGCGATCATCTGTCACAAATCGATCGTCGGCGAGTGGGAGCAAGGTAGCCTGAAATTACTGCTATCGCTCCCGCACACGCGCAGTGATGTCATCCTCGGCAAAATCGTCGGACGAGCAGGCGTCATTGCGGTGCCGGCAATCGGGTCGCTGGTTCTCGGACTCGGCCTCGGTGCGGCGTTGCTCGGCGGCTCAGTCCTGACGTCGGTCGATTTCCTCGCTGTCGCGGCCGGATTCCTCGTCGCGATTCTCGTCTACATCGCGTTGTACGTGAGCATATTCGTCGGCGTCTCGGCGATTACGCGATCGTCCTCGCTTGCGGTCGCGGGGTCCGTCGCGTTGATCGTGCTCCAGTTCTTCTGGAGTGTCATCATCGCCCTGGTGACCCTCCTGCTGGATCTTTCCGGAGACCCGGACTGGTTGTACATTCCACAGACGATAATGCCGAACGCTGCGTTCAACGAGCTGCTAAACGCGTCGCTGTCCGCGATGACCGAATGGCCCCTATCGGCTAACGCCGGCGACATTGACGCGGTCTACGCGAGCCCGTGGACCGCAGCAGTGATACTCCTGCTGTGGATCGTCGTCCCGGTCGCGATTGGCTACTGGCGGTTCAAAAACGCGGATCTGTAAGGGTACTTACTTTACCCACCCCGCTGAACGCGGTTGTATGGCCGCGATCGAAATCAGTGACCTATCCAAGCAGTTCGGTAGCGTCACAGCCCTCCAGAACCTCGATCTCACGGTCGAGGAAGGCGAAGTGTTCGGCTTTCTCGGCCCGAACGGTGCAGGGAAGTCCACGACGATCGACATCCTGCTCAACCACGTCCGTCCCACCGCCGGATCGGCACGCGTGTTCGGGATGGACGTACAGGACGAGTCCATCCCCGTCCGCGAGCGGACGGGCGTGCTCCCGGAAGGCTACGGGCCGCTCGGCCGGATGACCGGGCACAAACACGTCGAGTTCGCACTACAGGCGAAACGCGCCGACGGTGATCCCCAGGCTATTCTCGACCGCGTCGGGATCGCCGGGGCAGCGGACCGACGGGTCGAAGACTACTCGAAGGGGATGAAACAGCGACTGATGCTCGGGATGGCGCTGGCCGGCGATCCCGACCTGCTTGTGCTGGACGAGCCGACGACCGGCCTCGATCCCAACGGCGCACGGCGGATGCGCCAGATCGTGCAGGCCGAGGCCGAGCGGGACACGACGGTGTTTTTCTCCAGCCACATCCTCGAACAGGTCGAAGCCGTCTGCGACCGGGTCGGGATCCTCAACCAGGGGCATCTGGTCGCCGTCGACACGATCGACGGGCTCCGCGAGACCGCCGGCGCGACCGGACAGATCCGGGTAGCTATGGCGTCGATTCCCGACGGATTGATCGAGACGGTCCAGAAGCGGGACGGCGTCACAAGCGTCGCTGTCGAGGGGACGACGCTCGTTGTCGGCTGTGAGAACGCCGCCAAGGGCGCGGTCGTCAGCGACTGTTACGGGGCCGGGATCGTCGAAGATGTCGAGACGAGCGAGGCCTCCCTTGAAGACCTGTTCGTCTCCTACACGGGAGGTGAGAACTGATGAACCGTCTCCTCCAGATCGCGCGGAAGGACTTCACGGACGCGATCCGGGACCGACAGCTGTACGCTCTCGGGGCGCTGTTCCTGCTGGTCGGGCTCGGGATCGGATATCTCGCCGGTTCGAACCCCGATACCGCGCGTGGCGTGGACGTGCCGCGGATCGGACTGGGGGCGATGGCGTTTCTCGGATCGGTCGCGGCGATCTCAATGTCGTACAACCAGATCGTCGGCAAGCGCGCCTCGGGCGAGCTCCGGGTGTTGCTCAGTCTCCCGTTCTCGCGGACGGAGGTCGTCTACGGAACCTTCCTCGGGCGGCTGGCGCTGGTGGTCGCGATGACGACCACTTCGATCGCCATCGCAGGCGTGCTGGCGGCCGCGCTCGGCGCTCCCGTCTCCGCCAGCGCGCTGCTCGCTGCGGTCGTCTTCGCTGCCGGACTAATGGCCGTGTTCGTTAGTCTCTCGATCGGGCTCTCGGCGGGATCAGTCAACACGACTCGCGCGGCCGCCGGCGCGTTCGGCCTGTTCATCGTCTTCCTGTTCCGGCTGTGGGAAGGTGTGCCGGTCGCCGTCCGGTACGTGCTCAACGGCTTCTCGTTCCCGTCGGGACCGTCCCCGACCTGGGCGATGGTCTGGCGGCAGATCCAGCCGATTGCCGCCGTCCGGAACGTGATCGCCGGCGTCGAACCCGACCTGACCGTCGCGCTCGTGGCGTACGCTCCCGGTCTCCCTGATGGCGAGCCCTACTACGCCGAACCGTGGTTCGGAGCAATAATCGTGCTCGCGTGGATCGTTCTGCCGGTGACGCTGGGCTATCTGAAACTCCGGACAGCCGACTTATAGTACGCCGCGCTCTTCGAGCAGTTCCTCGAACGCTTCCTCGTTGAGGACCGGCACCCCTTCGGCATCGGCGTCCTCGCGCTTTCGCTGTCCGGGGCTGTCGCCGACGACGAGATAGTCGGTGTTGCCCGAAACGCTTCCCGTGGCGTTTCCGCCGCGGGTCTCGACGAGGTCCTGGGCTTCGCTGCGTGTGTACGTTTCGAGAGAACCTGTGAACACGAACGTCAGCCCGTCGAGTTCGTCGCCACCGACGGTGTCGGCTTCCTGCGGGGAGACGTGTTCGAGCAGCCGATCCAGCGTCTCCTGGGTTCGATCGCGCCCGAAGAACGTGACGATGCTGTCGGCGACCTCGGGGCCGACGTCTTCGACTGCTTGCAGGCGCTCCGTATCGCCAGCCTCGGCGACCTCGCGGAACGCCTCGAACGTGCCGAACTTGCGGGCCAGCGCCGCAGCCGTCGTCGATCCGACGTCGGGAATCGACAGCCCCGCGAGGAAATCCGCGAGCGGCGGTTCGCGGCTGGCCTCCAGTTCCGCGAGGAGGTTCTCCGCGCTCGTTTCCCCCCAGCCGTCGAGGTCCGCGAGCGACTCGGCGTTCAGTTCGTAGAGGTCCGGAAGCGACTCGACGAGGCCGGTTTCGAGCAACTGTTCGACACCGGACTCACCCAGTCCCTCGATGTCCAGCCCGTCGCGGGAGGCGTAGTGGACGATGGCTCGTTCGAGCTGTGCATCGCAGGTGAACCCGCCCGGACAGAACGCCATCGGCCCGTCGCGCTCGACGGGTGCCCCACAGACCGGACACCGATCGGGGAATTCGAAGGTCCCCTCGGCCCGCTTGTCGGTCACTTCGACGACCTGCGGGATGACGTCGCCAGCCCGCTGGACCCGGACCTCGTCGCTGACGTCGACGCCGAGACGGTCGATCTCCGCGGGGTTGTGCAGCGTCGCCCGCGAGACAGTGACGCCGCCGACCTCGACGGGATCGAGCAGCGCGACGGGAGTCAACCGTCCGGTGCGGCCGACCTGGACGACGATATCGCGGACCCGGGTTGTCTCCTTGCGGGCCGGGAACTTGTAGGCGAAGGCCCACCGCGGCGATCGCGAGGTCGACCCCAGCAGCTCGCAGGCCGCGCGGTCGTCGACCTTGATGACGGTGCCGTCGATCTCGTAGTCGAGGTCGTCCCGGACCTCGAGCATCCGATCGCGGTACTCGATCGCCGCCCCGATGTCCTCGACACGTTCGACCCGATCAGAGACGCGAAGGCCCCACTCGGGGAATCGCTCGTACAGCTCCGACTGGGAGTCGAACTGGGTGCTCGCGTCCAGCACGCCGAAAAAGAAGATCGACAGCGGGCGCTCGGCGGTGACCGAGGGATCGAGCTGTCTGAGCGTCCCCGCGGCGGCGTTTCTCGGGTTGGCGAACGGCTCGTCGCCGCGTTCGACGCGCTCGCGGTTGTACTCGTTGAACGCCGCCCGCGGCATGTAGACCTCGCCTCGCACGGCCAGGTAGTCGGGGTAGCCCCCGCGGAGGCGTTCGGGAACGGCCCCGATCGTCCGGACGTTCTCGGTGACGTCGTCGCCTTCCTCGCCGTCGCCGCGGGTCGCGGCCCGCTGGTAGATGCCGTCCTCGTAGACGACCTCGATCGAGAGCCCGTCGAACTTGGGCTCGCAGTGATACTCGACGGAGCCGTCGTAGCCCGCGTCGACCAGTTCTCGGCGGACGCGTTCGTCGAAGGCCCGCACGTCCTCAGCGTCGCCACTCTGTTCGATCGAGCGCATCGGCGCGACGTGCTCGACAGTCGCCAGTTCGTCGAGGGGTTCGCCGCCGACGCGCTGTGTCGGACTGTCCTCGCGATCGAGGTCGAAGGCGTCTTCGAGATCGTGCAGGCGAGCGAAGAGCGCGTCGTAGGTCCGATCGCCGACGACGGGGTCGTTTGCGGCGTAGTAGCGATAGTCGTGATAGCGGATGGCCTCGCGTAGTTGTTCGGCCTGCTCGCGGGCGCGTTCGGGATCGAGGTCTTCGACTGGCTCGAAGTCAGTCGGTGGATCCTCGACGTAGGGGTTGTCCGGCGGCTCGGCGTCTGGCATGCCCGAGTACGCGGTCGCCGAGAGAAAGAAGGCTACGATACGTGCAATCAGTAGGGACTCACGCGCACCGGCGTCCGTGCGAACTCGCCCGCGTTTCGCGTGACGATCGGTTCGCCGCGGGCGAGTGCGATCCCGGCAATCATCGCATCGACGGCACCGATGCGTTCGCCTCGCGACTGCAGGTCTCGCTGCACGTCGACGGCGTGGCGTGTGGCCTCCCCGTCGTAGGGGGCGAGCGGAATCCCGTCCATGATCTCTTCGAATCGTTCGCCGGCCGCCGTCTCCGGGTCGATGCCGACGGCTACTTCAGTATAGACGAGCGTCGGGACGACCAGAAGGCCGTCGCTGATCTCATCGAGCTTGGCGACGGCGGCGTCGTCGCCCTCAAGCAGATCAATCAAAAAACAGGCGTCGAGAATCACTGTTCGGCCCGACCTTCGGAGTCCATCCGTGAGTCCACGTCTTCACGAAACGCTCGCGAGCGCTCCCGCAGTCGGTCGGCCTCGTCTTCCGCAAGCAACCCGACGAGCCCGTACAGCGGATGCTCGTCGTCCCCGAGGAGCCGATCGATGACGTCGCTGAAACTCTCGCCCTCGCCTTTGGCCCTCCGCAATCGCTCGTAGGTTTCTTCCTTGAGGCTGATCGTCTTGCTGGACATCTGTGTATCTGTGTATTCGTACTCTGCGCATATAAAATTCGGCTAGAAACTCCGTCTATCGGCCTACAGTCCGGCAACGTCCTCGATGGCGTCGGTCAGTTCCTTGACGCTCTCGACGGTGTGTTCGCCCATATGGCCGATGCGGAACGTCTCCTCGCCGATCGACCCGTAGCCGTTCGAGAAGACCAGGTCGTACCCCTCGGAGACGTCCTCGATGGTCGCGGCGACGTCGATGCCCTGGGTGTTCTGGACGGCCGTGACCGTCTGGGAGCGATAGCCCTCCTCGGCGTAGAGGCCGAAGTGCTCGCGGGCCCACTCGCGGGTGTACTCGGCCATCTCCCGGTGGCGCTGGTCACGGGCCTTGTGGCCTTCATCGAGCATGTGTTTCATCTGCTTGCGGTAGGCCAGCATAAGCGGGATGGCGGGCGTCGAGTGGGTCTGGCCCTTCCGGTCGTAGTAGTCCAGACACCGCTGGAAGCCGCCGTACCACGACGCTGAATCCTTCGCGAGCTCGCGCTCGTAGGCGTCCTCGCTGACGGTCGTGATCGCGAGTCCCGGCGGCATGGCGAAGGCCTTCTGAGAGGAGGTGAACAGCGCGTCGATGTTGTGCTCCTCGGGAACGACGTAATCGCCGCCCAGACAGGAGATCGCGTCGACGACGAAGTACGTGTCGGGATACTCGCCCAGCAGGTCACCGACTTCCTCGACAGGGTTGCGCACGCCGGTCGAGGTCTCGTTCATCACCATGCCGACGGCGTCGTAGCCCTCGTCGCTCGCTTCGAGGGCTTCACGGACGTCCTCGGGTTTGACTGCCTTGCCCCAGTCGTACTCGATACGATCGACGGCCTTGCCCAGGCGCTCGGCGACGTTGGCCTGGCGCTCGCTGAACGACCCTGACGTCGGGACGAGCATGCGGTCCTCGACGAGATTCAGCGTGGTCGCCTCCCAGAACTCCGTGCCCGAGGCCGTGAGCACGATCACGTTCTGGTCGGTATCGAGGAACTCCCTGGTGTCCTCGACGATCGTCGTGTAGAGGTCGGTCATCCGATCCATGCGGTGGCCGAACATCGGCTCGGCCATCGCCTCGATGACGTCCTCGCGCACTTCGGTCGGGCCGGGTAGATACAGCGTCTTCTCGGGGTAATCGTCGGTATATTCTCGTTTTTCAGTCACCGGAAACCACCTTGTCGGTATCCGCACGGTCGCAGTGAACTGGCATGGTAGTTTTGATCCCGCTCCGAAAGTGGCCTGCCCGTTCGAAGGCAGCGGGGCTACTCGCGCCGACGACGCCGATAGCACTAACTGGCGGGCGCGTCCCTACGCAGATATGGAACCACTCCCCGTCGCGATCGTCTATGGGCTCTATCTGGGGGTGTTGACCGGGATCATCCCGGCGCTGGTCTCGGGCGTGCTCGGCTTCCTGTTCAAGTACGTGACCGGCGTGACGCTCCCGGGGTTCGGTGTCGTCGTGCTGGCAGTCGCGCTTGCGGGAATCAACGGCGGCCTGCTCGCGCTGGCGGATCCGACGATTCTCGCCTCCACGAACGCGCCGACGGTCACGACCGGATTGCTGGTCGTGATGATGATGTCGCTATACGCTCACGCCAAGGGCGACCAGCTCGGGGCGTCGGTCCCCCGTCGGCTCTCGCTGCGCGCGCTCGGCGAGCGCACCCTCTCTGCGGATCTCGTCGAGATGGTGGGTGGGCGAAACGAGATCCGGATCCGCGTGACCGGCGACGTCGCTGACATCGAGGGGTACCCCCCGCTACCTGAACACCTCCGGGCTGCGATCCGGGACAGCGACTGGCGACTGCCTGCGGACCTGCAGGTCTCGGAGCTGGAGGCGCGGCTGGCCGAACGCCTCCGGACGGAGTTCGAACTGGGTGACGTGTCGGCCTCGATCGACGAATCGGGGTCGGCAAGCGTCGCCGCCGCACCGCCGCTCTCGGGGCTGTCACGGCGACTTGAGGGAAATCGGAAAGCGGTCTCGGTGAACGCGCTCGTGCCGACGGGGCTGGCTCGCGGCGATCTGGTGGTGGCGGTGACGCCGGACGGGCGTGTTCGTGGCGAGGTCGTCAGCGCCAGGTCGACGCGACCTGATGCCGACGAGACGGCTGCGGCGATCCCGGCGGAACAGACACCGACCGGTGCCGAGACACCGGCCGAGCTGGCACCGGCGCGCGCGCCGACGACGGGCGGCGGGGACGGACAGGTCACGCTCGCGGTCGCGGGGTCCGACGTGGAGACGCTCCTCCGCGCCGACGGCGCGACGGTGATCGTCGAATCCCGTGGCGTCCGCCGGGAGTACGAGGTGCTCTCGCTGCTTCGTCGGGCCGGAAAGCGGTTCCGACGGCTGACAGTCCGCTCCGAGAGCGAGCTTGACGGCGTTACACTCGACGAAGCGGACGTTCGGGATCGTTACGGGGTCGCCGTGCTGGCCGCCCGAACGGGTGACGGCTGGCAGTTCGCCCCGAAGGGGACCCGTCGACTCGCAGCGGGCGACGAGCTGTTCGCCGTGGGATCGAGGGACGCACTCGATCGATTCGGGGAGGTGGTTGCGTGAACGCACTGCAACTCGCGCTCGCCGACGTGGCCGGGCCGCTCAGCCGGATCGCGGGACTCGCGATCGCCGCCGGGCTTGCTGCCATGATATCCACGTTGGGGTATCGCTGGTACGTGACACAGCGCGCGCCGACGGGAGCGATCGTCCTGGTCGGACTCGGCGTCGTCGCGGCGTATCTCAACACGCAGACGGCGCTCGGACAGGTGATCGACGGTGCGGCGACGATCAGCCTCGCGGCTGCGGCGTTCAACATCGGTGCTGTCATCGTGAGTTCGGTCGCAAGCGTCATCGGCCACCGGGCGGGCGACCGAACCGGCGTGGCCCTGCTCTCGCGAAGCGGGATGGAGACGCTCGACGACCTGACGCGGGTCGTCAGAGCGGGCGGGCGAGTCATCACCGTCGAGTTACCTGACGAAATCGACGACATCGTCGGCTACGAGCCGGTCGATTCGGAGACGAAAGAGGCGCTCGCCGGACAGTCGCTGCTCTTCCCGCGGGGGCTGACAGTCGCACAGCTTCGAGAGCGACTTATCACACGCCTCAAGACCGACTACGGCGTCGGCCACGTCGACCTCGAACTCGACAACGGGACGGTCACACACCTCGCAGTCGGTCGCCGGATCGCGGGCCTCGGCCCGACGCTCCCTCCCGAGAGCGTCGCGATGGCGATCCGGGCGGACCCCTCGTATGCGGCTGGACCCGGCGACCTCGTTCAGATCTGGTCCGAAGACGGGACCCGACGGCGTTGCAACGGTGAAATTAGAGCGGCGTCGGGCGAAGTCGTTACTGTCGCGGTCGACGCCGCCGACACGGCGAAACTCGATCCCGACGAGCGCTACCGGCTGGTCACACTCGCGACAGACGCCCGTCCGGACCGGGAGTTTGTCTCGCTGCTGCGAGCGGCCGAAGAGACAATGGGCATCGTCGAAATCGGCCCCGAGGGCGCGCTGGCTGGAACCCCGGTCGGTGCGCTCGACGTGACAGTCGTCGCAGTGATTTCGGCCGAATCCGAGGGCGGTATCGAGACGCTCCCGTCGCGCGATCGCGTACTCGGCGGCGGCGAATCCATCTACGTCATCGCGGCACCCGACGAGCTCCGGGCCGTTGAGGCCGCGGCAGCTGCCCGTTCGGTGCCGGACATCGGATCGTCGTGACGCGTCTGGCGATTTCGATTCGTCTCGCCGACCGTCAGTATCATTGCGGCGGCTCCCCCCTAGCCGGGTATGGAGTGGAAGCTGTTCGCCAACCTGGCCGAGACGGCCGGCAGGAAGGATATCGCCCTGGATCTCGATGGCGATGCGACCGTCGAAGACGCGCTGGAGGCGCTGTTCGAGCGCCATCCCGACCTCAAATCGGACGTGTACGAAGACGGCGAACTGGCCGAGCACGTCCGATTGCTCGTCGACGGCGCCGATCCCTTCGAGACGGCCGACGGCTACGGGACGACTCTCGACGCTGACGCCGAGCTCGCGCTGTTCCCGCCGGTCAGCGGCGGGTGAATCGGCATGTCGCTCCGGCTTGCCGTCACCACGCAGGCAGAGACCTACGAGCGGATGATCGATCCGCTCGTCGAGCGCGGGATCGAGGCCGTCTCTCTCCAGTCGAGTCAGCGGACCTTCGAGCTATCGAACCCCGATCTCCCCGCGGTCGACGTGGGGTTCGTCTACCCGTCGCGGATCATGGAGGGCGGCGTCGTCGACGCCGGGCTCTCGGTTCCCTGGATCAACGGCCGCGAGGCGATCCTCCGATCCCGGAACAAGGCCGACGCGCTCGCACGCCTCTCACGAGCCGGTGTTCCGGTCCCCGAGACGACGATAATCTCCAACCCCGTTGACGAGGAGACTGTCGCGGCCGCCGCCGAGGCGTTCGATCCGCCGGTCGTCGTCAAACCCAACTCCACGACCCGCGGGACCGGCGTCGCGAAGGTGGCGGATCTCGATTCGCTGCTCGGCGTGACGGACTACCTCGATCTGGTCCAGGACTACCGGGCGACCGGCGACCGCTCGTATCTCCTCCAGGAGTATCTGCCCGACGCCAGGGATTACCGCGTGATGGTCCTCGACGGCGAGTACGTCGGCGCGGTCGAACGCAGCCTGCCCGCTGACGCTCGCGAGCGCGGCCAGTGGAAGCACAACGTCCACCGCGGCGCCGAAGCGAAGGGTGTCGATCTCGATTCCGAACTCCGCGATCTGGCCGAGCGCGCAGCTGACGTGCTGGATATCGACTACCTGGGCGTCGACCTGCTGGTGACCGAGGATCGGGCAGTGGTCAACGAAACCAATGCTCGACCGACGATCGACAGCGCAACGAAGTACGAGGACGGGTTCTGGGACGATCTGGCCGCGTTGGTTCGGGATACTGCGGCGCAGTAGGGCCGGGTGACACATTCCGACAAATCGGCTTCCGCCCCTATCTTTTTCTCCGGGCTGGACCACCTAGTACTCATGCGCAAGCGCACACTCGGATCGACGGGTATGGACCTGACGGAGACCGGACTCGGGACGTGGAACGTCGGCCCGGTCTGGGGAGACGTTGCCGACGAGGACGTCAAAGAGTCGATCCACACGGCTCTCGACGCCGGGTCGAACTTCGTCGACACGGCCGAAGTCTACGGGGACGGACGCGCCGAGCGGCTCATCGGTGCGGTTCTCGAAGAGCGCGACGATGCCGAGGAGATCCGCGTCGCGACAAAGGCTGCCCCCGACGAGGACGGGCGCCACTCCGAGGCCGGACTCCGCGAATCCGTCGAGGGCTCGCAGGCCCGACTCGGCGTGGAGACGCTGGATCTGGTCCAGTTGCACTGTCCGGAGACGGCGGCGTTCTACGAGCCCGAGACCTTCGAGGTGCTCGAGGACCTCAAATCGGAGGGTGAGATCAGCCACGCGGGCGTCAGCGTCGAGAAAGTCGAAGAAGCGGGCAAGGCCATAGAGTACGACGTCGTCGAGTCGGTCCAGATCATCTTCAACCCGCTGCGCCAACGGCCGGCCGAACGGTTCTTCGAGCGCGCCGCCAACGAGGACGTCGGTATCATCGTCCGCGTCCCGCTGGCATCGGGACTGCTCGCGGACGCGATTCACGATATCGAGAGTCTCGACGAGGACGACCACCGTCGGGTCGCCGCCGAGGAGGGGGTCGAAGCGGGCGTCGGCCGCAAGGGCGGAGAGACGTTCGCGGGCGTACCCTTCGAGTCCGGATTAACGGCTGTCGAAGACATACGCCGACTCGTCCCCGCGGAAGCATCGATGGCGCAGTTCACGCTTCGCTGGGTTCTCGATCACGAGGCGGTGACGACTGTTATCCCAGGCTCTACCGCTCCTGCACACGTCCGAGAAAATATCGCTGCTGCCGATCTAGCCCCACTCTCACACGAGACCCACGGCGCCGTCCGAGACATTTACGAAGAATACGTCTACGATTACGTTCATCATCGGTGGTGACGCGGGCAGTTGCCGTGACCCTGCGGTGAACCGCATCGGGGTCAAGTGGTTCGAGAGACTTCGTCTCTCGTCATCACGGAAATCGAAGATTTCCGGACGACCCCGAGGCACTCGGCCTGCTCCGCCTGTAGAAACCTCGCACTTCGTTTTGATATTGCTCCCTCTGTTATTTTCTAGTGTGAGTGAAACAACCAAATACACATATACCATCGGCTTCAGTTGTAGTATGTATGGCTGACTTTGATTTCAGTGACCGCGTCGCTGCCGTCACGGGTGGCGCTTCGGGCATCGGGCGGGAAGTAGCGACCCAGTTCGCCGAGAGCGGAGCGTCCGTTGTCGTCGCGGACGTCGACGACGAGGGTGGACAAGACACAGTCGAGCAAATCGAGAGTAACGGTGGGGAAGCCGTATACGTCTCGACAGACGTCACGAGTATAGACGACGTCGAGGCGATGGTCGAGGCCGCCGTCGAGGAGTTCGGCCGCCTCGACTACGCGGTCAACAACGCCGGCGTCCCCGGCGGGGATCAGCAAGCCGGCGACGTCCCCGAAGACAGCTGGACGCAGACGATCGACATCAACTTAAACGGTGTCTGGCGCTCGCTGAAAGCCGAGGTTGGTCAGATGACCGACCAGGACGACGGCGGTGTCATCATCAATATGGCGTCGATTCTCGGAAAGGTCGGCTTCGAGAATTCCTCGGCGTACGTCTCCGCCAAACACGGTGTGATTGGACTGACCAAGACCGCCGCCTGGGAGTACGCGGATCAGGACATCCGTGTCAATGCTGTCGGTCCAGGCTTCATCGAGACCCAGATGCTCGACGATGCCGGTATCAGTACCGACGAGAACGTCCGGGAGTGGATCGAAGGAATGCACTCTCAGGACCGACTGGGCAAACCCGAAGAAATCGCCGACGCCGTCCTGTGGCTGTGTTCCGACGGCGCGTCGTTCACTAACGGCGAAGCGCTCATGGTCGACAGCGGCTTCACGGCGCGCTGAGACGACGGCAGCACACGGCTCGGATATCGTTTTTTGCGGGCGTCCGTCACGAAGGCCGACTACTGCGAGGTGGTATCGTCGACAGCGTCACGATACAGTATGGCCCGCTCGGCGTCGAGCGTGACGACGTCCCCGTCTTCGAGTTCGTCGGGGACCTCGGCGTCAGCGATCATCGGGATGTCGCGCTCGCGAGCGAGGACGGCAGCGTGGCTCGTCGAGCCGGGTTTCATACCGCGTTCTCCGCCGACAATCCCGTGGATGTGCTCGGTGTCACCAGTCAGTTCGCCGCTGTACTCCGAGGGGACGACCGCAATCGATCCGTCGGGAACGTCCGAGAGGTCGCCGTCCTCGACGCGGTGGAGTTCACCCGTGACGATGCCGCCGATGACGGCGTCGCCACTGACGGTCGTCTTCGCGGCCACGTGGATCTTGAGCATGTTCGAACTGTCGACCCCTTCGAGTTCGGTCATCATGCCCGACATGACGACGAGCCTGTCACCGTCCGTGACGATCCCGGTGTCGAGCGCTGACTCGGCAGCGTTCTGGATGATAGCGTCCGCGCCTTCAGTGGTGTAGGGGATGGTAGTCGGGTGGATGCCCCACGAGAGGGCGAGCCGCCGCCGGACCCGGTCGTTCGGCGTCGACGCGATGATCGGGACACAGGGCCGGAACTTGGCCATCTTCAGCGCGGAGTGACCCGACTCGCTGGCGGCGACGATCGCGGTGGCGTCGACGTCTTCGGCGAGGAACCGGGCGGCGTGAGCCAGCGCGTCAGCCCGCGTGTCGTCGGCTTCGGGGATGCGCTGTCTGCGGACGTCTTCGTACTCTTCGCTGTTTTCGACTTCTTCGACGATACTGGCCATCGTGTCGACGACGCGTGCGGGGTGGTTGCCGATGGCGGTTTCCCCCGAGAGCATCACCGCGTCCGTGCCGTCCAGGACGGCGTTGGCCACGTCCGAAGCCTCTGCGCGGGTCGGCCGCCGGGACTCGACCATCGAATCGAGCATCTCGGTGGCCGTAATCACGGGCACGCCCGCCTGGTTGCACTTCCGGATGATCCGTTTCTGGTAGAGTGGGACCTCCTCCAGAGGGAGTTCGACGCCCAGGTCGCCGCGAGCGACCATGATGCCGTAGGCCTCTTCGATGATGCTGTCGAGGTTCTGGACGGCGCCGGCGCGCTCGATCTTCGCGACGATCGGAATGTCGGCGCCGAACTCGTTGAGGGTGTCGGCGATCTCGCGGATGTCCGAGCCGTCCCGGACGAACGACGCCGCGACCAGATCGGCCTGTTTTTCGGCTGCGACTTTCAGTTCCTCGCGGTCTTTCTCGGTGACCGTCGGCAGGCCGAGTTCGACGCCGGGGATGTTGACGCCCTTGCGCGCCTGAAGTTCGCCGCCGTTCTGGACGCGCGCGTAGATGTCGCTGCCGTCGACCTCCTCGACGATGGTTTCGATGCGACCGTCGTCCAGCAGGACCCGATCGCCCGCCTCGACGGCCGAGATGTCCAGCGACAACCCGACCGCCTCGGGCGTGGCGTCGTCGCCTTGATAGAATCGAACCCGGGAGTCGGCCTCGAGATGGATCGGCTCGTCGATGTCGGCCGTCCGGACTTCCGGGCCGGGGATGTCGTGCATGACCGCGACCGGATGGTCGACCGATTCGTCGACCGCCCGAATCCGATCGATCGTCTCGCGGCGCTGCTCGGGCGAGCCGTGGCTGGCGTTCAACCGCGCGACGGACATCCCGGCCTCCGCCAGGGCCGTGATCTCCTCGGTCGAATCCGACGCCGGACCGAGTGTACAGACGATTTTCGCGTTACGCATCGCTACAGCCCTCCGCACCTGTCCAAAACCCGTTGGTTGATCCGTTGTACATCGTCCGTAACTCGATCCGCCCGTGATATGAAACCCCTGAGCGCTTCCCACCGCATTGAAAGAGCGGCCAGGGATCGAACGCTCCCGGAGACGCGACGGAAACACCACTCGCCACGACGGCTGGCGTTTCGATCCGCTGTTTCCATTGAATGGTATCAGATGGTATAGAGGGGAACACTTATGTGTATAGCGGGGATACACTACAATGACAGATGACAGACGAGGACGACACTTTCCCGTGGCCGCCGACGATGTTTCAGGAAGCGAGCGAGCAGGCGATTGAGCAGCAGCAGGAGCTCCTTCGCTCGATGATGGGGAGTGGGGCGTCGGGGATGGACATGAACCAGCTCGGTGCGATGAGCCAGCTGGCGACGTTCAAGACTCGCGTGCAGAGCGGCGGCCGGATATCCATTCCGGACGCCGAACGTGAGGCACTCGATATCGAGGAAGGAGACATCGTCCAGGCCGTCGTCCTCCCAGTCAAACGCAACCGAAGTGAGTAATCATGACAGACTACACGACACCCGTCACGACCGCATTCGAGCTACAGCGCGCATCGATCGAACAGGGACAGGCCGCCCTCGAACAGGGCGTACAGTTTCAGCAACAGGTCGGGCAAGCCGTGCTCGACAGCATGGAGAGCCAGCAGTCGGCCCAGCGCCGCGGCGTCGATCTGAGCCAGACCGCGATCCACAGTTACCTCGACGCCCTCGAGGAGAGCGTCCCCGGGGCGGACGCGCCCGTCGACGAGATGCGCACAGCGATCGACGAGCAGTTCGAGTACCTGCTGGAGAACCACGATGAGGCGTTCGATACGCTGGAGGCGGAGACCAGCGACGGCTACGACGCCTACGACGAGCTGACCGAGGAGATGTTCGACGCGCTGGACGACCAGCTATCGATGCTCGTCGAGGCCCACGAGGACCTCGAATCTCAGTCCGTCGACGCTGTCGAGGAGATGGCGTCTCAGGCCGAAACCGTCCAGCAGCAGGTCCAGGACGTGCAGGAACAGGCTGCCGAGACGGTCGAAGACGTGCAGGAACAGGCCGTCGAGGCCGGCGACGCCTGATCGGGCGGCAGTTATTTCTTTCGTGCGCGACCCATACAATACATGAGCAACGACAGCGACACGACTGACGGTATCGACGAGTGGAATCAGATGGTCGACGAGATGAACGAGGCGCTCTCCGAGTCGTTCGAACAGAGCATGGAGGCACAGACGGCGTTCGTGGAGTCCTGGAACGACGTGTTTGCCGAGTCCGAGCCGGACGAGGAGGTCCTCGCCGAGGGGGTCGAAGGCTACAACGAGGCCTACGAGGTCTGGATGGACGCTGCCGAGCAGATGTTCGAGCGGTCGATGGACGCAACCCGGGGCGAGGAGGTCGATGCCACGGAGTTCCGGGACATCTGGCTGCAGTCGGCCAACAAGGCGTTCAAGGAAGTGATGGAGACGAGCGCGTTCGCGGCCGCGAACGGACAGCTCATCGAGTCGATGCTCGAACTCCGCCAGGAGGCCGACGACGTCACCCAGGAGTCACTCGCCGAGTTCGGCCTCGCTACGCGTGAGGACGTCGTCGAAGTCGGCGAGCGGCTCGTCGAACTCGAACGGCGCCAGCAGGACATCGAAGACAAACTCGACCGCGTCCTCGACGCACTCGAGGAGTGAGCGTCATGTTCAACCCAATGCGACCAGTGATCGACGCACAGCGACAGGGGTTCGAAAAGCTGACTGAGTCAGTCGAGACAGCCGCAGTCCTCGAGGACCGGCTCGAAACGATGCAGGAGGTCGAGGTGGGCGGGACGCCCGCCGACGTGGTCTACGAGGAGAACAAGCTCGAACTCCTCCACTACGATCCCGAAGCGGCAGGCATCGACGTGCCAGCCGAAGAGCGCGAGGACGTGCCGATCCTCGTCGTCTACGCGCTCATCAACAGGCCCTACATCCTCGATCTGCAGCCCGATCGGTCGGTCGTCCGCCGGTTGCTTGAGGCCGGCCACGACGTCTACCTGATCGACTGGAACGAGCCCTCGCGTCTCGATCAGCACCTCACGCTCGACGACTACGTCAACCGGTACATCGACAACTGCGTGGACGTCGTCCGCGAGCGCTCCGAGCAGGAGCAGATCAACGTCCTCGGCTACTGCATGGGCGGGACGATGAGTACGATGTACACCGCGCTGCACGCCGAGAAAATCAACGCGCTCGGGCTGATGGCCACCGGACTGTACTTCGAGGAGACCGGCGGCGTCCTCGAGCGCTGGGGCGACGAGGAGTATTACGACCCCTCGACTGTGATCGAGACCTTCGGTAACGTCCCGGCGGAGTTCCTCGACGAGGGGTTCGCGCTGATGGATCCCGTCCAGAACTACGTCACCAAGTACGTCCAGTTCTTCGAGAACCTCGACAACGAGGCGTTCGTGAAGAACTTCAGCCGGATGGAACAGTGGCTCGAGGAGGGGGTCGACGTGGCCGGCGCGACCTACGAGCAGTTCCTCGAGGACATCTATCAGGGTAACAAGCTCTACAACAACGAACTCGAACTCGACGGCGAACACGTCGACATCGAGAACATCGACATGCCCGTCCTCCAGATCCTCGGCGAGTACGATCACCTCGTCCCGCCGTCGGCGAGCAAGCCGTTCAACGACGTCATCCCCAGCGAGGACACCCGCATCATCGAGTACTCGACGGGACACGTCGGGCTCGCCGTCTCTTCGAGCACCCACGAGGACGTCTGGCCCGAAGTCGCCGACTGGTTCATCGAGCGCTCCCGCGAGCAGGAAGCCGACGAGGAAAGCGTGGCTGAGGAAGAGAGTGCAGACGAAACGGCCGACGAGGCGGCTGCAGACGAAACGGCAGCCCCCGACATCGAGACCGTCGACGGCATCGGCTCGACCTATGCCGATCGTCTTCGTGCGGCCGGCATCGAGACCGTCGACGACCTGGCTGGATCGGACCCCGAGGCGATCGCGGAGGCCGCCGACGCGCCGGTCGGACGCGTCGAAGACTGGTTCGAACAGGTCGCCTGATCCGAGCCGTCTTCTACAGGCAGAGTAGGGCGAGTGCCTCGGGGTCATCCGGAAATCAAAGATTTCCGTGATCACGAGAATCGAAGATTCTCGGACGACTTGACCCCGAGGGTGAAGCCCGTCACCCGTGCAGCAATCCAAGCAATTAATATAACAGAGATACTACGTGGTTGTAACGGTCAGAGAACACCCTCTAAAGGCGGAGTTGCAGACCTCAATTCCGCGCTGGCCGTGTCGCAGATTTGGAAACGTGGCCCCTCTCAACACGGTCCATTGGGCGTGAGACGGGGGTTTCAACGGGTCGAGTGGAGCGACCGACCTCCACGGACACACGCGGTGTGTTCGGGTGTGAATTCCAGCCGACCCCTTCACTGGGGAAGGTCGGAGGGAATTAAATTCCCTTGCCGGGCGCGGTGCCGACCCTAAACAGGGAAGCCTCGGGGCTTGTCCCCGAGGTACTTCACACGTCTCGTTGCTACCGAGTCGGAACCGTGAAGATGCCGACAGGAGAGTGCAAAACCATGAGTCCGACTGCTCACGAGCTTCGGAACGCGATTCGAGTAGCGACAGATCGCTTCGAACGGGAGGTCAAGGCGTCGTTCACGAAAGAGGAGTTGCAGGCGATCTGTGAGGCGCTCGAGATAGATATCACCGGGACGGAGCGTCCATCGACGGCGCGGATGCGCCGACTGATTCGAGCGCAGGTCGGCATCGCGGAGTCGCCGGAGACAGCGGACGACTCCACGTTCCGAAAGGCCGACCTCCAAGCGATTGCGGCGGCGATCGGGGCGTCGTTCGAATCGTAGCCGCCAGTTGCCCGAGCAGTTTACCTGCTATGATTCCCGATCCGATACTCTCGAAGGAGCGGATTTCCTGCCGACCGACTTGCGCCGTGTCCGCAACCGTTTTTCCACCTACGTTCCGTTCTTTGTCAGAATCGGCGGTAGATGCAATCGGTTGGCCGATCCTAGACAGCTGGTGTATCTCCCTGCGCAGCCATGTTGAGATAACCCGACTGGAGTCGTGAGTGGTTGGACCTTCTACTCGCCTGTCGTGTCTTGCTCCTCGGTCATGGTCTCTTTGGCGGTGCCGAACCATCCGTCGATATTCTCGGCAACGAAATCTTGGCCCCCTAGACCGACAGCGATGCCGATGCCAAGTGCCAGCGCCAGCGCCAGCGCACCGAAGAACGCCACCACGAATGCCGTAAACAAACTCGTTAGTGGCGACGCGTTAATCCCGATTGTGGACAACACAATCGTGATTGTGAGGTAATAAATAAAGACCTTGACTGCCAGACTGGCCACCAAGATAGGCCGACTATCCCCTCCTTCAGTGACGAGATCTGCGACCCGTTCGGCCAGCCAGATGCCGACCAACAACACGATGAAGCCAGCAGCCAACGCCGGTAGATAGCCGGCAAAGTCGCCGAGCAAACTCGAAAGGGCGTCTATGCGGAGAATATCTGCGACTGTCAAGATTGTCAGGAAATAGATGTAGTACGTGACCAGTTTGCCAACGATACCTCCGAATTCGCCTTCGCTCTCCCCGAACTGTTCGAGTGGGGTCTCTCGCAGCAACTCTCCGAGGTTGAACCCGTCAACCACGCCGGACACGATGTCTCCGATAATCCGCGCCACGATGAATCCGACTACGAGGACGAACAATGCACTGAGAATTATCGGGAGGAAGACTCCGATATCGGCCAGCATATCGGTGAGTTCGCTGATACCCAACACACTCGCTGCAGCGACTATCGCGACAAAGTAGACGTAGTACGCGACAATCTTCCCCAAAACATTTGCAATGGCGTCACCATCACCGTCCCCGAGTTCTTCGACCGCGGTATCTTCGGCATAGCGGTCAACACCGAGACGACGAATGACCCGGGTGACTATCCCTCCAAGTATGCGACCAACTATATACCCGACGACGAGTATGAGCAGCGCACCGAGCAGAACCGGAACGAATTCAATGACGTCAGCTATGGTCCGATCAATTGTATCGCTGAATGATACTTGCAATGGGGACGCTAAATTACTATGACTTAACATAGATATAACAATTCACAGGCGACGAGAATAGTTATAAACGAATTATCGACTAGTATGGGCTGCTTATGATACGATGTTGCGCGTGTGTCCAAAATCGGTGCTTACCGTCATCAGACTTTGCCACTGCTCATGTAAACTTCCACTTCCGTGTGACAGTCTGAAAGGTGAGATGAAAGTCGATCTGAGAGGGAGAACGATGAACTAGCACAGCACTAGTGTAGCGTACATAGAAGTCCCGATAGAGGTATCTCCTGGTTTTAGTATTCGAATGGATTTTCGTGGGAACTCTTGAGTCATCAAAGCCTCCAACTACTGGCGAGCAGTGGGGGTCGTTTTCGTTGCAGACTCCGGTTTCAAACCGAACAAAAAGATGGTTCCCTTGCGGTTTCTACAGAGCACAACGATACCGAGACACACTATCTGGACAACTATATGACTGATCAGGACTACTCATTCAATCGAGCAGAGAGAAATCGGGCCGGACGGTCAAAAAGCGGCTGGCAGCGCTACTCTTCGATTTCGACGTCGACGGCCTGCTGCTGGACGTCCTGGATCTGGGACTGGATCTCCTCGGTCTGGTCCCTGAAGTCCTCGAACAGATCGGCCATCTGCTCGGTGGCATCGACGGACTGGGACTGGAGATCCTCGTGGGCCTCGGCGAACATCTCGACCTGCTGGTCGAGCGTCTCGACGTAGTCCTCGGAGAGCTCGTCGTAGGTTTCGACGCCGTCGGCGACCTCCGACTCGATGGTCTCGAAGACGTCCTCGTGGTTCTCCAGCAGGAAGTCAATCTGCTCGTCGACCGTCTCGCGCAGCTGCTCGACGGTCGTCTCGCTACCGGGGACGCTCTCCTCGACGGCGTCGAAGTAGCTGTGGAACATCGTCCGGGTCAGCTCAACACCGCGGCGCTGGGCCGACGCCTGACTCTCCACGCTGTCGAGCATCGCCTGACTCATTCGCTGCTGGAACTGGAGGGTCTGTTCGAACGCTTGCTGGCTGTTCTCGAGCGTGCGTCGCTGCAACTCGAATGCGGTCGTGACGGGGGTGGTGTACGAATCACTCATCTCACTCCCACCTACAACCCTCAGACTGATAAAAGTTCCGTTCATAACCATTGAGTGGTTTCAAGTGGTATCTAGTGTCTTCCATCGGAGGGGCGGGCTGGCGGACAGCGATAGCATCGCGGCTGCAGCGGTTCGAAGGACGCGCTGCTCACGATCGTCGTGACACAGTGTCGCCAGCAAATCAGATACTGCCGACAGGTCAGATGTCGCCGATCGTGACGACGCGGTCGTCGTCACCTCGTAGCTCCCGGGTGACCGTTCCCTCGCGTCGTTCGTGGGTCTGGCCGCGCTCGCCGAGGACAATGAGATCGGCCCCGATCTCGTCCGCGTGCGCTTCGATCGTCTCGTCGGGAACCCCATGACGGCAGGTCGTTTTCACGGCGATGCCGCGCTGCCCGGCGGCCTCAGCTATTGCCGCCAGCACTTCTCGGCCCCGGTCTTCCTCCTCGGCGACGACGATTTCGGTGGTGCTCAGAGCCGGCTCCCCAAACTCGTCGGTGTCCACGACGTACAGGGCGTGTAGCGTTGCGCCCTCGCGTTCGGCCAGCGCAATCGCGTACGCGGCCGCGCGCTGTGCGTGTTCGCTCCCATCTGTCGGAGCCAGAATCGTCTCGACCATTGTGGACGACATATTGTGCCGCCAACAGGAAATAACGTGTGAGTGTTTCTCACTCTCTGACAAAATTGCCGCCGTAACGGTTTGATGAGGCCGAAGTGAGGCTGGTAGCCTATTCGAGCAGGCTTTCGCCGGTCATTTCTCCGGGCTTGTCGACGCCCATGATCTCGAGCATCGTCGGTGCGATGTCCGCGAGCGTCCCGCCGCCGCGCACCGATCGACCGCCGTCGGTGCCGTTCGCGTCGAGATAGATGATCGGAACTTCGTTGAGCGTGTGAGCGGTGTGGGGGTCGTCCTCGGTTCCGAGATCGTCGGCGTTGCCGTGATCGGCCGTGACCAGTAGCTCTCCGCCGGCGTCCATGACTGCCTCCGCGAGCCGCCCCAGCTGTTCGTCGACCGCCTCAACGGCCGCGACCGTGGCGTCGAAGTCCCCGGTGTGGCCGACCATGTCCGGGTTCGCGTAGTTCAGCACCATCATGTTCGGATCGTCGCTCTCGATGTATTCGAGCGCGGTGTCGGTCACCTCCGCGCAGGACATCTCCGGCTGGTGGTCGTAGGTCGGCACGTCCGGGCTCTGGACGATTTCGCGCATCTCGCCCTCGAACTCGACCTCGCGGCCGCCGTTGAGGAAGTACGTGACGTGGGGGTACTTCTCGGATTCGGCGAGCCGAAGCTGTGTCATACCGGCCTCGGAGACGACCTCGCCGACGGTGTTGACGGGCTGGTTGGGTCCGTAGGCCACCGGGACGTCGAAGGTCTTGTCGTACTGGGTCATCGTGACGTAGTACGTCTCCGGCGGCTCCAGGTCGTACTCCCAGTCCTCGGGCCGGATCCGGTTGAGCATCCGGGTGAGCTGGCGGGCTCGATCCGACCGGAAGTTGAAGAAGATCACGGCATCGCCATCGTCGAGGGTCTCGCCGCCCTCGATCGTCGTCGGCTCGATGAACTCGTCCGTCGTATCGCGCTCGTAGGACTGTGTAGCGGCCTCAACAGCGGTTTCAGCGTGATAGTCGCCCTCACGCGAGACGATGGCGTCGTAGGCGCGCTTGGTGCGCTCCCAGTTCTGGTCGCGGTCCATCGCGTAGTACCGGCCAGTCACGGTCGCGACGTCGCCGGTGCCGTTCTCGTCGATAACGTCCTGCAGTTCGGTCAGGTAGCCTTCGCCGCCGGTCGGCGAGGTGTCCCGGCCGTCCATGAACGCGTGGGTGACAGCCTCGACGCCCCGGTCGGCGGCCATCTCGATCAACGCGTGCAGGTGGGTCTGCCGGGAGTGCACGCCGCCGTCGGAGACCAGTCCCATGAAGTGGACCCGCCCGTCGTGCTCGTCGGCGTAGTCCATCGCCGCGACGAGCTCGTCGTTCTCGAAGAACGTGCCGTCCTCGATGTCGTCGGTGATCCGGGTCGTGTCCTGCTTGACGACGCGACCGGCACCGATGTTGAGGTGGCCGACTTCGGAGTTGCCCATCTGGCCCTCCGGCAGCCCGACGCGCCGGCCAGACACCTCCAGGCGGTTGTGTGCACCGGCGTCCCAGTACTTGTCGAAGTTCGGCGTGTCCGCGGCGCGCACGGCGTCGCGGGCGGTTTCGTCGTCGTTCAGTCCCCAGCCGTCGAGAATTACGAGTCCGACGTCCATACGCGAAAAGTTGACTCGCAAGCGTAATAGTTCTTGATATCTCCACGGACCGTCGAGAAGGGGCGTCGGCGGTGGCTGTCGTCACCTGCGATGATGACGTTTCGGGTGATTCCGGACGGCCCGGAACGTCAACTATCTTTATGCACGTATGGCGAGCAGTGTGGCGTATGGCAGAGATCCTCTCGGAGACACTGGCCGAGGAACTCGTCTCGATCGCGCGGACGGCGACCGGCGACAGCTTGCGATCGGTAACGTACTTCAGCCGGTCGGACTTCGAGCAGCTGTACCTCCGGAGCGACCTCGAACGCGACGCCGACCTGGACACGTTCGTCGGTCACGAGTGGCGCGGGTTCCGGGACACCAACAACGCCTATCAGACGACCGAGACCGAACTGGGTCCCTACGCGTTCACGATCCGGGCGTTCGAGAACGGCTACCTCCTCCGGGTCGGGACCGAACGCGCCGGCGTGTTGCTGACGACCGACGAGGTGACCATACAGGAGTTCGAGGAAGTCGCCGAGGCGATCGTCCGAAGTCTTCGGGACCACTCCGAATCGAGCGAGCACTAGCGGACCGTCCCGACTCGATCCCGTCTGTCGCGGACGAATGAACACTGCTAAGCGCCTCGTCGATGAACTCTCCATGGAGTGGTTTCCGTATCACGTGACGGTCTGTCGGCCGCGCTCGAGGCGGAGGGCACTGTCTATCGGTACTATTTCGTCTATCTCACGTACTTCGCAGCCTCGAACGGGCTCGTCTCGTTTCGGAACGCGTTCTTCGAGGACGTCGGCCTCTCGGGCTCACAGATGGGGTTGCTCGGCGCGTTGCTCGTCGCCGGCGGGCTCGTGGCCCAGCCGGTGTGGGGCGTGCTCGCGGATCGATACAACGCGACCAGGGCTGTCCTGCTGGTCGCGATCTCGGTCTCGGCACTCGCGGTGTTGCTCTTTCCACTCGCGACACAGGTCCCCTGGGTGTTCGGGCTCCTGATCGTCGGGACGCTGCTCGTCTCGATCTTCCGGGCCCCGATCCTGCCAGTCGCCAACTCGATGGTGCTCTCACAGGGGCTGGAGTACGGTCACGTCAGGGCGGTCGGAAGCGTCGCCTTCGGCGTGGGGAGTCTCCTGCTCGGCTGGATCGTCGCTGCGTTCGGACTGAACTGGGTGTTCTACGTCTACGCGCTCGGGATGGGGGTCGTCTTCGTCGCGGTCTGGGGACTCTCGGACCCGCGGGCGGACCTCTCGACGGATCTCCGACGCGACGCCGTCACACTGCTGAGTGACCGTCGGTTTCTCCTGCTTTTGTTCGTGGCTGCCCTCGTCGCCGGATCGTACTCCGCCGGTGACGCGTTCCTCTCAGTATACTTGCGCGATCTTACCGGCGGCGACACCGTGACTGGTCTCGCGTGGCTCGTCAAGACCGTCGCGGAGGCGGCCGTGTTCGTCGCTCTCGCTCGCGCGGAATTGGACAACCGGACGGTTCTCACCGCCGGTAGCGGGGCCACCGCTGGCGGGTATCTCCTGCTGGGTGCGACAGCGATCACGCCGCTTGCGGTCGCGGTGCAG
Organism: Halapricum desulfuricans; assembly: GCF_017094465.1. NCBI lineage: Archaea > Methanobacteriati > Methanobacteriota > Halobacteria > Halobacteriales > Haloarculaceae > Halapricum > Halapricum desulfuricans. The sequence continues at coordinate 1,477,298 of NZ_CP064791.1, forward strand.
TTGCTCTCCGGTGCGGGCGTGGCGCTGTTCCTGTTCGCGGCTGTGAATATGACCCATCGGTACGCCCCGACGACGCTCGCTGCCACCGGACAGGCGCTGTTGACTGCCGTCGGCATGGGCATCGGACGGGTCGCCGGACAGCTCGGCTCGGGCTGGCTGGTCAGCACGGTCGGTATTCGAGAACTGTACTTATGTCTCGCCGCTGCGGCGGCAATCGCGACGGCGGCAAGCCTTCGGTTCCATCTCGGTCGTCGCCGTTGACCCGTCTTCCGGCGATAGATGCTTCCGTCCGGTTGGGTCGCCCTGGCGAGTCGGGTGACAGACGACCGCGGCTGTTTTGACTCCCACTCACGAAGGTCCGCTATGACGCTCGATCCGGTGCACGTCGACGGCATCGCGCGACTCGCCGGCCGCCTCAGCGACGGGGTCCCCGACACCGACCACCGGGACCTCGCGGAGACGGTCTGGGCCGAGTTTCTCGATCCGCTGTATGCCGACGGCGAGCCTGTTCTCGAACCGCTGGGCGAGCAGCGCCGCCGCGTCGTCAATCTCGAGGACGCCGCCCTCCAGGAGTCGGCGTTCCCGACCCAGCACGGCCTGGATTCGGGGACGATCAACCCCACGACGTTCAAAAACGGCCTCGTGCTCGACGTCGCCCAGGCCGCGATGAGCGCAGTCCCCTCCGATCTGGACCTCCACCGCGGCCGCACGGTCGTCGTCAGCACCCACACGAACGACGCGACCGTCGACGTCGAGGAGGACGAGTGGCTGGCCTACGACGAGGGGTACACCCGCCAGCGGATCATCCAGGTCCCCCGAGTCGACCGATACGCGCAGACAGTCGTGCACGCGCTGGCGCTGTATCTCGCCGAGAGCCACCACGCCCAGTTGCAGGCCGACGTCGTCGAGGACCTGCTCATCCTGGACGGGCCGATCTATCCCACTGGGCTGCTGAAGTGGACCGATCGGCATCCGGAACTGGCCGACCTCCTGCACGATCACGAGCGTCCCCGCAGTGTGATTCAGAACTACGTCGATCTCGTCGAGACGTTCGTCGAACGGAACGTGCCGCTGATCGGATTCGTGAAAAACAGCGCGAGCAACGCCATCATCCGGGTGCTTCGCTCGAAGACGAACGCGCCCTGGGTCAACGACGCCGCCCTGTTCTCGCAGATCCTCGAACGCCGCGAGGACGGCGACCTCGATACCGACGTGCTCACGTGCACGAACTGGTTCCGGTCCCGACTCGGCACCGACCGACTGCTCTCGACGCAGGGGGACGGACTGGGTCTGGACCGCTCGCTCGCCCCCGAGGCCTACGAGGTGACGTTTTTCGTCGTCTACGATCCGCGGACGGAGATTACCTACCGGGTCGAAGCACCTCACGCGATCACAAAGGACGAAACCGTCCGTGAAAAGCTAACGCGACACGTCCTCGGGGAAATCGCCGCCGAGCGCGGGCCGCCGCTGCCGGTCGCGAAGGCCGACGAGCTCGCCCGGATCGACCGGGAAGGCAAGGAGATGCTCCGGCGGGCGATCGAACAGCAGTTCGACAGCGAACGCCAGCGGAGTTACGACGACGAGCGCTGGGGCGTCTCGCTGGACGTGGACGGGGGGTTGTGATTCGGATCGCGGGAACGATCGATGCGGAATTGACTTACAATAGTCACCACGAGAGACGGGTAATGCGCGATGCGTTCGAAGTCCGGACCTACGACGGAGCGGCTCGGATCGGCGAGCTACGGGTGCCGCGGGCCGGCGTGACCGTCGAGACGCCGGCGCTCATGCCGGTGGTCAACCCGCACGTCCAGACGATCGAGCCCGCCCGACTCGAATCGGAGTTCGACGCGGAGATTCTGATCACAAACAGCTACATCCTGCACGGCAGCGACGACCTTCGTGAGGCGGCCCTCCAGCAGGGATTGCACGACCTGCTCGATTTCTCGGGAGCAATCGTGACCGATTCCGGGTCCTTCCAGCTGGCCGAATACGGCGAGATCGACGTGACGACGACCGAGATCTTGGAGTTCCAGCGCGAGATCGGCAGCGACATCGGGACGCCGGTCGACATTCCGACCCCGCCGGACGTCGAGCGCGAGCAGGCCGAGCGGGAACTGGCGACGACCCAGGAACGGCTGGAGATCGCCGAGGGCGTCGACGTCGGCGAGATGCTCGTCAACGCGCCGATCCAGGGGTCGACCTATCGCGACCTCCGGACTCAGGCCGCCGAACACGCCGACGGGACGAGCCTGGACGTCTTCCCGATCGGCGCGGTCGTACCGCTTCTGAACAGCTATCGGTACGCCGACATCGCTGAAATCGTCGGCGCGGTCAAACGCGGCCTCGGCGGGGACGCGCCGGTCCACCTGTTCGGGGCGGGCCATCCGATGATGTTCGCCCTCGCTGTCGCGATGGGCTGTGACCTGTTCGATTCGGCCGCGTACGCCCTGTACGCCCGCGACGAACGCTATCTGACGGTCCGCGGGACCGAACATCTCGCCGACCTGGAATACTTCCCGTGTGAGTGTCCGGTCTGTAGCGAGCACACACCCGAGCAACTGCGGGAGATGGACGACGCGCGAGCCGAGCGGTTGCTCGCCGAACACAACCTGCACGTCTCCTTCGGCGAGATGCGGCGGGTCAAGCAAGCGATCCGTCGCGGAAACCTCCTGGAGTTAGTCGAAGCACGAGCGCGCAACCATCCGACGATGCTCGACGGTTATCGTGCGCTTCTGGACGGTGCCGACCGGCTGGAAGCGAGCGATCCCACCACGAAAGACGCCTTCTTCCACGTCTCGACCGAGAGCGCGCGCCGGCCCGAGGTGCGTCGGCACCACCAGCGGCTCGAACGGTTCGACGTGAGCGGTGACGTGCTGCTGGCCAGCGACCGAGGTGCGCTTGAGGAGACGTTCGACGAGCGCTGGACCGTCACTCCGCCGTTCGGCCCGTATCCACCGGCCCTCGCGGAAACCTATCCGCTAAACGGGGAGGTCCCGGAACGCCTCGAACGGCAGGCCTACGTCGCAGCGAGCGAGGGGATCCGTCGGCTCGTTTCCGGCAATCCTGGGGCGTCGTTCACAGTTGCGCTGTGGGACTGGCCCGAAGACGTGCTCGCGGACCTGCCCGAGTCGATCGACCGCGCCGACGGCTTCTAGAATCGACCGCCTCGGCAGTGATATTCACCGACGGATTACTCTTCTGAGGCAGTCACAGCCTGCAGGATCTCGGGGGCTGCTTCCAGCGCATCGTCGAGCGCGTCGGCGTCCGGACCGCCGCCCTGAGCGAAGTCCGGCGGGCCACCGCCGCCGCCGCCGACCCGTCCGGCGAGTTCGCCGACGACCTGCCCGGCGTTGACCTCGACGTCCTCGGGCACGGCGACGACGAAGGTAGCGCCGTCGGCACCCGAGCCGAGGACGGCGATCCGTCCCTGTTCGACGAGCGCGTTTGCCTGCGCCCGGAGTTCTTCCATGTCGGCATCGATCCGCTGGATCACGGCGGTGGTGCCGGCGACTTCGATCTCCTCGGCGTCGGCACCGCCGCTCGCGCGAGCCTCCGCGAGCTGTTCTTTGAGGTCCTCGATATCCTTGCCTCGCTGTTTCCACTCCTCGAAGAACCGCTCGGCGGTCTCGGGGACTTCCCGGGGGCTGACGTCCAGCACGTCGGCTGCCTCGCGGAGGGCGTCTTCGGTGTCCTGGGTCGCCTGAATGGCGGCGTCACCGGCTGCAAAGGTGATCCGGATGACGCCGTCCTGGATGCGCTCGGTGCCGAGGATCTTGATCGTTCCGACGTCACCCGTTCGGGCGACGTGTGTCCCCCCACAGGCCTGGACGTCCTCGTCGACCTGGACGATCCGGATCTGCTCGCCCGGCGGGATGCCGCCCTGGTAGAGGTCGAAGCCGTACTCCTCTTCGGCTTCGTGGCGGTCGGGCCACTCCTGGGTGACCTGGGCGTTGTCCATGACGAGATCGTTGGCGCGGTGTTCGATCTCCCTGACCTGCTCGCGGGTGATCGATTCGTAGTGACGGATGTCGATCCGCGAGGAGTCGGTCCCCTTCTGGGCACCGGCCTGACGGACGTGCTCGCCCAGCACCTGCCGAGCGCTGTGGATGACGACGTGCGTCGCCGTATGATGGCGCATGAGCCGACGACGACGCGTCGCGTCGATCTGCCCGCGGACGAACTCTCCCTTCCCGGGGTCAGTGTCAGCCGTGTGGACGATCACGCCGTCGTAGGTCTGCGTATCCGTGACGTCCGCGGTGACATCGTCGGTCGAAATGGTTCCGTTGTCCGGAGGCTGGCCGCCGCCTTCGGGATAGAACATCGTCTGATCGAGAACGATATCGAACTGTCCGTCGTCACGGTCGAACACTTCCAGCACCATCGCCTCGAAGTCGGTCCGCTGCTGATCGTCGTAGTAGAGCTTGTCCGTCTCCGGCAGTTCGGCGAGACGGTCCTCGTAGGGGACGGACTCCTCGGCCTGCTCGTCGTCCTCGCCGCCGTGACGATCCGCGACGAGCGCATAGAAGTCGTCCGGCGTCTCGACGTCGACACCGCGCTCGGCGGCGATCTCCTCCACCATGTCCGGCTGTATGCCGTGAGAGTCGTACAGCTCGATCAGCTCCTCGACAGGGATCGGATCGCCGGACTCGGCGTACTCCTCGGCCAACTGGCGGACCTTCCGGCCGCCGCGCTCAAGCGTCTCGCGGTACTTCTCGACCTCGGTGCGGACCATATCCCGGATCGTATCGCGGTTGGAGTAGCCGAGGCGCTCGGCCTGCATGTCCACGAGTTCGTCCAGCGGCGCGTCGACGCCGACGGTGTCGGCCAGTCGCTTGGTCCGGCGCAGCACCATCCGGGCGAGATACCCAGAGCCGACGTTGCTCGGAACGATTCCGTCACCGAGCATGTACGCGAGCGTCCGGGAGTGATCGGCGATCGCATAGATCGTCTCCAGCGGCTCGACTAGTTCGCGCAACTCCTCGACGTCGACACCGAGTTCAGCAGCGATGTCGCCGCGTGCGGCCTCGACGTCGTCGACGTCGTCGATGTCGAGATTCCCGGAGAGGCGGGCAGCGTCGTTGACGATCGCTTCCTGCTCGTCGGTGTACTCGACGCCGGCGTTGTCCCGGAGGAACTCGATCATCTCGGGATAGACGGCCTCGTAGACCGTCGGGGTGCCCTGAGAGACCCAGGTCCACCGCTCCAGGCCGTATCCGGTGTCGACGATGTAGGTGTCCATCTCCGAGTAGGAGTTCCCGTCTTTCATCTCGTAGTCGCCGTCGGGATCCTGCTCGAACTGCATGAAGACGAGCGTTGCCAGTTCCGCGCCCTTGTAGATGACTTCGAAGGCCGGGCCGGCGTTGCCCCCGCCCACCCACGGGTCCTCGATAAGTGTGATGTCCGAGAGGTCCGCGCCGAGTTCCTCGAACAGGCCCATGCAGTACTCGACGGTCTCCTCCTTCCAGTAGACCTCCCCCTCGTAGGCGTACTCGTCGTCGACCGCCTCTTTGGCGTTGAACGCGTGGTGGGCCATCATCTCGAAGGCCATGGTGTGACGGCCGGTCTTGCCCACGTTATCGATGTCCTGCATCCGAATACAGGGCTGGCTGACGGCGAGGGGATTCGCCGGTGGCGGCGTCTCCCCGGAGGTCACGAGCGGCTGGAAGTCGTAGATCGACGCCTGGGTCAACAGGACGTCGTCGCGCCAGCGGTTGGCGGCGACCGGGTACGGATCGATGCGCGTGTGATCCCGGTCTTCGAAATACGAGAGGAACGCCTCGCGCATCTCGTCCAGTTCGAGCGTTTCGTCGAATCCGGGATCCTCGAGGAAACTGTACTCGTCACACGGTGGCTCGCCGCAGGTCTCTCGGTCCGGATCGAGCGTCCAGAAGTGATCCCCACACTCCGAACACTGCGTGCGCTGGAACCCGTGCTCCTCGAAATAGTCGAGCCGGTATTCCTCGGTGAGGTCGCTCATTAGCGTACTCTTGCCCGGTCCGCGCCTAAATCAGTTCCGTTGGCGAGTAGACGTGTCAACAGCCACCGCGCCCAGAACCACGCGACTCGCGGCGAAGGGTATGAGTGATGACGAAGGACTACCTGCGAGAGAATAGCCGAGACATCATATGACGTTGCCGTTCACCCGCGGGTATCTCAAACGGGGACGCTATCGGTGCGACTGAACCGTTCCGATCGTTACAGCGTCGACCAGCGATTTCGACTCCGAAGACGTCGAAACGATCGATGCTATCGTCTACGTCTCGCTCCGTCGGGACCAGCGGTGCTCCCAGCCGGGCGGGCATGTTCACGGTTCCCAAAAATAGTGAGATATCCGACCGTTCGGCCGGATTTTTCCGAACAACCATGGTAGTTCGATCACATCGAAGGAACGAGAACCCCTGGTACAGTACCTGATCGTTATCATATCGGATAACTAGTGCGAACGTTCATATACCTGGTTCAGCTAACGCGGATAGTGTCACAAAAGATGCAATCTGAACGATCGATGTTTTCTGCGGACGATTCGACACTGTGGCGGCATGCGTTCGAGACGCTCGTCGACGAACTTCCGGAGGCCGCATTCGTCGTCGACTCCGGCGGAACGATCACCCGGTGGAACGAGACGGTCAGTGAACTTCTCGGCGTCCCTGCCACCCAGGCGGTCGGAATGAACGCCTACGACCTGTTCGGGACGGACGATCAGTCAGAGACGCTCGCAGAGGAAGTCATCAGAACCGGCGAACCCGTCCGCGAGGAATCGTTCCGGTCGGCCGAGGACGCGAGCGGACAGACCGTCCACGCACGGGCGATCGCAGTCCCGATCACGTCGCCTGACGGCTCGGTCGTTGGCGCAGTCGAGTTGCTATTGGACGTGACTGATGTCGTCGATCAGCGCGAGCAATTGCACGAGTTGCAGACGGAGTTCTCCGACCGCGTCGACGAGTCCGTCGTGGAACTCCGTGAATCCGCTGGCAACGTCGCCGATCGGTCCCAGGAGATCAGCGGCCTCGCCGACGAGCAGGCCGACGACCTCGGTGCTGTCCAGGCGGAAGTGTCACAGTTCAGCGCGACGATCGAGGAGATCGCGTCCAGCGCTGAGGAGGTCAGTTCCCGGAGCAGCGAGGCGACCGATCTGGCCGTCGAGTCCGCCGAGACGGCAACAGAGATGACCGGCCGGGTCGAGTCAGTCGTCGATGAGTCCGAGTCGGCAGCCGCGGACGTCAGTCGACTCAGTGAACGTATCGACGAGATCGAGGAGTTCGTCGCCGTGATCGACGATATCGCCGATCAGACGAACATGCTGGCACTGAACGCCAACATTGAGGCCGCCCGTAGCGAGGGGAACAACGACGGCTTTGCGGTCGTTGCCGACGAGATCAAAGAGCTCGCAGACGAGTCGAAAGAGCACGCCGATCAGGTCGAAGCCACGGTACAGGAAGTCCACGAGATGGCCACCGACTCCGCCGAGAGCGTCCAGCGGACGCGGGACGCGATCGGGGAACTCCAGTCGGCACTCGAAGATATCATTGACAACCAGCAGTCGATCCGAACAGCGATCGAGGACACCGACGAGGGTGTGACGGAGATCGCCAGCGCGACTGACGACCAGGCGGCCAGTGCCGAGGAGATCGCCAGCATGGTCGACGAGATCGCCGACAGAGCGGACGAAGTCGCCGGGACTGTCGAAGAGATCGCGGCGGCAAACGAACAGCAACACGGCCGGATCCGCGACCTCGAATCGGACGTCGATAGCGTCGAGACACAGCTTCAGACCGTGATGGAAAGCGGCTCCGGACAGTAGGTCACTCTTCCAGCGCCAGCGACGCCAGCAGCGCTTCGAGCTGAATCCGTTCGTTCGCCCCTTCAGTGATCCGATAATCGGCCTCGCCGACACGATCGAGGATCCGGACCGCGGCCTCGTCGCCGATGTCGAACTCCCAGACAGACCGGTGGATCTGATCGAGCACGTCCCCGCCGGCGATGCCCTGATCGGTCAACAGTCGATCGAGTTCCGAGCGCGCGGCGGTGAAATCCCCGTCCAGGGCCTGCTCGACCATCGCGGTGATCTCCTCCGGTCGGGCGGTCGAGGTGATCTCGAAGACGGCGTCCTCGTCGACGACCTTGCCGGTGACGGAAGCGGCCTGCAGACCGTTGATCGCCTTGCGCATATCCCCGCCGGCGACGTACACGAGCGCTTCGACGCCGTCGTCGGTCACTTCGATGCCCTCGGCCTCGGCGATCCGGTGAATTTGCTCTTCGATTGCCGCATCACCCAGCGGCGAGAACCGGAAGACAGCACAGCGGGACTGGATCGGATCGATAATCTGGCTGGAGTAGTTACACGAGAGGATGAACCGGACGTTGTTCGAGAACTGCTCCATCGTCCGGCGGAGCGCTGACTGTGCCTCGGACGTAAGTGCGTCGGCCTCGTCGAGGAATATGACCCGGTACTCGTACCCGCCAAAGGAAGTCCGGGCGAAGGACTTGACGCGGTCCCGGATGACGTCGATCCCGCGCTGGTCGGAAGCGTTCAACTCCAGAAAGTTGTCCTGCCAGTCCTCGCCGTACAGTTCGCGGGCGATAGCCATCGCGGAGGTAGTTTTACCCGTACCTGCAGGACCTGAAAATAACATGTGGCTCAGGTCGTTTCGGTCGACGTAACTTTGCAGCCGCTCGATGATGTCCTCGTGGCCGGCGACTTCCGAAAGAGTCTGGGGGCGATATTTCTCGATCCAGACCTCCTCCCGGCCCGCTCGCGACTGGGACTGGTCTTCGCTCATGACCGGGATGTGGCCCCGACTGGTGATAAACCCCGCGAGGACGACCCAGGGAGTCCTCGGTCCGAGTGACCGGAGGAGGACGACACGCTCATACTCGCTCGCGAGTACGTCACCGTATGCGCGTCACCGTCGACGTCGTCGGCGAGGGGACCCACGAAGTCGAACTCGGCGAGGACGACACCTACGTGGACCTGCTGGAGCCGCTGGAGTACGGTCGCCACGAGGTCTCGATCGTCGTTGAGGGCCAGCCTGTCCCCGAGGACCAGTCCGTCGAAGTCGATCACGTCCGGGTGCTCCGGCTCGTTCAGGGCGGTTAGCTATGGCCCGTGTGCGACCGGCGGAGCCGACGGAGATCGATACGATCCTCACGATGCTCGACGCTGCAGTCCTCGAAACCGACCGTGACGTGATTCGACAGAGCATCAGCGACGGGCGGACGCTCGTTGCCGTCGAAGACCACCGAATTCTCGGCACTATCGTCGCGCGTCCGGCAGATCCGGGTGTCCGTATCGACGCGATCGCCGTCCGCAAGCGCCGACAGAGCCAGGGAATCGGAACAGCCCTGGTCGAGACGCTGCTCGACGGTCATGGACGCGTCGTCGCCGACTTCGACGAGCGCGTGCGGCCGTTCTACGAGTCGCTGGGATTCGATATCCGCGAACGAAAATCAGGGCGCTTGCGTGGCGTCCGAACGGTCTAGACGAGCGGTTCGACCAGATCCCGGCCGGCGTCGAGCAGTTCTTCGACCCGTTCGGGGCTGTCGGCTTCGGCGTAGACCCGGAGTTTCGGCTCGGTGCCGCTGGGGCGGACGAGCAGCCAGTTGTCGTCCTCGAAGGTGATCTTGAACCCGTCGACGGTGTTGACGTCCGCGACCGTCGCACCGGCGACTTCCTCGGGAAGGGCGCCGTCGAGCTCTTCGAGAACGCTCTCCTTGCGCTCGTCGGGGCAGGCGACGCTGATGCGATCCTGGAAGACGTGTCCGTGTTCGTCGTGGATGGCAGCGATCCGGTCGTCGATCGGCTGCTCGGCCTCGGCGGCGGCCGCGAGCAGCGCGATCAGGACGCCGTCCTTGTTCCGGAGGTGGCTCGTGATACCGAACCCGCCCGACTCCTCGCCGCCCATGAGGGCGTCGTGGTCTTTCATCGCCTGGGCGACCCACTTGAACCCGACTGCGGTCTCGACGACTTCCTCGCCGTGTTCACGGGCGACCTTGTCGATGATACTCGACGTCGAGACCGTCCGGACGGCGGGCCCTGATCCGTTCTCGAGGAGGTATTCGTAGAGGACGGCGTACTGAAGGCTCGGGTCGAGGAATCCTTCCTCGGGGGTAACGACGCTGATCCGGTCGGCGTCGCCGTCGTTGGCGATCCCCAGGTCGGCCTCGCCCTCGGTGACCTCCTGGATGAGGTCGTGCAGGCGATCGGCCTCCGGCTCCGGGGATGTGCCGCCGAACTCCGGATCGAGCTCACAGCGAAGTTCGATCACGTCCGCGCCGGCCCGCTCCAGGAGATCGCCGGTCACGTCGCGGCCACTGCCGTGCATGGCGTCGTACGCGACGGTCAGTCCCGTGAGATCGGTGTCGACGAATTCCAGGGCGTGTTCGAGATACGGCTCGACGAGATCGGTCTCGGTAACGGCCCCGTATTCCGACTCCGGGACCGGATCGGGTTCGGCGAGCAACTCCACTAGTTGGTCGGTCACGTCGGGCAGCGCCGGTGCGCCTTCCCCGGGGATGAACTTGACCCCGTTGTAGTTCGGCGGATTGTGGCTTGCGGTGACCATCAGCGCGCCCGCCAGATCACGGTCGCGGACGGTCCAGCCGACGACTGGTGTCGGGCAGTCGCGGTCGCTCAACAGCACCTCGATGCCGTTGCCGGCCAGCGTCCGAGCGAGTTCCTCGGCGAACCCTCGCGAGCTGTCACGGGCGTCGTAGCCGACCGCGACGGGGCCGTCTTCGAGATACGTCGCAACTGCCTGTCCGACCATCCGAACGCGTGGTTTCGTGAACACGTCCAGCGTCGCTCGCCAGCCGTCGGTGCCGAACTCGATGGCGTCAGCGTCAGTTCCCATATCGCCGGCTCGGGTCCCCGCGAGCAAAAAGTTGCCCCATCGTGACTGTCATCGATCCGGACCACGTTGGCGGCTGAATCCTTCCGAATCGGACCAGCTACGGCTGCGGATCGTAACTGACGACCGATGCGGCGTCGCGAGCGAACGCCGTCGCGTCCGCGTCGAACGAGTCGGCGTATCGAACGAGCAACAGCAGCACTGTCTCCGGGTTCACGACCCGGTAGCCGTCCATTCGATCGAGAAGCCCAACTGTCTCGAGTTCGCTCGCGCGCTTGCTGATCGTCGGCCGGGAGACTCCGACGGCCTCTGCGAGGTCACCGCCGGTCGCATCGGGGTTTTCAAGAAGCGCGATCAGCATCCCGCGAGCGGTCTCACGCCTGAGATACGATAGCGCGGTCTTCTCGAAGGCGCCGAACCGATCCGCAGGGAAAAACCGTCGGTACTCCCCATCTTCGTGACTCTCGACTGTGCCGGTATCGATCAACTGCCGGAGATGGTGCTGTGTCTCGCCGGTCCCCAGTTGCAGATCGTCACGGACCTTCGAGAAGTGCGCGCCCGGTGTCGCCTCCAGATACCCGACGATGGCGTCACGAGCGTCCGAATCGCCATCCGTGGCTTCGGCCCCACCCGCGAAGCGAGCGATCGAGCCCGCGGTGCCGAGTGCTGCGAACCGTCGCAGCGTCGCCCGCTTGCTCTCGTCGACCCCCTTGTCGCTCATCGTAGTTCGGTAAGCGGTCCACGAATGAAATAACTTTGCCTACGCGTCGGCGTCCGGTTGTCAGGGTCGCTGCGCGACGCTAGCTGGTGTCGTATTTGTACGTCGCCTCGTCCGGGTCGATCCCGAAGTCCTCGGGGGATTCGGTCGGTTCCTCCTCCACGTCCGCATCAGCCGCCTTGAACGCCTCACGGCGGTCCGACGGTACCTGGAACTCATCGACCCGCAGCCGGGTCGGGACGGCGTCGGGCTGAATCGACTCGCGCTTTTCGGCCAGTCGATCCTGTAACTTCCCGGGGAGTGTCTCGGCGTCGACCGGTTCGAAACCGAACTGAGCCAGATACTCCGGCTGGTCAGTCAACGAGTAGACGACCGAAAAGTCCTCGTCGCTCGCTTTCTGGACCAGTCGCTCGATGACGTGTGCGCCGACGCCCTGGCCGCGCCACGCTCCGAGGACACCAATGCTTGTCAGTTCACAGATGGGGTCGTCGTCACCCTTGTGGATCCGGATTCGTCCGAACCCGGCTTTCTCGTTCGTCTCCTCGTCGATCGCGATGACGTAATCGCGCGATCGAAAGGCCGTCTCGTCCAGGCTCATCTCTTCGATCCGATCGAGCAGCCAGACTTCTTCGCGGTTCTTGGCGTCCCGGACGTACATATCTCTCCCTACACCACGGGCATCCAAAAAGGGTCGTGTCTGTGGGTGTGACCACACGTGGTCGCGAGAAACTTATACGCTCAGGCCACCTACCAACACCGTGTTCGTCGGACACGCACTGCTGGCGTTCGGCCTCGCGACGCTCGTCGCGGACTGGCGAGGCTGGTCGGCCCGTCGGGCGCTGACACTCGGTCTCGTTGCCGGTGCGTTCGCTGCTATTCCGGACGCTGACATGATATACACGGTCGTCGCCCTCGACGTCAGCCGGCTGAGCGCCGACACACTGCGCCAGCCGAGCGTCTTCTGGGACGCCAGTCGTGCCATCCACCGGTCGATTACGCATTCACTGCTCATCTCGCTCGCGGCTGGCCCCGCGTTCGGCGCCTGGGCTGCCGGTACGAGCACGTCTCGCGGGTGGCTCGCTGTTCGTGCGGTTGCGAGCGTCATCCTCCTGTCGCTGATCTGGGCGGCATGGGTCTACAGCGGTCTCGCCGGGGCGATCGTGGTTGGGACGTTCGTCGCCGCCGGACTGGTCATCGCCAGACTCGCCCGCACGCGGACGGATCTGTCTGGGCTGACGATCGCACTCGTCGCGACTGCCGGGCTGTTGTCCCATCCGTGGGGTGACCTGGTGACCGGCGATCCGCCGCGGCTGCTGTATCCGCTCGATCTGCACGTTTTCGAGCAGACGGTGTTGCTACACACCGATCCGACGGTCCACCTGCTCGGTGCGTTCGCACTCGAATTGGCCGTTATCTGGCTCGCGGCGCTCGCGATTGCACGCGTCTCCGGCCGGCCACTGAGGGCGCTGTTCGAACGCCGCGCCCTCATCGGAGCTGTATACGGGGTGGCCGCGATCGTTCTCACACCGCCGACGCTGGAGGTGTCGTATCACTTCGTGTTTACGATCCTGGGGCTCGGGCTACTCGTGGGCGTCTTTTCGATCACCGCGAACCCAGTGACCAGGCTCCTGAGACAGCAGTCTCGACTTCGCCGACACTCGCTCGCCCGTCAGGACGCTGGGTCGCTTCGGCGATCCTGGCTCACTCCCGTGTCGATAGACCTGGACCGGTTCCTCGAACGCTATCCGTCGCCGTTCGAAGCCGCGTTCGCCGCTCTCGGCGGCGTGACCGTTGCGTTGTGTAGCTACGGCGCGGTTTACGTACTCGTGGTCGGCTGATCGTCGAAGATCGACCGGGTCACACAGAATTTTAACAGTGGGCATGTACAGAACACATATATGGCTGCCTCCGAACTCGAAAAGCTGCTCTACGACAGCCGCCGCAACGCGATACTGGGGTGGCTGCTGGTCGTGGTGCTGGCCGGGACCGCCGTCGGCATCGTCGTCTCGACTGGGCCGCTGTGGTCCGTCTTCGCGCTTGGCGTCCTCGCGCTTGCCCTGCTTCCCCCGGTGGCGTATCGCTCACCGTACGTTATGCTCCCCTGGGAAGTGTTGCTGATGGCCGCGCTGCCGATCATCGGGATCGCGATCAGCGCGCCACGGCTGTCCGGACAGTCCACGGTGTACTTCGCGATGGCCGCAGTCGCTCTGGTCCTCGCCGTCGAGTTACAGTCGTTCACGTCGATCCGGTTTCCACCGTGGTTTGCGGTTGTACTCGTGGTCGTTGCAACCCTGGCCTCAGCCGCCCTGTGGGGGCTTCTACAGTGGGGATTCGACGTGTACGCTGGCACCAGCTACATTACGACGAACGACGACCTGATGTACGAGTGGCTCTATTCGGCCGTTGCAGGCGTTGTCGCGGGCGTAACGTTCACGCTGTACTTCAGATGGCGCCAGGACTCGGTCGAAACGATGTTGGAGGACATCGACGAACTGCAGCACAGAGGTGACCATCAATGAGCGGGCTGGGCTCACGGATTCGGCTGTCGGAACGCCGGCAAGCACAGTTGACCCGCCTGATGGAAGTGTCGCTCGTCGGATTGTTCTTCATCGGCGTCGAGCGAGGCAGCACTGGCATTATGGTCAACACGGGCGTGTCATTGCTGGTCGCTCGCATTCCGTCGATTCTCGAAAACGATCTCGAACTGCCGATGGATCCACGGATCACGCTGTGGATCACTAGTGCCGCGTTCCTGCACGCGCTCGGGACCGTCGGTATCCCGGGACAGAGTGCGAAATTCTACTCCGAGATTCCCTGGTGGGACCACATGACCCACGCCCTGTCAGCGTCGGTCGTGGCCGCTGCCGGCTACGCGACCGTGCGGGCGATAGACGAACACTCCGAGGACGTGTATCTCCCGTCGAAGTTCATCGCCGTTATCATCCTGCTGTTCGTGCTCGCCTTCGGCGTCCTCTGGGAGCTACTGGAGTTCGCGCTCGGCATCATGGGCGATTCCCTGGGGTCGACATCAGTCCTCACGCAGTACGGCGTCTACGATACGCTGTGGGACCTCGTCTACAACACCATCGGCGGGATTCTCGTCGCACTGTGGGGGGGAATCTACCTCACTGATCTCGCGGACGCGATCGGGCAGCGGTTCCTGTCGTCCGACGATTCCTGACCCCCGCTCATCACGCGTATTCCCGGAAAAACGACGCGAGCAGCTGCTTTCCATGATCCGTCAGGATGCTCTCGGGGTGGAACTGCACCCCGACGTGCGGTTGTGACTCGTGACGAACGGCCATGACGATCGAACGCTCGTCGTCGGTACGTGCTGTTTCTGCCAGGCAGCCCGGTAGTGCCGTTCGCTCGACGGCCAGGGAGTGATACCGGCCCACCTCGAACGCCGTTGGCAACCCCTCGAAGATCCCCCGTCCATCGTGTGTGATCGTCGACGGCTTGCCGTGGACGACATCTTGAGCGTGGCTGACTGGCGCACCGTGTGCCGCACACAGCGCCTGATGCCCGAGACAGACGCCCAGCGTCGGGATCGACAGCTGTTCGAAGATCGGCATCGAGACGCCGGCCTGCTCGGGCGTTCCCGGTCCCGGCGAGATGACAATCGCGTCAGGATCGAGTTTGCGGATCCCTTCGATATCGATAGCGTCGTTGCGCCGGACGATCACCTCGCCGTCACCGCCTTCTCGCAGGCTCCGCCCGCTCGAAGTGTCCGCGGAGCGAAGCTCCGCGCTACTCTCATTGTCCGAGGACTCGCTTCGCTCGTCCTCGCGGCTCGCGGGTCGTCCCTCCCCGCTTACTTTGTCCGAGGACTCGCTTCGCTCGTCCTCGCGGCTCGCGGGTCCTTCGTCACCGCTCGCTTTATTTGAGGACTCCCTGCGGTCGTCCTCACTCACAATCTCACCGACGTACTGGACGAGATTGTACGCGAACGAGTCGTAATTGTCGATCACCAGCACCGACGGCCCGCTCATCGCGACGCCTCCCCGTCGGTCTCGATGTCACTCTTCCCAACGGCGAAGTCCGTATCGCTCTCCAGGGCCACATCGACGGCGTTGATCAGCGCCCGCGCCTTGTCCAGCGTCTCCTGATACTCCTCCTGTGGGTCCGAGTCGTGAACGATCCCCGCACCGACTCGGAGATGGTACTGCTGACCGTATCGGACCAGCGTCCGGATGACGATGTTCAGCGTCGCCCGGTCGTCGAACCCGAAGATCCCGATCGATCCCGTGTACGGGCCGCGACGGGTCGATTCGACCTCGTCGATGATCGCCATCGTCCGGGGCTTGGGTGCGCCGGTGATCGTCCCGCCCGGAAACACTGCTTCGATCGCGTCCGCGAGCGTCTGTCCCGCTCGCAGACGACCCTCGACCAGCGACACGAGATGCATCACCTCGCTGTAGCGATCGACGCGCCGGTACTCGCTCACTTCGACGCTCCCGTACTCGCTGACCTTCCCGAGGTCGTTCCGTTCGAGGTCGACGAGCATCGCGTGTTCGGCCCGCTCTTTCTCGTCTGTGGTCAGTTCGGCTTCCAGCCGTTCGTCTGCTGCCGGCGTCTCACCGCGCGGGCGCGTGCCGGCGATCGGCTCCGTTTCGAGTCGGTTGCCGTCGCGATCTAACAGAAGTTCAGGACTCGCGCTGACGAGATCGACGCCAGGGAACTCAAGCAGTGCGGAGTACGGGGCCGGATTGACCGAGCGTAGCGCCTCGAAGACAGTGACTGGATGGGCCGCCGCCGGCGCAGTGAGTCGGTGTGAGACGTTCGCCTGGAAGGTGTCGCCCTCCCGGATGTGTTCTTTCACCCGGCGAACACGATCGGCAAAGGCCGTTCGACCGCAGTCGCTCTCGAAGGTCGCCCGGTCGCGCTCGACCGGCGGCGATCCGACCGTCGGATCGCCATCGAGGACCCCTTCAGCCAGATCGAGGGCCCGTTCGCGGCCGTGCGCGTATGCCTCGCCTGGGTCTGTGAACGCCCCTTCTGTGTCACCGACACGAGGACAGGCAGTCACGTGCAGCGTCGTCGGCTGCCCGCGCGGTTCACGCCAGGCGACCAGCCGATCGTAGACGCCCAGTTGCATCCGCGGTAAATCCCGATCACGCGTGGTCGACTCCGGGAGCGACTCGATCTCGCGGGCGATATCGTAGGAGAGCCAGCCGATCACACCACACGGATAGGGGACTTCGCAGTCCCCGCGTGCGAGTGACTGCTCGCCGACGGCCGAGTCGAGTGTCGCCAGTGCCTCGTCCCCGGGACTCGTTTCGACTATTCTGTCTGGCTCGACCCCGAAGTAGCCCCATCCTGATCGACCGCCGCTCGTCCCGAGATAGACACCGCCGCGACCGTCCCGTGCCCGGCGATAGGCTTCGAACGGATCGGCGACTTCGACTGTGACCTCGACCGGGACGCGTGCCCCGTCCGGGCTAGCCGTCGCTGTCTCCCGAAAGGATGCACGGCCGGTCACGACTCGCGGGTCACTCATTGACTCCTCAGAGCACCGACGGCGGCTTGTAGGTTACGAGAGTGGCAACGCTGGCCAGAACAGTTCCGTGTCGGTCGTGGGTCAGCGGCCGCGGTGTTTCGCCCGCTCGATCCAGGTCTCCAGGCGCTTCTCGGAGATATCGGTCTCCTCCGCGAGCGTTTCGGCGTCCCTGCCAGCCAGGTCCGCCACTGTCTCGACGCCGGCGTCGGCCAGACGGTCCGCGTAGGTCGATCCGATCCCCTTGATCACGTCTGTCGACTCGTCGGTGCCGGGGTCCGCCTCCGTCGTCGCCTGCTCGGCACTCGTGTCGCTTTCCCCGTCCGTATCGGGTTCGTCGTCTGTGTCCTCCGATGTCGCCGCCTCCGCGTCGGATTCGAGACTGTCATCGTCCCCGTCGGTCCCTTCGTCCAGCGTGGCGGTTGCCCCCGACTCGGACGCGCTCTCGCTGTCGGATTCCGTGTCGGTCCCTTTGACGGCGTCTTCGGACTCCGTCGAGGGTTCCCGTTCGACGGTGACCGTCGTTTCGTCCGATCCCGTTTCGCCACCGGTCCGTGTGTCCTGTGGCGAGCGTCGCTCCGACTGCTGGTCTCGGGATCCGTCGATCCCGATTGCCTCTTTGATTCGATCGAGTACGTCCGACAATCCCATATCCGCGTGTTCGACCTGGGGTTACTTAAAGCCGGCCGCGAAGCGCCGCGTTCATCGCCTCGACCGGGGCGTCCTGTCCGGTCCAGCGCTCGAAGGCCTCGACGCCCTGATACAGCAGCATCCACGCTCCATCGACGGTCGTCGCGCCGGCGGCTGCTGCGTCGCTGAGCAGTCGGGTCTCGATCGGCGAGTACACCGCATCGAGGACAGTCAAATCCGCGTGCAGCGCCTCTGCCGGGACCGGCGACTGATCCTCGTCCATTCCGACGCTCGTCGCGTTGACCAACACGTTCGCGTCCTTGAGGAGTGTCGACAGCTCGTCGAGACCGTGACCGTCAGCACCGGGGACGTCTGCCGCCAGCTCGTGAGCGCGTTCGACGGTCCGGTTGGCGATCCGGACACGCATACCGGCATCGGCCAGCCCGAACGCCACGGCTCGGCCCGCGCCGCCGGCCCCAACGACGACCGCCGTCCCCTCAAGTGTCACCCCGTGCTCCCGAAGTGCGCGTACGGCGCCGACAGCGTCAGTGTTGTGGCCGACCGGTCCGCTATCGGTGAATTCGACGGTGTTGACCGCACCGATCCGCGTCGCGAGGTCGTCCGGTTCGACAGCGTCCAGCGCGTCCTGCTTGAACGGAATCGTCACGTTGAGCCCGACAACACCGAGCGTCGAGGCGGCGTCGATCGCCGGAGCCGCCGCGTCCGGCTCGAAAGTGACGTATCTGGCGTCGATACCGAGTTCGTCGTATGCCGCCTCGTGCATCGGCGGCGACAGCGAATGCTCGACCGGGTTTCCGATCAGTCCGAAGACGTCCATATTCGGGTCTTGCAGGCAGTCCGGTTAAGCGTTTCATCGCAGATCCAGACTGCAATCACCGGAGAGCCACAGCGACCGTCCGCATACTGGTGGCTACGGTCAGACCAGCCACGTCGTGACTACGAGTGTGATCCCAATGGTGGCCCACCCGATCCCGGTAACGAACAGCGCCGACGGCAAGTGCCGGACCAATCGTCGTTCCTCGTGCCACTGCTCGACTGGTATGGTGAACGCGTCCTCGCGGAACCACCAAATTGCGGCGAGCGCGGCCAGTGGTAGCCCGAAGGCGACCCAAAACAACGCGAACAAGCCGAACTCCAGGGTCCCGAAACACCCATACGCCAGCCAGCCGACCGCGTTCCCAGCCATACCGATGGCACTCTTCTGCCGAGCGTCCATACGTCCCAAACCGACACGCCATTGCATACCGTTTCTGGAATACGGTCAACAGACGATATCGACCAGCGGCTATGAAAAAGTCGCTCGTGAGCGTCCGAACAGAGAGGGCGACTCGACTACTGGTGTAGCCGTTCGACGACGAGTTCGTCCAGGTCCTCACGGAGCTCGTCGACCGCGATCTCCTCCATGACGGGCACGAAGAAGCCCTCGACGAGCATGTTCGTCGCACGCTCCTCGTCGACGCCCCGGCTGGTCATGTAGAACAGGTCCTGTGCGTCGACCTGTCCGACCGTCGCGGAGTGGCTGGCTTCGGTGTCGTGGTTGTTGATGATGAGCTTGGGCGAGGCGTCGGCCTCGCTGTCGTCGCTCAGCATCAGGGTGTTCTCGCGCTGGTAGGAGGAGGTGTCCCAGGCGTCGCGGCCGACGTCCTGGACACCTTCGTAGACCGAACGGGCCTCGTCGTCCAGCACGCCCCGTGTGACGAGGTCGGCGATAGTGTGCTCGGCCTCGTGCCAGACACGGCTCGCGATGTCGAAGTGCTGGTCGTCGTGGCCGAAGAACGCGCCGACGATCTTCGATTCCGACGAATCGCCGAGCAGCCGGGTTTCGACGCTGGATTTGGTCAGCCGGGAACCGATGTTGCCCTCGATCCAGTTGACTGTGGCGTACTGGGCGGCGTGGCCGCGCTTGACCGAGAAGTTGTACGCCTCCTCGGTGAGGTTCTGCAGTGCGCCGTACTGGACGTGGGCGTTCTCGGCGGCGTCGATCTCGACGATCCCGGAGTAGTACTGTTTGCCGTCTGTCTCAGTGCCGGTCGTCTGCCGTTCGAGGATCGTCACCGACGACGATTCCTCGGCGATGACCAGCGTGTAGTTGAACAGCGACTGGCTGTGCATCCGTGTCCGGATCTTCACGTCTTCAGCGTCGACACCCTCGGGGACGTAGACGACCGTCCCGGCGCTGAAGAGGGCAGTCGACAGCGCCGTCAGATAGTCCCGCTGGGGATCGACGACGCTACCGAACGTCTCCTCGATCAGGTCGCCGTGTTCGGCGAGTGCCTCGGACCACTCGAGGACGTCGACGCCCTCGGCCTCGATCCGGTCTTTCTCCTGGGCCCGGTCGAGCGGGTCGACGATCCGTTCGTATTCGAGCGCGTCGAGGTTCGTCCAGTCCCGGCCCGGCGTCCGGATGACGCTGGGCATCTCCAGTTCGTCAAGCGCCTTGAGTGCGTCCAGCCGCGTCTCTAGGAGCCACTCGGGCTCGTCGAGGTCGTCGCTGATCGTCCGTACCTGTTCCGCTGTAAGGTTTGCGTGTACCTGCGTACTCATGTGATATGCACCGGGGATTACCCGAGCGAACCCTCCATCTCCAGTTCGATGAGACGGTTCAGTTCGACCGCGTATTCGATGGGCAGTTCCTCGGTGATCGGCTCGATGAAGCCGGCGACGATCATCTGCTTTGCGTCGTCGTCGTCCAGCCCGCGAGACTGGAGGTAGAAGACGTCCTCGTCGCCGATCTTGCCGACCGTCGCCTCGTGGGCGACGTCGACTTTGCTCTCCTGGATCTCCATGTACGGCATCGTGTCGCTGGTCGACTCGTTGTCGAACATCAGCGCGTCGCACTCGACGTTCGTCTTGGAGTTCTCGGCGCCGTCGGAGATGTGGACCAGCCCGCGGTAGTTCGTACGACCGCCGTCCTTGCTGATAGACTTCGACTCGATAGTCGAGGAGGTGTTAGGCGCGTTGTGATAGACTTTCGCGCCGGTGTCGATGTTCTGCCCGTCGCCAGCGAAGGCGATGGTGATGTGGTTGTCCGTCGCACCCGGACCCTTGAGGATCGTCGCCGGGTACAGCATCGTGGCCTTCGATCCCATGGAGCCGGAGACCCACTCCATCGTCCCGTCAGCCTCGACGATCGCGCGCTTGGTGTTGAGGTTGTAGGTGTTCTTCGACCAGTTCTGGACGGTCGAGTACTGGACGTGTGCGCCCTCGCCGACGAACACCTCGACCCCGCCGCTGTGGAGGTTGATAGCGGAGTACTGCGGTGCCGAACAGCCCTCGATGTAGTGGACTTCGGCGTTGTCCTCGGCGATAATGAGCGTATGCTCGAACTGCCCCATCCCCTCGGAGTTCATCCGGAAGTACGCCTGAACGGGCATCTCGACGGTGGTGTCCTCGGGCACGTAGACGAAGCTCCCGCCGGACCAGACCGCCCCGTGAAGGGCGGCGAACTTGTTGTCGCTCGGGGGCACGCACTTCGTCATGAAGTGCTCTTTGACGAGTTCGGGGTGCTCCTGGACGGCCTTGTCCATGTCCATGAAGATGACGCCCTTCTCCTCCCAGCGCTCCTGCATGTTCTGGTAGACGATTTCGGACTCGTACTGGGCGCCAACGCCCGAGAGGGCGTTCTTCTCGGCTTCCGGGATCCCAAGTTTGTCGAAGGTGTCCTGGATCTCGTCGGGGAGGTCCTCCCAGGATTCCGCGCCGCCCCGGGTCTCGATATCGGGTCGGATGTAGGGGACGATCTCCTCGATCTTGACTTCGCTCAGGTCCGGCTGGCCGGGCCAGTCGGTCGGCATCGGCATCTGCTGGAACTGTTCGAGCGCCCGGAGGCGGCGTTCGAGCATCCATTCGGGTTCGTCCTTGTCCTCGGAGATGACGCGGACGGTCTCTTCCGTGAGGCCCTTCTCGGTCTCGAAGGCGGAGCTCTCCTCCTTCTTGAACTCGAAGCGAGCCTCGGTGTCGGTGTCTTTGAGGTCGTCTGAACTCATGTTGTGTATGTTTGTTGTTTTTCCTTGCGGTAAGGGCTTTCTCTAGGTAGTACTGGTTACGCCGCGTTGTAGACTTCCTCGCGGACCCAGTCGTAGCCCTTGTCCTCGAGCTTCTCGGCCAGTTCGGGGCCGCCACTCATCGCGATCTCGCCGTCGAGCATCACGTGGACGTGATCGGGCTCGACGTAGTCGAGGATCCGCTGGTAGTGAGTGATCTGCAGGATGCCCGCGCCCTGTTCGTCACGCAGCGCGTTGATCCCTTTCGAGACGTCCTGGAGACGGTCGATGTCGAGTCCGGAGTCGATCTCGTCGAGCACGGCGATCGACGGCTCCAGAATGGCGGCCTGCAGGACCTCGTTTTGCTTTTTCTCCCCGCCCGAGAAGCCGGCGTTGAGATAGCGGTTGGCGAACTTCTCGTCCATGTCCAACTGCTCCATCTTCTCCTGGAGGAGCTGCTGGAACTCCGCGACACCGATCTCGCCCTCGTCAGCGGGGCCTTCCATCGGCGAAGTCTCGTATCCGGCGTCCTCTTCCTCGTCCTCGGTGGCGTCCTCGTCGTCCTCGAACAGCTCCTCGCGCTCTTCGAGCTTGGCGTTGAGCGCCGTCCGAAGGAAGTTCACCATCGTCACACCCTCGATCTCGGCGGGATACTGGAACCCGAGGAAGACGCCGAGCGCGGCGCGCTCGTTGGGTTCCAGATCGAGCAGGTTCCAGGTGCGCATGTCCTCGGGGATCTCGAAGTCCTCGCCGAACTCGTCGTCTTCGAGGTGAATGAGCACCTCACCATCGGTCACCTCGTAGGCGGGATGGCCGGCGATGATCTTCGCTGTCGTGGACTTCCCACTCCCGTTCGGCCCCATCAGCGCGTGGATCTCTCCCGATTCGACTGTGAGATCGACCCCTTCGAGGATCGTCTCGCCGCCGTCTTCCGCGACTTCTGCGTGGAGGTTCGAAATCTCGAGTACTGCCATGTTCTAGGTCAACCGAAAGTGCGTTCGTCGGCCCCATAACCCTTTCGCATTCATGGGGAATCAGTTTCCGTAACCGAAAAATTGTTTTGCGTCTCGCAACCCGGATCAGGCCACGATTTCTGCTTTACCACGAACGGAGGGGCGTTCTCCTCGCACGTTCGATAATCGCTGCGGCGAGTTACAGCGGTAGCGAGGCGAAAGCCCACCCGTTCACATGAACTGGCCCAACCCGGTCTGTTCCTGACCGGTCTTGACCTCGTCCCAGGAGATGCCCAGCGCCTCGATAACTCGGGAGATCGGTCCCTTGAGCGTCTTCTCCAGCATCTTCTCCCAGTCGACCTCGAACTCCTCGGGAATTTGCTCGTCGTACTCGAAGCAGATCACGTCCGGATCCCGTTTGAACTCCCCGTAAAGGGGGTTCTCGGCGGGATCGAGCCCCATCTCCGCTTCGACGCGCTCGAAGAAGTCCGGATGGACCTTCTTCAAATACAGTCGCTTGGGCTTGCTCCCGCGCTGGAAGTTCGTACCCAGCAGGAGGTTGGCGTACTTCGCGCCGCGGACCTGGGCGGTGTCGGTGTCGTAGTTGTCCAGCCGCTTGCCGATGCCGCCGGGGATAGCGACCCGCTCGTAGTCCATATTACCTTCCAGGAAATCCTCGATGACCTCGTTGAGATAGTCGCTCACCCCGTCGATGTCACCTTCCTTGACGATCATCTCGATGACCTCGAGCTGGATCTCTTTGGTGATCGCCGCGATATCCGAGCGCTGGTACTCGAAGCCGGTGATGTCGACGTCGTCGACTTCCTTGCCTTCCTTCCAGACGATGTGACCGGCGTAGCGCTTCTTCTTGCCAGCCTGGAAGAACCGGCGGTAGAGCTTCTCGAACTCGATCTTGAAACGGTGTTCCTCGGCGTTCAACTGCTCGCGGGCGAATTCGTCGTAGGATGCGTTGATCGCCTCCTCGATGTCGAAGCTCCGGTCGATGGACTCTTCTACCGTCGTATCACTCCCCAAACTTATCATAACTGAGTCGGTGTTATGCAGGACGACACCACCCACTCCGTCGACGAAATTGTCGTTGTTCGCGACGCTGAGATCGTACACGTAACCGTCGTGTTCCTGTTCTTTGAGGACTGGGTCGCGCCCGGAACGGTAGAACTGACACGTTCGGATGGTGTAGCTGTCCTTCTCGTCGCGGTACTTGAGTGAGTGTTTCTTGCCTCGCTGTGTGAGCAGCATCGAAAGCCCGGCCGCGAGTGCCCGACTCGTCGTCTCGTAATCGAAGTTCTCAGTCGCGTACTCCTCGGAGTATCGCGGGAACTCTCTGGACCCGTCACCTTCGACGAGGATATCGAGAAACAGCTGCTGCTCGTCCTCGGGAAAATGATAGATGAATGATGGAATCCGCTTCCCACGGGAGGTCTGTCCGGCGAACTCGCGGAAGAGTACCGCCGCGAGTTCGTTCATCATCTGGAGTTTCTTCGTCCGATCGTCGTACGTCGTCGTGTGCGTCTCATCGCTCGTCTCGTACTCCGCAGTGCGCTCGTCTCGGGAATCACTATCGACGATACTCGCAGTAGTGTTGTCGAACAACTGGTGATAGTCGCTTTGCAATTGCTCGAGCCACTCGCGCCGGGATTCAGCGATACTCGCTCCGAACCGACTATCCGTCGTTTCGATCGTCGAAGCACTCCCCTCGGCGATGTACGCCGCAAGCAGTCGAATCAGTGATCGACCGTCTTCGCTGTCGATATCGATATACCGCTTGACCGTGACTGTCTTCTCCTGGTCCCGCTGGTGCTCGTGACCGAACCAGACACGTTCGTCGTCTGCGTGCACGCGCTTCGTTTTGGTCGTTGCCTCGTCCTGCCCGACGCTCCGGCCGTCTTCGTACGTCCGTGTGTAGCCGTCGAGTACTTCGTACACGTCGATTGTCTCGACAGTATCGACTGATGGAAGACCGGGGATCCGAAGCGGCTCTTCGACATCGGCCGGCACAGCTTCGACGAACTCGTCGCCGTCTTCGACGACATAAGAGTGGTCGCGTGTCGTCGTCGACTCCCCGAACTTGTGCTGTAGGTTGACGACCGCGTCGTTTGTCTCGTGACGGATCGCCTGTTCGATCGGTTGCCACTCCGGCTCGCCCGCAGCACTCAGGGACAGCGCTTCCCATCCGTCGAGTGCACGACGATCCTTTCCGGGTTCGATCGCAGCGACGTCACCGCCGTCGGCCGTGATACGGACTTCTTGGTCAGTGGACTGTTCGCCGCGCTCGAAGAGGTCCTCAATCGGGAGAATCCGGACTCGCCCGTCTGGATCCAGAACGACCACGGGACGATCACCGGTCACGCTATCTCCGTAGGCGACTTCGTATCCGAGATCCTCAACAGCATCTTCAGTGTGGTCGATGACTGACCGGCCGGTGGCCGTCACGGCGGCGGCGTTGTCCTTGTCGTACAGACGGAAGCGGTCCCACCCCGAAACGCCGTACAATGACTGCCCGACCCACTGGAATTTGCCGTTTCGACCTGCGAGGACGGTATGATTATCCTCGACAGTGACGCTGTACACACCGTTTTCTGCCTCGCTACGCGTGCCGCTTCGATGCATCCGGAGCGTGTTCTTCGAATCCTCAGTCACGTAGATCCGGTAGGTACCGCTGTCCTCGTTGTAACTCGCAGTGAGGCCGAGGTGGGCACACAACCGGAGTACGTCGTCCCGCAATTGCCTACTCGCTGTGCTGTATCGCCAGGAATTGACCTGCCAGTCACCGTCGCCAGCGATGAGCGTCTCGAGGAAGCGCCGCTTCTGGTCGCGACTCGCCTCGAACACAAACTCCGGGATCCGCTTGCTGAAACTATCTTCGCCAGCGATGTCCTCTAGGAGATTTCCGAGGAGCCGTGACGTGAACTGATACCCGTTCTCGCCAGCATAGTAGTCAAAGCCCATCCGATCGAGTAGTTCCCCGATCGCCGCGTGAGTGTCTCGGCCTCTGTCGTCTCCCCCGTCAGCGATCGCCTGTGCGTCCTGTGCAATCGAGACCGTCGTCGCGGAGCCACGGAATTTCTCGCCGAACTGCTTGTCTTCGGACGTGTAGACTGACCCTTCAGTAATATACCACGCAAGCAGTTCGAGGAAGTCGTCACCGTCGTACTGGCGCGGGATCCACTTACGGTTGGCCGCTGTGTGGACGTAGAACGTCGAACACGCGTCCGCAAGGTACGCACGGTGTTCTTCGAACTCGTCGGCGTCGAAGACGTATCCGGTTGTCTCCGCATCGGCCTTTTGGACCTTGTCCGGATAGTAGCCAATCTCGGCGGCCAGCGTGTGCCCGTGCACGTCGTTGTCCGCCCAGACCTCGTACTCGCCGTCGTAGAGGTCCGTGAGATCGACGGTCTCGATCCGTTCGCCTGCTGGCCCCGTCCAGTCGTGGGGTAACTGGTAGTTCGTCGCCCGATCGAGTTCTCCGGCTTCGACGAAGCGGTAGTCGTCCCCGTCCCAGGAAATGCCGTTTGTCTCTGCCTTCCGGACGAGCATCCGGTGGTTCGGCGTAACGCTGAAGTCGATCTTGTCAGTCTCGATGTCGACCAGTTCACCGTCGTAATCTGGATATTCCCACGTTTCGGTAACGGACTTGACCTCCATCCGTAGCGTGTCCGGGTCGATCGAGTACACGTCATCGCCCACATCCAGGTCTCGTATGTTCCGAACGCCGTCCGGAGTTACCACCTCCGTGTCCGGCGTGAAGCAATTCATAACTACTTTGACACTTCCTTGTTGCCGGTCGTACTGTTCGTACTCTGGAGTGCCTGGCTCGTGCTTATTCCGGAGTTCCTTTTTTTCTTCGCGTTCTGATAGGAGTTCGGTGACCATCTCGCGGATGATCCCATCAGGCTCCGTCTGGAAGTGTTGACCGTTGGGCGCGACGAAGGTGTCACCGTCGTAGTCGTCGGGATCGACCTTCGTCTCCGGGGAGGCGTTGATCGTCACCATACACATCGGATAGAGACTCTTCAGGTCCAGTACCGAGACCATCTCCTTGACCCCGGTGATCGGATCGAAGACCGCGCCGCCCTCGAACTCCTCGCCGGACTCGACAGTCCCCTTCGAGGGCAGGGCAAACCGGCCGTGGGCCTTGTGCAGAACGTATAGGTCGACTGCGTCGCCAGGCGTGGGCGCGTCCTCGAGCCGGCACCCGACGAAGGAGGCGATCTCCTCGAAGAAAGCGATTATCTCCTGTTTGCGGTCCAGTTCCACGCAGAGTTCGACGTCTCGGAGGTTGTACTCCAGCAACCGCTCGGGATCGTCCTCCCAGAGGTCGCCGATGTCGCCGGTGTAGGTCTCTTTGCCGGCGCCGAGTTCCTCCTCACCGACCGCCTCGAGTCGGTAGGACTCGAGTTCGGTAAACTGTGTGCGCTTGTACGCCCGCAGGAGATCGAAGACCACCCGGCCTTTGATGTCCGGCCCCTGCCAGTCGCTGCGCCAGACTTCGTTCACGCGCGAGAGCCGATCGATGTCCAGATTGTAGTCGGTCGTCGGGTCCACAGCGTCGAGTCGGTCAAGGAGGTACGGCGCGTCGAAATCGGCGAAGTTCCAGCCCGTCAGAATGTCCGGGTCGGTGTCCTCCATGTAGGAGACGAACGCGTCGAGCATCGCTGGCTCCTCGTCGAAGACCCGGATATCCGCGTCGAGGTCGTCGTCTTCCAGTGGCTCGTAGCCGTCCAGTCGGTCCGGCACTTCGACACCTTCGCCGGCGTCGTACAGCCAGAGGATGTACTCGTCGCGGTAGGAGTCGTGACTGGCGATACAGATGATCGGTTCCTCTCCTTCCTCGGGAAACCCCGAGCGGTCGTCGACCTCGATGTCGAACGTCGAGACGCGCGGCTCGGCATCGAGGTCGACGGCTTCGATTTCCTCGTGTGGGACGCGGATCCGATGGGCGTTCGCGTGCTCCTCGCGACGATCGGGGACGCGGACGCCACTCGTGATGTCCTTGTCGATCAGGAGCCGATCTGGGAAGAGGATGTCCGCCTCGTAGTGGTCGAACTCGTCGCGGATCTGCCCGACATCTCGTGGTGTCTGTCCAAAGATCCTCGTCAGTGTTTCGCCACGGATCGACTCGTAGCCGGTCTCCCAGCCGGTGATACGATCCCGGGATCGCAGATCGTCGAAATCCAGATTCGCGGTTGGCGCGTAGAAGTACGGCTTGAACTCGTAGACTTCCACGTGGATCAGTTCGCGATCGCCCGGCGTCCGACCGAACACGTGTACCACGGGATACTCGTCGTCACCGGACCCCTCGACCGTGTAATCGACCTGTGTGACCGAGAGTTCGACGGTTCCCTCGGCGTCGGGATACCGGAACTCCTCGGCGTCCACGACGTCGGCAGCGGTGCTCTCCGCGCCAGCGACCGCTGCCGCTTCGTCCTCGGGCCGGCCCGTTCCGCCCTCGCCGAACGCCGCCAGGCCCGTCTGCTCGCCCTCACTCATGTTGTTCCCATTTTGGCAGGGCCCCTAAAAACACCCGCGGTCGGGCCGGCAATCCCTGACGCATGGACAAGGCTTTTGGTATGGCGTCTCATACCAGCGTCTGAAGTCATGTCGAACCGCGTCAACGCAGCAGGAGAGTCGGATCGTGCGGCAACCCCCGAGACGATGACCGGCGCGGAGACAATCGAAGCCTACGAGGACAGCGGCACCGTAGTGTTTTACGACGCGGAGAACCCACTCGCCTGGGTCGAATCGGATTCGGCGGTCGCGCTAGAGGACGCCATCTGATACTGAGGGCGATACGTTCCTGAAGCTATTCGGCACGTCGTCGTGCCGACATTTCGAAAGGGTGTAGCCACCAGTACGGGAAGAAACGAGCGTCGTCTGTGGATCACAATTCTTGCCGAAACGAGCGAGCGCGTTTTTCGGCACCGTTCGGGTTCAACGGCGTCTATGAGTCCTGCACTGTGAGAAAGGCCCGCGAGCGGCGTCACAGGAAACGGTGGATCCAGCCACTAGCAGTCGCCTGAATATGACGGGGCCCGTCGACCGATACGATGAGCGAAGCAGACCACATCGAACAGTTCGCGGTTTCGGCCGCGAGTGAGAGCGAAACGAAAACCGTCGTCGAGGCGCGCGAATTCGAGTTCGTCGTCGACGAGCCCACCGAACTCGGGGGGACGAACGACGGTCCGAATCCCGTGGAGTACCTCATCGGGGCGTGGGCGGGCTGTCTCAACGTCGTCGTGCACACCGTCGGCGAGGAGCGCGGGATCGAGATCGGTGACGTCGAGATCGGGATCGAGGGCGACCTCGACCCCAGAAAGTTCCTCGGTGTTACCGACGACGGGAGAGCCGGATACCGGGAATTGCGAGTCGACGTCGAAATCGAGTCCGACGCGGATCAAGGGGCCCTGGATGCGTTCGCTGCGGCCGTCGAAGCGCGCTGTCCCGTCGGTGACAACATCGCGAACCCGACGCCGACCGAGGTCACGGTCGACGCCTCCGCGTAGGGACAGGGGCCGACAGAGAGCGCGCGAGTGCCGTCGAACGAACGTGCTGACCGACCGCGGAACGTTTTTCGGCCCCCCTCACGAACCACGAGGTATGTTCGACGGGTCCGACGAGCAGTCACCACACGAACCCGACGAGTTCGACCCGGACTCGCTCGGGCCCGGCGGGTTCGACACGGATTCACTCGGGCCTGAGGTGCCCAGTGCACCTGATCCACCGGAGAGCGACGACGCCGACCCGGCGGTTCGCGGGCTGTTCTGGTGGCTCGTTCTCCTGGCGAACGTCGCGCTGTTGGCCGCCAGCCTCGGGGTCATGTTCGTCGCCTTCCAGGGCTGGTGGGCGCTCGGGACACAATTCACGCTCGCGGGCGCGATTCTCGGGCTCTACGTCTATTATCGAGTCAAACGATTCCAATCAGACTGATCTAGTTTTCCTCGGCGATCCGATCGAACGCGTCGATTATCGCCCGCTTCCCCACAGCTTTTTTGCGTTTGGGTATCCTCGGGCCGTCGGCCCTGCGGGTACCACTCACGGCAAAAACTTGGGAAAAAGACCGCTCGCTTCGCTCGCGGGTGCTACTCCTCCGCGATCCGATCGAACGCGTCGATTATCGCCCGCTTCGCCACCGCTCCCTGTGTCGTCCAGTGATGCGCGTAATCGAGCATGTCGTCGTAGATGTCGGGTTTACAGCCCGCCGCGCGGGGGTGGCCGCCGCCGTTGACCTGTTCGGCCACCTCGTGGCACCGCTCGAACGACTCGGTCCCGCGCAGACTCGCACTCCCCGCGGGTTTGACGATTACGGCGGCGTCGGCCCCCCGTTCACGCAGCGCCTCGGCGACCTCGTTTTGCGAACAGCGGCCGTAGGTCACGCCGACAGTCCAGGGGCCGATCTCCCGCAACTGAGCGCGCTCGATTGCCTTCTCGATCAGCGCCTCCTTCTCGACGCGTTTCTCCTTCAGATACTGCTCGACATCGGCCGGCAGGTCAGCGCCGTGTTCGCTGACGGCCGCAAGGTACTCTTCGGGTTCGCTCCAGTGGGAGAAATCCGCCAGATCGTCGCTTCGGGGATCCTCGCGGATCCAGAGGTCGTGATCGCGAGTGACCGCGACCAGATCGACCAGTGCCTCGTCGAATTCGTGATCGAGCTCGCGCAGCGCGACATCGGCCGAACATTCCTCGTCGGACTCGCCGACAACCAGCTCGACGCCGGCGGCCCCCACGAGCTCGGAGAGGTCGTCGTTCCACTGGTGATGGTCGAACCAGCGGCTCTCGCCCGCCCTCTCGGCCAGCGTGTCGAGCGCCTCGATGTCGTCGGCCCGGTCCGGACAGAGATCACAGATGAAAACGTCCGCTCCGGGATCGAGATACTCCGCCGTCCAGGCGAGCCGCTGCTGGAGTTCGTGGGGACTCGCGGGGACGAGCGCAGCGTCGCCACGCGTGGCTCGAACGAGCGCGACGCAAGCCAGCCCGTCGGCGTCAGGGTCAGCTATGACGACCGTGTCGGCGTCCGCGAGCGCGTCCTCGACCTCCTGCTTCTGTTCGGTCCGCGTGAGGTCGTCCGGTCGGAAGAACCCCTCTCCGGGGAGCACTGACTTGCGCTCCAGCGACAGCGACTCGTCGTCGATGAGATCAGCGTTCATCGTCAGGCCCCCGTCTCGCCGGGTACCGGTACGTCACGTTGTTCGTCGGGGTCGAGCTGTCGGGCCGTCAGCACCGGCACAGGCGACCGGCGAACGACTGCCTCGGCGACGCTACCGAGCAGGAACGAGTGGTCTCCGTGGCGGCCACGCGTGCCTGTGACGATGAGATCCGCATCGACCTCTGCCGTGTAGTTGCAGATCTCACTGGCGGGATCGCCCTCTCGAACCGCCGTGGTCACGGTGTCGTCCTGCGCGTCGATTTCGGAGAGTGCTTCCTCGCCGCGGGCCCGGAGGGCGGTACGGAGGTCGTCACGCACGGCCTCCGGCGACGTCTCGACCTCCGTTTCGTCGACGACGTAGAGCGTGTGGATCGTCGCGTCGAATCGGTCTGCGAGGTCGAACGCGAGCGTGACGGCCCGGGCGGCGCTTTCCGACCCGTCGGTCGCGAGCACGACTGTCTCGAACATACACCCACCTACTGGCGGTGACAGGATAAAAGGGGTGGAGACGAACGCGAACTGGCGGTCCTCGGTGGCTTTTTGCCACCACCGGACAGATACGTCAGCAATGGCCGTCGAAATCGACACTGTGCTCGTCCCCGTCGACGACACCGAGGAGGCCGAACGTGCCGTCGAATACGCTGTCGCGATCGCCCAGCGCTACGGTGCGAGCATCCACATCCTGCACATCGTCGACGACTCCGTGGCGCGCGCCATCCAGCGCGACGAGATCGACGCCGATGCCGTCGCCGAGGAGCACCGCGCGTTCATGGCCGCGGTACGAGAGCTAACCAGAGACGCCGACGGCGATGTCGAGGCGACTCAGTCGTCCGCTGCCGGCTTCTCGGCGGAGCGGCTCAGCCAACATCCCGTCAACGTCGTCCTGGATTCGGCCGAGGAGATCGGTGCCGACATGATCGTCGTACCTCGGGAGAGTACCAGCGACGCCCCCGGAGCGATGCTCGGCAAGGTCGCCCAGCACGTCCTCTCGTACGCGAGCCAGCCCGTCCTGTCTGTATAGGCGTTGTCGGCAACGATTCGTGTGTACTGACGGGAAATCGCGGGGAAAGATACTCCGTTAGGAAGGAAGTCAATGGAGGCGGATCGACATCTCGATCTCGAAGCTCTCGGTGCCGCAGATCTCGAAGCCGACCTTCTTGTAGAGTTCGATCGCCGGTTCGTTCCACCGCTCGACGGTCAGCCAGACGGTCTCGATATCCGCTCGTTGTGTGTGGCCCAGCAGCGTCTGCAGCAGTTCGGTGCCGATGCCGGCGCCCTGGTGTGTATTGAGCACGAATATCGCCAGCTCGTAGCCCTCACTGTCGTCGGGAACGAGCATCGAGTGGCCGACAGCGTCGTCCCCGTCCCAGGCGATGACGTTCAGACAGTCCGCTGCCAGTACCGTGTCGAGCCAGTTGTCGATGGCATACTCCTTGACCGGCGGGATCCCCTGAGCGCGATCGGCAGGGTCAAATGCCGTGTACATCTCCACGAGCGCCTCTCGGTCGTCCAGCCCGGCGGAACGGATCTCGATCTCCCGGTCGTTCTTGTCAGTGATCGTCCGCGGGGGCGACGGGAACTCACCGGCCGGCTCGTCGGGGTAGGTTCGGTTGACAGTCATCGAACGAGGGTCACCGGGGTTTCGGAGTTGAGGACGACGAACTCGGCGACGCTCCCGAGCTGGATCTTGCCGAGCGTGCTTCGGTTCCCTCCGGCGATAACCAGTCGATCGAAGTCCTCGCCGTCGACGATTTCGACGAGCGTCCCCGCGACGTGACCGTCGATGTGACGGATCTCGGTATCGACGCCGTGACCTTCGAGCTCCGACCGTATCCGCTGCTCGATCTCAGCAGGTGTGGCTTCGACCGCGGTGTCGTCGTAGATCGCGATCGAAACGTCGTCGCCGGCGGCCTCGGCCCGTTCGATCGTCTGTCGAAAGGCCTTCCAGGACTCCTCGCTCCCGTCGTGGCCCAGCAACACGTTCATACGACCGCTCATGGGGGCTGGGCTGTTAAGTATCAGGGGTCGTCGGGGCACGTCACGGCGGCCGTCGCGGCGACACGCTTTTTCGCGGGGCAATCACACTGTCATCTATGACAGAGACACCATCAGGGGACGACGCACCCGAGAACGCGGATCCGACAGGTACGGACGCCGCCGGCGATCCGTCCGTCACAGCCGAGTCGGGAAGCGACGACCCCGATCGAGACGTACCCGAGGACGTACAGAAGTACGATCGATTCAAGAAGATCGACGGCTCGACCTACGACCGCGCGAACGATTTTCTGCGCGAGCGAACCTACATCACGGCCCGCGAGTGGGCGATCGCCCGGCTCTGTGCCGATTTCCGGACTGAAACTGGTGTCGAAATGACGAAGATCGGCGAGAACCTGCCCGAGCTGGTCCCTTTCATGACCGATACCTACTCGCCGCAGGCAGTCAATCAGGCTCGGGCATCCTTCGAAGAGAAGGTCCGCAAGGCCGGTGCGACCTTCCTCTACGGAGCGATGTGTGACTTCTTCACCGCCGAGGAGCTGGACGACGTGATGTACGAGGCGACCGAGGTCGCGAAGTTCCTGCTCGAAGTCGAGGGCGTCGATCTGGCCGTCGAGGACGAACTCGAGGCCGAAGACCGTATTTCGAGCGTGATGCGTGACGTGCGCGAGCAGTCCGCTGCGCTCCGTCACGACGAGGTGACGTGCCCAGAGTGTGGTCACGAGTTCGAAGCCGGCGACTAGGATCTCCGGTCGAAAGGCGTTTCCTGATCGCCCGGTATCTCCGTGTATGAGCCTCGATGATCTCACTGCGGACGTTACGGACGCGGCAAGCGAGCTCGGCGACTCCATCGACGTGACCCTCGATCGGGAGACTCGAACCGAGCTCGCGATGTTGACCGCCGCGATGGAACCGACCGACGCCGACGAACTCGTCCGTCGCGCCGTCCACGCGTTCTTCCAGCAACAGGTCGACATGGGACGGCTCGATTTCCAGCTTCGCGAGCAGTACGACGTGACCTACGACGAATATCTGTCCGGGATGACCTTCGACGAGATGACCGGCGGCGCGGGCGCGATGGGCAGCGGACCGAGTGGCGATCCCGACGACCGGCGCTACCAGTTCTAGTCCAAACGCCCAAGAGAAGCGACGGCCGATACCCACGTATGGAATCCGATCAGCCACCGTGGCGCGCGCTGACCGAAAGCGTTCTCGGGTACGTCCTGCTGGGAGCGATCGTCTTTCTGACGATGTTCGTGATCCCGTACCTGCTGTTCGTGGCCTAATCGAGCAGTTGACCGATCCGCTGAGGTTCGCCCGACAGGGACGGCTCCGTTTCGACGATCTTGAGCACCTCGTGGTCGGTCACGTCGGGGTAGGACTTCCCGATAGCGTCCTCGATGAGCGACTTCTCTAGGCGGAACTCGTGGCCCTCGTAGATCACGTCGACACCCTGCTCGTCGAACGAAAGAACTGTCATTGGCCGTCGTTAGTGGCGGTGATTCAAAACGGGCCCGATCCGGGTCGCACCGATACCAGCGACTGACCCCGGCCGGCTCCGTCCGATTGCCCGCCGCCCGCGTCAGACGCCCGTCAGACGGGCGAATGACGCGTGCTGGGGCTTTAATACAGACGATAACGGTATAACTGGTGTGCTGTTCCGCTCGGACCCACTGGACGAACTGTCGATTCCAGACGGCACGACCGTCGAAGAACACGACCTCGTGACCGACGGGGACGTGCTGGTCGGCGGCCAGTCGACGGTCGAGTTCGGGGTCCGCGGGCGAAACGTGATCGCCGGCGAGCGCGTTCGCTTCGGCGGGCACATCGAGGCCGAAGGCGACTGCCGGCTGGACATGTGGTGTGACGTGGCGGACAACGTGCTGGTCGGT
Organism: Halapricum desulfuricans; assembly: GCF_017094465.1. Lineage (NCBI taxonomy): Archaea > Methanobacteriati > Methanobacteriota > Halobacteria > Halobacteriales > Haloarculaceae > Halapricum > Halapricum desulfuricans. The sequence continues at coordinate 1,511,998 of NZ_CP064791.1, forward strand.
GAGGACGCCTATCTGGGCGAGCGAGTCCACGTCGGCGGCCAGCTGAAGGTCGCGGGCGACATCGACATCGGCGACGACGTCGACATCGAGGAGGGCTTCGAGGCCAACGGCTGGATCGTCATCCGCAATCCCATGCCGACGATCGTCTTCCTGTTCGTCTATCTCGGCCAACTGCTGCGGATCGGCGAGGAAGAAGCCGCCGAGAATACGCTCTCGGAGCTACTCGATACCGACCGGGAGGACGACCCGATCGTGATCCCGCGCGGCGCGACCGTCGGCGACGACGCCTGGCGCGTCTCCACGCCCGCGCGGATGGGTGACGACTGCCGGATCCACGGCAACATCCGCGCCGCGGACGTGACGGTCGGACGGGACAACGTGATCTTCGGGAGCCTGCGGTCGAAAGGCGACATCGTCGTCGGACGTGGCAGCGACGTCAAGGGCAACGTGACCACCCGCAACGGGGACGTCGCGGTCGGCCCCGGCGTGAAGATCTGGGGCGATATCGCGGCCGAGAACGTCCAACTCCACGAGAACGCCACCGTCGACGGGACGATCCGCGCCAGCGGGGAGATCCAGCTACACACCGATGCCGTGCTGGACGGTCCCGACGAGGACGCCGAGGCGATGGCCGAGATGGCCGCCGAGATGGAGGGCGCGTCGGCTCCGGTCGCCGGGGACGGAGTAGCCGAAGACGGATCTGAAGAAGACGCGTCCGCTGGAGCCGAGCCGGACGATGGTGAGTCGGCCGCAGACGAATCGAGCGAAGACGAACCGAACGACGAGCCTGCCGAAGGCGATCCTGCTGAAGTCGAGAGTGAGTCCGCCGTGGACGAATCCAGCAAGGATCGGCCCGGTGGGGACGTGCCCGACGACAGCGTCTCCGAGGGCGAGACTGACCGGGAATCGGACGCCGACGCAGCTACAGAGCGACCGGAGACGACCGGAGACGGCCCCGACGGCGACCACCCCGATCCTGCCACCTGATCGAACGCAGTCCGGGTCGTGGTCTGGCGCGTGGATTTACAGATCTTTGCCGCCGTTGGCGTCGATAACCTCGCCGGTGATGAACGACGACCGGTCGCTCGCCAGAAACGCGACGATCTCCGCGATTTCCTCGGGAGTGCCCAGTCGGCCGAGTGGCGTATCCTCCCGGATCCCGTCTTTGACGTGCTCGGGAAGCGCTTCGACCATCCTGGTGGAAATGAAGCCGGGCGCGACGCAGTTGGCAGTCGAGCCCTTGGGTGCGAGTTCGAGCGCGAGCGTCCGTGTGAACCCGAACATGCCGGCCTTGGCCGTCGCGTAGTTGGCCTGCCCGAAGTTGCCGCCCTTGCCGATGATGCTGGAGATGTTGATCAGCCGCCCCTCCGCTGCAGCGGCCAGGTCGTCGTAGAACGTCTGGGTGGCGTGGAACGCACCGTCGAGATGCACGTCGAGGACGGTATCCCACTCCTCGTGGGACATCTCGGTGAACTTGACGTCCTGGTTGATCCCGGCGTTGTTCACCAGTACGTCGACCTGTCCGAACTCCCTGTGGACTCTGTCGCCCATTCGCTGGACGGCCTCGATATCGGTCACGTCAGCCTGGGCGATCAACGCCGTGCCTCCCGCCGCTTCGACAGTAGCGGCGGTCTGTTCGGCCCCCTCTCTGGAACTCCTGTAGTTCACCACGACGTTGTGTCCGTCCTCGCCGAACCGCTCGGCGATGGCCCGACCGATCCCGCTCGAAGATCCCGTAACGACACAGGTTTTCGCTGTCATATGTGTGATGACTCTCTATCGCTTCAAAATGATGGCGTCCCTGGCAAATATTCCCGATCGACGCTGTCCGATGTGTTTCGTCAATCACAAGCACCGCATGACTTCGCACAGCCGTAACGTGAACCGCATTGTAGCGTTTTGGGTGCGTTCGACACCCCCTCACCCACCAGCGTATACAGGCAGCAGGCCAATGGCTATTTGGAATGGTATATCATGGTATTTATGCTCCGCTGTTGGTCGCTGTGTTCTCACCCAAGCAGGCTAGCGACATACCCGTCTGTGGGTCAGCTGTACCGAGTCGCGACCCAGTCGATGATCACGCCGTAGGCCACGCCAGCGAAGAAACTCGGCCAGTCGCGGAACTCGCTGGTGAGCGTGATCGCCGTCGTGACCACCAGTCCCAGCAGCAAACCTCTGAGGAAGACGTTGTACTCCGAATCGACGATCCGGAGCCCGCCCGCGAGCCCGATCAGCAGTCCCATCACGACTCGATTGTACCACATCGAGAACAGAAACAGTTCGTTGCCAGCAAAGCCGATCCGGAGACCGACTCCGGCGATGCAGAACAGCCCCAGAAACGCCCCCGTGAGGACGCCGATCGTGAGTCGCCTGTCCATACCGACACATCTGTCGGATCGGAAATGAATATTGGGGTCAGCAGTCCCTCTCTGTTGGCCGGTGGGGATCGGCTGCGGGGCTCACGCGATCGAAATCCCCTTGGACCGGGGGCGCCCACTCGAAGGCATGCTCTCGATCGCGCTTGCCGGGAAACCCAACGCCGGCAAGTCCACCTTCTATCAGGCGGCGACGATGGCCGAGGTCGACGTGGGCAACTACCCGTTCACGACGATCGACGCCAACCGCGGAGTCACTCACGTCAGGACGGACTGCCCGTGTCTCGACCTCGAGGAGCGCTGCGGGAACGAACGCTGCCACGACGGCAAACGTTACGTCCCCGTGGAGTTGCTGGACGTCGCGGGACTGGTCCCAGGCGCACACGAGGGGCGAGGGCTGGGCAACCAGTTCCTGGACGAGCTCTCGAACGCCGACGTCATCTTGCACGTCGTCGACGCGGCGGGCGCGACCGACGAGGAGGGCGAGCCCGTCGAGGTCGGCGAGCACGATCCCCTCTCTGATCTGGATTTCATCGAGACGGAACTGGACCTGTGGCTGGCCAGCATCGTCGAGCGCAACTGGGAGTCGGTCGAGCGCGCCTCCCGATCGCCGGACTTCGACCTGGACGAGGCACTGGTCGATCTGCTCAGCGGCGTCGGGGCGAGCGAGCTCGACGTCTCCCGGGCGTTGCGTGACCTCGACCATCCAGAGGATCCCCTCCAGTGGACCGACGACCACCGCGAGGCGCTGGCCGAGGACATCCGCCAGCGGACGAAGCCAATCGTCGTCGTGGCCAACAAGGCCGACATCGCACCTGAGGAGAACCTGCGACGGCTGCAGGAGTCCGCCGACGCGGTCGTCCCAGCGACGGCGGACGGCGAACTGGCGCTCCGGAAGGCCGCTGAGGCGGGCGTGATTGGCTACGATCCGGGCGACGACGACTTCGAGATCACCGACGACGTGAGCGACCAGCAACAGCAGGGTCTCGAACGGATCCGCGAGGTCATGGCCGAGTGGGGGGGAACCGGTATTCAGGAGGCGCTCGATTACGCCGTCTACGATCTGCTCGATCACATCACGGCCTATCCCGTTCAGGACGCGACCCACTGGACCGACGGCCAAGGAAACGTCCTGCCCGACGCCTTTCTGCTGGCGAGCGGCTCGACCCCGAAAGACCTCGCGTATACGGTCCACAGCGACATCGGCGACGGCTATCTCCACGCTGTCGACGCCCGCAAGGATATGCGGATCAGCGACGACGAAGAGCTCGAGGAGGGTGACGTGATCAAGATCGTCTCGACGGCGAACTGATTGTCGAGACACTCCCTTCTCGAAGGTCCCCCGAATACGGACGGATTCGCCGGTACGACCGGGGCTGTCAGGCCAGGATCGTATTACACGACGGGCAGACGTAGAGCGTGTCGCTACTCTTGCCCGCGCCCATCGGCGCGATCCCACCGCTGTCGACTTCGAGTTTCTCGAGTTCGTCGGCGCTGATCAACGATCCACAGTGCGGACACGTTGCTCGATCGACGGTCATACCCGAACGTAGGAATCCAAATAATAAAAGCGAACAGCCATGCGAGTTCACCTCCAGTTAGAGCGATCGAAGACGAACGTCGAGACGTGCGCTGCCAGCTCGCGTGCCCCCTCCTCGCTGGACTCGTGGAGATCGCCCGAGACCGGTCCCGCCTCGCCACCGACCCCCTCAGCCTGCGAGATCGGATCGGTCCCAGTCGGGTAGGGTCGCCGGTCGCCAACCGAGTCACGAAGCCGCTGGACTACTTCGGACCGTAACGCGGTGTCGAGATGTGAGAGATCGTAGCGGACGATCCAGCCACGACGGGCGTTGCGGATCGCGACGACCGGCTGCTCGTTGCCGGCGTTGTGCTTCCAGAGCATCTGCCGCTCGGCGTCACTGCCGTAGACCGGCACGTTCGACGGGTCGAGACTAGCCATTGTCTCCCGTTAGGAACGCCGGTATATGACCGTGTCGGCTACTGAGGTGGGCCGACTCCGGCGTCCGACGAGCTCCCGCACGCACCGAAATGTAGTTCCGGCCGTGACAAGACACGGTTCCACTGCCCGCAAACGACACGGTATGGGTCGTCTGTCAGAAAGACCTATGTATTAGGATATCGTAATATTATAATGGTGAGGGGAATGTCACCATCCACCACGACCCGCTTCGACTCGGAGACGGTCTACCAGAGTCGGATCGCGGGCGACCAGCAGTGTGGGGAACCGGATACGACAATCAGCGTCACGGAGGGTGGAGTACACGCAGTGCCGACAAAGAGTACTGAGAACGCGCTCGAGTTTACCCTCTCACACGAGGATATCACGGGGCTGCAGTGCCAGGGGGTGTTGAACAGGTCGGTCACAATCGAGACTGACGAGGCGTCCTACGAGATACCGACGACAATGTTGGACGAAAGCCGTTTCAGGCAGGCCATCGTCGAGTACAGCGACCTCTCGAACCCTTGCAGGCGAGTTGCCGTCGATCGGCTGGGAGTGTGCCCGTGCGCGGCCGGCTCGTCGCTTGGGTGTCTGCTCATCGTCGCGGGGGTCGGGCTCGTCCTCTCGGTTTTCGGCGCACTTCTCGGGGTCGGCGCGATCGCCGCCGGGACTGCGCTACTCCTGCTGGCGTATCTGTCTCGAAAAGTCTCACAGTGGCGCGGGTCCAACCGCTGGGAACGAACGAACGGACCGGGGAAATCGGCTGTCTAACCGTCGCGAGCGACGCTATTTGTCTACCTGTTCTCGGACGACTTCTCGGATCGTCTCGACACCGTCGACAATACGTTCGTCGGCCACGGCATAGTAACTGTTCACGCCGTCGCGCTCGCGGGTGACGATTCCTCGATCACGCATCAGTTTGAGATGCTGGGAGACCGTCGATTGGGAGATGCCGGTGAGACGCTCGATATCGGAGACAGAGTACTGCTCACCGTTCTTGAGCACGTCGAGGATCTTCAGTCGATTCGCGTTAGAGCAGACGCTACAGAAATCCGCGTGCGCCTCGTAGAACCGCTCGTCTTCCAGGTCGGGCATACACACAACGTGGGCTGTCTGAAACAAATAAGGTTCGCTCCGCTGTCTCTCCGCTCGTGAGCTCGCACTGTCGAGATACTACCACCCGTAGTGTTCCGCGAAGGTCACATAAATATGGTCTCAGGTGCAATCTGGCACAATGTCGCCGGATTCGAGTGGCCAAGCACGGATCTCCCCTCCTGACAGCACTACTCTCCGTCCGTTCCTCACAGTGTTCGTGAGTGTTGTCGCCCTCACGCAGGTCCCACTCGTCTCCGCTCACGAGGCGACTGCGACCGGCGGGATCACACCGGGGCACGGCATCGCGCTCGCGTTGGTCGGCGTCGTCGTTCTCGTCGGCAGTGCTGTCTTCAAGCGAACGAACCACTTCCGGCCGACGCTCGCACTCTACGGCGTCTTCGTCGGAATCTCGCTCACCGCGCTCGGGACGATTCTCTTCGAAGGGTTGTCCCCGGACCCGACCTACACCGCGCGTTCGATGCCATTCCCCCGATCGTGGTATCAGCCGCTCGCGCTGTCCGTCGGGACTGCAATCGCGGTCGGGAGCCTCCTCGCGGGCCGGATTCGCTGGCCGAACCGCCCGCGGTACGCGCTGGCCGGCCTCCTGCTGGGACTGTGGATCGCCTACCCCTATCTCGTTCCGGGGTCCGCCAGCGATACACACCCGCTGGGATACGCTATCGTTCTCGTGACACCGATTTTGGTAGGATACGTCCTCTGGATCGACGCCGGCGATGCGATCCGGACTGCACTCCGGGACCGTGTCGCTCGACGGTTCGGGATCGGGACCGCCGTCGTCCTGCTCCTGTTTTTCTTCGGTGTGACCGGCTACCTCTCGTTCTTCCCGGAGGACGGTGCGCCCCACGAAATTACAGTTGCCGTCCTGCCGACGATCTACCAACTGGTCTCCTGGCCGACGCTCGAAATCGCGATCCCGCACATCCCGCTGTTTCTGGCGGTTTCGCCCGGGCAACTACTGATCCTCGGGACGCTGAGCGGGCTCATCGGACTGAACGGCGCGCTCATCGCCCGCCAGTGGCGCGCTGAAGCACGGGCCGGCCTGACTGAAGGGACGGCGGGCAGTGCCGCCGTCGTCGGCACGTGCACGTGTGGGTGCTGTGGCCCCCTCGTCGCCAAGATCGCCGGGCTAGTTGCCGGCCCTGCCATCGCCGCGCCGTTGTACTGGGTCTTCGTCGACCCGATGTCGCCGCTCAGCGCGCTGTTCGTCGTCGGGAGTCAGCTCCTGTTCGCTGGCAGCATCATCTACGCGGTGCAGTCGACACAGGACCTCGATCTGTCCGTGACAGTCAGACCGTCCGATTGAACCTCGATACTGTGAGAGACGGACTTGCAACAGCCGCCGGACGTTATATGTCGCTCTCGCTCCAATACCCGAATATGAAGCTTCGAAGCGTCCTCGCCGCCGGCGTCGGTGGTCTCGGCCTCGCCGCCGCGAGCAACCGTCTCTTGCAAGCGAACGCCGACGATCTGGAGCCCCCGCTGCCCGGCGGCCGCCGATCGTATCGCTGGCGCGGGTTCGACGTCGGCTACACGAAAGCGGGCGACCCGGAGGACCCACAGCTCGTGTTGGTCCACGGGATCAACGCTGCTGGGACCAGCCGCGAGTTCGAGACCATTTTCGAGTCGCTGGCCAAGGAGTACCACGTCATCGCGCCGGACCTGCCCGGGTTCGGCACCTCCGATCGGCCGCCGCTTCTGTACTCGGCACCGCTGTACGAGCAGTTCCTCCTGGACTTCCTCGGGGACTTGACCGACGAGCCGACCGTCGTCGCGTCGGGCCTCTCCGGGGCGTACGCGACTCTCGCCGCGAGAGAAGTCGACGTGTCGGAGCTGGTGTTGCTCTGTCCGACCGATACGACGATGGGCGGCAGAGGCGAGCGTACCTGGGTGCGGTCGCTTCTACGCTCGCCGCTGGTCGGGCAGGCGCTGTTCAACGCCCTCGTCAGCAAGCCCTCGATGCGCCATTTCCACGCCGATCACGGCTACTACGACATGGACAACCTCACCGAAGCGCGACTCGATTACGAGTGGCACTCGGCCCACCAGGATGGCGCCCGGTTCGCCCCGGCGTCGTTCCTCGGCGGGTTCCTCGATCCCGAACAGTCGCTCGAAGCGGAACTACCGGACGTCGACGCCCCCGTGACGCTCGTCTGGGGCCGGGACGCCTCGACGACGCCACTGGAGGCTGGACGGTCACTCGCGGACGCCGTCGACGCGAAGCTGGTCGTCTTCGACGAGGCGAACCTCCTCCCGCACGTCGAACACCCCGAGCAGTTCGTCGAGCTACTCCTCGAAGAATAGATCTTCGCCGCCCGGTGTCACATTCCCATGTCCTCGGCCGGTTCGGGGACCGGCAGATCGTGCGCGGCGACGCCGAGCAGTTCCGCGGCGTGATCGAGCGCCATATCGAACCCGTAGTAGCGTTCGAGTTCGTCGCCGTCGGCGCTCGGGCGCACCTTCAACATTGCGTAGCCGTCGATATTTTGCGCGATCGCGGCAGTCGCCCCCTCGCGCTCGAAGGTGAGCAGACGCTCGGTCCCGGTTTCCTCGTATCTGGCCGTGATCCCGTTGTCGGTGACAGATGCACTCATCGACCGGTGCTGAGGACTACAGATAGTCCAACGTTCCGGTTCGATCGGGACTGGAGCCGTCACTCGAACGTTCCTTTGGCCTCGTCTGCGAGCGAGTCAGCCAGTCGAGTCGGCTCCGGGAGTTTGTAGCCCCCACAGGTCCGGGCGACGACGTCGACGGCTGTCGAGGCGCTGATCCGATGACCGGGACTGACGTACAGCGGGTTGATGCTGGTCGAGCCGCTGTCGTACTGACGGCTCTGGTAGGCGTAGCCGATCACGGTGCCGTCCGGAGCGGTCACGCCCTCGTCAGCCTCGATCGGAATCCGTTCGCCCTCGGCCAACCGCTCGGGGATCGGCTCTCGCGGGGTGCCACAGAGGAGGTTCTTCGCGACGCCGATTGTCGGGTGATCGAGCGTGACGCCAACGTGCGTCGCCAGTCCGGCCTGCCGGAAGTGGATCCGACCGCTGCCGTCGACGACGGTCAGATCCGGGGTTACTGACAGCGCCTGCAGGGCCGCGAGGACGGCGTTGCCCTCCCGGAAACTCAACAGTCCCGGGATGTAGGGAATCGCCGTCTCCGCGACAGCCGTAGCCGTTTCGATCACCTCGCCGGCGCGGAGCGCGACGGCAGCGCTGACAGCGCGGTCGTCTTCGAGAAACGCCTGGTCGACGCCGGCGATGACCGGCGGGTCGGCGTCGGCCAGCGGCCGCTGATCGCTGTCCCGATCGATCGTGACGCGGTCGGGATCGAAGTCGAGGTCGTCCTCGAAGACGGCCGCCTCGGCGATGTCGTCCTGTAGGGCCTCCATCTCCCCACGTGCGAGGCTCCCGTCCGGAACGAACTCCGGGTAGACGGGCTCCATCGTCAGAACGGGCCGCGGCGCCGACCGGGACCGCCCGGGCCACCCGGACCGCCGGGCCCACCACCGCCAAAGCGGAGCTGGTTCGGCGTGCGTACTCGGTTTTTCACTCGCTGACCGTAGACAAGTCCAATCACCAGTCCAAGCAGATGTGCCAGGTTAGCGACGTTTCCGCCCGTGAGACCGGTTTGGACGCCGAAGATTCCAACTGCACTCAGAAGCGCAAACCCCGCGGTGAGAATCCAGATCGGGACCGGGATCAAGAAATAGAGATACACGCGCAGGTTGGGGTTGAGTACCGTCAGTACACCCATAATTGCGAGGCCGGCTCCGCTGGCCCCAACGACGCCGCCCCATCCTGGAGCGGCACCAAGCCCCTCGTATATCTGGAGGGCGACCTGTCCGAGTCCGGCTATCGCGCCACTCGCGATGAACAGGGCACTGAAGTCACGGGACCCGATGTAGTCCTCGACGAGCCGACCGAAGAAGAAAATCACGATGCTGTTGACCGCAATGTGACCGAAGCTCCCGTGCGCGAAGATCGACGTTACCCACGTCCAGACGTATTCGGGATGTTGCGGGGTTAGCACGAACAGGAACCGATGGAGTTCGGAACCGCCAATGGTCGCTACGATTGCCTGGAAAATGAACGTGAGCCACATCGCCCCGAGGAAGACGTAGGTCATGTTCCCCCGGAAGTACCCGAGGAAACTACCTGGCCCGGCGTCGATTCCGAGCCGGTCGGCCAGCCCGCCGGAGCCGGTACTCGACGCGTCGACGCTGGTATCGAAGCCGCTATCGAAGACGCCGTCGGGATCGCCCCAGTCGTCGAGTCCCGGACAGTCGTGATTCTCCGGCAGGCGATGATCGGCACAGAACGTCCCGCCGCAGTGGCGGCACTGATACGGCATGTTCGTCTGCTTGCCACACACGTCGCAGGTCGCCATTACCACCTGCTTCGGACTGATGGGGCAAATGGATTGTGTTTGGTCGACCTGAACGGGTGGGCACGTCCCGTCTCGAAACCGCGTTCGGACGCGTGGATTTTTCTCGATGCGGTTCTGACGGGTGAACGTGCAAGAGTACCAGCGCAAGCAACTGCTCGAACGCGTCGAGCGCGAGGGGGCGACGGTCGGGACCGCCATCCCCGAGGAGATCGACGTCCAGGAAGAGACGATCGACCTCCGATCGTTCGTCTTCGAGATCAAGCGCCGGGAGACGGTCCCGCCCGGCGAGCACGAGCGCGTCGAGCAGGCAAAGCGCAACCTCCGACGCGAACGCCGAAAGCGCCGTCGGCGTCTCGAATCGGAATCGATCTCCTATCAGGAGGGTGAGCGACTCACGGAGGCGATCGTCGGGATCGACCGTGCGCTGGAGGCGCTGGAGTCGCTGGGGCCGTCGGACATCGAAAGCGAAAAGCAAGCAAAGGAAGCGGCCGATCAGAAACGATGGATGACGTTTCTCAAGCAGGCGCTGGGTCGCGATGAGACGGGCGGCGCTGGACCACGCGGAGGGACAGACGGCAGCCGCGATTCACACGGAGGGAGACGATGACCCGCAACGACGCCGTCGCCGATCGGCTGGCGGAGATGGCCGATCGGCTCGACGCGATGGACGTCGAGTACAAGCCCCGGGCCTACCGTCGGGCGGCCGAGAACGTCCGCGAACATCCCGAACCGATCGAGCGCCTCGCGAGCGAGGGCGAAGACGTCGTCGGAGAGATCGACGGCGTGGGCGACGCCATCGCGTCGAAGATCGTCGAGTACGTCGAGACCGGGTCGATCGACGAACTCGAAGACCTCCGCGAGGAGCTGCCCGTCGAGATCGACGCGCTGACCAGCGTCGAGGGGGTCGGTCCGAAGACCGTCGGCACGCTCTACGAGGCCCTGGAGATCCGGACGCTGGATGACCTCGAAGACGCCGCGGAGGCGGGCGAGATCCAGGCGGTCAAAGGCTTCGGCGCGAAGACCGAACAGAACATCCTGGAGGGGATCGAGTTCGCCAGGCAGGCCCACGAGCGACAGTTACTGGGCGAGGCCGTCCCGCTCGGGGAGGCCGCGCGGTCGTATCTCGCCGACCAGCCGTCCGTCGAAAGCGTCGAAGTCGCGGGATCGCTACGGCGCTGGAAACCGACGATCGGCGACGTCGACGTGCTGGTCGGCAGCGACGACGGCGAGAGCGCCATCGAGGCGTTCACCGACTGGGACCACGCCGAGACGGTGATCGAGGCCGGCGGGACGAAAGCGAGCCTGCGCGTCGGGTCGGTCCGGGTCGATCTCCGGGTCGTCGCACCCGAGGAGTTCGGAGCTGCACTCCAGTATTTCACCGGGAGTCGCGATCACAACGTCGCGCTACGCAACAGGGCGATCGAGCGCGAGCTGAAGATGAACGAGTACGGCGTCTTCGACGTGTCAGAAGTCGACGAGCCGGACGCCGGACAGCGCGTCGGCGAGCGGGTCGCCGGCGAGACCGAGGAGTCGATGTACGCGGCGCTGGAGCTGCCGCTCGTGCCGCCGGAGCTGCGGGAAGGACGTGGCGAGATTGAGGCCGCGGCGGCGGGCGAACTGCCGGACCTACTTGCGGAGGGAGACGTTCGCGGGGACCTTCACACGCACACGGACTGGTCGGACGGCGACAACTCAATCGCGGAGATGATCGAGGCCGCGGCGGCGTTCGGTCACGACTACGTCGCGATCACCGACCACGCCACCGGTCCGGGGATGGTCGGCGGCGTCGGGGTCGACGACGAGACGCTACGCGACCAGATCGGGGAGATCCGGGCCGCTGCCGACGACGTCGACATCGAGGTCTTTGCGGGCGTGGAGGCCAACGTCGGCGAGGACGGCTCGATTTCGGTTGCGGATGACGTGCTCGCCGAACTGGATCTGGTCGTCGCGTCGCCCCACGCGGCCCTGTCCGGCGACGGGACGGACCGGTTGATCGCCGCAGCCGAACACCCCCAGGTCGACATCATCGGGCACCCGACGGGGCGGTATCTCAACCGCCGCCCGGGGCTGAATATCGAATACGACCGGCTGGCCGCAGCAGCGGCCGAGGCGGGGACGGCACTCGAGGTCAACGCCAATCCGCGGCGACTCGACCTCGGCGGACAGGCCGTTCGCGCAGCGGTCGAGGCCGGCGCGACGATCGTGATCGATACGGACGCCCATCGGCCTGACAGCTACGAGTACATTCGCTACGGGGTCCACACCGCACGTCGCGGCTGGGCCGAGGCGGACGACGTACTCAACACGCGCGATGCCGGCGGGATCAGGGGGTTCCTGGACTGATGTCGGGAGACGAACGGCAGCCGGCGCTGTTGCTAGACACGATGCTCGGGAAGCTCGGGACGTATCTGCGGATGTGTGGGTACGACGCCGCCTACGCGTCGAGTCGCGGCGTCGAGGACGACCACGAGATACTCGCGCTCGCCGAGACGGAAGGCCGAACGGTCGTCACCAGAGACGTCGCCCTCGCAAGACGAGCCCCCGAGGCGGTCCTGATCGAGTCCCGTGATACAGTCGATCAGTTGCGGGAGTTCCGCGACGCAGGATTCGGGCTCGAACTCGAAGACGAGCCCTCGCGATGCGGTGCCTGCAACGCCCCGTTGGCAAGGGTCGCGCCGGAGGAGCCCACGCCGGACTACGCCCCGGAGCCCGACTACGAGGCCGTTTGGCGTTGTCGGGAGTGCGGCCAGCACTTCTGGCGCGGGAGTCACTGGGACGACGTCGCGGCGACGCTTTCGGAGCTGTAGCTGTCGTCCCAGCGGCGTATCACAACACCATTGTATCCCGGGCGTGCGTAGTCACAGTCGATGAGCCTCGAGGAGACGGCGAAGCGACGCCTGGCCGATATCGTGGCGCTCGCGCCGACCAAGAACGGCGAACTCCAGGATCGGTGGGACATGGACAGCGGCAGCGAGGTCCATCAGTACCTCGAATCGGAACTGAAAGACTACTACTATCGCAACGAGGACAGCCTGATCTGCGCGACGCCCGAGGGCCGCCAACTCGTCGAAGACGCGGGCCTCGTCGAGGGGACCGAGGACGACCAGCACGTCACCGTGCCCCCCGTCCAGGCGGACATCCTCGACGTACTCGCCGGGCCGGACGAACAGACACAGAGCGTCGTCTCGGTCTACCACGCGCTGGGTGACGCCGGGCACGACTACGAGGTCGACGACGTCCGCTCGGCCCTGCACAGCCTCGTCGAGAAGGGCGTCGTCGAACGTGTCCGCAAGACCGTCCCCACCTTCCGTCTCGCTGTCGAGCGATCCGAACTCGAAGTCGAAGAACTCGACTCGAGCTGATCGGACAACGGACGTCCCACATTACTTGTCGTGTCTACCGAGTCCCGGCCGCCGCCGCAGTCGCTGACGGTCGAGCAGTCGCTTGATACCCGCACCCGGCCCGCCGTCGATCGGCCAGCCACGTGTCCGCCAGGCAGGCGGTTCGGGCTCGTACTCCCGACAGCTGCCGTGACAGGCGCTGGCGGTCTGATGGCACTCTTTGGCCCCACAGTAGGGCACGAACCCGGCCGGAACGTCACGCAACTCGAAGTGTCGACAGTCCGGCCGCATCGTCTCGGCGTACGACCGGAACCCGCGTTCGTAGGCCCGCTCGGCGATCGCCAGTCGCTTCGCTCGCTTCCAGTCGGGGTCGACGTACGAAAACCGGGCGGCGGACGCGTCGCGGCCGCCACCGTCCGGGCGCTGCTCGATCCGGGTGCCCGGTTCGTCCGGCGACAGCGACCGCGGCCGCCAGAGCACGCTGGCGCCGGCCCCGTCGACGAGCACGATTCCCGCCTCGACCGGGATGTCCTCCAGCAGCGCACGCGTTGGCTCGTCCTCGTCGTCCGCTGTCGCCACCCACACCTCGTCGGCCAGGCCGACGGCGACATCCCGCTGAAGTTGTTCGCCCAGCACGCGCGCGGCACTGGCGTCCAGGTCCGGTTTGTTCTCGATCGCGATGATCCGCTTGACCCAGTCCGGATAGGTCCACCGTCGCCGGATCTGCAGACGATTCCCCCGCGTTCGCGTCTCGAGGATATCGCGGTCCGCGGCGCGGTGGATCGACTCCCGAACGTACCGCCACGGATAGCCGGGATCGGGCAGAGCGTCGCGATACCACGCCCACTCCTCAGGCGCATACTGGAGTACGTCAAGCAGGTCCGAGTCCAGGCGCGCGTGTCCGAACCGAGCACGCTCGCGAAGCGCGTCCGGATCGGCTTCGATCACGATCGTATCCCAGCGGCGCCGTTTCGTGCCGAGCTGTCGGGCGACGACGATCGGATCACTGCGCGCCCGACCGGGCGGCCAGGATCGCTCGGCCCACTGGCAGACCTGCAACTCGAAGACGAACTCGCTGTCCGGGTCCACGCGTGAGTACAGACGCCACGCGTGGAAAACCGTATCGCTGGCCGGCTAGAGTTCGCCCTCGGCCCCTTTCTCGTTGAGGAACTCGTGGGCCTCTTCGAGAATCTCACGCGGACCGTCCTGCGTGACGGTGTTTATCGCCTGCTCGTAATCACGCCACTGCAGGTCCCGGTGTTCGTTTGAGAGTTCCGCACTCGCCTCGTAGGACTTGGCGATGAACAGGTGAACGGTCTTGTGGATGGTGTTGCCGTCCGCCTCGAAGATGTAATCGTAATCCTCGCGGAACCCGTCGATGAGTCGGAACTCCTCGATGCTTGCTTCTTCTGTCACTTCTCGGATGGCCGTCTGCTGTAACTCCTCGTCGCCTTCGACCCCGCCTTTGGGGAACTCCCAGTCGCCGGGCCGGCTCTTCAACAGGAGGTATTCACGACGGCCACGCGTATCGCGAAAGAGGATCGCTCCCGCGCTCGTGGCCTCTATCATTACTGATGTATATTCGACCGGTACTTAAGAGAATATCGGAGACGCCGAACACGCCTATGACACACGCAAACGGGATGTCTCTTCTGGCCGTCCCGCCAAACGATTCGATACCAATCACCGGCAGTTGCCAGCCCCGACAGCCGATAGTATCACCTCGGTCGCCTACGGAGATACATTATGGACTCCTCCAAGACGACGCGCGATCTGGCCGCGCAGGTTCGAGAGCGACTCCTCGACACAGGCGAAACACTCGCAGTCGTCGAGACCTGCACCGGCGGTGGCGTCGGCAGAGCGGTGACCGCCGTTCCGGGAGCCAGCGACTACCTCGACCGCGTGCTCGTCCCCTACGACTACGACGCCTTGCGCACGTTGACGGGCGTCAATCGCGAGACGCTCGACGACCACGGTGCCGTCAGCGAAGCCGCGACCGTCGAACTCGCGAACGCCGCCCGCGATCTGGCCGACGTGACGTGGGGAATCGCCAACACCGGCGTCGCCGGGCCCGGCGGCGGCTCAGCCGAGATGCCCGTCGGGACGGCCATCATCGGCGTCGCGTACGCCGCCCCCTGGGAGAGCGGCGACTCGGAAACGTCCGCCGAGCGCTATCGCTTCGACGGCGACCGCAACGCGGTCCGCGAGCAGGTCGTCCAACAGTCGCTGCGGGATCTCCTCACGGCCATAGACCGAGAGCGCAACGAGTGAGCGCGGTCAGTCAGCGTGACGGTCCTGCGAGGGAAACGCTTGAGTCGCTGCCGTCCGTCGATTCGATCGATGAACAAACGCGGGCACGTGCTGAACGCCGTCCTGTTGAGCGTCGGAATCGGGATTCTGGTCCAGCCGAGCGGTGACCTTGCGACCGTTCGGATGATCGCGGAAGTGCTCGTCCCGGTGGTGCTCGGGGCGCTGTTCCCGGACGTGGATACGGCGTTCGGGAAGCACCGCAAGACGCTGCATAACTTGCCGGTGCTGGCGGTCGTGCTCGCGTATCCGATCTACTTCTCGAACTTGCAATACGTGTGGGTCGGCGTTCTCACGCATTACGTCCTCGACGTGTTCGGCAGTCGCCGCGGGCTCGCGCTGTTTTACCCGCTCTGGGACGAGGAGTTCAACATCCCGCTCGGCGTGCCCGTCAGCAGCAAGTGGGCGACGCCGATGATGCTCACAGTAACTGCCTTCGAGCTCGTCATCGGTGCCGGACTCATCTACGCCACCCCGCCATCGGTCCAGGCCGCCGCCCAACAGGCAATCGGCCTCTAGACGACCCGGATGTCGTCGAACTGACCGCCGTAAGCGACGTGACCGGGATGGGTCGCCTCCATGTCGGATAACACGACCCGATCGATCTTCTTCCAGGTGTTCTCGTAGCCCAGATGGGAGAACTCGAACAGTTTCCGAGCCCGGTGTCCGTATCCCGATCGGTGGAAGAGTCGTCGGGGGGTCCCGCCTTTGAGTGCCGCCACGAGCGCCGATTCGTCCCCGATTTCCGCGTCGAAGGTCGTCCACACTTCCCCGACGGTCCCCGGGAGATGCGCATACGACGAGGTGAACGCCGGCAGGTCGAGTTCGCTTGCCAGCGACTGTGCGCGCCGGTTGTGCCACGGCAGGTGTTTGGGGTTGTACGCCTCAACCGCATCGATCAGATCGCGATACTTTTCGAGTCGCGTGCGGTCGAGACTGACCGTCAGAAACGTCGGATGTGGCGCGAGGACGGTCGCGTCCTGACGGTGTAGTTCGTCCATCGCTCCCTCAAGCGTGACGAAGTCCGGGATCGGCGCGTCGAGATCGAGCGCCAGCACGTGCCGTCGGTCGTGCCACGGTCCGGTGAAGATCTCCCGGCCCGGCACGACGGTCAACTCCTCGTCACTGTAGGCCGCTGCCCGCTGTTCGATCGTCGGCCAGCGCGTGAAATGCGGCGCGTACACTAGCACGTCCAGACCGCGGGCTTTCGCCCGTTCGCAGATGTCCTCGTCAAGCACCTTGACGTGCAGGTCGACGCGGGTTCCCTCTGTCGCTGTCACTGTTTGGGCTATTCCGGTCAGGGCAATGAGCGTTTCTGATCGCGCCGTAGTTTTATAATCTTCTCGAACGCTACGTGCAGGTATGACCAGCTGGGAATGTGCGATTGAGGGCGACGGCCGAACGTTCGACCGGGTCGAAGATCTCATCGTCCACCAGGCGACAGATCATCAGCGCGTCGAATGTCAGGTCTGTGGCACAGTCCTGCCCGACGGCTATTTCGCGATCCGACACGCCTTCGAGGAGCACAGTCGCGCCGAATACGTCCGCGCGTACGACGCGACGGCGAAGGAGGTCCGCGAACGTGAAAGCATCAAGGAAACGATCGAGAGCGAGGCCGACCTCCGGGAAGTAGTCGATCGACTCGAAGGCGGCTCCAGTTCGTTCTGAATCCGTATCCTCCTATTCCATCAGGATAAATTATATCAATTCGAGTGAGAATATTTATAACGGTTCGCTGAGCGTTCTCGGGTAATGTGGGTGGGACGTACTCGGCGGTTCGGTATCGTACTATCAGTGGTTATTGTCGCGGCTTTCGCTGGTGGGACGACTGTCTCCAGCGGAAACCCCGACCGTGTCTGTGGGCTGGGAGACACGGCAATCGTCGAAGTCGACCGGAGCGTCTCGACGGTGTCGATCAGCGGCAAGGTGACGGAACGGACCGCAGCGAAACTGATCGTCGACGACGGAACTGGAACGGCTCTCGTCTACGCGGATGGCAACGCGACGAGCGGCGATTGCATCACCGTATCCGGCCTGGCACAGCAAACGTCGGGGCTCGATCGGGGCGTCGACATCGTCGTCCTCGCAGACGGAGGTCGTATCGAGAGTCGACGTTAGTCACCACTCGTCTGTCGGCGGACGCGGATTTCCCCGTCCGCGCTGACGGATACGAGCAGGTCCGTCCGGACTTCCCGCCCGACGACGGCGTCCCCGGCGCCGTCAGCGATCTCCCCGAGGAGTTCCGGTGCCGTATGCGGGACCTTCACGTCGGCTTCGTCACAGGCGTCGAAGACATCCGACGGAACGTCATAGAGGTCCGTCCCTGACACGACTTGGACCCGAACCGGCGACCGCAGTGCCTCCGCCACTGCGACGGTGTCACGAGCCTTACGGACGTTTTCCCGCGCACTGGACTCGATGCTGGCGACGTTCGCTCGGGACGTTCCGAACCGCTCGGCGATCGCCGACTGGGTGAGTCCCCGTTCGCGAAGCGCCAGCACCTCGGCCTGACGGCGGGTGAGAATCGACTCATCGGGGTCGAACCCGGCACGTTCGAGAATCGTATCCGCATCAGTTTCTGTCACGGTTCGGTCTAGCTGCCCCAGAAGTTGTCGCGGCTGCCCAGTCGCGGCCCCTCGTCGTCCGCTTCGTCGACGTTGTCGTCGGTTTCGCTCTCGGCGTCGACCGACTCCTGGTCGGCGTCCTCATCCATCGGGAGTCGCTCAAGTTCCCTGGCTTTCGCGTGGTTGGAGTGGACGTTCGTTATCTTCACGCGAGCACGAGCGTCGGGCAGTACGCCGTCAACGAGCACGATGAAGCCGTCGTCGGTTCGACCGACACCGGCACCACTCTCGTGAATATCTTCGATATCGACGACGACCTCCTCGCCGATTGTCACTGGCTTGGATTGGAGGTCCTCGATCGGCTGGTTATAGTGGTTGCACCACTCGGCTCCGCCGCGGTCGCCGTAGTGCTGACACCCCATCCCGGAGATGCGCTCGGTGAACTCGGGGCAGTCGTCCGCAAGTGGACAGTCCGCCATCGTACCTGCGGTTACGCGGGATAGCAGTAAACGCTTGCGGGTTCACATCGGCCGTTACCAGCCGGTTTCGACTACGGCCCCTACTCACACCGGCTGAGGTGATCGGACGAGGTGACGAATCCTTCGTCCCCGAGTCGTTCAGCAACGGGGTCGGCGAGTCGTTCGTTCCCAGGTGCGGGATAGTCGAGCCAGCCGCCGTCGCTGTGGACTCCGCCGTCGACTTCGCCGACGACGTTGTGCAGGAGGGCATGCGTGACTGTCGCGCCGCGGATCGAGACGTTACCGTCGTAATTCGTGAATTCGGTTCCATCGACGACTGCCGCGTAGCCGGGCGTCTCGACGTATCCGATCGGTCCCTCCGCTCCGGCGGTGCCGAGCGTAATCTGGTGGTACGTGCAAAATCGATCGCCGAGTCGCTGTCTCGTATAAAACTGATCGACGTGAGTATCGTCCGTGATCGACACCGGACGGTCAAGTTCCCCACCGCGATCGCCACTGTCGACGACATGCAGCGCGATCCCGCTCGATCCGTCCGGGTTTTCGACCGGCATCGAGGCCCAAACGTCCCGAAGCTGCGTCCGTTCGCTGTCACTGAGTCGTGAGACGCCATCGCCGTAGTCGATCTGCACGTACAGATCCAGTCTATCGGGATCGGCGTCCGGGAGCGGGGCACCGTCCGGCGTGTGCCCGGCACGCTCCCACTCGTCTGCGAGCCCGTCGCCGTCCGTGTCTTCGTACTGTCCGCGAGGGATATCAGTCCCGTTCCCACGGCGGACTGCGTCGTCCGCGAACCGGTCTTCGACCTCGGTGGCCACGTCCCCCTGCCGGATGTCCCTGACAACGTCGTCAACCCCCGTGCCTTCAGTGAGTGCAGCTCCGAACCACGGGAGGACGACCGCGAGCCCGACGAACAGCACGGCGATGAACGCGATCATGAACACAGGTGCCGCTATTGCGGACGATTCTGGCCGAAGTCGGTCGATCCCGCCTGCGAGCCGAGAGCCGACGACACCGACCGAGGTGAGCAGGCGCACGAATCCGGCGAAAAGCAGCAGCGAAACGAGCACAAAGACAGCCAGGAACGCTGCGACCGGCACCCACTCGGGCGCTTGCAGGTGCACGCCCTGCCACTGTCCTCGGACGAACGCCGCGGCTGCAGTAAACAGTCGAAACAGCGTCCCCGAAACCGTCAACACGAGAACGGTCACGACGATCGCCCCGACGATTCTCCGGTCCAGTCGCGGCATGTACGACGGCTATTTCGACGAATCAGTAATAACTCTGTCTACCGGATCCGTTCGGATTTTCCGAGACTTCTCGCCCTGCTCGACATCTCGCTACTCCTTCGCGGGTCACATCCGTTTCCCGCTCCGGTTCGAGATTCCTCGCTACACTCGGAATCTCGCTACTCCACCTCACGGCTCGCTTCGCTCGCCGTTCGCTTTTTCGAGGTCGCTGGCGCGACCTCGCTATTCCACGTACGTATACTTCCGCTCACCCATCCGACCCCAGCCGTCGAAGACGAACTCCTCTTCGGGCGTGGTAAGGGGATCGACGTCGGTCGTCTCGTCGTGGTTGTGCACGTCGTGGATCTTCTCGTATTCGTCCCAGGTGAGATCGTATCGTTCGACCAGCTGGTCGTCGACGTTGAGCTGGGCGATTTCGTCCTCCCAGCCGGGTTGGACCGTCTCGCCGTGGATTTCGGCCTGTGCACCCGATCCGTAAGAGCCGACCAGCAGCCGCGAGTTGTCGAGGTCGATCCCGTTCTCTCGGGCGTGTTTGAGTGCCGAGATGCGAGCAACGTGAACGGAACTGGTGTACCAGTTGCCGACTCGCGAGGAGATCTCGATGGTCGGCGCGACGGCACGCTCGTACCACTCCTGATAGCGGTCGGTTTCGGTCAGCTTGTCCGTGTACTCCTTGAGTGCATCCCGGTACTGTTCGTCGTCGTCGAACGCCTCGGGTCGGGGCTGGCGACCGATCTCCTCGGCGAGTGCGTCCTCGACCTCGGTGTCGCGAGCGACGTGTCGATACCCCAGCGGCGCGGCCTTCCGGACCATGCCCGGGAACGGCGTGTGAAACGGGATGAAATCGAAGTCGTCGGGATGGGTTTCGACCTGCGTCTCGTAGTCCTCCAGCGCTTCACGCATCCGCATGAGGTAGACCTGCATCGAACGTTTGCCGTCGACGCTGGGGAACTGCTGGTTGGGCTTGAGGAAGTCCGTCTCGTCGGCGCTCCCGTACCCCTGCTCGGGCTCGATCGTGACGACGTCCGGGTCCTCGTCGATGAGCATCGCCACGGCACCGGCGCCCTGGGTCGCCTCGCCCGAGTCGCCGCGTTCGTAGAGAGCTGTATCAGTCGTGATCACGAGCGCTGCACGGCCGCGGTTCTTATCGGCGGCGATCCAGTTGACGGCGTCGTCGATGCTCTGCGTGCCTGCGATACAGGCGAACTTCCGCTCGCCCTTGTTGGCGTGATGGAAGTCGTCGTCGTAGATCTGCTCCAGACAGCCCGCGACGTACGTCGAGACCGGCTTGGAGTGGTCGAACGCGCTCTCGGTCGCGACGTCGATCCGGCCGATGTCCTCGGGCTCTAGCCCCTTGCGCTCCATCAGTCGCTTGGAAGCGTTGGCCGCCATCGTCACGATGTCCTCGTATGCGTCCGGGAACGAGCTCGAATGGAGACCCAGCCCCTTCGTATATTTGCCCGGGTCTTCGTCCTTCGCTTCGGCGAACGTCCCCGGAAGGTCCATCTTGAGCTTGCCCGACCGGAACTCGACGGCGTCGATGCCGATCTCTGTCATATACACCCGTTGGGACGGGGAACTGGGTTAAGTGTTTGTCGACTCCTGTTACGTCGATTGTCGAAATACGTCGGGTTTTTGTCCGACGCGCGTCCCACCCCGACTATGGCACAGCGAGTTATTCACGTCGGCTGTGGCGGCTGGGGCGCGATGTGGTGTCACGAGTTCCTTCCGGCGAACGTCGAAGACGGGACGGTCGAAGTCGTCGCTGCCGTCGACCGGAACCCCGACGCGCTGGAGAACGCTCACGAAGGGCTGGGACTGCCCGAAGATCGGTGTTACACCGATCCTGAGCGAGCGTTCGCCGCCCACGACGCCGAGTTCGCGACGCTGGCCGTACCGCCTGCGGAGCGACGACCGCTGGTCGAGAGTGCGCTCGAACACGGGCTGGATCTGCTCACCGAGAAACCGATCGCGCCGACTCTCGATGAAGCGATCGAGATCGCCGATCTGGTCGAGGAAGCGGACGCGAAGATGGCCGTGACGATGAGCCATCGCTTCGACCGCGACAAGACAACGCTCCGGCGGCAGATCCAAAGCGGCGAGTACGGCCCGCTCGACTACCTGGTAATGCGGTTCACCCAGCGATATCGCCAGCGCGACGAATGGGTCG
Source organism: Halapricum desulfuricans (assembly GCF_017094465.1). Classification (NCBI taxonomy): domain Archaea; kingdom Methanobacteriati; phylum Methanobacteriota; class Halobacteria; order Halobacteriales; family Haloarculaceae; genus Halapricum; species Halapricum desulfuricans. The sequence continues at coordinate 1,533,937 of NZ_CP064791.1, forward strand.
CCGGACGGCCCTACGAGATGGACCACCCGCTACTGGTCGAAGGCGGCGTGCATCACCTCGATCTGCTCGCATCACTCGCGGGGGCGAAATGCGAGCAGCTCTACGCACGCACGTGGAATCCCGAATGGAGCGATTTCAGCGGCGACTCACAGGTCCTGGTGACGATGGAGTTCGAGAACGGCGTCCGGGCGACGTACGAGGGTGCGACGACCAACGCCGTGGCGCTCAACGGCTGGGAGAACGAGTACATCCGCGCGGAGTGTCGCGACGCGACGCTGGAACTCGACGCACGCGAGTTGACCGCCTACCCATACGACCCCGACGCCGAACCCAGACACAACGCGACGGGCCCACCGGAGGGAGAGTCGATCCCGCTGGAAGACGGCGAGAAGTGGATGAACGCGTGGCTCGTCGAACGGTTCACGGAGTGGCGCGCCGGCGGCGAGCCGATGGATACCCGTATCGAGGCAAACCTGCAGTCGATGGCGCTAATCGAAGCCGCGATGCGCTCGAGTGAACGTGACGAACCGATCGCAGTGCAAGAACTGCTCGAGAAGTGAATATTGTTGTCAGGAAGTCCGGGAAGGCAGTCTGTGAGTCGTCTCGTGCCCGGAGACGGCAGTTCCCTCGATTCACGGAAAAACCGTGATGTTTTTGTTCCTCGCGTATTATCATCTTTAGTCATGAGACGGAGACAGTACCTCAGCAGTGTCGCAGGTATCAGTGCAGTGTCAGCACTTGGTGTCCAGTCGGTCGGAGCAGAAGTCAGCCAGCTGTCGAGTCTGGCGGCCCAGACTGACGGGACGATGACGATCAATGACCCCGAGGGCGACGACATCGGGCCGGGTTCGTATACATACCCGGCGAATCTAGAAAAGGGACAATTCGACGTTACACAACTCGACGTCGAAGAGACCGATACCCACTGGGAGTTCACGGCCCACATGGGCGTCCAGAACAACGGATTCGACAACGACGCCGGGTTCAGCACGCAGGTCATCCAGCTGTATATCCGGGATCCGAACGCGCCCGACGATGCGCCAACGTCCTCGGAATCGCGACTGGGTGCTGTCTCGACGTTCCAGAACGAGTATCATTATCGGGTACACGTCCAGGCCGGCAACACGCTGCTCGAGCACGCCGGGCAGGATCCGGAAGGCGAGGATTACGAGCCCCTCGTGTCCGGCTTCCCCGCGTCCGGCGATACCGAGAACAACACGATCAGCTTCTCGGTTCCCAAGGAGCCGTTCGATACCGCGAACTTCGCCGAGATGAGCGGCGCGATTATGATGTTCAGCCAGGACGGGTTCGGCGTCGGCGGCATCCGACAGGGCTTCGTATCAGGCGAGGCCGCCGACTGGAAGTTCGGTGGTGCCAAAGAAGGTGCCCTCGAGAGCGCACCGCGAGTGATCGATCTCGTCGGTCCGGAAACGGTCATCAATCAGGAGGAGGCCCTCGCCTACAGCGAGGGATCGCCGCCGTCGATCCCGCTGTACAGCATGGCCGATCTGGTGGCCGGTGGGACGATCAACGATCCCGAAGGCGACGATAACGGACCGGGGACGTACACGTATCCGGCAAATCTAGAGAAGGGACAGTTCGACGTGACCGGCGTCGATCTGAACACGACTCCGGACCACTGGGAGTTCACGGCCCACATGGGCGTCCAGAAGAACCAGTTCGGGCTGGACGCCGGGTTTAGCTCGCAGGTCATCCAGCTATATATCCGAGATCCGAACGCACCTGACGATGCTCCTACCTCGGCCGAATCGCGACTGGGTGCTGTCTCGACCTTCCAGGAGGAATACCACTACCGAGCACACGTCCAGGCCGGCAACACGCTGATCGAGCACGCCGGGCAGGATCCGGAAGGCGAGGACTACGAGCCCCTCGTGTCGGGCTTCCCCGCCTCCGGCGATACCGAGAACAGCACCATCAGCTTCAGCCTTCCGAGAGATACGTTCGACTCCGATCGCCTCGGCGATCTGAAGATAACGATGCTGGTGTTCAGCCAGGACGGCTTCGGCACCGGTGGTATCCGACAGGGCTTCGTCACTGGCGAAGCGTCCGACTGGAACTTCGGCGGCGCCAAAGAAGGCGCGATCGAGAGCGCACCGCGGGCACTCGATCTCGTCGGCCCCGACAACGTCGTCGAACAGGAGGAGAGCCTCTCCTACAGTGCGGGTTCGCCGCCGTCGATCCCGCTGTTCAACGTGACCTCGCTGGTGACCGGCGAGGCTGCCGTCGGAATTTCGGCAGTTGCGGCCCCAATCGGCGACGTCTGGGCGACCCTCGATGGGACACTCAACGGGACGAACTCCGAAGCTGACGGGGACGTCGATCTGACCTACCAGTGGGAACAGACCGGTGGGCCCGAGGCCGAAATCGCTGACACGAGTGCCGCGGAGACGACGTTCACGGCACCCGAGGTCCAAGAGGAAACGACGCTGGAGTTCACGCTGACCGTCACCGATCCGGACGGCAACGAGGCCACCGACACGACGACAGCGACGATCAAGCCACAGTCAGCGAACGACGCGCCGATCGCCGACGCCGGCGAGGACCAGACGGCCTCGCCCGGCGACGCGGTCTCGCTGCAGACAGTCAACTCGGAAGACCCCAACGGCGGGACGCTCTCCTTCCAGTGGACACAGACCGGTGGGACTCCCGAGGTCGATCTGCTCGGGGCAGACAGTTCCGGAGCAGCCTTTACCGCGCCGGACGTCGACGAGGAGACGACGCTGACCTTCGAGCTCGCCGTCAGTGACGGTCAGGGCAAAACCACTACCGACACTGTGAGCGTCACCATCTCACCCAGCGACGGAGGTGGCACCGAGACCGAGACCGAATCCGGAGACGGCTTCGGTCCCGGCTTCGGTGCGGTGACCGGTCTGGTCGGTGCTGCGGGCGGTGCCGCATACGCGGCCAAGAGCCGTCTCGGTAGCAACGAAGACGAAGAGTAAGCGTTCTCGTTTTCGTTCGTTGACTCATCTTCACGATCGATGGATGGTTTTATTATACTCGTCGTCTAACTCAGCGGCTACGACGCAGTTCCCGTTGGCTCCCGGTGCGGTGCCGGAGCCAGCCGCTGCGCGAAGCCCCAACAGGGAATGAAACGACGACAGTACCTCGGCGGCATGGCCACCCTCGGTACGTTTTCGGCCATGCCTGCAGTTACGGAAGGCGCACAGTCACTGGTAACGACACGCTCGGTCGGCGACAGTCATCATCCCGGACCACCACGCGTGATGCACGCCGGCGAGAAACTCGTCGATCCGCTCACGCCGGATTACAGGGGGGATGGGGCTCCGGACGGCCGGAGCGTGCTCGCGCCGCGCATCCCCGAACCCGAACGGGATCCCGACAACTACGGGCCGGAAGCGTTTACGTGGCGGGTCGTCGACACGCCCGACGACAGCGAAGTCACTGGATTCTACTCGAATCCCGGGGAGTACGGCTACCAATCGGGCGTCGAGGAGTTCGATCCCGACGTTCCCGGGACGTACACGCTGGAACTCGACGCACCGGACGGAACCCACCAGTTGACAGTCAGAGTGTTTCCCGAGCCGGCAGATGGTTCGGCAGGCCCACCACGGGTCGACCCCGAGAGCGACTACGAAGACGGCGAGTTCGTGATCGACGCCAACGGGACCCCTGCGCCGGACAGCGCGACCGCGCCAGCGGACCTGTCCGTCGAGTTCCTCGTCGACGATCGCGACGGGTTGGCGGCGGACGATCTGACAGTCGAAGACGCGACTGCGACCGTTCCAGCCGACGCAGTCGAGGGGACTGCGCGTGTCCACGTCGTCGCTGCCGACGACCAGCCCGGAATCATCGGGACGGTCGAACTCGACGCCGACGCGGGCGAGACGGCACGGCCCGACACGCCGCCGACGTGGATTCACGATTCGGTGATGTACACGATCTTCACGCGGTCCTTTGGCTCCGAAGCGGGTGAGGTCGACTTCCAGTACCTGCAGGACCGGGTCGACTACCTCGCCGATCTCGGCGTCGACGTCGTCTGGCTGACGCCGATCGTCGAGGCAACGACCCACGTCGAGGACGACCCCGCGGGCGGTCCCCACGGCTACGACACGACCAACTACTTCGAGACCGCCGATCCCCTGGGCTCTGTCGAGGCGTACGAGGCGTTCGTCGAGGCCTGCCACGAGCAAGACATCAACGTCTGTTTCGACCTGGTGATCAATCACACGGACATCCGACACCCCTTCTTCGCCGACGCCGACGAAAACGGGACGGACTCGAAGTACTACGAGTGGTTCGAACGGCTCGAAGACGGCACCCCCAACCACTACTTCGGCTGGACGGATCTGATGAACGTCAACTACCAGTCGGTCGCGATGCGCGAGCACATCCTCGCGGCCGTCGATTTCTGGACGGACATCGTCGACGGCTTCCGGTGTGACATCGCGTACGGCGTCCCGCACGACTTCTGGAAGGAAGTCCGACAGCTGATCCGCGCCAAGGACAGTGACGTCTTCCTGCTGGACGAGGCGATCCCCTACGGCCCGCGGTTCAGCGAAGGCGAGTTCGACATGCACTTCGACGAGGTACTGGCCGAGAACGTCCGCTCGATCGGCCAGGGCGGCGTCGACGCCGAGCAGGTGCTGGAGGCGACCACCGAGCGCAAACGGCGCGGCGTGCCCGACTGGACGGTCTTCCTGCAGTACGTCGAGACCCACGACATGCGCCGGTACCTCGACGTCGCCGAGAAGACCGCCGAACGGGCCGCCGCCGCGGCGACGTTCACGCTGCCGGGCGTGCCGATGATCTACTACGGCCAAGAGCGTGCGATCGCCGAGTATAGCGAACGCCGAATGGAAGAACGCGGCCACTTCCGGTCGTTCATGAACTGGGAGGAGTACGACGAGAGCCACCTCGCGTTCTACCAGTCGCTCATCGACGCCCGCAAGGAGGTGCCGGCACTCCAGCACGACGCCGCCCTCCGTGGTGCGTACTACGACAGCGACTCCGAACAGGTCGTTGCCTACGGCCGCGACGCGGGCGATCAGCGCGTCGTGGTCGTCCTGCACTTCGGGGAGGGGACCGAAACGGTCGCGCTGCGCGGTCCCGTCTCCTCGACCGACCTCGTCTCCGGGAGCGACCTCGGAGTCGAGTCCGACGACGATCTGACCCACGTCGAGGTCGATTCGGTCGCCGTGCTGGAGACGCCCTCGCTGTCCGGCCTGGGGTCGCACCTGGCAGGGACCGACGACGAGGTCGGCGACGACCACGGCCCCGGCGGCTACACCTATCCGACCGGCGACGGCTACGCCGACGGCGCGTTCGATCTGACGAGGATCGACGTGCACGAGACCGACGGCGAGTACCAGCTCCGGTTCTCGATCGACGGGCCCATCGAGAATTTCGCGGAGTACGACAGCGGGTTCTCCGCACAGCACGTCCAGGTGTACGTCCGGGATCCGACGGCTCCGGACGGCGGCGAGGTCGCCCGCGAGGGGCTGGACGCGCGACTGGCAGAGCCCTACCAGTACCGGATCGTCGCAGACGGCGAGCACGGGGCGCGCGTCGAGACGCCCGACGGGGAGGTCGTCGCCGAGGGATCGGTCTTCGCGAGTCCGTCGACGGGCTCGATCAGGATCGACATCCCTGATTACGCGATTCCGGGAGACCTCACCGGACTCGAACTCGCGCCACTGTTGCTCGGCTACGACCCCGACGCACCGGGCAACGTCATGGGTGTCGGCGAGTCCGCAGGCGAGCACCAGTTCGGCGGTCGATCCGACGAGAACGCCCCGCAGGTGATCGACATGGTCACGCCCGAGGGAATCACACAGGCCGAGGCGCTCGATTCGGCCGAGATTCCCTACGTCGTCCTGGGCGATCCCTTCGACGGCGAGGCAATTGCGCGGTTCGAGGACGAGACGGGCGACGACCACGGCCCCGGTTCCTACACGTACCCGGAGGAGGAACTGTCCGCGGGTGATCTGGACGTCGAGTCGGTGACGGTCTACGACGACGGCGACCGCTACCGCTTCGCGTACCGCTTCGCCGACGGGTTGACCAACCCCTGGGGCGGCGACTACGGCTTCTCGGCCCAGCACCTGCAGGTCTACGTCCGCAATCCAGCCAGCGATGCGCCGACAGCGACCGACGGCCGGGCGGGGACGAACGTCGCCTTCGCCGATCCCTACCACTACCGGATCAACGTCGAGGGCTACGACGGCCATAGCGTGGTCGAGAACGGCGCCGGCGAAGTCGTCACCGACGACGTGACCGTCGGGGCCTACCAGTCGATGGACACGATCGCCTTTTCGGTCCCCAAGTCGGCGCTCGGCGGCGGGATCGACAGCGCCGAGATCGCGCCGCTGGTCTTCGGATTCGATCCCGACGGACCGGGGCGCGTCCGTCAGGTCGGAGCCACGGCGACGGAGACGGCGTTCGGCGGCGGCACGACGGGTGACGATCCGGCAGTCATCGACATGCTCCTCCCGGAGGGCGAGTCCCAGGACGACGTTCTGGAGTCCGGCGACGCGCTACCGTATCTCTCGCTGGCCGGCTTCTCCGGGACGCTCCTCCACAGCTGGGACGACGGGATCGGCGATGATCACGGCCCCGGAAGCTACACCTATCCAGAATCTGATGATATACCGGACGATGTCTACGACATCACGAACGTCGAACTGTACGAAACCAGCGACAGGTACCGGTTCGTTTACTATCTGAACGGCCCGATCACGAATCCATGGAGCGGTGGCGACGGCTTCTCGCTGCACAACTTCCAGGTGTACATCAGAGATCCGGAGGGGGCGGACCTCCCCGCCACGACGGAAGCCCGCGAGGGAGTCAAGGCAACCTTCAGGCGGCCATATCACTACCGGATCGCAGTCGACGGCTACAGCGTGCGAAACGTTGTCGCCGGCGACGGCGAGACTATCACGCAGGACATCGAGGCGCAGGCCTATCCCGACCTCGGCGCAGTCGCGTTCGACGTGCCAAGCGACGCGTTCGAACGCGACCTGGACGATCATCACTTCGTGCCCCTGATCCTCGGTCACGACTCCTACGGCACTGGAGCCGTTCGCACGGTCAGCGAAGATGGCGGCAAGTGGAAGTTCGGCGGTGCCAAAGAAGGCGCGGCCGAGAACGCGCCGCGAGTCATCGATATGATCACTCCTGGCGGCGTCTCCCAGTCGGAGGCGCTGTCGTACTCCGCGGACGAGCAGGCACAGCTCCCGTACGTGCCTGAGATCGAAGGCGAGCCGGGCCAGCCGATCGCCGTCGCCAACGCCGACGGGCCGGCGTTCGCGACGACCGACGTCGAACTGGACGGATCGGGCTCGAGCGACCCCGAAGAGCAGGATCTGACCTACGAGTGGACACAGACGACCGGGCCGGACGTGGCGCTGTCGGAGTCGACCGGGGCACAGCCGACGTTCACCGCTCCGGATGTCGACGGGGAGACTGATCTGGCGTTCGAACTCAGCGTCAGCGACCCGGACGGCAACGAAGCGACCGACACGGTCACGGTGACGATCCGCCCCCAATCGTCGAACGACGCACCGATCGCCGACGCCGGCGAGGACCGAACGGTCGATCCGGGTGAGACGATTTCGCTGCAGGCGGTCGACTCCGAAGACCCCAACGGCGGGTCACTCACCTTCCAGTGGGCACAGACCGGTGGGACGCCGGAAGTCAAGCTGACGGGTGCCGACAGCGTCGGCGCGGCGTTCACTGCGCCGGAGGTCGACGGAGACACGACGCTGACCTTCGAAGTGACTGTCGACGACGGACAGGGGAAGACGGCGACTGACGCCGTCGACATCACCGTCCGCGGGACCGGTGAAACGGCGACCGAGACGGGCGACGGCTTCGGCCCCGGCTTCGGTGTCGTCAGTGGCGCACTGGGCACTGCCGGTGGCCTCGCGTACGCAGGCAAGTCACTGCTGGATGGCGAGTCGGGGGTGACCGACGACAGCGACGAGCAGTAGGCCACGCTGACGGGAAAAGCTAAAGACTTAACCGCGTCACAGGCCCAGGTACGCACAATGGCTTTTGAGGATCTCCTGGAGGACCCGGTCATACAGAAGTACCTCCACGAACTCGTCGGACCGAAGGGGATGCCCGTCGCCGCCGCGCCGCCGGACGGCGAAGTGACGGACGAGGAACTGGCGGAGGAGTTGGGCCTGGAGCTCAACGACGTCCGCCGGGCGCTGTTCATCCTGTACGAGAACGACCTGGCGAGCTATCGTCGGCTACGCGACGAGGATTCGGGCTGGCTGACGTACCTGTGGACGTTCCACTACGAGAACATCCCGGAGCAACTCGAAGGCGAGATGCACCGGCTGCTGGAGGGCCTCGAGGAACGCCGCGAGTACGAGTTCGAACACGAGTTCTACCTGTGTGAGAACTGCGGGATCCGATTCGAGTTCGGCGAAGCGATGGACTTCGGCTTCGAATGTCCCGACTGTGGCTCGCAGCTCGACGCGATGGAGAACACGATGTTGCTCGAGGCGATGGAAGAACGTATCGAACAGCTGCGCGACGAACTCAACGTCGAACCGGATTCGGAAGTACAAGCCTAATGGTCGTCCTTGCAACCAAGTGTTACGTCGCCGGCGATGCCCGCCAACGAGCGCTGGACTCGCTGTCCGCACAGGTCGGGAACCTGCTGGGCGAACTCGACGTGACCTACGACGTCGGTATTCGCGACGACGACTTCCCGTCGGTGACCGTCAAGGGAGACGACAAAACGGTCGCTCAGAACCTCCTGCGTGAGGAGTTCGGCGAGATCACGCCACACCTCACTCCGGGCGAGGTACACGTCGGCACGCTCGAACGCTGGGACGACGACGGGTTCTACCTCGACGCCGGCCGAGAGGTCCACGTCCCGGCTTCGGAACTGGATCTCGGACCCGGATCGCCCGAGCAGATCCGGACGCGGTTCGGCCTCGTCCAGCATCTCCCGCTGCGGTTCGTCCCCCGGGAAGACGAGCCGGCACGGCTGGCCGACGCGGAGCGAGACCGCCTCTACGAGTGGACGCGCGGCAACGGCCGGGTCAACGTCAACAGCGCGACCCGGGCGGAGGTCCGGGCGACGGTCAACCGCGCCGGCCACGCCCAGGATATCGTCACCGTCGAACGGCTCGGACTGCTCGAACAGAGTATCGTCTGCACGGAAGACACCGACCCACCGGGACTGCTCTCGAGTATCGGGTCGTATCTCTCCGCGGAGTTGCTCGCTGTCGTTCCATGAACCGCCGGCTGCTCGCACTCATTGGACTGGGCGTCCTGCTCGTACTCGCGGGCTGTCTCGGCGGGTCCGGCCCGTCGGGCGAACAGCTCCGGGAGGACGCCGACTACGACTGGAACACGAGCGCCAACGGGACGCTCCAGCTAGGTGGGGACAGCTACACGGCCGTCTACGAGATCCACAACACCTCGCAGCTGGATCTTTACCAGCGAGACACGTTCAACAACCGCGAACCGCTCCCGATCAGTGCGTTGCAGTTCCGCTATCCCAACGGGACGGTCGTCGACGCGTCGGCGTTCGACATCTCGACCAACGCCGAGCGGATTCGGCTGGAACCACCCAACCGCACTGGCAAGATCGCATACTCGGTCGAACAAAACGGCAAAGCCGTCCAGACGGCGACGTTCGTCGATGGCAGTTACGAGGTCGTGCTCCCGCCGAACACCGATGTCGGCGTGCCGATCCTCTCGAACGTCGCCCCCGGCGGCTACGAGACCGAAACGATCGACGGGCAGGTCCACATCACCTGGAACGACGTCGATAGCGACGAGCTGGTCGTCGAGTACTATCTCGAACGGGACCTATGGTTGTTCGGCGGCCTGTTCGTGCTACTCGTGTCTGTCGGTGTCGGCGGCGGGCTCTACTACTGGCGACAGATCCGGTCGCTGCAGGACCGCCGCGAGGAGGTGGGCCTCGACGTCGAAGACGACGACCTTGACGACCGAGGACCGCCCCCCGGCATGGGCCGATAAGCCGCCTCGGCCAGAGAGAGTCGATAAGTCGCCCTGACCGGAAGTCCCGTCGATCGGACCGGAGCAGGGCGACACACCTTTGCTATCGAGTCCACAACAACCGGGTATGCGCGTCGCGCTGGTGTCCGTCGGTGACGAGTTGCTGGCCGGCGACACCGTCAACACGAACGCCGCGTGGCTCGCCCGCCAGCTGACTGATCGTGGTGTCACCGTCGAGCGTGTCACGGCCGTCCCGGATCGTCGCGAGGACATCGCGAGAGTCGTCAACGAATACCGTGCCGAGTACGATGCCGTGCTGGTCACCGGCGGAATCGGTCCCACACACGACGACGTGACGATGGAGGCCGTCGCGGCGGCTGTCGGTCAGCCGATGGAGGCGAGCGACGCGGCCCTGGAGTACATCGAGACCCAGCGCGGGTACGCTCGCGAGGATCTGACCGACGGCACGGCCGGGATCCCGGCCGGCGGCACGTTCATACCGAACCCGGAGGGCGTTGCCCCGGGCTGTCACGTCGAGAATATCTACGTGTTGCCGGGCGTACCCGAGGAGATGCGCGGCATGTTCGGCGAGATCGCCGACCAGTTCAGCGGAACGGTCCAGCACGTCGAGCGTGTCACTGTTGACGAGCCCGAAAGTGCGCTCCTCGATCGAATCGAGGAGCTCCGCGGGCGGTTCGACGTCACTATCGGCGTCTATCCCGGCGAGTACGTCAGGGTGAAGCTGTCCGGCCCCGACAGTGTGACAGTCGAGAGCGCCGCATCGTGGCTCCGCGAGCGCGTCGAGGCGCCGGACGATCAATCGAGATAGAGTTCCTGCAGCCAGGCGTAGGTCAACACCAGTCCGCCGACGGCGACGATCGCCCCGGCGAGGTTGATCAGATCCCCGTTGACGGCCGTTTCGGCGAGTGCCACGAACATATCAGCTACTCCGGGAGCAGGGTATAAAAATGTCGGCGACCGACCCGAGGGAATTGCGCGTCGTACCGTGGTGTTTTCCCGGCACGCCACCGTGGACCGGGTATGCGCACGATCGGGTTCGTCGTCAATCCTATCGCCGGTATGGGCGGGCGCGTGGGACTGAAAGGCACTGACGACAGGCTACAGCAGGCCCGCGATCGCGGCGCACAGCCGCGCGCGCCGGAGCGCGCCCGCCAAGCCCTCGACGCGATGGCGGCAAGCGGCGTCGAGATCACGCTCGTCACCTACGCCGGGATCATGGGCGAGTCGGTCGCCCGCGAGGCGGGGTTCGACCCGGTCGTCCTCGGTGCACCCGACGCTGGCCGCGATGCCACCATCGGCGAGACGGTGGCTGACGATACGCGCGCAGCCGTGCGATCGTTCCTCGATCGGGGTGTCGATCTGATCGTCTTCGTCGGCGGCGACGGGACGGCCGTCGATGTCGCCGAAGCCCTCGACGGCGCAGACGTGCCGATTTTCGGCGTACCCGCCGGCGTCAAGGTCTACTCGTCGGTCTTCGGCGTGACACCGCGGGCCGCCGGACGGATCGCCGCGACGTTCGACACAGTCACCGAGGGCGAGGTCAACGACATCGATGAGGACGCGTACCGAGAAGGACAGGTCCGCTCCGAGTTGTACGCCGTCGTGACCGTCCCACGGGCGGACCAGCGCCAGTCGAGCAAGCAACTCGCCGGCGGCACGGTCGAAGCCGTCGCCGAAGGGGTCGCCGAAGACGTTCGCGAGGGTGCGACGTACGTGTTCGGCCCCGGCAGCACGGTCGGTGCGATCGAGTCGGCACTGGGACTGGACGGATCGCCGCTGGGCGTCGACGTCTGGCGTGACGGCGAGTTGCTGGTCGAGGACGCGCGTGAAAGCGAGATCCTCGACACGCTGGGTGAGGACAACGTGATCGTCGTCTCGCCCATCGGTGGACAGGGGTTCGTGTTCGGCCGCGGGAACCAGCAGCTCTCACCCGCGGTGATCCGCCGGTGCGAGATCGAGATCGTCGCTTCGCGCCGGAAAGTCGACCAGCTGGGCGTCCTCCGGGTCGACACCGGCGACGCCGACCTGGACGAACAGCTACGGGGCTGGCAACGCGTCCGCGTCGGCCGGTTCGAGCGCCGGCTCATGGAGATCGTGTGACCGACTCGTGATTCGGGTGTGAACAGGAACCATGCGTACTACATTGACAAATGGCCAGATATGGTCGTGTATGCACAAAGTTAAGGTACGCTGCAGATCATAAAGGGCATATGGAAACCCGTAAGGTACAGCGACTGGGGCCGTCAACGCTTGCGATGACGCTTCCGGCCCAATGGACCACGAATCAGGGGGTCGAGAAAGGCGACGAGGTGTCGTTACGGATCGGCGACAAGGGAACGCTGACAGTACTGCCCGAATCCGTACAGTCCGAGGAGTCGGAAGCCGTCATCCACGCGGCGGATCTGGACGCCGACAGTCTCGAACGGGCGATCGTCGCCCAGTACGTGCTCGGACGGCGGATCATCCACGTCGATGCTGGTGAGGGTGAGACACTTTCGAGCGAGCATATAAACGCGGTCTACAACGCCGAGACCCAGTTGATGGGGCTGGGCGTCATCGAGGAGACGCCGGACCGGATCGCGATCCGGTGTTCGGTCGACGCCGAAGACTTCACGCTCGACAACCTCATCGAGCGCCTGGAGTCGACCGGATCGACGATGCGCAACGAGGGGATCAAAGCGCTCGCACACGGCAATCCCGACCTCGCACAGCGTGCGCTCAACCGGGAACGGCAGGCGAACAAGATCTTCGTGCTCATGCTCCGGTTGATCTTCACCGCCTACCAGAATCCCAACCTCGCGCGGGCCGTCGGGCTGGATGACGGCTTCCCGCTGATCGGCTACCGGTCGATCGCGAAGAACCTCGAGCTGACCGCCGACAACGCCGAGGACATCGCAGATATCGCGATGGAAGCCGAGGATCACTCGCTGACGGTCGATTCCTCGACGATGAAGCGGATCCGCGACTTTACCGACCAGGTGAACGAGATGACCGAGCAGGCCGCTCACGCCGCCGTCGAGCGCGATTACAACGCCGCGATCGAAGTCCGCAAGCAGTACGCCGAAGTCGAAGATTGTGTGCAGGACATCCTCGACGATCTGCCCGAGATGGACAACACGGACCTCCTTGAGATCAGGGAGGTACTCGTCAGCCTCCAGCAGACGGCCGAGTACGCCGTCCGGAACGCCGAGATCGCGACGAACCTCGCGCTCAACGAGGAGAGCGAGCACACGACGATCCGAACGCCGACCGGCGAATGAATTAAGTAGCGACTGCCGGTAGCGACTGGTATGGGCGAAACTGCCGGGAGTTCGGACATGGGGATCGGCCTCGGTATGTTGTTCGGCGCACTCGCACTGGCTGGTGCTGCAGTGATGTATCTCGCCGTCGACGATCAAGTGTTCGCAGCGACCGGGTTCGCCGTCGCTGTGATCGCAGGATCGATCGCGATCGGTGCGCTGCACGTGTACGCATCGTAGCAAACGATTTTTACTGTTCAGAACGTACCATCGGGTATGGGCGAGTTCAGCGAGGAAGAGCAGCGGATTCTGGAGTACGTCCGCGAGCGTGCCGCAGGCGGTGAAGCGTATCTCCGGGCGAAACAGATCGCCGAGGGGATCGGCCTCTCGGCGAAGCAGGTCGGTGTTCGGCTCCCGAAACTCGCCGAGAAAACCGAGGAGGTCGACATCGAAAAGTGGGGGCGTGCCCGATCGACGACCTGGCGGGTCACGCGCTGACGAACTGTGCGGTCGCCCACGGAGACACGTCCTTTTTGCTCCCCCAGGTTGTAGTGGTGATATGACGATTCGGGTCGAGCGGGAGGTAGCCGTGCCGGTCCCGCCCGAGCGCGTCTGGGAGTATCTCGTCGAGCCGGCAAACCGGGCCCGGCCGATCAGCGTGGTCACCGACTTCGAACTCGACGACGAGACGGGTCGGAATGCGACCTGGCACATCAGGCTACCGATCCCGCTGATCGACCGGACGATCGCCATCGAGACGGAGGACGTGACTCGCGAGCCGCCGGAGTACGTCAAGTTCGTCGGCCGCTCGAAGGTGATGCACGTCGTCGGCGAGCACGAACTCGAACGAACCGAGGAGGGAACGCGATTGACCAATCGCTTCACCGTCGAAGGACGGGTTCCCGGCGTCGAACGCTTCTTCAAGCGGAACCTCGAAGCGGAGTTCGACAACATCGAGGACGCACTGTTCGAAGACCTCGGGTTGCACCACTAGACAGGACCCTTTATAGGCTCGCAGTCCATACCGGAAGAGTGCCGGTACGACGCTTTTCTCGTCGATACCGGCAGACCGACGATCCGCCTCGCTGCTCGGCCACGCCGCTCGCCTCGACCGTCCGGACGGTCATCTCCCACCTCGTCCGCTCTCTCATCGTCGGCACGTTTGCTGCACCCCCATCAACCGCAGTCTCACGAGTTATCAGACCGTCCCGGAGCGAGTCCGTACGGTTCCCCGCGCAGGTGGCTCTCGACCAGCAAGACGTACGTCGCCTGACTCCACTGGAGATTCGAGTTCCAGTCGACCGTGCCGTCACTCGCGACCCGCTCGGGGAGCAGGTCTGCCGTGGTCGTCCACTCGCCTGCGTGTTCGCGGACGTGTGTTGTCACCGCGTCCGGATCGAGGCCGCTCTGCCAGCGGACCACATCGGCGTAGGCTTCACACAGGGGCCAGCCGCCGTCGTCCGGTCCGCCGGTCGGCGTGTATCGGTCACCGGGATAGCGACCGATGCAAGGCGTCTCTTCTGCCACCCACGCCGGATCCTCGGTCAGTTCGACCGTCGAGCGCATCGTGTCGGCGTCCGCAGCGACGACGTTCCACGGCCAGTAGGCCATGAACGCCGCCGCGTCAGGCCGGGCGTCGGGTGCAGGGTCGCCGCCGTGTTCCGGTTTATCGGCAGTCACGAAGTGATCACCGTAGGGCGTCCCCGTCCGGTAGCAGTACGTCTCGAAGTTGTCCGCCCACACGTCGGCCCGCTTGCGACACCGGACTGCGAACTCGTCCTCACCACGGGCCTCGGCCAGCTCGGCCATACATCGCAGGCCTGCGATAGCGGCCGCCGATCCCTCCGTGGAGTGGCCCCACGTCTCCTCCCAGGGGTCCTGATGAGCGTCGGGAAACCCCCAGCCGTTGTCCCACTCCAGCAGGAACTCCGCAGCACGGCGGGACATATCGTAGTGTACATCGAGGACGCCGTCGTCGCCGGTCTCCCGCCAGGTCAGCCAGTGGGCGTAGATCGGCCCGCCGACCTGGTCGAGCTGGAGGGCAGTCCAGTGGGACGAGCCGTCCGTATAGTAGTTCTGCCACCAGGTGCCGTGACGTTCGATTCCGCGGTCGTCTACCACGTCACCGGTGATCTGGACGTCATCCAGCCACGCGACGGCGTCCCGAGCTTCCCGATCAGCGCCAGCCGCCAGCAGCGCCTGGATCATGATCACCTGATCGCGCGGCCAGATGAACCGGTAGGTCATGTTCTTGGGCTTGAACGCGCCGGCAACCATCCCGCCGGAGCTGTCGCGAGCAGCCCGAATCGCTGTCAACGACCGCTCGTAGCGATCGTCGACCGCGTCCTCGCCGGTCGGGGCGGTTGTGACGCCCGCGTGCCAGGATTCCCAGGCGTCGGCGAAGGCCGCGCGATCGGTCTCGTACCCCGCGTCGAGAGCGGCGACTGCGTGATCGATAGCCGACTCGGCGTCGTGAGCGAAGCCGATGGCAGTCGTCCACTCGACCCGCTCGATGTCCTCGACGAACAGGCCGAACCCGCCGTCCAGATCACCCGCGCCCGCCGTGGAATTGGTGAGCCAGCCGTTGTTGTCCTCGTAGATCTCTGCCCAGGCGCTACGCTCGCGGCCGGTCGACTCGCCAGCGTGGCCGATCCGATAGCCGTCGAAACGCCGCTGTCCGTCGTGTTCCTGAACGATCGCCAGAAAGCGGTCGTCGTCGTCGGCCACGATCACGTCGTGGTCGGGGGTACACCGCGCCTGCGCCTCGTGGACGGCGTTTGGATCCTCGTGACTGTGACCGTTGATCCCGAAGTTGAGCAGCGTGTACAGCGTCCGATCACCGGCCTCCTCGAAGGTGGCCTCGCTGTGGATCGTCATCGAGCAGCGATCGACGCTCTCGACGACCCGCTGGGAGAGGGTCGCACCCATCCCATCGGCGAAGACGAACTCGTTATCGAGATGAATCTCGGGGACGCGGCTGGACGCCCAGTCGACGTCGCTCGCGACGGCGTCGTCGCGGTTGTCAAGCGTCTGCTCGCGCTCGGGATCCCACAGCAACGTGTGGTAATCGTAAAACAGTTCGATGTCAGAGCGGAACGCGGACGTCTCCTCGATGATCGCCCCCTCGGCGTCGATCCGGGGGTTCGCGGCGTAGCAATTGGCTGAAACCAGCACGTGCTGGCCGTCACCCGCCGGTGTGCTCGCGATGGCATCCTTGTCGCTGGGTACCTGAAAGTCGATCGGGGGCTCCATGTGTGTCTGTACCACGCGAGGCTGGGTGAAATAGCTGTGGCCGGCGTGCGTCTCGCCTGCCCGGGCGCGAGCCTGTGACACACGAGACCTTGATCGCCTCCCCGGACATACCGAGGTCTCGATCGCCTCCCGGAGAGACGGTTACTCTTCGAGTGCGTTCTCGAAATGTGCGGCCGTGACCGATATTTCGTCGGCGTACTCGTTGGCCTCCTCGGGTGCGTGAGCGAGCACGATATCGTCGATAGCGGCGATCGTGGCCTTTCGGACCAGCGCCTCGATCTCCGCGCCGGAGTACCCCTCCGTCCTGGTCACCAGCTCTTCGAGGTCGACGCCCCCGCCGAGGGGCTTGTCTCGCGTGTGGACGTCGAGTATTTTCCGTCGGGCGTCGGCGTCGGGCAGAGGGACCTCGATGTGCTCTTCGAGTCGCCCGGGTCGCAACAGCGCGTCGTCGATCGCAGCCTTGCGATTGGTCGCGGCGACGACGACGAGGTTGGGGTTCTCGGCGACCCCGTCCAGTTCAGTCAGTAGTTGGGAGACGACGCGCTCGGTCACCTCGTTGGAGTCCCCACGTCGGCCCGCGATGGCGTCGATCTCGTCGAGGAAGACGATCGTCGGCGCGGTCTGGCGAGCCCGATCGAACACTTCCCGGACCGACTCCTCGGACTCGCCGACGTATCGATCCAGTAGCTCGGGGCCGTTGACGTGAACGAAGTTGACCCCACTTTCGCCGGCCAGCGCTCGCGCGAGCAACGTCTTGCCAGTCCCTGGAGGCCCGTGTAACAGGACGCCGCTGGGCGGTTCGGTGTCGGCGGCGTCGAACAGCGGCCCGTACTGTAGCGGCCACTCGACGGCCCGTTCGAGCGCCTCCTTGGCGTCGTCCAGCCCACCGACGGCCTCGAAGTCGACGCTCGGGGATTCGGCGACGTACTCCCGCATCGCCGAGGGGTCGACCGATGCCAGTGCCGCCTCGAAGTCCTCGCGACTGACCGTCGGCCGTTCCTGATCCCGTCGCAACGCGTGCATCGCGGCCTCGGTCGTCAGGCTCTCGACGTCGGCACCGACGAACCCGTGCGTCCGCTCGGCGATCCGGTCGAGGTCAACGTCCGCTGCCAGTGGCATCCCTCGCGTGTGCACATCGAGGATTTCCCGGCGACCGTCGACGCCCGGCACGCCGATCTCGATCTCCCGGTCGAAGCGCCCGCCCCGGCGCAACGCGGGGTCGACCGCATCGACGCGGTTAGTCGCACCGATGACCACGACACGGCCACGGTCTTCGAGCCCGTCCATCAGCGTCAGTAGCTGGGCGACCACACGGTTCTCCATGTCGCTGTCGTCGTCGCGAGCGCCCGCGATCGAGTCGACTTCGTCGATGAACAAGATCGCCGGGGCGTTCTCGGTCGCCTGATCGAACGCCTCGCGCAGCCGCTCCTCACTTTCGCCCTTGTACTTCGAGACGATTTCCGGACCGGAGATGACATCGAAGTAGGCATCGACCTCGTTCGCGACCGCCCGGGCGATCAGCGTCTTGCCGGTCCCCGGCGGGCCGTACAGCAAGACGCCGCTCGGCGGCGCGATCGACAGCCGCCGGAACAACTCGGGTTCTGACAGCGGGAGTTCGATCATCTCACGGACCCGCTCTAGCTCGTCGTCGAGTCCGCCGATGTCCTCGTATGTCGTCCCGTCCTCGCCCTCGTCGGACCGATCGGGGTCCTCGCCGTCGGACTGGGGCTCGCTGCCCGTCTGTTGGTCCGTCCGATCGCGCTCCGCGACGCGTACGTTGGTACTGGCCTCGACGCGAACCGAGCCGCCCGGTGTGGTATCGAGGACCTGAAAGCCACCGATACCTTCGACGTGGAACTGTTCGCCCTCGCGTACCGGTCGGTCGGCCAGCCCGTCCTCGACGAGCAGCGCGATCGAATCCGCCTCGAACTCCTCGAGGGGCTCAGTTGGCGTGACCCTGATAGATCTGGCTGTCGAGACTGTCGCCGGTCTGACGCGGACGGTATCTCCGATCGTCACGCCCGCGTTCGACCGCGTGTCGGCGTCGATCCGGATCACGGCCTCGTCGCCGTCGCCCGGCCAGACCTTCGCGACCGTCTCTCGATCCCCTTCGATGACGATCGAATCGCCGCTCAGGATGCCGAGACGACTCCGGACCGGCTCGGGAATCCGGGCGATGCCGCGGCCGGCGTCGCGCTTGCGTGCGCCGGCGACCGACAACTCCACCCCGTTGGCTGTCATAGCCCCGCGTTCGGGTGCCACCGACTTGAGCGTTTCATCGTGGCGGGCCGCATCGATCGGCTCAGCACACTTCCGCATCGGTCCAACTCCACGCTCGCGAGAGGTCGAAACACTTACGCCGTCGAACGACCCAGTAGGGAGTATGAGCTCCGACAGCGGCGGATTGATGTCCAGCGCCGGCCTCGTCCGGTACTTCGACGCCGAGGATCGAAACGCGATCCGGATCGACCCGAAGACCGTGGTCGCATTCGGTGCAATGTTCGGCGTGCTCGTTCTCGTGTTGAACGCACTGTAGTCGCAACCGCGACGTTTTCAACGCCGGGCCGTGAATCAGCGGCCAAGATGGACGTTCGCCCGTTACTATGTCTACCGCTCCGTCGTATCGCCGCGAGACGTGAGCGTGTCGCTCCGTCGCCGAAACCGAACGAGCCGTGTCGAACGGGTTCCCAGCTATGAGTGACGCTGCCCGCGTGAAGGTCAGAGGGATCTACACGACTGCACTGACTCGTGCCCTTGCCACGGCGGACGACTTCGAAGTCGTCCAGGCCTCGCCGGCGATCGACGACCGTTTCGACCGCGAGTTCGATCCCGAGCCGGCCGACGCGACCGTCCGGACGACCGACGACCGACAGGGCGTCGGCATCGTCGGCCCCGAAGCGCCCGCCGTTCGTGAGCGACTGGCAGCAGTCGGTCGGGACACGTTCACCTGGCTGGATGATGCGCCACGCGGGGCCGTCGTCGACGCGACTGTCACCGAAACCAGGGGAAGCGGCGCGATCCTCGATCTGGGCGAGCGGTCCGGGTTTCTGCCCTTCTCGAACAGCGACGAACACGTCTCGGAAGGAGACACTCTCCGCGTGCAGGTGACTGAAGCGCGGCCACCCTGGGACGACGGCCGACCGGTGGTCGATACGACGGTTCGCGTCCAGCGCCCGCTCGTGACGCTGGTTCGGGACGGAACGGGTAGACCGAGCGGCCAGCCCGAACTCGTGGAGCTACTCCCGACGGAGCCGCCCGAAGGATGGCGTGCCAAGTGGGCTCGCGTGGCCGACGACGCCGGCCTGGACGCGCTCGGGGACGCGCTCGACGCGGCCGTCGAACGAGCCAAAACTATCGATACGGCCATCCAAGAGACTGGTGCAGTCGAGGAGACTCCTCACACAGTTCTCGACGGACAGCCGACAGTCTGGGCCTGGTTCGGCCGTGAGTCCCGGTTCGAACTCGACGAACACCGACGGGAAGTCACGGAGACGATGGCCGGCCACCACCGGATCAAGGCCGGCGACGAACGGGCCAGCGCGGCCGTCGATTTCGTCGAAGCAGTCTGTGACGGTGACGGCGAGTTCCCCTTCGAGGCCGTTTCCCGGCAGTTCGGCCCGACCAGAGGCGGCACCGTCGCGATCGACCACGGCAAGCCGGCCGGCCACTGCATCCGACTCGGGCGTGGTGAAGTCGTCGAATACGATCCTGAGGGGACCATCCGCGTCGAGCGGGAGATGTCTCCCGGCGGGACCTACGACGCCCTGGGGGTGGATCGCCAGGCCGGCGACGTCGCGCGGACGAAGTTCACGGAAGGCAAGTGGTGGTATCCGACCGTCTACGAGGGGCCGGACGGCGAGAAACGCGGGACCTACATCAACGTCTGTACGCCCGTCGAGATATTCCCGACGAGCGTCCGCTACGTCGACCTGCACGTGGACGTGGTCAAACACGCCGACGGCACGGTCGAGCGCGTCGACGACGACGAACTCGACGCGGCCGTCGAGGCGGGTGACATTCCACAAGCGCTGGCCGAAAAAGCTCGCGGAGTCGCCAGCGCCATCGAGAACGCACTCAGAAGTTGATATCGAACCCGCCGCCGCGGCCGCCGCCGTCGTCGCCACTGGGGAGGTTCGGGGCGAGCCAGGAGATGAACGCATCGGGGCTGCGGGTCTGCAGCCATACCGTGCCCGGGCCAGTAAACTCACAGACGAGCCCCTCGCCGCTGAACAATGTCGATTTCAGCCCCCCGACCTTCCGCACGTCGAAGTCAGTCGTCCCCTCGAAGGCGACAATGTGGCCGGTGTCGACGATGTAGGACTCGCCGGGCTCGAGTTCCTTGGCCTCGATCGCACCGTAACTCGAGAGGAACGTCGACCCTGCGCCAGTCAACTTCAGCAGGAACAGCCCCTCCCCACCGAAGAACGTCTTGCCACCGCCGAACTCGGTGTCGATGTCCACGTTCGGCTCGGCGGCGACGAACGATCCCGACTGGACGTAGAGCGTGTTCTGATTCAGACCGTACTGGATCACGTCGCCGGGTAACGGTGGCGCGAGCGTCACGTGGCCCGGCCGCTCGGCGGTGAACGTGTTCATAAAGAACGACTCGCCGCCGAAGGCCTTGCGCTTGAGCGAACTGAGCATCCCTCCATCGGCGCTGGTCTCGATCTCGATGCCGTCGGTATGGCTCACCATCGCACCCGCTTCGGAGACGAGCGAGTCGCCTTGATTGAGTTCTGCCGTGATGAGCGCGTAGGACGGTCTGTGGTCGATGTCGTACTCCATATCGGCTATTCGACAGAGAGAATTATATGACTTTGCCAACAGATGTGGGTTAGGAAAGCGAAGGCAGGCGAAAGCCGCTGACTTTTGTCGACCCGAGACCAACAGTCGGTATGATCGAACCGGATCTCGCCGGACAGGTCGCGCTCGTGACCGGAAGCGCGAAGGGAATCGGTCGGGACCTGTTGCTTACACTCGCTGATCGTGGGGCAGACGTAGCCGTTCACTACCGGAGTAGCGACGACGCGGCCGCCGAGGTCGCTCGCGAGGCCAGCAAGCGAGGCGTTCGGGCGACTGTCGTCCAGGCCGACGTGACCGAACCGGATCAGGTCGCCGCACTGTTCGAAACCGTCGAGGCAGAACTGGGGGCCGTGGATATCCTGGTAAACAACGTCGGCGCGTTCGCGCCTCGCCACTGGGAGGCGATCGACTTCGAGACCTGGAACACGGTCCTGGAGACGAACCTCAACGGGACCTATCTCTGCTCGAAGGCCGCCCTGCCGGCGATGCGCGAGCAAGAGTACGGACGGATCGTCAACGTCGGCTACGCCTCCAGCGAGAAGGGGCTGGTCAACACCCAGAACTTCCCGTATTTCGCGGCCAAATCAGGCGTCCTGATGTTCACGCGAATGCTCGCGGCCGACACCCAGCACGACGGCATCACCGTCAACGCCGTCTCGCCGTACGTCGTCGAAAACTCCGACGAGTTCC
The DNA here is from genome assembly GCF_017094465.1 of Halapricum desulfuricans. Taxonomy (NCBI): domain Archaea; kingdom Methanobacteriati; phylum Methanobacteriota; class Halobacteria; order Halobacteriales; family Haloarculaceae; genus Halapricum; species Halapricum desulfuricans. The sequence continues at coordinate 1,555,908 of NZ_CP064791.1, forward strand.
CCGCGGAAGCACCCCGCGGTCGGTGGGCGAGCACGGACGACCTGGCGCAGGTGCTGCTCTTTTTCCTCGATCCGGACAGCGGCTACATCTCCGGGCAGAACGTCGAAGTCGACGGCGGGTGGCTTCCTGAAACGGTGTAGCGCGGCCGCTTGAGGTGTTTGTCACGGCAGCAGGGAGTGCAGTCGCCCGGGTCACGGACTGCTCCGGCGGGTCGGCGACGGCGTCGGTGGCCTGAACCCATGCTGGTCGAGAGCGTCCAGTCTTCGGGCGGCGACAATGTTGACGGGCCACCGATCCGATCGTCAAGCTCGTCGATCGACTGCCAGCTGCGGCTCCCGAGTCTCATGGCCGACACATCCCGCTATCGAGAGCTGAGCACCGCTGATGGTCATGATCGATCGGTAGCCCACAGTAATTACAGATCGGCCTGAACTCCCTCTCAGAATCGATCGATGCCGTCGAGGCGCGTTCGAAGTCCGAACGGACTCTCTTCTCTGAGAGAGTCGTCTCAGATCTGTGGCTGTCGAATTCGAAGTCCTTAGAAGCTAATACCCGATTCGGATTGCCCCCTCGATGAGGGCTCATTTCAAATGGACTCGCCGGGATTTGAACCAGAGGAAGACGTTCCGGGCGTGCGGCCTCACTGCGCTCGGCCGTTCCGGGCTGCGACTTCCAGGGGTTCAAATCCGGGCATCGCCATTCGCTCTCTCGACACGGCCGTCGGTCGCTCATGGACTCGCCGGGATTTGAACCCGGGGCCTCTCCCATGCCAAGGGAGTGATCTACCTCTGATCTACGAGCCCGCGACGCACTCGAATGTACCCGAGGGTATTTCTTAAACCCATCGAACCGAGCCGTCCCCTGTCGATCGGTCGCATGCGACGACGCGTATCGTGCTGTTGGCCGCAACAGCTAAACGCTTGCACCGTCCAATGTGGCCCCACACAGCGGAGCATCGATCTCGAGGGGCCGTACTATGAAAACCACAGCGGGAGACCCGCATCACGATGATAGATAACGGCACGACTCACCGCGGCCGAGCTCGCGGACAGATGACGCTCGATTTCACGATCGGGGTGACGATCTTCCTGATCGTCCTCGCAGGGGTGTTCGTGTTCGTGCCGGGGACGCTCCAGCCCTTCGAAGAGGGGGGCCAGGAGGATCTCGTGACGGTCAACCGCGTCGCTGATGGCTTGGCCGAGCAGTCCCTCACTGGGTCGACGACACCGTATATTCTCGATGCGAACTGCACTGTCGCGTTTTTCGATACCGCCGCGAGCCCATCGTCGGAATGTGGGTACAGCGGCGGGAACCTCTCCGAACGGATCGGGGTCAGTGGGCAGCAATCGGTCAACGTCACGATCCGGAAGGGCGTCGACAGCGGTGGGGGTACGAGCGCCCCGCTCTGCTACAACGAGTCACAACCGCCCGGCGAGCGACTCAACGAGACTGATTGTGGCAGTGAGGCGACCCGACTGGCCGTCGGTGGGACGTCAATCGGCGACCAGTCGTCGGTGACTGCGCGCCGTGTGGTCGAACTCGACGGACAGGACGTGTTTCTGGTGGTGGTCATATGGTAGCTGATCGAGGACAGGCGCACACGCTCGAGGCGGTCGTTGCGGCCTTGCTGTTGCTCACGAGTGTCGTCTTCGCATTGCAGATCACGGCTGTCACGCCGCTGTCGGCGAGCACGTCCAACCAGCACATCGAGAACCAGCAGCAGGCGAGCGCCGCGGGTGCGCTCTCGATGGCTCACGAGAGCGGTGCCCTCGAGGAGTCGATACTGTACTGGAATACGTCCGGCGATCGCTTCCACGGGGCCACTCCCAACGGGTACTACACCCGGACGATGTCGACGGCGTTCGGGGAGATACTCGAGCGTTCGTTCGGCGAACGCGGGATCGCTTACAACGTCAATCTGATATACGCCACTGACGGCGGTGGTGTCGGACGCGAAGAAATGATCTATCGCGGTGTCCCGAGCGACAACGCCGTCGTGACGACCAGAACGGTCGTGTTGACCGACGACGATCGCATCCGTCGCGCGAACATGACCGAAGGCGACCGCGTCAACGAGACCGGGTTCTATGCCCCTGACGTCGGTGATGGCGGGTACTATAATACGATCCGTGTGGAGGTGGTCGTATGGCGGATCTAGGCGGTGACAACCGGCGACCGTCCGGGAACAACTCCCGCGGACAGGTGATGTTGATCGCCGCCTTCGTGCTGGCCGTGTCGTTTCTCGCGGTCGCGGTGATGCTGAACGCGGTGATCTATTCGGAGAACCTGGCCACCCGGGGTGAAGACGCCCGTGGTTCCGAAGCGATCGCGTACAGAGCCGATATCGCCGACGGTGCCGGGCAACTTCTCGAGTACGCCAATGATAATGGGACGGCGTTCAACGACCGGACTGAAGCATTCAACCGGACGCTGCGACCGATGTACAACGACACGGCACGGGTACAGGCGATCGACGGGATCGCGACTGACCTCTCAGTTCGATCGATCAGCGAGGGGACGCTGGTCGCCCAGCGGGACCCGACGCGGAACTTCACAAACGCGAACGGAAACGAGGAGTGGACTCTCGTGGAGAACGCCGCCGGGACGCGGGCGTTTCGGATCAACGTGACCAACCAGGGCGCACTCGCCAGTTCGACCGGTGACGCGTTCACTGTCAACGTCAGCGACGGCACCGACGAATGGTCCGTTTCGATCTACGGTAACAGCACCAACACGACGGTCGCGGTCGATGGATCCAGCATATGCACTGTCGGACCGACGCCCTCGATCGACGTGACCAGGGGAGAAATAAACGGAAAGCCGTGCGATCCGCTCGTGTTCGCATCCGGCGTTGCCGGTGACTACGCAATCGAGTTCGACGACGCGGACGCGATCGTCGGCACCGTCTCGCTTGTCACGAACACCACCGATTACGATACCGATAATTACGACTCCGATGCACCGCGTGTGGAAGCCGTGATTTACTCGGCAACGCTGCATCTCCGTCACGCGTCAGCCGATCACGTCTACGCCACGGACGTCCGGGTTGCTCCGGGTGAGACCGATGCGTGACGAGCGTGGCGTCTCGATGGCGCTCGGGTACGTGCTCGGGCTGTCAATCGCGTTTCTGCTCGTTGCCGGGTTGTTCGTCGCCGGCGGGAACTTCGTCCAGGAACAGCGCGAGACCAGCGTCCGAACGGAGATGGCAGTCATCAGCGAGCAGATCGCGTCCGATATGGAGTCCGCGGATCGGCTGGCCCAATCGACCGACAACGGAACTATCGTCGTCGAACGATCGCTTCCGTCCCGGGTCAGTGGGTCCGGCTACACCGTCAGCGTCGAGGGTGGCGCCGACCCCCGGCTGGTGTTGCGCACGCGCGATCCGGACGTCGAGATCACAGCACACTTCTCGAACGTAACTGCCGTCGAGTCGACGGAGACGACCGGCGGCCCCATACAGGTAGTCTATGAAAACGGCGCGCTCGTGCTCGAACGGAGGGATCGATGATGAACGAACGCGCAGTGAGCGAGGTCATCGGGTTCGCGCTCGTGTTCGGACTCATCGTGTCGACGGTCGCGATCGTCTCGGTCGTCGGGTTCGACGAGTTGGAGGACACCCGTGATCAGGAGGAACTCAACAACGCGGAACGGGCGTTCGACGTGCTCGCCGACAACATGGCCGACATTCACGACAGCGGTGCGCCCAGCCGTGCGACCGAGATGAACCTCCAGTCGGCCCGTCTCCAGGTCGGCCAGTCGGTCACGATCAACGTCACCGGCGTCAATCAGTCCGGCGCGTCGTTCCCGGTCACCTTCACCTCACAACCGATCGTCTACGCGAGCGGTGACGCCAGGCTGGTCTACTCCGGCGGGGCCGTGTTCCGGACCCAGGACGGGAACGGCCTACTCCTCAACGAGCCTCCGTTCCTGATCGACTCCGGGCGCGTGGTGATTCCGGTTGTACAACTTCAACATGACGGGGAAGTGACGAGCACGAGTGGCTCCACCGTCCGGATTCGCGCCGAGAACAGCCAGCGACAGCCGATTCACGGGTTCGCCGAGTCACCGACGAACTACGAGCGGATCGTCGTCAACATCACGGCTCCGTCGCCGCGGAGCGGCCTCTGGATGGACTACTTGCAGTCACAGGACGGCGTGACAGACTGTGAGCAACCCCGGTCGGACAACGTCCGCTGTACGATCGACGACCCCCAGTCAGTGTTCGTGAGCCGAACGCTGATCTCCTACGCGTTCGAATCGTGATGTTCATACCGGTCTGGACCCAGCGAACGATCAGTCGAGATCGACGTTGATCTTGTTCTCCGTGATGTGGAGGAACGTGACGTATCTCGATCCGGCACCTTCCTCGTACCGGAGCGTCCCGCGGGAGTTCGGTTCGACGATTGAATCACTGCTGCCCGGTCCGTCTTTGGCGACCAGGTCGACGCTGCTGTCCATCAGGCTGAGATAGTGATTCGTCACCGCCTCTAGGGTCTGTGTGTCGTTCTGGTCGTACGTCGTCCCGCTGCCACTCTCGTACGGAACCGTCTCGTGCTGGTCCCACACCGTCGAGGACTGGAAACTGAATCCGTCTTCGTTGTTGATCCGATCGTTGTACGCCCACTTGTTGCCCCGCGTGACGCCGGTCGAAGTACCGGAGTTCGGCTCGTCGATCTTCGGGTCCGGCTGGAACGTACCGTCGCTTCCGATCCGGTCATAGACCATCGCGATATCGTCCGAGATGAAGTCGACGTGGAGCTTCAGGTCGCCGCCGTCACAAACCCACTCCATCCCGTCGGTCTCGTCCAGATCGAGACTGTCTGACTCCCAGGTCTCGTATTCTTTATCGCCGTCTCCATCGTAGTAGTAGACGCTGACGTGGACGTTTGCGTCCGGACTACAGCCTTTCGGGTTCACGTCGGACGTGACGTGAATCTCGAACTCCTCGGAGTTCTCCTCGGCGTAAAACGAGAAGTGCGGGTTTTGCTTGTCGACATCGAGCGTGACATCGAAGTCCGTGATCGGGTGTTCGCCGCCGATCGCGCCGGCGTTGACGCTGTCACCGGCCGGCGGCATCTCGAACGATCCGGGCGCACCCTCCGTCGTCGCCAGGGTTAGTGTGACAGTGTTCGGCCCGACTCGTGTCGTGTTGCCAGTCGTCCGCTCTTTGAAATACGTTTCCCAGCCGTCGGCGTACTCGCTTTGGACCGTGACGTTGACTGTTCCTGCCCGAACCGGGTTGGTGTAGTTGCGGTAGCCACTGGTCGGCGTTTCGTCGTACGGTGCGCCGGTGCCGTTTTCCGTGGCGGTCGTCGCATTCGGATAGACGAGTTGCGCCTGCTGGCGCGGTGTCACCGTCAAGGACACGCTCCCGCTCGCGGCTCCGTCACCAGTCACCTGGATCGCGGGCAGCGTCAGCGTCGCCCCGCGGTAGTGAAACTCCGGCGGCGAGATCATCTGCGCTCGCCCGCTGTCCTGTTTCCGCCAGACACCACCGCCCTGATATGCGATCGTCCCGCGGTCGCTCTCGTAGACGACGCTCCCCAGCGTCTCGTTGAAGATCACCTCCGTCTCACCGCTTCCCGAGTAGTTGGCGTGGGTGATCCACATCCGGCCGGCGTTGTCCCGGACGGTGATGTCGCCGCTGTCGTGTCCGAGCGAGACGCTCTGTGCGTTGGAATCGCCGAGCGCGACCATCGCGGCACGGGAGTCGAACAGCGTCATCGAGTTCTCCGCGCGCTGGAACTCGTTGCTCGCCTTCGTGTCAGCGATCCCGCTCCCCCCGATCGCGACTGTCAGCGCCGCCCCCGCGAGGACGAGCGCAACGATGAGCACGAACCCCAGTGTCTCCGACTGAGCGCGGGACGTGTCTCTCGCCATTGTACGACACCACGGCCTGAAACAGGAAAGGTCTACTGGCCGTTCCGGTGTTGCTGGACGAACGTCACGTCGGTTCGACGCTGCTCGATCTCGGTGTCGAGATGGTCGGCGAAGGCCTCGGGATCGACGTCGTTGCGCTCTTGCTCTTTGCGGTCACGCACGGAGATCGTTCCGTCCGCTTCCTCGTCGGATCCGATGATGAGCATGTAAGGGACGCGGTCCTCGTGGGCCTCGCGGATCTTGCGCTTGACCGTCCAGGATCGGTCCTCGATCGTCACGCGGTAGTCGTCGAGATAGCGGTTTTTGATCTGCTTGGCGTAGGGGATCTGGTCGTCGCTGATGGGGAGGATCCGGATCTGTTCGGGGGCGAGCCACGGCGGGAACTTCCCGTTGTAGTGTTCGGTCAACACCATGAAGAAGCGCTCGTAGCTGCCGTACAGCGCCCGGTGGATCATCACCGGGCGGTGTTCCTCGTTGTCCTCGCCGGTGTAACTCAGGTCGAAGCGCTCGGGCATGTTGAAATCGAGCTGGACGGTCGGCCCGTCCCAGCTGCGGCCCAGCGCGTCCTCGAAGGCGAAGTCGATCTTCGGCCCGTAGAAGGCGCCGTCGCCGTCCTCGATCTCGTACTCGATGTCCTGGGCTTCGAGCACGGCCTCCAGTTGCGACTCGGCGCGCTCCCAGATCTCGTCGCCGCCGACTGATTTGTCGGGACGGGTGGCGAACTGGACGGTATAATCCAGATCGAACGTATCCAGCGTGTCAAGGATGATGTCCATGATCGACTGGACCTCGTCTTCGATCTGGTCCGGGCGGACGAACAGGTGGCCGTCGTCGATCGTGAACGCCCACACTCGGGAGAGCCCCGACAGTTCGCCGCGCTGTTCCTTCCGGTAGACTTTCCCGTCCTCGAAGTACCGCACCGGCAGATCCCGATAGGACCACTGCTGCTGATCGAAGATGGTCGCGTGACCCGGACAGTTCATCGGCTTGAGGCCGTATTCCTCGTCGTTGACGTCCAGCAGGAACATGTCCTCGCGGTAGTTGTCGTAGTGGCCCGACTGCTTCCACAGCTCGGTGCGGAAGACGTGCGGGGTCTCGACTTCCCGGTAACCGGCCTCGCGGTTGAGGTTCCCCGCGTACTCCGAGAGTTCGTTCAGGACGGTCTTGCCGTTAGGGTGATACAGCGGCAGTCCGGGACCGGTCGTCTCGTCGATCGAAAAGAGGTTGAGTTCCTGGCCGATCTTGCGGTGATCGCGCTCCTCGGCCTTTCGGCGCTGTTCGAGGAACTCCTCCAGTTCGTCCTCCTCGGCGAAGGCCGTCCCGTAGACACGGGTGAGCATCTCGTTTTCCTCCTCGCCGCGCCAATACGCCGAGGAGATCTGCAGGAGTTTGCTCGCGCCGATCTGACCCGTCGACTCGACGTGTGGCCCCTTGCAGAGGTCCTGCCAGTCGTCCTGGACGTAGAAGGAGATCGGGTCCTCGCCGGCGGCCTCGGTTTCGAGGATGTCCTGTTTGTACTCGTTGTCGTCGTAGATCTCCTCGGCCTCCTCGCGGTCACGAAGAATGCGCTCGATGTCGTAGTCGGCCTCGATGATCGACTCCATCTCGGCTTCGATCTCTTCGAAATCGTCCTCGTCGATGTCGACGTTCGCGATGTCATAATAGAAGCCGTCGTCCGTCCAGGGGCCGATCGCGAGTTCGGCTTCGGGATAGATCCGCTGGAGCGCCTGGGCGAAGACGTGGGCCGCCGAGTGGCGAACGAGATGGACGTAATCGTCGCTGCCGGGCGTGACGATCTCTATCTCGGTGTCGTCGGTGATCTCGTACTCCGGGGGAACCAGGTCGCCGTCGACCCGGCCGGCCCGGCAGTCCTCGCCGAGCCCCGGGCCGATCTCGTAGGCGACGTCCTCGACGGTGACCGGTTCGTCGAAAGAGAGTTCTGAGCCGTCTGGCAGTACGACCGATACGGATCGCTCTTGTTCTGATTTAGCCATGGTGAATCACACCGCCCCCGAGGGCGGAAAATCGCGGACCTGGCGGTCGGTGATCATTCGGACCGCGGTGTAAATCGATCACCGACGTGCATCGTACGCGAATCGACGGTGTTGGGACGAATAAAGCTTTTGAGAGACGCGCTCACACGATCTGTGGGGTGTCACACCAATACACATCCACGACGGCAAGACCTATATCCGTCATCTGTTTACGTGGTGGCACTCGATGGTACTCGGATTCGTCGGCGCGTTCGAGTGGGCTCACCAGTGGTGGGGTCCGCTCTCGTGGCTGGTCCTGCTCGTGTTCCTCGTCGGGACGCTCGCCGAGGCGTACGACCGGCGACTCGCCCGGTACGTCCTCGCGAGCGGCTGGGGCGTGCTAGCGCTGTTCTGGGTCTCGGCGATCTATCAGTTCGTCTTCGACCAGAAGTCGATCACCGAGGGGATCGCCGTCGTCGCTGCGATCCCGCTCTCGCTGTACGTCGGCTATCTGCTCGCCAGCGGTCGGGACCGTCTGATCGTCGTCTCGCGAGCTGTCGCCGTCGCGTGGCTGATCTATCTCCCGTTCTCGGCGCTTCCCTTTCTCCGGAACCCGCTGATCTCGATCGTCACCGACCAGACCGCGGCTGTACTGTCCCTTCTCGGCGCCGACTTCGAGGTGATCGCGGGCAACAACTTCCCGGCGGACCTCGGTCCCGCCGAGCCGGTCGAACCGTATCACAAGACGTTCTTCTTCCACGTTCCCGGCGTGCGAGCCATCTCGTATACGATTATGATGGCCTGTACCGGGGTCGGCAGCATGGCCATCTTCGGCGGCCTAATCGGCGCCGTCCGCGCCCCGCTGGCGCGGAAACTGAGAGCACTCGCGGTCGCGGTCGGCATCATCTGGGTGCTCAACATCGCTCGGAACGTCTTTATCGCCTACTCGTTCGGGTATCAGCGCCTGCAGGTCTTCCCCGAGTTCGTGATGTCGACGTTCGGCGTCAACCGGGTCGAAGTGTCCTACATCGTCGCCGATCGCATCCTCGCGCAGTTCCTCTCGGTCATCGCGCTGGTGGCCATCACGTATATTGTCATCAAACTCCTTCCCGAGGTGCTCGTAGTCGTCGAGGAGGCGCTGTACGTCCTCACGGGGTCGGAGTACGACCTCCGGAGCGCGCTCGATGTGGAGACTCGGGACGATCGAGACCCGGCTCACCACGAAGAGACGGCGTAAAAACGTCGCAATTACGCGAGATCCGCGACCTCGGCCGGCAGATCGGCCAGTTCGACCAGCGCGTCCCGCTCGATGTGGTGTAACGCTCCGGGAACGACGAGCATATGCAACGGCTCGCCGAACGTCTCCTCGGCCAATGCGTCGAGCCGGTCGCCCCGGACGACCGGGTCGGGGCTGCCCGCTCGTGCGACCACGACAGCCGGTACCGTCTCCTCCCAGTCGGTCGCGAGCATGGCGGCGGCCTCGTCGCCGGTCATGTAGTCCTCGCGGTCCGAGTCGACCTTGATATCCAGAAAGACCAGCGTGTGCAGCCCGCGATCGCGGTTGGCTTCGATCGTCTCGATGACGCTGCCGGGGACGCCGTCGCCGCCGTGTGCGGACTCGAAGGGAAGTGTCGTCGCCTTCCCGAAGCGGTAGTTTTGCAGGCCGGTCAGCGAGCTCGCCGCCGCGGCTGCGGTCGTCCCGTGGACGATCCGGGTCTCGATGCCGCGTTCGTGAGCGCGCAGGCGCAGATCCACGTGGGTCGTCGATATCATGGTGTCGCCGGCAGTACAGAAGGCCGCGTCCCCCGACTCGGCGGCGTCAAGGATCGGTTCGGGGTCCTGTTCGACCCCCTCGCGCGCCCGGAGGTCGATATCGATATCGTGTGCGGCCTCGATGTCGTCGAAATCCGCGCCGACGAGCCTGCTGGTGTATCTCTCGGCGAAGACCTGATCGGCCTGCTCGAGGGCGTCCCGGCCCTGGAGGGTGATCGAGCGCTCGTCGTACAGTCCCAGTCCGACGAAGGTGAGCATACGTCCACTGGGCGTTCCTGGTGAATAAGCCAACCGACACGCTTACCGCCGACGCTCGGCGAGTGACCGATATGGAACGCCCGTGCGTCCGTGTCGCCCGCGAGGACGGCGAGGCGACGCGACAGCGTCTCGCCGAGGCCGAGTTGCTGGATCACGACTACGACATCGTCCACGCGGACGGCGAACTGTACCTGCCGGTCGTCGATCCCGACGGCGTCCCCGCGGACCTGCCGGTCGCGACTCGCGATGTCCCGCCCAGAGAGAGCCAGACGCTGCCCGTCGACATCCTCGGGTTCGAGCCGACCTACGAACGCCTCGGGGAGATCGTCATCATCGACGAGGACGACGCCGAGCGCACGAGCGCGATCGCCGACGCGATTATGGATTCCTCGATTCCCGCCGAGACGGTCCTCAACCGTGCCTCGAAAGTGAAAGGCGAACAACGCGTTCGCGAGTGGGACGTGCTGGCCGGGGACGGTACCGAGACCGTCCATCGGGAGTACGGCAGCGAGTTCCTGGTCGACGTCGCCGACGTGTACTTCTCGCCACGGTTGGCGACTGAACGCCATCGCGTCGTCGAACAGGTCGAGTCGGGCGAGCACTTCTTCGACATGTTCGCCGGCGTCGGGCCGTTCGTGATCCCCGCTGCCAGGCGCGGTGCGACGGCGGTCGGCGTCGACATCAACGAAACTGCTATCGGGTATCTCCGGGCGAACGCCGAGCGCAACGACGTGGCCGAGCGCGTGACTGCGATCGCCGGCGACGTCCGGGAGGTGGCTGCGGAGTATCCGAGTTGGGCCGACCGACTGGTGATGAACTTGCCCCACAGCGCCGATGAGTTCCTGGAGACCGCGGTCGAACTGGCCGGCGAGGAGTGCGTACTCCACTATTACGACATCCAGCACGAGGACGACCCCCACGGACCGGGCGAGGCGGCGATCCGCGAGGCTGCCGAGCCGGCCGGGTACGATGTCGATGTCGAGACTCGCCATACCGTCCGATCGTACGCGCCCCACGAATTGAACGTCTGTCTCGACGTGCGACTGATTCGCTAATGGCGTCCGATTCGCAACCCTTATTGTGGTATTCGCTCCAACGAGTAAGTGCACAACGCAGTGCCGGTGTCCTGCTGAACGTAGTGAAGCAGGGCTCGCCAGACAAACGAAGTGAGTCTGCCGGTGTAGCTCAGACTGGGAGAGCGATTCCTTCGTAAGGAATAGGCCGAGGGTTCAAATCCCTCCACCGGCTCTTTTTGCGACGAGCGAACTCGCGAGTCGTGACCGTCTCTGCGTGAGATTAGAAACTACGGAGCGGGGATAGCGACCAAAGGTCAGGTAAATCACAGCCCACTCCACCGGCCCTGTCACCGGAAACCGAGACCGAAATACCACCGTCTAGCGTGTATCAGACTATTCTTCGGCAGACATTGCCGGGTCTTGTCCGGCCGGAAATGCTGTGATTATAAATAATTCTAGCCAGATGTGAAGCACGAGAGCGCTCTGTATGAACGTGCCGATTGGTTCCCACGACGTCCGGTACATCGCCCCTCCCCTCATCGTGTCGGCCATCGCGAGTATGGCGTCAAAGGTCACCCCGTATCCGCTCCAGACGACAGCGATCTACGGGTTCGAGGGCGACCTTGTCGCGCTGTTTCAGACCGTCACACATCCGGTGATAACGCAGTTTTTCACGTTCGTTTACATCGGCCTGTATCCACTGTTGCTGGGGTTGACCTATCTCGCCCTCAAACGCGAGCGGGGGAGTCGACACATCGATTACGCGTTTACGTATACTGCCGTCGTCGTGGCGGCGACGCCGTTCTTCTATTTCAGCCCCGTCGGTGTCACTGGGTACGTCGTCGACGGCGTCCAGCCGTTACTGTACGAGGGCAGCGGGATCATCGGTGCGTCGGTGACGAAGATCGACACCTTGCAGAAGGCCATGCCGAGCCTCCATCTCGCGCTGGCCGTCACGGCCTCGCTCTATGCGCCCAAACAGAGGGGATACAAACTCCTCAGTTGGGGCGTGACTGCCCTCGTCGCCGTATCGACGCTGTATCTGGGTATCCACTGGGTGAGTGATCTGGTCGTCGGCGGCGCGATCGCGTACGGGTGTTACGTCGTGCTGCCGGTCGTTCAGTCGTATCTCGCCGACATCCTGGAACCGGCCTCCGCCGAAGGCGTCTACGGCGACTGACACCCCACCCCTCTCAGTCTCGTGTAGAGACGGGTTGCGTCGTGGTCGTTTCACACGCCTTCCGAACCACCGAATCGGATGGATGGCCTTTGCCATCCCGATACCGGAGTGGTGTCCAACCGGCACTGGATACGACGGTCGGTCGACACCCGGCAGTATAAGGAGCCGGCGGGATCTGCTAGGAATAGATGGAGACCAGCCATCGGATCGAGACCGGGGACGCCCGGTCGCTTTCGACCGTCGCGGACGACTCAGTCGAGTTGGTGGTCACCTCCCCGCCGTATCCGATGATCGAGATGTGGGACGAGCTGTTCGCCGATCTCGATCCCGACGTGGCCGATCGTCTCGATGCGGGTGACGGCTCCGGGGCCTTCGAACGGATGCACGAGATCCTCGATTCGGTCTGGCGAGAGCTCCGTCGGGTTCTCGTTGACGGGGGGATCGCGTGTATCAACGTCGGTGACGCGACCCGCAGCATCGGCGGACGATTTCGGGTCTTCCGCAACCACGACCGGATCAGCGACGCGTTCGAGCGGCTGGGATTCGACCCGCTCCCGGAGATTCTGTGGCGCAAGCCCACGAACTCCGGCGCCAAGTTCATGGGCTCGGGCATGGTCCCGCCCAACGCCTACGTCACGCTCGAACACGAGTACGTGCTGGTCTTTCGCAACGGCGAGGACAGCCGCCAGTTCGAGCCGGGCGCACAGCACCGATACGACGCGGCGTACTTCTGGGAGGAGCGCAACCGGTGGTTCTCCGACATCTGGACGGACGTGCAGGGCGAGTTACAGCGTCTCGAAAGCGACGACCTCCGGGAGCGCTCCGGCGCGTTCCCCTTCGAGATCCCCTACCGGCTGATCAACATGTACTCCGTCTACGGTGATACCGTCCTCGACCCGTTCTGGGGGACTGGAACCACGTCGCTGGCGGCGATGATCGCCGGCCGCAACTCGGTCGGCTACGAACTGAACCCGGAGTTTCAGGCGTTGTTCGACCGGCGCATCGAGAAGCTCCCTGAACGCTCCAGGGACGTGATAGAGCGCAGACTTCAGGCCCACGCCGATTTCGTCAGCCGGCAGCGCGCCGAAGGCGAGACGTTCGATTACGAGGCCGAACGCTACGGCTTTCCCGTACGGACGAAACAGGAGCGATCGATCACCTTCTACGAGGCGACGGAGGCGTACAAGACGGGTGAAGGCTACGCTGTCGCTCACGAGCCCGTCGAGGACGCGCCGGACACTCGGACCTGAGTGCCGACACGGACGATCGAACGGACTGTCCCGCCATGCCGACCGCTGTCGGCGGTCGATACACACGGGAAGCACAGTTGCCCGTATCAGTCGTCGAGATACGTCAAGACACCGCGAACGTTCATCGCGACCTCGCCGCGAACCTTGCGCTCGTCCCAGACGTCGGGGGCGTCCTCCCGTTCCAGCAGGTGTTCGACGATCTCGTCCGTCTCCCCGAACCGATCGCGAGCGTCCCGCACGTCCGCGACCCACGATTCGAGCCGGTCGGCGTAGGCCGACAGTCGGCCGTCGGCCGGTGCAGGCCCGAAGTGCGCGTACAGCAGCGTCTCCGGCTCGAGATCCTGGATCATCGCCACGTCTTCGATTGCGCCCTCGAGATCGAACTGCGGCGGCGGGCTCGTGGCGTGGATACGGTCGATAGAGGGCGTGTAGACGCCCGCGGCGTCGCCGGTGAAGACGGAATCGATCTCGGGAACCTCGAAGACGACCTGATGTGGTGCGTGTCCCGGCGCGTGGTGGGCTCGGAGCGTGTGCGTTCCGAGATCGATCTCGTCGCCGTCGGTGATCCGTTCGATTCGGTCACCGGGAACCGGTTTCGGCTCGGTGTAGAAGACGATCTGGTCGCCGACGGCTCCCTTCGTACCCTCCCAGAGCCGCTCGGGGTCGGCCAGGTGTGGGGCACCGATCTCGTGGACGTAGACCTCCGCGTTCGGACACGCCTCAGCGAGGAAGCCAGCCCCGCCGGCGTGATCGAGATGGACGTGTGTCAGCGCGATCGCGGAAAGCTCGTCGGGCTCGATCCCGGCACTGTCGAGCAGGTCGATGATCCGCTCGTAGTTCGTCCCGATCCCGGTATCGACCAGGGTGGGACGGTCGTCGTCGATCAGATAGACGGATCCGTACTCCGCGGAGTCGTACATGCCGGTGTCGACGTACCGGATACTCCCGTCGACTGGCACCGTTGAGACATCGCCGATCGCCATGTCCGAACGGACGACGCCGTCCGGTGAAAAGCCGCCGGTTTCGAGCGTGTCTGCCTGGGAGGAGCCGAACGACCGCCCGTCTAGCAGTCGGCGTCCGGTTGATCCCCGTGGGCTACCTGCGAAGAACCGTCAGACCCTTGCCGAACGGGGCCGCCCGTCCCGCCATGGAGTCTCGTCACCGGGGCGCTCGCGCCGTCTTGCTGGTCGGGATCCTGCTCGGGGTCGGCAATCTGCTGTACGTCCTGGCCGCCAGTCCCGTACACGTCGGGATCGACTATCGCGTCTATCATCTCGCGGGGAGCGTCGCCCTCGAAGGCGGAAATTTCTATCGAGCCGTCCCCGAGGGCCTGGCGGGGTATTTCCATTACGTCTATCCACCGATCACCGTCTTCGGGTTTGTCCCGCTGGCGCTCCTGGGCAGTGAGACGGTCGGGTTCGCCGTCCACACCGTCCTGACAGTGCTCGTGGGACTTGCCGCGGTGTGGCTGCTCGTCCGATACATCGAGCGAGTCAGCGATACTCGCCTCCCGTGGCTCGATCGAGGTCTGATCGCGGCCTTCGTCGTCGGATCGGTCCACTCGATGTCCTCGCTGTTTTTCGGGCAGGTCAACCACCATCTTGTGGCCGCGCTGGTGGTGGGCTTCCTCGCGCTCGACGCCGACAGGGAGACGCTCGCCGGCGTCGCGTTCGGGTTCGCGGCGTTTCTGAAGGTGTTTCCGGCGGCTGTCGGGCTCTGGTTGCTCCGCCGGCGGGCCTGGCGTGCGATTGCCGCGGCCGTGAGTTTCGCCGCCGCCGGCTTCGTCGCCGGAATCGTCGTCTTCGGGCCGGATCTGACGGTCGCGTACGTCGAGCGCGCGCTCGTACCGCGGCTCTCTACCGGCGAGTTCGCGGGCGGTCTCGACCCGGGCGCGACGTATCTGACGATCCGGCGACCGATTTCAGTGTTGCTACCGACCGTCGATCCGGCGCTGTACAGCGTGCTCGCGGGGCTCGTGCTCGCGCCCCCAGTGGCGTATCTCTACCGGACGATCGAGGACCGCGAGGACCGACTCGTCTCGATCATGGGGACGATGGTCGCAATCCTGCTGTTCTTCCCGTCGTATCCGCTTTACTTTGTGATCCTCTACTTCCCGCTGATCCCCTTACTGTATCTGCTTGCAGGCGGGCGACCGCGGCAGTTGCTACTTGCCGGCGCACTCGTTTCTTCGATCGCCATCCGCTACGACGATCTTCAGACCGCGTTCGCGCTCCTCGGTGAGACACCCGAGTCGCTCCTGACTGTGCTCCGTCCGATACTAACGTTCGTGACGCCCGGTCTTCTCGGCACGCTCCTCATCCTCGCGGCCTGTCTGCTTCAGCGTCGTCGCAAACACGGTCCACAGTTCCGTTTTCGGAGACTGGCGTGAACACGGCCGGCGAAAGGGTTATTGCGATGTGAGTAAATATTTGAAAGTGACTATGTCTCAGGTATTCAAGTCGCCGGCGGCGTACGTACAGGGACGTGGCGTTGCCGACGAGATCGGCACACACGCAGTCTCGCTGGGTGAGAACGCGCTGTTGCTCGCCGACGAGATCGTCCTCGGACTCGTCGAGGACCGCGTGCTGGGCAGTCTCGAAGACGCCGGGATGGACGCGAGTTCGGTCGAATTCCAGGGCGAGGCCTCCGAGGCCGAGGTCGACCGGATCACAGAGATCGTTCGCGACCGCGGCGCCGACGTCGTCATCGGCGCGGGTGGCGGCAAGGCTCTGGACACCGCCAAGGCCGTTCGGGAGAACCTCGAAGGCGGGGCGATGGTGTCGATGCCGACTGTCGCCTCGACCGACGCGCCGACGAGTGCGCTGTCAGTCATCTACAGCGAACACGGCGAGTTCGAGGAGTACTGGTTCTACAACGAGCACCCGGATCTTGTGCTGGTCGACACCGACGTCGTCTCGGACGCGCCGACACGGTTCTTCCGGTCCGGAATCGCCGACGGACTCGCCACCTGGTTCGAGGCCGACGCAACCGATCGCTCGGACGGCGACAACGTCGTCGGCGGCAAGCCGACGCGCGCCGGCCACCGCCTGGCCAGCCTCTGTTACGAGACGCTGCGCGAACACGGCCAATCCGCGGTCGACGCGGTCGAGCGCGACGCCGTCACCGAGAGCGTCGAGGCCGTCACCGAGGCGAACACGCTATTGAGCGGGCTGGGCTTCGAGAGCGGCGGGCTTGCGGCAGCCCACTCGATCCACAACGGACTGACCCAGCTCGAAGCCACCCACGACGCGACCCACGGCGAGAAGGTCAACATCGGAACGATCACACAGCTCGTCCTCGAAGGTCGCGAGGACGCCTTCATCGAGGATTACGTCGAGTTCTCCCGGGAGATCGGTCTGCCGGTCGCGCTGTCCGATATCGGCCTGGACGACCCCACCGACGAGCAGCTCGACGTCGTCGCCGAAGCCGCCTGTGACCCCGAGGAGACGATCCACAACCAGCCCTTCGAGGTCACCCCGCCGATGGTCCGCGACGCCCTGAAGACCGTCGACGAGATCGCCGAACGCGTTCGATAGCCACACTCCCATTCCGTTCTCCGATTTTTCCGTCTCCTGTCACGAAAGTGTCCGAACACACCCGCCTATTTATCATATTAGATCATAATATATAGTGAGCCATGAGAGCAGCACGACTCCACGAGTATACCGAGAACATGAGCGAGGGGCTGACGATCGACGAGATCGACCGGCCGGAGATAACGCGGTCGGACGAAGTGATCGTCGAGGTAGAGGGCGCGGGCTGGTGTCAGACGGACAATCACATCATCGAGGGGATGTGGGAACAGTACGTTCCCCAGTCGCTGCCGATGACGCTCGGACACGAGAACGCCGGGATCGTCGCCGAGACAGGTGAGGAGGTCGAGATCGTCGAGGAGGGCGATCCGGTCATCTGTCACCCGGTCCAGACCTGTGGGACCTGCCGGGCCTGCCGGCAGGGCGAGACGATGTACTGCGAGAACCAGTCGTTCAACGGGTTGTCGATGGCTGACGGCGGCTTCGCGGATTACCTGCTGACGAACGAGCGGGCAGTCATCCCGCTCCCGGACGGCGTCGATCCGACCGACATCGCGCCCCACGCCGACGCGGGGATCACCGCTTACCACGCCGCGAAGAAGGCCGTCAGGAAGCTGAATCCGGGCGATCACGCCGTCATCGTCGGGATCGGTGGCCTGGGCCACATCGGCGTCCAGGTCGTCGACGCGATGAGTGCCGCGCAGATCACGGCCGTCGATCTCAAGGACTCCGCACTCGAACTGGCCGAAGAAGGCGGGGCCGACCACCTCGTCAATCCCGAAAAAGAGGACGTCCGGGAGTTCGTCGATAGCGTCACCGACGGGACGGGCGCCGCGCAGGTGCTGGACTTCGTCGGCGCGGACGTGACCACGGAGTACGCACCCGACATCACCGCGGCCGGCGGCGACCACCACATCATCGGCTACGGCGGGCATATCCACGAACCCGCGCAGGCGCTGGTCAACGGCGAGTTTTCCTACGTGGGCAACATCGTCGGCCAGTACACCGAACTCCAGGAACTGGTCGCACTGGTCGAACAGGGCGACGTCGACTTGCACACCAGTCGCTACGATCTCGAGGAGGTCAACACGGTCGCCGAGAAGCTCGAACACCGCGAGATCGACGGGCGCGCGGTCATCACGCCCTGAGCTCCCGTCTTTTCTCCTCAGCGGTGGCGCGCGCTACCGACAGATCCGTGTGCCTGGCCAGGGTAGCGCCACCATGGAACTGATCTGCTCGGACTGCGATCGGACGTACCCCGCGGACGGCCCCTGGCGATGTGAGTGTGGCCGCCCCCTCGAGTTCGCGGAGCGCCCCGTACCCGACGGGAGTCCACCGGCGACGCTCGATCGCGACGACGGCCTGTGGGTCTTTTCGGATCTTCTGCCCGTCGAACGGCGGGTCTCGCTCGGCGAGGGTTGGACGCCGCTGGTCGACGGCGACGAGTGGGGAGTGCAGTTCAAACTCGAATCGATCTTCCCAACCGGGAGCTTCAAGGACCGCGGCGCGGCGACGACCATCTCCCGTGCACTCGGACAAGGGGCCGATCGGGTCGTCGAGGACTCCTCGGGCAACGCCGGCCTGGCGATCGCGACCTACGCCGCACGTGCGGGGATCGACGCCGAGATATTCGTGCCCGCGGACGCCAAGCCGGGCAAACTTCGGGCGATCGAGCGGACCGGGGCGACGCTCAGGCGGATCGAAGGCACCCGCCGGGATGTCACAGACGCCTGCATCGACGCCGTCGAGTCGGGCGTCACCGAACGGAGTGAGGGGAAGTCAAGCGAGTCGGGCGACGCATACTACGCAAGCCACGCCTGGGACCCCGCCTTCTTCGCCGGGACTGCGACCGTCGCCTTCGAGATCGCGGCCCAGCGCGGCTGGTCGGCGCCCGACGCGTTCGTGACGCCGCTGGGTCACGGAACGCTGTTTCTGGGTGCGTATCGCGGCTTCCAAACCCTGTATGAGGCGGGCTGGATCGACTCGATGCCGCGGTTGCTCGGCGCGCAGGCCGCCGGCGTCGCACCGATCGTCGAGGCGCTGGACGGCGACTCTAATCCGGGTGCCGGCGAGCGAAACGACGCCGCCGACGGGATCCAGATCACCGAACCGGCGCGGGGAGAGCAGATCGTCGAAGCGATCGAGGCGACCGACGGCGACGCCGTGGCGGTCGGGACCGGCGCGACCCAACGCGAACACGACCGTCTCGCTCGGGCCGGATTCCACGTCGAGCCGACCTGTGCCACGGCGACTGTCGCGCTCGACCGGTTCCGGGATCGGGGTGCGATCGACGACAAAGACGACGTGGTCGTGGCACTGACCGGGAGCGGCCTGAAAACCTCGTAGGGCCACACTGACCGATCTTGGCCCACTCACTGCGCGATCTGCCGGGAATTCGACTATCCGAGGAACTGTCGGACCTGGGCGGCCCGGACGACCCCGGCCCGGATCGCGTCGCCGTCTTCGCGCTCCAGTGCGTCGATGACATCGTCGGTCGCCGCACGGTGTCGCGGATCGAAATCGACGTCGACCAGATCGAGCCCCGCCGTCGCGCGCTCCTCGTCCAGCGGCAGGATCAGTTGTGAGCGAGGGTTGTAGTACCGTGCGGCGTCTTCGAGCGTCTCGAAGAACCGCGGGAACGCCTCCTCGACGAACGCGATGTCCTCCTCCGAGAGGCCAGCCAGCCCCATCAGCGTCGGCGGGAAGCCGATGCTGTACAACGTCGCGGTGTAGGTGATCGCCCGCGGGAGTTGCATCTCGCCGACCTCACGGGAGTACCCGAACAGCCCCACGTGGAGCTTCCGGGCCCGCCGTTTGGGCGTGTACTCGGCGATCCGGTTGACCAGCGGCGCGACCTGCTCGACTTGCTCGGCGTAGACCTCCTCGACGGCGTCGACGACCTCCAGCGCGCGTTCCTCGTCGATGCGTTTCTCGTGTCGACTCTCCGGTGCCGATCGGAGCGTCTCGATCGCCCCCTGGACCGTCTCGATCGGGTAGTCGTACTTGAACGCCGACTGGACGGTGAAGGTCTCGACCTCCGGCCACGCGTCGAGGGTTTCCTCGACGGTCGTCGGCGAGAGGTTGCCCCGAAACGGCGCAGAACCGGCACCGAGCATCGGATAAATCTCGATTCCTTCTTCCTCGGCCATGTCGTACAGCCGCTGCATCGTGACCTTGTTGATGAGGTCCGCCGACAGTGACCCGTAATTGAGTGCCGGGTCCGAACGCGCCAGGAAGACCCGCTGGGTGTCGATATCGCGGCCCTCGACGTACCCGCGGATGATCTCGTCGGCTGCGAGCATGTGCTTGCGCTCCTCGATCAGCGGGATGACGTTGATCGAGTTCGGTCGGAACTCCCCGACCCATTCCGAGACCGTTCGATCCTCTAGCAAGTATTCGTCGCCCTTGCCGACCACGAACTGCTCGTAGTAGTCGTGGACGGCGTTGAGCTGATCGGCGTCGGTCACCATCGGAATGATGACCTCGAAGATCGGCGGGACAACCTGCTCGTCGTGTTCATCGTAGAACAGCTCCGCGGCGTCGTACGACCGCGGGATGCTCTCGAGAATCTCCAGCAGAATCTTCGCCTCTGCTTCCTCGATGTCGGGGTTCGGCCCGCGAACCGTCAGCCGGGCGTCCCCGCCCAGCTTCGAGTCGAGGAAGTACTGATCGAACCGCGACAGTAGCTTCTTGACCGCGTACTCGTCGCCCTCCTTGCCCTCGAAGTCCCACATCTGCTCGTCGGCTCCGAGATGCGAGTACGCGTAGTACGCCTCCTGGATCTCGTCTTCGCCCTCTATCACGTCCCCCTCTGCGAAGAACGGAACCGTCGCGTTGTCCGGGTGTTGTGTGCTGAGTACGCGCGGTGGATCCGGCATATATTACTGTTTCTCGAACAATTATATAGCAGTTTCTATACTACGTATCTCTCGAAGGCACAACCGGTTGCACAGGCCGCGGACAGCGACACAGTAATCGGTGTCTAGCCCTCAGTGTACGTGTATGGAACAGAACGTCGGTTCCCTTGATAAGAGCGTTCGTATCGCTATCGGTGCGATCGCCGGAATTGTGTCGCTTGCAATACTGGGTGGACAGATCGGTCTGCCGGAGATTGCGTCACCAGTCCTGGGTATCGTCGCAGTTATGATGCTCGGGACGGCGCTGACTGGCACCTGTGGGTTGTACTCGGTGCTCGGTATCGACACCTGCTCGGTGTGATCGGCGCCAGCTGCGTTTTACTGCGTCGGGTGCGCTCCCGGTGGTCGCGCACCACTCTCTGTTCACGGCGACCTCGCCGTCGTTCGCACGGCCAGTGGGATCTTCAGTCTCGCCCGGTTTACAAAAACGTGGGGCAAAACGTCCTGCTGGCTCCCGACAGTCGCCAGCACTGAAACCGGTTTCGGCCGTATAGGCTATTGTTCGGGGTGGATCGGTCCGTCGAATCCGCCACGAACCAGCGGTTTCGCGATGTGGCGTCTCGCAACCGGCGGCACCTCGTACCATCCGACTTCGAGGTCACGGTCGATCTCCCGCGCGACCTTCCCGTCCGCGCTCGTCCTGCAGTCTCGACACCGGTAGCCTTGCCCTCGTCCGGCACTCTCCATCGAACGCCCACACTCGGGGCAGTCCGGTGTCGCCAGTGCAGTCTCACGCAAGTCCCGCACCGCGAACTTCTCCAGTTTCAGGGTTCCATCGCTCACTTCGCCACAGACGGTTACGTCGTCGCCGACTCTGAGCGCCCGAACTCGGTCACGAAATCGCTTGGTCGGCTCGAACGCTGCACACTCGATCGTGTGCTTGCCGTCGCCAACCGTCAGGAACACGTGGCCACCTGTGTGGGTCTCCGGCGGCTCGGTGATCGTCCCGTCGACGCAGTACGCGCGTCCGTCAGTCGTCTCCCCGATCGTCGCCGGTTCGAGGTGAGCGTCTGTCCCCTGGTTGGTCACGAACAGCTGTCGGCTAGCCACCGGCTCGCTCTCGATACGGTCAGCGACGCTTTCGACCACATCCGGATCGTCACCACGGATACCATAGAGGATCGGGCACGGCGTGTGCGGGATACAGACTGCCTGGCCCTCGCCGCGATCGACGGTGTCCCAGGCGTCGGGATAGGCCGCCTCGGCGGCCGCGAAGACCGGTTCGCGATCGACATCCCGATCGGTTCCCCAGCGCTCGCGCTCGCGATAGCTGATCGACTCGTAGGTCCACTCCTCGAAGGCTTCCCAGGCACCGACCGCGGCCAGTGCCCCGATCAACCCGCGACCGTTGCCCCGCGACAGCGTCGCGAAGCCGTGGCGGTCGGTCAGCTCGCGGGCGTCGTCGATATCGTGGTGGGTCCTGATCGCCCTGCGAGCGAACTCGGCCACGTCGTCAGGTATCCACTCTGGTTTGCCGTCAGCGACGACGACGCCGGGGTTGGTGCGGGGGTCCTCGGTCTCGGCCAGCTCGATCACCTCGCCGATGAGAGTGCGGGCGGTATCGACATCGGCGTCGGTGTGGACTGCCAGCGCGGCGTTGCCCCGCGTCTTGTGCTCGACGGCGGGGTTGAGCCGAACCAGAAGCGTTCGCTCGACGTTCCAACCCGCCTCTCGCAGTCGCCTCGCGAGTCTGGCGGCGACGTAGGTCGTACACATCCCGCGATCGCGGGAATCCGTATCGTCCAGGCCGACGACGGTCACAGCAGGTCGTACTCGATTGTGCCACTAATAGTGCTCGTTGTCCCTCTGTTCCACGATTCGTGGGGTCGCATCGATGCCTCGCTACTACGACGGCTGTCGCATCGGCCCCAGATATTTACAGGTGAATTCCTAATAACGCCTAAAAGATCATGGTGGATGCGAATGCTCCAGCTGAGAGTGTCGCCGACAACCCTGTCGCTCGCCTCACCGAGCAGTTCGTCACCTACGTCGAGCTGGTCGCCGCGGCCGTGTTCGCGCTCCTGTTTGCCATCGGCG
This sequence comes from Halapricum desulfuricans, assembly GCF_017094465.1. Lineage (NCBI taxonomy): Archaea > Methanobacteriati > Methanobacteriota > Halobacteria > Halobacteriales > Haloarculaceae > Halapricum > Halapricum desulfuricans. Next base: position 1,578,725 of record NZ_CP064791.1, read on the forward strand.
TCGGTGATCTCGTCCTTCAGATCGGGGACGCTGTCCTGACGGGATCGATCACCGACCCGCTCGTCGTGATCGGGTTCATCGACACGGGACTGCTATTGCTCATCATCGTCGAGGTCTACCAGACGGTGATCGCCTACACGACGAAAAGCGGCACTGCCGAAATCGTCCGTCTGGTCATCTACACCGGCGTGATCGCGATGGTTCGGAAGGCTATCGTCTTCCGGGTCAGTGAGTACCCGACGACCGGCGATGCGCTGGCCGCTTCCGTCGCGTATACGGTTCTTCTCCTCGGACTGGGCGTGCTGCTCGTCATCCAACGAGACTGAGGTCCGTCCGCATTCCAGCGGGATACCCGTCTTGCTACGAAACGCTACAGAACTGTCTCCGTGTCTCTTTGCTGGCGGGAAGCACCGCCGGCGGTTCGATCTACGAGCACTTCTATATCAATCACGGGGGAACCTTCGTGGAAAACCGCAATACGACGCTTCTCCGCCTGCCGCAAACCATATATGCGATGAACTACTTACGTCTAGTTCGAGATACCGATGTCCCGATCCGCACTGGTCGAGAACGTGATCGCGATGTTAGAGGACGCGGGGTTCCTCGTCAGCGACCGGTGTGCGATCCGCCCGAAGAGTTTCGACGTGGCCGCCCGGCGCGGGCGAGACACTGTCCTGGTGAAGATCCTCGGCAACATCGACGCGTTCGACGGCCGGACCGGCGCGGAGATGCGCCGGCTCGGGGAGTACCTCCGGGCGACGCCGATCGTCATCGGGCTGCGCACCCGTGACGAGGATCTCAAGCCGGGCGTGGTCTACTTCCGCCACGGGGTCCCCGTCCTCTCGCCGGACACCGCGATGGACCTGTTCGTCGAGGAAGTCCCGCCGCTGATCTACGCCGCTCCCGGCGGGCTGTACGTCAACATCGACAGCAAGATCCTCGAGGACGTCCGCCAGGAGCGCGAGTGGAGCCTCGGCAAGCTCGCCAAGGAGCTCGGCGTCTCCCGGCGCACCGTCTCGAAGTACGAAGACGGCATGGACGCAAGCGTGGATGTCGCCGCCAAACTTGAGGAGCTGTTCGACGCGCCGTTGACCTCGCCGGTCGAGGTGCTCGACGGAGCGGACGAGATCCGCGACGACGAACCCACGCCGGACGATCCCGAAGTGAATCCCGAAGACGAACCGATCGTTACCGTGCTCACGCGCGTCGGCTTCGACGTGCATCCGACCGAGCGTGCGCCGTTCAAAACGGTCAGTGAGAACGAGCAACGCCGCCAGCAGATGCTGACCGGCCACTCGGAGTTCACCGAAACCGCCGAGAAACGCGCTCGAATTATGTCTTCGGTCGGGGAAGTGACCGGGACCACGTCCGTCTACGTCGTCGAGCGGGCGACCCGAGAAGCCGTCGAGGGGACGGCACTCATCGAGGAATCGGAGATGGAAGCGATCGACGACGCCGACGAGCTCCGGGACCTCATCCGCGAGCGCGCCGACGGATCGGCCGACTAGTGGCTAGGGCCGGCTCAGTCCGATTCTTCCCGACAGCATTAATACCGCTTGCGCCACTTTCACAGCCACATGGAGTATACGCTCGCGATCGAGAACACACCGGAGACAGTATCAGGCGGGACCGGCATCCTGCTCGTCCATCCCAGTACCGGCGAAACCGATCGGATCGATACGGAATTTCTCGGTACCGACACCGACCGCATGCTGATAATCTCGACGCGAACGAGCGCCCGGGAGGTCGAGCAGAAACTCGAACACTACGCTGTCGACGAATCGAAGGCAACGATTCTCGATACGCTGTCGGTCGAACGGGGCTACACCCGTCGCAAGACCGACCACGTCCAGTACGTCACCGCGCCGGACAACCTCGACGAGATCGTCGACCAGACCCGTCAGTTCCTCGAAGAAACCGACGGCAAGCGCCGTATCTCGGTCGACTCCGTCACCGAGATGGCCTACTACGCCGACGAGGACAGCGCCCGCGACGCCGTCGAATCCCTGCTCGACCTGCTCGCGGAACACGACGCCGTCGGACTGTTCCACCTGGCTAAAAGCGTCCACGATGAGGACGTACTCGCTAGCTATCGCGACCTGTTCGACGGGACGATCGATCTCGCGGAAGACGGCACTGTGACCACGTCGTTCTGAGGGCAACTGGCCGCCGGCCCACTGCACGAACCGGCAATCCGTGCCCCGTTGTAGCACATCACCAATGATTAAGGTGGATGAGACCAAGACAAGGGTGTATGCCGGAATGCCAGAACTGTGGCTCATTTGTAACGGCGGCCTACGCGCGTGTGTTCACGCCGAACGGGATCGAGAATCCGAGAGTGTGCCCGCAATGTGAGGACAAGATCCGCGACGGTGCGGACGTCCGCGAAGCCCGCTCGACGCGTCGCGGATAACCCGTCTCGAATCGCCACCGAACGCCTCTTTCCTACGTTTTCGTCGTCGCGTCCCTGGCGTCCTCGACTATCGATTTTGCCTCGGTGAGATACGTCCGTGCTTGCTCGCTGTCACGCGCTTCCGCGGTCACACGAACGAGCGGCTGCGTACCGCTCGCCCGGATCAAAAACCAGCCGTCCGCCAGTGCGACCCGGACACCGTCCAGCGTCATCACGTCGTCGTACGCCTCGGTGACCGATTCGGTAACTCGTTCCATCACGGCAGTCTTCTCAGACACGTCGAGGCTCTCGCGTTCGATCGGATAGGTCTCGATGTCGGCGACGCGCGCGTCGAGCGATCGCTCGCCCGCCAGCGCGGCCAGTTTCGCGGCCGCCAGCGGACCGTCGGGGCACAGCGTCGCCTCTGGCCAGATCCACGCGCCCGAGGGCTCGCCGCCGAAAGCCACATCCGGTTCGGTGACCCGCTCGGCGACGTAGACATCCCCGACTCTCGTCCGCGTAACCGCGACGTCGATCGCCGCGAGGTGGTCGTCGACGGCCATGCTCGTGTCGACGGGGACAGCGACGCGCTGGCCCGGTTCGGCCGCTTCCCGGGCGAGTATCGCCAGGAGCACGTCCCCCGAAACGAACTCGCCGTCGCCGGTCACGGCCCGCATTCGGTCGGCGTCGCCGTCGTGGGCGATCCCCAGGTCGGCGTCGCTCGCGCCAACGAGTTCCGCCAGCGACTCGCAGTGCTCTGCCGTGGGCTCGCTCGGACGGCCGGGGAACGACCCGTCCGGCTGGGCGTTCAGCGTCTCGACCGAGCAGCCAAGCGCCTGCAGGGTATCGACGCTGACGCCGCCGGCCCCGTTTCCGAGATCGACGACAATCGACGGTGGGTCTTCGATGTCGACGGCGTCGGCGATCGCTTCGACGTGGCGCTGTCGGGCAGTAGCCGTCTCGCGAGCGCCGAGTTCGTCCCACGGCCGGAGATCGACTTCCTCGGAGTCGATCCGTTCGGCGATCCGGTCCTGCATGGCGTCGTCGAACGCCTGCCCCGAGGGTTGCCACAGCTTGATTCCGTTGTCCGGCGCGGGGTTGTGACTGGCCGTGATCGCGACGCCGGCGTCGGCGTCCTCCCAGGCGACTGCGCGGGCGATTGTCGGGGTCGCAGCCACTCCCAGCTCGAGCACGTCCGTGCCGGATTCCCGGAGCCCCGCGGTAAGGGCGTCCGTGAGGAACTGTCCGCTCTCGCGGGGGTCACGGCCGACGACGACGCGGTCGGTCTCGACGCCAAGGGCGCGGCCGACCGACAGTGCCAGCCCGGCTGTCACGTCTTTGCCGACTGGACCGCGAATCCCACTGGTTCCGAACATACTCGTCTCGGCGCGCGGCAGCGAGAAAAATGGGACGGTCCTCACTCGTACCGCAATGCGTCGATCGGATCGGTCCGAGAGGCATTCCAGGCCGGGTACAGGCCGGCAAGCACGCCAACGGCGATCCCGACGACGATCGCGAGCGCCGTCCAGCCAACCGGGAACACCCACGGGATCCCGATATATCCCGCGACGACGTATCCGGCGAGCAGCCCCAGCGCAGTGCCGAGGATCGCCCCGAGGACACCAAGGATGACCGCCTCGACGATGAACAGTTCCAGGATGTCCCGACGCTGGGCGCCGACGGCTTTCATGATCCCGATCTCACGGGTCCGCTCGGTGACCGAGACCAGCATGATGTTGGCGATACCGATCGACCCGACCAGAAGCGAGATGCCCGCGATCCCGACGATGAAGTCCTGCAGGAGATCTAACACGTCTTCGAGTTGGCTGATCAACTCGGCGCTGGTCTTGAGCTGAAAGGCCAGCCCTTCGGATCGATCGCTAGCGTCGGATTCGGCGCTGTCGAGGTACGCTTCGGTCTCGGTTTTCACCCGCTCGATGTCCGCATCGCTTTTCGAGGGGGCTTCGACGACCAGCGCGATGTGACGCGAACTCTCGCCGGGAGTTGACTGGCCTAGCAGACCACTGAGCTCCCCGGAGAGATTCGACTGGTTCGATATCTCTCTATCACCCAGTAACTCTGAGAGCTCTTCGTCAGATAGGTTGAGTTCGGTCTGTGTATCCGCGTTCTCAGTCAGGTCCGCTGGGACGTACAGCCGCGGAGAGGGAGCGAACCCCTCGAACGCACTCATACTTTCGGAGTCTTCCAGGATCCCCGTCACGGTGACGTCGATCTGTACCCCCTGGAAGATACCCAGCGTCAGCGTATCGCCGACGGAGACGTTCCCGTCGAACAGGCCGGCCATCGCCGGGTTGATCACCGCCTGGGCCTCCCCGCGCTCGAATCTCTCACCCTCGGCGAAATCCTCGGCATCGAAATAGCCGGGGCCGGTCCCGACGAACCCGCCGTCTCTGGGGACGGTGTCCCCGGCGTACGTGACCGACTGTCCGGGGATGCGGGTGTACACGTAGGCATCGTCCACCCCCGAGAGATTCGCGACCTCGCTCGCGTCGCGCTGGGTGAACACCGGCTGTGCGCCCGCCAGCGGCCCCTGCCCGCTGTCTTCGGGCGGGGCCGCCCAGACGTAGACGTTCTGCTGGTCGTCGGGGCTGATGTCGCCGACGATCTCGTCCTGGAGTCCGGTTCCGAGTGTGACGAACGTGATGACGGCGGCGATCCCGATGATCACTCCAAGTGTCGTCAGCGTCGACCGGAGTTTGTGCCCTCTGATCGACCGCCAGGAGATCCGCAGACTCTCCAGGGGATTCATCGGCCGACCTCCGATAGCTCCTCCACGCGCTCGATCTCGCCGTCCAGCAAGTGGACGATCCGTTCGGCGTGTTCGGCGATCGGCCGCTCGTGGGTCACCATCAGGATCGTATTCCCCTGCTCGTAGAGTTCCTCAAACAGCCCCATGATCCGTTCGCCGGTCTCGGTGTCGAGGTTGCCAGTCGGTTCGTCGGCCAACAGCAGCGCCGGATCGTTCACGAGCGCCCGGGCGATGGCGACCCGCTGGCGCTGTCCACCGGAGAGTTCGTTCGGTCGGTGATCGAGACGGTCGCCCAGTCCGACCGAATCGAGGACCTCGGCTGCCCGCTGTCGGCGCTCGCTCCGACCGACCCCGCGGAAGACCATCGGGAGGGCGACGTTCTCCCGGGCGGTCAGCCGCGGCATGAGGTTGAACGTCTGGAAAACGAACCCGATATCCTCACCGCGGATTCGCGTCCGCTCGCGGTCGCTCACGGCCGTCACGTCCTGGTCGTCGATCGTGATCGTCCCCGCTGTCGGCGTATCCAGACAGCCGACCAGATTCATCAGCGTCGATTTACCCGACCCGCTCGGACCCATGACCGCAGTGTACGAGCCCGTCGGGATCTCGAGGGAGACCCCATCGAGCGCGTGGACAGGCTCGCCGAGCTGGTAGGTCTTTCTGACCCCCGACAGCGATACAGCTGCCGACCCGCGTTCCGTTGCCATACTTTCATTCAGGGATGGACCGTCAAAAGCACGTCGCGGTCTGGGATAGTCGAACCGCTTGAGTTGATCGTGGCTCCAGAAGCAACCGCATTTATTTATATAAATTTACTTATAATAAAAGGAAGTCAACGATATCCAGTTCTGGCGCGCGCTCAACGACCTCGAAGATCGATACAATGCCTGATGCCACACGACATCACACCACTGCCGAGCATACTTGAAGGCACTTCGTCGTCACCCATCGATACCGCCCGGCACGATGTCGCTGGGTGTGAACAGTAACACGTCGTCACGTTCCGCAGCCACCTGTTGCAGGCCATCGGAAAACCCGGAGCGACAGAAACAACAGTACTGCTCCGTCTGATTGCTTTCGTTGGATGGCGTCCACTGGACCTCCGATGCTGTCCGTTCGAGGTCGGCCAGGTCGCCTTCGGTCATCTCTCGGCTGGTGTACTTGCACTCTCCTGCGACGAGTGTCCCGTCGCTCGCGAGCCCCACGACATCGAGTTCGTGCTGCTTGTGCCACCAGTAGCCGATGCCATGGTACGTCTTTGGAACCAGCGATGGGAGCACATTCTGACAGACGCGCTCGAACATCGTCCCCATATAGTCGGTGAAGGTCGGTTCGACCATTTGCTCGTAGGCGTCGTCGCCGAGCTGGACGAGTTCTCCCTGCTGGCCGTAGACGTACCGGAACCAGAACCGGAACAGCGGTTCCTTCAGCCGGTAGCGGCTCTTCCGCGTCGAGTTGGGATCGGCGGTCACGGGTATGTCCCGTTCGACGAGCCTGAGACGCCGGAGCTTCGAGAGGTACGAACCCAGCGCGTTGGAGTCGATACCAGCGAACCCGGCGATCTCGTTTGCCGCGCGTTTCCCGGTCGCGATTGCCCGGAGAATCGTGTAGTACGTCTGTGGCTCGCGGATACCGAACTCGGTCCGTAAGAGGAACTCCGGTTCGTTGTGGAGGACGCCGTGCTCCGAGAGTACCTGTGACTGGACGTTCTCGGCCAGCGAGCGGGACGGGTCGAGGGCCTGAAGATAGTATGGCGTCCCGCCGAAGACACTCCAGGCCTGGATGACCTCGTCCGGGCCGTCACCGGGGTAGAACTGCTGTGCATCCGTGAGATCGAGTGGTGGCAGGTCGAGGGTCGCCGTCCGGCGGCCGTACAGCGGACTCCCTCCGCTGAGAACCTTGTCTTCCATAATGCTGATCGACGAGCCGACAAGCACGAGTGTCGTGTCCGTCTCCGCAAGATGCGTGTCCCAGACGCGCTGTATCTTCGACGGGAGCGCATCGTCCGATTCGACGAGATAGGGGAACTCGTCTAGGACGACGATTGCGTCTTCGCGGCCGAGTGCCCGGAGCAGGGCTTCCCAGTCGCGCTGGATGTCCCCCAGTAATGGAAATGTCTCGCTGGCCGTGTCGACGAAGTTAGCGAGTTGTGCGGCCGCAGTCTCCTCGGTTGCCTGCCAGTATATCGCATTCTCCCGGTCCCGAACTGCTTCGCGCACGAGTGCACTCTTGCCGAGGCGTCGTCGTCCGTAGATTACGAGCAGTTCGGCACTATCGCTCTCGAACCGCGAATTCAGCAATTCGAGTTCGTCCTCGCGGTCGACGAAACGCTGGTTGGTCATAGCCCCTGTTCCACCCCAACGAATATTATCCTTCCGATTATCTTAATCCCGATTTTACTAATCGAGATTTTATAACTCGGGCCAAGAAGTCTCAGATCTCAGAGTCGAGATCACAGTCATGGTATCGACGGCGGTTCACGGTTACACCGTTCGCCGACCGCGGCGCTTCGCGCCGCTCACCGCTCACCGCTCGTCTTCCGAGCCCTCGCTCGCTGCGCTCGCGAGGAGGGGGACAGCTCGATTTGTTGCGGCGAAGACGAGCATACGGCGAGCGAAGCGAGCCGTTTCACTGCTGACGAGCGAAGCGAGTCAGCAGGTGTTTTTCCCCACGTTTTTGCAAGGAGTGGTTCCCGCAGCGAGCGGAGCGAGCGAGGAAACCCGACGCAGCAAAAAGTGGTATGCCGCCTCCCCGATTTGAACCCGCCGAGACGGTCCTGCTCGCTCCGCTGCGCGGGCGTGCGACTCGTCTGCTCAAATCGGCTCGGATATGATTTCGCGGCCGACGGCTCACTCGCTACGCTCGTTCGCGTTGTCGGCCGCAGAAACATGCCGCCTCCCCGATTTGAACGGGGGACAGCTCGATCTTCAGTCGAGTGCTCTCCCAGTCTGAGCTAAGGCGGCGCGCACTCCTACCTGGGAGGGACCCAGAAAAAAGGATTTCGAATGACGGCCGTCGTCCTGACACTTATCTCACATTCGAAGCAGCCGATCACTCGGCGCGCTCGGCGACCGCGAACTTCGAGAGGTCGGCGGCCGCGATCTCCTCGACACTGTCGTAGGGGCGATCGACCACGATGTTGCCGGCGCGCTGGCGACCCAGCTCCGGCAGCGCCTGCAGTTCGTCCATCGACGCCGAGTTCACGTCCAGCGGGTACGGCACGCCGGTCACCGAGCGATAGCCGTGGTCGGTCACTGCGACGTCGATCGTCGCGCCGAGCTCGCGCTCGCCGGGCACCGCGACCAGCAGCGGGTAGGTCCCCAGTTGGCGGCCGAAGGTCTTGCCGTCCTGGTGGTATTCGAGGTGGACATCCTCGAGGATCGTCCCCGGTGGCGCGAGACGCTGTAACATCGGGTTGTCGATCTCCTCGCGGACCTCCCGCTTGTACTGTTTGAACAGCTGCTTGTGATCGGCGGCGATCTCGGCGCCGGTGTCGGCCATCTCGGTCCCTTCGAAGGCCATGACCTGCCGGATGTTGACCCGTCGGAGCAACAGTCCCTCGTCGTAGACGCGCTGGAGGAATCGCTTGTTGTGCTCGAAGGTCTCCCTGCGCTCACCTTTGAGCCCGTGGACGAGGTTGATCCCCGGCAACAGCTTCGGCAGGCGCGGGGCGGCCTCGTCGCCGAAAGTGGGTGCGTGGGCGGGATCCTCGCCCGGTCGCCAGCCGGCCTCCTCGTTAACGATCCGCACGGCTTCCAGACACTCCTCGGCGGTGACGTTGAGGTTGTTGTCGCTCTGGACCTGCGGATCCGCGGATTCGAGCCCGAACGCGGCCGTGTCGCCCGGCGTGTTGTGCTCGGCGATGATCCGGATCCCCTCGCGAGCTTTTTCGGGCCACTTGACAACAGTGATCGGATTCATGTTGTCCAGGTGGAGCGTCTCCAGGTCCGGGGCGACTTCACGGATGCCCCGATAGAGCGACCGGAGCGCGTCGGGATTGGGTTTCTCGCCGTCGCCGCCGTAGGCCAGGATGTCGGCCTGGCGGCCGAGCCGGAAGTGCCTGACGCCGTGCTCGGAGAGGGCGTCGACCTCGTCGACGACGCTCTCGGGCGGCCGAAAGTCGGGATCGCCGTACATCGGCTCCGTGCAGAACGAACACCGGTAGGGACAGCCCCGCGAGGTCTCCAGTTCGGCGAGCAGGTACTCCGGGTGGTTGGGGTGCTGCTCGACCACGAACGCGCCCTTGCGCGCCCATCGCGTCTCCTCGGGGACGCCACGATAGCGCGGTTCGAACCCCTCCAGTCCGTTCTCGACGAGGTCGAAGACCGCGGCTTCGATGTCCGCGCCAGCCACGAAATCGAAGTCCAGATCGTCTCGTTCAGTCTCGCTCGCGCCGGCGTTCTCCTCGCCGACGCCAAACCGGATCGGGCCGCCCATGATCGACGTGCCATCGGCCGTCCAGGCGATCTTTCGAACCTCGTCTGGTTCGGCGGGCGTCCCCCCGACGTAGTTGCCGGGGACTGTCATCCCACCGACGTAGACGGTCAGATCGGCGTCAGCGACATCTCGCCAGCGCGCGTTCTCCTCGCGGAGCGCGTCGATCGTGTAGTAGGTGACGTGATCGCGCGGAACGCCAGCGTCGACCAGCGCGCCGGCGACGTACCGCGGATAGGTAGAGATGTATGGGGGGACGCCGAAGTGTGCGGGCTCGTCGACGTAGCCGTCGACGATGGTCACCTCAAGCGTAGCGGGATCGGTCATTGGGCGTCTTTCGCGCTCGACGATGAAAACGATGTCTCATAGTGATTACTGTAAGTCCCTTCCGGGTCAACCGCACGAAGTAGTGCGGTCGTACCGGTGAATCGTTACAGTAATCACTATCACTCGCCCTGGAGCGAGTTCGTGGCGGCCGATCAGTGTTCGTGCTCGTGGCTGTCACCGCCGGGCGTGCCACCCGCAACCAGCGCGTCGTGGTCGCCCTCGATCATGTCGAGGTTCTTGAGGTTGTCACGCTCCTCGAAGTTCGCGATCGCATCTTCGAGATCCTGCTGGGTAAGCGTCGTCCGCTCTTCGGTCAGGGCATCGAGTACTGCTTCCCGGAGGACGAGCCGCAGATCGCTGCCGGTCAGCCCCTCGGTCATCTCCGCGAGCTGGCCGGGATCGAAGTCGACGATCTCCATTTCGCGGGTGACGACCCGGAGGATGTCCGCGCGCATGCCCCGGTCGGGCTTGGGGAAGTTGACGATCTCGTCGAAGCGCCGCCAGGCCGCTGCGTCGAGCTGGTCGGGGTGGTTCGTCGCACCGATAAGCAAAACCTCGTCGTCGATCAGGCTCACCTCGTCGATTGATTTGAGCAGGGTGTTCACCGCACGCTTGATCGCGGCGTGCTCGTCGCTAGCCCGGGTCTTGGCGACGAAGTCGAATTCGTCCATAAAGAGGATGCACGGCGAGAGGCGCTTTGCGACCTCGAAGACCTTCTCGACGTTCTTGGCAGTCTCCCCGAGGTACTGGGAGGTGATCATCGAGAGCTTCACCTCGACGAAGGGGAGGTCCAGATCGTGCGCCAGCGCCCGGGCGACGCTGGTCTTGCCGGTCCCCGGCGGCCCGACGAACAGGAGCTTCCCGATCTCGCGAAGTCCGATCTGTGCGAGGTAGTCGCGGTGCTCGATCGCCTTGACGAGCTTGTTGATCTCGTCCTCTTGATCGGACGTGAGCACCAACTCGTCCAGTCGCATCTCGACCTCCTCGGGGGCACGCACGTCGACGAGATCGAGCATCTCCTCTTCGTCCTCGTCGTCGAAGTACTCCTTGAGCATCGAGTCGATCCAGACCCGGTCGGCCCTGAGGGGACGGTTGTTCTCCCGGGCGCGCTCGTGGGAGACTTCCTCGAACTCGTCTTCGTACTCGAAGGCGAGAACGGGATTCGCGGCGAGGTCCGTGGCTTCGACCCGGTCGAGGAACCACTCCTCGGCCATCCCCCGATCGGTGAACGTCAGCGACCCGTCGAAGTCGTCGTGGTCGGTGAACATCAGCCCGGAGATGGCGTCCCAGGGCCGCTCGATGCCGGTCGCCTCGCGGGCGGTATCGACGGTCGGCGTGAGCGGACGCTCGATCGTGCCGTCGCTCCAGAACACTCCCCGGACGTCCGGCGGCAGGTCGTCCGGTTCCAGATCGCGATTGTCCGTGTAGACTGTCGCCGTCAGCACAAACTCGATGACGTCACGTGCCGCGTTGCTCATTCCTCGAGACATTGATTCGGGAGAACAATAAGCCGTCCGAAGTGCGATCGTGCTGCCGGCTGTGCTATCCTGTGTCGTTGAGACATTGCCGAGCGCCCACACGAAGCAACTGTTGTTACCGATTCGACTCCGAACTCCTCAAATAACTCCACCGCGTACAAGGTGGCGTGTCACAGCAGGTCGCCCAGGTGGATACGCTGTTCCTTCACGAGCAGGGTGAGAACGTTCGCGTCGCCGTCCAGCGCGAGGGCAGCCGCGTGCTCGACGCGATTCTCGAACTCAAAGAGACCAGTGCCGGTCCGCGTCCGGCACGGTTGCGAGTCAAAAAGGGGTCGAGCGAGGAACCACGCAGCCCCGACCAGTTCGTCGAACTCGCCCGCCAGGCGACCCGCATTCGCATCTCCGAGCAGACCTCCGAGCGCGGTCGGGACCGACTCAGGGAGATGCTCCAGGCCTACCAGCTCGATGCGAGGGTCGTCCGGACCTGCCGGTACTGTGCCTCCGCAGGCCAGTACTCGCCGATCACGAGTGAGACGGCAATCCTGGCCGACGACGAGTACATCTGCCCGGACTGCGCGATCGAGGAGTTAGAGCGCGAGCTGGCTTATCACGGCGACGTGACCGGCAGCGCTCGCGACCGACTCGAAGAACTGCTGCTGGACGTGCAGGACCTCGACCGGATCACGAACCTGCTGGCGGGTGATCTCGACCCCGAGCTCACGAAGTTCGACGAGATCTCCGCGACCCTTGATGAGGTCGATCCCGTCCCGACCGACTCGCTTTCTCTCCACCCGGGGATCCAGAACAAGCTCGAAGACCGATTCGATACCTTGCTGCCGGTCCAGAGTCTCGCCGTCGAGAACGGCGTGACGCAGGGCCAGGATCAACTCGTCGTCTCGGCCACCGCGACCGGGAAGACGCTGGTCGGCGAGATGGCCGGCATCGACCGCGTCCTCAACGGCAAGGGCAAGATGCTGTTTCTCGTCCCGCTGGTGGCGCTGGCCAACCAGAAGTACAACGACTTCCAGGAGGAGTACGGCGACATCGTCGACGTGACGCTGCGGGTCGGGTCGAGCCGGATCGGCGGCGACGACAACCGGTTCGATCCGAGCGCGGACGTGATCGTCGGCACCTACGAGGGGGTCGACCACGCACTGCGGACCGGCAAGGACCTCGGGACGATCGGGACGGTCGTCATCGACGAGGTCCACACCCTCGGGGAAGGCGAGCGCGGCCACCGGCTGGACGGGTTAATCTCACGACTGAAGTACTACTGCGAGGTCGACCGGACCGTCGCCCAGCGATACGACGGCCGTCCGGGCGCCCACGACGCCGGCGACACCCAATGGATCTATCTGTCGGCAACGGTCGGAAACACCTCCGAACTGGCCGAGAAGCTGAGCGCCCAGCTCATCGAGTTCGAGGAACGACCGGTCCCGATCGAGCGCCACGTGACCTTCGCCGACGGCTACGAGAAGCTCGATCTGGAGGACAAGCTCGTCAAGCGCGCGTTCGACACCAAGTCCTCGAAGGGCTACCGCGGGCAGACGATCATCTTCACTAACTCCCGGCGGCGGTGTCACGAAATTTCCCGGAAATTGCAGTACTCTTCGGCGCCGTATCACGCCGGGCTGGACAACAAGCGACGCAAGCGCGTCGAACAGCAGTTCGCCGACCAGGACCTCGCGGCGGTCGTGACTACCGCCGCGCTCGCAGCCGGGGTCGATTTCCCAGCCTCACAGGTCATCTTCGATTCGCTGGCGATGGGCATCGAGTGGCTGACCGTCCAGGAGTTCCACCAGATGCTCGGCCGCGCTGGCCGACCGGATTACCACGACAAGGGGACGGTCTACCTGCTCGTCGAGCCCGACGGGGCGTATCACAACAGTCAGGAGATGACCGAAGACGAGGTGGCATTCAAGCTCCTGAAAGGCGAGATGGAGTCGGTGATGACCCGCTACGACGAGAACGCGGCCGTCGAGGAGACCCTCGCGAACCTCGTCGTGGCGGGATCGGAGGCGAAGCGACTCAACGCCCGGATGCTCGGCGAGATCCCGACCAAACACGCGATCGGGAAGCTCCTCGAGTACGAGTTTATCGACGGCCTCGAACTGACCGATCTCGGCCGGGCGGTCTGTCGACACTTCCTGTCGCCGACGGAGGCGTTCCTGATTCTGGATCAGATCCGCAAGGGGGCCGACCCGTACGAAACCATCGCGGAACTGGAACTGCACGAAGAAGAGCTGTGAAGGGCGGTATTTTCAAGCGCCGGCTTCTTGCAGCGCGTCCTCGAGATCGTCAGCCTGCGTGACGCCGATGAAGCGGTCGACGACGCCGTCGTCGTTCTCGACGATGAGCGTCGGGAGCGAGCGTACCTGATACTCGTTGGCGATGTCCTGTCGCTCGTCGACGTCGATCCGTTCGAACTCGACGTCGGGATAGTCCTCTTCGAGGTCCTTGATAATCGGTTCTTGCGTCTTGCAGGGCCCACACCAGTCAGCCTGGAAATCCATGAGCGTCACCGTCATGTATCCTGCCAGTAGTTGCCGAGGAATTCAGATAAGGGTTTCCATAGTCGCGGTCTGTCGCCTCGATCGCGGACGGCCCACACCTAGCGTGGTCGCATCGACCGTAGAGCGGCCAGTCCGTTGGACGTGTCGATCGTAGAGCGGCCAGTCCGTCGGACGTGTTCGTGAACCGTGCCCGCGAACGCAGATCACAGGTGGTTTTATTCCCGGCGCCCGAACGGGCCGACGAATGAAGTCCACCGACGAACTCATCGACAGTGCGGGTGAGCTGACGGAACGCGGTCTCTCGAAGGGCGAGATCGCCGACGAACTGAACGTCTCCAGGGAGACAGCGAGCTGGCTCGTCGATCAGAGCGGCGAAGGGACCGACGAACTGGCCGGATCGGCCAGTCCGTCGGATGTCCACGTCGACTGGAGCGCGATCGGTCGCGACAGCAACCGCCTGACTCACGTCGGGATCGCGATGGCGGACCTGCTGGGTGACAAAAGTGATGCCGTCGACCTGACGGTTGGGGTCGGCAAGTCCGGCGGTCCGCTGGCGACGGTCATCAGCCGGGAACTGGATACCGATCTCAGCGTGTACCTGCCGAGCAAATACCAGTGGAACGACGAGGGTGGGGGCGGTTCGGGTTCGTTTTCGCGGAACTTCGCGTCGATCCGTGACCGGCAATGTTACGTCGTCGACGACAACATCGACACCGGTCAGACGATGACCGAGACGATCGAGCACGTTCGCAACCGTGGCGGTGACGTTGAGGCAGCAGTCGTACTCACTGACAAACACGGCGAAGACGAACTCCTCGGCGTCCCGGTGTACTCGCTGATCGAGATCGTCCAGATGCGGGATTGAGGCCGCTACGCGAGACGGAAGACACGCGCCTCGTAGGGGCGCAGCGCAAGCGCGCCGAGGTCGGTTCCGGGGTCGTCGTAGTTACAGGCGAGTATCGACGTGACTTCTCCGGCATCGGAGAGATCGACCCGTGACGTGCGCCCGGCCCAGTTGAGCGCGACGAGCAGCCGTTCGTCGCCGAGCGATCGCTCGAAGGCCCACACGCGCGGGTGATCGTCGGTCAACAGGTCGTAGACGCCGTAGACCAGCGCCTCCTCGTTGTGGCGTAGCTCGATCAGATCCTGGTAGTACGAAAGCACCGAGTCCGTCCGGTCGCGCTGGTCGGCGACGTTGATCTCCTCGCTGGCTGGATTGACCGGGATCCACGGTTCACCGTCGGTGAACCCGCCAGCCGCGTCGCCGGACCACTGGATCGGCGTGCGAGCGTTGTCCCGCGAGCGGTAGCGGACGACGTCGGCCACGTCGGCGAACTCCTCGGCACTATCCTCCTCGAAGGCCAGTTCGACGCGGTTCGTCGCGTCGGCGTCGCGCATTTCCTCGCGCGAGGACCAGGGGTAGTTGGTCATCCCGATCTCGTCGCCCTGGAAGCAGAACGGCGTGGCCGGGAATGTCAACAGCAGGGTTCCGAGCATCGTCGCCGACTCGTAATGGTAGCGGTCGTCGTTGCCGAACCGCGAGACGATCCGCGGCGTGTCGTGAGTCCCCAGGTAGACCGTGTTCCAGGCGTCGGTCACCTCCAACTGCTGAACCCACTTCGTCAGCGCCTCCCGGATCTCCGAGACCTCCCAGTCGACGATGTCCCACCAGCCCCCGTCGCCGTAATCGAGCATTGTATGGTCGTAGTGATAGACCATGTTCAGCCCGTCGCCGGACGGGCCACAGTACCGCTTGGCCGCCCGCGGCGTGATGTCCATCCCTTCCCCGACGGTCATCACGTCGTACGCCGAAAGTACGTCGTCGTAGAGGCCGCCGACGTATTCGTGAATGCGGGGCCCGTCCGAGAAGTGTTCCATGCCGATCCAGCCGCCGTCGGGGTCACCGTCGGGATACCCCTCTGGCTTGGACATGACGTTGAATACGTCGAAGCGGAACCCGTCGATTCCCTTCTCGAGCCAGAACTCGACGACGTCGTGCATCTCCCGGCGTACCTCGGGGTTGCGCCAGTTCAGGTCGGGCTGTTTCTCGTGGAAGAGATGGAGATACCACGCTTCCCGCGTGTCATCGTACGTCCAGGCCGGGCCGCCGAACCCGGAGGTCCAGTTGTTCGGGGGCTGGTCGGGATCGCCCTCGACCCAGTGATAGTAGTCCTCGTAGCCGTCCTCCTCGCGGCGGGACTTCCGGAACCACTCGTGTTCGTCGGAGGTGTGGTTCAAGACCATGTCCAGGATGAGCCGGATATCGCGGTCGTGCAACTCCGACAGGAGTCGATCGAAGTCGTCCATGTCGCCAAACGCGTCGAGAATCGACCGATAGTTCCGGATGTCGTAGCCGTTGTCCGCGTGTGGGGAGTCGTACGGCGGCGTCATCCAGATGACGTCAATTCCCAACTCGTCGAGATAGTCGGCCTTCTCGATGACCCCAGGGATGTCACCGATCCCGTCGCCGTCGCTGTCGTTGAAGCTCTGCGGGTAGATCTCGTACACGACTGCTTCTTTCCACCAGGCGGGTTCGCCGTTGCCGATCGTCTCGGTGTCTGCGGGACACATGTTAGCACCGACTCGGCGGTAGGCCAAAAGAGTCCGGGCATCCTCAGCCGCGTTGATTGTCACATGTGACCGACCACCATAGTTATACTCTGCCAATCCAAAAGGAATATCGACTGCTGATCGATGGGACGAGACGGTCTCAAGCGTCGGCTCTGGGAGTGGCTCGTAGCTGTGCATTCCGACGTACGGGTTGCAGCGTTCCTGCAGGCGCTCGCAATCGTCGGGATATACGGCGGCCTTGCCGCGTTCGTCGTCGGCGTCAACCCATTTGTCACGCCGCACGTGGCGCGAGCGACTACCTACAGCGGCAACACGATCGGATTGATCGGTATGGCCGGGCTCTTGATACACGTCTGGAGCCTCGTGTACTACTTTGCGACCAGACCGAGACACCTCGACGACGACCTGATACGGTACTAATTGTCCCTGCGATCGGCAACGGATACGGAATTGACTTACCGCGTCACGACAACGACACGCCAATGCAACGGACGTTCCGTCGGCACGTTCCACTGATCACCACTCTGTTGACGGTCGTGTCGCTTGTAGTCGTCATCGCGGCGGTCAGGCAGCTCGTTCCCGAGGCGGTGCTCCCGCCGCTACCGGACGGTGTTCTCCACGCGATCCCCCACGCGAACGCGGCGATCAGCGCGCTGGCGATCGGGACGATCGTGTATGGCTGGCGGTCGATTCGAGACGGGCGGATCGAGCGCCACCGCCGGGCGATGGGCGCGAGTTTCCTCCTGTTTCTTGCCTTTCTCGGTCTGTATCTCCTCCGAGTGGCGATCGAGGGGCCGACCACGTTCGACGGCCCGGAGGCGCTGAAGCTGTGGGTCTACTATCCGGTGCTCGGCATCCACATACTGCTGGCGATCGTCTGTCTGCCGCTGGTGTACTACGTGCTGTTGCTCGCGGCGACGCACGAGCCGTCCGAACTCGGCGAGACGGCCCACCCACGGGTCGGCCGCGTCGCCGCGGGTCTGTGGCTGATCTCGTTCGCGCTGGGTATCGTCGTCTATCTGCTGCTGTACGTCCTCCCGATCTAGCGGTGTCGCCGGCGACCGGGCACGCGATAACTGAAGTTATATCACTGGGTAGGCCCTGTCATTACACGGAGGATTCACATGGCATCCGCACACATCGCTGGGGTCGGCATGACCGAGTTCGGGGAGTTCCCCGAGCGGACCGGTCGCGACCTCTTCGGCGAAGCTGGGGACACCGCTATCGAAGACGCCGGGATCGACCGCGAGGCGATCGACGCGCTGTACGTCGGGAACTTCATGGGCGAGCTCTCGGAGAACCAGGGTCATATGGGGCCGCTGATGGCCAAGGCTGTCGGAATCGACGCGCCCGCCACACGGGTCGAGAGCGCGTGTGCGTCAGGCGGGATGGCCGTCCGGCAGGCGGTCAAGGACGTCCGCAACGGCGAGGCGGACGTCGTACTGGTCGGCGGCGTCGAGCGCATGCACAACATGGGTACTGCCGGCGCGACGGGCGGCCTGTCGGTCGCGGCGGACGACCTCTGGGAGATCCGTCAGGGGATCACGTTCCCGGGTGCGTACGCGCTGATGGCACAGCGGTACTTCGCGGTCCACGGCGGCGACCGCGAGGACCTGGCCCACGTCGCCGTCAAGAACCACGCGAACGCCGCGAACAACCCGCTCGCACAGTACCAGACCGAGATCTCCATCGAGAAGGTGCTTGACGCCCCACCAGTCGCGACACCGATGGGGCTGTTCGACTCCTCGCCGATCACCGACGGCGCGGCCGCGACGGTGCTGGTCAGCGAGGCGTACGCCGAGGAACACGGTCTGGAGACGCCGGTCGCGATCACCGGGAGTGGCCAGGGGACCGACAACCTCTCGCTGGCCGAGCGAGATTCGATGGTCCAGACGCCCGCAACCGAGGACGCGGGTCAGGAAGCCTACGAGGATGCCGGCATCTCCAAAGATGACGTCGACTTCCTCGAGGTCCACGACTGTTTCACGATCGCCGAGGTGCTCGCGATCGAAGGGCTGGGCTTCTACGAGGAAGGCGAGGGCGTCACCGCCGCTCGGGCGGGCGAGACGACCGCCGACGGAGAGCTGCCGGTCAATCTCTCCGGCGGGCTGAAGGCCAAGGGCCATCCGGTCGGTGCGACCGGCGTCGCCCAGATCACGGAGATGACCAAGCTGTTCCGTGGTGACCACGTCAACAGCGACGCGGTCGAGGACGCCGCGGTCGGGCTGACCCACAACGCCGGTGGGACGGTCGCCTCTGCAGTCGTCCACGTCCTGGAGGTGGCAGAATGAGCGACGACGAAATTCACAACGACGGCTACGATCAGGCGCTCGATGCGATCGAAAACGGCGAGCCGTACGCACTGGAGTGTCCGGACGGCCACCAGTCGATGCCGCCGCGCCGGGTCTGTCCCGAGTGTGGCTCCGGGGACCTTGAGGAAGTCGAGATCCCGACCACGGGCGAATTGCTGACCTACAACGTTACTCACGTCCCGACGCCGGACTTCGCGGACGACGTGCCGTACGTCCTCGGAATCGCCGAGTTCGACGACGTTCGGCTGACCGGCCGCGTGCAGGCCGACGCCGACGAGGTGGACGTCGGCACGTCGGTCGAGGTCGGTCTGGGCGAATCCGAGACGACCGAGCGGCCGCTGGTCGTCTTCGAGTTGGCGTAGGCGCCGTCCGCCGACCGTTTTCTCTGTCGCCGCAACCCGGGGGTCTATTTATCACCGGCCGTAAGGCCCGACCATGTCGACAGGTGTGGTCCTGCTGAACTTCGGCGAACCGCCGACGGCCGACCGCGAGGTCGTCGTCGACTACCTCGAACGCATCTTCTACTCGAATATGGACATCGAGGAGGACCCGGATCTCACCCCGGAAGCCGCACACAAACGCGCCGGCAAACTCGCGGAACGCCGCGCGCCCGGGTTGATCGAGGAGTACGAGGAGATCGGCGGCGGCTCACCGCTCAACGACCAGGCCAGCGCGCAGGCTGACGCCCTGGAGACTGAGCTTCGAAACCGCGGCTACGACGTTGCGACATACTCCGGGATGCTCTATACGGAGCCGTTCACCGACGAGGCCGCCGAACGGGCCGTCGCTGACGGCCACGACGAGGTGCTCGGGCTGCCGATCTATCCCCTGTGTGGCCCCTCGACGACGAACCTCTCGCTGGATCACCTGTCTGCGGGGCTCGATGAGGCCGGGTTCGACGGCGAGTTGCACGAGGTCAGCGGCTGGCATCGGCATCCGACCTACAACCGCCTGCGCGCCGAGAACATCCGCGAGTACGCCGATAGCGAGGGGGTCGATCTCCACGACGAGGACACTGTCCTGTTCTTTTCGGCCCACGGGACGCCCCGGTACTATCTGGACGAGGGGAGTCGCTACGATCGGTACGTCGACGAGTGGTGTGCCGGCATGGCCGGTATCCTGGGGGTCGAGGACTACGAACTGGGCTTTCAGAATCACGACAACCGCAGCGAGGTCGTCTGGACCGAACCAGACGTCGAGGAGGCGATCGAGAGTCTCGACGCCGAGCAGGTCGTCGTCGAGCCGGTCAGCTTCATGCACGAGCAAAGCGAGACCCTTTCGGAACTGGACATCGAACTCCGCGAGGAGGCCGAGGAAGCCGGGCTGGAGGAGTTCTACCGCGTCCCGATTCCCCACGACGACGACCGGTTCCCGTCGGTGCTGGCGGATCTGGCAGAGCCGTTTCTCGCCGACTTCGATCCGGGCTACTTCCAGTTCCGGCAGTGTCACTGCCGGGACAAGCCGGGCACGATGTGTCTGAACGCCCCAGATCCGGACTGGGACTGAGAACCACTTTTTATTCCGTCGGGTTTCCTCGGGTTTCGGCCCTGCGGGAACCTCTCCTCGCAAAAACGTCCTCAGAAATCGGAGATTTCTGATGGGCTGCGTCAGAGCTTCGCTCTGACGAACGTGGGGAAAAACGACCTCGACCGCACTACCTCGCGGCTCCGCTGCTCGGCTTTCCGCGGTCGCGAGGCGACCGCACTACCGTTCGGTCGAGTGAAACGGCTCCCTGCGGTCGCCGTATGCAGGTCACCACCGGAAGTTCTTCGCCGTCTCGACGAACGTCTGAACGCTCTCGACTGGCGTCTCCCGATCGACGCCGTGGCCGAGATTCAGCACGTGGCCCTGTGGGCCAGCCGCCTCGATGATCTCCCGCGTCCGTTCCCGGATTGTCTCACGGTCGGCGAACAGCACGGACGGGTCGAGGTTCCCCTGTACGCCCAGGTCGTCGAGCTGGGCCCGTGCATCGCCCATCTCGACCGTCCAGTCGAGGCCGACCACGTCGGGATCGGCCGCGGCCAGTTGCCCGAGCCGCCCGTTCATGTTCCGGACGAACAGGATCGTCGGCGCATCTACTGCGTCGATGATCTCCCGATGGCGCGGCACGATGTGTCGCTCGTAGTCGGCCGGCGGAAGGACGCCAGCGTAGGTGTCGAACACCTGCACGACATCGGCTCCGTGGGCGACCTGATACTGCAGGAAATCGGCGACGGCGGCCGTGAAGTGATCGAGCAGTCGCTCGAACGCCCCAGGGTGTTCGAGCCGGAATCGTCGTGCAGGCAGGTGGTTGCGCGAGGGCTCGCCGGCGATCGCATACGAGGCCAGGGTGAACGGGCCGCCGGCGAAGCCGATCAGCGACGTTCGATCGCCGACGCGATCGTCGAGGCGGTCCAGCAGTTCGCCGACGTACGCAAGGCGCTCGGAGATCGGCTCGCGGGACCGGTCGGTATCCTCCGGGCGCGAGACCGGATTCTCGATCACCGGACCGACGCCGGATTCGATGTGGTAGTCGAACCCCAGTGGCTCGAGGATCGTCAGGATATCCGAGAACATCACGAGCCCGTCGGGACGATACCGCTCCCACGGCAGCATCGTGATCCGTTCGGCCACCGCCGGGTCGGTGACGGCTTCGACGAACGAGTGGTTCTCGCGGATCTCTCTGTACTCCGGGATGTGCCGGCCGGCCTGACGCATCAACCAGACCGGGGGCCGTTCGGTCCGCTCGCCGCGGGCCGCGCGAACGAGGAGATCACTCATCGGGCTCGCTTGGTGGCCGACCCGTTAATAGTGCACGTTGTCGGCCCGTCCGGTGCCGGCTGTCGCGCTCTTGGCGCTTTTTGTCATCCAGTTGTTTCGCCACCGATCGATCGTCGTCGTCGGGCGGCGCGACAGTTTGGACAACCATTTATACGCCGGGCCGAAAGCGGCCGGTATGAGCAATCCGCGAATTCTTCTGCTCGGACCGCCGGGCGCTGGCAAAGGGACACAGTCGAGCAACATCGTCGAGGCGTTCGGTGTCGAACACGTCACGACGGGTGACGCGCTTCGGTCGAACAAGGAGATGGACATCTCCGATATGGACACGAAGTACGACACCCCTGGCGAGTATATGGATCGGGGCGAACTCGTTCCCGACGCCGTGGTCAACGCGATCGTCGAGGAGGCGCTCACCACCGCTGACGGGTTCGTGCTCGACGGGTACCCGCGCAACCTCGAGCAGGCCGAGGAACTCGAAGGGATGACGGATCTCGACGCGATCCTCTCGCTGTCGGTCGGCGAGGAGGAACTGGTCGATCGACTTACCGGGCGACGCGTCTGTGACGACTGCGGAACGAACTACCACGTCGAGTTCAACCAACCCGAAGCGGACGGCGTCTGCGACGAGTGTGGCGGCGAGTTGGTCCAGCGTGAGGACGACACCGAAGAGTCGGTCCGAAATCGGCTCGAGGTGTTCGAGGACAACACCGCGCCGGTGATCGATCACTACCGCGACCACGAGGGCTTCGTCGAGATCGACGGCGAGGGGACTCCCGACGAGGTCTGGACGGAACTCAAGGCCGCGATCGAACGCAAAGCCTGATTTAGACTGGAGCATTAGAGATCCACAATGGCACGCACGGCACAGAAGGTCGAATCCCTCGTCGCTGAGGACGCCAGTATGGAGTCGTCCATCGAGACCGTCCTCGAAACGGCCGAGGACGACGGCGTCGTCAGATGGAGCGACGTCAGCCACGAGCTCACGAGCGGCCAGTGGGGGCGTCTCATCGAGAAGGGAATACTCGTCGATGCCGATGGAGACGGGTTCGTCATCGACGATCCCGATGGCGTCAGAGAGGCACTCGAAGACGCCGAGCCACCGGACGAAGACGACAGCGGCTGGTCGAGCTGGGACAAGCTCGCACTCGTCGGTTCGCTGTCGCTGTTCGTCGGCTACTGGCAGCCGTCGATCCGCAACCAGATCGGCAACGCGATCGACATCTTGCTCGGCCCGCTCGATGCTGTCCTGCCGTTCTATCTCGTCATTCTGGTCCTCGCCGTGCTCACCGGGCTGTGGTCGACGCTGCTACAGGATCGGCTGACGAACCTCGAAGGGATGAGCGACTACCAGTCGAAACAGGAGGAGCTTCGCGAACGCGAGGAGAAAGCCAAAGAGCGCGACGACGAGGAAGCCCTCGAGGAGATCCGCCAGGAGCAGATGGAGATGATGACCGATCAGTTCGGAATGATGAAACAGCAGTTCCGCTCGATGCCCTGGATTATGCTGTTGACTATCCCCGTGTTCCTATGGGTCTACTGGCAGGTCCTCGGCGTGGGCGTCGGTAGTGGCAGCAGTTCCGTCATCGTTATGCCGTTGATCGGCGAGGTAAGCAGCTGGCAGGCCGGCATCATCGGGCCCATGCAGGCGTGGATTTTCTGGTATATCCTGTGCTCGATGAGCCTCTCGCAGTTCCTGCGCAAATCACTGAACGTTCAGACGTCGCCGACGTAACGCTTCTTTCCGCTTCCGAGACGCAATCTCTTTGAATCACACACCCGGAGTAGGGATATGTTGATCACCGTCTCCGGCCCGGCCGGCAGCGGCAAGAGTACGCTCGCCGAGAGTCTCGCTGATGCGCTGGATTACGAGCACGTTTCCGGTGGGGACATCTTCCGAGATCTCGCCGAAGAGCGCGGTATGACGCCGCTGGAGTTGAACAAACAGGCCGAGGAAGACGAGGATATCGACCGGGATCTGGACCGTCGACTTCGCGATATCGCTCGCAAGCGCGACGAGGTCGTTCTCGAATCCCGGTTGGCGGGTTGGATGGCCGGCGACTACGCCGACCTGAAGGTCTGGCTGTCCGCACCGCTGGAGATCCGAGCCGAGCGGATCTCTCAGCGGGAGAACAAACCCATCGAGCAGGCCCGCGAGGAAACCCGCGAACGCGGCGAGAGCGAGGCCCACCGGTACAACGAGTACTACAACATCGACTTCGACGATCTGTCGATCTACGATCTGTCGATCAACACCGCACGCTGGGGGCCCCAAGGCGTGCTCAGCCTGACACTGCACGCCGTCCAGTCCTACAAGGAAACCGGTGACGAGGGGAAGACACCGATCACCGACGTCGAGTACGATCTCTGAGATGCTCCGTGGCCCACCGTCCGAGCGCTCGCCGGCCGAACTGCTCGAGTTTGGCGTCGTTAACCTCGACAAACCGCCCGGCCCCTCGGCCCATCAGGTCGTCGCCTGGCTCCGGGACATGGCCGAGCTCGATCGGGCCGCCCACGCCGGGACGCTCGACCCCAAAGTGACCGGTTCGCTGCCCGTCTTGTTGGGGGACGCGACCCGGATGGCACAGGTCTTCGACGACGCCGTCAAGGAGTACGTCGCCGTTCTGGAGTTGCACGATGAGCCCTCGGCGGATCTGCGTGACATCATCGCTGCGTTCGAAGGGGCGATCTACCAGAAGCCGCCACGGAAGAGCGCGGTCGTCCGAAAACTTCGCGTCCGCGAGATCCACGCGCTAGACGTGCTGGAGGTACGGGAGCGGCAGGCGCTGCTTCGGGTGCGCTGTGAGAGCGGGACGTATATCCGGAAACTGTGTCACGATATCGGACTGGCGCTGGGCACCGGCGCGCACATGGGGGATCTGCGCCGGACGGCCACGGGGACCTTCGACGATCGGTCGCTGGTGACGATGCACGATATAGCGGACGCGCTGGCGTGGTGGAACGAGGACGACAGAACCGAGCCGCTTCGGGAACTCGTCCAACCCGCCGAGCGTGCCCTTGAGGGCGTGCCGGGGCTGACGATCGCCCCAAGTGCTGCCGAGAGCGTGGCCACCGGTGCGCCCGTATACGCCCCGGGGATCATCGAGTGTCAACACGACCCTGACGGTCAACTGGTCGCCTGCTACACGCCGGCCGGGGCCGCGGTCTGTATCGGCCATCTGGTCGGCGATCCCGACGCCGAGTCGGGCCTTATCGTCGACCTCGAACGCGTGCTGGTATGAGAAGCGTCGACATGCGCAAGTCGGTAGAGGGCGGTCCGAAACGACACCCTTAATTGGCGGTCCCTCTTCGGTCCACGTGCGGGACCGTAGGGTAGCGGTATCCTCGGCGCATGGGGTGCGTCGGACCCGTGTTCGAATCACGGCGGTCCCATCAAATCTTCTAATAGATGCTCACAGTCGACAGCTGAGACGCTCGAATATCCAAATTCCTCGGATACTATCCCTGTCAACAAATCGGCGTTTAAATAGGATATTCTCATCTGAATTCGGTCAAGAAGCTTCGTTTCGTCGTATCGAACAGCTCCGTCGTTCGAGCCGGCCGTACGGCCCCGAAGTTCGTCTGCCCCTCTCATCGCTGTGATACCCATGCGAGCGAGTGCATCCTGGGGTGATCAAAGAGATGATCGCTCGCAGTCGGTTGCACGTCGAGCGTGTCGTTGAGACCGCCGAGCTAGGGGCCGGCGAACAGTGAAGGGGAATACCCCCATAAGGTGGGTTTCCCCGATCGATGGCTGGCGGGCAAACACTGGGGCGACACCAATAGATCTGGGGGGTCAGGTATCGGTTTCCCGCCGTTCAGGGGTTCGTTTCCGCGAATTGTAAATCTTGTTGGGAGTTATTCTCATGATTCGGCATATCAAGCAATCTCACACGGGGGCAACGTCCGGTTCACGGCCGGTTCCCATCCCAGCGAGCATGTGACCGATCAGGGGCTCCAACAAGTCCGGGGATTCACAACCACATGTTCGAGAGGAGGTCCCAGAGCCACCGAAGTAACGCTTCCGCTGTGTCCGAAAATCCAGGCACGAAGTACCATACGAGAATCGTCGTCAATATACTTGCAGGGATACCCAACAATACCCCAAAGACGATATAATCGACCCGATCACTTTCCGCGAGAACGTCCTGGAAATCGCGCTCGTCAACCACTTCCTTCTCTTTGATCCCCGGATCGTGACTCGATCCCCCCTCTTGTTCTTCCGGCGGGTCGTAGGAGCTCATCTGGTTCTACTTCCCATATTGGGCCATTGATCCCGGAGGAACTTATAACAGACTCAGCTTTTCACTGGGCCTCGCATCCAGTTATCGGCATCGTCCGGTCTTGGCGCTGCCTACACCATCTCTAAGGTATATGTCTCCGCCCGTATATCTCGAAAAGTAATTCAACCACGCCTCCCAGTCTCGTAGCGTGGCACTGTTCGGACTCTCGGCCGGCGTCCTCGTCGTCTTCGCAATCATTCTCGTAGCGCTGGCACTGTTCGCGACGGAACTGATCCCGGTCGATATCACTGCAATCGGTGTAATGGTGACGCTGTTGCTCGTCCAGCCGGTTACCGAACAACTGACCATCTGGGGAGTGCTTGAAGCGCCGGTGTACGTCCTCACCGAACCCGGTAGTGACGTCAGCGCGACCGCTCAGGGGCTGTCGGGGTTCGCAAGCACGGCGACGATCACGGTCCTGGCGATGTTCATCCTCAGCGCGGGCGTCCGACGGACCGGGGTGATCCAGATTCTCGGCTCGAAGGTCGCTGCGTACACCCGCGAGGACGAGACCAGGCAGCTCGGTGCGACGATCGGGTTAGTCAGCCCCATTTCGGGGTTCATCAACAACACGGCGGCGGTCGCGATCCTCTTGCCGATGGTTGCCGATCTGGCCCAGAAGGGCAAGACTTCGCCGTCGAAGCTGCTGATGCCGCTGTCCTTTGCCTCGATGTTCGGCGGCACGCTCACGCTGATCGGCACCTCGACGAACATCCTCGCCAGCGAAATAACCGGCCGGCTGGGCCGAGAACTGGGAATCGTCTACCTCGAGGAGTTCTCGATGTTCGAGTTCACCTCACTCGGAGTGCTCGTAATGACCGTCGGTATCGTCTATTTGATGACTGTCGGTCGATGGCTCGTCCCGGAACGGATCAAGGTCGCCGAGGACCTCACTGACGAGTTCGAGATGGCCGACTACCTGACGGAAGTAGTCGTCCGCGAGGACTCACCAATTGTCGGCCAGACCGTCCGATCGGCCTTGCAGGAGACTGACCTCGATGTCGACCTCGTGCAGTTGATCCGCGGCGACGAGGTCTTTCTCGAACCGCTCGGGCCGAAATCGATTCAACCTGGTGATGTTTTCACCGTCCGGACTGACCGGGACACGCTCGTTGAAGTCATGGATACTGACGGTCTAGACCTGCTCCCGGAGGTCGAAGTGACAGAAGCAGAACTCGAAGCACCCGAGAGCGGGCACAACCTCGTCGAAATCGTCATTGCGCCCGGGTCGTCGTTGGTCCGGGAAACGTTGGCGAGTTCGAATTTCCGACAGCGCTACGACGCGACCGTGCTAGCGCTGCGGCGCGGTGACGCCCTCCTCCGTGAGCGCATGGACGAGGCGAAACTCCGGGTCGGGGACACGCTCCTCATCGAGGCGACGACCGACAGTATCGACCGGCTGAACAACAATCGGAACTTTATCGTCGCCCAGGAGGTCGATCGTCCGGACTACCGCCAGTCGAAGATCCCCGTCGCCGTCGGGCTGGTCGCCGCCGTGGTTGGATTGGCCGCGGCGACGCCGATCGACATCGCGACAGCCGCGCTGGCCGGCGCGCTCGGGATGGTCCTCACCGGCTGTCTCAAGCCGACTGAGATCTACGATTCCGTGCAGTGGGACGTCATCTTCCTGCTCGCGGGGGTCATTCCACTGGGGATCGCACTGGAGGTCACCGGCGGCGCGGAGTTGATCGCCGACGCGATCGTCGCGATCGCACCCTCGCTGCCGCCGATCGTCGTTCTCGGGCTCATGTACGTCGTGACTGCCCTGTTGACGAACGTCATCTCGAACAACGCGTCTGTCGTACTGATGGTCCCGGTTGCCGTAGAGGTCGCAACCCAACTGGGTGCCAACGCCTTCGCCTTCGTTCTCGCTGTGACCTTCGCTGCGTCGACGGCGTTCATGACACCGATCGGCTATCAGACGAATCTCTTCGTGTACGGGCCCGGTGGCTACCGATTCACCGATTACATTCGTCTCGGCGGGCCGCTACAGGCCATCTTCGCAGTCGTTACGACGCTTGGCATCGCATTCATCTGGGGATTGCAACCGCCGGTCTAGAGCAAGGCGAGTCCGGCGATAACGGATCCAGCGACGAACGCCACTTCGAAGTACGACAGCAGGATCACTAACAGCGCCCCCGGGACGCCTGCGATAGCCACCACGAGCAGTGACAGCGGTGTGATCGTGACTGAAAGCCCGAACAGGGCGTCCGCGAGCACGAACACCACGAGACCGATTACAGCGTTCCAGACGAACGGCTTGACCGCTTTGACGATCTTGTACGCGCCAAACAGCAACGCGAGAACGACGAGGACCAGGCCGACTTCGACGAGTGTTACCATGTTCGAACTGTGGATTGGGAGCGGTATGTGTTTTCGGGCCAGCGTTAGGTGTGACTCGCAATCCAGCGGCTCGATCAGAATCCGACGGCGTCGTGATCCAGTGGGGCGTCGAGTGTGAATACGCCGATAGTCTCGACCTCAAGGGCCCCCGTCCCATCGCCGACAGCAGTCTCGGTTACGAGGTTCGTCTCGTCTACACTTCTCGGCACCGTCACCTCGATCGGATCGGCCTCGAAGTTCAGGACGATCAGCACTCGATCCGGACCTGTGACGTCCGATAGGCGGGTCGCATCGCGGACGAACGCCGTCGCCAGCACGTCGCTATCGGTCGCGATCGGATCGAGTGCCGCGTCCGGTCCGAGCACGTCGAGGTCGTGATACAGGTCGATCAGCGTCCGATAGAACGACAGGTGTTCGTTGTCGTACTCGGCCCAGTTCATAAACGCGCGCTGGCGGCCGCCCGGCCGAACGTCGGTCCGCGGGACGACTTCACCGTCCCGGATCCCCCGGCCGTCGCCCTCGCCCCGATGACGACCCTGGCCGTACCGGCTGATCGCCCGTTCCTGGCCGTAATAGATCAGCGGGACACCCGGCAGCGCCACGGTCGCGGCGAAGCAGGCGCGCTGGAGTGCCATCGCGCGCTCCCACTGCTCGTCGGAGACACTCTCGCGGTCGGGATCGGCCGGATCGATCACTGCCTGGTTCAACAGCCGGAGTTCGTCGTGGTTCTCCAGCGCGTTGAGCAGCCGCGTGAACTCGGGATGCCCCTGCCGGCGCCGGGCCAGCACGTCCTCGACCAGGCGATCCGGATGCGTCCGACTATCGGGGTCAAGCGTCGCGACGCCCTGGGCCGTGTGCGTGAACCCGTGCGTATCGAAGTGCATGTCGAACTGCGAGGCGGCGTAGGCGGGGTCGTTCGGCAGCGTCTCATCGAGCATGAGAAACTCCGAGTCGACGCTCCGGACGAGTTCGCGGACGTCCATCCAGAAACTGTGGGGGACGCCGTACGCGACATCACATCGGAAGCCGTCGACACCGACCTCCCGGGCCCAGAAATCGGCAACAGCGAGGATATACGAGCGGAGTCCGAGCGACTCGTAGTTGAAATTGGGCATCCAGCGCGTGTCGGCGAATCCGGTCGGGCGCGGGGCGGTTTCGAGAACGGTCCCGTCCTCCGCATAGCGGGGGACGTCGATCCTGTCGAACCAGTCGAAGGTCGTCGCGTCGTGGTCCCAGGACTCGACCGTCGGCAGGGACAGGAGGCCGCTATCCGTCGGTTCTCCCGTTCGATCGATCGTGTCCTCAAAGAGATAGATATCACGACCGGCGTGATTGATCACGAGATCGAACACGACCTTGATGTCCCGCTCGTTGCAGGCCTCGACGAAGTCCCGATAGGCTTCGACGGGATCGTCATACCCCTCCGGTACCAGGTCCGCTGCGACTCCCATATACTCCAGCGTCCCGTAGCCATGGGGGCCACCGGGCGCACCGACAGCGCCGGCGCTCATCGCCGGCACGATCGGCGTCAGCCAGACCGCATCGACGCCAAGTTCGTCGAGATACTCGACGCCGCGCGCACCGGTCTCGCTGTCGCCGTCGACCAGCGTCTCGAAAGTCGTCTCGCCGGGTTCGCCGGCCCACGATCGCGGGAAGATCTCGTAGATCACCGCGTCGTCGAGCCACGCCGGCGGCCGGTTCGGGGTTTCGACGGTCCCGTCGGGGTGTAGCTCCAGCACGTCCTGTGTACTGATCGCCCGTCCGTCGTGTGCGGCCGCGTGGACCCGACCGACTGTCCCCGAAAGTGCGTCACGGGGGACTGTTGCAGTCGTTCCGTCGCCGCTGATCTCGATATCGTGGGTCGATAGCATGTCGCGGTCGTCCGCGAGGAACTGCACAGATAGCGCCTCGCGGGCGGCGTCGCTCGACGGCGCAAGCTGAGCGTTTGACTCAACGTGGAAGCTGTCGCTGGCCTCGTCGTAGGAGGCGTCGAGTTCGATCCGCGGGGGATCTGCCTGTGGGTCGGTTCCGGGAAACGCGTGGAGTGTCATCTCGTGGGAGCCGTCGGGCGCGTCGAGCCGGAGTCGGTAGCGCCCGGGAACGTCGGCCTCGAACTCGGCGACGGTGTCGTCACCGGCGTCGTATCGCGGTACTGCAGTCGTCGAGGTCGCGAACGAGAGCACGTCGCCGTCGCTCCCCTCGGGGACTGAGGTGACCGACCACTCGAAGTTCGTGGGGTCGTATTCCGTGGGTGTGGCCGAAATCTCCGGGAGTCGCGGAGAGAGGTTATCCCGGCCGTGGTCGTGCGGATCGATATCAGCGTCCATATCGAGACCGGTCGTGTCGGCCCTGAGGACGAAGACGGGGTCGCGGATCGGGTCGCCGACGGTCACGAACCGCGGCGGGCCGGGGTGATACGATTCGACTGGCGTCCGTGGATCGAACCCATCGACCATTGACGTCGTATCTCGGAGGCCCGTGGTAAATAACGAAACGCTTTACCACTCCACCACACTACAGAAGGGCACGGGGTCGTGGGGTAGCTTGGTAACCTTCGGGCCTTGGGTGCCCGTACCCCCGGTTCAAATCCGGGCGACCCCACTGTGTTTTGCCGCGAGCAAGACCGCGAGCGGCAACGCTGTCTGTCGCCCGGATTTGAACGAGACTGAGGTTCTGCGAGCGAAGCGAGCAGGTTCTCAGGCGTGGTTCACAATCCGGGCGACCCCATTCTATATAAAAGTAAAGCAAGAATATCTGCCGGTTCTTTCGGCCGGCGAATTTGCGAGTTCTGCGGGGGCTACATTTCGTCCGAGCAGCAGCTGTGCCCCGCACTTGACCAGGGGGAGTGTCAGCCCTGAGTCGTTCTGCCGAGCCCAGCTGGCAGCCGATCGACAACGTCGCCGACCAGATCAGTGGCCCACCGACGCTGTCGCTGCCCGAGGACTGGACGCTTTCGACAACCTGGCAGCGCGCCCAGGAGGAAACCGATGCAGGAGGCCTCATCACGTCGCCGAGCGTCTCGTCGCGCTCAGCGACGGTGACGACCGGCACAGAGTGACGTTCGCTCTCGAAGGCGAGTTGTCGCCGAGTGTGACTCCGCCGGCTACCAGTATCACGACGGCTGGTGTGCCCACGTCGCGAGCCTCTGGTGGGGCTGGTCGATCGCCGAGATCGTCGTCAGCCACCTCGATACGGGCCGGGAGTACGAACAACCCCCGCCTGGCTCGAACTAGACGGTCACACCGACTACGACGCGCTGAGCCCCTACGGGTCGGCAAGCGTTCAGAACCGAGGCGGCACCGCCTACGTCGCGATCGC
Organism: Halapricum desulfuricans; assembly: GCF_017094465.1. NCBI lineage: Archaea > Methanobacteriati > Methanobacteriota > Halobacteria > Halobacteriales > Haloarculaceae > Halapricum > Halapricum desulfuricans. The sequence continues at coordinate 1,610,223 of NZ_CP064791.1, forward strand.
GCGCCGGCTCGTCGAGCATTGCGGGATCGAACCGGGGACATCGCTCTCGCGGGCGTTCCATCCCGAGAGTAGTGCCCTGATTATCCCGCTCAATGACGATGTCAACCTGTTCGAATGACCGGGAAAACGCTTACTACTCCGTATAGTCGAATTATACACATGGGAAGCACTATCCGAGTTTCCGATAACACGAAAGAACTTCTCAACCGGCTCAAACAAGAAAACGAAACATACGACGAGCTTCTGGCGCGACTCGCTCGGGAGAGCGATACGATGAATGCCGGCGTCTGGGACGACGAGCAGGCTGAGGCCGCCCGTGAGGTGCTGAAACAGTCCCGACAGAGTTTTGAACAGGACCGATGAGTTTTCTGGACACATCCACCATCATCGACTATCTGGCTGGCGTCGATGATGTGGTTGCGTTCGTAGACAGTCAAGACACGCTTTTAACATCGAGCATCTGTGTCTACGAGGTTCTCGCGGGCGAAGTTCTCGGTCCTGGGCCGACCGATGTCTACCAGCGTCGGCAGGACTTCGGCCGAGTCCAAGCGCTCGACTTTTCGGAAACGATCGCGATCGAGGCCGCGCGGTTACAACAAGAGTTGATGGAGGACGGTGTCCAGCTCGCCGCCAGGGATATGATGATCGCTGCGACCGCCCGCTCAACCGGCGCGGAGTTGGTCGTCGCTGACTCTGACTTTGAAGTGGCAAGTCTCGAATCCTATATGGCCGTTCGTAATCTTCGAAACGAGTAGTGTCCGCTTCTGTCCCCAGACTCGGACAGATCCGGCTCGATCACGCCGAGATTACCCTCGAATCACGTCGATAACCCGCTCATTTGGGACCTTTTTGTCCGGTTAGGGTAACATTCCGGACGTGAATCTCGACGACTACCCCGACCAGGACGGAAAGAAAGTGTGGCTCTCACAGGACGAAGTCGACCCGCTCCTCGACGCGACCGACGATGTCGCGTTTCGGCTGGCCGTCCGCTGTGGGCTCCGCAGCGAGGAGGTCATCGGCGTTGCTCCGAACGACGTCGTCGATACTGACGCTGGCATGATGCTCCGGATCTGGAACGGCGCGAAGACTGGTGAGTATCGCGAGACACCGATCCCCGAAGCGCTCGCGAACACGATCACCACGATCGCCGACGTGCGCGACGACAGTGGAGCCCTGTCTCGAAGCGTTCGCTATCTGGTGGAACCAGTGCCAAAGTTGACACGGTGATCAGTGCGGCGTAGTACCACGCAAACGCTAGATCGAAAGCATCTTTACAACCCGAGTTAAAATCCCGATAGCCCGTAGGCGTCCTGTCGTAGCTTTCTCTCTACTGGGACGCCCCACGGGCCACCCCCACCCCCCACCCCCACCCTTTTGAATCCCACACGGATACTGGCGAGTGTGTTCGGGCGTTCCGCGACGGCCCGTTGAGACCAGCGACCGGTTCTCTGTCCACCGCGATAGCGATCAGCCACGGGACGAACCACCGGTAGGTCTTTGCCACTGGCGGTGGCTCCGGGTAAGACATGGGAGAGACGACACCACGCGTCGGTCTCGTCGGGCTCGGCGGGATCGGCAAGTACCACGCAGACCTCATCGGCGACACCGACGCTAAACTGGTCGCCGGACTGGATTCCGACTCGTCAGCACGACAGCGATTCGAATCGGAATACGGAGCCGAGACCTACACCGAGACCGCGCCGTTCTACGACGCGGTCGATGCGGTGATCGTGACGACGCCGAACGCGTACCACGAGGAATACGCCGTCGGCGCGCTGGAAGCGGGGTGTGCGGTACTGGTCGAGAAGCCGCTGGCGCACACCCTCGAAAGTGCCGAGCGAATCGCGGCTGCGGCCGAATCGACCGACGAAATCTGTATGGTCGGGTTCCACAACCGGTTCGATCCGCGGTCGGAAGCACTGGCAGCGTATCGCGACGACGGCTTTTTCGGGGAGATCACCCACGTCGACGCGACGTACGTCCGGCGCCGGGGGATCCCCGGACAGGGAACGTGGTTCACCGACGCGGAGGTCGCCGGTGGCGGCGCGATGATCGACATCGGCGTCCACGTCCTGGATCTGGTGCTCTGGCTGCTGGGATTCCCGCCAGTTGCAGAGGTCAGCGGCGTCACCCGATCGACGTTCGGATCGCGCGAGGAGTACGTCGACGTCCGGGGATGGGGTGGCGGGGACGGGACCGTCAGCGTCGAAGACTCGGTCACGGCACAGCTACGAACTGCCGGGGACGCGACAGTCTCGCTAGACGTCGCGTGGGCGAGCAACCGAACCGACGAAAAAGCAGTCCGCATCCGTGGGACTGACGGCGGCGCCCGTCTCGATCTGGACGGGGAGTTGACGCTGTACGAGTCGACCAGTCGCGGCGTCGACCACCACCGAACGACGACGGTCGAGACGCCCGAGTACGACGGCCACGCGGCCGAGCAGCGCGCGTTCTTCGAGGCGATCGTGGACGGAGTTCCACCGGAGCGCAACACCCCCGAGCAGGCGCTGACGGTCCAGCGCCTCGTCGAGTCGATCTACCGATCGAGTGCCGACGGGCGGGCTGTCTCGCCCGACTAGCGGCGGATCGCAAACGACGAGGGTCCGGACCGGTAACACTCACGTCAGCGCGAGTTCAAGTACGTCCGGCCGCTACATCCGGCAATGACCGATCCGACCCCGACACCCGGCATCCACCACGTCACCTGTATCGCCAGCGACCCCCAGGAGAGTCTCGATTTCTGGGTCGAAGCACTCGGCCTGCGGCTGGTGAAACGCTCCGTCAATCAGGACGATCCCGGGACGTATCACTTCTTTTTCGCCGACGAGGAGGGGACACCCGGCACGAGCATGACGTTTTTCCCCTGGGCGGATCTCCCACAGGGGGAAGTCGGTGCCGGCCAGGTCGCCCGAACGGCGTTTCGCGTGCCCGAGGACAGTCTCGACTACTGGGAGGGGCGTTTCGAGGAGCACGACATCGAGTATAGCGACCGATTCGAGCGTGTTATCGACGGGCCCGACGTGGATCGGACGACCGAGATCGTCCTCCCTTTCCGTGATCCTGACGGCCTGCCGCTCGAGTTGGTTGCGGTGTCGATTCCCGACGACGATCCGACCGTCCCCTGGACGGAGTTCGTCCCGGAGGACGCGGCGATCAGGGGCTTTCACTCGGTGACGCTGTGGGAGTCCGAGCCGGACCGGACCGCGGCGCTACTCGAAACGATGGGACTGGAGGAGGCCGGGACGGTCAGCGCCGACGACGGACCCGGCGGGCAGCGCCGGCGATTCAGCGCGTCCGGCCCCGTCGGGAAGTACGTCGACCTCGTCGAGACGGGCGAGCGTGGCCGACAGGGTTCCGGGACGGTCCATCACGTCGCGTTCCAGACGCCGACCGACGACGACCAGATGGCGATGCGGTCGGCCGTCCGCGAGGCGGGGCTGAACCCGACGCGACAGATTGACCGCCACTGGTTCCGGTCGGTCTACTTCCGGGAGTTCGGCGGCGTCCTCTTCGAGTTGGCGACCAGCGGCCCGGGCTACACGAGCGACGAGCCGCTCGAGGGACTCGGCGAGCGGCTCGTCCTGCCCGGCGAGTTCGAACAGCGACGTGGGGAGATCGAATCGCAACTGGCAGATGTGACGGTTCCACGCCCGGAAACGGCCGCGAGCGGAGAGTAGGATTTCCGCTACGTCGATTCGAGTTGCGAGACGTACTCCTTGACGACCTGCTCTTCCGCGCGGTGGAGAGTTTCGCTGGCGGTCGACTTCGCGATGTCGAGACGGTCAGCGAGTTCGGTGAGCGAGCTCTCCCGGGGCGTGTCGTAGTAGCCGGCCTCGACGGCCTCGACGATGAGCCGGCGCTGGCGGTCGGTCAGCAGTGGTTCGTCGGTGACGTGCTGGTGGATGTAATCGACGGTGTAGCCGATGTCGAACTGATCGAGCTGCTCGCCGAGCGCGGACAGTCGATCCTGGGGTGCGGTCAGCTCCCAGACGGCCTCGCCGTCGCCGATCTCGAACGGCATCTCCAGGGGAATCCCGGAATCCCGAGCCGGGAACAGCAACAGCGGCATCGTCGTCCGAAACCGGATCAGGACTTTCCCGTCTTCCTCCTGGAGACGATCGATGTCGGTCACGTCCTCGTAGGCGGCCATCTCCGAGAGCGCGGCCGACACGTCCTCGGCGATGACCTCCGCGAGTCCGACCCCGGCGTCGACGTCGTCGCTCAACGCCGCGAGCACCCTGAACGTCGCGTCGGGATACAGCCGGGTGAGTTCGCCCAGCCACACTTCCTCCGGGACGGTCAACGTGAGCTTCGCGCGTGGCATCACTTCACCGAACGTGTTCGGACCACTAGACCCCTCCGGTTCGGGCTGTCACGTCACAGTTCGCTGAGGCGCGGACCGATTCCGGGACGTTGATAGGCCGTCCGAGTTGTTGTTCAGCTAATGACTCACGTCATCGACGGCAACGCGGTCGCACAGCGGATTCGGGACGGCCTGGGCGAGGCGATCGAGACGCTTGCGGCGAACGGAACGACACCGACGCTGGCGACGGTGCTGATGAGCGACGATCCGGCCAGCGAGACGTACGTCTCGATGAAACAGGACGACTGCGAGGAGGTCGGTATCGAGGCGATCGACGTCGAGATCGATCCCGACGCCCCGGCCGAGGAACTGTTCGAGACGGTCGAGGAGCTGAACGCCGACGACGACGTGGATGGCATCCTCGTCCAGATGCCGGTGCCGGATCACGTCGATCAACGCGCCGTCCTGCGGGCGATCGACCCCGAGAAGGACGTCGACGGGTTCCACCCCGAAAACGTCGGCCGACTCGTCGCGGGCGACGCCCGATACAAGCCCTGCACGCCACACGGGATCCAGAAACTGCTCGAAGCCGCCGACGTGGACACCGAAGGGAAAGACGCGGTCGTCGTCGGTCGATCGGACATCGTCGGCAAGCCGATGGCGAACCTGTTCATCCAGAAAGCGCCCGGCGGGAACGCGACGACGACAGTCTGTCACTCCCGAACCGAGGACCTCGCCGCCAAGACCAGAGCGGCCGATATCGTCGTCGCGGCGGCCGGCGTCCCCGAGATGATCGACGGGTCGATGCTCTCAGACGGCGTCGTCGTCATCGACGTGGGGATCAACCGCGTGGACGCCGACACCGAGAAGGGCTACGAACTGGTCGGGGACGTCGACTTCGAGAGCGCAAAGGAGAAAGCCAGCGCGATCACGCCGGTCCCGGGCGGCGTCGGACCGATGACCCGCGCGATGTTGCTGTACAACACGGTCAAAGCAGCCGGTAGCCGGGCCGACGTCGAGATCGAACTGCCCTGAGCACGGGGTCGCAACATCAGTCGAGACTGTCGAGGCGATCACGCGCGGTTTCGAGCGCCGACTGATCGCCCGTGGCGTACCTGCTGAGCGCGATCAGTCCGTCCAGAATCGCCTCGGCGTTTTCGGGCGGGATCGATCCGTCCAGGGCCTCGATCCGCTTGCGGTGGTCGACGAACCGACCCATCGTCGTGCGCGTCTCACTGTCCGGGTGTTCGGAGAGGTATCGCGTCAGATCCCGACGATAGGCGTCGATGATCGCGGCGATCGCGAGTCCCCGCGCGGCGGCGAGCGAGTCGGGAACCGTCTCGGGGTCGGGCCGGTCCCCGTCGGTGAGACGGCGAACCAGCGAGAGGAAATACCGCTGTTCGTCCTCGGTGACACGCATCGAGCGGGCGATTTCGCTCGCGACATACTGGAGTTCGACAGCCATAACGAACTCCGTGTCGAGTTGGCGTAGCTCGCCGCCGCGGATGAACCCGCGCTGCCGGACGTATTCGCGACACTGCTCGACGGTGCGTTCGGCGACCTGGTCGATCGGGTCGGAATCGATCGCCTCGACGACGGGCGTGAGATCCAGTTCGACCGGATTGTCAGTGTGTTCGGTTCGCTCATCGACGCCGACGCTCCGCATGCTCCCACACTCCGGGCACGTGATCGAGCCGGTCTCGTAGTACGACCATCGCGTCCCACAGGCCTGGCACTCGCGCTCGCCACGGATCTTCATGCCTCTACGTACGCGAGCGGACACAAAAAACGACCGCGCTATGTAGCTCAGGACCGCGGCGTCACGCTGCTCACTCGCCGTCGACGCCGAAGGTCGCGGCCGCGTCGTCCGGCACGTCGAAGTCGTGGTAGTGTTCGCCCTTCTCCTTCGAGAGGATGTTCAGCGCGGCCGCCGCGCCGTCGCCCGCGGAGATGACCGCCTGCCACTCCTCGGCGCGGACCATCGCGCCCGTCGCGTAGGCGCCCTCGACGCTCGTCTCCATCGACAGATCTACCTCAACGAGATCATCCTCAAACGCACAGCCGAGCGACTCGGCGAGACCGCGGTCCGCACCGGTCGCCAGGATCAGGTACGACCCCTCGTATTCGTCCTCGGAAGTGGTGATCACGAATCCGTCGTCGGTCGCCGAGACGTCGGTGACCTCCTGCTCGCGGCGCTCGACGCCGAAGCTGTCGACCTGCGTCCGGAGTGTCGCCATGTACGCCGAGCCGTCCTGGGACCCGATACCCGGGTAGTTGAACAGATGCGCCTTGTGCATCCAGGTTCCGTCGGTATCGAAGACCGTCGTTTCGAGGCCGTTTTTCTGTGTGAACAACGCTGCACTGAGTCCGGCGGGACCCCCGCCGACGACAAGAACGTTCGTCATACCTGTTATACTCGCGGCGTCCTGAAAGGTCTTTACCAGACCGAAGCGATGACCGGAGCCGAAACCCACATTTATGTGATGTCAGGGACACCAGGGCGTAGTCGGACGCCCCGACCGAGTTGGGTCTACGGTCGTTCGATCGGCGATCGCGCCGGTCGAGACTCATACTGGTGGCTATACGTTCGTACAGATATCCGGCACGCCGTCGTGCCGGATTATTTCGAAATGGTATAGCCACCAGTATCAGTGAGCGATCGGGAGCTCGGTGTCGATGTCCTCGCCGGCGACGAGCGCGGCGACCGCGTCGGTCGCGTCCGTCCGTTCGGCCTCGTTCTCCAGCAATACGGTTTCGCTGGGGAACAGCGACTCGCCGACGACGAGCCCGTGATCGCGGGCGGTCGACCCGGTGACAGTCAGGTAGACGCCCAGCCCTGCGTTCGCGATGGCCCGCTCTTCGGTCTGTCCCGACGCCGGGTACACGAACTCGATGCCATCGAGCGCGTCGGTACCGAGCACGGCCTCGACGAGTCGCTCGTACCGCGGTGAGACACACAGCGATCCCGTGTACGAACTGACGAACGAGCGATCGAGCGGCGTCTCACCCGACGGCAGCACGTCCGGGGTCGAGAGCAGCGTGTGATACACCGTATCGCCGAGGCCCGTCCGGAGCCGCACGTCGGTGTCCATCGGATCGATGCGTTCGTTGACGGCGTCGAGATCGCCGAGCGGGTCCGATCGGAGTTCGACGACCTCTTCGAGGACGAGATCGGCGCTGTCGAAGCCGAGCGCGAACTCGTGCGTCCGGAGTGCACGAAACGGTTCCTCGCGACCGATCAACCGGATGTCGGCGTCGTCGGTCGGAATCGTCACGCTATCGAACACCAGTCGTCGCGGCATGCCGTCACGGTCGTCGCGGAGCAGTGAGTATTCCGGCTCGGTCGGATCCGAGACGTCACTGTACGCCGCGAGCCGGTCGTAGACGTCGTCGTCCGCCGACTGATTGCCTTTCGTGATCGCCTTCTCGTAGCGCAGCGTCGAACTGATCCGGTCGGCCACGTCCGTCGCTCCGGTGCGGTCGGCGATCCGTTCGAGCACCGCTTCGAGCGGCCGACCCTTGCGCGGGACGGCGACGCTGACGGTCGTCATTGTCGAGTACAGCCGCGCGGAGAATAAAACGGAACCGGTTCGTGCCCGTCACTCGCCGCCGCCGCCGATGACCGACGAGAGCTGCTCGCGCCACTGCTTGAGGTCCTCGATCTCGGACTCGATCTCCCCGATCCGGTCGTCGACATCGCCGATATCGCCGACGCGGTCGTCGACGTCCTCGATATCGCTCCGGAGCGAATCGACTTCCGCTTCCAGGGTCGAGAGGCTGTCTTCCATCCCGGAGACGTCCTCGCCGAGGGTATCGACCTCGTCGTCGATCGTGTCGACTTCCGAATCGAGCGTCTCGACGGTGCCTTCGACCTCGTCGACAGTCCCTTCGACCGACGAGACCGTCTCTTCGACGCCGGACATCTGCTCCGAGACCTGATCGACCTCCGAGCGCACCTCGTCCATGGCCTCGTCGTTCTCCATGGTCATGCGCTGGATCCGATCGAGTTCGTCCTCGAACGAATCGAGCCGATCGCGGAAGTCCCGGATCATCTGATCGCCGGTTCCGTTATCGGCCAGGAACTCCTCGAGGGCCTCGGTGTAGGCTGCCAGATCGCTGACTTCGTTCTGGAGGTGCTGAATCCGCGCGTCGGTCGCCCCGCCATCGCCCCCGCTCGCGCCGTCGAGGGCCAGTTCCTGTCGAAGGGCCCGGACAACGTCCTCCTCGACGGCGTCGTGGTGAATCTCAGCCAGCAGCGTGGTCGTTACGTTCGACTGTGCTGACTCCCCGCCTTCGCCATCGCCCCCCTGACCGTCGTCGCCAACCGTCCCCGCGCTGGGATCGTTCGGATCCTTCAGATCGAGGGTCTCGATTTCCTCGTCTTCGTCCTCGTCGAGCCCGGGCACGCTGTCGCTCTCGCCCGCGATGACGTCTTTGACGACATCGGAACTGGACTCGTCGAGCACGTCGCCGTCTTCCAGCGGCGGGTCGACCGTCTCGATGGTCGGCTCCGTGAGGAACTTCTCGACGTCGTCGGTGCCCGTCGATCGGATCCCGTAGACGGTCGTGTACTCCGAGTCGGGCTCGAACTCGCGCTCGAACGTGATCCGCTTGCCGTCGATCGTCCAGTGTTCACTCCCGTACTCCGGGTGGAATCCGAGGTCCTCGACAGACACGTCCTCCGGGACCGTATCGACCAGCGTGACTGTCACCGACTCCGTGCGATTAGATTCGATCCGAAATGCGATTGCCGGCACCGGGAACTCGTCGGCCTCGAAGCGCTTGGCCACGGACACCCCATCCGACGACACCGTGACCGGATCGTACGTTTGTGAATTACTCATGCTACCATGTCGGTCAAGCAATCGTATTAAAGTTACCTCCCATTTCTCAGGAGATATACCGACGAATCGGCGACTCACCGCGAGCGGGAGTGGTAAGCTACTTCAGCCGCCGCGTCTTCGGTTTTCATATGACTTCTGGGTTTCACCTGACAAGGATAGTATCACGGACGACGGCCGGCCGTCCGGGGGATGGCACATGAATCCGAGCCGCGTCGACTCGCTGGTCGATCTGACCTACGGGCTGTTGATCGCGCTATCGGTCGGACTGATACTACTGGTCGGCGACGCGATCGGGCTCGCGTTCGGGTTCGGTGTGTTGATCGCGTATATCGTACACGTCGTCTGGAAGATGTCCCGATTCGATCCCGACTGGATGACGACGGCCGTCAAAGAGACCGTCCAGGAGACCGTCGACGAGACGGTCGAAGAGCAGGTCAGCGAATCGGTCGACGAGACTGTCAAAGAGACAGTCGGTGAAACCGTCGACAAGGCCGTCGGCGAGAGCGTCGAGGAAGCAGTCGATCAGACTGTCGAAGAGGCCGTCGGCGAAACCGTCGAGGAGGCCGTTGGAGAGAGCGTCGAAGAGGCCGTCGGCGAAACCGTCGAGGAGAAAGTCGGCGAAACCGTCGAGGAGAAAGTCGGCGAAACCGTCGAGGAGAAAGTCGGCGAAACCGTCGAAGAGGCCGTCGACGAGACCGTCGAGGAGAAGGTCGGCGAAACCGTCGAAGAGGCCGTCGAAGAGACGCTCGAAGACCAGCCGATCCCGGAGGGCGAAGATCAACAGCGGTGGACGGACGAGGAGAAGTGGAGCGACGACGAGGACGACGCTGCTGGAAGCGACGACGATGACGACGCTGCTGGAAGCGACGACGATGACGACGCTGCTGGAAGCGACGACGAGGATGCCGAGAACAAAGACGAGAGCGGGGGGAACTGATGGTCGATCCGCTGCTCGTCGCCGGTGTCATCGTCGCCATGTTCGTGGCGTTCAACATCGGCGGCTCCACGACCGGCCCGGCGTTCGGCCCGGCAGTCGGCGCGAATGCCATCTCGAAGACGACAGCGGCGGGACTGATGACGGTGTTTTTCTTCGTCGGGGCCTGGACGATCGGCCGGAACGTCGTAGAGACGCTCGGCGGGGAACTCATCACCGACGCGAGCGTCTTCACCCTCGAGACGAGCATCGGCGTCCTGTTTTTCATCGGGCTCGCGCTGTTCATCGGCAACCTCTTTGGCGTCCCTGCCTCGACGTCGATGACGGCCGTCGGATCGATCGCCGGACTCGGCGTCGCGACCGGCTCGCTCGGCTGGACCACGATGGGGCAGATCGCGACCTGGTGGATCGTCGCTCCCGTCATCGGGTTCTGGGTCTCGCTGATCGTCGGTCGGTACTTCTACTCGCGGATCAACGAGTTGATCGCGATGGATCGCTCGGACGGGCCGCTGGTCGAACTCGATCGCTCCGGCGCCGTACCCAGGCCGTCTGTCCACGAGACGACCAACCGGCGGGAACTGTACGGCGTCGTCACAGTCGTCGTGATCGGGTGTGTGATGGCCTTTAGCTCCGGGACGTCGAACATCGCGAACGCGATCGCACCGCTGGTCGGAAGCGGCGCGATCGAGATGAACCCCGCAATTCTGCTGGGCGGTGTCGCCGTCGGGATCGGGACGTTCACCATCGCCCGTCGGACCCTGGAGACGATGGGCAGCGACATCACCGAACTACCGCTAACGGCGGCGATCGTCGTCGCGTCTGTCAGTTCCGCGCTGGTGATCTTCCTCTCGGCGATCGGCATCCCCGCCAGTTTCGTCGTCATCGCGACGATGTCGATCATCGGGCTGGGCTGGGGCCGGGCAACCCGTCCGGTCACCGTCACCGAGGCCGTCACCGGGGAAGAGACGCCGGCGGTCACCGTCGACTCGCTGGCAGTCGACGAGGAGGGCGAGGAACTGCCGCCGATCGGCGAGGAGGATCCCGAGGTTCCCAACGCGGCGGACCTGTTCAACCCGGCGACGACGGCGCGTGTCGTGTTGATGCAGAACGTCGTGCCCGTCATCGCCACCTTCGGGGCGTATCTCACCTTCGAGTTCGTCCCGATCTTCGGAATCTGAGTCGGCCCACAGGCCTCAGAATCCGAGCTATCACGCGATCTTATTGTCCCGAGAGAACTCAGGCCTCGCCGTATGCCGGGACGGCCGCGCCGCTGGTCGCGCCCGCGGCGTCACTGCAGAGGAACTGCACGACATCGGCGATCTCGACGGGATCGACCCATGTCTCGTGATCGGCGTCGGGCATCATCTCGCGGTTCATCGGCGTGTCGATCACGCTCGGCATGACCGCGTTGGCTCGTACCGTCCCGAGATGCTCTTCGGCGATCGTCTCGGTGAGGAGCCTGACCCCTGCTTTCGAGGCGCGGTAGATCCCGTCACCCTCCCCGCCTTCGAGCGATGAGCGGGCGGAGACGCTGACGATCGAGCCCTCGCGCTCCTGAAGATAGGGGAGCGCGTGTTTCGAAGCCAGAAACATCGTCTTGAGGTTGACGTCGAACAGGAACTCGAAGGTGTCGACGTCCGTCTCGGCGATCGGCGTCCCGCCGCGCCAGGTCCCGGCGACGTTCGCCAGGTAGTCGATCCCACCGTGATCGGTCACGACCTGCTCGATAGTGCTTTTGACCCGGGGCTCGTCGGTGAAATCGGACTGGTAGACCTCGATGTGCTCGTGGTCGGGATCGAGCAGGAAGTCCTCGCTTTCCGGTTCGACGATGTCGACTGCCGCGACCGTCGCGCCCGCGTCGGCAAAGCCGGTTGCGATCGCGCTCCCGAGCGCGCCGCCCGCGCCGGTCACGAGAGCGACACGCCCGCTGAAATCAAACGTAACTGACATCGGTGGCTGTTCACACGGCCCGAGAGTGAATAAACTGTCGCATATCTTCGCCTCCAAAGTCCTATTGTCACCCCGTGCGTGGCCCCCAGTATGCGCTGTATCGCCCATCGCGGATTCGCCGGGCTCTATCCCGAGAACACGCTGACAGCCGTCCGTCAGGCCGCCGAGCGTGCCGATATGATCGAAGTCGACGTCCGACAGTGTCGCTCGGGCGATCCGGTCGTCATCCACGACGAAACGGTCGATCGCGTCACGGATTCGACCGGATCTGTCGCCGACATTTCGCTGGCGACGCTGCAATCGATGGACGTGCTCGGCACCGGCGAGGGTGTGCCGTCGCTGGAAGCCGTGTTGCGGACCGTGCCGGACGGCGTCGGTCTGAACCTCGAACTCAAGGAGCCGGATCTCGTCGAGCCAGTGATCGACCTCCTCGACGCGTTCGACACCGAGATCCTGCTGTCGTCGTTCGACGTGGAGACGCTCGCGGCCGCGCGCGATCTCGATCCGTCGATCGACCGGGCCCTGCTGGTCGACTCGTCCTCCGAGGCGGCTATCGAGCGGGCGGCGAGTCTGGACTGCGAAGCGATCCATCCACACTGGCGACTGGTCGATTTCGCGCTGCTGGAGCGGGCCCATCGCTCGGATCTGAACGTCAACGTCTGGCCGATCAGCGATCCGGAACGGACGGCCGAATACGAGAAGATGGGCGTCGACGGGGTCATCGTCGAAGAGCCGGCCGGCTGTCGCTAGGTCCGCATTCCCTGGAGGTTCTGCCGGAGCTTGATTGTCGAGGTCATCAGCGTCGTCGCGGTCATGATCACCAGGACGACCTGGACGTGGAGGACGATCACTCGATCGAGACCGGCGAAGACGGCCAGCTCCGCGATCGAAATCAGCGCCGCGAACAACAACACCGGCAGCAGGTGTCGCAGCAGCGTCTCCAAAAGCGTTCCTCGAACGCGAACGTTGTCGAGCTGTCGCTGGCCGAATCGATACCCGTACGACAGGACGAACAGCCCGCTTGCCCCGACGAGCCCGGCGAGCCCCTGGCGATGTTCGGGGAACACGACCAAACCGGCCGAAAGCACCCCGACGACTCCGAGGAGCAACACTGTCAGCGATGCGCGCCCGGGGGCGGAGTCGTTTGCAGTCCCGGCGCTGGCGGCGTCGATCTCCCGGAGCGCGAGCGCGAGCACGAGCGCGAACAGCAGGGCTGCGCCGCTGGCCAACTCGAGCAACCAGTCCGGGGCCAGCGTAATACGACCGATCCCGACCAATCCGTAGCCCGTGCCGACGACACCGACCAGCAGTAGATACCCCCACAGCGTCGTCTGTGTGGTGTCACTGGCGCGACCGTTCCAGTAAGCGTACAGCGCGAACCGCACGCCGAGCGCCGTGAGCAGGAAGAACGCGATGAACGCGATAAACGTCAGGTTCGGATTGCCGGCCAGTTCATTGAGTCCGATCAGGTTCGCCATCTAGATTCGCTCCCGTGCATCGAGCAGGTCCTGTTGGAACGCGACCGCTGTTTCGTACCGCGTCAGCTTCTGGCGCGCCAGTGCCTTCGAGACGATTCCGTCGAGAAACGCCGGTACCGCCGCGGCCTCGGACGGGGGCGTCGGTCGCGTCTCACCCGGAACCCGCGTGCGAACGTCGGCGTAGCTCCCGTCGTAGGGCGGCTCGCCGGCGAGGAGATAATAGAGGATCGCCCCGAGTTGGTAGATGTCCGTCGCCTGATCGACACCGCCGAACGAGGCATCGAAGTATTCGGGAGCGGCAAAGCGCGGATCGAGACAGGTCGACGGATCGACGAACCACCGATAGACCGTCAACAACCCGATATTGTCGAGTCGGGCACGCTGACCCGCCTCCGTTTCGAGCTCGACCGCGACGCTCTCCGGATCGATCCCGCCGTGAACAATATCCCGCTGGTGGAGCGTCGCGAGTCCGTCCGCAAGCCGGGCGACGGTACCGACGATCTCGGAGACGTTCCAGTCGGGCAGGCCAGCCCGCAGCGTCGCCTCGACGTGCTGGCTCGCGACCCACGGCTCCGGGCGCGTACCGCTATCGTACAGCGAGACGACGTGTTCGTGGTCGATCCGCCCCCACTGTTCGATCGCCCCGGCAAGTCGGCGCTGAAACGTCTGCCTGTTCTCGGTCGGCTGGTAGAACAGCCGGAGCGAAAGCGCCTGTTCACGACCCCCGTGCGTTGCCAGCACGGGATACGCGTGCGCGTACCGGCCCGGAACCTCCCCTGTCAGCACCATCAGCTGGTCGAATCGGCTTTGTTCGACGATCGATTCGACACGCTCGTGGAGCCGCTTCACTCGCTGGCGGGCGGTCTCGGAACTGCCACCGGGCGCCTCCTCGTCCGTGTCACTCCCGGGCTCCGACTGGCTGTTTTCGTCGCTGTTCTCCCACCCTGGCGCACGTTCGTCACCCCGCTCGTCGGCCTGCCCGTACACGAGTCCCGACCCGGAGTCCGCGCCGCCGGGATGGCGCACGCGTCCGACATCGTCCCGGCTGGGCTCGCCGGGCTGGAAATACCCGCTCCGGACGAACCCGCCCTGACGGGTGTACTGCAGCGGCTCCTCGTCGCGCTGCTCGCGCAACTCCTGGAGGGTTTCGTCGACTCGCTCCGGGAACTGCGTCATGAGGTACTCCAGCGCCAGGATCGACTCCGGACGTGCGACGTCGTCGTCGAGGCGGTCGACCAGCCGGCGGACGGTGTACTCGACGCTCCCCGGGTCCTCGCTGGCGATCAGACAGAGACCACAGGCAGCTCCGATGCGGACAGTTCGATCGTCGCTGTCGAGACGGCCGACTAACCGCGGCAACGCTTGCTGACCCCGCTCGGGGTCAGCGATAATATCCGCAAGCATCGTCCGGACGGCCTCACTGTCGGCGCTCGACATTGTCTGTGGTAAGTGTCGTGATACTATTCGGTCCCGGGTAATGATATTACCGGCTCGGACGGTCGCGGATCCGCCATCGGTCGGTGTTATCACCGCTGAAAATCGAGGGCGTGGGTTTTACTGTGCGAAATCGAATTGTCTGTCGATGAAACCGTCGAAACGATCGCTGCTTCCGGCAGCGGTTCGTCAGAGCTACGCGATGCGGCTGGGGGTCGCACTCGCGTTCTCCATCGTGGTGATCGTCGCGTTCGGTGGCGTGATCAGCGCACAGACGACCACACAA
This sequence comes from Halapricum desulfuricans, assembly GCF_017094465.1. Taxonomy (NCBI): domain Archaea; kingdom Methanobacteriati; phylum Methanobacteriota; class Halobacteria; order Halobacteriales; family Haloarculaceae; genus Halapricum; species Halapricum desulfuricans. Next base: position 1,625,452 of record NZ_CP064791.1, read on the forward strand.
CTACAGGAGAACGTCGAAACGGATCTGACAGCTCAGTCGAACACCGAGGCGAGCCAGATCGATACCTGGCTTCGGTCGATCGAGGGCGACGCACGAACGACCTCGAAACTCCCGGTCTACGCCAGCGGAGATACCGACGAAATAAAACAGGATCTCGATTCGCTGGTCGCATCCGGACACACACCTGACGACGTGATCGGGGTGCACTACCTGAATACCGAGAACATGACGTTCGTGACGAGTTCCGCCGACAGGATGATCGGTGTCAACGCCAGCGTGCAGGGTGCCCCGTTCGCGACCGATCCACCGTCGTTCGACGGGAGTGACGACGTCGTCCTGACCGAACCGTTCTCGGTGTCGGTCGTCGACCACCCGATCGTCGCCGCGATCACGCCGATCGAGGGAACCGACGATCGAGCGCTCGTGTACATGATCGATCTCTCTGCTCACGCCGATCGGATCGCGGACAACGCCGGCGACACGACGACCGTCGTGATCGACCAGCAGGGTCGCTACGCGGCGCATCCGAATCAGAGTAAACTCCTGACGGACGCAGGTGTCGATGGCTTCGATCTCGGAGCCGGTGAGAGCGACTTCACGTCCGACGATGGGACGCTTCGAAGTGCTACGGGACTGGAGACGGCCGACTGGACGGTGATGGTCCAGACCCAACGGGCGGACGCCTACGCGCTGGCCGATCAAATCAACGCCGACCTGCTCGGGTTGGTCCTGCTCGCGATCATCAACCTCGGACTCGTCGGCGTGACGATCGGCAGTAATACGATCACGTCGCTGCGTCGGTTGACGGCCCGTGCCGAGGAGATGGCCGACGGCGACCTCGACGTGGACCTGCGGACGACGCGCGAAGACGAGATTGGGTCGCTCTATCAGTCCTTCGCGGCGATGCGCGATTCCCTCCGGGAGAAGATCGACGAGGCCCAGGAGGCGCGTCAGTCCGCCGAAGGGGCACGCGAATCCGCCGAGCAGGCCCGCCGCGAGGCCGAGAGCGAACGGGCCGAGATGGAGGCGATGACCTCCCATCTCACCTCGAAGGCGAGCGAATACGAGTCCGTACTCGATCAGGCCGCCGAAGGTGATCTGACCGGCCGGGTCGATCCCCAGAGCGAGAGTGACGCGATGGAGCGGGTCGGCCAGAAGATCAACGCGACGCTGGATTCCCTGGAGCGGATCGTCGCCGACGTCGAGTCGTTCTCCTCGGAGGTGCTCACCGCCTCCGACCGCGTCCAGCGCAACGCCGACGAAGTCAGCGAGGCGAGCCAGCAGGTCACCAGTTCTATCGACGAGATCTTCGAGGGGGCACGGAAACAGAACGAGCGACTCAACGACGCCTCCGGCGAGATGGAAAACCTCAGCGCAACTGCCGAGGAGGTCGCATCCTCGGCCCAAGAGGTCGCAGAGACCTCTCAGGCGGCGGCCGAAGCCGGCGAGGAGGGTCGTGAGGCCGCACAGGAGGCTATCCAGGAGATGAACGCCATCGAGGCCGAGACCGAGGAGATGGTCGAGGAGATCAACGCGCTGGACGACGATCTCGACGAGATCAACGACATCATCAACGTGATCACCGAGATCGTCGAGCAGACCAACATGCTGGCGCTGAACGCCTCTATCGAGGCCGCTCACGCCGACGGACAGGGAGACGGGTTCGCCGTGGTCGCCGACGAGATCAAGAGCCTCGCCGAGGAGACCAAAGACGCCGCCGGCGATATCGAACAGCGCATCGAGCGCATCCAGTCACAGGCCGGCGATACCGTCGAGACGATGGAGTCGACGAGCGAGCGGATCACGGACGGCGTCGAGACCGTCACCGAAACCGTCGACGCTCTGGAGACGATCGTCGACCGAACCGAGGACGCCGACGCGGGTATCCAGGAGATCGACGACGCGACGGCCGAGCAAGCTCGGACCGCACAGGAGGTAATGCAAACGATCGACGACCTCTCGGCGATCAGCCAGCAGACCGCACAGGAAGCGGATACCGTCGCCGCTGCGGCCGACGATCAGGAGCACGCGATCACCGAAGTCTCCGAATCCGCGACCGATCTCCGCCGGCGCGCCTCCGATCTCGAACAGCTACTCGAACGCTTCACCGTCGAGACGACCCCCTCGGGAGCGTCGTCTCCGGAGCCCGCAACAACTGACGATTGATCATGGATCTAACAATCACCACCTGGTTCACGCTTGGCACCGTCGGCATGGCACTGGGAACGATCGGACTGATCGTGGGGTACACCCGCCTGTCCGAGGCGCATCGCCTGCCGTTTCTGGATCTGGTCGGCGTGACGGCCATCGCGACAGTCGCGTACGCGCTGATGGCGCTCGACGTCGGCACGGTCACGAGCGCTCGCGGGGCCACGCTGTACATCCCGCGGTACGTCGACTGGCTGTTGACGACGCCGATGCACATCGCCTACGTCGCCTTCCTGGCCGGGGCCGACCGGGAGACGATCGCGAAACTCGGGGCGCTACAGGCCTCGACAATCGTGCTCGGGTTCGCCGGCGGGATGGTCGCCTCGCCGCTGAATCTGGTGCTGTTCGCTGCCGGTGGCGTCGCCTTCGGCGTCCTCGTGTACTGGCTGTACACCGACATCGGCGAACTCGCCCGCGAGCGCGACGACATGACCCTGGCGCTGTACCGGACGCTACGGAACTTCGTCGTCGTCCTCTGGATGATCTACCCGGTCGTCTGGCTGCTCGGCGAAACCGGGTTCGCCTTCATGAACACCGAAACCGTCTCGCTTGTGGTCACCTACATCGACATCGTGGCCAAGGTCGGCTTCGGACTGCTCGCCTATTCGGCATTGCGGGACATCGAGTTCCTCGAATCGTCCGAAGACAGCGTGATGGCGACACCGTCGGACTGATCGGTTTCCCCTCTTTGGTCTGTACGGCTTGTATCGGCGGACGGCAATCGCGCACTGATTCGCGCGGGACTTCCGGGATTCAAATCCCGCTAGCCACTTCGCTCAGCACAAAACGTTCGTCGCAGAAAGCGGGCCGAGCGCGATTTGAACCAGCATACGGCGAGCGGAGCGAGCCGTTTCACCGGGTGCGAACGAAGTGAGCGCCCGGCCTTTTGGATTCTAAAGTTTTCGAGGAGTGGTGCCCGCAACGCGGCGCAGTCGCGTGAGGACACCCGACGCTGAAAAGTTTAGAGCGGGGCGAGCGCGATTTGAACCACGCGAAGACGGTCCTGCTCGCTCACGATGTTCGCTGCGCGGGCTGCGGCTTCTCTCATTCAAATTGCCCTGGCGTTTACATTGCTCATGCCGTTCGTGGGAAAACGGGGCGGGCGCGATTTGAACCAGTATACGGCCAGCGAAGCGAGCCGTTTCACCGGATGCGACTGGTGAATGCCCAGCACGGAGTGGGAGTAAACCGATAACGGACGCTGCATCCATTTCTACTCGCTCCGTGAGGACGAGGCTTGGCGCCCTGTCGCTCAGATGCTAAACGAGGTGCCCACTTCGGCACTCCTGATACGGCACGTTGTAGTTCGAGCGGTATCTCGACAAGCGCGGGGACTCCAGCGACGCACGGGATCGGCCAACGATAGGCGAGGCTATGGCTGTTGGACCGGAAAACAGAAGCGGTAGATGGCAATTCTACGGCGGCCCCTGTCCGCGGTCGTTCGGCGGTCCATTCGGATTATCCACCCACTGGCTCGGCGGATTGCATTTACGGGTTCGAACTATAACTTTACCGACATTCACGCTCTTCGGATCGTTGATAACATACTCGTGACGGCTGACACGCTCGTAGAACATGTAAAGGATGTCGTCCTCGAGATCATCCGGGAGGGGGCAGTCGATGTCTCCAACAGTCTCTCCAGCAGGCTCGTCAAAGCCGAGGTCACTGAGTGCTCGCGATGCGCAGTTGTTTGGATTCTTGAAGAATCGGTAGTCGTCCAGTCTCCTATTGAAAAGCCCGATAATCTTCTCGTCGTCACCGGCCGTTTCGCAGGTCGCCTCGACGCCGACCTCGTCGAGCTCGCAGTCGTAGCCGTCCTCCGTTTCGGTCGCATACAGGACAAAGTTTCTGCCATCATTCTCTCCGAAACAGATCTGTGAGCACCCACAGAATCTGATCTCCGTGGGCGGCGTGGCACTCGCGGTTCCGGAGTACGCTGCGAGGCCGACCGTCGCCATCCCGGCCGTTTTCAGGACTGTTCGTCTGTTGATTCCTCGACTTTCGCGCTGTTGATCAGACATGAAACGGTCATTGGGGGTATCTCATCCGGAGAGTGTAGTTATACAGTTGATACTTCGGCTGACAATTGACAGACCTGCTTGTACATAATCTCGGAGGGGACTTGTCTCGTTGAATGATAAAACGGCGTCGGAGGTCGGTCGATCATTTCCTGTCCCCTCTAGCTACCGTCCCGAAGTCATGCGTTCTTGCTCCCGTTCTGGGCGATTGGATGCGGACGCAAGAGTTCCTACAAAGCGCGTCGTAAAAACGAGAAGAACCATCCTACTCGCTCCCCGCTGACGGGTTCGCTCGTTGAGGGTGGAGTAGTTGACAGCGATCCGGGCGCGATTTGAACCGGAGGAAGACGGTCGCTCGCGCTAAGACTCCAGGATTCAAATCGCTTGTAGCCACTTCGCTCCCCATGAATTATTCGTCGCAAAGGCAGGTCGGTCGCGATTTGAACCAGCATACGGCGAGCGGAGCGAGCCGTTTCACCGGGTGCGAACGAAGTGAGCGCCCGGCCTTTTGGATTCTAAAGTTTTCGAGGAGTGGTGCCCGCAACGCGGCGCAGTCGCGTGAGGACACCCGACGCTGAAAAGTTTAGAGCGGGCCGGGCGCGATTTGAACCACGCGAAGACGGTCCTGCTCGCTCACGATGTTCGCTGCGCGGGCTGCGGCTTCCCTCATTCAAATCCCGCCGGCTATCCACAGCAATCGCTCGCGAATTTGCGAGCGATAGAGTGAGCGGGCCGGGCGCGATTTGAACACGCGACCGTCTGATTAAGAGTCAGACGCTCTGCCGGACTGAGCTACCGGCCCTCGCACCGCAGGATAATGGCAGGGACGTAAAATAGGTTTCCTTTCGACGACGGCGTCGGGCCGGGAGCGGAGGCCAGCGCAAGGCCCTGTCGTCGACGGGATCGAGTCTCCGGACCGTCACTCGGCGGGGTCGTCGCGATCGCTCTCGACCGCATCGGCTCCGTCCTCGGATGCAGTCCGACGGGTGAGCCGAACGGACTCGATCCGGGACCCGTCGACGGCGGCCACCTCCACGTCGAACTCGCCGATTTCGATGCGGTCACCGACCTCGGGGGCACGCCCGAGCCGGTCCAACACGAGTCCGGCAACCGTCCCGTATCCCTCGGCCTCGAACTCAGTGCCGAGGACGTCGTTGACCGTCGAGAGCGGGACGGCACCGTCGGCGTCGTAGGCGTCGCGTCCGTCCTGGCGGATCGCAGGTTCGCGACTCTCGACGTCGAAGTCGTCACGGAGGTCGCCCACGACGGCCTCGACGGCGTCTTCGATCGTCACGATCCCTTCGAGCGCGCCCCACTCGTCGACAATCGCAGCCATCTGTCGCTGCTCGTCGCGGAACTGCAACAGCAACTCCTGCAAGCTGGTCATCTCGGGGACGATCATGATCTCACGGGCCAGCTCCGCGGCAGTCGTCTCCTCGTCACCGGCGTGGCCAGCACCGAGCACGTCCTTCACGTCGAGATACCCGACCACTTGATCCGGGTCCGCGGCCGACACGACAGGATAGCGCGTGTGCCCGGCCCTGAGGACCGTCGCCCGGATCTCGTCTAGCTGCTGGTCGCCGGACACGCTGACGACGTCCGGACGCGGTACCATCACCTCCCTGATGACTGTATCGTCCAGGTCGAAGACGCTCTCGATCATCTCGACTTCGCCCGCGTCGACGTGACCCGCTTCGCCGGACTGTGCGAGTATCCGGCGAATCTCCCGTTCTTCGAGGGTCTCGTCGCTCTCGGAGGCCGGCGGGACACCGAGCATCCGCGTAAACGCGTTCGCCGCACCGTTGAACACGACGATGCCGGGGGAAAACAGGTAATAGGCGACCTTCATCGGGGGCGCGAGAAAGAGCGCGAGGCGCTCGGCCTGGGAGATCGCGATCGTCTTCGGTGCGAGCTCGCCGAAGACGACGTGCAGGAACGTGATGATGCTGAACCCGATCGCGAACGCGACGAGATGGACGATCCCGGCCGGGAGGAACTCACCGAGAACAGGCTCGATGAGCGCTGCGACCGCCGGTTCACCGACCCACCCCAGACCGAGCGAGGCGATCGTGATCCCGAGCTGCGTCGCCGCGAGGTAGTCGTCGAGTTGCTCCATGACTTCCTGGAGCGCAGCCGATCCGGTCCGATCGTCCAAGACGAGCTGTTCGACTGACGTCGCGCGCACCCGAACGAAGGCGAACTCCGAAGCGACGAAAAAGCCGTTCAAGACGACTAACACGAGCGCAAGCACCAGCTGCAGCGACGACACGACGAGATTTACCATCGGCGCTCACCGGGCCGGCACCCGCGCGAATCGTATGTGACCATACTGGCGTCTCTCGGCGAGGCCACAAAAGACCGGTCGGTCTATTGCCGGGGACAGCGCTTCGGTACCGGCTACGCATGCTGCAAAAGTTTTTTCAGTTCCGAGTTAATATGCCCAACCGTATGGGACGAGAGGCATATCGACTGACCGAATCGATCGCGGGGTTCCCGGAGGGTGAAGTACTGGACGTGACTGCGCGGTTCGGCGACTGGCACATCTACGACATGGAACTGGAGCCACGCCGCGAGACGGCGACGACACCGAGCAAGCTGGTCGTCTCCGAGGCGGACGTGGGATTCAGCGAAGCGGAAATCCTCGACGAGACGGCGCGGATCGGCGACTGGCACGAGTACGAGCTGGCGTTCGAGCCAGGTGCGTCCGAACGCGACGAACCGGCCGCGCTCACGATGGACGACCTGGAAACTGTCGCCGAGCGCGTCGAAGCATCGAGCTAGCGGACGACCTGTCTCGATCGCATCGACGGCTCTGACCCTTTCGCCGATCGAGCGCGCAACCGTCGCTCGTTACTTGAGATCGCCACTGCGGATCGCTTGTTCTGCCGCCTGGAGCGCCGCGTTGGGATCGAACTCCGCGATGATCGCTTCGAGAGTCGCATCCGACTCCTCGTCCAGTTCGCGGGCGTGGGCGGTGATGTTCGGGACGGCACGCAGGACGTTGTCGACGATCGGCACAGCCGCGACCTGTGCCGATCGCGACAGCGGGTTCAGGTCGATCACGATCTCGGTCTTGCCCATCTCCCCGAGGGCTTCGGCTCGGTCGCCGTCCTCGAGCGGGACGAGCACGACGTCGGCGCTCTCGATTCCGTCGGCGTCGACCTTCGCGCGTTCGTGCTCCAGTCCCGGGATCCGCCCGTCGGCGTCCAGCCCCTTGACCTCCCCCGCGCCGTGCTCGCGCAGGTGGGAAGCGATCGCTGCCATCCGCTCGTCGGTGCGGTTGAAGAGGTTCACCTCGATTTCGGCGCCGGTCGCTGCGGCCAGTTCGCCGATCTCTCCGGGGACGAGCGCGGCGACGTTGCCGTTGACCGAGAGCACGGGACGGTCGGCCAAAAGCAGATGCGCGGCCGCGACACGTTCGGCCGTCTCGGCGCTCTCGAGGGTCCGCTCGCCCAGCAGGTAGTCGAAGGCCTCGCCCCGTCCTTCGGCGATCAGCCCCTGTTTGCTCGTGATCCCCTTCTCGACCCCTGCCTCGATCCGGTGACGCGTCAAAAGCGACTCGTAGCGGGGGTGGCTCTCGGGGATATCGAGTTCGTCGGCCATACCGGTACTCGGGGAAGCGCCGAAAAACCGCTTTCGTTACACGAGCCGTGCGCCGGCAGCGTCGACCCGGCAAGCCTCGGGGTCGTATCCGGCGTCGGAGAGCCCAGACCCGAGCGCGAAGACTGTCTCGCCGAGCATCGCCATCGAGGCCTCGCCGCCGGCCTCGCTCACGTCCTGGATGACCTCCCGGAGGTGGTCAGTCAGCAAACCCGACTCGCGGGCGAACCGCCGGGAGGCGTAGGCGAACTGTTCGGGAGTAGGTTCGGAGACAAGTCGCGAGAGCGCCTCCGTGCCAGCCTTGCTGAGCAGGTCGGTATCGCCGCCGATCACCTCGCCGGTGTCGAGTTCGCCGAACGTGACGTACTCGACTCGCGGGCGACAGGGGACGGCGTCGATCTCGTTGTGGTGTGGCCCGCCCGGTTCGAGCCGGATCGGCATGCCGCCGGCCGCCTGCGCGACGACATCGCCCAGTCCGGTCCCGGCCCGAACGTCAGCGCCGTGGGCGATCGTGACGAGTTCGTTTCTGGAGAGTTCGCGTTCGTAGACGCTGTTGGCCGCCAGCGCCGCGCCGAGTGCCATCGCCCCGGAGATCCCGAACCCCGATCCGATCGGGAGGTCCGTCTCGGCGACGACAGCCGCCTCGGCGTCCAGCGTGTCGAGGACGGTCTCGACGGCGTCGACGCTCGCCGGCTGGCCGTTCAGTTCGACGCGTCGGTCGTCGGCCCGTTCGACGGTCACGCTGACGCCGTCGGCGAGTGTCACCCCAGCCCCCTGCGAACCGCTCGCCGTCGGGTCGTCGTCCCGATGGACCGTGAAGAAGCCGGTCACGTGCCCCGGGACGAACACTGTCGCCTCGTCGGTCATCGTTCGAACGTCCGTGTGGACGGACAAAAGCGAGACGGTTGCGGGACGGTCGCTCGCGCCGACGGCGGTTGCCAGCCCCTACCTTCAAGGCCGCTTCAGCTATACAGGCGTGTATATGCCGACACTCAGTGCCGAGGTAGCCGAAGAGACCGCCGCCGATCTCGAGGCGGTCGCAGAGTTGCTCGGGGACGACGACGAGACGACGATCGAGAAAGCCCTGCAGGAAGGGCTGGAGACGCTCCGGATCCGGGTCGCGGTCGAGCGCTACCAGACCGGCGACGTCTCGATCGGTGAGGCCGCCGATATCGCCGACTGTACCGTCGCCGACTGGCTGGAGGTCGCCCACGAGAAGAACCTCACCGCCCAGTACACGCCCGAGGAGTTGACCGACGACGCCGCGACCGCCATCGACCCATGACGTTCGTCCACGTCGGACCGACGGTGCTGTACGATCTCGGCCAGATCGGCGAACTCGACCTGCTGTCGTACTTCGACGGCGCGATCGTCGTGCCGGCGGCGGTCCGCGCCCAGATCACGACCGAGCCTGCCGCGACCAACCTCGCGCAGTTCATCGAGGAGTCGACGGTCATCACTTCCGTCCGGCCCGAAGTCCGCGAGCAGGCCGCCAGCGCGCTGGGGCTCGATGCCGCCGGGTACGAGGCGGCACTGCTCGGGGGGCTGTTCGACGAGTCCATCGACGACGATCGACGAATTCTGGTGCTGTCGGACGATAAACGATTGCGAGCGCTTGCCGAGGGGCTCGGTGCATCGGTCACCGGCTCGTTCGGCGTCGTCGTTCGCGCCGCCGTCGAGGACAAGTATCTCTCCGCCGGGCAGGCAAAGCGGATCGTCTCACGGATGGACGACCACGGCGTCCAGCTGACGGGGCAACTGAAGACTGCGGCGATCGGCGAACTCTAATACCACTTTTTACTTCGTCGGGTGCGCGCCGTCGGCGCGCACCGCTCCTCGCAAAAACGTGGGGAAAAACAACCCGGACGCTCGGCTCCGCCTCGCGTCCGGTGAACCGCGCCTTCGGCGCGGATGCTAGTCTCCCACCGCCTCGTCAAAAATATACAACCACTTTTCTTCCCTCGGGTTTCCTCGCGTCTACGTCGCTGCGGGAACAGCGTTGCGGCTTCGCCGCCGTTCACAGACCAGCAAGACCGAAAGATCCCCGCTCGGCCCGCAAACTTGCGAAAAAGCCCTGCTGACTCGCTGTGTTCGCCAGCAGTGAAACGGCTTGCTTCGATCGCTGTTCCCGTGTGCTCTCAACGTTTCGTCAGGGACTCAGCCGTTGCCGGTCTGGCGAGGCCCACTCCGTTCGTCTCGCTGGCTCCCAGCCACTTCGCCTCAGGGACTCAGTCGCTGGCGATCTTGAACCGCGGCGAGATCGAGCGACTCTACGGAGAGAGTCGCTGGCGATCTCGCGGGAAGATCACCGCCTCTCGGATGTTGTCAAGTCCGAGCATCGTCATGACCAGGCGCTCGCCGCCGAGGCCCCAGCCGGCGTGGGGCGGCATGCCGTACTTGAACATCTTGGTGTAGTACTCGAAGGCCTCCGGGTCGAGTCCCTGCTGTTCGAAGCCGTCGACGAGGTGGTCGTAGCGGTGCTCACGCTGACCGCCCGAGACCAGCTCCATCGACGGGTGCATCATGTCGAAGCCCGTCGAGATTTCCTCGTCGTTGTCGTAGTCCTTGATGTAGAAGGGCTTGATCTCGCTGGGCCAGTCGGTGATGAAGTAGTGCTCGCCGACCTCCTGGCCGAGGACGTGCTCGGCTTCCGTCGAGAGGTCGTCGCCCCAGACCAGCGGCTCGTCGAGTTCGCCCGTCGCGTTGATCCGCTCGATGGCCTCCTCGTAGGTCAGCCGCGGGAACTCGCCGTCGGGCACCTCGAAGTCGTCTGCGAGGTCGAGCGCCTCCAGCTCGCGCTGACAGTTCTCCGCGACGCCCTCGTAGGCGGCCTTGACGACGTGCTCACAGACGTCCATGGCGTCCTGATGGTCGAAGAAGGCCGACTCGAAGTCGATCGAGGTGGCCTCGTTGAGGTGTCGCGGCGTGTTGTGCTCCTCCGCGCGGAAGATCGGGCCGATTTCGAAGACCCGCTCCAGGCCGGAGCCGACCATCAGCTGCTTGAACAGCTGCGGGCTCTGGTTCATGAAGGCCTCGCGACCGAAGTAGGTGATCGGGAACAGCTCGGTCCCGCCCTCGGTGCCCGTAGCGACGATCTTGGGCGTGTTGATCTCGGTCGCGTCGACCTCGCGGAAGGCCTCACGGACGCTCCGGAGGACCTCCGCCCGGATCTCGAAGACCGCCTTGACCGCGGGTTTGCGCAGGTCCAGCGTCCGGTTGTCCAGCCGCGTCGAGAGTTCGGCGTCGACCTTCCCGGAGGGATCCAGCGGGAGTTCGGGGTCGGCCTCGGCGATAACCTCGACCGACTCGGGGACGATTTCGACGCCGGTCGGGGCGCGGTCTTCCTCTTCGACAGCGCCCGTGACCGCGACGACACTCTCGCGGTGGACGTCCAGGCCGGTCTCGACAAGCTCGTCGTCCATCTCGTCTTTCTCGAATTTGACCTGGATCTTGCCGGTCGTGTCCCGTACGATGATGAATGCGATGCCACCGAGGTCGCGGATCTCGTGCACCCAGCCTTTGACGGTTACGTCGTCGCCGGGCTCGGCCTCCGCGGTGTAGGTTCGCTCGTCCATGCTCGGCCCTATTGGTTGGCCTGACTTAAACACCGTTTATTCGTCCCGAGCGACGAGGCGGTGAGACGGGCAGCGGTCAAGGTCCATTTTATGTGAGAGAATCCGTGTCTCAACGCGCGCAGACGTGCCCAACTTTGATTACCTTCGCCGTCCGGTGATCAGCCAACGCATGAGTCAGGCGACACTCGGCGAGATGCCGTATCGGAACTCGGGGCTGTTCGCCGATTACTATCTCCGCGAGCGAATCGACGACCTCGAGGAGTGGGACTGTGACGACACCGCCGAGGACGCGTTCGACGCCCTTCGGGCGCTCTATCTGGACGAACACGAGTTGCTCGCGGCCTACAAGGAGCACGAACTGATCGACGCCTGGGTCGACCCGGTCATCGAAGCGCTGGGGTTCGAGAAGATTTCTGAGACCTCACTGCCTGACGGTGGCGGCGAAGTCGACGGGTTGCTGTACGACTCGGCCGAGGACCGCCGGGAGGCGATGAAACGCAAGCGCGACGACGACACGCGGGCGACGTTCGCCCGGGCGAACGCGATCCTCGAAGTCAAACAGTGGGACGCAGACTTCGACGCCGAGTTCAGCGAGCGCCGTAACTACCGGGACGCCTCGAATCAGATCAAATACTATCTGGAACGGACGCCTGACGACCTCGCGTGGGGGGTCCTGACCAACGGCCGCAAGTGGCGACTCTACAGCACCAAAGACTACGAAACACAGATCTACTACGAGGTCGATCTCCCCGAGATCCTCAGGTCGGGCGATCTGGAGGAGTTCAAGTACTTCTATACGTTTTTCGGGCAGCTTGCCTTTCGGGAAACCGCCGGGGCGACCTTTCTGGAGACAGTTTGGTCCGAGAGCGAAACCGCTGCCGAGGAACTGGGCGAGGACCTGCAGGACAACGTCTTCACCGCGCTCAGGGTGCTCGGGCGCGGGTTCGTCGAGTACAACGATCTGGACATCGACCCCGAGGACGACGCCGCGCTGGCAGAGTTAAAAGAGCAATCACTGGTGTTGCTCTATCGGCTGATGTTTGTCCTCTACGCGGAGTCACGGGGGCTCATCCATCCGGACGAACCGGGCGCACAGGAGGAGTACGAGGACAATTTCAGTCTCGATGCGATTCGGCGGGAGATTTACGAGGAGATCGAGGCCGGCAAGACCTTCGAGGAGGCCTTCAGCGAGTACGCGACGGGCTACTGGGGGCGACTGCAGGACCTGTTCGAGTTGATCGACAACGGCGAGGAGTCGCTGGGGATCCCGCCGTACAACGGCGGCCTGTTCGACCGCGAGGAGCACGACTTTCTGGCTGATCACGAGGTGAGCGACCGTCATCTCGCGGAGGTCATCTACCAGCTTTCGACGGTCGCAAACGACGAGGACCGGGACGTGCTGGCCGACTACGCCGATCTGGACACCCGCCACCTCGGGTCGGTCTACGAGGGGTTGCTGGAACACGATTTCCGGATCGCGCCCGAGCAGTACGCCGCCGTCGCCGAGGACGGCGCGCAGGTCTGGAAGCCCGCCACCGAGGTCTCGGTCGCCGACGCGGTCGAAACGGTCCCTGAGGGCGGACTGTACGTCGTCAACGACGAGGGCGAGCGCAAGGCGACGGGCGCGTACTACACGCCTGATTACGTCGTGACCTACATCGTCGAGGAGACGGTCGGGCCGCTGGTCGACGACATCGAGGACGACCTGCAGGATCGCGGGCTGGAGCGCAGCGACGTCGAGTACTTCCGGGGGTTGTACGACGGGATTCAGGAGTTACGGATCCTCGATCCGGCGATGGGGAGCGGGCACTTCCTGACGAAGGCGACGGCCTACCTCACCGAGCGCGTGATGGAAGTCGTTCGCGAGCAGGAGCAGTTCGACTTCCCCGAAGACGAGATCCGCCGGACGATCGCGAAGGAGTGCATCTACGGCGTGGACCTCAACGGGATGGCCGTCGAACTCGCCAAGCTGTCGATGTGGCTGGAGACGCTGGCGGCGGACAAGCCGCTGGCCTTCTTCGATCACCACCTCAAGACCGGCAATTCGCTGGTCGGCAGTGACATCACGGAGGTGCTGTCCGAGGACAGCGAGGGCGAGGGTGGGCAGTTGACGCTGACGCAGGCGTTCGCGCGGGTGCGCCAGCGCACGCTGGGCCACGTCATGGAGTTGATGCAGGAGTTGCTGGCGATCGACAACGACGAACTGGCAGACATCAAGTCGATGGAAGAACTGTACGACGAGATCCGCGACGATCCCCTCTACGGGCGGTTGTTCGAGTTGGCGAACGTCCACACCGCCGAGCGGTTCGGGCTGGACGTGCCCGAGGGGGCCTACGAGGAGATGGCCGACGCCATTGAGGATGAGGACGACTGGGCCGAGATTCAAGAGAACGACTGGTTCACGTCGGCGCAGGCGATGGCCGGCGAGGAGACGTTCTTCCACTGGGAACTGGAGTTCCCCGAGGTGTTCTTTGACCAAGATGGTGAGAAGATGGACAGCGCTGGGTTCGATGCTGTTGTCGGGAATCCGCCGTATGTGCGGATTCAATCGATAAGAGCGAACACTCCCATACAAGCCAATTATATATCAAATAAATATCAATCCTCAGTGAGGAATTTCGATTTATATATGTGTTTCACTGAAGAAGGGTATAGATTGACAAATCCAACTGGAAAACTGGGGTTTATCGAACCACATAAATTTTTCAAAAATAAATCTGGTGAAGGACTAAGAGAATTCATATCTGATAGAAATGCGCTTGATAAAGTCGTCTCATTCGGCCATGAGCAGGTATTCAATGGAGCATCAGTATATACTTGTGTTCTAGTTCTCTCTGCAAGTCCCCAAGAAGAATTTGAGTATGCAGAATTATCACCTATCAACCTCATTACAGTTGAAAAAACTGAGTTTAGATATATTTCTGAATACGACAGTTCATCATGGATATTCAATTCGATTGGGGTTAAAGAAGTTTTAGATCGTATCGATCAGCAACCAAGAAAACTAGAAGACATCGCAAAAGTATATGTTGGCCTGCAGACAAGTGCGGACAGTATCTACTTATTGCATCATGTCGGGGAGGAAGGAGAATATGAGCTAGTTGAAAGCAAGGAAGATGGAGAAACGCACAAAATTGAAACAGAAATTCTGAAGCCGTTCTTGAAAGGCGAAGATGTGGGCCGGTATGAGTACGTAGAGACAGATCGACGGGTTATATTCCCATATGATATTCCAGACAACTCTACTGGAGAGAAGGAAGCAAGATTCATAGAGGAAAAAGAATTGAGCGAAAAATATCCGAAAGCGTATGACTATCTCACGAAACATGAAGAAGCTCTTCGGGGTAGAGAAGACGGAAAGATGGATAACGAAAGATGGTATGACTACGTCTATCCCAAGAATCTAACAAAATTCGAACAGAATAAAATATTGACACCAGAGATTGGATATGGAGGTAGTTTCACTCTTGACGAAAACGATCACTATCACAAAACAAAAGTGTATGGTGTTTTACTAAATGATGATACATAATTTACAGAATATTCACTAATAGCATTGTTAAACAGTAAACTTCTGTGGTTTTTCATATCTAGGACAGGATATGCCTTACGCGGAGGTTATTTTACTTTCAAGCGAGATTACCTGTATCCATTTGGGATTCCTCCGAAAGGGAAGTTAACAGAAAAAGAGGTTGAAAGTCAATATCTGGATATGAATGGGGAGAATGTGCAAGTCAACGTCGCTTTATCTGAACTCTCTCAGGCCATATTAGATGCAAACAAGTCACTACATAATCTCAACCTCTCCCTTCTCGACCACCTCGGCAACTACGAGGAGGGCCAGACACTCTCAGAGATCGGCCTGACCCAGCCCCCGGAGGGTGCGGCGGATTCGATCCTCCAGCAGACCACCGAGCAGCGGCCGAACCTCCGGGTCGGCGAGGCCACGGTCGAACGCGAGTCGCCCACGACGGTCGAGATTCGACTCACCGCTCGCTACAAACCCGACGATCCAGAGGCACACGAGACCGACCAGTGGGGCTACACCGAGACTGACCCCCTGCCGGCGCTCAGGATCACCGACCTCATCGAGACGGAGGCAGATCTGATCGCGGCGTTCGTGCCCGTCGCCGTCGAGGAGGCCGGCGGGTTCGCGGACTTCCGGGAGACCGCGACCAAGACCAACTCCTTGATCGACCGCCTGCAACAGCTGACTTTGCCCCGCGTGGCCGACGTCGAGAGTGGGCTCGAAAACTACACCGAGACGAAAGCCCGGGCCGAGGAACTGGAGGAAAAGATCGAGCGCACCGACGAGTTGATCGACGAGATCGTCTACGAATTGTACGGGCTGACAGAGGAGGAGATCGAAATCGTGGAAGAGGCAGTCGGAGACTAGCATACGCGCCGGAGGCGCGTTTCACTCGACCGAACGTAGTGAGGTCGAGGTAGTTTTTCCCCACGTTTTTGCAAGGAGTGGTGCGCGAACGTAGTGAGCGCACCCGACGCAGTAAAAAGTGGTAGTGGGTGGTCTAGGGCCGAGGCGCCTGCTCGTATTTGACCATCTTCTCGGGTTTGTCGGAGATAGTCTCGTACATCCGCTGGAGGGTGTCCTCGGCGGCGAGCAGGTTGTGAGCTTCGAGGAACTCGCGACCGTCTGCAGTGAGGCCGTAGAACTTCCAGGGGTAGCCCTGGCGACGTTGGTCGTCGTCCAGCGCGACCTCCGTGACGATGCCGGCGTCGATCAGCTTCTGGACGTGCTTGTAGACGGTCGCCTCGCTCACGCTGGGGTTGAGTTGCTCGAGTTCGTACATCGAGGGAAGCTGCTCGGGGTGTTGCAGGATGTTGGTGACCAGCGCGAACCGCGTCTGCTGGGTGACGAAGTGGACGAGTTCGCGCGAGCCCATCCCCGACGCGGTTTCCAGTTCGGTGCTCATACGCCGTCGTATGCGCTCCTGCGCCAAGTAGTTTACCCTGGGGTAAATCACTCTAGGGTAAATCAGGGTGCTGAACGGTTCGACGCTGCCATAAAATATATCGCACGACTTGGAGAAAAAGCGTCCATGCCCGATGCGGAGCCGCCCGTCCCCGAAGACGTCCTCACGAGTGCCAAAGATCGGCTCGAGGAAGAAGAGATTTCGCTGGCGGACAACGAGGAAATCCTCCACGCGCTGAGCGAACTGACGCCGGTCTACGAGAACGATCGGTCGTACTTCGTGCTCGGAAACTACGACCGAGAGCCGATCCGACGGCTGAATCTGGTGGTCGATCGACTCAACCGTCGCCAGGACGCCTACGCGTTCCGGATGGTCGATATCCGCGGCGAGTGGGACAACAGCATCCAGAAGTTCTGTTTGATCGCCGATATCGTCACCTACCTCGTCGGCGTCGCTGAAAAGGAACCGAGCGATTTCCTCGTCGAACAGGGGCTGCTCGTCGGTACGACCGAGTATTTCTCCAAGAGCCACGTGCTCAAGCGGGAGTACGAGGACGCGGAGCACCCCTTCGGCTGGATGCAAGACGGCGTCTTCGAGCTGTTCGACCGGAACGGGCGGCTGTATCGCTGGCAGACTGAAGCGGATCTCGTCGACGTGACCGAAGAACTCCCCTGAGAAAGCGAGCCCATTGTATTTCAGGTTTTTGTGACTGGTTCGAGAGCAGCGCTCTCACAGTCCATGCGAACGGGCCTGTGGCCGCTACACGCAGCGAGTGATGGGAGACGCGACTAGCGGGACCGTCCCCAAATGGCGAGCGAGAAATTCCGAGGGATTAACCGCCCGTTGTATGGGAGCGGGTGTCGGCTCCTCCCCTACAGTAGGGCGGGGAATCCGCCTCGCCACCTAGTCGTAGCCCCCAATAACAAATGCTGAACCCCAAATAGAAATAGTTATTAATCACTGACC
The DNA here is from genome assembly GCF_017094465.1 of Halapricum desulfuricans. NCBI lineage: Archaea > Methanobacteriati > Methanobacteriota > Halobacteria > Halobacteriales > Haloarculaceae > Halapricum > Halapricum desulfuricans. Next base: position 1,642,753 of record NZ_CP064791.1, read on the forward strand.
CAATATTGTTAATACACGGTCGACAGTTCAACCGGAGTGATCTCGGAACGTGGATACAAACCAGACGACATCGACGTCAGTCAGTACCGGCTCGCAACGACACCAGCGACAGGAGCGCATCACGCTGTTCGTGAGTGCCGTCACCGCCGTCGTCTTTCTCGCGATGGTTGCCGCCGGCATCGCCGCGGGGCGGACGAAACTCACGTTCGTCGTCCTCTTCGGGTTCGTGGCGATGTTCGCCGGCGTCGGGATCAGCTACGTCAGCGAGTTCGATACCCCTAACCAGCAGGTGTGGGCCTATGGCCTCTCAAGCGGTGCCATGCTCGCGAGCGCTGCCGCGTTGCTCGCGCCGAAAGCGATCACCCGTCACGCCGCCTACGGCGGGTTCGCGATCGCCTTCGGGTACCTGCTCGGCTATGCCGCCCACGAACTCGGACACCTGGTGACGCATCGGGACCTGCCGCTCAACGCGGCCGCGGGTGAACTCACAGTCCACGCCCTGGCAGCGGGAGCGATCATGGGCGTGGTCTACGGCTCGCTGCCGGGCCTGTCCGCGCTGTTCGGCTTTGGCATCCTCGCGCACAAGTTCCCGGCGGGGTTCACCGGCTCGGAAGCACTCCAGCAGTCGGACCTCCCACGCTACGCGATGATCGTCCCGGCCTCGGCAGTCGCGATCGCCGCGATTCCGCTGTCGATTCTGACGCCCTCGCTATCGCCGATCGTGCAGGCGGTCTTCTTCGGCGTCTCGACGGGCGTGTTCGCGCACGTCGGCGTCGATATGCTCCCGGAATGTGGCCACGCCGGCTCACACGCTGATTCGGGCGGCCACGGGAGCGTGCAGTGCTCGCCGGAAGCAGATCGGACCCGTCGCCACGCCGTGCTGAGCACGTTCGTCGGCGCGGGCGCGCTGTTCGTCCTGTGGCAAGCGCTGGCGATGGTGTAGCGGCCTTTGTATCGACCGGCTCGGCCGCAGGCGAGCGGTCGGTATCTCGTTACGACGGTCGCTCTCAGGCCTCGAGATCGGCCTGCCAGTCGCGGATCTGCTCGGCGCTCACGCCGCGGACCTGTTCGGCGACCGCGTCGGGCTCGATCCCGGCCAGGTCAGCAGGTGACTCGACGCCGGCCGCCGAAAGTTTCTCCGCAGTCTTCGAGCCGACCCCGTCGAGATCCTCCAGATCCTCGACGGCGTTGCGGGCCTGATACTCCTCGTAGTTGCAGATCGGGCAGCCCAACTCCCAGGGATCATCGTCGTCATCGCCATCGAGGATACGCAGATGCGGGAGGTCGTGTTCCGCACAGCGTTCGTCCTGAACCTCGATCTCGCCGCGACGGGGCAGCGGCAGCGAGTACTCACAGTCCGGATAGCGGGTACAGCCCACGAGCCGTGATCCCGACCGGAGGTGCTTGATCGCCAGCTCCCCGCCGTGTTCCTGACCGCACTCGGGACACGCACCGATGATACGATCCTCGTTCTCGTCGGCGGCTTCGGCCTGACAGCGCGGGCAGCCGTGGACGAACGTGTCCGAACCGGCGAGCATCTTGACGTGGTGAGTGTCGTGTTCCTCACAGACCTCGTCCAGCACGAGCGGTTCGCCCTTCGAAGGCAACGGGAGCGTGTACTCACACTCCGGATAGCCGTCACAGCCGACGAAGTACGACCCGTATCGCGACTGCCGGATCACCAGATCCGAACCACACTCCGGACAGGAGCCGATCGTCCGGTCTTCCTTGAGCGACTCCTGGAGGTGCTCGCCGACTTGCTCTCGGGAGTCGTGTAACTCCTCGAAGACGCGTTCGAGCATCTCCCGGGACTCGTCGGTCACCCCCTCCAGAGTTGCCTCGCCGTTGGTGATCGCGGTCATATCCTCTTCCAACTGGGCAGTCATCTCCTCGCTGACGATCAGCTCGGCGAAGGCCTCCGCGGCGTCGACGACCGCTTTCGCCAGCGCAGTCGGCTGTGGCGGGTCGCCGTCGATGTAGCCGCGATCGTACAGCTTCTCGATAGTGCCGTGGCGGGTCGCCTTGGTCCCGATGCCCATCTCCTCCATCCTGGAGATGAGCCGCGACTGCCCGTAGCGGCGCGGCGGCTGGGTCTGTTTGGCCTGGAGGCCGACATCCTCGATCGCCAGCTGTTCGCCCTCTTGGACGTCGGGGACGTGGGTCTCGCTGGCGCTGGAGTACGGATAGACCTCGTGATAGCCGGCCTCGAGCAGGCGCTTGCCGTTGGCCTTCAGTTGCAGGCCGTCGGCGTCGGCGACCACACGCAGGTGTTCCCAGGTGGCGGGCTCGGCGACCGTCGCGAAGAAGCGGCGAACGACGAGTTCGTAGATCTCCCACTCGTCGTCGGAGAGGTTGTTGCGATCGGGAAATTCGCCGGTCGGATGGATCGGCGGGTGGTCGGTCGACTCAGTGTCGCCGCGGGTCGGCTCGATGTCGTCTTGCCCCAGCAGCGCCGTCGCGTCGTCACCGAAAGGGCTCGTCCCGGTGAACGACTCGAGCAGTTCTCCAGGATCGAGATCGTCGGGATAGACGGTGTTGTCCGTCCGGGGATAGGTTACGTACCCGGCGGTGTACAGCTCCTCGGCGATCGACATCGCCCGCTGAGCCGAGTAGCCCAGCGACCCTGCGGCCTGGATGAACGCGGTGGTGTTGAACGGCGCGGGCGGGGCGTCCGTCCGGGTGCGCCGGCGGACGCTCTCGACCGTGGCGGCCTGCTGCGTGCGCAGGCGCTCGAAGACCGACTCGGCCTCATCCTCATCCCAGATGCGCTCGGCCTCGCTGCCGTCGTCGTCGTAGAAGTATTGGGCCTCGAATCCCGATCCGTTCTTCGCCAGTTCGGCGACGATTTCCCAGTAATCGTCGGGGTCGAACGCCTCGATCTCGCGCTCGCGATCGACGATAAGCTTCAGCGTCGGCGACTGCACCCGGCCGACGGAGATGAAATCGTCGCCCAGCTGGCGAGCCGACAGCGAGAGAAACCGCGTCAGCGCCGCCCCCCAGATGAGATCGATAATCTGTCGGGCCTCGCCCGCCGCGGCCAGGTCGAAATCCAGATCGTCCGGGTTGGCGAAGGCCTGCTTGACCTCGTTTTCCGTGATCGAGGAGAAGCGCACTCGCTGGATCGGGGCGTCGGTCTCCTCGCGGATGAGTTCGTAGGCCTCCTTGCCGATCAGCTCACCCTCGCGGTCGTAGTCGGTCGCGATGACGGCCTCATCTGCCTCCCGAGCCAGACTCCGCAGCGTCGCGACGATGTTCTCCCGCGTGGGCGATTTGACCACCTCGGCGTCGATCAACTCGACGGGCTGGACATCCCGCCAGTCGCTGTACTCCGGCGGGAAGTCAACACCGACGACGTGGCCGGACAGTCCGATACAGCGCTTGCCACCCCACTTGTAGACGTTGACGCCGTTGCGCCGCTCGGCGTCGGCCCCGCCGTCGCTGAGGATGTCGGCGATCCGTCGCGCGGCGTTGTCTTTCTCGGTGATGATCAACTGCACCGTCGATCACCGTCTCGAACGTGAACGCTCATTGTGGGACTCTACGCAACGACCCGCTAATCAGTCTTTCGCCGGAAAATCGCAAGACTCGAGCGGGACAAGGCGCGCGTGCAGTGCGCGTGCGTGTCGACTGTGTGACGGAGTACCGAGGGCGTGAGTCCGGGAGTGTCCCGAAGGCGTGAGGTCGATCGCGAAATCAGCCTTCCAGTTCTTCCCGCAACAGCTGATTCACGTCACCGGGATCCGCCGAGCCGCCCGTTTTCTGCATGACCTGCCCGACGAGGAAGTTGATCGCGCCGCCCTCGCCGCTGTGGAAGTCCTCGACGGCGTCGGGGTTCTCCTCGATAGCCGCCTCGACAGCCTCCTGAACCGCGTCGCCGGAGGTCTTGCCCAGCCCCTCCCGGTCGACGATCGTCTCGGGGGTGTCGCCGTCGTCGAGCATGTCCCGGAGAACGGTCTCGCGTGCGTTCTTGGCCGTGATCTCCTCCTCCGCGACCAGCTCGACGAGCGTCGCGACTTCCTCGAGGCGTCCCTCGATGTCGGTCACGTCCATGTCGCGGTAGTTCAACTCGCCCAGCAGGTTGTCCGCGACCCACGTCGCCACCAGGTCGGCATCGTACTCGCGTGCGAGCTCCTCGTAGAAGTCCGCGACCTGCTTCGTCGAGGTCAGCTTCGAAGCCGCCTCCACACCGAGACCGTACTCCGCCCGAAAGCGCTCCCGGCGGGCGTCTGGCAGTTCGGGAATTTCGATTTCGTCTTTCCAGTCGCTGACCTGTAGCGGCGGCAGATCGGCCTCCCGGAAGTAGCGGTAGTCCTTCTCCGCTTCCTTCGAGCGCATCGCGACGGTGTTGCCGTGGGTCTCGTTGAAGTGTCGCGTTTCCTGCTCGACCCCCCGTCCGGACTCGAGTAGTTTCTTCTGGCGCGAGGCCTCGAACGACAGCGCCTGCTCGGCGCCCTTGTGACTGGAGATGTTCTTGACCTCGGTGCGGTTCGCTTCCTCCAGGACCGCATCGTCGATGTGACCGTCCTCGCCCACCTCGTCGGCGTCGACGACCGAGAGGTTCGCGTCGATCCGCAAGCTGCCGTCCCGGGTGGGGTCGAACACGCCGAGATACTCCAGGACTTCCTCGAGTTTTTCGAGGAACGCCCGCACCTCCGCGGGATCGCGGAAGTCCGGCTTGGTGACGATCTCCATCAGCGGCGTCCCCGCGCGGTTGTAGTCGATGAGCGTGTAGTCGGCCCGATCGATCGAGCATGTCCGGGCTTCCAGGCTCTCGGTTCCCTCGCGGACGTGCTTGATCGAGCCGGGATCCTCTTCGAGGTGGGCGCGTCGGATCCCGACCGACCGGCGCTCGCCCTCGTGACCGAACTCCAGGACACCGTCCTGACAGATGGGGGCGTCGTACTGGGTGATCTGGAAGTTCTTCGGCAGGTCCGGGTAGTAGTAGTTCTTCCGGTGGAAGGCCGTCTCCTCGGGAATCGAGGCGTCGATGGCCTTGCCGACCTTGACCGCGGCCTCGACTGCTCCCTCGTTGAGCACTGGGAGCGCACCGGGGAGTCCGAGGCAGACGGGGCAGGTGTTGGTGTTGGGTTCCTCGGCGGGCTCGGTCGAACAGCCACAGAAGATCTTCGTGTCCGTCTCCAACTGGACGTGGACTTCCAGGCCGATGACGACCGCCAGGTCGCGTGAATCGGCGGCTTGCGCAGTCATTACTCCCGATTCGGGGTCGTGGGGCTTATGGGTAACGAACGGGGCTGCCGAGGCGGGTCGGCCACTGTCCGACACAGTTGCCGTTGGGACCTGGCACTACCGGACGAGCACGAGCGCATCCTCGCCGTCGTCGTAGTAGTTTGGAATCGTCCGCCGATGGGAGAATCCGAAGCGTTCGTACAGTGACCGGGCGCGGTCGTTGGTGGCCCGGACCTCGAGTTTCACCGACTGGACGCCCTGCTCGTCGAGGACAGTCAGCGCCCGCTGTAGGAGGCGCGTCCCGATACCCCCACCGCGCCGTTCGGGATGCACTGCCAGGTCCTTGACGTGGCCCAGCGGTTGCCCGTGGTTCGGTACGGTGTCGGCGACGACGTATCCGACGACGCCTGACGGACCGGGACCACCGACTTCAGCGACCAGAAACCCCGGCTCGGACAGAAACCGCTCGAACGCCGAATAGGGCCACGGCTGGGGAAACGACGCCTGTTCGATCCTGAAGACGGCGAGCAGGTCGGCGCGAACGGCCCGCCGGACGCTCGGGCCGGGTGATTCCGCTGGGACGGTCGTCGTCACATTCCGTATGAGGGGTGCTGGTAGTTTATGTGTATCGACCGTGAATCACCGGGAAGCAGCCCGCTCCGGCCATAAAGTTCTTTATTGGGGCTTCCCTAGCACCGCGTGCACCCAGTTTTGGGTGCCACCCCAACACCCCCCACCACCCACCCCTCTTTCCGCTTTCTGTTTCCCCAGGTACACCGGTCGACAGCGGCCGCCCCGTCTCGTCAGTAGTCCTCCCGACTCGACGCTGACCGAGCGATTGCGTGTCGATTCGAGTGTGGATTCGATCCCGTCGCTACCGACGTGTAGCAGACCGAGAAAACGCAGACGACAGACGCTACCGACGGAACGGACGATCAGTGGAACGTTCGGGAGACGTCCTCGTCGCCTTCTGACTCCTGCTGGATCTTCTCCCAGGCGTCGTAGAAGTCCTGCTCGACGATCTCCGAACGGTCGTCCCGGATCGCGAACATCCCGGCCTCGGTGCAGATGGCCTTGATATCCGCCCCTGAGGCCTCGGACGTCTCCTCGGCCAGCGACTCGAAGTCGACCGTCTCGGCGAGGTTCATCCCGCGGGTGTGGATATCGAAGATCTGCTCGCGGCCTTCGGCGTCCGGCTTGGGGACCTCGATGAGGCGGTCGAACCGGCCAGGCCGGAGGATCGCCCGATCGAGCATGTCGAAGCGGTTGGTCGCGGCGATGATGCTGATCTGGCCGCGGTCCTCGAAGCCGTCCATCTCGCTGAGGAGTTGCATCATCGTCCGCTGGACCTCGGCGTCGCCGGAGGTCTTCGATTCGGTCCGCTTGGCGGCGATAGCGTCGATCTCGTCGATGAAGATAACGGCGGGCTCGTGCTGGCGAGCCAGCTCGAACAGGTCTCGGACGAGCTTCGCGCCCTCGCCGATGAACTTGTGGACCAGCTCGGAGCCGGCCATCTTGATGAACGTGGCGTCGGTCTGGTTGGCGACGGCCTTGGCCATCATCGTCTTGCCCGTGCCGGGCGGGCCGTGCAGCAGGACGCCGCTGGGTGGGTCGATCCCGACGTCTTCGAACATGTCGGGGCTTTTCAGCGGCATCTCGACGGTCTCGCGCACTTCCTCGAGCTGGTCTTCGATACCGCCGATGTCGCCGTAGCCGACCGACGGGCTCTCTTCGACTTCCATCACGCGAGCACGGACGTCGGTCTCGTCCTCGAGAGATTTGACGATAGACAGGGAGTTGTTGACCGCGACGCGGTCGTCCGGTTCCAGGTCCTCGCGCATCTCCTCGGTGACCTCGGTGAGAGCCTCCTGGTTGTTGCCGTGCTGTTTGATGATGACTCCCTCGTCGGTGAGTTCCTGGACGGTGGCGATGAACAGCGGCGACTGTTTGAGCTTCTTGTTCTCGTGGGTGAGTCGCTCCAGCTTCTGCTGGTACTTGTTGTTCTCTGCGTTGGCGTCCAACAGCTTGTCCCGCATCTCCTCGTTTTGGGCCTCCAACACTTCGAGACGCTCCTGCAGGGCATCGATCTTGTCCTGCTGGGAAGCGTCGTCGTCGTACGGGAGATTGACGTCGTCGACGGTGTCCGTCATTACCCCCTGGGTAGTGGATGTATTCATAAGAGGTTTCGGGTAATGTCAGGTGCTGCCCCCGTGGAGCGCCTCTCCGGCAGTAAATGCCTCAAAGTAATATTTCTGAGTAGAAAATATTATTATCCTGTATCCCATCGATCGGGATACGATGAGTACGACCGAAGCAGTCTCCGCCGAAGCACAGCCCAAGAGCGACTGGGAAGCAGTTCGAGACCTCCCGCCGAGTGCGAAGCTCGTCGCGAAGGTCCTGGAGTACAACGATCAGCTGACCCAGAGCCAGCTCGCCGAGGAGACGCTGCTGCCCGGCCGCACGGTTCGGTACGCACTGAACCGCCTGGAAGAGGTCGGCGTCGTCGACGCACGGTTCTCCTTCACTGATGCGCGCAAGCGCGTCTATACCCTGCAGATCGAGTAATTTCACTTCCACCGTGGTCTCGGAACCCCTTTAGGACGGGCCGGCATACGGGCGGGCAATGACGCGGGTTATCCACACTGGGGACACCCATCTGGGCTACCAGCAGTATCACGAGCCCGAGCGCCGGGAGGACTTTCTGAGCTCGTTTCGGCAGGTGGTCGAAGACGCCGTCGCCGAGGACGTCGACGCGGTGGTCCACGCTGGGGATCTCTTTCACGACCGTCGTCCGGGACTGCCCGATATCATGGGTACGCTGTCGGTGCTCCGTGACCTGGACGCGGCCGACATTCCGTTTCTGGCGATCGTCGGCAACCACGAGGCCAAACGCGAGGCCCAGTGGCTCGACCTCTACGAGTCGCTGGGGCTGGCGAGGCGGCTCGGCTCCGAGCCGGTGACCGTCGGAAACACGGCCTTCTACGGCCTGGACTTCGTGGCTCGCTCCCAGCGTGGTGACCTGGACTACGACTTCGAGCCACACGACGCCGAGCACGCAGCGCTGGTCTCGCACGGACTGTTCCAGCCGTTCGATCACGGCGACTGGGACGCCGAGGAACTGCTGTCGGCCGCTCCCGTCGAGTTCGACGCGATGTTGCTGGGCGACGACCACGAACCCAAACGCACACAGGTGGGCTCGACGTGGGTGACCTACTGCGGCTCGACCGAGCGCGCCAGCGCCTCCGAGCGGGCGGATCGCGGCTACAACCTGGTGACCTTCGAGGAGGGCGTCGACATCCGTCGCCGGGGGTTGCCGACCCGCGAGTTCGTCTTCGTGGACGTCGAACTCGGGGACGGAGAGGGGTACGAGCGCGTCCGCGAGCGAGTCGAGCAATACGATCTGTCGGAGGCGGTCGTGATCGTGACGATCACCGGCGAGGGCGAACCGATCACGCCGGCCGAGATCGAGACCGTCGCGCTGGATGCGGGGGCGCTGGTCGCCCGGGTCAACGACCGCCGTGAGATCGAGGATACGGGCGATGTCTCGGTCAGTTTCGCTGACCCGGACGACGCCGTGAGCGAGCGGATCCGCGAGCTGGGACTGAGTCCGGCCGCCCGGGACCTCGACGAGACGATCCGGGCGAGCAAGGTCGCCGACTCGAAGGTCGCGGATGTGATCGAAGACCGCGTCGCGGAGTTCGTCGCCGAAGCCGACGAGGGGGCGTTCGCGTCGGCGCCCGAGAGCAGTGAACAGACGGACGAGGCAGCGACCGACGACACGGGCGGAGCGGACGGAGACGGGGCGGACGGGACGAGTTCAGACGACGGGAGTGGCTCGACGCAGGGAGACGCCGGAGCGGGCGACGGCCAGGCCACGATGGAGGAATACCTATGAAGTTCACGCGGATCTCCCTGCAGAACTTCAAGTGTTACGCGGACGCCGACCTGCGACTGAACCCGGGCGTGACAGTGATCCACGGCGTCAACGGTAGCGGGAAATCCTCGCTGCTGGAGGCCGCCTTCTTCGCGCTGTACGGGGCCCGTGCGCTCGATGCGACCCTCTCGGATATCGTCACGACCGGGGCCGACGAGACGATCGTCGAACTGTGGTTTACCCACGCCGGCGGGGACTACCATCTCAGGCGTCGGATCCGGGCGACCGGCGAGCAGCCGACGACCGCCGAGTGCGTCCTGGAGGGACCGAGCGCGACCTACGAGGGCGCTCAGGACGTCCGGGCGCACGTGACGGAACTGCTCCGGATGGACCACGAGGCGTTCGTCAACTGCGCGTACGTCCGGCAGGGCGAGGTCAACAAGCTCATCAACGCGACGCCGGGCGAGCGCCAGGATATGCTCGATGACCTTCTGCAACTGGGCAAGTTAGAGGAGTATCGATCCCGGGCGAGCAAGGCCCGTGTCGGGGTCGGCCGGGTCCGGGACGACAAGCAAGGCGCCCTCTCACAGATCGCCGAGCAGATAGAGGCCAAGGAAGAGAAGGAGCTCCATGAGACGCTGAACCGACTGGAGACCGAACTGCAGGAGGTCGAATCCGAGATCGAGCGCTTCGAGGACCAACGCGAGGCGGCGGTCGAAACCCTCGAAACAGCCGAGTCCGTCCTCGAGGAGTACGAGGCAAAACGCGAGGAGCTGACGACACTCGAAGACGAGATCGACGAGCTACAGGAGACCATCGCCGACACCGAGCGCGAGCGCGAGTCGCTGCAATCGGAGATGGGGGAGTTGCGGGCGACGATCGAGGACAGCGAGGAGACGGTCAAAGGAGAGCTGGCCGATTCCGAACTCGACGCAGACGCCGATATCGAGACCGTCGACGAGCGCCTCGCGGACCTACAGGAGCGTGACGAACAGCTTCGGGACGAACTGGAGTCGTACAAACTCGCGGCCAGCGAACACGAGAGCGACGCCGAGAACGCCCGCGAACGCGCCAAGTCCCTCGAAGAGCAGGCCGCGGAGAAACGAACGCGGGCGGAAGACCTGGCGACGGAGATCGAAGCGGACGAGGAAGCGATCGCCGAGCGCCGCGAGCGCCTTGCGGGCCTCACGGAGGAGATCGAGGAGTTGCAGGCCCAATTCGAGGACGCGCCGGTCGAGATCGGCGAGGCCGAGGCCCACCGGGAGTCGCTTGCAGACGAGCGCAGCGACCGACAGACGGAGCTGTCCGATCTCACGGCGACGATCGAGCAGCAGCGCGAGTCGATCCAGGAAGCCGAGGCGCTACTGGAAGCGGGCAAATGTCCCGAGTGCGGCCAGGACGTCGAAGGGTCGCCACACGTCGAGTCCCTCGCGGACGAGCGGGAGACGCTGGCGGAGCTGGAAGCCGAACGCGAGCAGTTGCGCGAGCAACGGGAACGGCTGGATGAACGGCTCGAACGCGCGGAGGCGCTGGTGGAAGCCGAAAGCGAGATCGAACGGCTTCGCGACCGCCGCGAGACCGTTTCGGAACTGATCGAGGAGAAGGAAGCCAGCCTCTCCGAGGACCGCGAACGTGTGAACGAACTCCGGGAGTCGGCGGCCGAACTGGAAAGCGAGGCCGAAGACGAACGTGCGGCCGCGAGTGAGGCCCAGGCAGCGGCCGAGGACGCGCGCGAGGAGATCGGGACTGTCAACGAACAGCGGGGCGAACTCAAGGAGCGTCGACAGCGCATGGAGCGGGCTCGGGATGCCCTGGAGGCTATCGAAGCGGCCGAGAGTGAACTCGAACGGCTGCGGGAACGGCGGGCGGACCTCGCGGAGACCAACGAGGAACGTCGCCAGCGCCTCGCGGACAAACGCGAGCGGAAGGCCGAACTCGCGGAGGCGGTCGAACAGTCCCAGGTCGAGAGCGCCCGCCAGGACAGACAGAACGCACAGAACTACATCGAGCAAGTCGACGAGAAACTCGACGAGCTACGGGAACGGCGTAACGACTTACAGAGTCGGATCGGCGGCGTCAGCAACGAGATCGAGGAACTCGAAGGGCTCCGGGAACGCCGTGGGGAACTCGAGGCGACCGTCCAGCGTCTGGAGTCGCTGTACGAGGAAACTGAGCAGTTAGAGTCGATGTACGGCACGCTCCGGGCGGAGCTGCGCCAGCGCAACGTCGAGACGCTCGAACGGATGCTCAACGACACCTTCGAGTTGGTCTATCAGAACGCCTCATACGATCGGATTGAACTCGATGGCGACTACGAACTGACGATCTATCAGAAAGACGGCCAGCGGCTCGAACCCGAACAGCTCTCGGGTGGCGAGCGGGCGCTGTTCAACCTCTCGCTGCGCACGGCGATCTACCGACTGCTGGCCGAGGGAATCGAGGGGACCGCGCCGATGCCCCCCCTGGTCCTGGACGAGCCGACGGTATTCCTCGACTCGGGCCACGTCTCCCAACTCGTGGCGTTGATCGAACAGATGCGCGAGCTGGGCGTCGAGCAGATCGTCGTCGTCAGTCACGACGAGGAGTTGATCGGCGCGGCTGATGATCTCGTTCACGTCGAGAAAGACGCCACGACCAACCGCTCGCGGGTCGAGCGAATGGATTCGGCGGCGCTCGTCGAGCCCTAAAATAGCGCGTCGCTGACCTGCTCGGTAGCCCGGTAGCCGCGCTCCCCGTGGACGGTCGTCGGCTCGATCAGTCCAGCCGCCCGGAGTTCTGTCGTCGCCCCGTGGATGTCGCTCTCACAGGCATCGAACCGATCGAGCAGTGCCCGTGCGGAGGTCGGCCCGGCAACCGCAAGCTCGGCAGCGAGCGCAACGGCCCGCTCGGATCGCTCTCGTGGGCCTGAAACGTCGATATCCGCGTCACGCGCCTCGACAAATTCGGCCGGGCTGATCGGCGTGAGGTCCGAACACGGCCGGGCCGTCGTCGTTCCCTCGGACAGCTCCCGCAGTCGGCAGATCTCGCCGTTCGAACGCTGCAGGACGTAACACTGCTCGCCGTCGCTGACCAGCCGCATAGGCGACCGAACGGCACCGACGCCCAAGCCTGTTCCGACCGAGGCAATCTTCCGCAGTGGATTCCCACTGCGTTCAGACAGTCCCGAAAGACACTTACAGTGTCATCTAATTATATCTCATTAGACGATGTCACAGCAAGCCGAATTCCCCGAGTACCTCGACGTCGATTATACCGACGGCGAGGGTGAGGAGCCCGCGGATTACCCGAGTATCGAAGACAAGATCGAGAAGGCGATCGAAGTCACTCGCGAAGGCCTCGAACAGTACGAGAACCCGGTCGTCATGTGGACCGGCGGCAAGGACTCGACGCTGACGCTGTATTTCGTCAAGGAGGTCGCCGACCGCTTCGATCTGGAAGTGCCGCCGGTCGTGTTCATCGACCACTACCAGCACTTCGACGAACTCATCGACTTCGTCAAGTACTGGGCGGACGAATGGGACCTGGAGGTCATCTGGGCGCGAAACACCGACGTCGGCGACTACGTCGACGAGAACGGTCTCACGCCGGGCGACGACATCCCGGTTGAGGCCCTCTCGGAGCACAACCAGCACCACGTCCGGAATCTGCTGGAGTACGAGGAGGACACGTTCCCGTTCCTGCTTGACACCTACGTCGGCAACCACCTGCTGAAAACCGTCGCGCTCAACGACACCCTCGAAGCCCACGACGTCGACGCCGTACTCTCGGGTGTGCGCTGGGACGAACAGGAAGCCCGAGCGGACGAGACGTTCTTCTCGCCGCGTCACGATCCGGACATCTACCCGCCCCACGACCGCGTCCAGCCGATCCTGCAGTTCGCCGAAGCGGACGTCTGGGACACGTTCTGGAACTTCGTCGTGCCGGACACGGTCGAAGGCTTCCCCGAGGACGGCTACGTCCCGCAGGGCCAGGACGACTTGCCCGACGGTGTCGAGAAAGAGGACGTGCCGGTCAGCCCGAAGTACTTCGCCGGCTTTCGCTCGCTGGGGAGCGAGGTCTCGACGGACAAGTCCGCCGAGGAGCCCGCCTGGCTGCAGGACATGGCCAACACGACCGAGCGCGCCGGCCGCGCCCAGGACAAAGAGGACCTGATGGAGCGCCTGCGCGACCTCGGCTACATGTAAGGCGACCACGGTCTATGAGACGCTACCTGTAGCGACACCCTTATTCTGCCGTCTCCATGAGTACGTGACAGTATTGCGGCCATGAGCACCGACAGCCCGGAGACAGAGGACGCCTTCGAGCAGGCCTGCACCGAGTTGATCGACCGCATCCTCGTCGGCGACCTCGAACGCGACGGCGTCGAGGCGGCCAAACGCGAGGTCTGTTCGAAATACGGCTCCCCGAAAGTCCCCAAGAACTCGGAGTTGCTCGATCGCGCCCCAGAGGGTCGTCGTGGGGAACTGGAGTCAGTCCTGCGTCGCAAGCCCGTCCGGACCGCTTCGGGGGTCGCGCCGGTCGCGATCATGACCTCACCCGAGCGCTGTCCCCACGGCAAGTGTCTCTATTGTCCGGGCGGCCCGGACTCGGAGTTTTCCAGCGCCCAGAGTTACACCGGTAACGAGCCCGCCGCCGCGCGAGGCCAGCAAAACGACTACGACCCGTACGGCCAGGTGACCCTGCGGCTCAATCAGCTCCGGGAGATCGGGCACACCGTCGACAAGGTCGAACTCATCGTGATGGGGGGGACGATGACCGCCCGGAGCCACGACTATCAGGAGTGGTTCGTCAAGCGCGCCCTGGAGGCGATGAACGATTTCGAGCCCGACGCCGAGCCCGAGCCCGCAGAGGGAGTCTCCTTCGCTCAAGACCGCGAGGACTACGAGTTCAAGTACCTCGAAGACGTCATCGCCGAAAACGAGACCGGTAGCATCCGCAACATCGGGACGACCTTCGAGACCAAGCCCGACTGGTGCGGTCCCGAGCAGATCGATCGGATGCTCCGGCTGGGCGGGACGAAAGTCGAGGTCGGCGTCCAGACGACCTACGAGCGGATCAACCGCGAGATGCATCGTGGCCACGGCATACAGGCGAGCATCGACGCGACGCGTCGCCTCCGGGATGCCGGATTCAAGGTCGGCTATCACATGATGCCGGGCCAGCCCGGGATGAGCGAGGAGATGGTCATCGAGGATTTCCGGCGGATCTTCGAGGAGAGCCAGTGGCGGCCGGACTATCTGAAGATCTATCCGACGCTCATCGTCGAGGGGACCGCGACCTACGATATGCACCACCGCGGCGAGTACGACCCGCTCACGAGCGAGGCGGCCGCCGACCTCGTCGCGGAGATCAAGGATATGATCCCGCCGTACACCCGCCTCCAGCGCGTCCAGCGGGACATCCCGGCGGATTTCATCGAAGCCGGCGTCCAGAAGTCCAACCTCCGGCAACTCGCCCGCCAGCGGATGGGCGATCACGGCTACACCTGTGACTGCATTCGGTGTCGAGAGGTCGGGATGAACGACGAGGATCCAGAGGACGTGAGCCTCGATACGCTGACCTACGAGGCCGGCGGCGGCACCGAACACTTCATCAGCTACGAGGACCGTTCGAAGGACCTGCTCGTGGGATTCGCCCGGCTGCGCTTCCCGAACGATCCGACGCGCGAGGAGTTGGCCGACGCCGCGATCGTCCGGGAACTGCACGTCTACGGCAACACCGTCGGCGTCGGCGACCGCGGTGCGACCGGCGACGTACCCGACTGGCAACACAAAGGCTACGGGAAGCGACTCCTTGGTGAGGCCGAGCGGCGGGCCCGCGACGCCGGGTTCGAAAAACTCAGCGTCATCAGCGGGATCGGCGCGCGGGAGTACTACCGCGAGAAGCTGGGATACGAACAGGACGGGCCGTACGTGAGCAAGGAACTGTAGCGACCCGTTCTCGGACCCGAAGGTGACTGCACTGCGAGCACGGAACACATATACGAGACGGTGGTCTATCTATTTCCGTGGCGACACCGCTCCGGTTCCGTCGGTCGCACGCCCACTGGACAGCGGGACGCGTCCGCGCCGAGATCTATCAGGCCCTGGATGACAATCTGGGCGCTCAGATGTCCAGGCCGTGGTACAAACAGCCGGAGGGGTACGACGCGCGCCGCTTCGAGATGGACAACGGCGATATCGCGCTGTTTTGCTGGGACGAGGACGGTGGCTACTGGCTGGGCAACACCGAGACGCCCAAGACCCTTTGGGGCACTGACAAAGTGACCTTCGAGGAGTCGCCGGACTCGGTCGCCGACTGGGCACAGCGGGAACTGCTCGCGCAGCTCTACGAGGAAGACCCGTGGCTCGAAGCGACGCCGACGCTCGCGTGGTTTTTCTTGCCGGTGTTTCTCTCAAAGGACGGCCGCGAGAGTACGCGGACGTTCTTCCGGGAGCACGCCGCCGGGTTTCCGGACGCCGACCGCGAGACAGCGCTGTCGTTTTACGAGGAGTTCCTCGCAACGGGTGCGCTTGATGAGTACCGGTACGTAATGGCCTCGAAACTCGGGACCTCCGAGTCGGTCCACTTCACCCGGATGGCGGCGGCGATGAGCGAGTTCACCGTCGCGAAAGTACTGTTCGAGCAGGGGTATACGGTCACACCCGAGATCGAGATCTCGACGGGCCATTCGATCGACTTCCGGATCGACCGCGCGGACGCCGAGACGACGCTGGTCGAAGTGACTCGGCCGGTCCCGCCGGACGACCGGGCGGCCGATTCGGCGGTCACAGCGATCCGCCAGACCGCGGCCAACAAGACCGGCGGTCAGCTGCAGGAACACGGCGGCGGTGTCACGCTCTTCGTCGATTGTTCGTCGTTTACCGACGAAGGATGGTCCGAGATCATGCGAAAGCAGCCGGATGTCGGCCATCGGCCGGCCGTGGTCTTCCGCGCTCGGCCCGACAGCCGGATCGACGGATACACGCACGGCTCCGTGCCGATCGACTTGCCCTCGGCGTTTGAGTAGCACTATATCGGGTTGAAATACAGCGCGGGCTACGTGTCTTGGATCGCATCGATGACGACTGTCCCGACCACGATCGGACCGACCGGAATTGAACTACTATCGCTGATCGTGATCTCGTATTGATCCTGGATTGCGAAATCACTCTCGATGGTGCCGACAGCAGTCCCCTCTGAATCAGTTATCTCGTATCGATGGCCAATAAACTGTCCGGCCGGCAGGAGTTTCCGACCCGCCGTGACAAGCCCGCCGCGCGAAGCGATCGTGGCAAGCAGCGACTCGTCTTCGGCGTCGCGGATCCGCCAGGTATCCTGGAGAAGTGAAAGGTCGTTGTCTAGAACAACGATATCCTCCCCAGTATGGCTATCAGTCAGTACGTAGTCGCCGGCGATATCGATCGCGCTACTGGCCTCCACTGTCAGCAACTCGTTTCCGTTTTCATCGACGAAGGGGAACGTATCGTTCTCCTCGTACATCTGGTGCGTGCAGCGAAATATCGTGTCACCGGTGACGTCCTCGGCCTCGTACTCCGGGCGGAAGTTCTTGTCTTTGCCCGTCTGTTCGACGGTATACTCGGTGCCGGACAGGTCAAGGCCAGTAATCTCGTATGATTGTGCTGCTTCCATTGTCCGGGTTTTGTAGCGGCAACAGATAAATCCGGAACGTCCCGGTCGTTTCATACGGATCGCTGTAACGATTTACCGCTCCGACCGCCCGACTCCGGGCAGTCGATGCGGAACAGACTGACAGCGATCCGTATCAGGCAGTCTCCGTTCCGGCGGACCTGTCCACTCTATTTCGCACGGTATGGCCGTATTTTGCTACGCGTCGATCTCCCGGATCACTCGTGCCGGGTTCCCGCCGACGACGACACCGTCAGGTACGTCCTTGACGACGACCGCGCCAGCCGCGACTACGGCGTCGTCGCCAATCGTTACGCCGGGGTTGAGCACGGCCTGCCCGCCGATCCAGACCCGGTCACCGACTGTGACTGGTTTGCCGAACTCCGTGCCGCTGGTTCGTTCGGCCGCGCCGAGCGGGTGCGTCGCCGTATAGACGTGGACGGCCGGCCCGAGCATACACTGGTCGCCGAATCGGATCTCACAGACGTCCAGGAACACGCATCCGAAGTTCGCGAAGAAATCCTCGCCGACGTGGATCTGCTCGCCGTAGTCACAGCGAACGGGCGGCTCGATAAAGGCCGTCTCGCCGCCGGAGCCGAGTAACGCTTCGAGCAGCGTCCGGCGACGCTCGTCCGCAGTCGGCCTGGTCTCGTTGAACAGGCGCGTCAACTGGCGGGCGGCCCGGCGCTCGGCCCGCAGCTGCGGGTCCATCGGGTCGTATGGCTCGCCCGCGAGCATCTTCTCCTTCTCGCTGGTCATCGCAGCGTCGCCCCGGCGAGTTCGGCCGCACGGCGACCGCTCTCGAGTGCTCCTTGAATCGAACACCAGCGCGTGTAATCGCCGGCGAGGACGACCGGCCCGTCGGGTGCGTCCGGGTCCGGCAACTCGGAGCGAAAGCCCGGCGGCTGGGGGAACTGTGCGAAATCGATCCGGTCAGTGTGGCGCAGTTGCAGCCCGCCCAGATCGCGTTCGGGATACCACGCGGAGAGGGCCTCCCGCGTCTCCGCGGCGAGTTGCTCGTCGCTTCGCTCCTGTGTTCCGAGGAACGTCGCGCTCAGCAGTTGCGTCCCCTCGGGCGCGTACTCGGGGGCCGCCGTCGAGAGCGGTGCAATCTGGTTCGGTCGGCCGTCCGCGGCGTTGAGCAGGAGTTTCCGCCCGGTGTCCAGTTCCGCGTAGCTGTCGAACGTGTAGTACTGGGTGACACACCCCTTCGAGCCGGTCGGGATGGACTCGACGCCGGTCAGCTCCCGGGCCGTGTGTGGATCGGTCGCCACGACGACGGCGTCCGCATCGACCCGTTCGTCAGCGAGTTCGACCCCGTCCTCGACAGCCGTCACCGTCCGACCAGTTTCGATCCGCGCGCCCGCCGTCTTTGCGCGGCGGGCAAGCTGCTCGCTGATCGCGCCCATCCCCTCGGCGGGCACGACAGTCTTCCCTGCAGAGAGCATCTTGAAGGTGTATTCGAAAACGCGCGAGTCCGTCGAGAGCGAGCGATCGAGCGTGATCCCGCCGTAGAAGGGCGCGGCGAACCGTTCGACGTAGGCCTTCGAGAAGCCACGGTCGGCGAGGTACTCCCGGATCGTCGTCGCCGGCCGGCTCGGGTCGAGGATCGCCTCAGGATCCGTCCGGGCGAGTTCACGCTGGAGCCTGAACGTGCGGAGCTTGTCGGCCGTCCGGACCTCGCGGTTGAACAGCGTCTCCAGCCCGTCGCGGGGGTTGCGAAACGGATCGGACAGGACCGAGCGTTTGCCGGCCCGTGCGATCGTCGCGCCGGGCGCGAACGACCGCAGGTCCAGAGCGTCGAGATCCAGTTCTCGCTGGACGGCTGGATAGGCCGTGAAAAGCACCTGAAAGCCCCGGTCGAAGGTCAGTCCGTCCTCGTGTCGTGTCCGGACGCGGCCACCGACCGTCTCTTCGCGCTCGAACACCACTACGTCGTGTCCGTCGGCCGCGAGACGGCGGGCCGCGACCAGTCCGGCCAGTCCGCCGCCAGCGACGGCAACGTCAGTCATACCCCGTCCTGCGGGCGGCGAGCACAAAACGACTGCGACGGACAGGGCTTTGTCGGTGGGCCACGGACAGCCGGCTATGGAGACGACAGCGGCGTTTACCGGGCTTCGCTGTCCGGCCTGTGAGACCATTCACGACCCCGAAACGGTGACACATCGCTGTCCGGACTGCGGCGGCGTCCTCGAGGCCCACTACGAGCAGTCGGGACTCGACCGTGCGGCACTGACAGCGCGCCGGTTCGGCGGCGTCGATCGCTACGCCGAGTTCCTGCCGTTTCCGGAGGGGACGCTCGTGACAGCGGGGGAAGGGGGGACGCCACTGGTCGAAGCCCCCGCACTCGCCGAGCGTTTGGGCGTCGAACGCGTGCTGATCAAAGACGAGGGACAGAACCCGACGGGGTCGATCGCGGACCGCGAGGCTGCAGTCGCGGTGGCTGCCGGGGCCGTTCACGACGCGGAAACGGTTGCACTCCCCTCGACCGGGGACAGCGGGCAGGCGGTGAGCGCCTACGCCGCTCGCGCGGGCCTCGACGCCGAGGTGTTCGTGCCGTCGCGTGCGATCTTCGACGCGAAAGCGATGATCAACGTCCACGGCGGCGAAATGTCCGTCGTCGACGGTCGGTTCGGCGACGCGGTCGCTACTTTCGGGGACGCGATCGACGAGGAGCCCCGGTATTCGCTCGCGCCGTTCGAGACACCGTACCGTCAGGAGGGCGTGAAGACGGCCTACTACGAAATCGTCGAACAGCTGGGCTGGAACGGCCCCGACCACGTCGTGTATCCGACGGGGACCGGCCTCGGCCCCGTCGGGGTGGCTCGGGCCGCCCGCGAGTTCGAGGCACTCGGCTGGACCGACGGTATGCCCGCCGTACACGCCGTACAGGCGGAAGGCTGTGCGCCCATCGTCGAGGCGTTCAAGTCCGGCGATACCGAACAGGCGTCCGTCTCGCACCCGGACACGATCTGTGGCGGGATCGAGATCGCCAACCCGCCGGCACCGGGACACGTGCTGGACGCAGTGGTCGACAGCGGCGGGACGGCGATCGCGACGTCCGACGCGGAGATTCTGGAGGCCGCGGTCGAGCTCGCCCAGAGTGCCGCCGTCGAGGTCGGTGCGGCCGGTGGAGCGGCCGCGAGCGCCGCGATGGCCCTGGCCGAGCGAGACGTCTTCGCGGCCGGGGAGACGGTCGTCCTCGTCAATCCGGCCGCGGGAAACAAGGAGGCTGACGTACTGCGCAGTCACCTGATGAGCAAGGGCGTGTGAACGAGTAGCGACGACGGAAAACCGGAGCAACAGCGGACGCGTGTCGTTCGCTCGTCTACAGAGAAAGCAAGGTGAGTGCCTCGGGGTCGTCCGGAAATCTTTGATTTCCGTGATGGGCGTGGGACAAAATCCCACGAACCTGCGAACGGCGCAAGCGCCGTGAGCAGATGACGAGAATCGGAGATTCTCGAACCACTTGACCCCGAGGCGGTTCACTGCAGTCGCTGGACGCACTCCTTGCAGTAGGTGTACGCCGGATCGCGTTCGTTGTACGCGCCGCATCGCGGACACCGAACTGCGTCGTCCTCGCCGGTCTCGATCGGGGTCGCCCCAGTTCGGGAACGGGCCACCTCGGCGTCGCCGTAGTCCGGAGTCGCCTGCTCGATGGAAGGGCGATCCTCACCCTGGAGATAGCGATAGAGCAACAGCTGGAACAGGCCGAACGCGAGCACGTACACCAGGATCCAGATCCAGGCCCCCGGCATACATTGATATTCGTTGCCACGACACTTGGTTGTTTTGGCGCCGCCGACTCGTTCGCCGGTTCGAAATCCTTTTAGGCAATTCAGAGGGAATATATGAGCAACGAACTATGGACGTCGACATTATCGCGGAAGACGAAAACCCCATGTTGCACAGGACGGACATCCGGTTCGAGATGACACACGACGAGGCGACCCCGTCGCGTCTCTCCGTTCGGGACTCGCTTGCGGCCAAGCTGAACAAGGACGCCGAGGAGGTCGTCGTCCACAAGCTCGATACGAAGTTCGGCATGCGCAAGACCGTCGGCTACGCCAAGGTCTACGACGATCCGGAGGCCGCTCTGGACGTCGAACAGCAGCACATGCTCGAGCGGAACAAGATCACCACCGACGGCGAGGACGCCCCCGCGGAGGAGGCATAGATGGCCCGCTACGAACTCTACGACGAGGACGGCACGACCGATCGCGAGCAGTGTCCCCGGTGTGGTGACGCGTTCCTGGCCGATCACGGTGACCGGCTCCACTGCGGAAAGTGCGGCTACACAGAGTGGAACTGAGCGGTTCGTAAACTCGGGGATTGATCCCGAGACCACCTGATTCTTCGACGGGATTCGTCCTGTGAAACGTAGCGATAGCAGTCCCTGCGGACGCAATCCGGTATCGCGATAAGGGCATGACAGCAGTCACTGTCGATCGTTCGCTGTCAGCGTTTCGTGGATGCCGAGTACCAGGGCGGGCACGACGATGATGAAGAGGTGCTCTTCGATGGGGATCCCCAGAAGATCGACTCCTGTGCGCAGCCTGATGGCGAACACGCCGACTTCGAGCGTGTACCAGTCCCAGAGATACGCGATGGGATACAGGACTACGATCGTCCGGGCTGCCCGGGCCAGTGCTTCGGCACGGACCAGCAGCGCTAGCGCCACGCTGCCGAAGACGATCTCAGTCGCGAGATATGTATATGGACCCAGGACACCGATATCGACGGGGAGCGGGCCGGCGAACGGCCGATACCACAGCGCGACGAGTAGCAACGCGAGGAGGACGTACACACCGCGGACCAGCAGCATCGTCGCCACGCGCGGCCCGGCGCGTCGACTGATCGCCGCGACCGCACCGAACGCGAACGCTGCCAGGACGGTCCCGGTGGGAAACACGCCGACTGCTGCCAGGACGACCAGCAAGCCGGCGCCCGCCGCCAGCAGCGCGTGCGCCAGCCGACGGGCGCGAGCCGGTCCGAGAACGACCGCGAGGGTCCGCTTGTCGATCGAACGGTCGTACGCTAGGTCCTGCGCGTCGTCGATCACTTTGATGCCAAGCAGAATGACGACCAGCACGCTTGCCAGCCCGAGAACGGTTAGTCCGAGCGGGGCCCCCTGGGCGGCGTGGCCACCGAGCAGCGCGAGCCCGATCCCGGCGGGATACCCGCCAGTCGCCGAGACGGGACCGGTGTCCAGTTGCGGTGCGTGGAAGTATCCCAGCGCCCAGGTCGGCGCCGTCAACGCGACGGTGACGAGTCCGGCCGTCGACCACAGTCCCGCGATAGCGGCCGCAAACACCGCACCGGCGCCGACCAGCGCGATGCGACAGCCCGTCACCGAGAGCGGGTGATCGTCGTCCTCGCCGCGGACGAAGAAATCGATGTAGCCGTCCTTGACGTGGGCCGTGTAGACGGCCGCGAAGATCGCCAGTGCGTGCAGCGCGGCGACGGTCGGCGCGAACGTGCCCGTCGTCCGGGCGGCAAGGAGCGATCCCACCAGCGAAACCGCGACAGGCGGCAGCATGAACACCGGGTGGACCTGCGACGCCAGCGCCCGGATCGCGGGGACGATTCCGGCCTGGTGGCGAGCGATTGCCATAAATGTGTCTCGGTATCGAATCACATAGTCTGTGCGGCGTTCTCAAATGTTGCTGGCACGCACCCAGCAGCGATTTCGGCCTGGGGGTGTCCCGCCGGTCATGCGAGCGTTTTTGGGCGTCGGCGACGAACCGGCGAGCGTGTCAGAGCCGATTCCGACGGGCTGTGCGCCCATCGACGACCTCCTCGACGGCGGCTTCCCGCGCGGCGCTGCGACCCAGATCTACGGCCAGCCGGCCGCGGGCAAGACGAACCTCGCGCTCGGCGCGGCCGTCGAAGTCGCCGCGAGCGGTTCGTCCGTGTTGTTCGTCGATACGGAGGGCGTCTCCGTCGATCGGATGGAGCAACTGGCGGACGCGCGCGGCGACGTCGAGTCGATCGCCTCGAACATCATCGTCTCGGAAGCGACCACGTTCGAGGAACAGGAACAGGCCGTCAAAGACGCCGCCGACCTCGCGAGCCAGGTGGAGTTGGTCGTCCTGGACAGCGCGACAGGCTTCTACCGACTGGAGCGAACCGAACAGGAGGAGGGTGAAGCACTCCGGGCGGTCGCCCGCCAGATCACTCACTTGCTCGCACAGGCACGCAAGCACGACCTCGGGGTCGCATTCACCAACCAGGTGTACACCGACCCCGACAGCGACGGCACGCGTGCGCTGGGCGGGCACACACTCAACCACTGGTCCGCTGTCATCCTGCGACTCGATCGGTTCCGGGGCGGGAACAGGCGTGCGACCCTGGAGAAACACCAGTCGAAGGCTGCAGGCGAGACTGCGACCTTCCAGATCACCGGCGACGGCCTGGAAGGGGTCGAAGAGTTTTGAGAGTGAATAGCACACTACCGACGGTATTTTTCAGCCGTCCGCGACACCTGAGAGCATGGACGAGGACGCAGACGCCTACGGGAAGGCGATCCGGGACTACCACGAGAATGAGGAGGGCTTCGAGATCGTCGAGCGCGACGACGGTCTCATCGCGCCCTCTGGCGGGCCTGAGATGTACTTCAACGAGGTCGACGACTGGGGCGAGCACGTCGGTTCCGGCCTCGACCACCTCCGGGGCCGCGTCCTCGACATGGGATGTGGCGCGGGCCGACACGCGCTGTACGCCCAGAGAGAGGGTCACGACGTGGTCGGGATCGACGTCTCGCCCGGCGCGGTCGCGGTGAGCCGCGACCGCGGTGTCGAAGCCGTTCGGCAGTGTGACGTGGCGGACGTGGCCGCTGCATTCTCCCCAGACGCCTTCGAGACGGTGCTGATGCTGGGCAACAACTTCGGGCTGGTCGGCACGAGCGAGACAGCACCCGAGGTGCTCGACGGGCTGGCGACAGTCACCGACGACGACGCCCGGATCGTCGCCGAGAGCCGTGACATCTACGAGAACATCGACGACTACCACCGCGCGTACCACGAGAACAACCGCGATCGGGGTCGACTGCCGGGTGCGCTCCGGATCCGGACGCGCTACAAGACCCACAGCACGGATTGGTTCGACTACCTGCTGGTCGCCCCGGAAGAGATGGACGACGTGCTAGCCGAGACAGTGTGGACCCGGACAGAAACCTACCGGGGCGAGAACGGGCAGTACGTGGCAGTGCTGGAGAAGGCGTAGCCGAGAGATGCAGCATACGGCGCGACCGGGAGCGAGGTCGCAAGCGACCCCGCCAATCGAGCGGCGAGGCCGCGATGAGTACCGTTTCACCGGGCGCGACCATCGGGAGCGTCCGGCCTGTTTGGATCACAACGTTTTCGCGGAGTGGTGCCCGCAGACCGCCGAAGGGACGCGAGGGCACTCGACGAAGTGAAAAGTGGCTTCAGTAGATGAGTTCGTCGTCGTTTTCGACCATGTACAGCGTCCGAGCGGCGATGTTGACCGCGTGATCGCCGATCCGTTCGAGGTCGCGGATGGTCAACAGCAGTCGCGAGACGTCAGCCATGAGGCGTTCGATCTCACTTTCGTCGGCACCGGCGTCGACTTCGCGTTCGATGAGGTCGCGAACGACGGCATCGGATGCGTTCGAACACTGATCGTCGACTTCGTCGTCGCGTTCGGCGATGTCGAAACAGGCGTCGATCTCCTTGTCGGCGTAGGCCCCCATGGCGTCTTCGACCATCGTGACGACCGCGTTACCGATCGCCTGGATGTCGACCTCCGGGTACCGTTCTCGGCCGGCATCGAGCGTGTACTCTCCGAGATTCGTGGCCAGGTCGCCGATCCGTTCGAGATCGGTGATGATCTTGAACGAGGCGGCGATGAACCGCAGATCGCTGGCAACGGGCTGCTGGAGGGCGAGCAAGTCGACGCATCGCTGTTCGAGATCGAGGTAGAGCTGGTTGATCTCGTCGTCGCCGTCGATGATCTCCTGTGCGAGCTGTTCGTCCCGCTGCTGGAGCGATTCCAGGCCCTGTCGAACGCGATCGAGGACGAGCTCGCTCATGTAGAGGACGTCCTCACGCAGGGCGTTGAGCTTCTCCTGGTATGATTCGCGTGGCATTGGTGTATGTTCCGTGTGGTGTGGTCAGATACGTCAGTGTTACTCTCGACGCTCGTTCGTGCCGGGCAGAGTCATCCGAATTTGCC
This sequence comes from Halapricum desulfuricans, assembly GCF_017094465.1. Taxonomy (NCBI): domain Archaea; kingdom Methanobacteriati; phylum Methanobacteriota; class Halobacteria; order Halobacteriales; family Haloarculaceae; genus Halapricum; species Halapricum desulfuricans. Next base: position 1,667,636 of record NZ_CP064791.1, read on the forward strand.
GGTGATGTAATCCTCGACGCGCTGACTCTCGGGGTTCTCGAAGATCTTGTCGGTGTCGTCGTATTCGACGAGTTCCCCGCCAGTGAGGAAGACGGCTGTCTGGTCGGATATCCGGGCCGCCTGCTGCATGTTGTGGGTGACGACGACGACGGTGTACTCCTCGGCGAGTTCCTCGATGAGGTCTTCGATCTTCGAGGTCGCGATGGGATCCAGCGCGCTCGCCGGTTCGTCCATGAGGATGACCTCGGGATCGGTCGCGAGCGCGCGAGCGATACAGAGGCGCTGTTGCTGGCCGCCGGAGAGCCCGAGAGCGTTGTCTCCCAGTCGTTCGTTGACCTCGTCCCAGAGCGCGGCCTGTTTGAGCGACCGTTCGACGAGCGCCTCTTCTTCGTCGGTGTCGTCCTGACCCAGCAGACGGGCGAGCAACCCCGTATTGATCTCGCCGTGTTTCCGCGGCCCGTAGGAGACGTTGTCCCTGATCGATTTCGGGAAGGGGTTCGGTGACTGGAAGACCATCCCGACGCGCTTGCGCAGCTCGACCAGGTTTGTCCCCTCCTGGTAGATGTCCGCCCCGTCGAGCTCGACGGTCCCCTCGACCCGGGCGCTCTTGATGCGGTCGTTCATCCGGTTGAGGCTTCGCAGGAACGTCGACTTGCCACAGCCGGACGGACCGATCAGGGCCGTGACGCTCTGCTCGGGGATGTCCATCGAGATGTCCTGCAGCGCGTGTTCGTCCCCGTAGTAGACGTCGAGGTCCTGCACGGAGAGTTTCGGCGTTCCCTCGAACCGATAGTCGATCCAGTCGTCTTCGATTCGCTCGTCGGTCTCGCCAGCGGTCGTCGTACTGGTCGCGGTCGTTTCGACGCCGATACTGTCTGATTCGTGTGTGGTCTGTGAGTCGCTCATTGGTTGAGTTTCCGCCGGAAGTACACTCGCGAGGCGATGCCGATCGCGTAGAAGCCCAGAACGACGATCAGGAGCACCAGTGCGGTCCCCCAGGCGAAGTCGAGATTATCGCCGAGGCCGGCCGAAATGAGGCCGTATAGCTGGTATGGGAGCGCGCTCGACGCCTCCATCAGCGCTTCGTTTGCCACGAACGGGGGCGACAGCGTGAGCTCGAACGACCCGAGGACGTTCGGCACGGTATCCTCGAACGGGTCGCTCGACGTGACGAGCAGGATCGGTGCCGTTTCGCCGGCGATGCGCCCGACGCCGAGAATGACACCGGTGATGACGCCCGGCATCGCAGCGGGGACGACGACGCTCCGAATCGTCTGCCACTTGCCGACGCCGAGAGCGGCACTGGCGTCACGGTACTCGTCGGGAACGCTCTGCAGCGACTCCCGGCTGGTGATGACGACCAGCGGCAGGAGCATGAACCCGAGTACCAGCTGGCCGGCGACGATCGAGCGGCCGTTACCGATGCGGGGGACGAGAAACGCGAGACCGAACAGCCCGTAGACGATGCTCGGCGTGCTCCAGAGGCCGTTCGTCGAGACCTCGACGAGCTGCGTGAACCGGCCCTGTTCGGCGTACTCCGTGAGGAACACCGCCGCACCGATACCGAGCGGAACCGCGAACAGCACCGCGCCGAGCACGAGCCAGAACGTGCCGACGATCGCCGGCAGCACGCCGCTTTGCAGCGTGCCCAGCTGGTGGAACGGTTCCATGACGAACGGCCAGTAGAACCAGATCTCGGGGCCGCTGACGATGACGTACGTATCGACGATGGGAACGTGGAAGTGGAACCAGTGATAGAACCCGGGATAGAACCCGTACCTGATCCCCTCCGTCATCGGTCCGAACCCCTTGATCGCGATGAACGTGACGATTAACACGAGCAACGATATCATCGCGATGGCGTTGGCACCGATCAGCGCGTGTGCACCGTTCTGTCTGCCGCGGGCACCGAAGCCGCCGTGGACCCTGGCACCCGCCCAGACGGCGAGTAACCCGCCGGCGATGGCGAGGAGCGGAATGGCGACGGTTCCCGTGAACGTCGCTGACAGTGCGGGGGGCTTCCACTGGGCGCCAGGCGTGAGTACTCCGGCGAGAACGCTCCCGCCAGCGGCCAGCAGGAACGCCCCTGCTGGCACAGTCACGCCGAGATCCTCACGGACGAGTACCGTCCCGATCCCGACGGCGGCGGCGACGAGGAGTGCGACTACCGGCCAGAGTGCGCCCAGGTCGAACACGACGATCGAGACGACCGCGCCCGCAACAGCCCACACGAGGCCGTAGGTGACGGCCGTCGGGATGCCGGGGGTGTACGTCGGGTCCGCCTCGATGACGCCCTGGACTGACGCGACACCGGCCGCGAGGAGCCCAAAGCCGGATACGACCAACAGACCGGCGATGAGTGTGCCGACCTCGACGCCGACGATCGTCGACGTGGCCGGGACGATCATCGCCGCACTGAGGAACCCGGCGACGACAGTCAACACCGCCAGTGCGGCGACCGAACCCCCGAGTATCTCTCTCGTCGACGACCCGGACTCGACGAGCGTGGTCGTTCGGATGTCCGTGCTCATTGTTTCCCTCCGAGTTTCCGTTGCATGCGTGTCTCGATATACTGGGATCCGATACTCAGCGAAAGGACGGTAATGAACAGGACGACGCCGGCCGCGAACAACACCGATAGCTGGCGGCCGCTCGCGGTCCCGTGCTGATTCGCGATGAGACTGGTGAGCGTGATCGTGTTCCCGAAGACGTCGGTGAGGGGATCCGGAAGACGCGTCACGTTCGCGAGGATCACCGTTGCTGCCATCGTTTCACCGACGACGCGTCCGACGCCGAGCAAGACGGCCGCGGAGACGCCGGAAAACGCTGCGGGGATCGTGACTGAGTTCGTCGTCTGCCAGTCGGTCACCCCCAGCGCGTGCGACCCGTCTCGCATCGCGTCGGGAACAGCCGCCAGCGCGTCTTCAGCGACCGAGACGACCGTCGGCAGCGCCATCAGTCCGATGACGATCCCGACGGCGAAGAGGCTTCCCAGTTGCGGTAACTGGAGGGCCGCTTCACGCGTGAGGAACTTGCTGAAGACGATGTATCCGAGAAAGCCGTAGACGATCGACGGGATTCCGGCCATGACCTCGATCGCCGGCTTGGTGATCTCACGCGCCCAGCCCGGCGCGATTTCGCTGAGGAATATCGCGCCAGCGAGGCCCAGCGGACCGGCCACGCACATCGCGATGATCGTCGTGACGAACGTCCCCCAGATCATCGGAACGAGCGTGTATATCCCCTCGCTGGAGGTCCACTGCGTCTGGAAGAAGAGGTCGAATCCGACCGCGCTGAAGGCAGGTATCGATTCGACGATCAGATAGATCGTGATCAGTCCCAGGATGAGGACCGTGGAAACAGTCATCAGGAGAAACAGGAACTTCGCCGTCCGCTCGCGGTCCGTGAACCACCCGTAGACCACTGTAACGACAAAGCCACCGAGCAGATAGACCGTCGCCTGTGGGAGCGCGAACACCGAAACGAAGGCCAGCAGGATGAGACCTCCAGCTATGCCGCTAGTTCGCACGCCCGCCTCGATCGAGTCGAAATACCCGGGCGATGTCATTGTTCTGTATCGGGGAGCGCGTCCAGCTGGTTCTGCTGTCGTTCGTCAGTCAGCACCGAGTAGTTCGACGCCTTGACGAACTTCTCCTGACCGAAGTCGCTGAGTATCATGCTGAGGAACGCGGCTTCCATCTTGGACGTTCCGTCGTAGGTGTAGCAGTGGAGGTCGCGAGAGAGCGGATAGTCGGCGTCGGAGAGGTTCTCGCCCGGGACGAACTCCGTGCCGTCGAACACGAGCGTAAGCGTCTCGATCGAGTCGTCGACGAAGCCCAGCGCCATGTATCCGATCGCGTTGTCGGAGTTGGAAATGATGTTTTTGACCTGCTGATTCTGTCCTTTCCGCTGGTCGGCTCCCGGGATCGGGGTGTCCGGATCCCCGTAGAGATTCTTCCGGAACGAGGTGTCAGTCCCGGAGCCGGGCGTCCGACCGATCGCCTGGATCGACTTGCTCTCGCCGTTGTATCCGTCGATCTGTGACCAGTCGTCGATCTCGCCGCTGTAGATCGCCTTCAGCTGTTCGGCGGTTATTCGAGTGACGCCCGACTGGTAGATCTCCTTGCTCACGACGATCGGCTGCGCGTCGACGCCGACGACGTGGTCTTCGAACTTATCGAGTTCCTCCTGCGACATCTCCGGGAACTCCGCGGAGACAGACGCACTCGCGTTCCCGATCGACACGCGACCCGCCTGCAAGTTCTCCAGGCCCGTCCCGGAGTGGCTCAGGCTGACAGAGACGTTGAACGGCGGCGTTCTGTTCTCGCCCGCCTCGAATCCATAGCGGCTCGCCCAGTAGTTCGCGAGGCGCTTGTCGGTCGTGATGCCGTACTGGGTCGGTCCCCAGTACTCGAGATCCGACGTCGGATAGTTCCCGTTCCAGTGTGACGATGCCAGTTTTACGATGGGATACACTGTCGACGACCCGCCCGTCTTCAGAATGCTATCCGATTGGCCGACTCCCTGCTGGTCGTTCTGTCCCGGCGGTGTCGCACTCATCGTGATGCAACCGCTCGCGAACGATGCTGCGACGCCGGCAGACCCCGCCAGGAAGGCGCGTCGGTTTACAGAGGTGTCCCACATCACCATTTTCTATCCCTGACACCGACTAAATACTCTACTATGATCACTATGTTCTCTATATAGGTATATATACATCTCGCTGTAGCGGTCCTGAGGGGTGTCTCAGTCATGGTGTAATTTCTTCCTGAAGTAACGTCGTGAAGCGACGGCCACGGCGAAAAACGCGAGGACGACGCCGAGGAGTACGAACGCCGTCCCCCAGCCGAAAGCCAGGTCGTCGAGCACGCCGGCCGTGATGATCGCGTACAGTTGATAGGGCAACGCACTGGCCGATTCCAGCAGCGCCGGGTTCGAGACGTGAACGAACGGCGGCTGCATCGACACGCCGACCCGGAAACTAGAGAGGACGCTCGGCGCCCGCGTCGGCGCGACGGGGCCGTTGAGCACCAGCAGCAGGGGTGCCGTCTCCCCGGCGATCCGGCCGACCCCCAGGATGACGCCGGTGATGATGCCGGGCATCGACGCGGGAATCACGACGGATCGGATCGTCTGCCAGCGGCTCACGCCCAGGGCGGCGCTGGCGTCGCGGTACTCGTCGGGGACGCTCTGCATCGCCTCACGGCTGGTGATCAACACCAGCGGCAACAGCATGAATCCGAGCACAAGTTGGGACGCCAGAATCGAGCCGCTGTTGCCGAACCGGGGCACGACGAACGCCAGCCCGAAGAGGCCGAAGACGATACTCGGGGTACTCCAGAGGCCGTTCGTCGCGATATCGACCGCGCCGGTGAAGGCGCTGTCCTCGGCGTATTCGGTCAGGAAGACGGCCGCGCCGACGGCGATGGGGACGGCGAAGACGACCGCCCCGAGGACGATCCAGATCGTCCCGACCAGCGCCGGGTAGACACCAGTCTGGATGCCGAGCCCCTGGGTGGGGTTGGTCACGAACGGCCAGACGATCGTGCCGCGATCGACGATGCCGACGGTGTGCGTACCGACGGCCCTGCCCGTCACGAGCGCGTGGAGACCTGCAGCGATGATACCCCACAGGAACAGCCGCCCGCTGTAACTAGCGGGCGCCAGCCACGCTTGGCCGCTACCATCGGACCGTTCGGACAGGGAACGGCCAACGACCCCGAGCAGACCGATACCGGCCACGAGCAGCGCCAGCCACGCGACCGGCGCGATCCCGGCGACGACGAGCGGGCCGGCGACCGCCTGCAGGCCAACAGCGGCAAGCGATAGTCCCACGAGAGTGAGTGTAATTCGTCGGAGTGTCTGCTGGGCGTCCCCGACAGGGTTCCAGGACGGGGAGCGAGCGCGGAGTACCAGCAACCCCCAGCCGGCGACCAGCACCGCCGGCACGGCCCCGGCAGTCAGCGTCGGCTCGATCGTCGTAGTCGCCGTCGAGAGGGGCGACCCGGTAAGGACGGCGTATCCGAGACCGAGTATGCCGACCGCGAGCAGTCCGGCGAGCCCGGCGCGTACGTAGGTGGCAACAATCCGCGGGGCGGAGCTGGCACCGAATCCGCGTCGGGCCTGCACGGCAAACTCGATCAGCGCGGCCGTACCGACGACCGCGAGCGTCCCGGCGCTGACCGAGAGGTTTTCGACGACCGTGCCGATCCCGCGCTCGGCGACATACAGCAGCAGGAACGCCAGCACGCCGATGACGAGCACGACGACGAGCGAGAGCAGCAGAAACGCGCCGTGCTGGCGACCAGTCGCACCGAACCCGCCGTAAGCCTTGCCGGCCGTCCAGATCGCCAGCAGTCCGCCGCCCATCGTCACCAGCGGGACCACAGTTCTGGCTGAGACGGTCACCGCGAAAGCCGTCGACTCCCACTGCCAGCCGGGTCCGACGAGCCCCGATATGATGATCGCACCGATCACCACGAGGAACCCGCCGACCGGCAGCGTCGACCCGAGATCCTCGCGCGCGGTGACCGTCGCGTACCAGACACCTGCACCGATACCGACTGCGAGGGCCCACGCCAGCGCGCCGGCGTCGATCACCGTCCCGAGAAGCGCTCTCGCCGTCAGCAGCCACACGACTGCGAGAACGGTGCTGGCGGTGACGCCGGTGCTCGCGCCGGGCTGTGTTCCGACGTTCGCCCGGTTGGATGCGATTCCCAGACCGACAATCGCTGCGCCGAGAGCACCGCTGGCAGCCCCAAAGAAGGTCAACCCGGAGACGCCACCGACAGTCTCGGTCGTCGGCACCCAGCCGAAGAACGTCCCGACTGCGCCGCCGAACAGCGCGAACGCGAGCGCGATCGTGAGTACTGCGGCCCGCTCGTAGCTCGAGGTCCCCGTCCGAACGAGTGGACGGCTGTAGGCGTCGCTCATTGGTTCCCTCCGAGCGTCCGTCGCATCCGCATCTCGACGAGTTGAGAGACGATCCCGAGACCGGTGACGATCACCATCAGCAGGACGCCGGCCGCGAACAGCGCGCTCCAGAACGTCCCGCCTGGCGTGACGTGGCCGTAGCTGCTGGCGATAAAGGTCGTCAGCGTCTCCGTGCTGTCAAAGACGTTGTACCCTGTCGGTTCGGGAAGTCGACGGCTGTGTGAGATCATCACCGTCGCGGCCATCGTCTCGCCCATCGCACGGCCGATCCCGAGCAGGACTGCCGCCGAGACGCCCGAGAACGCGGCCGGGAGTGTGACGCTACCGATCGTCTGCCAGTCCGTCGCCCCGACCGCGAGAGAGCCGTCTTTCATCGCGTTCGGGACGGCCGCCAGCGCGTCTTCAGCGACCGAGACGACCGTCGGGAGCGCCATGAACCCGATGACGACGCCGATCGCGAACATCGCACCGGGCGAGACGGACAGCCGATCGGTGACGTAGGGGTTGACGATCGTGAACCCGATGAACCCATAGACGATCGAGGGGATGCCGGCCAGGATCTCGACGGCCGGCTTGACGATATCCCGCAGCCAGCCGGGCGCGATCTCGCTGATGAACAGCGCTCCAGCGATTCCCAGCGGGCCGGCCACGGCGATCGCGACGATCGTCGTCAGGATCGTCCCCCACAGCATCGGGATCAGCGAGTAACTGCCCTGGCTGGACGACCAGACGTTCTCGCCGAATGGGTTGATCAACTCGAGCCCCGCCGTCCGGAACGCCGGAATCGACTCCAGCACGAGGAATACGGCGATCAGCCCGAGCGTTACCAGTGCCGAGACGGTCATCAGAAACGTTACCACCTTCGCTGTCAGTGCCTGCCGATAGACCCAGCCGAGCCCCGACACGGCCAGAAAGAGGACGACGAAAAGTGGCGTCCACAGCGACTGCAGCAGGAAGCCAGCGAAACTGCAGACGACCAGTGTGATCTGGCCGACGGCCAACAGGAGGCTGAGACGGTCGAGTTCGTCGATCGACCGCCGAAGCGAGGCGACACGTGCGTGTCCCCACTGGGTCACGGCCGACAGCGGATTCGTCGTACGGTTGTCGAACATTGGAATTGAACGGGCGGGAAACTGGACGCAAGTCGCTAGACTATGCCTGGTCGGGGAGCTTTTCGCGTTCGGCCTCGCGCCGTTCCGGCGGAATCTTGAAGTAGTTGTTCGGCTCGACGAAGTTAGTCTGGCCGAACTCCGAGAGCAGCATGTTGATGAACGCGGCTTCCTTCTCGGAGGTCCCGTCGTAGGTGTACGCGTGGAGGTCCCGACTCAGCGGATACCCCTCCGCGCCGAGGTTGTCGCCGTAGCTGTAGACCGTCCCGTCGAGTTCGAGGTCGATCGGCGGCGTGGGGCCGTCGGGTTCGACGAACGCCAGCGCGATGTACGCGATCGCGTTGTCGTTCTGCTCGACGAGGGTCTTGACCTGCTGGTTTTGTCCCTTGCGGGTGTCGGGACTGATCGGCGCGTCCGGGTCGCCGTAGAGGTTCGACCGGAACGCGGTGTCGGTGCCGGAGTCTTCCGAGCGACCGATCGCGTAAATCTCCTTGTCCGGGCCTCCGACCGCGCTCCAGTTGGTGATTTCGCCCTTGTAGATCGCACGGAGCTCGTCGCCGGTGATCAGCTCGACGCCCGCGTCGGCGATCTCGCGGCTCACGACGATCGGCTGGCCGTCGACGCCGACGACGTGGTCGACGATGTTCTCCAGGTCCTCGTTGTCGCTCCCGAGGATGGACTCGGCGGTCGAACTGGCGTCGCCGATGTCGACGCGATCGTTGATGACCGCTTCCACACCAGTCCCGGAGTGGCTCAGCGCGACCTGCACCTGGAACGGCGGGACGCTGCGCTGTTCGGTCGGCTCGAAGCCGTACTTGTCAGCCCAGTAATCCGCGAGGTTCAGATCCGTCTCGATACCGTACTGGCTCGGACCCCAGTACTCCTGGTCGTCGGCCGGCGGGTTTCCGTTCCACAGCCCCGAGGCGTCGTTCGTGATCGGGTACACCGTCGAAGACCCGTCCGCGGTCAGTGCCGATGTCCCCGATCCTTCCTGGCCTTGCCCCATCGAACAGCCAGCCAGTGCGATGGCGCCCGCGGTGCCTGAACCGACGAGGAACTTGCGTCGCGACACGGCGTGATGACGTGACATCACCTGAACCCAGCCCCGAAACGGGGAAATACCCTGCTATGAGCAATATAGATGGAGCTATTATATATAGTATCCACAGAGTGGTGAACTTTGACAAACACCATCCCCGGTATCGCTACAGCTCGCTATGGGACAGGTCCGGTGAAACCTCTAGGAGACGGTTTGTTCTGACGTTTTAGCTCGGCTTCGTTGCCGTTCGTTCCCAGTGCATACTCCGTAGCTCCCCATAGTACTACGTTAGTGAATATGCCACAAGGACGTTGAATCGAGCACTCCCGAACAGTATATACATAATAGGCCCACATACTACATAGAAATTCCATAATCTATTAGTCCATGTGTCCCTCCAGCTAGGGTATGGAGACGCGGAAAGTCCAGGTGACGGGCGGCTCGACGTACACCGTTTCGCTCCCGAAGGAATGGGCGACCGACAACGAGGTCAGTGCGGGCTCGATCGTCGAGTTCCACTCCGAAGAGGACCTGCTGTTGCTCTCGCCGAAAGACGAGACCGACCGCACGGAGGGCAGGCTCGACATCACGGGTCTTGAGTCCGATCACGAACTCACGCGTGCGGTGATGACGATGTACGTCAGCGGGTTCGACATCATCACGCTCGAAGCCAACCGGATCACGGCCGCCCAGCGCCGTGTCATCCGGGAGGCCACCCAGGGGCTCGTCGGCCTGGAAGTGATCGAGGAGACCAGCGAGGACGTGGTGTTACAGGACCTGCTCGACTCCTCGGAGCTGTCGGTCAACAACGCGATCACGCGGATGCGCCTGGTGTCGCTGACGATGCTGTCGGACGCGGTCGACGCACTGATCGAAGACGACGACGACCTCGCGGAGGACGTCATCCAGCGCGACGACGACGTCGACCGGCTCTGGTATATGGTCTCGCGCGTGTTCCGGACGGTCCTCCGGGATCCGACTGCTGCCAGGGACATCGGCTTTCCCCGGGAGACAGTCTTCGACTATCAGTCCGCGGCTCGACAGCTGGAACGGATCGCCGATCACGCCGCGAAGATCGCCCAGATCGCCCTCGAAATCGAGGGCAGCAACGAAGACGAGGGGGAGACACTCAGCGGACTCCGGGACGCGGCCGTCAGCGTGCCCGAACTCGCGATGGACGCGCTGTTCGAGGACGACTCCGACGAGGCGACCCGGATGGCCAACGAGGCGCGCGCGATGATCCGGGACATCGACGCTCACGCGCGCGAGGTCGACAACGAGATACGGCAGCTCGACGACCCACAGCGGGCACAGCGACTCGGCCTCGTCGTCGACTCGCTGACCCGAACTGCCGACTACGGCAGTAACATCGCCGAGAGTGCGCTACAGAAAGCCGCACCGCGGCCGAGCTAGGGAACTGTGATTGTCCGCAAACGCACAAGTCGCGTTACTCGACCAGAACAGCGTTGACCTGCCCGTCCTGACCGGGGCGGGAGGTGACGCGGGCTTCGCCTTCGCTGGTCTCGATGACCGCGCCCTTCGTGATGATGTTTCGACGGATGTAGTTGGGGTTCGCGGGGTTCTCGACGACGTTTTCGATCTCGGCCTCGGAGACCTCGTCACCGTCGGCGACGCTGGCGACGTTCGTGCTGAGCGCGCGGACCTTCGTCGTGTTGCCGCGGGCGTCGATCGTCTTCAGCGACGGTTCGTCGAGTTCGGTCTCGGTCGGCTCGTCGCCGAGTTCATACTTGCGCTTGTTTCGAGCGTGGCGGCGGCGGCCACCGGTTCGCTTGCGTGTCGAACGTCCCTGGAATTTCATACCTGATCGAAGCACCAGCGGATACTTGAACCTCTCGACTCGCGGAAACGGTACTGTTTAGACGGCAGGGCCATCACTGTCACGCAATGAGTCTTCGGACAGCCGTCGCCGCGCCGTTCGCCCAGAACGGAACGGATCGGCTCGGCCGCAGTGACTTCGTCGTCGCGCTGTCGCTGGATCGGGACTGGTTCTCGCCGGACCAAGCAAAGCGACTGATCGACGTCGCGACCAGCGAGGGGCTACTCGAATCCGACGACGACCAGCTCGTCGCGACGTTCGATGCCGGATCGACGACGGTCCCGGAGGACTTCACGCCCGAGGAGTCGATACTGCGCCAGCGGACGACCTTCGAGCGGATTCTCGACGCTGTCGTCGAGACCGGCACCGACAAGCAGGACGCCGTCGCCTCGATCAACGGGCTGCAGACCGAACTCGGCGTGACCCTGGAGGCGGCCGCGGTCGTCTACGCCCGCCGTCAGGGACTCACGATCGACGAGCACGTCCAGCGGGCCCGGGAGGGACTCTGATGGTCGAAGAGCGAATCACCGACGGCAAGCGAATCGCCGAGCTGCTGTCTTCGGAGCTATCGGCCCGCGAGACCGGGGCGCTGGCGCCGGTCAGCGTTATCGACGCCGACCGTGACGCGACACCCAGTAACGACGGGACGCCAGCGTACGGAATCGCCATCGGCGGGACGAACGTCGGGACCGTCGCGCTGTTTCCCGAGTACGCGCGAGTAACGCTCTCGGTCGGTGTCGAAGCCGTCGTCAAAGCGGCCGGCAAGGCGGGCGTGCCGGCGCGCCGCGAGGACGGGACCGCTGTCCTGCAAGTCGAGAGCGGTGCGGCCGTAAAGCCCGCCACGGACGTCATCGCCGCGGCCGTCGAATCGCAGCGGTAGTGCGGACACGGATCCGCTTCGATCGGGGACGGGAGCAGTTCGTCACGAGTTATCCCACTCGGACGCCAACAGCCCGTACCGGATGACATCGACACGCTCGCCGCGAACGTACGCCTGCTCGCGGAGGACACCTTCCTGCTGAAATCCGACCGCTTCGAGAACGTGTTGGGAGGCGGGGTTGCTCTCGTAGACGTTCGCGATGACCTTGTGGAGACGGCGGTCCTCGAACGCATAGCGGACCAGCCGGCGGGCGGCGTCGGTCGCGTAGCCGTTGCCCTGAGATGCGGGATCGATCATGTAGCCCAGTTCGGCCACGCCCCACGTCTCGTTGAACCCACTCAGACCGATCGTCCCGACGCGCTCGCCGTCCGCGCAGACGAGCAGGTCGACGCTGTCGCTGTCGGTGTCTTCGAGCCACTCGCGCTCTTCGGCCTCGCTCAGCGGCTCGGCGTTCGCCAGCGACGGCCACACGTCGGGGTGGTTGATGAGCCGCTGGAGGAACTCTACGTCGTCTTCGCCCTGGGGGTGTAGCGTCACGTCCTCGCCGCGGAGGAACACGGGACCAGGCATGCCTCGACAGTCGGCGGCGACCCCCTTCAGCGTTCCCCGATACTGTAACACTGTAACACGGTCGAGACCCAATCGCTTTGTTCGACGCCAAGCAACCGACAGCTATGCTCGACGCAGGCGATCCGGCGCCGGACTTCTACCTGCCAGCGGCCGACGACCCGGGCGCGGAGTACATGCTCTCGGCCGCGGCGGACGCCGGCCCGGTCGTACTGGCTTTTGTTCCCGACAATCCGTCCGTCGGGCGGCCGCTGCTCGAATCACTCGCGAGCGTCGACTGGGCACGTCTAGTCGATCGCGTCAGCGTCTTCGGCATCGGGAGCGATCCCGACGCGATGACCGAACTCGCCGAGGGACTGCCGTTTCCGGTGGTTCAGGACCGCGGCGGCTACGTCGCCGATCTGTACGGCGTCGGTTCGACTGACGGCGCGAGACGGGCGCTCGTAGTCGCAGATTCGGAGTGTGTGATCCGTTTCGCGTGGGAATCCGGTGGCGACGAGCAGGCGCCACTCGACGAGCTGCAGTCGGCAGTGGCCGGGTCGACCGATGCCTGATGTGACCGGCTCTTTTTGCCTTCGGCAGCGATGTCCCGGATATGGGCACGATCGAACTCCCCGAACCGTCGACGGACATATCGAGCGTCGAAGCGGCGATCGCGACGCGTGCGAGCCGGCGGTCGTTCGCCGACGAGCCGGTCACGCTCGATACTGTCGCGCAGTTGCTGTGGGCGCTGCAGGGCGTCACACACGAACGGGACGGCATCGACATGCGAGCCGTCCCGAGCGCGGGAGCGACCTATCCGCTGGTGGCCGATCTCGAAATCGCGGACGGCGGCTGTACGGATCTCGAACCGGGCTGCTACCGCTACGATCCGGATCGGCACGCGCTCAAGCGTCGCGTAGAGAGGGAGATCCGCGACGAACTCACAGCGGCCGCACTCGATCAGCCGGTCATCGCCGGTGCACCCGCTGTCGTCGCGCTGTCAGCGGAGTACGACCGCACGACTGGCAAATACCCCGAGCACGGCGAGCGCTACGTCCACATGGAGGCCGGCCACGCTGCACAGAACCTGCACCTGGTCTGTGAGGCACGCGGACTGGGGAGCTGTCCGGTGGGTGCGTTCGACGACGAAGCGCTTTCGGAGGCGCTGGCGCTGGAACCAGCGTTCGAGCCGCTGTATCTGCTGCCGTTCGGCCGGCGACCGGCCGACAGCACGTAGCCGCTTTCGAACCGCTCAAACCGCAGCGGCCCGAGGCTCGACTATGGGCGACCCACTCGATTCTCGCGAGGCACAGGCCGCGGAAGTGATCGATCGACTCCACGAGGAGTACCCCGACTCGACGATCTCGCTGAACTTCTCCGATCGTCTCGAACTGCTCGTCGCGGTCGTCCTCTCGGCACAGTGCACCGACGAACGCGTCAACGAGGTCACCGAGGAACTGTTCGAGAAATACGAGAGCGCCGCGGACTACGCCGCAGCCAGCGAGGACGAACTCGCCGAGGACATCTACGGCGTCACCTTTCACAACAACAAGGGCGGCTATCTCAAGGGGATCGGCGAGCGACTGTCTGCGGAACACGACGGCGAGGTCCCGGATACGATGTCCGAGCTGACCGACTTGCCGGGCGTCGGCCGCAAGACCGCGAACGTCGTCCTCCAGCACGGCCACGATGTCGTCGAGGGAATTGTCGTGGACACGCACGTCCAGCGACTCACCAGGCGACTCGGGCTAACCGAACGCGAGCGGCCGGAAGCGATCGAGGACGATCTCACGTCGCTGGTGCCCCGAGAGGAGTGGCAGGCGTTCACCCACCTGTTCATCGATCACGGCCGAGCGGTCTGCACCGCACGCAATCCCGACTGCACTGACTGTATTCTGGCGGACATCTGCCCGTCCTCGAAGCGTGATCACGACGTGGATCTCGCCAGCGGCGAACCCTGGTAATCAGGACAGCGATCGGACAACCTATCGCGACGGTCCCGAGAGATTCAGTCGCTATCGAGCGCGGAAAGAGCGACTCAATCGCTGTCGAGCGCGGAGATGAACACCGCGAGCACCGGGACGATCTCCAGACGACCGACCCACATCAGAAAGACCATCAGCAGTTTCGAGGCGTCCGAGAAAAACAGGTAGTTTCCGAACGGCCCCAGCCGACCGAAGCCCGGGCCGATGTTCCCGATCGTCGCCAGAGAGGCGCTGACCGCCTCCAGCGTCGAGAGTTCGATCCCGATCCGGGCCGTATCGAGTGAGATGAACACTGCCGAGAACCCGAACAGCAGGATGTAAAGCAACGTAAAGGCCGCGATACCGCGGACCGCGTCCTCGTCGACGACACTGCCACTGAGCCGGACCGGCTTGACCACGTCAGGGTGGGCCGTCGTGTACAGCTCGCGTCGGATCGTCTTGAACACCACCAGCCACCGGACGACCTTCACGCCACCGCCGGTCGAACCCGCCGAGCCGCCGATAAACATCACGAACAGCAGGAAGACCTGCGCGTGCGTGTCCCACTGTGCGAAATCCGAGGTCGCGTACCCGGTAGAGTTCAACAGCGACGCGATCTGAAAGGCGGCCTGGCGGAACGTGTTCTCGGTGACGCCGCCCGTGACGCCGCCGATGTCGAGCGGCGGGGCCGCGCCGCGAACGAGCAACAGCGAGAGCACCGCAGTCGTCACCGCGATCGCACCCGTATAGGCCCGAAACTCCGCGTTTTCGAGCATCACGTCGAATTCGCCTTTCAGGACGTGCCAGAACAGCGCGAAGTTGACCCCCGCGACGACCAGGAAGGGGATCGCGGCCCACTGGACGGCCGCCGAGAAGTACGCGATACTTTCCGCCTGCGGGGAGAACCCGCCCGTCGGCAGCGTCGTGAACCCGTGCGCGACGGCGTTGTACAGGTTCATATTCGGCGCGAACCCGGCCAGATGCAAGCCGTACATCACCACGATATACGCGATCGTGAATCCGAAGTAGATCAGCCAGAGGACGCGTGCGGTCTCGGCGATCTTCGGCGTCAGTTTCTGGAGTTCGGGGCCCGGCGCTTCCGAGGCCATCAGCTGAGCACCGTTGACGGCCACCTCGGGGAGGATCGCGATCATCAGGACGATGATCCCCATCCCGCCGAGCCACTGGGTGAGCTGGCGCCAGATGAGCAGGGCGTGGGAGTGCTGTTCCAGGCTGATCTGGCCCATCACGGTCGCCCCCGTCGTCGTGAACCCGCTCATCGACTCGAACAGTGCGTTGACGGGATCGACAAGCGTCGAACTCGTCCCGAACCCGGCCAGCAGATACGGAATCGTACCGACGAGCGCGGCCGTGAACCAGGCCAGTGACACGAACACCAGCGCTTCTCGGGGCCCAATGTCCGGGTCAGGGTCGACCCGTTCGAGTACGAGCCCGAGCGCCAGAACGAGCACGATAGAGAGCGCGAACACCCAGATATCCTCCATATAGACGACCGCGACGAACAGCGGCACAAACATCGTGACCGCGAGATACTTGAGGCCGGTGCCGAGGAGGCCGACACTCGCCTGCCAGTCCACTCGCCACGACATAGGGGTAGCAAATCCTCTCGGCGGTATCAAAGTATCGGAAAGGTGGCCGACGTCCGGTGCTAGCTCCCGGCCTCAGATCGCTTCCAGCGTCTCCTCGACGATCTCCTGCGCGGCGAAGACCACGATATGGTCGTTCTCCTCGATGATCGTGTCGCCGCGCGGAATCACGTACGTGCCATCACGGGCGATCGCGCCGATCACGACGCCGTCGGGTAGCTCTTTGATCGACTCGCGGATCGGCCGGCCGACCAGCACGCTGTCGGCACCGACTTCGACTTCCAGCACTTCCGCCCGGTCGTCCTCGATGATGGCGACGTTCTCGGCGTGTTGCTCGCGGGTGAACCGCGTGATCTCCTCGGCGATGGCTTCGCGGGGATTGACGGCAATGTCCACGCCGACGGCCTCGAAGAGGTCGCTGTAATCGCCGTCCTCGACGACTGCGATGGAGCGACCGGCACCGAGCCGCTTCGAGAGCAGCGCCGAGAGGAGGTTCCGCTCGTCGCTGCCCAGCGTCGCGATGGCGACGTCGACCTCGTCGATGCGTTCGCGCAGCAGGAACTCCTGGTCGGTCGGGTCGTTCTCCAGCACGGTCGTCTCCGGGAGGGTCTCGGCCAGATACCTGGCTCGCTCCGGGTCAGGTTCGACAAGGCGGTTGGGAATCCCCCGCTCGCTCAGGAGTCCGGCGACCTCGAACCCGATCTCGTCCCCACCGAGGATCAAGACGTCGGAGATGTCGTCGACCTCCGGTTCGATCGTCCGCGCGAACCCGCTAACGCTCTCGGGTGAGCCGATCACCACCACGTCGTCCCCGTCCCGCAGGCAGGTGTCGCCGGTCGGGATCACGACCTCCTCGTCCCGAAGGATCGCCGCGAACGTCAGCGAATCGAACGTGTCGGCTTCCGCGACGGACATCCCGGTGATCGGCGTCTCGTCGGTGACCCGAAACTCCGCCATCTGGATGAGGCCGTCGGCGAAATAGTCGACGTCCTCGGCCCCGGGCAGCCCGATCACTCGAACGATACTCTGGGCGGCGAGCAAGTTCGTGCCGACCATGAGGTCGATCCCGAGCGCGCCCTCCGACTGGTTCCAGGTGTCGAGGAACTTCGTGTTGCGGACGCGGGCAATCGTGAACGCGTCCGAGATCGTCTTGGCGGTCCCACAGGAGACGATGTTCGTCTCGTCGTCGTCCGTGCAGGCGATGAGGAGGTCGGCGTCGACGATCCCGGCCTCCCGAAGCGTCTGCAGTGAGGACCCGTCGCCTTCGACGGCCAGAACGTCGAGCGAATACGTCAGCGTGTCCACACGGTCGCTATCAAGGTCGATCACGACGACCTCGTGGTCGTCGGCGAGGCTCGCGGCGACTGTCGAACCAACCTCGCCGGCACCGACGATCACAACGCGCATCGGTAGCCCCTGAGTTCAGTCATCGGATCGCTGTAACGGCGGGCGTTACAAGTCGATTTCCCTCTCGAACAGTATGCTGTGATCGGCGACAGGCTTACCGGACGGTCGTTGATCTCCCCTCCAACCCGTGCTATTGGGGGTTCGGCCTCGGGTAACAGTCGAACGAATTAAGAAGGCCCTCAGGCAGAGTACGAGTATGAGCACCGTCCGCGAGCTGCGACGGTTGGGTTCGGTACACACACAGGTGATCGACCGTGTCTGACTCACTGTTCAGGCGAGTGATCGTGCCAATTGCTAGCCAAGACGACGCACGCGCGACGACGCGGGCGCTCGCGTCCCACGTCGACAGCGTCGCCGGGACAGTCGTCGCCGTCCACGTCGTCGAGAAGGCCGGCGGCGCGCCGGACAAGGCCTCCGTCGAGCAACGCGAACGCGACACCGAGGAGATGTTCGACATCGTTCGCGCACAGCTTGAGGCCTACGACGTGGACCTGGAAACGGAGATCCTGTACGGCACCGATGTCGCGGAGACGATCGTCGAAGCTGCCCACGAGATGGACGCCTCCTCGATCGTCTTCACGCCGCGAGGCGGGAGCCGCTGGATCAGACTGCTCGCCGGGGATGTCGCCCTGTCGCTGATCTCCGAGAGCGACCTCCCCGTCGTCGTCCTCCCCGACGAACCGGAGGTCGACGACGGATGAGCGCGGGTGACCAGGAACTCGCCCGGGACCTGGGCTTTCTGGAGGCCTACACGATCGGCCTGGGAACGATGATCGGGGCCGGCATCTTCGTCCTCCCGAGCATCGCCGCCAACCAGGCCGGGCCGGCGAGCATGGTGTCGTTTTTCTTCGGCGGGATGGTGTCGCTTCTGGCGGCGCTGTCGCTGTCGGAACTGGCGACGGGCATGCCCAAAGCCGGCGGGAGCTACTACTACGTCAACCGGGCGCTGGGCCCGTTCTTCGGAAGCATCGTCGGCTGGGGAATGTGGGCCGGGTTGACCTTCGCTAGCGCCTTCTACATGATCGGGTTCGGCCAGTACTTCCTGTCGGGGCTCGGATCCTACGTTCCGTTCCTTGCGGAGAGCGAACTCGGCATCACCGTCGCCGCGCTCGTGATGGCCGCTATGCTGACGGGGGTCAACTACTACGGTGTCAAGGAGACCGGTTCGTTGCAAAACGTGATCGTCCTCTCGCTCGTCGCGCTCATTCTCGCGTTCCTGGCGCTGGGCGCGCTCAGTGGACCGACGATCGGCGAGTTCAATCCGTCCGGCTGGCCCGCGGTCGCCGCGACTATCGGGACGGTGTACGTCTCGTTCATCGGCTTCGAGGTGATCGCCACCAGCGCCGAGGAGATCAAGAATCCGAGCCGGAACCTCCCACTGGCGATGATCGCCGCCGTCGTGACGCCGACGCTGATGTACGTCGGCGTCATGTGGATCTCGACCGGGACGCTGTCGATCGGCGCGCTCGATGCCTCGAACATTCCGGTCGCCGACGTCGCCGCGGAGTTCCTCCGCGGGTTCGCGTCGGCGATCCCCTTTGTCTCGGTGTCGCCGGGTGCGCTCGGTGCGGCCGGGTCGATCGCCATGATCGTCGGCGCGGTGCTGGCGACGATCTCCTCGGCGAACGCGTCGATTCTCTCGGCCGCACGGGTCAACTTCGCGATGGGGCGTGACAAGATCCTCGTCGAATGGCTCAACGAGGTCCACGACCGATTCCGAACGCCGTACCGATCGATCACTGCGACGGGCATCATCACGCTGGTCCTCATCGCCGTCGGAGCCGGGATTGGAACGCTCGCGGAGGTGGCGAGTTTTATGTATCTCGTCACGTACGCCCTGGTCCACGTCGCCGTCGTGGTGCTCCGGCGAGCCGAGCCGGCCGATTACGAGCCCACCTTCCAGATCCCGAGCGTCCTGTATCCGTTCGTTCCGATCCTCGGCGCGCTGGCCTGTCTCGCGGTCCTCTTCCAGATGATCGTCACCTTCGAGCCGATGGTGCTTCTCGGCGAGGGGGTCGTCGGCGTCGAGATCGCGCTGCCGTTCACGATCTCGGTCGTGGGCATCATCGGTATCGGAATTATCGCCGCCGGGATCGCGTGGTATTACACCTACGCTCGCGACCGCGCACCGAGTCAGAGCCTGGTCGGCGACGCGATCGCCCCGGAACCGGCCGCGGCCGCGGACAGAGACGGTCGGTATCGGGTCGTCGTCCCGGTCGCGAACCCCGAAACCGAGCGTGATCTTCTTCGGATGGCAGCCGCGAGCGCCCACGCTCACGAGGACGACAACGCCGAGCTCATCGCGGTGAACGTCATCGAGGTTCCCCAGCAGACATCGCTCTCCCAGGACGTCGCCTTCGAGGAAGAGCGGGTCGAGCGCCAGCAGGAACTGCTGTCCGCTGCTCGTGACATCGCGGCTGAGCTGGATATCGGCCTGCGGACGCGGGCGATCGTCGGCCGCGACACCGGATCAGTGATCCTCGACGTCATCGAAGAGGAGGACGCCGACCACGTCTTCCTCGGCTGGAAGGGAAGTCGAAGCACCAGAGAGCACGTGCTGGGTTCAACGATCGATCCGGTCGTCGGCAGGGCGTCGTGTGACGCGACGCTGGTGAAACTCGGGCCGGAGGAAACGCCCGGCGAGGGCGATATCATGGTGCTCGCAGGCGAAGGCCCCCACGCTCCGGTTGCCGCTCGCCGTGCGGCCGAGTTCGTCACCACTGCCGGCGAGGACGCGACGCTCACGCTGTTGAACGTCCAGCAACCGGAAGACGGAGACGAAGACCAATCGCCCCAGGAGCGAGGCGAGGCGTTGATCGACGATCTGGCCGAGCGGGCGGGTATCGAATATATGCAGTACGACCAGCGGGTCGTGGTCGCCGAAGACGTCGAGAGCGCGATACTCGAAGCCGCTGACGACTACGACACGGTCTGTGTCGGTGCGACGCGATCCGGCCCGGTCACGCAGGCGGTGTTCGGATCAGTTCCCGAGGCCGTCGGCGAAGCGGTCGACCGGACAGTCGTCATGGCCCGCGGTCCCGAGGAGTCGACGATGTCGATCCGCGAGGCCATCGCTCGCCGACTCTCGGTGTCATAGACACACGAGTCACCTGCGAGTCGATAGTTTTTCCACCTATTCTCTCTGAATTGCCGATCATGTATCTCATCATCGTCGGCGCGGGCGACATCGGAACGCCCCTGATCGAGATTGCGACTCGATCGGGCAACGAGGTCGTCGTCATCGAACGTGACGACGCGAAGGCAAACCGGGTCGCCAGCGAATACGACTGTCTGGTGTTGAACGCGGACGCGACGGTGCGCGAAACGCTTGAGGACGCGGGTGCTGACCAGGCGGACGCGGTCATCTCCACGACTGATCAGGACGCGACAAACGTTATGGTCTGTCTGCTCGCACAGGAGTTCGACGTTCCGAGTATCCTGTCGGTCGTCCACAACCCCGAGCATATGGACCTTTTCCGGCAGATCGGCGTAAACACGATGGAGAACCCCCAGCAACTCATCGCCGAGCACCTCTATCGGTCCATCGCCCGTCCTGCGATCGTCGACTATATGCGGATCAGCGAGGAGGCTGAAGTCTTCGAAATTACGGTCACGGAAGACGCACCGATTGTCGGGAAAACACTACAGGAGGCCGCAGCCGGGGACCTTAGCGACGACATCCTCGTCGTCGCCATCGAGCGCGAGGGCACGGACAAGCCGATCACCCCACGCGGGAACACGCGAATCGAAGCCGGTGACCTGCTGACTGTCTACTCGGCAGTCGGCGCAAATCCGGAGATCACGGACATCTTCGGCCATTACGAGGACACCACGGAATGAACGGGACGAAAGCGACGCTCGGACGTGACATCGGCCGGATGCTCGAAGCGCTCGCCGGACTCGTCGGGGTCACGGCGGTCGTCGCGCTCGTCTGGGGCGAGTTCTACGTCGTGCCCGCGCTCGCGGTCTCGGCGGCGATCCCGTTCGGCGTCGGGTACGCGCTGACGACGCTGTTCGCGGACGCCGAGGACCCCGGGAAACTCCACGGGATGATGGTCGCGGCCTCGGGCTGGTTCGCGGTCGCGCTGTTCGGCTCGCTACCCTTCCTGCTCGTCGCCTGGACTGCCGAACTCGATCCGGCACTGCTCTCGGTCCCGTCCTCGGCCCGGACCACGACGCTCGCGGCGTTCACGGAACCGCTGAACGCGTTTTTCGAGAGCATGAGCGGCTTCACCGGGACGGGGCTGACCATGACCGACAACGAGGAAGTCCTGCCCCGGACGCTGCAGTGGTGGCGATCGTTCATCGAGTGGATCGGCGGCGTCGGCGTGATCGTCCTGACGACGGCGATCCTCGCCCGACCCGGCAGCGGGTCGCTGACGCTCTACGAGAGCGAGGCGCGCTCGGAGAAGATCCATCCCTCCATCGTCTCGACGGTCCGAACAATCTGGTGGATCTTCGTCCTCTTTACGTTCGTCTCCATCACGCTGCTGTGGCTGGTCGGGATGCCGATCTGGGGGGCGATCAACCACGCCATGACCGGGCTGGCGACCGGCGGCTTCTCGATCACGGATAACTCGATTGCGACCTACGACAGCGTCGCGATCGACTTCGCGCTGCTGCCGATCATGACGCTCGGCTCGATCGCGTTCCCGATCCACTTTCTCATCCTCCGGGGCGACCTGAAGAACTTCTACACCGACCTCCAGACGCGGTGGGTCTTGGGCGGGTTCACCCTCGGATCGGCGTTCCTCTGGGCGCTGGTGTACTTCGGCGGCACCTACGGCTCGGCGTTCACGGCGTTGCGTTACGCGCTCTTCCAGTTCGTCTCCGCGATGTCCTGTACAGGCTTTCAGACGGCCGTCAGCTCGACGAACGTCGCGCTGGGCAACTGGACGGCCGCCGCACAGCTGACCGTCGCTGGCGGGATGGTGGTCGGCGCAGCCGCGGGGTCGACCGTCGGCGGGATCAAGCTCATCCGGCTAGCGACGCTGATCAAGGGCATCCAGCACCGCGTCTCCGACGTGTTCTATCCCGCATCGGCAGTCCGACGGCTTGAGATCGACGGCCGTCGACTGGACGAGCGCGAGGCCAGACGGGAGTTCGAGGAGGCGGGGATCATCGCCGTCCTCTGGGTCGTGTTCCTCACGATCGCGATGTTCGTATTGTTGCTCGTCCTGCCGATGGGCGAGTACACCCTCGAGAACGTCATCTTCGAGGTCGCCAGCGCCCAGGGCAACGTGGGCCTGTCCGCGGGGATCACCGGGCCGTCGATGCCCGATCTCGGCAAGGTGATGTTCCTGTTCAACATGTGGATCGGCCGCCTGGAGATCATCCCCGTGCTGGTGTTGCTTCGGGCGATATTCAAGCGCGGAGGGGTCTACCAATGAACGTCCAGGACGTCCCGCTGATCGGACAGGTGCTCGAATCAGGCGCCGACGACCGGGTGCTCGACGGCCTGCTGCTATCGGGCCCGATCGTCATCGCGCTCATCGTCCTGCTGGGGCGGAATCTGTTGACCGAAGGGATTGCCGTGACGTATCTGCTCGTGTTCGTCGGCTACGTGGCGTATCTGGGCCTGCAGTGAACGTCGGCCGCACATCTATGAGACACTCTCTTACCGTCGTCCGAACAGACGCCGCCAGAGGCTCCGACCGTTCGACCGCTCCGCGATGACGACCGAAGCGTCGACCTCGTCGAGGATGTCCAGATGGAGCGTGTTGCGGACCAGACGCGCGAGCACACCACGCTCGCTGGCTCCGAGGATCAACATCGTGTGGTCCTTGGCCTCGCGTTCGATCGTCGCCTCGATTTCGCCGGACTCGTCGACGAGTATCTCGGCGTCCTCCAGCCCGTGGTCGATCGCCCAGTTTTCGAGGAACTGCTCGCCGTCCTCGACGTCTTCGGGGCCGTCCGCGACGTACAGGAGCGTCACCTCAGCATCTCCGACCGACTGCAGCGCGGACGCGACTTCCGCGCTCAACTCGGCGTTGGGGCCACCGATCGTCGGGAGCAGGATCCGTGACGTGTCGATCCCCTGGTCGTCGACGATCAGGAAGTCACATGGGAGTCGGTTCGTGAGTTCGCCGATCGGCCGTTCGGCGCGCGCGGCGTCCCACAGGCGGTCCTCGCCCCAGCCCATCACGACGAGGTCGGCGTCGTCGCGGTCGGCGATCGTGAACAGCTCCTCGAACGATCGGTGGGAGACGACCGTCGAGGTCTCGACGTCGACGTCGTATGCGTCGGCGACGCTACAGACCTCCGAGAGCAACTGATCCGATTCCTCGACGAGCTCCCGTCTGGAGTTGCTGTCGTATCGGCTCCGGGACGGCGTCTGAACGACGTACACGGCGTGGACGACCGCCTGTTCGTGCGCGCTGGCGATGGCGCTGGCGAACTCGACCAGTCGCTGTTCAGTGCGGGGGTTCGAGATCGGGACGAGGATCCGGTAGGTCCCCTCGTCGGTGCGAGCGTGTTTCGCAGCCGTGTCGATCACGGGGACGTACGACCGTCCGACCAGTCCGCCGAAGGCCCACTCTTTCGGTGAGAGCCGACGGTTCGCCCCCTCGAAGCGGGCCGACTCCAGTCGGTGTTCGGTCGTCTGGAAGTAGTTGACGACTGTCACGAGCACCACGCCTCCAACTGTGTTACCCAGCAAAACGGGAATGACGAAGTCCGTCATTCCGACCAGAACCGCCAGATCACCGACAAACACCAGATACAGCATCTCGGTGAACGAGACGACGACGTGGAAGAGTCCGCCCAGCGGGATCGCCAGAAAGGCGAGATAGACGACGACCAGCCGGGAGATGGTATCGCGTGCGCCGTACTCGACCCAGACGACGCCGGCGACGATCAGGCCGGCGAAGGCGGCCTTGGTAAACAGCGCGGCGGGCGCGGTCTCGATACCCTTGTGGGCAATGTCGTAGGCCACCAGGGCTTCGGCGTCAGAGAGGACGCTCCCGTATGCCAGCGCCGCTGCCCCGAGGGCACCGCCCATGAAGTTCCCGGCCAGGACGACGACCCAGTTACGAAGCAACGCCGGGACGCTTGCGAGGCGCTCGATCGTGAGCGCGACCGGCGGCAGCGTGTTCTCGGTATACAGCTGATAGCCGCCGATGATGATGTAGATGAACCCGAGCGGATATAGTAGCGCGCTCAATATCGGGTGCCCTCCGGTCGAGGCCGTCAGTGAGACGTACAGCAGGAAGGTGATCGTGATCGCGAAGCCGGCTGCCAGCCCGCTAAAGAACAGTTCCCGGCTCCCGGAGGTGATCTCTTCGTCGGCAGCGGCGATGATCCGCTGAAACACCTCGTCGCTCGAGAACCGGTCGCGGATCACCCGGCCGGCCGCAGGAGCGCCGCTTCTGGAGCGCTCGACCGCTTCTCTGACGTCTTCCTCGCCGTCGGAATCCCTCATCGATCGGGTGCTGTGGCGGCACCGGCAAGGGTGTTTCCCTTGACCACCAACGTCGACCGAACGTGGGGAGTCGCTTACCCGCCTTCGCTGATTGCCGGCCCCGGAGGACTCATCCGTCCAGCCACTCTAGTGGACATATGGCACCATACACGAACCAGTATCGAGTCGACGCGACCTTTGACGAGACGATCGACGCCGTGACCGACGCCCTCTCCGAAGAAGGGTTCGGCGTCCTCGCCGATATCGACATGCAGGCCGCGTTCCAAAATAAACTGGACAAGGAATACGCACGATACCGGATTCTGGCCGCGTGCAATCCGCCGCTGGCCTACGACGCGCTCGACATCGAGTTCGAACTCGGGGCGCTGTTGCCCTGCAACGTGGTCGTCTACGAGACCGACGAGGGTGCGACTGGCGTGAGTGTCGTCGACCCCCGGGAACTGATGTCGATCGTCGACAACGAGGACCTCGAACCGATCGTCGAGGACGTTGCAGATCGGCTGGAAGCCGCGCTGGAGGCCGTTCCGCAGGCTCGCCCCGTCGACGACAGCGCAGCGTAATCCCGGAGCCGACATGACCGACAGGATCACGTCATTTTTGTTTCCGCTCCCCCAAGATCCGGATATGCGGGACTCGCGCACGACCGCAGTCCGCTCGTGTACCGACAGCCAGCTCTGCCCAGCCGCGCTGGGCTGTCGGTGACGTTCTCGTCCGCTGGGCATCGTCTCTGACTACCACATAGACTACACGACAAATGTTCAATCGTATCCGCGAGGACGTCCGGACCGCACGCGCCAAGGACCCGGCCGCGACAGGTCCGCTGGAGGTCCTCCTCACGTACCCGGGATTGCACGCTATCTGGCTGTATCGCATCGCACACTGGCTACACGGGAACGGGTTCGGGTTGACGGCCCGCCTGCTGTCACACGTGACCCGCTTTCTCACCGGCGTCGAGATCCATCCGGCCGCCGAGATCGGCGATCGGTTCTTCATCGATCACGGGATGGGGACCGTGATCGGCGAGACCGCCGAGATCGGCGACGACGTGCTGCTCTACCACGGCGTCACGCTCGGCGGGAAGTCCATGCGCCGCGAGAAGCGCCATCCGACTCTGGAGGACGGCGTCACGATCGGCGCGGACGCGACGCTACTCGGCGACATCACCGTCGGTGAGAACGCCAGCGTCGGTGCCGGAGCGGTCGTCCTCAGCGACGTGCCATCTGGGATGACCGTCACCGGCAACCCCGCGGAGGTCGCCGGCGACAGCGACGACGTTCCGCTGACCGACGACGTTCGCGCCAACAGCGGGTCGGCGTCGGACGGTGACGCATTACTCGGGGCGGACTGCTGTGACGACGACAGCGGCCTCCAATAGCGCGCGCAAACGCTCTCGCCGATGACTTTCGATTCCTCCAAATGCCGATGACTCCCGATCCCAACGAGTCCCTTCGAGCCGACTCGAAACTCGGACCCGCCGTCGACGCAGTCGGACCGCTCCGCGTCGAGCCGGCCGAGGACTTCTTCGCGCGGTTCGTCGTCTCGATTCTGCGCCAACAGGTTTCGATGGAATCGGCAGCGGCGACCAGAGAGCGGCTGTTCGACGCGATCGAGGTCACGCCCGAAGGCGTCCTCGACGCCGACGACGAGATCCTCCGGGACGCCGGTCTGTCCCGCCAGAAAACCGGATACGTCAACAACGTCGCTCGGGCGTTCGTCGAGAACGGGTACTCCCGGGCGTATTTCGAGGGGATGGACGACGACGCTGTCCGGGCGGAGCTGACCTCGATCACCGGCGTCGGCGCGTGGACGGCCGACATGCAACTGCTCTTCTCGCTGGGCCGGCCCGACGTCTTCCCGGTCGGTGATCTGGGGATTCGGAAGGGGATGGCCCGACTGTTCGACGATCTCGCCGTCGAGGATCGAGCGGCGATGCGTGACCGCGCCGAGCGCTGGGCACCGTATCGGAGCTACGCGAGCCTGTATCTGTGGCGCGGGGTCGAAGGCGACGATGTCGACGGTTAGTCGACGGGACCGGGAGTCGCTTCGGTCGACTCCCCAGACCGATCGGGTACGTCTACCTCGCGGATCGGCGTCGCGAACACGTACAGCAGCGCGGCCCCGACGAGGAACGAGGCCCCGAGTGCAGCGACGGCAGCGATCGGCGTGAAGAGATCGGCGAACGCGCCGCTGCCGATCCTGAAGGGCACGCCGGCGACCGCCCGGACCATCGCGATCGCGGAGATGACCGTCGCGCGGCCGACCGAGCCGATGTGATCGTTGATGTAGCGGCTCGAGATGGGGAAGATCAGGCTGTTGGAGCCTTTCATCACGAAGAACATCGGGAAGACGGCGACCGGGGCGAACACGGGCACCAGATAGAAGGCGCCGATGGCGACCGGCAACAGCAACATCGCTTTGCGGACGCCGAGCCAGGACTCCACCTCGGCGGCGTAGTCGCTACCGATCGCCGAGATACCCATGAACGAGGCGTAGAAGAACCCGAGCGTCGCGGCCTCCTCGACGCCGTAGGTCGCGAGCACCGCACCGAAGGACTGTTCGAGCGCGTCGCGAACCACCGGCTGGATGTACATGTCGGCGGTCATCAACGCGCCGGAGAACAGTGACAGGTAGACCACGAACCAGCGGAGTTCGCGGGCGGTGATCCGGTCGCGGATCGTCGGCAGGGCGTCGAGCATCGAGAGGCTCTCGCCCTCGGCCTGGCGTTCGTCGTCGGCGGCGTAGGCGGCGTTTTTCGGCAGTCGGAGGACGAGACCAACGTTGAGCACGCTGAGCGCGACGGCGGCGTAGAAGGGGTAGTACGGATCGGCGACGTACAGCAGCCCCCCGGCGATCATCGTGACTGCCTGGACGGCCTTCGAGACCGCTCCTGCACGGCCGGAGACCCTGGTGTACTCGCCTTCGATGTCGTGTTCCTGGAGGGTGTCGTACAGCCAGGCGCTGCCGCTCCCGGAGACGAACGTCTGCCCGAACGACAGCGTTCCAAAGACGAACAGGAACCCCCAGAAGTCAGTCGCAAACAGATAGCCGGCGTTGGAGAGCAGGAACGTGACGGCGGCGATGACGAGGCTGTTGCGACGCCCGATCCGATCGCCGACGTAGCCCGTCGGGATCTCCCCGCCGACGACGATGAGCGCCTGGATCGTCGCGATGATACCGATCTCGGTGTAGCTCAGCCCGTTCAACAGGAGAAAGAGCGTGTAGATCGGATACGTGAATCCCGGACCGCTGGTCGCGCGGTAGAGGTAGTACTTCAGGACGGTGCGAGAGGCGTCGACCATGGCTGTGGATCGGTGTCTGTCAGTCTACGTTTGCGTGCCGAAGTTCGTTGCAACCTGCGAGCGGTGCGTGAGACCAGCGATCTGCGGGCGAGCCGCGCACCAAGGACCGGAGGGACGCGCTCGCGATCATCGGTCGGCGAGCCACTCTTCGGCGAGCAGCCCGTACCGTCGACTGTCGACGTACTCGCCC
This sequence comes from Halapricum desulfuricans, assembly GCF_017094465.1. NCBI lineage: Archaea > Methanobacteriati > Methanobacteriota > Halobacteria > Halobacteriales > Haloarculaceae > Halapricum > Halapricum desulfuricans. The sequence continues at coordinate 1,695,870 of NZ_CP064791.1, forward strand.
TCGTAGAACGTCTCCTTCCGGAAGGAGCCTTCCTGCTCGAAGCCGAGCGATTCGAGGGCGGCCTGGGAGGCGTCGTTGGGTTCGATGACCATCGCCCAGACCTTGTTGAGCCGTCGCTGCCCGAAAGCGTGATCCAGCAGGAGTGCCGTCGCTTCCGTGACGTAGCCGTTGCCCTGGTGGTCCGGCGCGATCCAGTACATGAGCATCCCAGATCCGTGCGGCTGGTTGACCCACGGGATGCCGACCTCGCCGACGCGGGTCAGACCGTCCGCGTCGCCGGTCGTCATCGCCTCGCGGTCGCCCGTGCAGATCAGAAACGCCATCCCGTCGTCGTCATCGCCGTACACGCGCTCCTCGAAGTGCTCCTCGACCTGCTGGCGGTTCCGCGGCGAGACGTCCGTCAGCGGTCGCCGGATCGACTCCTCGTTGCGGTGTTCTTCGAAGAACTCGTAGTCCTCTTCTTCCCAAGTGTGGAGACTGACCGACTCGCCACGGAGGAACGCGGGACCGGGCATCAGACATCACTCCATTCCGTTTCGAGCAATCCGTAGCGCAATACGTCGACGTGTGCACCGTCCTGGAACATGGCCTCGCGGAACTGCCCCTCGCGGGAGAACCCCAGTGATTCGAGCAGACCACGGGAGGCTTCGTTCGTGGCGAGACAGTCCGCCCGGACGCGATGGAGCCGAAGCTCTTCGAAGCCGTATTCGAGCAACAGCGACACCGCTTCGTGCCCGAGACCCTGGCCCTGATGTTCGGGCAGGATCCAGTAGGCGAGATCGGCCAGGCCGTCCCCCTCCCGGACGTCCGGGAAGGTGACGGCACCGACTGTCTCGTCGTCGGCCGTCGCGACGAACCAGTAGCCATCCCCACCTGAGACGGTGTCCTCGTGGAACTCCTCGAGGGCCTCGCGGTTCGTCGCCGAGTCGATACACAGCGGGACGCGGAGATCAGGGTCGTTTCGCGCGCGGGCGAACGCGCCGAGGTCGTCCTCCTCGACGGGATGGAGGGACACGCGTTCGCCGGATCGAAAGATCGGACCGGGCATGCCACCCTGTTCTGGAGGGGGACAAAAAGCACTTGTGGGGTCGTGACACGTGTTAACACCCGATTTCGGGCCAAAGCCCATGACGCTGGCAGTCGTGGGCGGGAGTATGGGACTCACGAACCGGAGCGACACGTTCGACCTCGACGGCGAGACGACCGTTCACCGACTGGGGTACGGCGCGATGCGAATCACGGGCGAGGACATCATCGGCCGACCCGACGACGAGGACGAGGCCCGGCGGGTACTCCATCAGGCGCTCTCGCTGGGCATTGATTTCATCGACACCGCGGACTCGTACGGCCCGGGCGTCAGCGAACGACTGATCGGCGAGGCGCTCGCACCCTATCCGGACGAACTGGTCGTCGCGACCAAGGGCGGACTGCTGCGCAATACGGACGGTGACTGGCTCCCGCAAGGCGATCCGGACTATCTTCGCAACGCCGTCCTCGCGAGCCGGGATCGATTGGGAGTCGACACGATCGACCTCTATCAGTATCACCGGCCGGATCCCGATACGCCGTTCGAGGACTCCGTCCACGCGCTCGCGGAGATGAAAGACGAGGGGCTGATCCGCCACGTCGGGCTGAGCAACGTCTCCGTCGAACAGCTCGAAACTGCGCGCGATATCGTCGACGTCGCGACTGTCCAGAACCAGTACAACGTCGCCGACCGCGAGGACGAGGACGTCCTGCAGGCCTGTGAGGAGTACGACGTCGGGTTCATCCCCTGGTTCCCGCTCGGGGCTGGCGAACTCGACGAGAAGGCCGACGCCCTCGATGCGATCGCCGAGGCACACGACGCCACCCGATATCAGATCGCGCTGGCGTGGCTGCTCCAGCACTCGCCGGTCACGCTGCCGATTCCCGGCACCTCAAGCGTAACACATCTGAAAGAGAACGTCGCTGCCTCCGAAATCGAATTGAGCGACGACGAATTGGCTCGTCTGCGATAGCGTCGCCGGAGTGGCTGAGAGGGGCGAGGATCGTCGCTCACAGCATCACTGTCGGGCGTCTCGCTCGGGCTCGATGTAGACTTTCTTGACGAACGGCTCGACTGCCCTCAGCTCCTCCTCGATATCAGTGATATGCCCGTCCATCTCGGCGGTCGCGATCCCGGACTCGAACGCCACGTCGGCGGTCACCAGGAGGCGACCGGGGCCGAAAAAGACCGTCCGAAAGTCGACGATCTCGGCCACGCTATCGTGGGCGGCGACAGTTTTTCGCAGTTGCTCTTCTTCCTCCAACGAGAGACTCTCACCCAGCAGGAGACGCTTGTTCTCCCAGGCCAGCGCCAGGGCGAATCCCATCAGCATGATCCCGATCAAAAGCGCCGCAGCGGCGTCGTAGACCGGATTGTGGGTCACTTCGGTGAGGTAGATGCCGAACAGCGCGAGCCCGGCCCCCGAGAGCGCGACGGTGTCCTCAGTGAACGCCGTCAGCGTCGTCACGTCGCTGGTCTCGTGGAACGCTTCCCGATAGCCGCTCCAGCCGTGGACCTCGATCTGGCGTTTGAGTTCCGTGTTGGCCTTGTGGAGGGCATATGCCTCGAAGAGAATTGCGCCGACCAGAACGGCGTAGTTGACGTAGACGGCGGGGAAGCTGACACCCAACAGCTCCGGTTGCGTCGGGACGCTGTGGGCCCCACCGTGGACCAGTTTCTCGTAGCCGTGGGTGGCACTCTCCCAGCCGGCGATGCCGAACAGGAGCACCGACACGAGGAAGCTGTAGAAGAACTGCGCTTTCCCGTATCCGAACGGGTGGCGCTGGTCTGCCGACTGCTGACTGTAGCGGATGCCAATCAGCAAGAAGACCTGATTCCCGGTGTCGGAGATCGAGTGATACGTCTCCGAGAGCATCGCGGGGCTCCCGGTGAGCGTGAATCCGACGAACTTCAGGACGGCGATCGCGCCGTTCGCCAGCAGCGCCGCGAGCACGACCCCCTTGCTGTTGCCAGCCATCCCCCGTGACTGCTCTGCCGACTGGCAAAGAAGTACTGGTCGTTCAGGTGCGTCGACGGGACCCGCAGGAGAAACTGTAAACAGCCGGCCCCTCGGCACATCGATTTTGTCACATCGATTACTGCCGTTCGTACGTGTGGAAATCGACCGCTTGCTCCAAGAGTTCGTCCGGAATCCCGGGCACTTCCTCGTCGCGGACGGCCCCCAGGTCGTCGAGTCGGTCGGGGTCGCGTGGGAAGTCACGCAACTCGAAGTGCACGTCGATCCCCGCTTTCGCGCCCTGGCCGAGCGCGACCGGGATCTGGTTGTGCCCCGGCGTGCAGTCGCCCACCGCGTAGACGCCGTCGACCGAGGTCTCGCCGTGGTCGCCGACCTCGATCGTGCCGTCGTCGTTGATCGCACAGCCGAGCTCCCGGGCCAGGCCGTTGTTGTACTCCGCGCCGTACATCGCGAACCCGCCCTTGTACTCGCGGGTCTTCCCGTCGCCGGACTCCGCCCGACTGCTCGTGGGGCGCTGTCCCACGCTGTCCTCGAATTCGAGCGCTTTCAGCCAGCCGTCCTCGCCGTTCTGGACGCCCGTGACGTCCGCGTGGATCACGTCGATAGGGTGGTTCTCCAGGACGGCGGCGCTCTCGTCGCTCCATTCGGGCTCCTTGCCGCGGGTCAGCAGGTCCACCTCGTCGGTGAAGTTCAGCATAATCGCGGCGACGTGGACGGCGCTCTCGCCGTGGCCCATCACGTACACCGGTTCGTCGACGAACATGTGGGCGTCACAGTGCAGACAGTAGTGCAGTCCCCGGCCGGTTCTGGGGAGCGGTGGGTCCGGACGGACGTCGTTGAACCCCGTCGCGAGCACGACCATCTCGGCGGCGTAGTCGGCGCTGTTGCCCGATAGTCGGAACTGCTTCTCGCCGTCTTCGGGACGGGAACACGAGGCGACCATATCGCGGTGGCTGTCACAGCCGTACGCTTCCAGTTGCTCCTGGCCGATCTGGAGAAACTCCATCCCGCTGGTCTCCTCGCGGACGCCCAGCAGGTTGTGGACTTCCTGCATCATCGCCGCACGACCGCCGCCGCGACTGACGACTGCCGTCTGGTGGCCGAGTCGCGTGCTGTACAGCGCCGCCGTCATGCCCGCGGGACCGCCCCCGACCACGACGACTTCGTACTCGTGGAGATCGGTTTCGTCGCTCACGTCCGGGAGGGACTTGACCGACGACTAAATAGATGTAGTTACACAGGCGTAACGACCTCTCAGACCGCTCACCCGCTCGATGCTGAACTGCCCCGTCCCCGTGCCAGGTTACGGGTTCGATTCGTCGATACCGTGTTCGACGCCCCAGCTGACCAGTTCCGAGACCACCGGTTCCAGTGCATCCCCGCGCTCGGTCAGCGAATACTCCACGCGAACGGGCTGGTCGTTGACGATCTCTCGATCGACGAGCCCGTCCTCTTCGAGACTCGTCAGGCTCTCGGAGAGCATCTTCGAGGAGATGCCGACGATCTCTCCTTTCAGCGCACTGAATCCCAGCGGGCCGTTCTCGAGCAGCTGGTAGACGATACGGAGGTGCCACTTCCGACTGAGTGTTTCCTGAACTGCGTCGAACACCTCGTCCGGTTCGACGAAAATCGTCCTGTCAATTCCCGCGCCCGATCCGCTCGACGAAACGATCCCCGATTCTGAACTCATGTAGTACTGTGACAGACGCCCGGACGGATAGTTAACCACACTCTGGCGGGAGATCCGTTCTCCCATCTCCACCAGATTTATATATCAGTTCGTCGGTCGACCGTCCCGGAACCGCTCCCAGAACACCTCGTTCAGCCCCTGCTCGGACTCGGCGTCCCGGTAATCCTCTTTGGTGAGGTTCGCCTCCTCGATGAGCGACGCGGCCTCGCCGGCCCACGCGTAGAAGCCGACCAGTGTCTCCTCGCGCATCTCGTCGAGCGCGATCGAGTGGTACACGTTGACGTATCCGCCGGACTCGCGGTTGAGTTGGGACTTCTCCAGCAGTCCGAACTCGACGAGGTCGTTGAGATACGTCCGGACGGTGCTGACGTCGTAATCGAGTTGTTCGGCCAACTCCTCCGGGGAGAGCGGTCCCTCACCGATGACACACAGACAGATATCGAGTCCGGGCTTGGGAAGACCGAACGCGTCGAGCAACACCTGGCGGACATCGGGCGGTCTGATGTCGAGTTTTGTCTCCGTGACCCGCTCCGTCACCTTCTCCGCCCTGAAGGGCGGAGCTTGTCGGTGGACTCCCGTTCTGACCACTAGACAGTGGTAGGCGTGAAGATGCCGTTCACGTTCACCGTCCCCGACTTCAGGGCAAGGTGACCGGTTGCCCCTCCAGAACCAGACTTCTGCCAGTTCTGGAGTAGTTTCCGGGCGATGTTCTTCGCTGCGTTGTAGTCGGCGTGGTATTCGCGCCCGCATTTCAGACATTCGAACTCGTCACCATCGCGGTTATCCTCGTGGGTAAAGCTACAGGCAACGTGACTACACCGTTGACTGGTGTACTGTGGCGCGATTTTCTCGACGGCAATCCCGTACTCGGCGGTTTTGTACTCGGTGTACTCCTGGATGCGACGGAACGCCCACTGCTGGAATTTGGAAGCGTCCGAGATACGTTCGCGGATATGTGTCAGCTTCTCGAACGCGATGTGCGTACAGTCGTGGGCGAGCGCTTCCTGCACCAGTGCCTTCGAAACACGATGCAGGTAATCTTCGCTCCAGTTAGCGAATCTGCCACCGAGTGATTGCATCGTCAAGTGGGCCGACCGTGTGCCTGTTTGTTGCATTTGTCCACGCCGCCTCTCGTATTCTCGGCGTTTGTGGTTGAGGTAGTCGGCGTTGCCGATGAACGCGCCACTCGAAGTGACAGCGAGATGTCCATCCACATTCAAGTCTACGCCGAGAACCGTTCCGTTCTCGGCATCTTCCGGCTCTGTGTCCGTCTCTTTCACGACAGCGATGTGGAGGTAGTAATCACCGTCACGGTGATGCAACGTCGCTTCGCGCTTCTCCCACTCGTCAGCAAAGTAGGTTGTCGGTGGCACATCCTCGTCAGGGAGGATGTACTCGGCTTCGATACGTCCGTCCACGGTGGCAAGCGTGGCGTGCTCGTCGTAGTAGGTAATCGCGTTGCGGTTGTAGACGACCGAATCCGACGTGAACTGTGGTTTCGAGGGATTCTCGCCATCTTTGCGTTTCTCGGCACAGGAATCGAGTGCGTCGGCGGCTCGATTCCGAGCGGCGCACACGAGGTCAGCGTTGAGTTCGTCGGTGGCTTCGCGTACCTCGTCGTATGTCCGGTCGTGTAGTTCAGTTTTCGACGTAACGATGTAGCCGTCTTCTGTGCCGTTCCAGCCGTCGTCTGCAACCATCTGCGCGGCCTGTTTGAAGCGGTCTATCGTCTCTTGGAGAAGGCGGTGAGCATCGTCGTCTACGTCGAGTTTCACGACGGCGGTACGTCGAAGCTCCACAATCACCATATGAGTTTGAATAAGTATAAAATTTATTCATATATTGGAACAGTAATAGAGAGTCAGTTGTGGTGTTGCCGGTGGATTGGGACACGGAGCGTACGCGATTCCCACCCGGCGTGAACGCCGGGATTCCCTCGCTGTATGAAGATGGGGCGGTCCCAGTCCTGAGCAGTCCGGAGCGCGCTCGATCTGCGTTTTCGAAGACGAACAGACCGCACCAGCAGGAGCGGAAGCCCGACCACTCGTCACTGAACGCCTGGGCGTTCCTCGACACGCATTCACGACGTACAGATCCGGCGACAGGACGTCAGCGCGTTCCCTCGACGAGTCGTTTCAGGTGTTCGGACGGGACCGCGCCCCGTGCGGCGTGCCCGTCGTAAGCGAACGTCGGAACGCCGGTGATGCCGTCCTGCTGGGCGTCAGTGAATCGCTCTCGAAGGCGGTCGCGGCGTTCCTCGTCGGCGACTGCCTGTCGGATCTCGTCACCGTCCACGCCGGCCTCTTCGGCGATGTCGGCCAACACGTCGACGTCACCGATGTCCCGCCCTTCGACCCAGAGCGCCTCGAAGACCGCCTCGTCGAAGGCGAGCCACCGGTCGGGATACTCGGCCTGCACATAAAGCGAGGCGACCTGCGCGTCGAAGGAATCGACGTCTTCGGGGAGATCGTCCAGCGACAGCATCTCGTCCGCGCCGTACTCGTCGCGCAGTCGGGCCACGTTCTGACGAACCTGCTCGAAGTACGCGTCGTCTTTCCCGTCCTCGACCGAGTGATCGATCTCGCCGTCTGGTCCGCGCTTGTGACTCCGAAGGTCGAACGGACGCCAGTCGATCGTCAATTCGCTCTCCCGGGTTTGCTGATACTCTTCGAGGGATCGTCGGCCGAGATAGCAGAACGGACACACGTAATCCGAGTACACGGTAATCCGGTCGTCGGTTCGGGTCATCGCCCGTCAGTACGGGCTCCGATCGGAAAAGGAGTCGAGTGAGATCGAGGTAACCGACTCCGGTGGGCGGTCGGCGTGCTAGATGAATTCAGAGTTTTGCGGGCCGTTCGTAACGTGTACCTCGAAGGGCTGGGTGCTCACGTCGTCCTGTTCGACGAGGTGCCAGTAGGTCTCGGCCATCTCGTCGGGATCGAGAAACGTCTCGTCCCTGCGGCCGGGGAACCGTTCGCGGACGCCTGGGGAGTCGATCTGGCCGTCGATCACCACGTGCGCGACGTGGATCCCTTCGGAACCGAACTCCTGGGCGATGTCCATCGCCATGCCACGGGCAGCGAACTTCGCCGCGGTGAACCCGATCGCTCCGCCGAGACTCCGCACTGCGGACGTCGCACCGGTGAAGATGACTGTCCCACCGCCCGTCGCAAGCATGTCCCCGACGGCCTCCTGTGAGCAGACGAACGCCCCGCGGCCGTTGACCGCCCAGGCCTGCTCGAACTCCTCGACACTGGTGTCCATCAGGCCCGTCCAGGAGGCGGCGCTCGCGTGGTTGACGAGTACGTCCACCGGACCGAACGCCTCCCGGACCGCCTCGAACCCATCGCGGATACCCTCGACATCAGTGAGGTCGGTCTGTACTGCGAGTCCCACTCCGGGATCAGGGAGATCGGCGGCGAGTTCCTCGAGGTAGTCCGCCGAGCGGGCGAACAGCGCGACCTGACAGCCCTCGGCCGCGAACTTCCGCGCGAGGGATGCACCGAGCCCTGGACCGACGCCGGCGATGACTGCTGTGCGTGGCATGGGTAGACGTGGCTCTCGCCGGACAAAACCGTGTTGACGAAGCTCGTCGGTCACAATCGCATTGACGAACCACCTCGGACGAAGCCGCATTGATTGCGTTCACGCGATACCGAGTCCGCCGAGGATCAGTCGGATCCCGATCAAGGTCAGAAGCCCGAGGACGCCGGCGCGGCGCTGTCGTTCGCCGATCCTCGTTCGGAGGCGCTTCCCGACGGCAACGCCGGCGACTGCCGGGAGTACAGCAACAGCGGAGGCGAGCGCGATCGCAAGGCTCGGGTAGAGACCGAGCGCGCCGGCGGCACCGATCCGGACCGCGTTGAGCCCGAGAAAGACCATCGCGACGACGCCGACGAACACGCCGTGAGAGAGGTCACAGCTCCGCAGGTACGCGATCAGCTGGACGCCGACGTTCGTCCCGCCAAACAGCAGCCCCGAGACGGCCCCGACGCCGATCATCCCCGCCGTCGACTCGACGAAACAGCCCTCCTTCGCACGGTCGAGGCCCGGAACCGGGACCACACGCTGGGCACTGGCGACGAAGGCCAGCGAGACCGCGCCGAGCCCGACCTTCAGCGGTCCCTGGGGGACGCGATCGAGAACGACGAGCCCGACGATCGTGCCGACCAGCGCGGCGAGGATCAGCGGCGTGAACCGGCGACCACACGTCCGCAGGTCTTCGAGCGAGAGATCCCGGATCAGCGAGAGGTTTACACCCAGAATAGGCGCGATCATGAACACGACGGCCGTCGCGGGGTCGATCGCCGTCGCCAGCGCCATCGTCCCCACGAGCGCGAATCCGAACCCGGCGAGGCCGTTGACCGCGCCAGCGACGACGATCACGCCGGCCATGGCCGCGATCAGTTCGGGCGTGAATGCTTCGAACACATGCTGCACACCGTTGGCAACGATCTAAACAGTATGGCTACCCCCAGGTAAGGGCGTAATCGGAGCGAGGGGCAAGTGTCCGTCGACGTGGCTGCCCCGCCTAACCGAAACGTTACTCGACCTTCTTTAGCGAGGCACTCGTCGGTGTCTCCATGCAAGAATTCGATTTCATGGTCATCGGCTCCGGTTCGGGGCTGGACGTCGCCAACGTCGCCGCCAACCAGGGCCAGTCGGTCGCGGTCGTCGAGAGGGGGCCGCTCGGCGGAACGTGTCTCAACCGCGGCTGTATCCCGTCGAAACACTTGCTGTACCACGCCGACATCCTGGAGACCGTCGAACGCGCCGACGAGTTCCGGATCGACGCCACAGTCGAAAGCGTCGATTTCGCTGAGATCGTTCGGGCAGTCAACGAGGAGGTCAGCGAGGACGCCGAGTCGATCCGTCGGGGGCTCGAATCCTCGGCTCGACACGACCTGTTCAAGGGTGAGGCCCGGTTCGTGGACGACCGGACCGTCGAGATCTCTGGGGGGGAAGACGATGGGGCCCGACTCCGCGCGGAGACAGTCCTCGTCGCCGCCGGGACGCGCCCGGCCGTCCCGAACATCGACGGCATCGACGAGGTCGAGTACATGACCAGCACGGAGGCGCTCCAGCTCGAAACACCGCCCGAGCACCTCGTGATCGTCGGCGGCGGATACATCGCCGCGGAACTGGGCCACTTCTTCGGGACCTTCGCCAGCGAGGTGACGATCGTCGGCCGGCGACCGACCCTCCTGCCGGAAGCCGACGAGGAGGTCGCCGCGGCCTTCACCGACCGCTACGCCGATCGCTTCACCGTCCACACGGGCCACATGGCCACGGCGGTCAGCGAGGAGAACGGCCAGATCACGGTCGAAGCACGGCCCTACGAGTACGGCGAGGACGCGGGCGTCGTCGAAGGCGAAGACCCCGTGAACGTGACGGGTGACGCGCTGCTGGTCGCCGCGGGCCGCGTGCCTAACACCGACGTTCTGAACGTCGAGGCGACCGGCGTCGAGACCGACGATCAGGGGTTCGTCGAGACCGACGAGTATCTGCGGACCGACGCCGAGGGGGTCTGGGCGCTGGGCGACATCGTCGGGGAGTACCTGCTCAAACACAGCGCCAACCACGAGGCCAGGACCGTGGCCCGGAACATCTTCGGCGGGGACCTCCAGCCAGTGGACTACAGCGCCATGCCCTTTGCCGTGTTCGCTTCGCCGGAGGTCGCCGGCGTCGGAGCGCACGAGTCGGAGTTGCGAGAGGACGACCACGAGTACGCGACGAACACCTACCAGTACGGGGACACCGCCCGCGGCGACGCGATGAACGCCGACGGGTTCGTGAAGGGGATCGTCGACCTCGACGGGACGATACTTGGGTGTCACATCGTCGGTCCGGACGCCTCGACGCTGATCCAGGAGGTCGTCGTCGCTATGAAATCCGGCTCGGGCACGGTCCGGGACGTCCGGAACGCGGTCCACGTCCACCCGGCACTGCCCGAGGTCGTCCAGCGGGCGTTCTCGGGGCAGTTCACCCGTGGAGGAGGCGAACACGACCACGATTACTGATCGGCACCACGTAACGTGTCCGTTACCCCGTTACCAGTTCGTTCGCAGAGACTTATTCCGCCACCGCAGCCATCGAGAGTTGTAATGACGAAAGCAGCAGTTATCATTCTGTCAGGAACAGAGTCACATGCGGACAGGGGGCGTCTCGTCAACGGACTGGAGACGGCCAAAGAGTTCGCAGAGACCGAGGGCGACGACGTCGAGTTGATCTTCGACGGTGCGGGCACCCAGTGGATCCCGAAACTCGAAGACGAGCGCAACGACTACCACGACCTCTACCGGACGGTGCGCGAGGACACGTCGGTCTGTGACTACTGTGCCGGGGCGTTCGGCGTCGCGGACGCGGTCGCCGACGCCGGCGTCGTGACGCTCGACGACCACGACGGCCACCCGAGCGTCCGGTCGCTCGTCGACGACAGCTACGAGATTATCACGTTCTGACTCGGTTGTACGATCGGATTGCAGGCCCAGCAGGCGCAAATCGCTGCTATTCGAGACGGCCGTCCGATTCCACAACAGTTGTCACGAGAGGTGCCCAGCGACCCGTATGCTCGTCGCACTCGGGGACACACACGGGACTCGATCACACAGACTCGAAGGCCGGACACGGAACGCGGTTCGAGAGGCCGAATACGTCTGTCATACCGGCGATTTCACGACCGAGCGTGTCTACGAGGCGATCGCCGAAGCGGCCGGTAGCGAACGGGACGGCGCGCCACTATCGGCAGTCACGGGCAACAGCGACGACCCGGATCTCGCGGATCAGCTCCCGGATACCGTCACTGTCGAGTACGCCGACCGGACGATCGTCGTCGTCCACGGCCACGAACACGATCGCACGGCGCTCTCGTTGCTGGCACGCCAGGAGGACGCCGATATCGTGCTCGTCGGACACACACATCGACCGGGCATCGAGGAAACACCACACTGTCTGCTAGTCAATCCGGGTAGCCACGCCGACCCGCGGGGGAACCGACCGGCGCACGGCGAGATAACACAACAGGGCCAGGGGGTACGAATCGAGATCCGGACGCCGGACGGCTCCCTGATAGCCGATCGGACGCTCTCGGACTGAGCGGCGGCAATCGCGTCTGGAGGGCCGAAGCGGATCGGCGGGCACGGGGTGGCGGCTGTAACCCGACCGCTCGTACTCGTCTTCGCGGGACGGACCAACCGTCACCATCGCTGTGTATTGGCGGGACGGTAAAGGTGCTACCGGAGGCTCAAATGACGGTTTGAGTTACAGTCCGAGGGGGAAGAGTCACCGGGCGTACCAGACGAACAGCCACAGCAGCAAGATTGCGAGACCGCCGGCGAAAAACAGGAGTCCGGGTTCGACGCCGGCTGCGACACCGGCAGTGTCGGAGGCCTGCGCTGTTGTCTCCTGGGCAATGGTCGTTGCTGTCGTGTCGACCCCCGTGCTCGCCGTATCGGTCATATTCGGGGTCGTCGCGTTCGCAACGTCGAGTACGTATTTCGTCCCGTTGCGGTCGACGAAATATAGGGACCCGCTGTCGGTCGCGTTCACCAGCGTTTCGTTGGCGACGACATCGGTCACGTTGCCGGTATACGTGTACGTTCCGTTCGCACCGAACGTCACGGCCGACTCATCAATCGTTTCGGAGGTCACTTCGGCCGTCGTCGGTCCCTCCTCGACGGGAAACATCTCGATCACTCCACCCGACTGCGAACCGGCGGTCCCGCCCGGTGTCGGCGTCCCAGCGCCGGTCGAAACGCCGTTGGTATCCCCGACCGTTCCACCGTCGCCGTACAGTCGCTGAACAGCGAGGCCCCCGATCCCGAGCAGCCCGACCCCGCCGAGCAGGCGCGACAGGGCCGCCTTGAGCCCCGTCGTCCCGTCCTCGTCACCGGCGAAGATGACCAGTGGCTTGTCAGCAGGGGCGTAGACGTCCATCTCCCGACCCTTCGCGGAGTAGGCCGTATCGACGACCGAAACCGCACCGGCCGACTGGAGCTTTTCGAGGTGGTACTGCGCGTTCTGCAGCGACGTATCTACCCGATCGGCCAGCTCCGAGGGGGGCGCGGGTTCCTCGTGCAGTTCGGCCAGCAGTTCTCTGGCCGTCCCGGAAGACAGCGCGGAGATCACATCGTCGGCGTCGTCACTGTCGACGCCGATCACCCGTGGCTCGGCGTCAGCGGACGACGTATCCGGCCTGGAGGGCAGCAGCGACATTATCATTCGATTACACAGCCCGGTGTATGAATCTTGTCCGTCGTGTCCGAGCAGCCAGCAGATGTTGACATCCTCCCCCGCGTAAACAGAGGGAGAGCGAAGCTCTCCCAGGCAGTCGGGCGTAGCCCGACGACGCGGAGGAATCCCGACCACGTTTGGGAGTTTCAGGTTTAACGACCCCACCGAACACCCAGTCAGTGCGAATCTGAGCAGGGTGTTCGCGGTCTAAACCGGGTGGGACTGCTGGGAGTGCCAAGCCCCCGGTACTCCTATCCTCGGTCATGTTCGGACTCCCAGAGTTGTTTTTGCCTCGGGGAGTCCGGCAGACTTCAACGGACCCGGAGTTACTTTGTGTGATGTGTGCGGGCAGTCCGGCACCGCGCTGGCTCATTATAGGAACCAACCGTTCACCGGACTGGTTCCGGATACTGTCTCATTGTTTGGGGCGCAGGCCGCCTCCGTAGGACGGGTCGGAATCCGCTCCATTCCGACTGATTCCTACTATATTGTAAGTCGATTTGTTACTTAAATGTTACTGTGTGAAACTCAGAGCAGGAGTTCGAACGGTGGTCTGTTACCCAGAGTGACGGCGCGTATCCACGTCCCCAGAAATCTCCGATTTCTGGTGTGCGAACGAGACGCGTCGCGTCTCGTCAACGGCCCGAAGGCCGTGGTATTGGGCCTGGTCAGCGTATAATACACAGCTATCGGACCCGCGTCGCTGATCGTCTGCAAAAAAACAGTGGTAGTTCAGTCCGACTTACTCGATGCGACCGACGACCTTCTCGTACTCTTGGGCGACCTTGTCCCAGTCGACGACCTCGAAGAAGTTGTCGATGAAGTCCCCGCGGTCCGGGCCGTAATCGTAGTAGTAGGAGTGCTCCCAGACGTCCAGCGCTAGGATTGGGTGGGAGCCCCACAGCGCGCCCTGATCGTGTTTGTCGACGACGAGGTTCCGAAGTTGCTTCGCGACCGGGTCGTATACCAAAAGCGCCCAGCCACCGGCGGCGCCAGCGGCGGCTTCGAACTCGCCCTTCCAGCCTTCGTAGGAACCGAAGTCCGCCTCGATACGCTCGCGGAGATCACCGTCGGGCTCGCCTCCACCGTTGGGGTCCATGTTCTCCCAGAACAGCGTGTGCAGGTAGTGTCCGCTACCGTTGTGGGTCACGTTCCGGATGGCGGCTCCCGAGGAGCCGAACTCGCCGGCCTCGCGGTTCTCCGCGAGGGTCTTCTCGGCGCTGTCGAGACCGTTGACGTACCCCTGATGGTGGGTGTCGTGGTGCCATTCGAGCACCTGCTCGGAGATGTGCGGTTCGAGGGCGTCGTAGTCGTACGGGAGTGGCGGCAGTTCGGGTTCCGAATATTCGCTCATTGAAATTCCTCCATGATACTAGTCGGTCGGTGACCTGTTAAACCTTGAGGAAACATTCGGTAACACCCCACAATATTTGGCCCCAGACGGGGACCATACGGCATCGCTGACCGCCACGTCTTTTCACGACCACCGCGATGTGACAGATATGAAGGTGACGTTTCTCGGGACGGGGAGTGCGATGCCAACCGGTGATCGCTTCCAGACCGGGTTGCTCGTCGAGTCCGGGTCGGATCAACTGTTGGTCGACTGTGGAAGCGGCGTCCTGCACGCCCTCCAGCGGACAGACGTTGGATACGAGGGTGTCGATACTGTCCTGTTGACACACCATCATCTGGACCACGTCTCGGACCTGCTGGCGCTGTTGAAAGCGCGCTGGCTCGCCGGGGCCGACTCGCTGGCGGTCGCTGGCCCGCCGGGCACCTCGACGCTCGTCGACGATCTACTCGACGTTCACGACTACCTCGACGGCCGGATCGACCTCGCGGTGAGGGATCTGACCGGGGAACCGTTCTCGCTGGCCGGATTCGACGCGCGAGCGACCGAAACCAGACACTCCAAGCAGTGTTTCGCCTATCGACTCACCCATCCGGCGACGGACGCGACCTTCGTCTTCAGCGGCGACAGCACAGCGACGCGGGAGCTGCTCGCGTTCGCCGAGGGAGCCGACGTGCTCGCCCACGACTGTTCGTACCCCGACAGCGTCGAGACCGACACACACGCGACGCCGAGACAGCTCGGCCAGGCGCTGGCGGCTACGGGTGCGACGTTCGATCGGCTCTATCTCACGCACCTCTACCCACACACGGACGGGCGCCATGAGGAGATGCTCGATTCGATCGGCGAGTACTACGACGGCGACGTGCGATTCGCCGCCGATGGGCTGACGATCGATCTGGGGTGAGTCGCCGGGATCAGACCCGCGGGAGCGTTACTTTGAACTCAGCGCCGCCGGACTCGCTGTCGGTCGCCGAAACGGAGCCACCGTACGATTCCGTCAGTGCGCGCACGAATCCCAATCCCAGTCCCGTCCCGCCGCTGTCCGGTCCTTTTTGCCCCATCTCGAACAGTTCGTCGCGAATCTCGTCCGGGATCCCGCTACCGTCGTCAGCCATACCGACGGTGACGGTAGAAGGGGTTTCCTCGACGTACATCGTGACCGTGACGTCGCCATCGTTGTGGACGGCCGCGTTCGACAGAATGTTCTGGAAGACCGAATCGAGCAAGTCCCCGCCGTAGACGCGATAGTCGAATGCGGACGGTTCGAACTCGATCGTCAGTGATTCGTACTGCGACCGGATAGTGTCGAGGACGGATCCGAGGACGACCCCGAGCGCGCGCGGTTCGGGTTCCTCTTCGGCCTCGAGCGTCGAGACGAGGTCGCCGACGCGCTGAATCAGGTCACTCGAACTCTCGGCCGCGCGGTGGATCTTCTCCGCGTAGCGCTCGTGTTCGCCGTCGAGTTCGTCCGCGAGGATATCAGCGAACCCGGAGATGACCTGGAGGTCGTTCCCGAGGTCGTGGCGTAACAACCGATCGTACAGTTCGATCATCTCCTTGCGCTTTTCCAGATCCGTCCGTGCCCGTTCGAGTTCCTGGTGCGACCGGATGTTACTGATCGCGGTCGCGGCGTGTGACGCCAGGATCTCGAGCGGTGTGGCGTACCTGTCGCCCATGTTCTCGTTACTAGTGGTTCTGACGACGAGGACGACGACCACGTCGTCGACGATCGTCGCAGGAACCGCCAGTGCCGTCCGTACGCCAGAATCGTCGCTTACGCGTGCCCCGTCCCCCGTCTCCACCGTCGTCTCACCGGTCTCGACAGTCGTGCGCGCGACGGCGCTGGGTCGGTCCCCAACCGAGAGCGACGGATCCGTACTCTCGATGATCTCCGGTTCGCCCGCCCGGACCTCGAGAAACGTCGTCGACGTGAAATCGAACAGCAGCGACACCGCCTCGAGCGTGAGCGAAACGACTTCGTCGACGGTCTCACAGCTGTTGAGCGCCTGACCGTAGTTGTTGAGGTCGGCAACCTGCCGGGCGAAGTCCGGCTGTTCTTCGAATGACATTTTCCGGGACAGACCCTAATTATCCTGGTATTACTGCATGAAGACAAAACCGTTTCGGTCAGCCCCGATATCGCACTCACGAGATCCGGTAACGCAAGAGCGCGGCGATCCCGCCGAGATTTGCCAGCTGCTGACCGGGGTCGAACTCACCGGAGAAGACCGTCACGTCACCGCCTTTCTGTTCGGTCGTCTCGATGATCCGATCGACGTCGATCCCCCACTCGCCCTCGCCGGATCGTTCGGAACGGAGTCGATTATCGAGGACGAGCAGGTGCTCGATCGCGCCGAAGTCAGCCGCCTCGGCGACCTGATCGGGTCCGTAGGCGACCTCCTCGCCGGTCGCGATCCGCTCAGTCAACTCGTCGATCAGTTCGGCCTCGGCCGCGATACGGGTCTGCTGCTGGATGTCCTCGACCGCGCCGCGCTTGAGGACCTCGTGGACGCCCCGATCACCGACGGCGCTGGTATCGACAGTCGTGATCGATTCGGCCAGTTCCGGGGCAGCGTCCTCGATGTGCTCCAGGGCGTCCTGTTTCGTGAATCCAGGGCCGGCGAGGACGATCGCGTCCACGTCGAGACGGCTCAGAACGTCGGCCAACTCCTCGAACAGTTCCGCACGCGAGCGGGCGTACTCGCCTTTCCCGGTCGGCCCGGCAATGCTGGCGCGCTCTTCGGTCCCGTACTGGGCGATCGTATGCACGTACGCCTGTCCCTCCTCGACGGTCGCGACGGCGACGTCGGGGCTGTCCGCCGCCTCCTCGGCCGCTTCGAGTCGTTCGAGCTGATCGGAGCTCCAGACCTTCTCGATCTCGAGTTCGGTGTGTTCCTCGACGTTGATCGTGTGATGTAACCCGAGCTGGTCCTCCCGCGAGCAGTCGGCGATGACGCCCGAGATGCGCAGTCGGTTGGCGAACTTCGCGAACTCGACGTCTTCGACGTCCAGTTTCACCCAGAGGTGCTCGCGTTCGCCCCCGGTGTCCCGGAGTTCCTCGTCGTCGCGCTGGATGCGTCGGGTCGTATCCCCGGCGACCTGATCGCCCGGATCGATCACGTACGAGAGGTGCCACAGGTCGTCGAGGCTCTCCGGGACGACAGTGATCCGCTCGCCCCCGCCCTCGACGCGCTGGCGCTCTGCGATTCGCATATTGTTTGCTCCGGTTGGCGTCGGTAAGTGCCTGCTGATCGCACGGCCGTCACTGCTCGCGATGGACGAGCGTGCCCGGACGGTCCCCGGAGAGAAACGCCCCCAGCTCCGCCGGTCCGAACACCGACGCGGGCGTCCCCAGTTCGAGCAAGGCCCGAACCTTGCCTGCCATGCCACCAGTCACGTCGGTCGCCTCGCTGTCGCCCAGCGCCGACGCCACCGTCTCGAAGTCGCTGATCCGATCGATCACCCTGCCATCGTCGTCGAGGACGCCTGGAACGGTCGAACAGACCCCGACCCGGTTGGCGTCCAACTGTCGGGCGAGTCGCGTGACGATCTCGTCGCCGCTGAGGATCGTCGCGCCCGCCCCCGCCTGGGCGACGACGTCACCGTGGGTGACCGGCACGAACCCCTCCCCGAGCATCGTCGCGATCGGCTCGCCCGGAAACGTCGTCGTCCCGTCGTCGTCCCGGGACGCGACCGAAAGGGGACGGACCGGCAGTGCTGACACACCCCGATCCTGCAGCGCCTCGACGACGGCACTGTTCAACTCACCCATCGCGTCGTGGATCTCCCGGACGCCCGTCGCGTCGTGGGTCCCCTCCGTGTCGGAGACGGCGTGAGCAGCGGCGTGCGGGTGACCGAAGCTCCCGCCGCCGTGAACCACGATCAGTTCGTCGTCCGCATCGGCGACCGCGTCGGCCGCGTCCGCGAGCGCTTCTCTGTCGACGGTTTCGGGCTCGTCTTTCGCCGTGACGACGCTCCCGCCGAGCTTGAGAACCGTCGTCACGCTTCCACCCGGACCCCGTCGGTGTCCAGTTCCGCCCGGAAGACCGACTCACAGCCCCGTGTGTACCGCAGGGCCGTCTCGGCCCCGTCGCCCGGATCGAGCGCGACGATGCAGCCGCCACCGCCGGCGCCGGTCAGCTTCGCGCCCAGCGCACCGCCCTCGCGGGCCGCCCAGACCATCGAATCGAGCGACCGCGAGGAGACCCCCAGCGCGGACAGCAGCCCGTGATTGAAATCCATCAACTCGCCCAGTTCCTCGAGGTCACCGTCGTGGAGCGTCTGCTCGCCCTCGCGGACGATATCACCGATCGCCGAAACCGTATCGGCGGCGAAATTGTATTCCTCCCGGCGCTGTCGGACGCCGGCGACCAGCGCGCCCGTATCGCCGGAACCCCCGTCGTAGCCGATCACGAACGGGAGATTGGGAATATTCGAAATGCGCCGACAGTCCTCGCCCTCGACCCGGACCGCACCGCCCATCGCCGAACAGAACGTGTCCGCGCGGGACGCCTGTCCGTCCTGGACCTCGTATTCGACACGATACGCCCGATCGGCGATCTCGGCGGCGTCGAGTTCGACGCCCAGTTCGCGCGTCGCAGCGTCGATGGCCGCGGTCACGACCGCCGCCGACGAGCCCAGGCCCGCCCCGAGCGGGATCGAACTCTCGATCGTCACGTCGAAGCCCGCGTCGGGTGTGTCAGCGGCGTCGCGTGCCTGCTCGATCGCGCCGTTGATATATCCCATTCCCTCTTCGAGCAGGGGTTCGGCGACGTCGACATCCGGCGTTCCGGCCGCGTCACCGTCGTATTCGACAGTGAACCCGTCGAGTGTCAGGTCCGTCGCGTTGACCCGAAGTTTGTCGTCGTCGCGGCGTTCGGCGGTGACCCGCGCACGACGTTCGATGGCACACGGGACCGCGGGTTCGCCGTACACGACCGCGTGTTCCCCGAACAGATACACTTTCCCGGGGGCGCTTGCAGTGACCATATCCCTCGTTGCAGGCCGGGGTACAAAGTGTGTTTCCAACGAATGTGCCGACGGGGCAATCGACGAGCGCCGATCACGTCGCGTATCGGTCCGGCAGCTCAATCTCCTCGGGAGCCGGCATCCAGAAGTAATCGAACGTCACGCCGAGCGTCAGCGGCAGGAAAACGATCCCGATGACGACCATCGCCGGGGAACCGAGATCAGGCCCGAGACCGAACGCCCCGCCGAGCACGAGCGTCAGTGCCAGCAACACGACCGGACCGATGAGCGCCGTATACACCAGACTCCCCCAGGACGTCGCGAGTCGAACCCTGAAGAATCGAGTCAGCAGTGCCCCGACGGCACTATTTGTGAGGAGAATGACCGCGAGTCCGATCGCGTCCGCGACGCTGACCATACTGACGGTATCGACTCGATGCTCTTTGCCGTATCGCTTGCGGCAACCTCCGAGACGCGAACGACGAGTAGCGACTATTCCAAACCCCGTCGTTCACGACGGGGGGATGTCATTCGAGGCAGATGTACGTCCGCGTGTCGGTGATCCCTTCGAGAGCGCCGATATCGCTGGCGACTGACTCCATCACGTCGTAGATCTCCGCCTCGACCGCCTCCGCGATGATGTCGTACTGGCCGGCGACGATATGCGCCTCCTCGACGCCGTCGGTCGCTCTGACCGACGCCAGAAGGTCCTCCGACTTGCCCGCCGCGGTCTTGATCGTGACGTACGCCCGCACCATTATGTGGAGTGGTACAACACCACACGGTAAGTACGTTGTGCCTGCCGCGGCACATACCTTTATGACTGCGGTCGGTATACCTTCCTGTATGCGATACGTTATCGTGGGTGCTGGACGCGTCGGGCTCCGGACGGCCCGCGCGCTCCGCGAGAGCGGCCACGAAGTCGTACTCGTCGACCGATCCCACGAACGGGCGGAACGGGCCAGGACCGACGGGTTCGACGTGATCGAGGGCGATGGATCGGTCGAGGAAACACTCCGGGACGCGGGACTGGAGACGGCGGACGCGCTCGGCGGGCTGACCGGCGATCTCAACACGAACTTCGCCGCCTGCCTGATCGCCGACCACCACGACTGTCGGACGGTGATGCGGATCGACGAGGACTACCGCGAGGAGATCTACCGCAAGTACGCCGACGAGGTCGACGAAATCGTCTATCCCGAACGCCTGGGCGCGATCGCCGCGAAAAACGCCCTGCTGGGCGGGAGCGTCCGGGCCATCGCCGACGTGGCCCACGACGTCCAGCTCGTCGAACTGACGATCACCGATGCGTCACCGGTGCGGGGCTACAGTATCAGCGAGCTCGAACTGCCGGCCAACACCCGATTGCTCGCGTTCGGCAAAGCGGACGAGCCACTGACGGTCCCCACGGACGACGTCTCGCTCGAGCGCGGCGACCGGCTTGTCGTCGTCGCCGAGTTCGACGTGCTCGGAGACGTCCGAAACATCGTCGTCGGCGAAACCGGCCGAGCGGCTCTCGGAGGTGCCTGAATATGGTTATCGCATACGTTATGGTCAAAGCGCACACCGGCGAGGCGGACCGACTCAAAGACGAGATCGAACGACTCGACGGCGTCGTCGACGCGCACATCGTCGCCGGCGACGTCGACCTCATCGCGAAAGTCGAGGTCGATTCACCGGCAAACGTCAAGGACATCGCTGCGACTCACATCCAGGACATCGACGGCGTCGAAAGCACTCAGACCTACATCGCGATGGACTGATGCGGTCGGTCACGTGTCCGTGACAGAGCGGTCAGAGCGGCGTCCCGCCGCGTTCGCCCTGTGCACCGCCGGACTGGGCCTGATCGAGCAGTCCCGCCACCGGTGGCTGATAATCGTAGCCCGGTACGATCCCTTCGACGTAGGTCCCCTCGACGTACTCGACCAGTGCTTTCGCGACGTCTGCCGCCTGTGATTCGCTGCCGCTAGTGAACGCGTACGTGATCTCGACGGTCTCGTCGATCCGGCGGACCTCGAACGTATCGAGTTCGACGTTCGCCCGTGTGGCCATCGGCGCGTCCTCGAGTCGCCGTTCGAGCGTCTCGAACCATCCCTCGGCGACTGCGGGACCGACGACCTCCCCGACGACCGCCGACAGCGTCGGCACCGTCACATCCACGACGTAGCGCCGGTTCCAGTCCGCATCCGTCTGTTCGACCGTCACGGTCCCGTCGAACGGTGTCGTCGTCACGGCCGCACGGTCGTCCGTGACATCGTAGCCGTCGTGTGTCTCGAACGCTTCACGCACCGCATCGGGCAACTCGTGTGTCATTGGCCTATATACGGTCGGGACGCGCAAAAGGACATCGTGTCCGAAGCTTCGAATCCACCCAGCGACTCATAGTGACCGTTGTAATGATTTACCGGTGCGACCGCACCAGTCGTGCGGTCAACCCGGAACAGACTTACAACGGTCGCTATCACACGACCCTCACGTCTGTTCGCCGCAGAATACGCACGGCTCGTTACACTCGCTGTTCGCCTTTTCGAGGCGCTCCCGATGGTCGCGCCTCGCTATGCGAGGGATGGGATTCGAACCCGACTGCGAGACGATCGGCCTCACTGCGTTCGGCCGCTGCGACTCGCGTAGTTCGAATCCAACAGCGGCACTCGTCGCTCACGAATGTGTGAGCGACAGAGTGCGAGGGATGGGATTCGAACCCATGGACCCCTGCGGGAGCGGGTCTTAAGCCCGCCGCCTTTGGCCTAGCTCAGCCACCCTCGCGCAGCCACCACTCGGGTCGGCCACGGAAAATCGGTTTCGGTCCGAACCGCTACATCTCGTAGGCGTAAATCTGCTCCGGATCCGGGAAAAACGCCGACGGATCGTCGTGCTCGATCGTTCCTAAATGGGTCCCATCGAGCTTCTGTACGTGTGTGAACATTCGACCGCGATCCATTGCGGCTCGAACCAGCGGTGCCGCGAACTGGAGCTTGTAGCTGCCAGCGATAAATACGGCGATCTGTTCGTCGTGATCGAGACACTCCGTGACGAGGAACGCGAGCCCGTCGATCTGGGCCTGATAGACACCCGTCTCGTCGAAGTCGGCCTGCTCGTCCATCTCGGTGAACTCCGCAGCATAGTTTCCGGGGATGACGTGTGAGAAGCCCCACTCGTCGGTGTCTCCGGACGCCGGGGGCTTCGGGGTCGTGTCCCCCGCCGGAATAGCCACCGTGTCGTACCCGCTGTCCTGGCGATCGGCGGCCATCCGTCGCATGTCCGTGATTGTCTGCTCCCATCCGGACTGGGCCTGTTCGCTCGCTTGCGCCAGGTGCTCGGTGATATCTGGCTCCGTTCGGTTCGGACCGGTTCTGACCATGCCTATCAGTGGCACTGCGCGCAAATAAAGGACACGCGTACGTCTCCGGGAATGGGACCGGTGTACCGGCTGTTCGGAGTGATGTCGGGATATCCGTGGCTCCAGAAGCAAAAAGCGGGACGGGCGATATGACCAGCGTGCGCAAGCGGTCAAGACAGACAGACAGACGACAGCAGTCCAAGCGAGTACCGGTCGTCTCAGACAGAGACGCCGGCGAACAGTTCCAGAACGAGCGAGATGCCGAGGACGACGAGGCTCGTCACGAATACTTTCAGATCCCGGCTGACCCGGTCTTCGACCGGGATCTGCAGATCACGAAGCGGCGGCAAGTCGTGGAGTCGCTCCTCGAACCCCCACGGGCTATCGGATTCGACGGTGATGCGTTTCGTATCCTTCGAGGGACGTTTTGGCTGGATGCCGAAGCTCCCGAGTCCGAACAGCAGGAACCCGATATAGAAGAGGACGTATTTCAGTGTCAACAGTCCGTTACCGAACAGGAAAGAGACGACGCCGCTAACCGCGACGATGGCCGCGGCGACGGCACAGACCCAGACGATCAGATCGACCGCACGGTGGGTGTTACTCGTCACTCGTACGACGCTCGATAGTGGATTCGACATCCTCGTAGTCCCCGGTATGTCGATGACAGTAGCTGGCCTTCCCTGATCCGGAAACGTCGTGGAACTCGGGGCTCTGGGTGTCACAGACGCTGCCGAACTCCTCGTACAGTCGCGTTCGCGCCTTGTCCGGATACCCGGCCTTGAGGTCTGCGACGGCCTGCTGTATCTCCGACTCCACACCGTCGGGGAGATCCAGATCGCCGAACAGATCCTCGACGCTCTCGTCGATGTCGTCGAACCGTGAGAACACACCGAGTTGTCGCCTGGCGAGGTCGGACGCGCTCAGATCGATCCGCGACCGCTCGCGGACCACCTCGCGGAATCGCTCGACTGCGTCCCACGCCTCGTTGCTCATTTCCGGTGGCATATGCGCTTCACTGCCGAAGTCCTCATCAAGGAGTTCCTGGCCTCGCTCGGGATACCCGGCTTTGACGTGATCGACCGCCTCCTCGACTCGCAAGTGAGCCTTCGTCGGGAGCATCGCCCCGTCGAGCGCATCTGCGACCTCGTCGCCGATATCGTCGAACTGCGAGAACAGCCCCAGACGGCGTTTCATGCGACCCGTCAGACCGATCTCAGTCTCAGTTCTCTCCCGCACGATCTCACGGACCGACTCGATCGCGGCCTCCGAGGTGGCGTCGAGTTGCGTCGGTCTGATCTTCGCTGGACAGCGTGTCGCGAACGGGCACCCGGCGGGGGGATCACGCGGGCTCGGTGGCGTCCCCGGGAGCGTAATCCGGCGAGATGAGTGCGTCGGATCGGGCCGTGGGATCGCGGAGATGAGTGACTTCGTGTACGGGTTCGACGGGTTCTGGAACAGGTCTTCGGTTTCGCCCAGCTCCATGATCTTCCCGAGATACATCACGGCCACTCGATCACAGATATGTCGAACGACAGAGAGGTCGTGTGCGATAAACAGGTACGTGAGATTGAACTCCTCCTGGAGGTCCTCGAGCAGGCTAATGATCTTGGCCTGCACGCTGACGTCCAGTGCCGAGACCGGTTCGTCGAGAACGAGGAAGTCAGGTTCGAGAGCCAGCGCCCGGGCAATGCCGATACGCTGACGCTGCCCGCCGGAGAACTGGTGGGGGTACCGGAAGTAGTGTTCGTCCCGGAGTCCGACCGCCGACAGCAGCTCGAAGACGCGTTCACGTCGGTCCTGTTTTGTCTGCCAGTCGTGTGCATCGAGCGGTTCGCGAATGATCTCCCCGACCGTCATGCGGTCGTTGAGACTGGATTGAGGGTCCTGAAACACCATCTGGGCGTTCTGGCGCCACTCTTTCAGGTCCGAGCCGGACAGCGCTGTCACGTCGGTCCCGTCGAAGGAGATCGATCCCTCGGTTGCCCGTTCGAGTTGCAGGAGAGTTCTCCCGAGGGTACTCTTGCCACAGCCGGACTCGCCGACGAGGCCGAGTGTTTCACCTCGCTTGATCTGGAAGTCGACACCGTCGACGGCCTTCACCGGCGGGCCGGCGAAGAACCCATCGCCACCGTAGTACTTCTTCAGTCCAGTGACGTCTATGAGTACCTCTTCGTCTGTAACCGTCTCGCGCTGCGCCGTCATCTGACTCATGCTTCGTCACCCCGGTGCTCATCGTCGGCTATCTCGGTGTGCTGCCTGACACGCTCTTCCTCGGATTCCCCGTCCGGGTACAGGAGACATGCCGCAGTATGGTCGTGTTCGTCGTTGACGGACACGTGCTGTGGCGGGACGTTGTCACAGGCGTCGAACGCTTTGGGACAGCGAGGAGCGAACCGACAGTATGACGCAGGTTCGTTCGGAGTCGGAACCTCTCCCTCGATCGTTTCGAGTCCCTCCTTTCGAGACTGTTCGCCCGGAATCGAGTCGATCAGCGCCTCCGTGTAGGGGTGTTTTGGATTGGCGAACAACTCTTCGACCGGTGCCTGTTCGACGATCTGACCGGCATACATGACGTTGACGCGATCCGCGATGTCCGCGATGACCCCCATGTCGTGGGTGATGAACAGGATCGAGAGGCCGCGTTCCGCTTGCAGGTCCTTCAGCAAGTCGAGGATCTGAGCCTGAATGGTCACGTCCAGCGCCGTCGTCGGTTCGTCACAGATCAGGAACTCGGGGTCACAGGCGAGCATCATCGCGATGACGGCTCGCTGGCGCATCCCGCCGGAGAACTCGTGGGGATATTCGTCCAGGCGACGCTTCGGGTCCGGAATACCAACTGCCTCGAGGAGCTTCGTCGCCTCCTCCGTCGCTTCCGGACCGGTTATGCCTCGATTCACCTTCAGCGACTCACGGATCTGATTGCCGACGGTGTAGACCGGGTTGAGCGACTGTTGGGGATCCTGGAAAACCATCCCGATTCCGCTGCCGCGGACGGAGCGATACTCCGCATCCGAGAGTTCCGTGAGTTCTTTCCCGTTAAATCGGATAGAGGACTCCGATCGGACCCGTCCGGGAGAATCGATCAGACCCATGATAGACCGGGCCGTGACGCTTTTACCCGATCCGGACTCGCCGACGATTCCGACCGTCTCACCGCGCTTGACGTCGAAGCTAATCGAATCGACGGCCCGAATCGTCTCACGATCGGTGTAGAACACCGTCTGCAGGTTCTGTACCGAGAGGATCGTATCACTATCTGTCATATTAGTAGTAGATTCTGAACTCATTAGCCGCCACCTCCGGCCGCTGCTTCTTCGCCTTCATCGCCGACAGTCTCGGGGTCGATAGCGTCACGGATGCCGTCACCGAGCGCGTTCAGCCCCGTCACGAGCAGGACGATCATCAGTCCGGGGAGCAGGGAGATGTGCCACGATGGCCCGGACACGTAGTCCTGCCCGAGCGAGATTGCCCGTCCCCAGGCCGGCGTCGGCGCGGAGATGCCGAGGCCGTTACCGAGGAACGACAGCGCCGACAGCGAGATGATGATCCCGCCGGCGGACATCGAGGCGTATACGAGCAAGTACCCGAGGATGTACGGGAACATGTGCTTGCGCATGATCTTGCGTGGTGTCTGGCCGTAGCTTTTGGCGGCCAGGATCCACTCCTCCTGTGCCACCTGTAAGGCGGGCCCACGGACGGCCCGCCACAGGAACGGCCACGTTGTGAATGCAAATACGAGAGCCAACAGCATACCGCCGTCGAGAATCTGCCCGAGCCAGTGGTTCGCGAACACGGCACTGACCATGATCAAGAGCAGTAGCTGTGGGACCGATACGACCCCATCAGCGGTTGTCAACACCGCGAGATCGACACTCCCGCCGTAGTACGCCGAGAACATCGACAGCAGGGCCGCGATGATGGCTGCACCGATGATCGCGATGCCCGTTACGATCATCGTGATCCGGGCACCTCCCATCATGAACGTGAACAGATCGCGCCCGTTCGGGATCGTCCCGAACGGATGGAACCGACCGTAGTCGTCGTAACTCATCGGCCCGACGTTCTGCGAGCCGCCTTTCGACTTGGATCCGAAGTTCGCCTGCCCGACGTACGTCGTCTGGACGCTCCCGTCCTCTTCGGAATAATACTGTATCGTGTACTCGTATGAGCTCTGGATGTTCCGCTCGACCGTCGTCGGACCGAGTGCCGGGCCGAACACGGCCATCGTCAGGAACAACACCAGGACGACGATACCGAACTGGCCCCACTGGTGGTCCCGCAGGTTTTCGATGATGTTGTCCGTCGGCGTCCAGTCGGCTTCGCGGTAGTGTTTCCGGTAGACGAGCCAGCCACGGAACGTCCAATAGGCCGTAAACAGAGAGTACGCGATGATGAGGGAGAACCGGAGCGCCCACGCGTAGGCGGGTGGCAGTCCGAGGAACGTCCCGTTCCAGCCGCTGTTCGGTCCGGTCTGATAACCCTGGTTCGGAATGACATCACGGCTGAACAAGGTGATGATATTATCCGTGAATCCGCCGGCGCCTCGTAGCGTCGACACGAGTGTGTTCTGAACGTCGACGATCATCTGCTCGGCACTCGCCGAAACGAGTCCGACCAGCACGTCAAGCAGTCCGGTCACCCCGAGAACGAGCGCATCCAGCGCGCCGAGCACGATGCCGGCGTACGTGCCGAACTCGACGGCGATCAGAATCGACATCGGAACCGCCCACATCAGGAACGGCCGGGGATTGTTGCGTATCCGAGTGCGCAAAGCGAGACCTTCCCGTTCAGTCGTCTCTTCTCGAAGCGTCGAAGTATCTTCGGACATCTTATTCAGCCTCCTCGAGAGTGATCCGCGGATCGATATACGTGTACAACAGGTCCTGCGTGATGTTGAACGCGACCTGGATGATGATGAACAGGAAGACGAGTGCCATCACGACCGGGATGTCCGGTCCGAGCACGGCCCGGAAGAACAGGTTTCCGAGCCCGTTGATCCCGAACACGCGTTCCACGAGGACGGAGCCACCGATCAGGAGGTAGAACTCGCCCATGATGACCGGTAGCAGCGGAACGACCGCGTTCCGACCGACATGTTTGAAGATGATACGCTGGGTCGACAGACCCTTTGCCTTCGCCGTCTCGACGTATTTCGAATTGATGCTCTCGAGCACGGCAGTCCGCCCGATCCGGACCTCGTTCCCCATCGACGAGGAGCCAAGAACCAGTGCAGCAGGGAGGATCCACTTGAATGCCGTCCCCATCGGACGCGGATTCGGAACTGGGATACCGAGCGCTTCCAGATACGGAACCCCCTCGAACACGGGATAGACGGTGAAGAGACGCCCGAGAACGTCCGGTGTCCCGGACACTGGCGTCTCGACGAGTAACGTCCGATACCAGTCGAGGTGACCGCCGACGGAGATCAACCCGGCGAGCATCACGGCCAGCCAGAAGTTCGGCATCGCACGCCAGATGATGCCGAATCCCGACGCGGTGTAGTCACGGAACGT
Source organism: Halapricum desulfuricans (assembly GCF_017094465.1). NCBI lineage: Archaea > Methanobacteriati > Methanobacteriota > Halobacteria > Halobacteriales > Haloarculaceae > Halapricum > Halapricum desulfuricans. Next base: position 1,723,975 of record NZ_CP064791.1, read on the forward strand.
GTTCGCTCGGAGTCCGGCATAGAGTCCGACAGGAATCCCAACGACCAGTGCAACCATTACCGACCAGAACCCGAGCCATATCGTCGCGGGCATGCGGCCGACGATGAGCGATAGCGCGTTCGTGCCGCGCTGGACCGTCCAGGACTGGCCGAACTGGAAGGTTACGAGATCGGTGATAACCCTGAAGTATTGGCGCCACAGCGGCACCTTCTCACCGTTCGGATAGATGATGTTGAGTTGGATTCTGAGCTGTCGAACGTCGGCCGGGGTCGCTTGCTGACCGAGAATCGTTCCCACCGGGTCGATCGGTCCGAGATAGAGGATCAGAAACGACATCGTGATCCCGAATATCATGACCGGGACCGCGAGAAGGAGACGCTTGACGAGATATAGCGTCCGGTTCATCGCGAGTCACCCCTATAGCTGCTCCGCGCGGGCGCGCTCTCGGTGCGCCTCACGCACGCACGTACACGATACGGTCGGCACAGCGACGATTGCGAAAACGGTTGATCAGCCGGAGTCTGTACCATGGCAAACAGATTACCCGATGGAAACAATGCCGCGGATTTAACTATGTTGGTTCGGGCCGTCTATTGCTCTTTCCAGTGCTGTTCGTATCCCTCAGGACCGCCTGGGTAGACCTGTGGGGGCGTCAGGTGGTATGCGGGCTCACCGCGCCCCTTGAACACGCTTCCGTCACCGGCGTTGACGAAGTCCCCTCGCGTGAGCACGTACGCCATCGCCTGTCGGACGGCTTTCGGGACTTCCTCCATGTTGAAGGCGATGTAGTAGGTGTTGATCGCCGGCGTCCGCGACATGTTCACTGTCGTATCGTCACCGATCGGGCCGTACTCGCCGAGTTGCTGTGCGCCCTCGCTGTCGGTGAAATTGACTTTTGCGGAGTCGTACTGCGAGGTCGGAATCGCGGAGACGTCCGCGTTGCCGTTGATGAATCGGTTGTAGATCGAGTTGGGCTCCGAGAGGATCGCGTCTTGGACCCCGTCGACGGCAGGCTCGCCGTCGTGATAGTCTGCGAATGCGGACGCGCGGAACTCCCCGCCAGTGCCGGACTGCCATTCCTCGAAGACGAACGGGCCACACCCGACCGGGTTCGTCGAGAACTCCTGCCAGTCCATATCGCCGTCGTACCCCTCGATATCGCCGACGATTCCCTCGGGAACGACCGAGAACGCCGAGTAGGCCAGTACTTCCAGCGTGTAGCCGAAGGCGTTCCGCAGCGTGATCGTGAAGCTGTAGTCGCCGGTCGCCTCGACGGCAGTCGAACCGGACACCACGCTCCCGTCGTCGTTCTCCTCTCTGTCGATGTCGAGGACGCTGATCGGGAAGTAGGTGTTCGAGGAGTTGGTCGATTCGACGAGTCGCCGGATCGAATACACCACGTCGTCGGCCGTCACTTCGCCGTAGTCGCCGTGGAACTGGATCCCCTCTTTGAGGGTAAACTCGTACTCCGTGAGATCGTCGTTGACGGAGTAGTCCTCGACGATGAGCGGCTCGACTTCCGTCGTGCCGTTGACGTAGTTCATCGGCGCGTCGAACATGTCCATGATCTTCGATCCGCTCGCAGTGTTGCCTGACGCGATCGGATCGAGCGAGTTGAACGTACCGGAGGTCCCGTTCAGGATATCGTCACCTTCGAGCCCCCTCACCGTCGTGCTGGTCTTCGCACGGGACGGCCCCATCCCGCCCGGCGGGTCGTAGTCGACCTTGTCATACCAGTACACGTCGTCGACGGTGTGATAGACCGGCAGCAGTGCCGCGGACTCCCAGAGGAGTTCCTCCATCCGTGCGGTCGCCTCCGCCCGGACCGACTGGGCCTCCTCGGTCTGCTCAGGGTTGTCCTGGATCCGGTCGAACTGCTCGGTCATATTCTGGCGGACCTCCGAATCGCCCTTTGCGTCTTCCGACCAGAACAGCCGAGCGCCGTTGGGCGTCGATCCCTCGGCGTCGTAGACTGTATTCTCGGGATCGATCAGCTGCAGGAAGTTCCGCGCTCCGGGATAGTCGGCGATCCAGCCGAGCGTGAACGCCTCGTGGTCCCCCTTCTCCGTCGTATTGAGGAGCTGACCGAAGTCCGCGTCGGAGATGTTCATATTGATGTACGCCGAATCAAGCCGGGAGCGGATCGTGTTCGCCATCTCCTTCCACGCCGGCGAGACGTACTGCAGCCAGTCGAGATCGTACCGGTTGTCCGGGCCGTAACCCGCCTCTTCCATGACCGATTTGGCCTCGTCGATCATCAGTTCGTTCGCCCCATACGGATAGGCCGTATCGGAACCGGAATTGGTCACGTTACCGTTATCGTCGTCGTCGTCCCCGGTACAGCCGGCGAGACCGATCGTCAGCGCTGACGCACCGGTCGCCTGCAGGAAGCGGCGACGCTTGATATTCTTTTGGTTGGACATCCTGTGGGATTCATTGGCAGGCCGAAATTTAAGTCTACCGGCTATATCCAATATGGCATCCGTGGAATAGAGTGTCCTGTGTATGTATAGTTAAAAGATATATTGAGATTATATATACCTAAAGGTGAAGCCCGATCTCGGTCGAAGCCCCGAAGCATTTGAGAGTGGGCTGACGAGATTGTGCCATGGTTTCGCCGTCCTGGCACCAGTACGAGAGCGACGAAGGGAGCACTGTCGTCGGCGACCTCCGCGTCTCCGATCCGATCGAAGCCGCACACCTCGATGTAGAGCGGGAACTGCTCGCGTATCTGCCACCGAGCTACGAATCAAGCGACAGGCAGTATCCTGTCGTGTACATGCACGACGGGCAGAACCTCTTCGACGAGGCGACCAGCTACGACGGCGAGTGGCGGGTCGACGAGACGATGACGGAACTCGCCAAAGAGGGGACCGAAGCGATCGTGATCGGGATTCCGAACGCCGAAGACGAGCGACCGATCGAATACGCGCCGTTTTACGATCCGGTCGAGGTCCCGGACGACGCAAACCTCCCCCGAGAGGACATCGAACCGCTCGGGGACGCGTACACCGACTGGCTGCTCGACACCGTCTGTCCGGCCGTCGAGTCGGCGTTTCGCACGTCTTCGAAACGGGGCGTCGTCGGTTCGTCGATGGGCGGGTTGATTAGCCTCTACTCGTTCTTTCGCGATCCCGAAGCGTTCGCGTTCGTGGGCGCGATGAGTCCCGCCGTCAGCGGACCCTGGCACGGGATACAGGAGTTCATCGAAACGGCGGGCCACGTCGACGGACGGATATATGTCGACGTCGGCGGAGCGGAGTTCGCCGACGACCCCGACCAATCGGCACAGTTCGAGGAGGGAGTGAAACAGCTCGTCGAAACGCTGGAGGCGATCGGCTACGCTGACGAGTTACAGTACGTCTACGACGCCGACGCTGTGCATCACGAATCCGAGTGGGCTAGACGATTCCCCGAAGCGATCCGATTCCTGCTCGGGTGACCAGCGACTCAGCGTGTTCCCGAGGTGATCAGGCACACGACTCACAGAGTGCGTGCTGGCGGTATACGGTCGAGCTTTCGAGTTCCTGCCCGCACTCCTGACAGTTCTGGTACGCTTTGACTTGCATACGCTTTCTCACAGTACACTGGGACATAAACAGTTTGCAGAACGGGCGGGTTCTGCCCCTTTTTAGGTCGGCCAAAACAATATTGAGAAGGGAACGTTTTTGCCGTGTCCGAGCAAATTATCCGGTTGAGCCATGGATGCAACAGACCTACAGGAGATGCTCGAACAGAACGGCGAACTGATGGTTGCGGTCAGCGAGTTCGATCAGCCACTCGAACTGCACCTGCACGACGCCGAGATCAACGAGGAGACGGTCCGTCTGGAACTGACCGACGGTATGCTGGAGTTCGACGTCGATGAGGTCACCGGTGCCTGGCAGCACACCCACTCTCTCGCAGACCTCGGTCTCGAATAACGGCCCGTTTTTCGGACATCACTGATATTTCTAACCGCATCGGACGAGCAGCCAGTGCGGGGTTCCGATACTGTCGGAAGAGTACAATCGCTATCGTAGTATTGTAGAGTAGCCAGGAGATATGCAGGACGACAGTACAAAAATCAAGTTCTCGTGCATTATTCACCTATATTGGAGCGGATCCGAGAGTTCGGAAGGCTTTAGTAGTGTAGTATCTATACAATATACTGCAACGGGGACCACTCCCCAGCCGGGGTCGGCGTCGAGCCCCGACCGCGACTGATCGACGCGATGCCATCCATCCCACGGCGGTTGACAAACACGACCGCCACTTGACCGAACCGGAACTTTTGGCCTCCCCGGCGTTCCAGTTCGGTGCTTTTCACGCACGTCAAAAGTTCCAGTCGCAACTACCAGCTCATTCACGGACGGTGCGGGCACAGACTACCAGCCCATCAAAATACCGTCGGGCGGCGTTCCGATCCGGAGTTACAATTCGCGGAGTTTCCGAAGTACCTGGCCGCGGTACTCTTCGTCGCTCTCGACGCCTTTCTTCTCCAGGACGTTGCGCTGGAGCTTATCGAGAGCGACGTTGAACGCAGTTTCGGCCCCGTATCCCTCTCCGGAGCCGGCCATCTGGCCCTTGTTCGTCCGGAGGCGGATCTGACACTGGATCAGCGGCGTCCCGCGGAGTTTCTCCTTGTGCTCTTGGAACCGGACGTGGGCGTGATGGACCTGCATGTCCTGGTACTTGTCGGCGACTTCCTCGATTCCGATCCGGATATCGTCCCGTGAGATAGTATCCAGTAGCTTGATGTTGGTGATCTGGACGTCCATGTGCTCCTCTTCGGTGAACGTCAGCGCCCGAAGGACGTCCGTCTTCGTGATGATCCCGGCGACGAGCGAGTCGTCTTCTTCGGGCGTGACGACCAGTCCAGCGTAGTCGTTTTCGAGCATCGTCTCAACCGCGTCCTGGACGGAAGTCGAGAGCGTCGTCGTCTCGACGGGGCTACTCATCGCGTCGTAGACGGGGAGATCGAGGATGCGATCGACGTCGCCCGCTCGCTCGCCGACAGTCGACTTGTCCATATCGCGGACGACAACGTCGACGATGTCGTGGCGAGTGACCATCCCGGCGAGCTGGCCGTCCTCGTCGATGACCGGGAGACGGGAGATCCCGTTCTCTCGAAGATGGTTGATCGCTTGCCCGACCTGTGCGCTCTGGTCGATCGAGATGACGTTCTCGGTGTAGATCTGATCGACCGTCAGCGCATCGAGATTCTCCAGGACGGCCTCGAGGATGGCGTCGTCGGTGACGACACCCCAGAGACGGTCGGCCTCGAACACCGGCGCGACTTTGATCCCGCCTTCGACGAGCACGCGCGCGGTCTCGCGAAGGTCCGCCGTCCGATCGACTTTCGGTGCGTGCTGGGCCATCGCTCCCGCTTTGGCCTGGTCCTCGACGTGCGACTGTACCAGCTGTTTCTGGGTGATGACGCCCTCGTAGTCGCCGTCGTCGGTCACGAGAATGCCCTTGGGATTGTCCCGCTCGAAGATCGACCGGACTTTCCCGAGGCGTTCATCGACGTCGACTGCGACGTATTCGCTGGTAGCAATATCAGCAATATCCATCGTACACCTAGAGATAGGTTGCCAAGGGTAATCAAAGTTAACCTCGTTTTCGACACTGACATCCGGACGAGTCGTCCGGAGCGGGCGACGGCAATCTGGACAATCGTCACTCTCAAGAGCGTCGGCGTCGGGGATACGCTCGATGCGTCACGACCACATTATCAGCGCGAAACAGCTCTCCAGAGGGGACATCGAGGAGGTGCTGGACCACGCTGCCGAGATCGCGGCCGATCCGGAGGCCTACACGGATCGCCACGCCGGGACGCTGCTCGGTCTGCTCTTTTTCGAGCCGAGCACGCGGACGAAGATGAGTTTCAGCGCGGCGATCAAGCGACTCGGCGGCGACATCGTCGACATGGGACCGGTGGAGTATTCGAGCGTCAAGAAGGGTGAGAGCCTCGCCGACACGGTTCGGGTCGTCGAGGGGTACGCGGACGCGCTCGTCATGCGCCACCCGAGCGAGGGGTCAGCACAGATGGCCGCGGAGTTCGTCGACGTCCCGTTGCTCAACGGCGGCGACGGGGCCGGCCAGCATCCGACACAGACGCTGCTCGATCTGTACACTATCCGGGAGAACGCGGGACTGGACGACCTGACGATCGGGATCATGGGTGATCTGAAGTACGGGCGGACAGTCCATTCGCTGTCGCACGCGCTGACGAACTTCGATGCTCATCAGCACTTCATCAGCCCCGAGAGCCTGCAACTACCGCGCTCGGTCCGGTACGACCTGCACGAGGAGGGCGCGACAATCCGGGAACACACCGACCTGGAGGAGATTCTGCCGTCGCTCGACGTGCTGTACGTCACGCGCATTCAGCAGGAGCGGTTCCCCGACGAGAACGAGTACCGCGAGGTCGCCGGCGAGTACCAGATCGACGCCGCGACGCTCGAGGCTGCCAGCGACGATCTCACCGTCATGCACCCGCTCCCGCGGGTCGACGAGATCGACCACGATATCGACGACACCGACCACGCGACGTTCTTCGAACAGGCGCACAACGGCGTGCCAGTCAGAATGGCACTGCTCGATCTCCTGCTGGAGGGACAACGATGACTGACGATCAGAAGCTCCGCGTCAGCAAGATCCAGAACGGCACCGTCATCGACCATATCGCCGGCGGGCAGGCGCTGAACGTCCTCGCGATTCTCGGGATCGACGGCACCGCCGGCGAACCGATCAGTATCGTCATGCACACGCCCAGCGACCGGCTGGGGACCAAGGACATCATCAAAGTCGAGGGGCGGGAGCTCAGCGAGGCCGAAGTGGACGTCCTCTCGCTGGTCGCGCCCGCGGCGACGATCAACATCATCCGCGAGTACGACGTCGTCGAGAAACACCGGGTCAACCGTCCCGAAGAGGTCGTCGGCGTACTCGAATGTCCGAACCAGCACTGTATCACGACCGAGAACGAGCCGATCGAGTCGCACTTCGAAGTGCTCGAAGACGGCGTGCGGTGTACCTACTGCGATACGATCATCCGGGAGGACCTCGCCGCACACATCCTCGCCGGCTGATACCGTCCGGTTCGAGGGGAAAGATTTTATCCGATCGGATCGTGGGTTGAAGTGATGTCTACGAAAACGAAGCTCCTGCTCGCCGTCGTCGCCCTGGTACTGGTGTACAAACTCGCAATCAAAGACTGAAGAGAGCAGCGATCACGTCTGCGAACGTGACTGACTTGCCGCTGGCTCCCCTGGTGGGGGTATGGTCGGCGTCGTCACGCGAAACGAACCCGAGCTATCGTGGTCGGAATTCGACCGCGCTTTCTACGAGTACAAGGCCGCCAGCGGCCGTGCCAGTGAACCCACGGCCGAGGGTATCAACACGCTCTCGTGTTTCGCCGACGACGCGACCGTTCGCGAGCGGCCCGAACTCGCCGCGCGGACCCGCGACGGCGACCCGGCGACGAGCGACCGCTCGGACCTCGATCGGTCGTACGTCTGTCCGACCCAGGAGTCCTATCGGGACGGCCTGCTAGAGATGATCGAAGACGCCGGCCGGGCGAGCGGTGACGTGCGACTCGACGACGTCGGTTTCTCCCGCTCGACGTACTGTCACTGCGACCGCTGTACCCGACAGTTTGCCGACAGCGAGTACGACGAGTGGGGCACCTGGCGCGCGGGTGTGATCACCGACTTCCTGTCGGCCGCACGCGATCGCGTGCCCGGCGATCTGATCGTCGGCCTCTATCCCGATCCGTATCCCGGGCACCTCTACGAACGGGCCGGGATCGACCTCGACGCCATCGAGTCCCTGGTCGAGGAGTTCGTGATCCCGCTGTACGATACGAGTTACGACACCACCTACTGGCTCGAATCGATCGCGAGCGGGTTCGCCGATCGCCTCGACACTCCCACGAGCGTCGAACTGTACGCCGACGTCGAGATCGACCCGCTACTCGCGGCGACGGCGACCGTCGAGCCGTACGCCGAGTCGGTGCTGTACGGCTACGACGCCAGCACAGCCAGAGCCGCTCTCAGACGGGGGCGGGCCGACGACCGGGACGGGGTCACTCACCGATCGGGCGATCGATGATCGTGTCCATCGACCGGACGGTGCCCGTTCAGGACTCCTCGAGCCACGACCGCAGCACTGACCGATCGCGGGTATCCTCCGGTAACGTCTCGAACCAGCGTGCCTGCAGGATCTCATCGTCCGGATCCTCGATCGACAGCGCCGTCGACTCGGCGCGCCCCGCGAAGATCGGCAGGACGCCCCAGGTCTGGTGGCCGTCGCCGTGAAACTCGACGCGGCCGAGCAGCGCTATCCCATCGAACGTGGCTTCGATACCCGCTTCCTCGGCGAGTTCGCGACTCGCGGCCGCCTCGAAAGACTCCTCACCGTCGACCTCGCCGCCGGGCAACACCCACATGTCGACATCCCGGTGGCGGACGAGCAAGACCGCACCGCTGTCGTCGGTGACGACCGCGTGCACGCCGTACGGGAGGCCGTTCTCGGTCACGCGCTGGGCGATCGTCCGGAATCGGCGCCGGGAGACCCACCGCGTCTTCGTGAACTCGGCGATGCCGTCGTGTCTGGACTGGAGATCGTGATACAGCTGCTCGGCCTGCTGGTCGGCCTCGTCGGCCAGATACCACAGGTTGTCGACGGCCGTCATGACCCTGGAAGAGACGGCGGTCTGTGTGACTGCAAGCGACCATCAGGGGCGTGTGGGGATTTCATACTCCTACCTTGCACGGAGAGCGGTATAAGTTTTCGACCGGGTCGAATCAGTCCCTTTTTTAGCGGTCCCGGAAAACGATTGCCCATGAGCTTCGAAGAAGACGATAGCGTCATTCTGCACGACGAGCACAGCGATTTCGACGGCGAGACTGGGACGATTACCAACAAGATGGAGACGATGTTCGGCGACGCCAACTACATCGTCAGCTTCGAGGACGGCAAAGAGCAGGGCGTCCCCGAGGACAACCTCGAACCCGCCGAAGAAGACGACGAAGCCGAGAAAGACGACTGACCAGATGTCGTCGGTCCCGTTTCACTACATCGATCTCCGGGCGTTCTGCTACGCCACCGAGGACGAGAAACGCGTAACGGAGGCGCTACGGACGCTGTTGCCCGAGGAGTTCGATATCCAGCGCATGGAAAACGAGGGGCACCACGGCGACCGGATTGTCGTCCTCTCGGCGCGCGTCGAGAACGCGGACGACATGCGGGTGGTGCTGGATCAGCTCGGTGAACTGCCGGCCGAGCAGCGCCAGCGACTGCTCGATGAACTCGACGAGCGGGTCACCGACAACACCGAGCTGTTTCTCACCCTGGAGAAACAAGCGGCCTTTGGCGGGGACGTACGCCTCGGTGACGGCATCACGATCCGGGCAAAAGTCGAGGCCTATCCCGCGACCAAAGAAGCCGCCGTCGAGAACGCACGCGACGTCCTCGAATCGCTGTAATGTTCGCGCCCACGATGACACCCTACGAGGCCGTTCACGCCGATCCTGACGGCGACGCGACCGTCGCCAGACTCGCGCTCACGGCGAGCGAATACGGCTACGACGGACTCGTCGTCCGCAATCACGGCGACGCGCTCACCGACTCCGACGCCGACCGCATCAGCGAGGAATACGGGATCGACGTCGTCGATGGCGTCGAGATTCGGGCAGCTGACCCGGCGCGCGCGAGTGGATTCGTCGGCAATCACCGGGATCACCGAACGATCGTCGCAGTCCACGGCGGCTCGGTCGAGATGAACCGCTTCGCCGTCGAACAGCCGGCCGTCGACGTGCTCGCTCATCCGATGGTCGACGACGGCGACTTCAACCACGTCCTCGCGAAGGCCGCCGCGAAGAACAACGTTCACGTCGAGCTCTCGCTGGCGCGCGTCCTGCGGTCCGACGGGGGCGAACGCGTCCAGGCACTGCGCGACCTGCGGAAGCTCCGGGAACTCCTCGGGGACGCCGACGCGCCGTTCGTCGTCAGCGCCGACCCGCGGAGCCACCTGCAGTTGCGCGCGCCACGCGAACTCCGGGCGCTCGGCGAGGTATTGGGGTTTGACCCGGACGTGGTCGAGACCGGGCTGGCGGCCTGGGGCGAGCTCGCCGAGCGCAATCGCGAGCGCGCCAGCGACGCGTTCGTCGAACCGGGCGTGTGGATCGACGAGGAGTGACGGGCACGGCTCGAACAATCGAGCCTTCTTTGCCCGCGCCGGCCGAACGATCCTCTATGACTGACGACGTTGCGGAACACGCGGCCAGGTTCGACGAGAAAGCCGGCGAATACGACGACGGCGACCACAGCCCCGAGTACCGCCAGTGCCGTGATCTGGTGATCGAGCACGCGGCGGTCGACGCGGACGACATCGTGCTCGACCTGGGAACCGGAACTGGCGCGATCGCGCTCGCGCTGGCGTCGGATGCCGACCGCGTGATCGGACGGGACGTGAGCGAGGGCATGCTCGGGCAGGCCCGCGAAAAGGCTGCCGAGGCAGGCATCGAAAACGCCGAATTCGACACCGGGCGGTTCCGGGAGCCGAACGTGGACAGCGACGTGGATGTCGTCGTCTCGAACTTCGCGATGCATCACCTCTCGGATGCGGACAAGCGCGACGCAATCGACGTGATCGCGGGACTCGCACCCGACCGGTTCGTACTGGGCGACGTCATGTTGTTCGGTGAGGCCGATCCCGAGGAGCCGTTCTACTCGCCGGCGGTCGACGATCCGGCGACGGTCGGCGTGCTGGCGGATGCGCTGACCGACGCCGGGTTCGCGCTGACGGCCGTCGAGCGGGTCCACGAACAGGTCGGCGTGCTCGTCGCCGAGCGGGCAGGGGCGGATCAGACGTGAAACACCTGCCGAAACACCTCCAGCCACGGTGGCGATACCTGACCGTCCGGCTCGAAACGTGGCCCGACGGGACCCTTGATCGGGGCCCCTTCCAGCGGGAGGTGTGGTACGCCGCACAGAACCTGCTCGGCGACGTCGCCAGCGCGGACGCCGACCTCACGGTCGTTCGCTTCGAGAGCTGGGAGGGCGGCGCCGAAGCCATCGTCCGGGTCCGACGCGGCGAGAGCGAGCGTGCCAGGGCAATGCTCGCGTGTGTCGACGCGGTCGGGACGGACCCGGTCGGACTGCAAGTCGCGGGCATCAGCGGGACCGTCCGGGCCTGTGAAGAAAAGTATATGCGTGGGCCGCCGGAACGAACGGAGCAGAGACGCGTCACAGTCGAAGACGCGGAGCGGTCGGCCGTCGCCCGGAACGGGCGGCTGGACTACCGCACAGACGACGGGTTCACGGCTGGGACGGAACTCGACACCGAGTAACTATGCAGGGAAACCAACAACAGCAAGCGTACGATCGGGGTATCACGATCTTCTCGCCCGACGGACGCCTCTATCAGGTCGAGTACGCCCGTGAAGCAGTCAAACGCGGAACGGCAAGTATCGGCGTTCGAACACCCGAAGGCGTCGTACTGGCCGTCGACAAGCGGATCCGGTCGCCGCTGATGGAGCGTTCCTCCGTCGAGAAGATCCACAAGGCCGACGACCACATCGGAATCGCAAGCGCCGGCCACGTGGCCGACGCTCGCCAGCTCATCGACTTCTCGCGCCGACAGGCCCAGCTCAACCAGCTGCGCTACGACGAGCCGATCGGCGTCGAGACGCTGACGAAGGCTGTCACCGACCACATCCAGCAGTACACGCAGGTCGGCGGCGCGCGACCCTTTGGCGTCGCGCTGATCATCGCTGGTGTCGCCGACGGCGAGCCGCGCCTGTACGAGACTGACCCCTCCGGAACGCCATACGAGTGGAAGGCCCTGGCCGTCGGGGCCGACCGCAACGACATCCGCGAGTACCTCGAAGAGCACTACGACGCGGAGATGACTCTGGACGACGGGGTCGGGCTGGCGCTCTCGGCGCTGGCATCAGTCACCGACGGCGGCCTCTCGCCCGAGGGGATCGGCGTCGCCACCATCAGCGTCGAGGACGAGCGGTTCGAACAACTCGACGAGCGGACGCGGCGTGAGCACCTCGAAGCCAACGATATCCTGGCTGGCGAGGACGACGAGACCGACGAGGAGTAGCGGTTCGGCGTCGCTCCGTTCTGGTTGCGAGTTCCGCCCGTAGAGGGACGACACGGGCTAGTCTTCGTAGGAGATGCGTTTGACTCGTCCGGGGACCGACCGGTACTCCCAGATGTGACTCCCGTCCCTGGCCGGCTTGACGCGGTCGACCTGTTCGAGCCCCTGTTTGATGCAATCCCACCACGTCGACTCGGAATCATAGCCCGCCGGGAACTCCTCGTAGAGCGCGTCGACGAAGTCGTTGCGTTTGGCCGTTTCGAGGTCGCGCAACAGCGCGAGCGCGGCTCCGACGGCCCGCCGCCGCCGCGCGACGAGGTCCTCGTCGTACCCGGGAACGTCGATGGTATCGAGATCGGCGATGTCCTCGCCGATGCGGCGATCGGTGTCGTTGATGGCCGTCTGTGAGCTGTAGTTGATCCCGGATCCGACGCCGTCGCCGAGCCGTTCGCGCGTCTGTGCCACCGCCCGACGGGCGAACTCGTCGAAGCGGTTCGCCTCGACGTTCGAAAGCGCGTGGGCGCTGTCGGCGATACTCTCGTCCTCGATCCGGGCGACATCGGGTGCGAGGTTCGTACCCATGACTGTCGCCAGGTCGTCGGGATCAGGCGGGTCGGCTTCGACCTCGTGTTCGATCGGCGGCGTTTCGACGTTCTGGAGGTCCATCTCCGTGGCCTGCTCGGCGTACGCGCTCAGCAGCGCGGCGCGCTCGTCGTCGCTGTCGATCGCGAACCGTCGGCTGACGATCCATTCGAGATACGCCTCACGCGTCTCGAAACCCAGCATATCGGCCTCGACAGCTAGCCCGCGTGCCGTCTCCTCGGACACGTCCAACTCGAACGTGGGCATTCGATAGGCGATACACGGGTAGCTGCCTTGAATGTTCCCCGGACAGTCCCGACAACTATCGATCGTGACAAGATGTCTCCGCCCAGAATTGTACCCAGCAGCAAGCCAGGGGAGGGATTTGAACCCTCGAACTCCCGATTACAAGTCGGGTGCTTGGACCACCCAAGCTCCCCTGGCGCGGTTGTACGTAGTGGGGAGGGACTTTAAGACGTATCGCTTTCGACCGACTTTTCGAAGGTCACCCGATGGGGCTGGTAACCACGATCCCGATAGAACTGCCGGGCCATGTCGTTGTCGGCCATCGCCTCTAGCGCGATCGCGTCCGCACCGTCCTCGGCGAGCACCCGTTCGGCAACGTCGAGCAACTGCGTTCCGACCCCCTCGCCGCGGGCCTCGGGGACGACGTAGAGATTCTGAATGACACCGCGGGTCGACGATTTCGCGAAGGTGCTGCCCGCCATCGTGAACGTAACGAAGCCGACGATCCGGTCGCCCGACCGGGCGATCCGGGCCTCGTCCTGTGCGATCCGCCGGGCGAACAGCTCGCTGATCCGAGTTCGATTGCTCTCGGTCCGGAGATGGGAGCCGTACTCGCGCTGCCCTGCCGCCAGATCGATCCACTGGACAACGAGCTGGTCGAGGTCGTCCATCGTCGCGGCCCGGATCTCGACTGTCGTCTCACTCATCGCTTGGATCGCCCGAGAGAGGCAGTGGCAGTCACGATCGGACATCGCGGCAGTCCGGACAGAGCAACTGCCCGTTGAACGAGACGAGATCGGACGTGAGCGCGCCGCATCGCTCACAGATCCCCTGATCGCTGTACCCGCCGTCGGCGTTGGCGGCGCCCTCCGGTTCGGATTCGATGCGCGCCGGTTCGACCTCCTGGTCGGTTGCCGTATCGCCCGGAGTGAACGTCGTCGCCGCGATCACGTCTCGCTGCGTGAGGACGCCGAGCGGTTCGCCGCTGTCGTCGGTCACGACGAGCAGAGTCGCCGACTGGGCGAACAGCGCGTCGACCGCGGCCTCGATCCCCTGGTCGGCCATAACGCTGGGTACCTGTTCGGACATACACTCCGTCACCGATGCGTCGGCGCGCCCGTCGTCGACGAGCCACGAGAGCGCGTCGCTGGCCGTGACGACGCCGACCGGATCCTGTCCCCTGAGAACGACCGCACCCGGAGCGTCCTCCGCGATCAACAACTTGGCCGTGTCGCGAATGGTATCCGAGCCACTCACCCCCACGAAATCACGGGTCATCGCCTCCTGTACTGTGACGTCACCATTCATACCTGACTTTTCGGGAGGTGTCGTCTAAAAGGTATCTGCAGTACGTTTATACGGCTCTCGACCGTATGCTTATTGTTGCCACAGGCGATTACTCACCGGCCGAATACAGGTGATCTCTCAACAGTCGAGTTCGACGTCCGCGCCCGTCGCCCGACACTCCTCCAGCGCGTGTTTGGCGGCCATGCCGGCCTCGTCAGCGCGGCGGCCCTCGCCGACGCCGACCTTGAGTTCGACGCCGACGTCCGCACGGACGTGGTCGATGGCGTCCTGGTAGGCCGCCGCGTCCATCTCCGGGCAGACCGCGATGATGTTGTCACCGCCGACGAAAAACGAGAGGCTATCGTAGGCCTGTCGCATGTACTTCATGAGTGATGCGTAGCCCTGTTCGATCCGGATGAACGTGTCGAACTCGCTGAGCTGGTCGGTGTATTTTCCGGTCGCGTCGTTGACGTCGAAGTGAGCGATGCGGAGGTCCTCGTCGGTCCGGAACTCGTCGTCGATGTGGCGACCGCGCAGGATCTCCCGGCGGGACTTGTCCTGGGCACTGCCGGCGTCTTGCAGCTGTTCGGTCGCCGTCGCGAGCGCGCCTGCAGGCGTCTGTCCAGTCGCGACGCTGAGGCTCATGGTGACGGGATAGCGGTTGCGGATCGACTCCTGGAGCGTCGCGTGATCCTCCATCGACGAGCCGTTCGAGACCGCGATCATGTTGTCGAATCGGGTGAAGAAGGTGTAGCCGCCGCGGTTGCCAAAAAACTGGGCGAGATCGGCGTACAGTCGCGATTGGAGCGTCTGGAGATCGACTTCCCGGCGTGGTTCGGGCGTAACTGTCCAGGGACCGTAGTTGTCGATCTGGACGTGAGTGAGCTGCGTGTTCGTCACAACTGTCCGGGACTAGCGGGCCGGGTGATATTGGTGTGTCGATCCACTACGCACGTTCGTAGGGCCAATAGTCAGCCTCGCGCATCGCTCGCCCGAGCGCTTGGTGGAACTCGGGGAAGTCCTCGAACGTCTCGCTGTCGACATACTCGAAGATGTCCGCGACGCTGACGACGGTCTCGTAGTCGATCCGAACCGGATGGTCGCCGTACCGATCGACGTATTCGGTCGCCGTCAGCGGGAAGTCCTCCTCGGAGACTTTCTTCGCGAGGATGGCGTGACCGTACTTGCGCCGGCCCTCACTGCCTTCCTCGCCGTCCGGATCGTGTGGCCAGTCCATGTCGAGAACTGTTCCGGTCAGGGCAAAAGGATTGTCCTCCCAGCCGTCGATGGATTGATCCGACCGCCCCGCGAGGCACGTCCTGAACGAATGTGTGCGAACAGGGGCCGGACGTGGTCACGCCGTGGGGTGCTGGCAGCCAGCACGGCGCTACTTGCGGGTTGTACGAGCGAAGGACCGCCGGCGACGGACAGCCAACCACCGTCGGCCGATACGGAGACGTCGACGGGCGCGGGGGATGATCTCCGGGACATCGTGTTCCGGGAGACGGCCGACGGCGCACTAAAACTCGATCTGTATCTGCCGGACAGGGGCGACGCGAGCCCGTTCGTCGTGTTCGCGCACGGCGGCGCCTGGATCGTCGGCGACAAGGGACACCGACCGATGTTCGAGCGCCTGACCGCAAGCGGGTACGCCGTCGCGGACATCCAGTATCGACTCGCCCAGCAGGAGCGCTATCCAGGCCCGGTCCGTGACGTCGTCGCCGCGGTCAAGTGGGTCCGGGACAACGCTGGGGAGTACGACATCGACGCGTCGCGTGGCGCCCTCGCAGGGTACTCCGCCGGCGCGCATCTGGCGATGCTGGTCGGGCTCGCACCGGGTCACGAGCGTTTCCGGCCACCGGAGTACAAACCCGGCGTCCCGGCGAGCGTCGACGCCGTCGTCGGCTACAGCGGCCCGTACGATTTCACGACGCCGGATGCCGACGGCAACCCGGCCGTGACGGCGTTTTTCGGATCGGACGCCAGCGAAGCCACCCTCGCCGAAGGGTCGCCCGTGACCCACGTCGATCCCGACGATCCGCCGGTGATGCTCGTCCACGGGACGGACGATTCGATCGTCCCGTACCGGTCCACTACGGTACTCGCCGACACGCTTCGGGAGGCGGACGTTCCGGTCGAGGTGGTCACCGGGGACGGCGCGGGACACGGGATGATCGACGACCAGGACTGGCGCGAACAGACGCTGCCGCGTCAGATCGAGTTCCTCGATACCCATCTCGACGGGACGAGGTAGCGTCGGCAGGGGAACAGCCGGACCGCCGCACCGGTCGAAACGGCCCGGCCGCTACGCTCACTCGGTCTCGCCGTTCCGGATATCTCCGACGACGACTTCGTCACCGACCGAGATCGTGCTCCCCCGGGAGTCGGACGGCGTTCGCGTGTTGACCATCACCCGGTAATAGTGATCGAACCGGTCCTCGTCTGCCCACGGCGGGAGCGTCTCGCGGCGCCGCTCGACGAACGTGGTCCGAAACCCCTCGGTTTCACGGCCGGTATCGGGGTCACGCGCGGGAACGACACAGCGCTGGCACGGCCCCATTCCCTCGAACGTGACGCGGCCGACGTCGAATCGGCGACGTTCGCCACTCCCGGCATAGAGGTGATCCTCCCAGAACGGTTCGGCCTCGACCACGAGATTCGGGCGGAGCCGGCGGCGCATTTCGGTCGGCCCGTCGACGGCGTCGAACCACTCCGCGACGGCGTTCAGGGTGCCCGTCGAGATGACCGTCGGCCCCTTGTCAGTCGTGTCGTCGGGGAACCCGAGCCGGTCGTCCGAGTCGAGTTCGATCGACGGCTCGAAGCGCTCGGTGAGCCACGCCTGCGCGCGTTCCCGTTCGCGTTCGAGATCGAACCTGGCCGTTTCCTCGCCGTCGTCGAACGCCACGATCGTCCCGGCGGGATCGAAGTCGGCGTCGATGCGATGGACCGCGGCCGTTCGTTTCCCGTTGACGTACTCGCCGTCGCCGTCGACCATCGCGTACTGTCGGTCCCGGGCCAGGGAGCCGCCGGGGCCGACCGTCGCCGTCTCGACGCTGCGGCCGGGAAGGGACTTGATCGGGTAGACGTAGATCGACTCGACTCGCGGCATGTACGGATCCAGGTCCGGGCCGATGCAGTCGGTTGCGGTTCGAGCAAATTTGGCGAGTATCCCGTGGTGCGAGCAAACGCGGCGAGTACTGCGGCGGGCGGCTACGTCGAGTCGACGGTTGCACCGCTCGTCGCGGCCTCGACGACGCGCACCCGTCCATCGAGTCCGAGGTCGTCGAGCGCGTCGCGAGCCGTCCGTTCGGCCGCCCCGGCCGTCTCGGCGTGTGTGATTCCATAGACAGTGGGCCCCCAGGAAGACTGTCCGGCCCCGGAGACGCCGGGAATCGAGTCGAGCGCGTCGACGAGTCGACCCGCCGGCGGACGGTAGACTCCGCCCTGTTCGTCGGCGTACCAGGCACCGTTCAGCCGACTCAGTCGTGCGACAGCGCTGCCGAAGGTCTCGTGGTCACCCGTCGCGATCGCCGGCAGCAACTGCCGCGTCACCACGAGCGCGATGTCGTCGGCGATCCCCGGATCGGCCCGCTCGACGACCGATCGAATACCCGCGTCCTCCGGTTCGCCGCTGAGCCCGCGTTCGGTCTCAGGGGTCACCAGCAGGAATCGCCACGCATCGGGCACGTCGTGGCGTGCGATTACCGGTGGGACTGTCCATTCGCCCTCTGCTGGCGGCTCGCTCGTGAACAGCTCCGTCGGATGACCGGCGTCGGCGACGAACCCGCCGGCCTCGAAGGTCGCGACGCCGACGCCGCTTCGACCACCGCGACCGATATCGGGCGCGATGGACCTGGCAGCGACGTCCTCGTCGTATGCCCGGGCGATCGCGACCACGCTCGCGAGGGCGAGTCGCGTTCCACTCCCGAGACCGACGTGTCGCGGGAGGCGCTGCTCGACTGTCACGTCCGCCCCCGGCACGTCGAGTATCTCGACCGCTCGTTCGACGTACGGCGTCCCACCGGACCAATCACAGCGCACGTCCGACGCGCGCTCGGCGCTGAGAACGAGGCGCGGCTCCGAGAGGCCGACGCCGACGCCACCGTAGAGACGGTCGTGTGCCAGCGAGAGGTTCTGGAAGCCGAAATGGATCCGACCACCGACCGTAACGCGTGCCATACGTTCACTGATCGGGACTGCTGTAAGTCCCTTCCGAACCGAACGAAAGCGAGAGTCACTCCGCTCGGTAGTCGGCGATTCGGTTCCGGATTCGTCCGGCGACCTCGAGCGTCCGGTCCCGAGAGCGCTCCATGAGATCCACGTATTGATCGTAATAGCGTTCCGCGAACCAGACGGACAGGAACGCCAGCGCGATCCCGGCGACGACATCAGTCGCCCAGTGAATTGCGAGATACATCGTCGAGAGACAGACCAACGCGGCGAGCACGACCGCGATCGGCGTCCACAGCGGATAGCGATCGCGAGTTTTGACCGCCATGATGGCGATGGTCGTCGAGACGGAGGAGTGCAGCGACGGGAAGACGTTGGTGTTGGTGTTCACCATCGAAGTCAGCAGCTGTGATTCCGGCCACACGTTGTACAGCACTTCGACAGCTCCGAGATTGTAGTAGTTGCGCGGCCCGTACGCGATAAAGGCGATATACAGGATCACACCGACGACATAGTTGAACGCATAGGCCAGTGACAACGTCCGAAACGGTCGAAGGTCGGTCGAAAGGAGGTACGCGAGAAACGGGAACGACAGCAGATACACGTAGCCGAAGACATACACGACCGGGAACAAGAGCCCCGCTCTCGGTATCGGGAGCGATTGAACCGCAAGTACCACGGTGCCGCCCTCAATCTCGTAGATGAGCGAACTCAACTCGTATCCGACCCGCCAGGAGAGTTCAGAGCCGACGCTCCGAAGCGTGGCCATCGATCCGAGCACGATCCCGAGAAATACGAAATACGGGAGCGCTCGTCGAATTTGTCTGCCGATGCCTCGACGAGCTACTGCACGGAGTTGTGCGACACCGACGATAGCGACGAGAGAAATGCCGAGGAGGACTGCAGTAACCGCTATAATCCGCACCACAATCGCTATCAGGATCGCTGTCGAGGGATCGTCCAGAACCATTAGTACACGAGGATGTCGTCGTCGGTATAGTGATACCCGGCGTTGCTGAAATGCTTGCGGGCGTTCTCGGTGAACAGTTCGTCTTCGACTCCTGCGAACGGAACTTCGGGATCGCCGTTGTTCCACCTGAGATCCTCGGGGATCCACGAGTCCTCTAGGACTGGTGTCGTCCGTGGTTCGGCGTATCCGTCGAAGATCGATTCGACAATCGCACCTTTGTTGATGAGGTGGGCGACGGCTCGCCGAAAGGACGGGTTTCGGAGCGGCCGACGACGCGTGTTGAACCCGACGTGATACAACGTCCGGGACTCGCTGGTCGCGAGAGAGAGACCGTCCCGACTGACGACCCCTGAAACGATTTTGTTATCGAGTGACGGGGCGGTAACGTCGGCCGCGTTTTCCCGGAGATAGGCAACCATCGTCAGATCCGAGGGGGTCAGGCTGACGACCAGCTCCGAAAACGCTAGCTGTCCGAACCGGTCGGCGAGCGGAGATCCGTCGTCCCGGTTGAGCGGATGCTCCTCGAAGCGACTGAAACGAACCGATTCCCCCTCCGTCCGGTTGGCCAGGGTCATCGGACCGGACCCGACAGCACCAGTGTTGTCGTGACCAATCGCTCGGGTGATGCCGCGGCGCGCGTTCGAGACGCGAGTCCGGGATCGCCAGACGTGTTTCGGCAATAGCGGAACCGTGAGCAGAGCGGGGGCGGTCGCGGCGGACGAGTCGACCCGGAACCGGACCGTTCGATCGGTTTCGACTGTCACGGTGTCGACGGCCTGTGCCTGGCCCTGGAATCGAGGCGCCGGGTACTCAGCGTCTGCATTGCCGAGCGCCGTGTCCTCGAGGAAGTCGTACGTGAACTCGACGTCCTCGGCAGTGATCGGCTCACCGTCGTGCCAGTAGAGGTCCGACCGGAGGGTGACTGTGAGCTCGTCGTCGTCCGTGACGAGTTCCCAATCTTCGGCGAGCCACGGTCGAACGGCATCGTCGTAATACCGGGCAAGAGGATCGTACAGCAGCGATGTGACGAGATCGAACTCGTTGATCCAGGGGACGAGTGGATTCAACTGCTGGGTGATCGATCCGTCTTTGGTGGTGATCCGAAGGGTCTCGTCGGTCGCCGAGTCCGAGGCGGGTTCGAGTTCGAGCAGCCAGGTCGGATCGCGAAGCGGCGCACGCTCCCAGCCCTCGAAGGCGTCGGTGCTGATCGCGGCAATGGCCTGGTCCGTGGCGATCGGAACGAACGGTTGCTCGCCGGCAACCGTATCGAGGACGCGCCTGATCGTGTCCGTCCGCTCCTCTCCGGTCTGGCGGTGCTGTTGGGCGAGGGACTCGTCCAGCGAGATATCGGCGAAGCCGAAGGGGTTCTGCCATCCGAGCGCATCCGTATACGTCGACGTCAGTAACGGCCGGAGGTAGTCGGGATCGCGTCCGATCGGCATCGTCCCGACGTACAGATCGAAGTCCCGATCGTACAGGACCTGTCTGCGGAACTGCCTGGGCGGGACCAGCGGGAACCGTGTGTCGATGCCGACTTTCTTGAGTCGTTCGACGAGCTGGCCAGCGATTTCGTTCGCCCGTCGATCCCAGTCGGCCGGGGGAGCCATCACACGCAGCGAGATCTGGTCGAGCGACGAGAAACCCAGAAACTGTCGCATCGATCCGAGGCAACCGCCCAACAGTCCGCTCGCAGCGACAGCCCCACCCGCAGCTACCTGGCGTCGTGTTAACCGTGCTCGGTTATCTTCGTCCATCTGTTTCCACCACAGCGTTGTCATGCTATCCGGGGACCAACCGGACCGGTATCGAGCTATATAACCGAACTGGACAGTGGCATATCAAGGTGTCGACTCATCGCTACTGTTAGGAATATATCAATTACGCCGCGGGGCAGCGCGTATCGACCGTCAGCCTATTACAGCGGTGTGCCGAACGGAAAATAGCGATGCCAGTGGAGCTATCGGGCACACACGCGACCGCAACGGTGATGATCGACGACGAGTCGCTTCTGGAGCAGTCGGCCCGCGAGCAGATCCAGACCCTCATCGACCACGAAGCGTTCACCGAACCGGTGGTCGTCATGCCGGACACACACTGGGGTGCCGGGGCACCGGTCGGATTTACGATGTCACTGCCCGACCGGATCGTCCCGAACGTCGTCGGCGTCGATGTCGGCTGTGGGATGGCCGCGACGAACCTCGGGGAGACGCTGCCACTGGACGACAGCGAGCGCGAACGCCGCGTCCGCGAGGCCGTCCCAATGGGGCGAGACGTGCACGACTACGCGGACGCGCCACACCTGGTCGATCAGTTCCCCTTCGAGCGGGCGAACCAGGTCTTCAAACGGTTCGAGGAGGCCTATCGCGAGCGGTTCGGCCGGTCGATCGAGCCGATCACCTTCGAGTTCTCGGGCTACGACGAGCAGTACTTCAAGGACCTCTGTGATCGCGTTCTCTCCCGGAAGCGCCAGGGGATCGGCCACATCATCAAAAGCGCTGGCACGCTCGGTGGTGGCAACCACTTCGTCGAGTTCGCCCGCGCACGCGACTCCGGTGACTACTGGCTGATCATCCACAGCGGGTCGCGCTATCTGGGGCTGGCCGTGGCCGAATACTGGCAGCAGCGGGCGACCGAACTGCGGAACGCCGACGCGATTCGGGCAGCGATACCCGAGGACGACTACCGGTATCTCGAATTCGACCCCGAGTCAGTCAGCGACGCCGAGTTGCACGCCTGGGTCACCGGCGGGATGGGGCAATCCCACATCGACCGTGAGGCAGTGCTCGAGGATCTCGAGGGGGAAGCGATCGAGCGAACATTCGATCGGCTGAACGGTATCGAACCGGACCCACAGGCGCGCAATACGGATCTGGACTACCTCGACGGTCGGGAAGCCCACGGCTACTACGTCGATATGCTGTTCGCCCAGCAGTACGCCCGCTGGAACCGAGAGTTGATGAGCGACGCCATCTGTGCGGCGCTTTCCGTCGAGTCAGTCGATCGCTTCCAGTCGATCCACAACTACATCGACTTCCACGATCTGACGGTCCGGAAAGGTGCGACGCCGGCCAGGGACGGACAGCGACTCGTGATCCCGTTCAACATGGCGGACGGCTCGATACTGGCCCGCGGAACGGGCAACGACGACTGGAACGAGACGGCACCCCACGGTGCGGGCCGGACGATGAGTCGCCGAGAAGCCAGCGAACGCGCGTCAGTCGAGCAACTCCGCGACCGTATGGACGGCGTCTACTCCGAGTCACTGGTCGAGTCAGTGCTGGACGAAGCGCCGATCGCGTACAAGGACGCCGATCGGATCGCCGCAGCGATCGAACCGACCGCAGAAATACTCGATTGGCTAGAGCCGGTGCACAACCTCAAGGCGCTGGAGTGACCGGCCTACGGGAACAGACCGGACTTTTCGGCGGCGTCGAGGACGCGCTGGATCGAGACAACGTACATCGCAGTCCGGAAGTTCGGCGTGTCGTGTTCCTCGTGGGCGTCGGTCATCGCGTCGAACGCGTCAGTGGTGAGCCGTTCGAGTTCCTCGTTGACTCGCTGTTCGGTCCAGGCGAAGCGCTGGCGGTTCTGGACCCACTCGAAGTACGAGACGGTCACGCCGCCGGCGTTCGCGAGGATGTCCGGGACGACGTGGACGTCCTTCTCGGCCAGGATCTCGTCGGCGTCGGGCGTGATCGGGCCGTTGGCCGCCTCGACGATGACATCGGCCGACACGTCCTCGGCGATCTCGGCGTCGATCGCGTTCTCGAGTGCCGCGGGCACGAGCAGGTCGACGTCCAGTGTCAGCAGTTCCTCGTTGGTCAACTGTTCGCTCGCACCGTCGTAGCCGACGACGCTGCCGGTCTCGGCCTTGTAATCTTTGACCGCCTGCGCGTCGAGCCCGTCAGCGTTGTAGATCGCGCCGCTCGAGTCACTGACTGCGACGATGTCGGCACCCTGTTCCTCGATGAGTCGCGCGCCGATCGAGCCGGCGTTCCCGTAGCCCTGCACCGCGACGGTCGCCTCGGAGATGTCCTGATCGAGGTACTCGAAGGCCTCTCGGGCGGTGATGCTGACCGACCGACCCGTCGCCTCGACGCGACCCTTGCTGCCGCCGGTCTCGAGGGACTTGCCGGTGACGACGCCGGGCTCGGTGGTGTTCTCCAGGGTCTCGTAGGTGTCTTTGATCCAGTTCATCTCCCGCTGGCCGGTGTTGACGTCCGGCGCGGGGATGTCCTTGTCCTCGCCGATCAGCGGCCGCAGCTCCTTCGCGAACGTCCGCGTAATCCGCTCTAGCTCGTCTTCACTGTACTCGGCGGGATCGATCTCGATACCGCCCTTGCCTCCGCCGTAGGGGATGTCGACGGCTGCACATTTGTACACCATCCATCCCGAAAGGGCCTTGACCTCCGCCCGGTTGACACCGGGATGGTACCGGATCCCGCCCTTGTACGGCCCGCGATCGCCGTTGAACTCCGATCGGTACGCGCGGAACGTCTCGATGGAGCCGTCGTCCATCTCGACCGACAGCGTCGTCTCGAGAACGCGTTCGGGCTGTTTGAGTCGCTCGATCATCCCCTCGTCGGCGTCGAGGTATTCGGCCGCGTCATCGATCTGCTCCTGTAAACTCTCAAATGGGTTTACTTCGTCCACCATACCCTATCGAAAATCGACGATCGGCAAAAAGTTACCGTTATCAGCCCGATGTATATGAACGATTGAACATTTCCTGATCGGGCGCGTCACAGCCGTTACCGGGGATTATCACCGGAATTGTGCTCCGACAAGGTCGAAGGTGTTAAGCGAGTGTCGGACCCCAGAAGGGGATATGTCCCGCTGGTTCGCCCCCGGAACGTGGTGGTATGCGCTGCCGCTGTTGCTGGTCGCGGGGCCACTCATGTTGCTTGCGCCGTCAGTCGGTGCCGGGACGGCGCTCGCGGGACTTGCCGTGCTGTACTTTCATCGCGATCCCGATCGCGAATCCCCGGACGCGGGGTACGTCTCACCGGCAGACGGGACAGTTTCGGTCATCAGGGAGGAAGGCGATCGGTTGCGCGTCGGCGTGTTCATGAACCTCCATCACGTGCACGTCAACCGCGCGCCGGCCCCAGGTGAGATACGGGAGACGACACACGAACCGGGAGCGCACCGACCGGCGTTCTCGAAGGAGTCGGATCGCAACGAGCGACTCCACGTGGACTTTCCGGACTACCGTGTCACACTGATCGCCGGGGCGTTCGCTCGTCGGATCCATCCCTATGTCGAGGGCAGCGAGTCGGTCGACCGCGGTGAGCGGATCGGTCACATCTCTTTCGGCAGTCGCGTCGACGTACTCTTTCCGCCATCGGTGACACATGCGGACCTGCGGGTCGAGCGTGGCGAGTCGGTCAGAGCGGGTGAGACGGTGCTCGCGACGGAGCCATAAGGCGGTTCGGTGCCGGTCAGAGCGTCCCTTTCGTACTCGCGACGTCGGCGCGACGGTCGTCGATCCGCGTCGCATCGTCAAGCGCACGAGCGAGACATTTGAACAGCGCCTCGATCTCGTGGTGGGCGTTCTGGCCGTCCACCTCGGCGTGTAGCGTCAAGCCAGCGTTCATCGCGAGCGAGCGCAGGAAGTGCTGTGCCATGTGGCTGGTCAGCTCGCCGACGTCCGACTGTGAGAAAGCGCCGTCGAACGCGAAGTACGGCCGCCCGGAGATATCCAGGACGACACCAGCGACGGCCTCATCGAGCGGGACGCAGCGGTCGGCGAATCGCTCGATGCCGCGCTTGTCCCCGAGTGCCTCCTCGAGCGCCTCGCCGATCGTGATCGCGACGTCCTCGACGGTGTGGTGGTCGTCGATCTCCAGATCGCCGTCACAGGTCACGGTCAGATCGAACAGCCCGTGCGTCGCGAACGATTCGAGCATGTGATCGAAAAAGCCGATACCGGTGTCGATCGTCGCGTCCCCGTCGCCGTCGATGTCGAGCGTGACCTCGATCTCCGTCTCGGCGGTGGTCCGCGTCACGGCCGCGGTTCGGTCGGTCATATCAGCACCCACGTGGGCCTGCCCCAAGAGTGTGTCTGGTCGCCGGACACCGGGACTGCGAACAGCTACCCACGGGAGGTCTCAGATATTCGGATCGGCGCGTCTGGCGATCAGGACGGTCGGTGCGACGAGGACGGTCATCGCGAGCGGGATCCACATCGCCGTCCGAATGGAGGTGAGCGCCGCCAGTGCCCCCATCGCGACCGGAACGAGCGCCAGGCTGACCGACGCGACCGAGGTCGAAACCGCATTGATCGGGCCGCTGTACTCCGGCGCGGCCTGCGTCCCGAACGCAAGCAGTGTCGGAAAGATACCCGAGACGAGCGCGCCGAGAACGACGACCCCGGCGAAGACAGCGGTGCCGTCCGCGAGGAAGAAGGTCCAGACGAATACGGGTGCGATGAGGATCTCCAGCGCGATGACCAGCGGACCGTACGGGACGCGCTCGGCGATCAGCGTGTAGACGAACCGTCCGGGGATGTAGGCGACGATGAACGCGCTGAGCAGGAGGTTGGCACGCGTCGCGCCGAGGTCTGCGATCTCGCCGCCGAAGGTCGGCAGCCAGAGGAACATCGCGCCCTCCAGCCCGGTGTGGAAGACGAGCGCGACGACCGTCGCCCCGACGGCCGGCGTCCGGAAGAGTTCGAGCGCGCCCGCGACGTCCAGCGCCTCCTCGGCGTCGACGTTGGGAGGATCGAGTCGCCAGACGAGCGCGGCGACGACGCCGAACGCGACCGCGAGCGTGACGTACGCGTACCGCCAGTTCCCGAGCGCGACCGCGAGGCTCAAAACAGCGGGACCGGACGCCGCGCCGATCGCCCACGCCATATCGTAGAGGTTGAAGACTCGCCCGCGAGCGTTCGAATACAGGTGGCCCAGCAGCGGGCGATCCAGTCCCCGAGAGACGCCCGTCCCGAGGCCGCGGACGACGAGCAGTCCGAGATACGCGACGAACACGGGCGCCAGTGCCATCCCGAGGACGCCGAGGACCGTGACGACGATCCCGCCCAGGAAATACCGTCGCGTGTCGATCCGGCCGGCGACAGCGCCGGCGGCCAGGACCGTGACCGCGAACCCGAGCGTGCCGGCCGGGCCGACCAGCCCCTGCAGTCCCTTGCCGATTCCCCACTCCGCTTCGAGGATCGGCAACAGCGGCCCGCGCATCTGCAAGCCCAGCCCTTCGAGCGCGACGAACAACACGATCGCGAGCGTCCACAACGGCCGGGACGTGTCGGTCCGCGGATCCGTCTGGCCCGTCTCTGCCATACGTCGAACTCCCGATGAGAAACGCAAAAGCGTTGCGAGATGATCGAGCGACGGTCGGAAGGACTCTCATGGCGAGTGACAGTTCCGGCCCGAAGACCAGCTAAAACAGCCCGGCCAACGCTGCGAAAAGCATCGATCACTTATAATCGACAGCCCGACCTCTCGGATCGAAATAGATAATCTTACTTCGGAGGCGAGTAAACACCGATAGTGTGCCGGAACGTCTCGTCGCGTTCGAACGGTCGCAGACGCTGGCTATGGCCGCGAATGGCCAGTCAGTCTTTGCGGGGTCGGACGCGACGCCGGTGTCGCTCACGCGCACCGGTCGGTCCCCGAGCGGGCCGCCGGACGACGGCAACGCGACAAACGGAGGCGAACACAGATGACACTCATTACGGACATCACGCTCCGACGGATACTGGACTCGCGAGGTAACGCCACTGTCGAAGCCGAGGTCACCACCGAGGACGGTGGCTTCGGTCGCGGTGCCGCCCCGAGCGGTGCGAGCACGGGCGAACACGAAGCACTCGAACTGCCGGCCGAGGAGGCCATCGAGAAGGCCGAAGCCGACGCCGTTCCCGCCCTCGTCGGCGAGGTCGACGCCACCGACCAGCGCGCAATCGATGACACGCTACACGAGGTCGACGGGACGGACGACTTCTCGGGTATCGGCGCCAACAGCGCGGTCGCGATCAGCATGGCCGCCGCCAAGGCCGGTGCCGACGAACTCGGACTCCCGCTGTTCCAGCACCTGGGCGGGACCTTCCGGGGCGATCAGTTCCCCACGCCGCTGGGCAACGTCGTCGGCGGCGGCGAACACGCCGAGGAAGCCACCAACATTCAGGAGTTCCTCTCGGCGCCGGTCGGCGCACCGAGCGTGACCGAAGCGGTCTTCGCGAACGCGCAGGTCCACGCCCGTATCGGCGAACTCCTCGAAGAGAAGGGCGTCCCCGCCAACAAGGGCGACGAGGGTGCCTGGGCGCCGCCGATCGGCGACGACGAGGCCTTCGAAATCGTCGACCAGGCCACCACCGAAGTCAGTGACGACCTCGGCTTCGAGATTAGCTTCGGCCTGGACATGGCCGCCGCCGAGATGTACGAGGACGGCGAGTACGTCTACGAGGGTGAGGCCAACCGCTCGACGGCCGAACAGATCGACTACGTCGCCGAAATGGTCGATGAATACGACATGGCCTACGTCGAGGATCCGCTGGACGAAAACGACTTCGAGGCCTTCGCCGAGTTGACCGACCGCGTCGGCGACCGGACGCTCATCTGTGGCGACGATCTGTACGTCACCAACGTTGAGCGCCTCCAGGACGGCATCGACAAGGGCTCCTCGAACTCCATTCTCATCAAGCCCAACCAGATTGGCACCCTCTCCGACGCCGTCGACGCCATCGAACTCGGGGCGGAGAACGGTATCGTGTCGGCAGTCTCCCACCGTTCGGGCGAGACCGAGGACACGACGATCGCCCACCTCGCCGTCGGCGCCGCCGCACCCTACATCAAGACCGGCACCGTCGCCGGCGAACGTACCGCCAAACTGAACGAACTCATCCGCATCGAAGAGCAGGTCTAAGCGACGGTACGCCGCTCGACGAGTCGTTTCCGAATTGCTACATTTTTCGTGCTGATCACCGACAGCGGCGGCTACTGTACCTACGACAGCAGAACGGCTGCTGTACCTGCATCGGCGCGGCGGTTGCTGTCAGTCCGCACGCGAGGGGAACGACACCGACTCGCTGTCGCCGCCGGTGGACGTGGGTCTGACGGACCCCCACCAGGCGGCGATAGATTCGCTGCCCAGCAGCGCGAACCCGGCGAAGACCGTCAGGAAGCCGACGGCCGTCATCACCGAAATCGTCTCGCCGAGCAGTGCCCAGCCGCCGAGCGTCGCGACCGCCGGAACGACGTAGAAGACGAGGTTGGCCTTGATCGGACCGGCAGCGTCGATGAGGCCGAAGTAGGCGACGTAGGCGACCGCGCCGGCGAATATCCCGACGTATCCCAGTGCGAGCAGCGCTTCGCTCGACCAGACGATCGTCGCCGCGGACTCGCCGGCGGCGGCGCTCATTCCGTGCGTGAGCAGCGCCGCGAGCGGCAGCCCCCAGGCGATCCGGGCGGTACTCGACAGCGTCGCGTCCGCCCGTCGGACGAGAACCGTCCCGAATGCGCCGCTGGCGGCGCCGACGAGGATGAGGAGCTTGCCGAGCCCGCCAGCGAGCAGCGTCGCCGGATCGGGATCGACGACGAGCACGACCCCGAGCAGTCCCAGCGCCATCCCGGCCGCACCGCGGGCGGACAGCCGCTCGTCGGACAGCAGGACGGCGGCGAACACCGGCGTCAGGATCGGGTTGAGCCCGAAGACGATCGCACCGACGGCACTGGTCGCGTACTGCTGGCCGACGAACAGCAGCGCGTTCGCGAGCCCGATCACGAACACGCCAGTCGCGACGATACCGAGCAGATCACTCCGGGTGCGCGGAACGAGCTCCGATCGGGGAATCGTCGCGACGGCAAACGCCGCCAGCGCGACCGCGGCGATGTCGAACCGGAAGGCGACGAACAGAAGCGGCGGGAAATACGCCAGTCCGGCCTTCGCGGCGACAAAGGTTCCACCGAACAGCAGACTCGCCGCGGCGAACAGCGCGAGCGTGCGGCGGCCGACCATTCAGCGCGACACCTCCGAAACGAGCAGTGAGATCATACCTATCTGTACGGGCTACAACCCGATAGATGTCGTTAGAAAGGGTTTCACGGGTCTGACGCACCCAATACCGTGCAGCCAACACGGAGGATGCAACAGAAACGCGGCGTGCAACAATTGCACGGTCGGTAGGGTAGTGAGGACACGCCGACAGCGTGATCGCTGTCGGAACGGACAGCGTTTTGCCCCCGTGGACAGATCAACGGATATGGACTCGGTGCTGGAGGAAGTCGAGTTCCTCGCGCGCTCGGAGAACCGCGTCGAGGTGCTGACGGCGCTGGCCGACAGCCGCCGGACGCGACGCGATCTCGAGGCTGAAACCGACGCCTCCCAGGCAACGCTCGGGCGGATCCTCGGTGATTTCCAGGAGCGATCGTGGGTTCGCAAGGACGGGAGCGAGTACGTCGCCACCGCGACCGGCACACTCGTCGCCAGGGGACTGACTGACCTGCTCGAAATCCTCGAAACGGAGTGTGAACTCCGGGGACTGGTCCGGTATCTGCCCACCCACGCGATGGACTTCGACCTGCGCCACCTCGCTGACGCGACGATCACGACACCGACACAGACGCGGCCGAACGCGCCGGTTCGGCGGTTGCTCGACCTCGTGGAGACGGCAGACGAAGTCAGGGCCTTCTCGCACGCGTTCAACGAACAGAACCTGACAGTGATCGAACGGCGTGTCACCGCGGGTGAGCTGTCGTTTTCCGGCGTGCTCTCGCGGAACGCGATCGAGGCACTGGCGGACGATCCCGAACTAAACGACC
Source organism: Halapricum desulfuricans (assembly GCF_017094465.1). Classification (NCBI taxonomy): domain Archaea; kingdom Methanobacteriati; phylum Methanobacteriota; class Halobacteria; order Halobacteriales; family Haloarculaceae; genus Halapricum; species Halapricum desulfuricans. Next base: position 1,754,096 of record NZ_CP064791.1, read on the forward strand.
GCTTGCGGTCGCTACTCGCGGCCGAGGACACCGAGATTCACGTCCGGGAGGAGGGGATCCCGCTCGCGGTCACGATCGCCGACGACACCGTCCACATGCTCCTGCGAGACGAAACCGGCGTGTTGCGTGCGTCAATCGACACTGACGACGAGGCTGTCCGATCGTGGGCGACCGATACGTTCGATCACTACTGGCGCACTGCGACGTCGCTCGCAGACGATGACCTGCAGGTCTGATACGGTCGGTTCTAACGATTTACCGGTACGATCGCATAACGGATGCGATCGATCCGGAACAGACTCACAACCGATCGTATGAGGCCTCGTTCGGACGATCGAACCGCTTTTGACTGCTGAACGGGAATCCCCGTTCGATGAACGTCCTCGTTGTCGGTGCCGGTGAGATGGGTCGCTGGTTCGGGGCTGTCCTGCAAGACGATCCCGATCTGGCAGTCGATCTCGCCGTCACCGACGCCGACCCGGCCATCGCCGAGGCGGCCGCCGACGCGATCGCGGCGCGTGCCGTGCCTCTGGAGACTGACGAGCGGTTCGACCTCGTCTGTGTCGCCGTCCCGATCCCGGCGACCCGAGACGTGATTGCCGAGTTCGCCGACAACGCCACGGCGGCCGTCGCAGATCTAGCCGGCTACATGGCCGGGCCGCTCGCGGCCATGGCCGAGCACGCGCCCGAACGCGAGCGGATCAGCCTGCACCCACTGTTTGCGGCCGCGAACGCGCCGGGCAACGTCGCAGCGGTCGTCGAGAACGGCGGCGAGATCGCCACAGCGGTCCGGTCCGCTCTGAGCAGCCGTGGCAACCGCTGGGTCGAGACGGATGCCCCGACCCACGACGAGGCGATGGAGACCGTCCAGGCGAGCGCCCACGCGGCCGTCCTCGCGTTCGCGCTGGCCGCCCGTGAGGTTCCCGAGGCGTTCCACACGCCAATATCAGCGGGCCTGTTCGACCTCGTCGAGCAGGTGACCGGGAACGACCCGCGCGTCTACGCGGACATTCAGGAGACCTTCGAGGGAGCCGGGGCGGTCGCGGACGCAGCGGGACGACTCGCCGACGCGGACAGAGCGGAGTTCGTGGAACTCTACAGGGAGGCAAGCGATGAGTGACCAACGGCAGGCGATCCGGGAGAACGCACAGTATCTGCGAAACGTCCGGCCGATCGACCCCGAAGAGATCCACGAATACGTCGAGGGACAGCCCCACCCAGGTGTCGTCCGGACGACGCTGCGGGAGCTCGCCCCGGAACTCGACCTCGTCGAGCGCGAGGACGGCACGTTCGTCCCCGCACCCGACGGCCCGGCCGAGATCGATTTCGACGGCGTCGAGGCGTTCCCGGAGCGATACGCGCGGGCACTGGAAGATATGCTGGTCGAGACGTTCGGACCGGGGTGGCCGGAGGGGACTAGCGGCGATCGGCTACGCGAGCGGCTGGTCTCGCTGAAGGACGCCTACTTCGACCAGCGATCAGTCGAGTACGACGAGTTGACCGCGCTCGCGTACGCGATCTACCACCTGCCAAACACCTACGCGGCCACCCAGTACGTGCTGGCGGACCTGGCGCGCGAGGGACGGATTCCGTCACGGCTCCGGGTGCTCGACGTCGGCGCCGGGACCGGCGGGCCGGCGATCGGACTCGCGGAATTGCTTCCGGACGAGACGCTCGTGGAGTATCACGCGGTGGAGCCGAGCGCCAACGCGGACGTGCTGGAGCGGTTGCTGTCCGAGACCGGGCGGAACGTCCACGCGACGATCCACCGCGAGCGCGCCGAATCGTTCGATCCGGACGGGACGTTCGATCTGATCGTGTTCGCGAACGTCCTCAACGAGCTTGCGGAGCCGGCCACGGTACTCGATAAGTATCGCTCCGCGCTCACACCGGACGGCTCGGTCGTGGCGGTCGAACCGGCCGATCGGAACACTGCGACCGGACTTCGGCGCATCGAGCGGGCTGTCGAAGACGAGTACACGATCTACGCGCCGACCTGCCGGCTCTGGCCGGACCGGAGGCCCAGTAGCGACTGCTGGTCGTTCGATCGGAAGCCGGACCTGTCGATACCGCCCTTCCAGCAGCGGCTCGAATCGGCCGCCGATGGCCGTTTCGAATCCGGTGCGTTCGAGAACGTCGACGTGCAATACGCCGTGTCGATCCTGCGGACGGACGGGGCCGAGCGGGTCGAGTACACGCCGGATCGATCACGAGTAATCCCGCTCGGTGAGGCCGAATCGGTCGTGACCGACCGGGTCGATCTGGTCGCGATCAAACTCAGCCACGACCTCGCCGACGGCGGCAACCCGCTCTTTCTGGTCGGCGACGGCAGCGAGAGCGAGGACGTCTTCGCGGTGCTCGTCGACGACTCGGCACTGACCCGTCCGCTCGCGGAGGCCCCCTACGGGGCACTGCTCGATTTTCAGAACGTGCTCGTGCTGTGGAACGGCGACGAAGAAGCCTACAACATCGTAGTCGACGACGAAACGGTCGTCGACGCTGTCGTCTGAGCGCGACGATACAGCGATACCGTCGCGTAGCGACCGCACCAACGCTACGGGTCGATCGGATCGATCCCGTCACGTCGTCCGTCGAGCACGCCGAACCGATCGCCGCGGCGGCGTTCGAGCCAGTGAAGCAGCCGTTCGGCCCAGCGGAGTTTGCGGCGCTTCGTCGGGCCGACCGTCGGATCGTCGAACGCCCAGCCGGGGAAGACGAGCTCGCTCGCGCCGAAGTGATCGGCCAGAAACGCCGCACGGTCGCCGTCCGTGAACCCGCCGAAGTTCCGAACCGGGTGACGCGGGGCGGCCTGGGTGGTGGGAATCACCGAATCGAGCCGACAGCGTGGGACGTACTCCCGGATCACGATCGCGTTGTCGCCGTGGGCGTGGATCGCGACCGGCGTCTCGTAGTTCGTCAGTCGGACGGCAGTGTCTGGCTCCCCGTCGAGATCAGTGACCAGACAGTCCACGGCGATCCCGTTCGCGAGCAACCGCTGTCCGGCGCTTGAGGCGGCGACGACGGTGTCAGCCGCACGAGCAGTGGCCAGTTCGTCCTCCAGGGAAGGGGCCGCGCCGGCGATCGCCACGCGCTCACCGGTGAAATCGAGCCCGTCGCCGAAGGTATCCGCCTCCGATGCGCGCAGGAGTCCGGCGTACACGTCGCGGGCGCGCTCGTCGTCCACCCGGTCGTAGCCCATGTCGGCGAGGATCCGCTCGTAGACCGGTTCCCAGGTGTTAAAATCCATCTCAGTCGAGCCGCTCCGCGATCGTCGCGAGTGCGTTGCCGAGGGCGCCACCGTCGATATCGCTCGCCAGCGCACGGAGCGCGGCCGGCGACCCGACCAGCAGGTCGCTGTCGCCGTCGCCCGGCGCGTAGACGCCGCCGTGTGCCGGCACGTGCGTGTCGAGCCGATCGCGCTCGGTCGGCGACAGTCCCGTGAGTTCGAAGACAGAGACGACCGACTGCGTGGCCGTCGCCGGCTCGGCACCGACGCGCTCGCAGTGGCGCTCGGCATCGCCGACCGTCTGCACGTCGAGTTCCTCGATGTCGATCGCGCCGTCGTCGATACGCTGACGGGTGAACGCGTCCCCGACCAGGGCGGCGTCACGCGTCTCGGCCACGTCGTGGGTTCGAATGACATGTGCGCCACGTTCGACCGCCATCGACGTGGCCGCCAGACTGACCGGCAACGCCTCCTCAGTCGAGCGATCCGCGATCGACCGGAGGAAGTTCTTGCGGTTGATCGAGACCAGGAGTGGTCGTCCAAGTCCCCGAAACTCCCGGAGCCGTCGGAACGTCTCACGGTCGTCCTCGATCGTCTGGGACTCGCTCCAGCCGCCAAAGGCCGGATCGACGATCGTCTTCTCGGTGAGGCCGTGCTGTTTGAGCGCCTCGTAGACCTGATCGACGTACTCGGCCTGGCGTGCCCACTCCGGCGACCGTCGATCGGCCCAGGGCGTCTCCTCGACGGCGCCGGGCCGTTCCAGATCCGGCGGACTCGCCATCTTCGCCACGGCGACGTCGTACTCCCTGCAAATCTCGGGCATCTTCGGGTCCGCGAACCCGGCGATGTCGTTGATCATATCGAACCCCCGATCGATCGCGCGCTCCGCGACCTCGTGATAGCGCGTCTCGATGGAGAACACGGCGTCGCCGCCCACCGACTCGATCGTCTCGATCGCGATATCGAGTCGGTCGAGTTCCTCCTGTGCGGAGAGCACGTCGAAGCGCTTGTTCGCCGATTCGAGCCCGATATCGACGATATCGGCGCCCTGGTCGATGAGTTCGCGATCGACGTATGCGGCCGCCTCGCTCGGGTCGTCATAGACGCTCGGATCGTACGGTGACTCGCGGCTGACGTTGAGTACACCCATGATACGCGGCGGATACCCGTCGCCGACCTGCAAGCCGGCAGCGTCGACAGTCTGCATGTCCGTCCAGACGACCCGGGAGAAGAAAAACGGCAGGGAGGCGGCTAGCCCGTCGTGTTGACGTTGTCAGTCCAGTCCGGCTCCTCGACGGTCGTCGCGTCGACATCCGTCACCGTATACTGGTAGGCGAGAGTGAGCTCGGCGCCCTGGACGGTCGTCCCCGAGGCGCGGATCGTCGTCCGCGTGATCAACCCGTCGTCGGTGACGAGCATCGTCGCGTTGAACGTCTCAAGTTCAGAGAACGACGAGCCGATGCCCGAGGAGAGTGCAGGTAGTCGGTCCCGACCGCTCGCGGTGTACTTCTGGACGGTCTCGTTTTGGAACTCGGTCGTTCCGTCCTCTAGCAACGACGCGTTCATGTTGTCGTACAGGGTCGTCCACCCGACCGACGTGAAGTTGACCGGCGTCGGTTGTGCGGACATGTTGTACGGCTCCTGGTCGTAGTAATACTGCGCGTCCTGGACCTGTGTCGAGTTCGTCCGCTGGAACGTTTCGTCCCCAGCCGTGTATTTCACGGAGTTCTGCTGCAGCGAACCCTGTGACGATGACTGACTTACTGCGGCAGTCTCCAGCCCGACCTGTTCGGCAAGGTCGTAATACGTGACGACCTCGGTGGTCGAAACGCTCGGACTCCCGTTGACCGTATACTGCTCGAGTATCTGCGCGCCCTCGGTCAGCGAGTCCGCGGATTCGACCTGCGTCTCGTGGCCGGCAGCTAATTCGTCGAAGTCGACGTCACTTTGCGGTGTCGTCTCGTTCGGTGTCGTGGTCTCTCCTGGTGTCGTCTCGTTCAGCGGCTCGCCGTCAGTGGACGTGACGCTGGGGGTTCCGTCGCCGCCGGTGTTACAGCCGGCAAGCGCGACGAGCCCCACCGCCAACAGGACGAGCAGCACCTGTTTGGTCTTCGGGGACAGTAGTCGGTCCATCGACTCGCTATTTCATATGAACGGGGATAAGTGATGTCTTTCGTGCGGACTGCTGTAAGCGGTTCCGGAGTGACTGCCCGAAGTCGGGCGGTCGTGGCGATGAGCCTTCAGCAGTCCGTATGGTTCCGAGTTGCCCCTCTCGGCACGTTGAAGTGGCCACTCGCCCGTACGTGTCGTATGTACCTCGCTGCGGAAGCGTGGCCGGATCTGGAATCGTATTTCGAGTCTGAATCGCTCGCGATCGTCCCGCTCGGCTCGACTGAACAGCACGGCCCACATCTCCCCGAAGGGACCGACCACCTGATCGCCGAGGGGTTCGCTCGCGAGACCGCGTCCCGGACCGGATATCTCTGTACCCCGACGATCAACGTCGGCGTCAGTCCCCACCATCGGCAGTTCCCCGGGACGATGTGGGTCGATCCCCCGGTGTTCCGGGACTACGTCGAAAGCTTCTCTCGAAATCTCGCGTATCACGGGATCGACCGAATCGTGTACGTGAACGCTCATGGCGGCAATGTCCAACACCTCCGGGAAGTGGGTCGGCGTTTGCACGAAGACGAGGTGGCGTTTGCTGTGGAGTGGATGTGGGACGAGAGTATCCCTGAGCTGGTCGACGACGTGTTCGAGCAGAACGGCCCGCACGGCGGTCCCAAGGAGACCGCACTGATCCAGTATCTCGAATCCGACCTCGTTCACGAGGATCGCCTCGAAGACGCCAGAGACGGTGGCGTGCCGGACATCGAGGCCGCCGAGACGACGAAGTTCGGCGCTCGGACCTTTTACGACGCGGTCGACAACTCGGACAACGGCGTGTTCGGCGACCAGACCGACGCGACAGCCGAAAAAGGCGAACGGCTGTTCGAGGCAGCTACCGATCAGCTCGTCCAGCTCTGTGACTGGCTCGACGGCCAGGACATCGAGGAGTTACTCCCCGAACCGCGCGTCTGAGCGGTTCCGTCGAGACGATTACGCCACCACGACGTGCGGAGTCACTCTTCTTTGCGGGACTTGAGCCACCGATCCAGACACTCCCGGATCGCAGCGTCGCGATTGCCGCGGTGCTCGGTGAACGCCACGTCGTCGAGCGCCTGCAGCGTCTCCTCGTCGAACTCGATGGTGACCGTGTCCATGTCGAGAAACGTCTCGTCCATTACCCACAACTGGGGTGTTTCGGGCCCAAATAGGTTCGTCAGACGCGCGTCACAGAACGAACAGCAACCCACCAGGCCAGGACTACTCGTCGATGAGCTCTTCGAACTCGGGCAGGATGTCCTCGTCCGTGTCAGCGTCCGTCGTCTCGCGATCGGCTGACGCCTCGTCGGTGTCGGAGGCAGTCTCCTCGGCTGTCGATGTCTCGTCGCTCTCCTCGTCGTCCGATTCGTCCTCGATCTCCTCGATTTCGAGGACTTCCAGCGGGATGTTCTCCAGACGCTGCCCGATCTCCTTGCGTGCGATCCGGGCCGCGTGTTCGTCGCGTTCGACGTTGAACACCGTCATCTCCAGTTCGAGTGCGACGAGGCTCTCGTCGGCGGCGATGTACGCGGGTTCGAGTTCCTCACCACAGTGTGGACAGGACCGACTGCCCATGTTGATCTCGACGTAGTTGAGATCGGGATTGAGCATCTCGCCCGTCTTCGAGATGGCGATCCGAACCGCTTCGTCGGGTGTCTCCACGTCGTAGACGGGAACGGCAGCCTCGACGACAACTCGACAGTTCATATATTGGTATTACTGTCCCACCGATATGAAGGTTAGCCACAAGGAACCGCAACCGAAAAGCGACTGGCTCCCCGAGCGCGACCGAATGAACGCTGGACGGATCGACGTGGCTGAACTGGACGGCGGGCTCGATCTGCAGGCGACCATCGAGAGCGGGCAGTCGTATCTCTGGCGACGCCCGGACGGAGAGATGTACGACGGCGACGAGCAGCGCGGCGGCGACGCCTGGTACGAGACAGTAGTCCGGATCGACGACGGATCGATCCGTCTCGACGCCGGCGACCCGGTCGTCGTTCGCGTCCGTCAGGACGACAGCCACCTCGACTGGGAGTCGACGACCGACGCCGAGTGGATCGTGCGATCGCTGCTCCGGCTGGACGACGACCTGCCGGCGATCCGCGCGGCAACGCCCGACGACGAGTTACTCGAACGCGCCTACGACCGATACTGGGGGCTGCGTCTAGTGGCTGATCCGCCCTTCGGCACGCTGATCTCGTTCATCTGTTCGGCACAGATGCGCGTCTCACGGATCCACGGGATGCAGGTCGCACTGGCCGAGACGTTCGGCGAGACGGTAACTGCCGACGGGCGCTCGTATCCGGTGTTTCCGACGCCGGAGCAACTCGCGGCCGCCACGGAGTCCCAGTTGCGCGATCTCGGGCTCGGCTACCGCGCCCCGTACGTCCAGCGGACCGCGGAGATAGTCGCCTCCGGAGACGCCCACCCCGAGTCAGCACGCGACCGGCCCTACGAAGACGCCCGGGAGTACCTGACACAGTTCGTCGGCGTCGGCGAGAAAGTCGCCGACTGCGTTCTGCTGTTCGCGCTCGACTTTCTGGAAGCGGTCCCGCTAGATACCTGGATCCGGACGACGATCGAGGAGTACTACCCCGACTGTGACCGCGGCAGCTACGCCGAGACGTCCCGGGCGATCCGACAGCGTCTGGGCGGCGAATACGCCGGGTACGCACAGACGTACGTCTTTCACTACCTTCGCAACGAGGAGTGAGTCGTCCTGAGTTCGAAAAGAGACTCGCCTTTGCCGCGTGCGCCGTGCGTTCCTCGTAGGGTTCGAATCGGCTGACGATTACAGTCGCTCGCGGGTTTGCGAGCGACAGAAATGCGTGGGACCGGATTCGAACCGGACCGAGAAATGCTCGCTCCCGATGGTCGCTGCGCGTTCCTCGTTGGGTTCGAATCCTCATCACGATTTTGTCACTCACGGTTTGTTCGTGACAAAAATGCGTGGGACCGGATTCGAACCGGCGGACCCCTACGGGACAGCGCCCTCAACGCTGCGCCGTTGGCCTGGCTTGGCTACCCACGCACGCTGTGGGATTCTGCATCCGTGTATTTCCGAGGGGGAGTAAAATGACTGTCGGTTCGGTCCGCCTCCGGGAGTCAGTGACGTGTCGCCTCCGGTCGAGACGGAATTCAAAACGGTTGTTTCAAGACGACCAATCCATAATACGGAGGTATGGCAAAATACTCGACCGGCGGTGGTTCCGGCGACACCGGCGGGAGCTGCGAGCTCTGCGGTGCGACCGACGCCTCGCTCGAGACGGTCAACATCGCTGGCGCACAACTCCAGGTGTGTTCGAGCTGTGCCCAGCACCGCGACGACGCGAAAGGCACCACAAGCGAGACCGACTCCGAGAGGACGGATACCGACCGAAAAAAGCGGGCCGCCCAGAACGCGGCACGGATCCACGACGCCCAGCAAGCCGACGCATCACACTGGGAGGACGGCGCGGACTACGACGACGATCAGCTCCCATACCTCGTCTCCGATTACGGACGGCGTGTGACCGAGGCGCGACAGGACGCGGGTCTGCAACGCGAGGAGTTGGCCGACGATCTCGGCATCGACGAATCGGAACTGCTCGCGGTCGAACAGGCCCGTGCGACCCAGGCCGGCATCGGCGGCTCCGTCATCACCGCTCTGGAGGACCGACTCGACATCGAACTGGCCGACACCTGACTCATTCTCACGAAAAGCTGGCCTCTCACACACCGCGACGGGCGAAGTAATTAGGCGATACCGGCCGAAACCGCACACGTGAGCGACGCGTACGAGGCCATCGTCTACGATCTCGACGGGACACTGGTAGAACTGGATGTCGACTGGGGACAAGTCCGTCAGGAGGTCGCTGCCATCCTCGAAGCACGCGGCGTCGATACTGACGGCGCGACGCTGTGGGACCTGTTCGATCGCGCTAGAGCGGCCGAAGAGCACCCCGCCGTCGAGCAGCGGGTCGCGGAGTTCGAACGGGAGGGCGCCCGAACGTCGAGGCGTCTCCCGCTGGCGGCGGAACTGCCGCGCGAGGAGGCGACCGGGGTCGTTTCGCTGAACGCCGAATCAGCGTGCCGGATCGCGCTCGAAGTCCACGGACTCGACAGCGCCGTCGACGTGCTGGTCGGGCGTGACACGGTCGACGAATCGAAGCCGCACCCCCAGCCGTTGCGGGCCGCGCTTGCGTCCCTGGACGCGTCTCCGGATCGATCCCTGTTCGTCGGGGACTCGGCGTCGGACGCCGAGACGGCACGACGGGCCGGCGTCGACTTTCAGTCAGTCTCGGACCGGCTCGACTGACGGCGCGCGTACACGTACACGAAAGTCGCAGTCAGGAACCAGACGAGGGCACCGACCCGCACTGCGAAGGCGGCGCGTGCGCCCCACGACGCGAGCTCGACGAACGCCGAGGTGACTGCGACGACCGGCGCGCCGACGACAATCGTCGTGACGAACGTGACCTGCATGACCCAGCCGTAGTCGACGCCGTCCGGATCGGTCGTCTCGACGCGGGCAGGCATGTCAGCCGATCCGCGCTCACGACTCGAATCCGTTTCGGTTCTGGCAAGCCGACTGGGTTTTTCCTTCTCCCGCCCGAACGGTCGGGCATGCGCGCGAAGGACATCCGGGAACGGAAGGGCGACGACGAACCGCTGACGATGCTAACGGCCTACGACGCGCCAACAGCCGCAGTCCTCGAAGAGGCAGGGGTCGAGATGTTGCTGGTCGGCGATTCGGTCGGGAACCTCCGGCTCGGCTACGATTCGACGATTCCCGTCACCGTCGACCAGATCGCGAGTCACACGGCCGCGGTCGCACGGGCGAGCGACGAGGCGATGGTCGTCGCCGACATGCCGTTTCTCTCGTTCGGCGCCGATCCGGACGAGGCGGTCGAACACGCCGGACGGATGCTCAAGGAGGCCAACGCCGACGCTGTCAAGATCGAGTCCGGTCCCCACACGGTCGAACTCACCAGGCGACTCACGCAACTCGGCGTCCCCGTGCAAGCACACCTCGGGCTGACACCGCAACACGAAAACGAGACCGGCCTCTTCCGACAGGGCACCGAGGAGTCCGCCGCCAAGCAGATTCTCGATCTGGCCCACAAACACGAACGTGCGGGGGCGTTCTCGCTGGTGCTCGAACACGTGCCCGCGAACGTCGCCCGGCAGGTGACCGAAGCGATTTCCATCCCCACGATCGGCATCGGGGCCGGTCCGGACTGTGACGGCCAGGTGCTGACCGTCGACGAAGTGATCGGCCTCTCCGAATCTGCCGCGCCCTTCTCGGAGGTGTTCGGGGACGTCCGCGGCGAGATGCGCTCGGCCGTCGAATCCTACGTCGCCGCCGTCGAATCCGGCGAGTTCCCGGCCGACGACCACAGCCACTACGAGGACGACATCGACGACCTGCACTGATCCCGGTGGTGTGCCAATGGCACGAACAACCCGCCGTTCAGTGTTGTCGTACCCGACCGCCGGGCAGCCCCAGAGTGTGAACCGCAATTCAGCCGTTATGTGCTAAACCGACCCCGTACCCCACCAAATCTAGGAAAGATTTATATAGAAGTACTACTAACTTGGAGTTAGCATGACTGCAACCCAACGGTTAGACGAGGACATGCCGGTGAGCCGCTACGAGTACGATGACAGCGTGGTGTTGGCGGCCGATCTGGGCGCGAGCGAGGCCACCGCCGAGATCGTCGGCGACACAGTCATTGTCGTCGCCGAGCCCGAGCAGTACGATCTGGCCCTGCCCGAGGGTGAGGATGCACGAGCGTTTATCAAAAACGGCGTTCTCACTGTCGAGGTGGAGCGATGAAACTCACTGTCAAACCGCTCAAGCAGAAGGACGCGGGCCGGGGGCTCGCCGCGATCGACCGGGTCGCGATGGACGAACTCGACCTGGAGAACGGCGATTACATCGTCCTCGAGGGTCGCCAGGGCGGGCGCGCCGTCGCGCGCGTCTGGCCGGGGTATCCCGAGGACAGCGGCGAGGGTGTCATCCGGGTCGACGGACGGCTCCGCCAGGAGGCCAACGTCGGGATCGACGACGCGGTCGAAGTGGAGAAGGCGGACGTCAAGCCCGCCCGGTCGATCACGGTCGCACTCCCGCAGAACCTCCGCGTGCGCGGGAACATCGGCCCGCACGTCCGCAACAAGCTCAGCGGACAGGCTATCACGCAGGGTCAGACCGTTCCGTTCTCGCTGGGGCTGGGCCCGATCTCGAACGTCGGCGGCCAGAAGATCCCGCTGAAGATCGCCGAGACCGACCCCGAGGGGACGGTCGTCGTGACCGACCAGACCGAGATCGAGATCAGCGAACAGCCCGCCGAGCAGATCACCGAAGGGACTGCCCAGGACGAACGCGAGACGCCAAACGTCACCTACGAGGACATCGGCGGGCTGGACGACGAACTCGAACAGGTCCGGGAGATGATCGAACTCCCGATGCGCCATCCCGAACTGTTCCAGCAGCTGGGGATCGAACCGCCGAAGGGCGTCCTGTTGCACGGCCCGCCGGGGACCGGCAAGACGCTGATGGCCAAGGCCGTTGCCAACGAGATCGACGCCTACTTTACGACGATCTCGGGGCCGGAGATCATGTCGAAGTTCTACGGCGAGAGCGAAGAACAGCTCCGGGAGATCTTCGACGAGGCCGAGGAGAACGCGCCGGCGATCGTCTTCATCGACGAACTCGATTCGATCGCGCCCAAGCGCGGCGAGACCTCCGGTGACGTCGAGCGCCGCGTGGTCGCCCAGCTGTTGAGCCTCATGGACGGGCTCGAAGCACGCGGTGACGTGATCGTCATCGGCGCGACCAACCGCGTCGACGCGATCGATCCCGCGTTGCGCCGCGGCGGTCGTTTCGACCGGGAGATCGAGATCGGCGTCCCCGACCGGGACGGCCGCAAGGAGATCCTGCAGGTCCACACCCGCGGGATGCCCCTCGTCGAGGGCATCGATCTCGATCACTACGCCGAGAACACCCACGGGTTCGTCGGGGCCGACCTCGAGCAGCTGAGCAAGGAGGCCGCGATGAACGCGCTCCGACGGATCCGTCCGGAGATCGACCTGGAAGCCGACGAGATCGACGCCGAGATCCTCGAGTCGATGGAGGTCACCGAGACTGACTTCAAGGAGGCCCTGAAGGGGATCGAGCCCTCCGCGCTCCGTGAGGTCTTCGTCGAGGTGCCGGACACCACCTGGGAGGACGTTGGCGGTCTGGAAGACACGAAAGAGCGCTTGCGCGAGACGATCCAGTGGCCACTGGAGTACCCGCAGGTCTTCGAACAGATGGACATGCAGGCCGCGAAAGGCGTCCTCCTGTTCGGCCCGCCGGGGACCGGCAAGACGCTGCTTGCCAAGGCCGTCGCCAACGAAGCCCAGAGCAACTTCATCTCCGTGAAGGGGCCGGAACTGCTCAACAAGTACGTCGGGGAAAGCGAGAAGGGCGTCCGCGAGGTCTTCGAGAAGGCCCGCTCGAACGCCCCCACGGTGGTGTTCTTCGACGAGATCGACTCCATCGCCGGCGAGCGCGGCCAGGGCATGAGCGATTCCGGCGTCGGCGAACGGGTCGTCTCCCAGCTGCTGACTGAACTCGACGGGATCGAAAGCCTCGAAGACGTGGTCGTCATCGCGACGACGAACCGGCCGGACCTGATCGATTCCGCGCTGTTGCGTCCGGGCCGGCTGGACCGCCACGTCCACGTGCCCGTTCCCGACGAGGAGGCACGCCGGAAGATCTTCGAGGTCCACACGGTGGACAAACCGCTGGCCGACGACGTCGATCTAGACGAACTCGCCGCCGAGACCGACGGCTACGTCGGTGCGGACATCGAAGCGCTGTGCCGCGAGGCTTCGATGGCTGCCAGCCGGGAGTTCATCAACAGCGTCTCGCCGGAAGAAGTCGACGAGAGTATCGGCAACGTCCGGATCAATCGCGAGCACTTCGAGGCCGCGATGGACGAGGTCGGCCCAAGCGTCGACGAGGAGACGCGCGAGCGCTACGAGGAGATCGAGGAGCGCTTCGATACCGCCGAGAGCGAACTCGACGACAGCGGAAGCGTCAGCCGGACGTTCCAGTAGCGAGCCGGTCTGATTTCTGCGGCCGCCGACCGATACGCTCTTTTCGACGCCCGCGCGAACTCGACGCATGAGTCACCAGATCGCGGTGATACCCGGCGACGGAATCGGACAGGAAGTAACGCCTGCAGCCGTCGAAGTACTGGAAACGCTCGATATCGATTTCGAGTTCGTCGAGGGCGAGGCCGGCGATTACGTCGCAGAAGAGACCGGCGAGCCGCTCCCCGAGGCGACCGCCGACCTCGCACGCGATGCGGACGCCACGCTGTTCGGCGCGGCCGGCGAACACGCCGCGGACATCATTCTCCCGCTGCGTGAGATCGTCGGCTCCTACGCCAACGTCCGCCCGGCGAAGGCGTATCCCGGGCTAAACGCCGTCAAACCCGAGACGGACATCGTGTTCATCCGCGAGAACACCCAGGGCGTCTACTCGAAGATCGAAAGCGAGATCGCCGACGGTGTCTCCACGCTGACCCGCGTGATCACCCGCGACGCCTCCCGGAAGATCGCGGAATACGGTTTCGCGTACGCCGAGGAACACGGCTACGAGAACGTCACCATCGCCCACAAAGCGAACGTCATGCGCGAAACCGACGGGATGTTCCTGGAGGCTGCCGAGGACGTAGCGGCCGAGCGAGGGGCCGACTACGACACCGCGCTAATGGACGCGCTGGCGATGAAGCTCGTGATGAACCCCGAAGACTACGGCGTGATCATCACGCCGAACCTCGCTGGCGACGTCCTCTCGGACCTGGCGGCCGGACTCGTCGGCGGACTCGGGCTGTTGCCCAGCGCCAATATCGGCGACGACAACGCACTGTTCGAACCGGTCCACGGCTCCGCGCCCGACATCGCCGGCCAGGGCATCGCGAACCCCTCAGCGATGATCCTCTCGGCCGCGATGTTGCTCGATCACCTCGGATACGACGAACAGTCGACCCGCGTCACCGAAGCCGTCGAAGCCGTGCTGGCTGACGGGCCACACACGCCGGATCTGGGCGGCGACGCCTCGACCGAGGCGTTTACGGCAGCCGTGATCGACCAGCTGTAGACGTTACGAACAGTACTGGCCGACCGGAGACGGATCGACCCGTTTATCACTCCCCGCCGAGTCAACACCGGCTAGTAGACCGCGCCGTGTGACGGCGTGTCGATAGCCATGATACTGACAGTAACACCGAATCCGGCAGTCGACCAGACGATCGAGATGGAGGAACCGCTCGAAGCCGACGCCGTTCAGCGCTCGACCGGCGCACACTTCGACTCTGGGGGCAACGGGATCAACGTCTCGCAGTTCGTCACTGCGCTGGGCCACGAGACACGGGCGACCGGCATCGTCGGTGGCTTCACCGGCTATTTCATCAAGCAAGATCTCAAGCGATTCGACGTGCCGATCGACTTCTGTGAGGTCGACTCGGCGCCGACCCGTATGAACACGGCGATCCTGGCGCCGAATCACCAGTACCGGCTCAACCAGTCCGGCCCCGAAGTCGACGGCGAAGTCGTCGACGAACTCGTGGCCGTCCTCGAGGAGTACGACCCCTCGATCGTCAACATCGGCGGCAGCCTCCCACCGGGAATGGAACCGGAGGACATCGACCGGCTCGCGGGGGCCGGTGACTGGGACACCGCTCTGGACATCCACGGCGACGACATGATGGCCCTGGAGGGGACCTACGAGTACGTCAAACCCAACGAGATCGAACTGGAGGAAGCGACCGGCATCGAAGTGACGGACATCGACGACTGTGCGGAGGCCGCCCGACAGCTCCGGGGCGAAGGGTTCGAGCGCGTCATCGCGTCGCTCGGCTCGGAAGGGGCGATGATGGTCACGCCCGAGGAGACGCTGTACGCGCCCGCCCTCGACGTAGAGGTCGTCGACACCGTCGGCGCCGGCGACTCGATGTTCGCCGCCATCATGTGGGCCTACGAGCAGGGCTGGGACGATGAGCGAGCGCTGCGTGCCGGCGTGGCCACCTCGGCGAAAGTCGTCGGTCACTCCGGGACAGGCGTCCGCCAGCTCGACCCGACGGATCTGATGGACGACGTCCGGGTCTGGACGCTCAAAGGCTGAGCCGTTCGGCTGTTTGCTACCGCCACAGTTCTGTATCGCCGAAAGAGGTAACGAGTAGCCTGTGCAATAGACTGTATGGAACGAAAAATAACAATTGTCCCGGAAGCAGGGTTGCACGCACGGCCGGCGTCGAAACTGGTCGAGACGGCCAACGAGTTCGAGTCCGAACTGCAGATCGCCGCCGACGGCGAGGACCCGGTCGACGCGCGTAGCATGCTCGCAGTGTCGAGTATGGCCGCCGAGCAGGGCGAGGAAGTCCGACTGATCGCCGACGGCGATGACGCCGAGGCCGCGCTGGACGCGCTGGAGCGGGTCCTCACAACGCCGGAGGACGAGTACGATGAGTGAACGGACGCTAGAAGGAATCGGCGTCACACCGCTGTCTGGCGTCGGAACGGTCGTCTGGTATGACCAGGAAGTCGAACTATCCGAGCCGCCCGCGCCGGAGGACGTCGATACCGACGCCGAACACGATCGCTTCTCGAACGCGCTCGGCACGGCGCGCGAGGAGCTGCAGGCCGAACGCGACCGGACCGCCGAGGAAGTCGGCGAAGACGAGGCCGAGATCTTCGACGCACACCTGCAGTTCCTCGACGATCCGCAGATCACCGGTGCCGTCGAAGACGCGATCGACGAGGGGCTGCCCGCCGAGCACGCCATCCAGGAGGGTTTCGAGGGCGCGATCGAACAGCTGGAAGCGGCAGGCGGCCGGATGGCCGAGCGCGCGGACGATCTGCGTGACATCCGCGACCGATTGCTCCGGATCGCCACCGACGCCGAGCGTCTCGACCTGTCGGAACTGCCCGAGGGAACGGTCCTGCTCGCGGAGATGCTCACGCCCAGCGACACCGCACAGCTCGATCCTGATCGGGTGGCCGGCTTCGCGACCGCGAAAGGCGGTCGGACCTCCCACGCGGCGATCTTCGCCCGCTCGATCGGCATCCCGGCGGTCGTCGGCGTCGGGGAAGACCTGCTCGACATCGAAGCCGACGCCGAGGTCGTCGTCGACGGGGACGCCGGCAACGTGATGGTCGACCCCGACGAGGAGACCCGCGAGCGCGCCGCGGAGGGCCGCGACGTTGAGATCCGGACGGACCGCGTCGAGACGGCCGACGGCCAACCCGTCGAAGTGGCGGCGAATATCGGCACCGCCGCGGAACTGGAGGGCGCAGTCGCGCAGGGCGCCGACGCAGTCGGGCTGTTCCGGACAGAGTTCCTGTTTCTCGACCGGGAGACGCCGCCGGACGAGGACGAGCAACTGGAGACGTACGTCGAAGCGCTTGACGCGTTCCCGGAGGGGCGCGTGGTCGTGCGGACACTGGATATCGGCGGCGACAAGCCGATCCCGTACGTCGAGGCCGAGGAGGAGGACAATCCGTTCCTTGGAACGCGGGGGATCCGCCGGTCGCTCGGGCCTGACGCGGAGCTGTTCCGCACGCAGCTACGGGCGTTGTTGCGTGCGGGTGCCGAGGGCGACGGTGACCTGGCCGTGATGTTTCCGATGGTCGCGACTGTGGAGGAGGTCGACCGGAGCCTGGAGATCGTCGAGGACGTGGCGTCGGAGTTAGACGAGGCGGAGATTGACTACGCCGTGCCCGAACTCGGCGTGATGATCGAGACGCCGGCCGCGGTGTTCATGGGCGAGCAGCTGGCCGAGCGGCTCGATTTCTTCTCGATCGGGACCAACGACCTCACCCAGTACGTGATGGCCGCATCACGCCAGAACGAGGCGGTCGCGGACCTGCACAACCCGCGCGACCCGGCCGTATTGCGCGCGATCGATCAGGCCGTCGACGCGGCCCACGCTGGCGACGCCTGGATCGGCATGTGCGGCGAGATGGCGGGCGATCCCGAGCTAACCGAGTTGCTGCTCGGACTGGGGCTGGACGAACTGAGCATGAGCGCGGTGACGATCCCGGACGTGAAGGCGAACGTGGTCGAGACCGACACGGCCGAGGCCCGGGAGTTCGCGGAGCGAACTCTCGCGAGCGAGACGAAGGCACAGGTGAGCGAACTGCTCGACAGTCGATAGAAGGAATTCGGCAGGAGCCGAACGGCACATCGGCTCCAGTGTGTGACTACTGAGTGCTGTCCTGCGCGACAAGTAGATCGAACGCCTCGTCGGCCGGCTCGTCGTCCGGGGTCAAATAGCCCGCTGCGAAGGCCGTATAGACCGTCCCGCCGCCGAGGCTGACATCGAAGTCGGCAACGACCTCGCCGTCGTTTGTGTCGGTGTCGCCGCGGATCTCGACTGTGTAGTCGTTGGCCGCGACTTCGACGTAGCCGGAGCCACCGTACGGGACGCCGTCGAAGAGCACGACGTCGCCGCCGGCCGCCGTCACGTCGACTGCGGGCGCGTCCGGCGACACGTGGACGACCCGGAGACGCGACTGATCGGAACCGACCTCGCTGTTGTCGTCTTCGAGTACGAGCGGCTCGAACGGTTGATCCGCGTCGTCCCCAAGTTCCCCGGTTGCTGCGACCGTGTAGTCAGTGTCCGGGGCGACCGTCACCGGACCGGAGAACACGGACGTGTCCGGATCGCCGGCGGCCGTGATTTCGATCTCGTGTTCGGCGGCCGGCACGGTCAGGTAACTGCTCACGGCACCGAAGGCGACGTCCTCCAGTACGGCGTCACCGTTCACGTAGACGTCGACGTTCGGCGCGTTCGGTGACATGTGAGCGACGCGGAGACGACCCTCAGGTTCCGGCGCCGGGCCGCGACCGTCGACAGTCGCCACGAGCAGGTCGAACGGGGTGTTCGCGGGCTCGTCGTCGGGCGTCAGGTAGCCCGCGGCGAAGGCCGTGTAGACGGTCCCGCTCTCCAGCGTGAGTTCGTAGCTCGCGACGATGTCGCCGTCGTTGTCCTCGGTGTCCCCACGGATCTCGACTGTATACGTCCCGGCCTCGATGTCGACGGTCCCAGACTGGCCGTACCCGACGCCGTCGAAGAGGGTGACCGCGCCCCCGTTGGCTGTGATGTCGACGGCTGGTGCGTCCGGCGACGCGTGGATGACCTTGAGGCGGGCAGTCTCGTCGTCCAGTTCACTGTTGTCGTCGTCGAAGACGAGCGGCTGGAAGGGCCTGTCTCCATCATCGCCGAGTTCGCCGCTCGCCGAGATCGTGTAGTCGGTGTCGCCTTCTACGGACACCGTTCCAGTGAAGACCTCGGTGTCCGGATCTCCAGCGGCCGTGATCGTCACGTCGTGATCGCCCGCCGGGACCGACAGATAGCCACTCACCGCACCGAACGCGACGTCTTCCAGCACCGCGTTGCCGTCGACGTAGACATCGACGTTCGGAGCGTTGGGCGACATATGTGCGACCCGGAGCCGTCCCTCGGGTTCCGGTTCCGGTGCGGGGCCGCGCCCGTCGGCAGTCGCCACGAGCAGGTCGAATGGGGTGTTCGCGGGTTCGTCGTCGGGCGTCAGATAGCCGGCAGCGAAGGCCGAATAGGTGGTGCCGCCCTCTAGCGTGAGTTCGTAGCTCGCGACGATATCGCCGTCATTGTCCTCGGTGTCGCCGCGAATTTCGACAGTGTACGTGCCCGCATCGACCTCGACGGTCCCGGACTGACCGTACGCGACGCCGTCGAAGAGGGTGACTGCGCCCCCATTGGCCGTGATGTCTACGGCTGGTGCGTCCGGCGAGGTGTGGACGGCCTGCAGACGGGCCGTCTCCTCGTCGAGTTCGCTGTTGTCGTCCGCCAGCACGAGCGGTTCGAACGGCTGATCCGCGTCGTCGCCGATCTCACCGATGGCTGCGACCGTGTAGTCGGTGTCGGGGTCAAGCGTGACCGTCCCCGAAAAGACTGCCGTGTCGGGCGTCCCCGCGGGCGTGATCTCGACGTCGTGGTCGCCGGCCGACACGGAGAGATACCCGCTCACGGCACCGAACGCGACGCCTTCCAACACCGCGCTACCGTCGACGTAAACGTCGACGTTCGGGGCGTCGGGCGACATATGCGCGACTCTGAGCCGAGCCTGCTCCGGTTCGGGTGTCGGCGTGTCGGTCGCCGTCTCCGTGTCGGTCTCCGTTTCCGTATCGGTGTCCGACTCGGTCGTCCCGTTGCCATTCCCGTCTCCGTCAGTACAGCCGGCCAGTGCGATGGTCGAGCTCGCTCCGATCCCCACCAGCAGTTTGCGCCGCGTCGTTAGCTTGTCTGTCATGGACACCTGTATCTGACAATGAAAGACGGTTAACAATTTCCGAAGATCAGACTCAAATTCGTCGCGAAAGTGCCGAAGTTCACGCGTAAAACCCTTCACAATCCAATCTGTTTTTGAGAGAGAATTGCGTCTGATCTACCAAAACCCATATCTTGTTGGTTCGGATAGGTCAGACCGATGGGTTCGTTCATGCGGCCACACCCGCTCATACCAGGCGCTGCCGACAGCCGCTGCCGCCTTCGAGCCTCTCGGTCGGACAGCCGCCGATCGCCAACTCCCGGAAAGGGAAGTGTCCGACCGATGGGTTATTTTGTGCCGAGAGCGGATCAAATGGCATATGGAGGCGGTGCTATGGCAAACGTTAGCCGGGACGCGGGGCGGTCCCAACCGGGCGCGTATTCTGCGTGCGCTCGACGACCGGCCGCGCAACGCCAACCGCCTCGCGGAGGAGCTCGATCTCGCGTACAACACCGTCAGACATCACCTCGATGTGCTGGAAGACAACGAGATCGTCACGAGTACCGACGAGAGTTACGGCGTAGTGTACCTCCCGAGCGGGCGGGCGCGCCAGCACTGGGACACCATCGAGGAGATCGCCTCACAGGTAGAATAATGACCGACAGCCGAACTCGAACGCGCGGGGCACAGGGAGACCGACTATGACGTATCTCGAAACGCTCCTGGACGCTGCGCGTGTCGCGGCGACACTGAATATCGTCCTGTTGACGGCATTGATCGTCATCTGGGGACGGCTCTATCGGGAGATCAGATCGACGTTCACGCTCGGCTCGATCGTCTTCGCCGGGTTTCTCCTCGCGGAAAACGTCGTCGCGCTGTGGTACTACTTGAGCGCACCGACCGCCACGCCCGCGCTGCTGACGGTCCCACTCGCTGTCGAAGTCATGATGGCCCTCCAGATCCTGGAAGTCTTCGGCATCGCGACGCTGCTGTACATCACCTGGCAGTGAGAGCGGTTGTCCCGAGTTCGGAAACACCTTTTACCCGTCCCCAAGTAGGACCGATATATGATATCCCTTGACGAAGCAGTCACGGCTCGCCTGGAGAGTCACGGCGAGCGCTTCGAAGTGTTAGTCGATCCGGACGCTGCCCTGGCGATCAAGCGTGGGGAGTTCGACGGCGAGCTCGAGGACGTCATCGCCGCCGAGGACGTCTTCGAGAACGCCTCCCGAGGGGACCGCCCACCCGAGAACGCGCTGGAGGAGGTGTTCGACACGACCGATCCGCTGGAGATCATCCCGGAGGTGATCGAGCGCGGGGAGATCCAAATCACGGCCGAACAGCGCAAGGAGATGCAAGAACAGAAACGCAGGCAGTTGATCCAGCGGATCACGCGCAACGCGGTCAACCCGCAGATGGACGATGCGCCCCATCCGCCCGAACGCATCGAGTCCGCCCTGGAGGAGGCCGGCTTCCGAGTCGACCCGATGGAGCCAGTCGAAAATCAGGTCGATGAGGCGCTGGACGCGCTCCGGCCGGTGATCCCGATCCGGTTCGACGAGGTGACCATCGCCGTCCAGTTGCCGCCGGATTATGCGGGCAGTGGGCAGGCCAGGATCCGCGAGTTCGGCGAACTTCAGCGCGAGGAGTGGCAGAACGACGGCTCATGGGTCGGGGTCATCCAGTTCCCGGCCGGTCTGCAGAACGACTTCTACGACCTCGTCAACGAAGTCTCCAGTGGGAGCGCCGAAACGCGGATGATACAGGACGAGGACGACATCAGCCGGCGGTAGTGAGGGGACTACTCCGGTACGTCGAGAGTGAGTTCCCCGGTACGGACCGCGTCGACGAACTCCCAGGGGAAGTAATGCGACCAGCCGTCGACATACGAGAGGTCCTTGTCGTCGACGACGACGTAGCCGTCCGCATCCGGGAACAGCTCCGCGAGCATCTCGACGCGGCGGGCACGGCGGGGCCAGCCGTCGACGCTGTCGTCGTCGTCAGTTTCGGTAAACTCCCGATACCACTCGTTTTCTAGTTCCAGGACGGCCTCGCGAACGCCAGGGATCCCGGCCTCCGATTTCAGCTCCTGGTTGCCGATCGCCCAGACCTCGTGGTTCGTCTCGGCGTCCCAGTGTTCGATCCAGGAGAGCGGCACCGCCTCTTTGTTCGCGGGCGGGTTCACATCGACTGTCTGATCACGATCGAACGCCAGTATCAGTTGTCCAGGTGTAGTTGACATATGTCCCGAGAGTAGATTACGCTTTTTTGAATCCGACGGCGAACCCGCCGACGAAGCCGGCACCGACGCCGGCAGTGGAGATGAACGTCTCGACCCAGCTCTGGGCCTGCCTCGTGCCGGTTTCGCCGGCTTTCGTCAACCCGGCCGTCAGCCGGTTCCAGTCGACGGAGATGATCCCCCGCGATTCGAGATACTTGAACAGCACGAGTTCGGCACCGACGATGACCGCGATCACCTTCGCGATTTTCTTCGCAGCGAACCCGATGAACAGCCCGAGCGCGCCGCTACCGCCGACTTCTAACCCGAGTTGGGTCATATCGAGCTCTACCATATTCCTGTTGTCACTGTCGGGCGTAATGACTCTTGTGTCCCCTTGCAGACCATGTCGTGTTCACACGGGAAGCGAAAACTCCCGGACCGGCACGTTCCGGTGGCTGTCCCAGACGGACAGCCGATCGGCCGTCCAGCGGACCGGTTCGATCTCCCGGTCGGTAAGCCGACGCGCCGCGGCCAACTCGCCACCGCGTGCGATCGTCACGTGTGGCGTGTAGTCGTCACCTTCGATCCCCGCAACCGGATCGAACACCGTACACAGCCGCTCGTGTAACGCCCGGAGTGCGGGGCTCTCCACGGAGAGATACACGACCGGGGCAGAACCGGTCGGCGCCGTCTCGAACAGATCGATACCGGTCACTCGGAGGTCGAACGGCTCGACGCCCGTCAGTTCCGTGTGCACCTGCGTAGCGAGCCGAGCGCCGTCTCCATCGCCGAGTCGCTTGCCGACGAGCGTGTGTTGGCCGCGCTGGCGAGTACGGGCGCGCGGGAGCTCCCGCGCGAGTTCGCCGGCCAGTCGTGTCACCGTCGACGGCGGCGGGACGTTCAGGCTGTACACGGTCCTCGATAGACGGCTGCCGACAATAAGCGTCGCGATCCGACAGCCGCTACCAGTGGCAATCTGCGCGGAGATCGGCGCTTGCCAGCGGTCCTACAGGCGGTCGAACAGCCACAGCACGATCAACACGACGATCACCAGACCCAGCAGCGGCCGAAACGGTCCGAGTAACCAACCGAGGATCCCGAGGATTTCGCCAACGATCTCCAGGAGGACCAACACGACGACCAGTACGAGAACGATCTTCAGGAGGTCTTCCGCGTCCATGGATAGACGTGTGTCTGACACTCCCAAAGGTGTTGTGGCTGCGCCCGTATCGGATTCGATGCCGCACCGAGAAGCCGTGAGGCCGCTGCGTCGTTCTCTCATGATGTGTGATAACACCCATATAAGAATTAACTCGCCTCCGAATAAAGACTTATTACCGTCTGGCGTCTACAGTTAGATACAATCATGGCTGCAACACTACAATCCCAGCACACGGCACCGTTTACGATCAGTGAGGCGGATAGTGACGCGTTTCCCGGGACTGCGGTAGTCGCGAAAACGAAGCGCTACACCTTCTACTGGCTGGCCGGCGAGGAGCCGATCCTCCTGACAGTCAAAGACTACGATGGAACGAACGTCACCGGCGAGGTCGATCCGCCCGATAGCATGATCGAGCGGGTCGCACAGGCTGGCTAGGAAAGACGCCGCGATCAGTCCGCGGGTCGTTCGATGTCCGCCTGTTCACACAGCGCATCGGCCTGTTCGCGCGGGAGCCGATCGCGGAGCCGCCGCAGGATTCGGCCGCCGTCGCCGCGCTCTGATTCGATCGCGCGAACCAGCGCGAGCGCGCGCTGTACCCTGGTTTTGCGCCAGGACTGTGCCCTGGACTCGTAGGTCCGGATCGCACGCAGCAGGTCGACCTTCCGGAACTCCGGCCAGTACGGCGCACAGAAGTAGACGGCCGCCTCGTTGCCGTTGGCGTGCCACGGCAGGAAATTTGAGGTCCGTTCGTCACCGCCCGTCCGAATGATGAGATCGACGTCCCGGGTCGGCCCGTCGTAGAGTCGGTTCTCGATCGTCTCGACGTCGACGGCCGCGGGATCGATCTCGCCGTCGCGAACGTCCCGGGCGATGTCGCTGGCTGCGCCCAGCAGTTCCGCCCGTCCGCCGTACGCCAGCGCCACGTTGAGGTGGAACTGATCGTACGAACGCGTGCGTCTGTCGGCGTACGCAACGGCGTCCTGGACGCGCTCGGGCAGGCGATCGATCTCGCCGATCGCCCGGATTCGGACCCCGGACTCGTGAACCCGATCGGCATCGGCGAACTCGCGGAGTTTCTCCTCGAGCAGGTCAAAGAGCGCCTCGCGCTCCTCCGGCGGCCGGTTGAAGTTCTCCGTCGAAAAGGCATACAGCGTCAGTTCCTCGATATCCAACTGGGCACACCAGTCGAGCACCGCCTCCGTCGTCTCGGCGCCCTCGCGGTGTCCGTCGGTCGTCTCGGCCCCCTGCTTGCGGGCGTAGCGTCGGTTCCCATCCTGGATGACGGCGATGTGGTCCGGCGTTCCCGACAGTTCCCACTCCAGCAGCGTCTCGTAGAGGCGTGTTGCAGGTCCTCGAAGCAACGATCGCACGTTTCAGTAGTGACGGCGAGTCGATATGAGTGTTGTGTTCCGACCCGGACATCGTGAGGCGTATTAGGCCGGATGACACAGATCCACTAATGCCCGAGGAGATCATCGACGAGGAACTGTACCAGCAGGCCGAAGAACTGCTCGAGCCGGGCGAGATCGAGCTCAACGGCCTGATCGTACACACGGATCTCGGTCGCGACAAAGAGGCCGAACTGAACCAGACGACCATCGAGATCGGCGACATCGTCGCGGAACACGCTGCGCCCGACGAGGAGACGTTCGTCTATTCGGGCACGGACGACCCCGAGTTCGGACTCAACCAGCATCAGGGACTGACGCTCGAAGACGAGGAATTCGTCTGGGAGTGCCAGCAACTCCTCCGGGACGGAACGTTCCGCATCGTCTTCTATTACGAAGCCGACACCGACCAGGACGCGGTCCTGGAGGCCGTCTCCGAAGCCGGGTACACAGTCGTCGGTGTCGAGGGGCCACACTCTGAGTGACCCCGAGTGTGTCACACCGACACATCGGTCTTGGACAGATTTAGATACTGGCGGACGTAATATGACCTAGAGACAGACACCGTGATCGCATCGATAGCAGGTGAGAGTACGTGACAACGTCGACAGGCGTCATTACCGGTGTGAGCGTATCTCATCGGCAGGCCGACGTGGGCGAGATCGAGTCGGCAGCGGCGAGCAGTCAGCGCGCCGCGGTCGAGCGTCTCCTCGACCATGCGGCCGTCACGGAGGCGTTTGCCATCCAGACGTGCAACCGGGTCGAAGCCTACGTGGTCACCGACGACGCCGGGGCCGGACGGGCCGTCCTCGAATCGTACGCGGCCGACATCCCCGACTCGGTCCTCGAGTGGCTGGACCACGAGGCGAGTCTCCGTCACATGATGCGCGTGGCGAGCGGTCTGGAGTCGCTGGTCATCGGAGAAGACCAGATCATCGGCCAGGTCAGAGACGCCTACGAGGACGCCCGGAGTATCGGGGCCGTCGGGCCGGTGCTGGAAAGTGCGATCACCAAGGCGATCCACGTCGGCGAGCGCGCCCGCTCGGAGACGGCGATAAACGACGGAGTCGTCTCGGTCGGGAGTGCCGCCGTCGAGTTGGCCGCCACCGAGCACGACCTGACGGATGCGACGGCGACCGTGGTCGGGGCCGGCGAGATGTCGACGCTCGCGGCGAAAGCACTGGACGCCCGGACGGACGCCGATCGGTTGCTCGTGGTGAACCGGACGGTCGAACGGGCCGAACGCGTCCTCGATGCGGTCGAAATGGACGGACAGCCCCTCGGCATGGACGCGCTGGAGCGGGCAGTGTCGGCCGCCGACGTCGTCGTTTCGGCGACCGGTAAGCCTGACCCCGTCATCGATCCCTCGCTGGTAGCCGCGACCGGCGAGACCGTGGTCTTCGATCTCGCCCAGCCACAGGACGTGCCGGAGTCGGTCGGCGAACTGGCGAACGTGACGCGATACGATCTCGACGCACTCGAATCGGTGACGGAAGAGACGCGCGCCAAGCGTCGGGAAGCCGCACTGGCGGTCGAGGAGGTGATCAACGAGGCGTTCGAGGAGTTGCTCACCCAGTACAAGCGAAAGCGAGCCGACGAGGTCATCTCCGCGATGTACGAGGGTGCGGAACGTCGGAAGACGGCCGAGCTAGAGCAGGCGTTTGCAAAGCTCGATCTCGACGAGGAGGAACGCGAGGTCGTTGAATCGATGGCCGACTCGATCGTCAACCAGTTGCTCGCGCCGCCGACGAACGGGCTTCGGGACGCGGCCGAGGCCGACGACTGGTCGACGATCAACACGGCCCTGCAGCTGTTCGATCCGTCGTTTACCGACGAGGAGACGGACGGACTCGCGGCGATCGCCGAACACGCATCCGGAGGGAGCGAGGGGATGCCGCCGGCGATCCGAGATCGGCTCGACGACAGGACGTGATCGTCACACGCTGGCGGTCAACTTTTTTGCGGCTGCCGTCGGAGATGTACACGTGAACTGGAAGCGCCGAATCCGGAGCAGCTTCGTCACTGGGACGATACTGGTCGCGCCGCTCGTCGTCACGCTCGTCGCGTTACGGTTCGCACTCGGCTGGCTGACCGGCTTCGTCGAGCCGGTCGTCTCCGCGGGGAACCTCGCGCAGTTCACCGGCGACATCGAGTTTCTCGCACGGTTGCTGGCAGTCGTGGTCATGATCGTGTCCGTAGGCTTGGTCGGACTGTTCGCTCAGTGGAGCGTGACCAGCCGGTTCTTCGGGGGGTTCGGTCGACTCGTTGGCTTCATTCCGATGGTCCGCGTGATCTATACGGGCGTGCAGGGGGTCGCGAACTCGCTCGTCGAGTCGACCGACCGCTACAAGAGCGTCGTACTCGTAGAATACCCACGGGACGACGTCTATTCGCTCGGGTTCATCACCGCCGAAAGCCCGGAGAGCGTCACGACGGAGATCGGCGAGGCGTACAACGTCTACATCCCGAACAGCCCGAATCCGACCAACGGCCATCTCGCGCTCGTTCCGGAGTCGGAAGTCCACGAAATCGATATGTCGGTCCGGCGTGGCGTCCGATTGATGGTTACGACCGGGATCGCGGAGACGAAAGACGAACTCGAACAGTTCGACGCCGACATCAGCGGGGCCGTCGAGGCTGCGACCGAGTCGGACGACTAGGGACTATAGATACGCCGCGTCCCAGCGGGTCGGTTTGCGGCTGTTGCCGCAGTTGTCACATTCGATTCGACCCATCGCGTCCATCGCGTTGGCGAGTTGTTCGCAACTGCCACAGTAGTAGCCGTACCGTTCACCGCGGTCCCGATCGGCATACACAGGGTAGAACGGCCCCAGCGAGCCCCGTTCGGCGTCGTCCCGATCGGCGTACACCGTCTCACCGTCCGGCGTCTCACAGGCAGTGAGTCCGGACGGCTCCTCGATGTAGATGTTCTCGACGTGGGTGCGGCTGGCGATCTCGACGTCACGGCGGCCGATCCGCTGGAATCCCTGGCGTTCGAAGAAGCCGTTGCCCTCGCTGTTCTCCGCGAGCACCCGGCCCTGAATCGCGCTTGCTCCGCGTTCGTGGAGGCGATCCCGCGTCGCCTCGAACAGTTCGGTGCCGATGCGTTCGCCACGGTACGACGGATCGACGTGCAACCACAGCAACATCGCCGTTTGCTGGGTGTCAGACCGCTCGAAGACGGCCGCGTCCTCGAGTGTGCTCTCGGAGAATCCGACGACCTGGTCGTCGCGCTCCGCGACCAGCAGGAGGCTGTCCTCGTCGTTCAGTCGTTCACACAGGTTGTCTTCGGTGTACCACTCCTCAATCGCGCCGGTGATGGCTTGCGGGCTCAGCGAGTAGGACGTCTGCAGCGACCGCCGGGCGATGTCCCGGATCGCCGGCCGGTCCGCAGGCGTGGCAGGACGGACGTTCATGCCGGAATGTTCGTCCCCAGTCGTTAAAAAGACAGCCGCTCGTGCGAATTCTGCGCTCGTGGCAGGGGAATCATAAGAGTGTCGTAACGCTAAAGAGTCAAACACGCCTTTTAGTAGGTAACATGAACAACGAACGTGCAGTCGGGAGGGGGTTCTGTGGGTGTCGAGATTAAGGAGTCGCCGGTAACGGACGCCGAATTCGAGGCGATGCAGGAGTTCGTGCGCGACTACCTCAGGGCCAGCGTCGAGACCGAGGACGAGGGGGGCCGCATGCGGTGGTACCCCTGGCACTCGGCGAAGTACCGGTTCAACCACATCCTGAACGTCGTCGACCTCGCCGAGGAGATCGCTCGAAAGGAGGGCGCCAACGCCGACGTGACTCGAGTCGCGGCGCTGTTTCACGACGTCGCAAAGCTCGAAGCCGAGCAGGACCGCCACGCCGAGGTCGGTGCGAAGATCGCACAGGAGTACCTGACCACGCATGGGGACTATCCGCCGTCGTTCGTCGAGCAGGTCGTCGACGCGGTACGGGACCACTCCTATCAGGGCGAGCTAACGGATCTCGCGCTGGAGACGCAGTGTCTCATCGAGGCGGACATCCTCGACAAGGTCGGTGCCAACGGCGCGACGCTCTTGCTGTTGCGGATGGGCTATGAGTCCCGGACACACATGGACGCCGCCGAGATGGTCGGGCGCGTCCTCGAACGCGGACGGGACGCCAAAGAGCGCATCCGCAGCGACACCGCCGAAAGCGTCGCCCACCGCCGCATCAAGCGGGTGAAGTGGCTCAAGGAGTGGCTCGAAGCCGAGGTCGCGGATATGGACGCGGACGACCCATTCGATCCCGACAACGACGACCAAACAGAGCAGTAGATCGGATCGGCGACTCCAGCCAGTCGATCGGTACCGACAATCAGAGGAGGGTACGTACCGCGTCGATGACGAACAGCGCGCCGAACCCGGCGAATGCGACCGCACTCAGCGTCGCGACCGCCGGAGCGAAGCGATCGACACGCTCGCGGCCGGCGACCAGCGCCGCCGGGAACGCGACGATCCAGAGGACGATCCCGGCGAACAGCCCGGCGATCAAAAGCGGCGTCCCGGTCCTAACGATCAACACACCGGCCAGCGGCGACTCCGAGGACAGCGCCGTCGCCAGCACGTCGATCCGTCCCGGATCGAGCAATCCGACGCCGACAGTGAGCCAGAAGACGATCTGATAGGGGTTGGTGATCGCGAGCGTGAACGCCTTCAGGAACCCGTGTCCGGTCGTCTCCGAATCCTCGCCCTGAAACGTCACGGAGAGATCCCGGACGGCATCGTAGGCGAAATACCACAAGAGAAGCCCACCGATACCGACCATGAGTCCCTGGACCGTGGGAGAGCGCTGGACGACCGTGACGGCACCGAGCAGCGACAGCGCGAGAAAGCACGCGTCGGCGATCATCGCCCCGAGCCCCGCGGTAAAGCCCGCACGCCAGCCCCTGACGACGCTCTCTTCGGCAATGACGGCGTTCATCGGTCCCGGCGGTGCGGCCAGCGCGAGCCCGAAGACGGCACCTGCACCCGCGGTCGCGAGCACCTCGAAGAAACTCATCAGCGTGGTTTCGGGGCTGTCGGTGAAAAGCCCGACGAGTTCAGCCACCGGTGCCCCGACGGGTTCACCTACTGATACATCCCCACGGGCTGAGCCTGTGAGCTCTCGTCGCCGGCCTGTTGCATCCGCTGGGCGAGGCGCTCTTTGGCCTCGCTGATCTCCTGGGCCTGCTCGACCAGCGTCTCCGTCTCGACTTCGACGTCGGCGATCGGCTCGACGACCCGGTCGAGGACCGCCTTCGCCGCGGCCGGGTCCGGGAACTTCGGGGACGCCTCGACGACGAACCCGAGCGCCTCCAGCCCCGCTCGTTCGGCGTGATAGATGAGCGCGCCGGTCGGCCCGCTGACGACGCCGCGCTCGCCGGGCGTCGAGACGTCGACGCCGTCCAACTGCGCGCCCGCTCCGGCGATCGAGAGGCCGACGACGTCGGTCGTCTGGCCGTCAGAACGCTGGGTGCCCGAGATATACAGCGGGAGCGCCCCCTGTTCGTCGATCCAGTTCGTAACGCAGGCGGCGAACTCCTCCGCGGCCGACGGCGAGATCGGGACGTCGCTCTGCAGGACCAGTAGATCGCGTTCCGCGTCCGCGTGGATCCGGACCGGCGGCTCGACGCCGTGGCCGCCCTCGTCGTAAATCGCGACTTCCGGCAACCCCTCGCAGTGAATCGACGCGTAGCGGTCCATCCCGTAGGTCTCGACGAGGTGGTCGGCGGCGATCTTGCCGACGAGACCGAGTCCAGGGAGTCCCTCGATCAGGACCGGCTCGTCGAGCTGGATATCGTCACGGTGTACGTTCACATGCGCCATGTGACATCATACGGCGGGACGTGGCTTACCGTTTGGCCTTCGAAACCCACAAGCCCCGAGTTCGCCAAGGGACGGTCGATGGACGTGCTGTCGCGATACGAGCCGATCGTCGAGGACTACGAGGCCTTTCTGTCGGCCTGTGAGCGGCCGCTCCCCTCGGTCGTCCGGGTCAATACGATCAAAGCGACCGTCGAACGTGCCAAACGGGGACTCGCGGAGGCCGGCATCGAGCTCGATCCGGTCGAGTGGCACCCGCGCCTGTTTCGGTTGCCGGCGGACCAGCCGGGCGCCAACTGGCCGTACTCCCACGGCTGGATCCACGGCCAGGAGGAGGTCTCGGCCATCCCGGCGACCGTGCTCGATCCCGACCCCGGCGAGCGGGTCTGGGACGCGACTGCCGCCCCGGGGAGCAAGACCACGCAACTGGCCGCACTCATGGACGACCGCGGACTGCTCGTCGCGACCGACAGCAATCTCGGCCGCCTGTCCGCGCTGCGCTCGAACACCGAACGGCTGGGCGTGACGAACGTCGCCGTCACCAACGAGGACGCGCGCAACCATTCGCTGAAACCGTTCGGGGGCGAGCCCTACGACAAGGTCCTGGTCGACGTGCCCTGCTCGTGTGAGGGGACGATCCGCAAGAACCCGGACACCCTCGAGGAGTGGTCACTGGGCCACGTCACGGGCATTGCCGACGTACAGCGGGCGATCCTCGAACGGGCGATCCAGACGACCCGCGAGGGCGGCACGGTCGTCTACTCGACGTGTACGTTCGCGCCCGAGGAGAACGAGGCCGTGCTGGATTACGCGCTCGACGCCGAGGACTGTCGGCTCGTCGAGTTCGAGTTGCCGCTAACGTATCGGGACGGCGTGACCGAGTGGGATGACGAGGTTTTCGACCCGCAAGTCGAGCGGGCGAAGCGGATCTATCCACATCACAACGACACGGGCGGCTTTTTCGTCGCGAAACTGGAGGTGCTGGGATGAGCGAGAACGTCAGCCATCGGTTCGACCGACTGCCGGCCACGGAAGCCAAACGGGACGTCGAGAGTCGACCGACCCGTGAGGCGATCGTAGACTTCTGGGCGGACCGGTTCGGGGTCGACCCCGAGGCGTTCGAGGCCTACACCTTCTGGGAGCGGGGCAACGGAAAGGTCTGGGCGTTCGCGGACGACCTGGAGACGCCGGTCGACGTCGAGGCGCTGGGGATGTCGTTCATGCGCACACGCCAGGAGCACTGGAAGCCGACGACCGAGGCCGTCCAGCGGTTCGGGGCCCGGGCAACTCGAAACGTCATCCACCTCGACCGCGGGGCGGCCGAGCGCTTCCTGGCCGGCGAGGACCAGCAACGAGAATGGGACGGCGACTGGGGGTATCTGATCGTTACGCACGACATTGCAGGCGAGCCCGAGCCGATCGGTGTCGGCCTCTACGTCCACGGGGAGTTGCGCTCGCAGATTCCCAAGGGCCGTCGCCGCGAGTTCGGCGGCGAATAACGCCGGTTTCGGCCGTTCGAGACGGCAGCGATAAGTGCGCCGGGACGGATCCACGGGTATGCACGCGACTGCGAAGGCCCACCCGATCCAGGGGCTGGTCAAGTACCACGGGATGCGCGACAGTGAGCTTCGGTACCCGTATCACGACAGCATCAGCGTCTGTACGGCACCGAGCCACACGAAGACGACCGTCTCCTTCGAAGCGGAGGCGGAGACCTACGTCGTCGACGGCGAGACGGTGACCGGCCGCGGCGCCGAGCGGATCCAGTCAGTCCTCGACCGCGTTCGCGAACTGGCCGACATCGACCGTCCGGCCCGCGTCGAGAGCGAGAACTCCTTCCCGACGAACGTCGGGTTCGGGTCGTCGTCGTCGGGCTTTGCCGCGCTCGCGATGGCCGCCGCCGACGCCGCCGGGCTCGATCTGACTCGCCCCGAGATCTCGACGATCGCCCGTCGCGGGTCGGCGTCGGCGGCCCGAGCGGTCACCGGCGGCTTCTCCGTTCTCTATTCAGGCAAAAACGACGAGGACTGCTACGCCGAGCGGATCGAGACCGACTTGGACGAGCAGCTACACGTCGTCGCGGCGCTCGTCCCGACCTACAAGGAGACGGAAGCCGCTCACGCCGAAGCGACCGAGAGCCACATGTTCGACGCCCGGCTGGCCCAGATCCACGAACAGATGGACGAGATGCGCGACGCGCTCCGGGCTGGCGACTTCGGACGAGCCTTCGAGTTGGCCGAGCGTGACACCCTCTCGCTGGCGGCGACGACGATGACCGGCCCGTCGGCGTGGGTCTACTGGCAACCGCAGACGATCGAGATTTTCAACGCCGTCCGACAACTCCGGTCCGAGGGCGTCGAAGTGTACTTCTCCGGTGATACGGGCGCGAGCATCTACGTCAACACGACCGAACAACACGTCGAGAGAGTCCAGGAGACGATCTCGGAACTCGGCATCGAGACGCGCCACTGGACGGTCGGCGGCCCCGCTGAAGTACTCGCCGACGAGCAAGCGCTGTTCTGAGCGGTCGCTTGGGAGGAGTGCCCACGATATGAACCCGCATACAGAAGTATCGCCAGCGGACCGGCAGGGACGGCAACCACAGTTCTCCCGTCCGGCGGTCTACCCGTATGACAGTGAGAAACAATGACCCCCTCGACCGGAATCCTTTAATAGCAGAAAACTGTAGAAGGAGGTACCAGAACGCTCCTGGCGTTCGGCAGCATCGTGCGACGCCCAACATGACAGGGAATCTCGTTATCAGGCGCCAGCCGACTTCTAGCGGTGTCTCTGTCACAAACGGGAGCTGTATGGCATCGGAGGGTTTCAAACCATGGCAGACTCGATAGACGAATCCAAGAACGTATCGGTAACAGACGAAGAACTCGAAACGAAGTCCAAAGGCGAGCTTATCAAGCTCGCTGGCAAACTTCGGGATCGACGCAACGACCTCAACCAGCTCGCTTCTGAGCGCGCGTCCGACCGCGACGATCTGAACGCGAAGACGCGCGAGAAAGTCGACGAAGCACAGGAGCACCGCGAGAAGCGCGACGAGCTCAACGAGCAAGTGCAGGAACACAAAGAGAGCCGAAACGAGCTCAACGCGGAAGCAAACGAGCTGTTCGAGGAGGTCGAGCAGAAGAAAAACGAGCTCGAACTCGACGAAGGCAAGAACATCGACCAACTCGAAGACGAGATCGAGGATCTCGAGTTCAAACAGCAGACAGAAGTCCTGGGTGCCGAAGAGGAGCGCGAGCTGATCGAGAAGATCGAGCAGAAACGCGAGAAGCTCCAGGAACGCAAGGAGAAGCTCGAACAGACCGGCGACATCGACGAGCTCAAAGAGGAGGCCGAGGAGATCCGATCCGAGGCGTCCCGCCATCACCAAAAGGTCACGGAGCTGGCCGACGAGGCCCAGAAGCACCACAACAAGATGATCGAGGCCTATCGCGAGGCCGACGAGATCCGTGACGAGGCCGACGAGATGCACGAGAAATTCGTCGAGGCCCAGGAAGCGGCCGACCAGCACCACGAGGACTTCGTGCGCGTCCAGAAGCGTCTGCGCGAGCTAGACAAGAAGGAAGAAAAGGAAGAGCGCCAGGAGCGCGAGCAGAAACAGGAAGCCGCCCGCGAGGAGGCCGAGGAGATCTACCAGAAGTTCAAAGACGGCGAGACCCTCGAAACCGAGGATCTCATGAAGCTCCAGAAGACGGGGCTGCTGTAATCGAGCGCTGTTCTGTCGTCGCTGTGAACGCGAAGTGTCGAAGGTTTTTATAGATTCGCCGTCTGCTCTGTGCTGTGACAACGCTGGTCGTCAGTATCGATCGGGGTGGGGCAGTCACGGGCGGGATGGATGCCCCCATCGTCGGATGGGACGCCGTCGAGTCGCTAGTGGCGGAGTTCGGCGTCAAAGACCCGGAGGACAGCCAGGTGAACTGCCTGCTGGAATCGCTCCGGGTCGCCCGCGATCTCGAAGACAGCGGCGAGGACGCGGTCGTCGCGATCCTCTCGGGCGTTGGCGATCCGGTCAGTATCGACCGGGCAGTCGCACGCCAGACCGACCAGCTCCTCGCGGAACACGACCCCGATTCGGCCGTCGTCGTCGTCGACAGTGCGGAAGACGAGCGGCTGGTCCCGATCATCGAGAGTCGGATCACCGTCGACGCGGTCGATCGGGTCGTCGTCCGGCAGGCCCGCGATATCGAGTCGACGTACTACCTGCTCAAGCAGTTCCTCGGTGACGAGGAACTCCGGGAGACGGTGTTCGTGCCGGTCGGCGCGGCGCTGATCATCTTCCCGGTCCTGCTACTGGTCGGCAGCGTTGCCGTCGCATTCGGTGCGATAGCGGCCGTGTTCGGTGGGTTTCTCCTCTACAAGGGACTCGGAATCGACGAGTTCCTCGAAACCGCAACGGCACAGATCCAGCAGGCGCTGTATTCGGGGCAGGTCGCGATTGTCACGTACGTGGTGGCGGCCGGACTGGCGTTGATCGGCATCTTCGCCGGCGTGCTCGGGGTCTCGAATATCTCGACCGACGCCGAGCTCCTGATCGGTATGCGGTTCATCTACGACGCCATCCCCTGGGTGACCGGCGCGGCGCTGGCAGCCAGTACCGGTCGGCTCGTCGACGAGTTCATCCGCGACGAGAGAGTTCACAGCGCGTACCTGAATCTACCGTTCGGGGCGGTCGCTGTCGGACTGGTCGTCCGCGGGATCGCTGCGTACTTCCTGACGCGAAGCGAGACGGTGGCGCCGGTCACGGTCCCGGCGATCGAATTCGGACCGCTCAGAATCGCCGAGACCGCCCTGGATCCCGGCGTTGGACTCGGGCTCTACCTGACCGCCGGCGTGCTCGTGAGTCTGCTCGGCGTCCGGTTCGCGGCGTATCTGAACGCGACGACCGGCGACGAGGCAGACGCCGCGGGCGAGGGCAACTCGCCGGGCTAGAGGACAATCCCTATGAATGCCGGGGCACCGACCCCGCCGTATGGACGAAACGATCCACGCGACCGGCCACGAGAACGTCACTGCGACTCACGAGAGTACCTTCGAGTTAACCAGCGACGACTACCTCACGCCCGCTGGCGACTGTATCCTCGGGGTGGAGGCCGACCGAGTGCCGACCGATTTCGACGAGGCGTTCGTCGCCGCGTGTCAGTCCGCGGGCGCGACGATCACCGCCACACTCGAAGCCGGCGATCACACGGTGACCGTCACGGGTCGCGGGCACCCGGATCTGTCTTTCGAGAACGACCGCTCGATGGTCGCCCGCACGAGCGAGTACGTCGACGACCGCACGATCATGATCGGAGCCGAGGCCGCCGCGTCGAATCTCGATCGCGGCTTGATCGAGGCGCTGTCGGCTGGTGCCGAGTTGACGCTGACGCTCTCGGTCGAGTGACCGCGGCGTTTTTTCGATTCCGACCCGGAGTACTCCGTATGTCCGACGACGAGCCAGCCGAAAACATCAGCGGCGGCGACGCGGGCGGCGGACAGGCCACGGTCTTCGAGACCGGGCAACCGGCGACCCGTGCCGAAGCCGTCGTCAATCGACTCGGGGAGTTGTACTGGCAGAAGACCTACGGCGGCCGGGACGCCTTCGAGTCGCTGGTCCGGACGATCCTCAGCCAGAACACCTCCGATACGGCCAGCCAGCCCGCCCACGACAGTCTGATGGAGCGGTACGGGTCTGGAGATCTGGTGGCGAGCCTGGCCGAGGCCGACCAGCAACGCCTCGCCGAGACGATCTCCTCGGCGGGGCTGTACAACCAGAAGTCCGAGCGGATCGTCACGATCGCCGGGCGAATCCGGGAGCAGTACGGGAGCGAAGCGGCCTTCGACGAGTTCGTCCGCGAGGGCGACGCCGACGAGGTTCGCGATTCCCTGCTCGCGTACAACGGCGTCGGCCCCAAGACGGCGGATTGTGTCTTGCTGTTCTCGGGCGGGCAGGACGGCGTCTTTCCCGTCGATACCCACGTCCATCGGATCGCTCGCCGGATCGGACTGGCGCCGCCTGACGCCGACCACGAGACGGTCCGGGAACACCTGGAACGGGACGTGCCCGGCGAGAAATGTGGCTTCGGGCATACGGCGATGATCCAGTTTGGCCGGGAGTACTGCAGCGCACGCAAACCGGCGTGTCTGGACGACCCCGAGGCCTGCCCGATGGCCGATCTCTGCGATCAGGTCGGGGTCGACACGGTGGGCGAGGTCGTCGACCCGAGCGAAGCGGCAGACTGAGAGGGGGAGGTATGGTGGCGGTCGCATTTCGGGCCGGAAACGGTGAAAGTGGATTTTTATACACGCCGTCGTCTACACCCGACTACGATGCGCGTAGACAGACGGTCGATTCTCGTCGGGTTCGCTGGTGCCGGTGCCGTCCTCGCGTTGTTGCTGTGGGTGATCGGTATCGACGGAGTCGTTTCCCATCTGAGCGAAGCGCGGCTCCCGGTCGTCGCGGTCCTATTCGGCCTCGTTCCGGTCTGGCTCACCGCCTGGGGGCTCTGTCTCCACACCGTCCTGCGTGCCCTCGGAACGCCAATGTCCCGAGTGCGTTCGGTCGTCGTGTTCGTCGCCGCGACCTTCGCCAACCAGGTCACGCCGTTCGGACAGGCGGGCGGCGAGCCGATCAGCGCGCTGTTGATCTCCGAGGCTGCCGGCACCGAGTATGAGAACGGGCTGGCGGCCATCGCGAGCGTCGATACGCTGCACTTTTTCCCGTCAATCGGTCTGGCAGTCGTCGGGTTCGGCCTGTTCGCGCTGCGCGGGTTCGAGTTCGGTCGGAGCGTGCTCGTGGCCGGCGCCGCCGTCGCGGTACTCGTCGCCGGGGTCGCCAGCGCGCTGGCGCTCGGCTGGCGGTTCCGAGACTGGATCGAATCGATGGCCATTTCGCTTCTCACACCGGTCGCCCGGCGGGCGGGCCGTATACTGCCCCGAGTCAGCCCGCCGAGTCGGGACGGAATCAGCGAGCGCGTGGACGGCTTTTTCGTCTCGATCGAACGCGTCGGCCGCAACCGGCGGCTGCTGGTGCTGGCCACGACGTTCTCGTTGGCGGGCTGGTTCACGCTGGCAGTCTGTCTCTGGGTTGCGCTCGCCGCGATCGGGTTCGTCGTCCCCTTCCCGGCGATGCTGGTCGTACTGCCCGTGGCGAGCATCGCGGGCGTCTTTCCGGTCCCGGGTGGTCTCGGCGGCGTCGAGGCGGCGTTCGTCGTCATGATCGTCTCCACCACCAGCGTCGCGACGACCGCCGCGACGGCGGCCGTCGTCATCTATCGGGGGGCGACCTACTGGCTTCCGATGCTGGTCGGTGGCGGTATCGCTGCCGTGCTCGTCGACGGTCGTCGTCGTGCTCCGAGCAGCGGACAGTGAGCAACTTTTTTTGCGTTCCTTCGGGACCGTTGACGTATGCCCTCCCTGAGTCGAGTCGTTCGTGGGTCCGTCGGCATCGCCCTCGTCGGGCTCGTCGTCTTCCCGGTGTTGGTGAGCGACGTCGCACGATTCGACACGTCCGTCTCGCCCCCTACTCTGCTTGAAACGCATGTGTTGCTCGGGGCTGCGCTCGCCGTCTTCGCAGGCTCGCTGCTGTTGTATCTGGTCTCGCTGCTCGGCGAGGATCCAAATGCGGTTGTCTACTCCGGTCGATCCGTCGAAGCGCTGGTACCCGTCTACGACGAACCCGACGTCCTGCATCGGTCCGTCGAGCGGCTGCTGGCCTCGTCGTACGAGAATCTGACCGTCACGGTGGTCTGTGAACCCGGCGACCGCCCCTCGATCGAACGGGCTGCCGAACTGACAGCGGATCACGACTGTGCCCGATACATCGTCAACGGGCGTCCCGGATCGAAAGCAGGAGCACTCAACTACGCTATCGAACGCAGCGATGCCGATGTCGTCGCGCTGTTCGACGCCGATCAGGAACCCCATCCGGATCTCATCGCTCACGGAATGGCCGCACTCAAAGATCACGAGGTCGCTCGCGTCCGCAGTCTTCCGCGATCGGACGGTCTCTTGGAATCGATCGTCTACTACGAGTATCTGTTGCTCTTTTTCCTGCCGCAGAAACTGGTTCGGACTCTGCTTGGGCTGGGGTTCGTCGGCACCCGGAGCGTGTTGATCGAGCGATCGGTGTTCGAGACGGTCGGTCTGTTCGACGAAGACGCGCTGACCGAGGATATGGACTTCACCCATCGGTGTCATCAGGCGAGTCTCTCGATCCGTGAGCTGTCCTATTACCCCTGTTTCGAGGAGTCAGCACACACGCTTCGGGACTGGTGGGGCCAGCGCGTCCGCTGGATGACTGGGCACGTCTCCGTCTGTCACGGCCACCTCCGGAGGTGGCGAAACGCGCTCGATACCGAGTTCGCAGGTTCGATGCTGACGCTGGTTGGCACGTTCACAGCCGGAGTCGGCCTGACAATGACGATCCCGATGCTCGTCGTGGCGGCCGCCGCCAACCCCGCTCTCATCACCGCGGAGGTGGGCGGGATGTACGCTGTTATGCTCGCGACCCGGGTGGTCGACAACCGCGTCGCGGACCTTGACGGGCTCGATCTCGGATGGCTACTTATGCCCATCGTACTGACGGCGTTCGGATTCGTTATCGTCCGGGCCGTCGTCGGCTACGCCGTCGGCGAAGGCGTGAGATGGTATCAGGTCGACAAGCACAGCTGAGTCGGTCGGGGCACCCAGTTCACAGCCGGGCCGGACGACGCGTCCCCCCACTCGACCGGAATCCGCCGTTCCCGCGTTTCCGCGCGATCGAGCAGCCGTTCGATCCGCTCGTCCATCGAAGGGGCGCGTCGGAAGGAGACGCGTCAGGACCCCGTCTTTGTCGCCCTGAACGTACAGCGCCGCAAGCAGCCCGCGTTCGGCGCCCCCAGAGGGGCGACAGCGACACGCGGATGATCGATCCCCAGCGACGAGCGGAGCCGGCCGGCTCATACGCGTATCAACGGACGGACAGCGTTCACTTTTCGCGACTCCCGGCTACCTCGACAACGGGGTCGCCCGACGCCAGCGTTCGACCTCGCGTGCCAGTTCCCGTCGTTTCAGGAGGGCGAAGCCGCCGAATATCAGCAGGAAGCCGACGCCGGTCGCGGCGTCGATGACTTCCCCGAGAAACGCGAATCCGACGACCGCCGCCACGACGGGGGCAAGGTAGGAGACGAGGTTGATCTCGACGGGGCCGAGCTTTTCGAGCAGATCGAAATAGACGAGAAAGCCGACAGCGCTGGCGACGATCGAGAGATAGCCCAGGGCGACGACTGCCCGCGGCGTCCAGTCGATCGCCGCGATGGACTCGCCGGGCAGCGCCAGCGCAAGCAGGTGCATCAGGAGGGCCCCGCCGACCATCGACCACGCCTCGAGGGTCTCGATGGGGAGTCCGGCGTCGAGCCAGCGAGTGAGGACACTCCCGAACGCGAACGACAGCGCGGCGCCGAAGATCAGCCCCACGGAAACCGTATCACGGGTGAACAGGTTCGCCGGATCGGGGCGGACGAGTACGATCACACCAGCCAGCCCGAGCAGGAGTCCCGCGATGCCGACCGTCGTCAGCCGTTGTTCGGGCAGCAGCAAGCGAGCGAATCCGGTCGTGAGGACGGGCGAGAGGCTCACCACGACGGCGGCCGCGGCACTGGTCGTGCCCTGTTCGCCGACGAACAACAGGGCATGATAGCCCGCGATCAGAAAGACCGATCCGACCGCGACGGCGGCCAGCTCGCGACGCCCCGTCGGATACCATCGGTCGACAGCCACGGCCGCGTAGCCGAGGACGAGCACGCCCGCGACGTCGTATCGGATCGCAGCGAACAGCACGGGCGGGATGTCAGCCAGCCCGGCCTTGATCGCGACGAAGGCGCTGCCCCAGAAGACGGCCAGCGCGACGAACAAAAGGACGTTCCGGTAGCGCACGTCTAGACCGAGACACCCCGTTCGCTGAGCGTTCGGAGCACGTCCTCGCGGGAGATGATCCCGACAAGCTGGTCGTCCTCGACGACCGGCAGTCGGTTGATGTCCCGGTCGGGATCGGCCAGGTGATCGATGACAGATTCGACGCTGTCCTCCGGCGAGACAGTCACGACATCGGTTATCATCACGTCGCGGATCGGTTTGCCGGCGTTTTTGACGAGGTCGACGCCGACGTCGAGGTCGCTCCAGGAGAGATCAACGCTGTAGGTCAGCGTCTCGACGAACGGCGGGAAACCGACCGGGATCCACAGCCGTCGGTTCGACGGCTGGAAGAGATCGACCAGATCCGTTTCCGTGACGATACCGACGACCGCCCCGTCTTCGACGACCGGAAAGCCGCTGAAGTCCGCTTTCGCGAGGCGAGTCAGTACGTCGCTCACGTCGTCGTCGGGCGTGACCGTTTCGACCGGACTGGTCATGATCTCGCGGGCAGTGACCATACGCGGGACAACGGCCGGCCGGGCCGTATGCGTTCCGGTGATGCCTGTCCGACCCGGTGATGATCGACGTACCGTCGCCGTGTCGGAGCCACAGTTTTACGTAACTGGACCACGAACTGCTGATATGGCCGCATACGGCCGGCCGTCACTTCGAGATCTGTTCGACGAGTCGCCGACGCCGCACATCGCGCATCCGCCCCGGACCCATCACCGTGATTTCTACGTCGCCACCGACGGGTCCCTTCGGGACGACGGGGGCGGACTCGGCGTCGTCATCGAGACGCGCGACGGCGAGCGCGTCGACCGACTCTCGCTTGACCACACTGTCTCTGACAACAACGTCGCGGAATATCGGGCGTTGCACCTCGGACTGGACGTGCTCGCCGATCGCACGCCGTCCGACGCTCGCGTTGGTGTGCTCGTCGATCACGACCAGCTGGCCAGCAACGTCAACGCCGCGGTGCTGGACGCCTGTCGATCGACAGCCCCGTCACCCCATCAGCTCGTGATCCCGCCGGCGACGACTCACCACTGGCGTGGCATCCGTGCTCGGATCAACGGGTTCGACGAGATCCGCGCGGCACGGATCGCGAGCGCTGACAACCCCGCCCACCCGCTCGCAAACGCACCCGGGGAATACGGACACGTCAACGACGGCCCAGACCGATGCATCCGACCTGACCCGATCTCCTCGTCCGATCGGCCGATCCCGCCGCCGTCGCGTTCGGATCGCGGTGCGAGCGACTGATCGTTCGGGACACGGGCCAATCCGGCGAATCGACGTGGCCGATGGCTCCCGTCGTACGGCAGACCGAGTTCTGATCGGTTCAAAACGCGCGAAAAAGCGTTAGACGGGGCCGACCGATCAGTTCCCGGTCGAATCGCTATCGGATCCGTCGCCCGTCTCGTTGAACTCCTCCGAGCCGGGCATCTCGGCGTCCATCTCGTCGATGACTTCGTCGGGATCTTTGATCTCGGTGTCGTCGGCGCCCTGTTTGACCGCCTGGGCCTGTTCTTCCATCTCCTCGACGTCGACCTCGGCCTCCTGGTCGATCTGTCCGAGGATCTCCTCGATGTCGTCCAGCCCGAGCATCTCGCGGGTCGCCTTGTCGAACTCCATTCCTTCGAGTTCGTGACCGTCTGTTTTGGTGTCGCTACCCGTGAGATGTTTGCCGTAGCGGCCGACAAGCGAGGTGAGTTCCTGGGGCAGGACGAACTTCGTCGACTCGCCCTTGCCGATCTCCTCCAGAGTCTCCATCCCGCGCTCGATGACGGCACGTTCACCCATCGATTCGGCGGATTTCGCCCGCAGCACCGTCGAGATAGCGTCACCCTGGGCTTCGAGGATCTGACTCTGCTTTTCACCCTGCGCGCGGATGATGTTGGACTGCTTTTCACCCTGGGCCTGCTCGACGGCGGAGCGCCGTTCACCCTGGGCTTCGAGAATCATCGCACGGCGGCGACGTTCCGCGGAGGTCTGCTGTTCCATGGCCTGCTGGACGTCCTTGCTCGGGTTGACTTCCCGAACCTCGACGCTCTCGACGCGGATCCCCCACTCGTCGGTGGGTTCGTCCAGCTCTTTGCGGATCTTCGCGTTGATCTCCTGTCGTTTGTTGAGCGTATCGTCCAGTTCCATGTCGCCCAGCACCGCCCGCAACGTCGTCTGGGCGAGATTCGAGACTGCACGCTTGTAGTCGTCGACCTGCAGGTACGCTTTCTTCGCGTCCATGACCTTGATGTAGACGACCGCGTCGGCGGTCACCGGCGAGTTGTCGCGGGTGATCGCCTCCTGGCGCGGCACGTCCAGGGTCTGGGTCCGCATATCGAACGTGTGTGTATTCGAGACGAACGGCGGGACGAACGCGATGCCCGGCTCCAGGAGCTTCCGGTACTCCCCCAAGACGGTCAGCGCTTTCTTCTCAGTAGCATCCGTGATGACGACCATCTGCCAGACGACGGCGACAGCGACGGCCAAAATGATGAGGCCGACAAGTGCCAGACCGCCCCCCAACAACTGTAGCGGGACCAGTGCAAACATGCGTCCGGGCCTTCGGCCGACCAGGTAAAAAGTGTTCGGTGACCATCACACTCGACCGCTATCGACCGATTGCCTGCGACAGCGATCGGTTACGCTACTTCGGGGTCCGGTTCGCGGTCGCCGTCGTCACGTTCCCGGGCGAGTTCGCGGTCGATCTCGTCTTCCTCCAGATCCTCGAAGTTCTCGACGGTCAGGACGTTGCCGCCGCCGGGATCGACAACGATGATTTCGGTCCCCTCTTCGATCTCACCGCTGAGCGCGCGAGCCTGATAGTTGGGGTTGAACCCACCCTCGTCGAGCTTGACCTCGCCGCTGGTCTCGGTGACGCGTGCGGTGACGCGACCGGTCTTCCCCTGCAGCGAGTCCGAGTCGCTCGTCCGTGCCGTCCCTTTCCCCCCGTAGATATCGAACTCCCGATAGCCGTAGAGAGCTGCTCCACCGATGAGCATAACCGTCACAGCCAGCACGAACATCGTCGCGATCGCACCGAGCGAGCCGGGCAACGCCAGGCCGACCAGCCCGGCGCCGAGCAGCGCGATCCCGAGAACGATGAAATGCGCCCCGGGGACGAACGCCTCGGCGATGACGAGTCCGGCACCAGCCAGTAACAGGAGCGTCGACAGGCCGAAACCGAGCCACTCAACCATATAGATCCGTTCGGCTTCCGACTGGATAATCCTTCGGTCCCTACGGTCCCGCACCGGCCAGGTAGAACTGCAGGAAAAACGCGAGCGCCAGCAGGACGCCGACGATCAAAAACAGGACGTTCTCGAACGCCGGCGACCCGGTCTCGATGACCTCGCTGTCGCTGGTCGGGGAGCCGAAGACGTTGCCCTCGACCGCGCTCTGATCGTCGTCCAGGTCAGAGAGAGAAAACCGCCACTCGCCGGAGGTGTCGCCGTCGTCCACAACATCGCCGCCGTTGCCCTCGCTCTCGTCCATATCGTCGGCACCGAACTCCCAATCAGACTCGTCGTCAGCCATACGGGAACCAACGAGTTCAGTACCAAAAGGACTGGCGCTGCTGGGAGTGTGCGCTACTGGATGCGCATGCCAACCGGCGCGTCGTCGTGCGTCGTCAGCAGGTCGGCCTCGTCGCCGGCGGCCAGAATCATCCCGTTCGATTCGAACCCGAACAGCTCGGCTTGCTCCATGTTCGCCAGCAGGATTATTTTCGTGCCGGGCAGCTCCTTGAGGTCGTGAAGTTGCTTGATTCCGGCGACGACCTGTCGGGTCTCGACGCCGATGTCGACCTCCAGACGGACGAGCTTGTCCGAATCCTCGATCGGTTCCGCTGTCTCGATGCGGCCGACGCGCATGTCGATCCCTTCGAAGTCATCGAAACTGATCCGGTCTTCGACGAGCGGCTCCAGATCCATATCCCCGGATTGGTCTCCGTCAGTGTCGTCACTTTCGGTTTCCGCG
Source organism: Halapricum desulfuricans (assembly GCF_017094465.1). NCBI lineage: Archaea > Methanobacteriati > Methanobacteriota > Halobacteria > Halobacteriales > Haloarculaceae > Halapricum > Halapricum desulfuricans. Next base: position 1,798,212 of record NZ_CP064791.1, read on the forward strand.
TCGTCTTCCGCTGTTGCCTCCTCGACGCGCGCTTCGAGCTTCTCGTTGAGCTGTTCGACTCGGTCCGCCTCGATCTTCTCGAACAACTCGTCGGGCTCGCCGAAGGTCTCGGGCGGAGCGTCGTGAACGGCCTCGGTGGTCGTCTCGTGGACGCTGCCGCCCTCGCCGAGTTGGTCCCAAAGCTGCTGGGCCTTGCCGGGCGTGAGCGGCTCCAGCAAGATCGCGAGTGCCTTCGCGACCTGGACGCAGTCACGGATGACCTGCGCGGCCTGTTTGGGATCTTCATCGGTGAGCTTCCAGGGCTCGTTGCGCTGGATGTACTCGTTGCCGAAAGCCGCCAGCTCCACTGCAGCTTGACCCGCCTTGCGGATCGAGTAGTCGTTGATCGCCTCGCGGTAGGCGTCTACGGCTTCGTCGATCCGGTCGCTGACTTCCCCGGACACGTCCGCGTCGGGCGTCCCGTCGAAGTTCCGATGGGCGAAGAGCAACGACCGATAGAGGAAGTTCCCGACCGTGCCGACCAGTTCACCGTTGACGCGCTCGCGGAACTTCGACCACGAGAAGTCCACGTCTTGCTGGAAGCCGCCGTTGGTGGCAAGATAGTACCGCAGCAGGTCCTCGTGGAACCCTTCTTCCAGGTACTCACGCGCCCAGACTGCCCGGTTGCGCGAGGTCGAGAATCCCTTTCCATTCAGCGTCATAAACCCGCTGGCCATCACGGACCGGGGTGCGTTGTAGCCCGCGACCTTCAACATTGCCGGCCAGAAGATGGTGTGATGCTGGATGATATCCCGGCCGATGATGTGAACGATCTCGCCGTCCGATTTCCAGGCCTCTTCCCAGTCGTATACGTCCGGACCGACCTGCTCGGTGTACTGCTTGGTCGAGGCGATGTACTCGATGGGCGCGTCGACCCAGACGTACAGGACGAGATCCTCCGCGCTCGATTCGTCGTCACCGTCGATTTCGGGATAGTCAAAGCCCCAGTCGAGATCGCGGGTGATACACCAGTCCTGCAGGCCGTCCTCGATCCACTGGCGGGGCTGGTTACGGGCGTTAGGCGTCCCCTCTAGGCCGTCGAGGAACTCGGTGAGATACTCCGAGAGTTCCGAGACCTCGAAGAACTTGTGCGTGCGATCGCGGTACTCGGCGCGATTGCCCGAGATCGTCGAGACGGGGTCCTCGATCTCGCCGGGTTCGAGATGGCGGCCGCACCCCTCGTCACACTCGTCGCCGCGGGCCGTCGCCCCGCAGTACGGACAGGTCCCCTCGACGTATCGGTCGGGGAGGGGCTGATCGTCCTCGGGGTCCCAGGCGACCTTGATCTCCTTCTCGTAGATGTACCCTTCCGCTTCGAGTTCGCGAACGATCTCGTGGGTCAGCTCGCGGTTGGTCTCCTGGTGGGTGTGGCCGTAGTGGTCGAACTCGACCGCGAACTTCGGGAACGTCTCCTTGTACTGCTCGTGATATTCGAGGGCGAATTCCTCGGGATCGACGCCCTCCTGGATGGACTGGACGGCGATGGGCGTGCCGTGCATGTCCGACCCGCAGACGAAGGCGGTCTGCTGACCCAGTTTCTCCAGGGCGCGACTGAACACGTCGCCGCCGACGTAGGTCCGGAGGTGGCCGATGTGCAGGTCGCCGTTGGCGTAGGGCAACCCGCAGGTCACCACCGCGGGCTCGTCGGTCGGAAACTCCTCGTGGCTCATACCCGTTGTTATCGCTATTCGGGACAAAAACCCGCTGGTTTGCCACGCCGAGACGGTACCCAACACGTGCCGCTGCACACTCCGCGGTAGGCCTCGAAACGCGACAGCGAAATCAGAGGGGTCGCTATCAGTTGTTCGCGTCCCGGAACCGATACCGGTAGGGCTGATCGCGGATGATTTCGACATCACCGTACTGGGCGCGTCGCCCGAGGACGGTGGCAATGCGGTGGGCGCTGTCGAAGTCCTCGCCGTGCTCCTCGAGCAGATCGAGAATTTCGCGCGCCGTCAACGGCTCGTCAGCGTCGGTCTGTTCCAACACCGACCGGATCCGCTCGAACTCGCCGCGACGTATGCGCATACGCTTACATACGGGCTACTCACCCATTAAACGGCGTCAGACAGCCGTCAGACGGCTTCTCGACAGAAATCCCCGACTGCAGCCGAACGGTCACCGGCGGTGGTTGTCAGACGATCACGTGACAGTGTCACACTGCCGTGTCGTATTCGTCCTCGAAGTCCCGCTGCTCGCGGTAAGCCGCGACGAACCGCTCGACGTCGAACTCGGACAGCTGTGACTCGAACTCGGTTGTGAGATCCTCGTTTTCGACGTGGCTGATCGCGTGGTCCATCAACTCGACGAGCAGTTCTACGACGACGTGGTGGAGTCGGCGCGCGTCGAAGTCGCTCACCCAGATCAGGGCCGCCCCGACCTGCCCGTCCTCCGAAACGTCCTTGACGGCGACCTCCTCGGGGAACTCCTCCATGACCGACCCCATGAGATGGGGCATCGAGAACTCATCGTACTCGTCGTCGGTATCGATGACCGCCCGTAGCTGGTCGGCGATGTCCTCGGGGACGAACCGCGAGAGCGGATGAGCGTCCGTCACGATCGCGTGCGTCCCACTGCAGTCACAGTCGAACTCGCGCTGGCCGAGGTCGAACTGTCGCGGCGAGACGGACTCCCCGCAAGGTAGCTCCATCCGTTCCCCGCCGCCGGGGACGCGTGGCTCTGACATGTCTGTCGGTTAGACGCTCGCGCGCTTAAACGCGGCGCCTGCGGTATCACTCGTGGACGGAGTCGAACGGCTTTCGAGACCGCATCATCACTGGGGTTACATCGCCGACTGTGCTGCCGTCTCCGTGTCCTCGCGCAACTGGACGTACGTCTCGGTCACGAGTGCCGTCCCGAAGGCCAGGTTGACCCCACTGAGCAGTGGGGCACCGACCGTTCCAGCGGGCCCGGCGAGCAGCGACGCGGGCAGCCACGTCCCGATAGCAACCACCAACAGCACCACTGCCAGCCCGAGCACCGTCCAGCGGTTGCCTTTCACCAGGCCCCAGGAGCCGGAGATTGCCTGAATCGGTCCCTTGTCGGAGACTGCGATCTCCTGACGGACGAACAGGAGCCCCAGATAGACGAACAACGCAGGAACGAACAACAGGAAGAAGGTCAGCGCGGAAACGATCACGATCGCGAGGTAGATCAGGATCACGGCCACGAAGCCGTACGCCGTCGCGATCGGCAGCCGACGTGCCGCCAGCGCGCGTGGTACCCCGTCCAGTTCGTCATTTGCGAACGCTCGCACGGCGACGATCCGGATGGCCTCGACCAGGATCGCTAGCCCGAGCAGTCCGACCAGCAGGACGGGGACCGAGAGGTCGACCGTCAGTCCAGCTGCGTCGATCGCCTGTTCCAGGTCCGTGATGAGCTGTTGGGCCTCGGGTTGGCTGGTATCAGCATTCTCGCGAATGAGCGTCAGGGTGTCCTCGAACACCTGTACGAGCAGCGATTGCGCGAGGACGTCACTCGCGACCCCGACGATCGTCAACGCGGCGACGATCTGGGCACCAGTCACCGACAGGAGACTGTCGAAGGCATCCGCCAGTAGCTGATACAGATCCGGAGATTCATCCAGCGTCGGGTCGTCGAACTGCTCAGCGGACATCGTGCCCCTCCGTGCGCTTCGCTCGCGCATCCGCCCCTATCACTTCCCCAATTCGACCGTGCGAACGATCGGATAGCCTCATCTATCCGAGGTTCGACCAACAGGGAGATAAAACCGTTCGTTTCGGGTGGTTTCACAGCGGACAGACAAGCCCGTATCAGGGCCAGTCGTCGCGCCCGTCCTCACCGTCCTGTCCGGGCGGTTCCGGTTCACCCAGTTCCCAGTCAGCGGCGTCGGCTGCCTCGACGACGTCCAGATACTCCCAGTCGACCGAGGTCGCCAGTTCCTCGTCTTCCTCGCTCGTCCCGATGTAGACGTATCGCGGCGTCTCGAACTGATCTCGGACGTTCTTGAGACTCTCCTCGCGACCCCGTGGACCGGAGAAAAAGTCCTGTCGGATGCGGTGTTTCCGCGTGAAGTTGGTCACGACGTAGGTCGGCTTCTCCGAGACCACGCCGACGTACTCGCTCCACTGGCGCGCGCTGGAGAACACCGTATCCGGTTGCGCCAGTCGCTTCAGTGCTTCCAGATCGAAGGCGAGTGTCATCTCGCCGCTTCCGCCGTCCATATCTGGGTATCGCGGTGGCGCGCGCAAAACGGTGTCGGTCGGGTGTTCGTCGGACAAGTGAACCGTCGCAGGAGGCCTCACAAGCAGCCACCACAGCCGTCGACGAGCAGTCGGATACAGCGGAGATGCGTATATTCGTTAGTGGTTTATCCGATAGGGGCGGCCAGTACCATGACGATGCTGGACAAGAAACAGTATCGCATGAATGCTCGGTTGGCGGTCGTCGGGTTGATCGCCCTTGCAGTCCTCGCGGGCTGTTCGTTTGGGGGAGGCGACCGGACCGTGACTGGCATCGAGTCCTTCACCGAGACGACTGGGGAGCAACCCTGGCACGAGGCCGGCGCGAAGACGATCGACGGCACCGTAGTCGAGGTCATCGACGGTGACACGATCGACGTGCGACTGGCGAACGGCACGATCGAGCGGGTGCGGCTACTCGGGATCGACACGCCCGAGACGCACGTCGAAGTCCAACCGGACGAGTACGAGGGCGTGCCGGATACTGAAGACGGACGGACGTGTCTACGCGATGCCGGTGAGGCTGCGAGTGAGACGGTCGAAAATCGCCTCGCCAGCGAGAGAGTGACGCTGTTCCTCGATCCAGAGGGCGACACCCGCGGCGGCTATGGGCGGTTGCTGGCGATCGTCGTCCACGACAACCGATCGATCAACTACCAGCTCGTTCGTGGCGGATACGCGCGACTGTACGACACCGAGTTCACCATGCGCGACGAATACGCGGCCGCCGAACGGATTGCGAGAGACGATAACCGTGGACTCTGGACGTGTCGCAGTGACCAGCCAGCGTGAATTGAATGTTCCCCCGCGCACGGTGGCGCAGGGAATCCTGCTCTCACGAGGACAGGCTTCCTGTTTCCACGACATGACTTGCAGACACAGACTCAAACTGAGTCGTGCCCGTAGCAGTCACAGTCTCCACAGGCGTTTCTTCGGGCCATCCCAGCCCTAGTGCAGCAAACCCCCGTTTGAGGACGTTCATCGCCGCGTTCGCGTCCCGATCCGTCTCGAATCCACAACTCGGACAGGAGTGGTCCCTGACCCAGATCGGCTTTGCCGTCTCCACGCCGCATCGAGCGCACTCTTTCGTTGTCCCCTTGGGTTCGACCTGCACGACGTGACACCCGTACAGGTCGGCCTTGTATTCGAGAAGCGTGATGAACTGTCGCCACGCCGCGTCCTGCTTGTTGCGAGCGTTACCGTCGCCCTGAAGCATACTCTGAACGTTCAGGTCTTCCACGAACACGGCATCGTATTCACGGACGAGCCACGTCGTTATTTTGTGCTGGTAGTCCAGCACTTTGCGCCGGATGTGACGCTTCACCTTGGCGACCTTCTGGCGTTGTCTCTCGTAGTTGTTCGACCCGTGTGCTTTCCGCGAGAGGTTCCGTTGCTCGCGCCGGAGTCGCTCGTATTCGTCTTCGAGGTCGAGCCAGTCCACGGTCGTCCCGTCCGAAGTGTGGATGTATTTCTGGATGCCAAGGTCGATACCCACGCTGTTGCTCGCGTCCAGCGAATCCACATCGGGTTTCTCGGGCAGAACGGCATCATCGGTTTCCAACCCGAAGGAGACGAACCACTCGCCAGTTGTCTCCTTTTTCATCGTGACTTCGTTGATCGTGGCGTGGTCAGGAATTGGGCGTGAGTATCGGATTTTCACCCAGCCGATCTTGCTGAAGCGGACGTAGGCGTCCGTGTCGTGGCCCCTCTTTTCATCGAGGTCGAAACCACTCTGGTTGTACGTCACGCTCCGGTACTCACTGGGTGCTTGTCGTGTGAGCCGACCGACGTTGTACCCCTTCTCTTTCTTTTTGCGAAGATTCGAGAGATTGTGGTGGAAACGTGCGACGGTGGCTTGGGCGGCTTTCGAGTGCAATTCAGCAAATATCGGCCACCGCTGTTTCCACTCGGGGAGGTTGTTGTTCTGGTCGTACTCGCTGGGCTTGTCGTCCGCTGGGCTGTTCTCGTAGTCCCAGCGGACGTGGTTGTAGAGTTGGCGATGTACATCGAGATGGTGTTCCAGCCGCTCCGCTACCTCGTCTGTCGGGTAAGCCTGGTAGCGGTGGCTGTATTCCATCGCTATCTCCCGATTGTCAATATATCGACTTAATGGTTTGTATCCTGGTGTGACGGCTGCATCCCCGACCACGGTGGGTCGGGGTATTCGCCTCGATATTTACATAAACTACTTTTTGATATAGCAAATGATGGGGGGCTCGGTAGCGCAGCGATGGCTGTAGGTGCAGGCCGGCTATACTCGCTAGATGTAACCGGAGACAGGGAGTCAAAACGGAACGTCGCGCGTCGGGAGGCGAGCAGAAATGCCAGTTCGGATGGCCGAGTTACGACGGCGCCACCAATACGAAGAGCCCGTACAAGAACGCAATACCCCCGAACAAAATACCCCACAGACTCCCGTAGGAAGCTAATCCACCCATCTGTGGAGGGAAAATTTGCAAAGCCATCAATATGACGAGTACGGCGAGTAACTGATCAGTCCGCCCAGACATGTGGTTATAGATCAAATTCACTGGATATTAATTTTTCCTTCTAAAGTATCGCCATCAGTGAGATCCGACTTCAGTAGACCCCGAAATCAGTATATCTATTTGAGAGGTGCGTCAGTGCACGTCAGTATTTGAGGTACTTCAGCGATCTCGACAGGGCATTTGTGGAAACTGGATTCCGGAGTCAGCGCGTGGATGGTCGGGCCGGCTACGAACAAAGAAGTTGTGAGTTGGCCGAACCGTGCTACCCGAACATCTGGCGCATCATCGGGTGCATCTCCATGAGCTGCTCTTCGGCGATCTCCTCGTAGATCTTGTAGGTGATCGAGACAGTCAGCAGCAGTCCCGTTCCGGAGACGCCACCGATCGTACCGAGCATGTTCGCCGCGACGGCGAGCAGCCCGACGAGCGCACCGCCGATGACAGTCACCTGCGGAATGTAGCGTTCGAGCACCTTCTCGAGGACACCGGGGTTCTGGCGGAACCCGGGAATCTGCATCCCGGAGTTCTGGATCTGCTGGGCGGTGGCTTCCGGGCCCATATCGGTCGTCTCGACCCAGAAGATGGCGAAGATTGCGCCGCCGATGACCATGAACGTCAGGTCCACGGCCACCCGAAGCAGGATCTGCCAGACCTCCGGGTTACCGGTCGGGGTCGTGACGAACCACATCCAGTCAGCACGGCTCTGGATCGGCGCCAGATAGTAGAACAGCCCGCTTATCGGCTGCCCGTCGGCGAACTGTCCAGCCCAGGCGGGTAGCGAGGTCTGGGAGTTGAGTAGCTGCCCGATGAACTGAATGTTCTGCTGGAGCGCGCGCACGAGAATCATCGGCAGGACGCTCGCGTAGATGAGCTTCACCGGGAAGCGCCCACGCGCGCCCTTGACTCGAGCGTGGCTCAGCGGAATCTCGACCCGGACAGACTCGGCGTAGACGACGATCACGAAGATCAACACCGTCGTGACGATCGCGAGGATCCCCGAGATCTGTCCGCCACCGCTCTGGAACCCGAAGAAGAGGTTCTCCGCGGAGACGGGCAGGCTACCGAGCGCCATCCGGATGTACGCCGGGATGATACCGAGTGTTGCACCGGGAAGGGCTTCGATAGCGATGAGGCCACCGATCAGACGCTGGCTGACGCCGGCGATGATGAACAGACCGACACCACTACCGACGCCCCACTTGCTGATCACCTCGTCCATGAACAGGATGAGGACACCGCCAACGAAGACCTGGCCGAACATGAGCCACTTGACGCCCATGGTACCGATCCCGAGCGAGTCAGCCACCGCTGGGTCGGCCGGCAGGAAGTTCCCGGCGAACACCATCGGGAATCCCGTCAGGACGACCATCACGATCACCAGCAGCTTCTGTAGTCCCTGATAGAGGACCTGATCTCGGGGATTGTTCTGAGTATCAAGTCCCAGCAGGTCAGCACCACCTAACAGCTGCAGGACGATGCTTCCCGTGACGATCGGACCGATACCGAGATGCACGATCGTCCCCTGACCGCCCGCGAGGATCGATCGGAACTGACCGAACGCGTCCTGACCGCCCGTCCCGAGCCCGAACAGGTAGACGTTCGTCAGGAAGAAATACAGGACCAGGACCCCCGCGGTCCAGCCCAACTTCCGTTTGAACGGCACGTGCCGATCGGGCCGCGCCACGGAGGGCATGCGGGTGAGCAGCGGTTCGGCGGTATCCTTCCAGCTCATCGTTATTCGTTGTCGTCGTCGGATTCGTCTTCAGCCTGTCGCTTCTCGCCGCGCTCGGTGAGCTCGACGCTCCCGCCGGCGGCTTCGACCTTCTCGCGAGCGGTCTCGGAGAAGTCATCAGCGACCACTTCGAGTTCGTTGCGAACCTGCCCGGCACCGAGCACCTTCACGACATCCGTCTCGGCGGTCGTCTCGACGACCTCGCGGGCATCGATCCGATAGCCGCTGTCGGTCTCCTCGGCGAGGCCGTCAGCTGCAAGCAGCGGCGCGTCCTCGTCGAGTTCCCGAACGTCGATCGTCTCGACGGTCTCTTTGGCCTTCTCGGGACGCGTGAACCCCGACTTGCCCAGCGGCTCGTGGTTGTGGAATTCGTGTTTGTCGCGACCAGCGGCACCGCGACCGCCACGGTGGCCGGCCCCGCGTCGGTTCTTGTGGGTGCCGCCGCCGTGCGTGCGCGAGCCGCGCTGGCGTTTCTTCTTGCTCGTCATTATCGCATCGCCTCCAGGAGCTCGTCGATGTCTTCTGTCGTCTGTTTACCGAGCTGCCCGCCTTCCTTGGTGGGATGTTTGATCCCCTCGTGACCGCCCCGCGGCGGGTGCAGTCGCAGCGTCGGCGACAGCCCCTGCTCTTTCAGGGTCGTCTCCTCTTCGAGCAACGCCTCGGCCAGTTCACCGACGCTATCGTAGTCGGTCTCCCAGCTCGCCCACCAGCTATCGTCCTCGAAGCCGTCCCCTTCGAGGGGCTCGGCCCGCTTCTTGAGGAGCGTCTCCAGGACGTCCTGGCTGGGTTCGCCGTGAGCGACCCAGTCGTTGACCTTGGTGATCATGCCTCGGTAGGTGTCTGTGTCCGGCACGAGCGTCGCGTGGTTGACGCGACCGAGGTTCAGCATGTCGAGGGTATCCTCAACCCCGCTCGTCATGTCGATCTCGCCGCGGAGCTGAACGACCGCCTTCATTATTCGATCACCTCACGCTGTTCGTAGGCTCGCTGGGGCACGCGCGCTTCGGCGGTGTTCCGCAGGGCGTTGAACGTCGCCTTCGCGAAGTTGACCGTCGTACGCGTGTTCCCCGACGAGCGCGTCCAGATGTCCTCGATACCCGCGAGTTCGAGCACCTTACGGACGGTTTCCCCGCCCGCGAGGCCGAGCCCGCGCGGTGCGGGCTGGAGCTCGACTTCGACGCTACCGGCCTTGCCGGTCGTGCGCAGCGCGACCGTGTGCGGTCGGCCACAGCCACACTCCCAGGAGCCACAGCTCCGGGAAACGTCGATGAGGTTGAGCTTGGCAACGTCGATCGCTTTCTGGATCGCGCCGCCGACCTGGTCGTCACGCCCCTCGGCGTAGCCGACCAGTCCGTCGCGATTGCCCACGACGACGACACAGCGGAACTTGACTCGGCGGCCCGAGTCGGTCATCCGCTGGACCATGTTGATGTCCAGTACCTCGTCCTCCAGATCGGGGACGAGCTGGTCTACGATCTCCGGCTCTTTCAGCGGCAGGCCGGCGTTGAGGGCGTCGACCATCGTGTCGATCTCGCCCTCGGCTACTTTCCGGCCGAGCCGCGTCCGTGGTGTCCATCCGTCAGATTCGCTCATAGGTCGATGTCTCCCTCCAAGAGGATCTCTCGTGTGTCGTCGAAATGCGACGGCAGATCCGTCGCGTCGAAGTCCCCACTGTAGAGATCATCGTCCAGCGAGTCGGCATACTCGGCGATATGCTCGCCGCGGGTCCGCTCCCAGGGTGCGAGTACCTCGTCGTTGTGGGGAATTTCCAGGCCGGCGTCGATTGCGCCTTCCTGCACTGCGAATACTTTACTACCGGGTGTCGGGGTGTTGAGTCCGATGTCCAGCACGGCCGACTCGTAGCCGGCCTCGACGGCCCGCAGTCCGGCCAGCAGCCCCGTGAGGTAGGCGGCGGGGAGGTTGCCCGTCGGGGCTTCCCAGCCGTACGCCTCGAGGTCGCTGGAGACAGCGTTTGCGACCGTCTGGTCGCCGTTCGAGCCGCGAATCACCAGCTGCGCCCTGACATGTTTGTTGCTCTTGCGAGCGACCAGGCGTGGCTTGCCGGATTTCAACAGGCGCAACCGCTGATGGTAATCCGTCCGGGCCTCGCGGCGCCGGCGCATCGGAACGTTATATCGTGGTCCTGTCGCCATCAGTTCTCACCGAATTGGTCTTCGATATACCGCTCGAGATCGGCGACAGAGTCGAACTCGCCGCCGCTCGCGCGGTCGTATAGCGTGCGATACTCCGAGGCCGACAGCTCGTCTTCCTCGTCGCGAAGCTCACGCAGCCGACGCCGCTGGGCGCGGATGCGCGACCGCCAGTCGTCTTTCTCGTTCTCGCGACCGCCGGATTTCCCCTTGCGGGAACCGTGCCCCTTCTGGTGGCCATAGGAGCGTTTCTGCTGGCGCTCTTTGGCACGACCACGGGAGTTTCCAGCGGCTGCTTCGGTCTGAATGAGTCCCTCATCGACCAGTTCGCGGACGTCCTCACGGGTGATCGCGTCGGCGATTTCGCCCTGGGCGTCGGGGTCGAACCAGACCCGGTTTTTCCCGACGTCCAGCACGTCCGCAGCCAGTCGCTTCTGTGCGCTGAGATCAGTCATTCTGACACCTCCACTTCGACGTAGGTAGGGTTGAGGACGCGAATGCCGGCGTCCTCGGCTTCCTCCTCGATCCGCTCTCGCTTGCGCGCGCCGACTTTCGAAGCGATGCGCACGGCCTGGGTGTCACCGTCGACGCCCTCGAGGTCGTCCACGTTGTGCACGCGGACTTCCTCGAAGCCGCTCGGATGCAGGCCTCGGACTGCCTCGGGGGTCCGGAAGCCGGCTTCGACTTTCGGACCCTTACCCTTGATACCGCGTCGCTGTTTGGAGAGGCCGCCACGGGGCTCGCGCCACGAGGTCGGCGTGCGCTTTTTCTTGTGGTAGTCCTGGCGGTTGAACTGCGGCTTGCCGACCCGCTTGCGCTGGGTCAGCAGTCGCTCGGTCTCCTCGTCCAGGTCGGGCGTCTTCTCGACCAGCCCGCGCGGCTGGAGTTCAGTCTCGACGTCCTCGGCCTCCGCGGCTGCTTCGGGTTCGTCCGTTTCGACGTCACCCTCTGCCTCTTCGGAGACTTCGAGTTCGCCGACGTCGGCTTTGATACGCGCAGCGAGCGCGTTCCCGACACCTTCGGCTTCGGCAAGTTCTTCCTGTGAGGCGGCTCGGACATCCTCGACCGTCTCAAAGCCAGCCTCGCGCAGCGCGTCGGCCTTCGCGTCGCCGACACCACTGATGTCTGTCAACGCTTCGAATTCGTTGTCTTCGTCTGCCATCAGGCGTCACCTCGGTTCGGTTTCTGCGTAATGTAGACGCCGTCCTGGAAGACCCGCACGTCCTTGTCCGTGACGCGCGTCAGCTGCTCGATGTCGGCAGCCGTCTGTCCGACGTCTTCGATGCTCGGGCCGGAGAGCGTGATCTCCTCGCCGTCGACGTCGACATCGGTATCGCCGTGGATCGGCGTCTTTCGCGGGGCCTTCTCCCCGAGGAAGTTTTCGATGACGACCTCGTCGCCTTCCGCACGGACCTGCATCGGGAAGTGAGAGTAGAAGATCTCCATCTCGTACTCCCACCCTTCGGTGACCCCGTGGAACATATTCTCCACGTGGCTCTCGAAGGTCCCGACGGTCGCGCGCGTCTTGGCGTCGTCCTCGTCGGATTCGATGACAAGTTCGTCGCCATCGATATCCACGGAGACGTCCGGGTACCAGAGTCGGCGCGTAACGCTACCCTGCGGTCCCTCGACCGTCAGCTCGAGATGGTCCATCTCGGCGCTGACATCGTCTGGAATTTCGAGTACTGTTCGTGCCATTGTTAGTAGACGTATGCGATCACCTGGCCACCGACGCCCTCCTCGCGAGCGTCGTAGTGGCTCATGATGCCGTGGCTGGTGGAGACAACGAGTGCACCGTAGTCCTGGGCGGGGAGGAACCGCTTCTCCCACTTCTCGAACTCGTCAGCGCCCGCCGAATAGCGGGGCTGCACGGAACCGCACTCGTTGATCGCACCCTTCAGTTCGACCTCGAACCGACCGGCTTTGCCGTCGTCGACGAACTCGAAGCCGCCGATGTACCCGCTGTCGTAGAAGACTTCGAGTACGCTGCCGATCTCGTTCGAGGCGGGCTCGACTGTCTGGGTCAGCTTTCCGACGCTCTCGGCGTTGTCGACTGCCGACAGCGCGTTGCTGAGTGGATCGTTTCCTGTCATTGTTAGCTGTACTTCTCGAAGCCCATGTCACGGGAGATCTCTCGGAAACACTGGCGACACAGCCAGATATCGTACTTCCCGACCAGACCCTGTTCGCGACCGCAACGCTGGCAGGCCTGCATCTGCCCGGTTCGCTTCGCGGCCTGCTCGCCAGTGGCTTCTTTCGATTCCTGCTCGGATTCGCTCATTCGTTCACCTCCACGTCGAAGGTCGACTCGACGAACGCGATCGCGTCCTCGGGATCGAGCCGGTGGTTCGAAGGGATCGGGCGATCGGCCTTGTCGCGCTTGGTGACGCGATAGCCGGGGCGGACGAGGTTGACCGTCACGTCCAGCCCGTAGATCCCGATCGTCGGGTCGTACTCCTGGCTCGGGAACTCGGTGTGTTCCTCGACCCCGAAGCTGAAGTTGCCCGTATCGTCGAACTGTCCGGCCGCAAGGTCGACCAGCGGCAGTGCCGTCTCCAGGAAGGATTCAGCCTGCTCGGCGCGAAGTGTGACCTTCGCACCGATCGGGTCACCCTGTCGGATGTTGAACTCCCCGACAGTCTCTTTGGCCCGCGTCCGAACGGACTGCTGGCCTGTGACCTCTTCGAGGATCTCTTCAGCGTTGGCGAGTTCGCGACCGCCTTCGCCGACGCCCATGTGAACGACAACCTTCTCGATATGCGGCTCGCGCATCTCGTGGAACTCGCCCTCCGCGCTTTCCGAGCTCATTCGTCGTCACCTCCTGCTTCCTCGTCGTCGGTCTCGTCTGCGTCGGCCTCGTCCGGAATGTCGGCGCCCGCATCGGCCTCCGGTGCAGCCTCTTCGTCCTCGTCGTCGCTCGTGAAGTTCTCGTCGATGACGACGACGTACTCCTCGATCGTCTCGAAGCCCTCGCCGCCGTCCTGTTCGACCAGGACGTTGTTCGGCGCACTGCTGGCGGTGACCTGGATCTCGTCGATCGTGCCGATCTCGCCGGCGTGCTGGCCGTCGACCGCCGTGACCAGGGCCCCTTCTTCGTACTCGAAGTGAGCGACGATCTCGTCGTCCTCGTTGGCGATGACGATCGAGTCACTGGGAGCGTACTCGCTAGCGTCGTCGACCAGTAGCGTGTGCCCGTCGTGCAACGTCAACTGGACGTCGCCGCCGGAGACGTGCTGTTTGCCGACGATCTTGCCGAGTTTGGATTCGGCGGCATCGGTGTCGATGGCCGTCAGCGCGAGCCGACCGCCCTCGCCGGGGAACACCCGGTAGTACTCCTCGCGCTCGGTAAACGCCAGGATGTCGAACATCCCGACCGGGCGCGACTCGTCGCTTTCGGGCGTGCCGTTGATCAGGATCTGATCCTGATTCAGCGCGTAGCGGGCTTCCTTGCGGCTGTCGACGTACCCCAGCACGTCCCGAAGGACGATCAGCAGGGGCACGCCGTCCTCACCGTGCGGGCCGGCATCGGCCTTGACGGTGAACGTCTGGGTCTTGCGCTCGACTGGCCAGCTGTTCGGTACCGAGAGTCGTTTCTGATGTTTCGTCATGCGCTATCCTCCTCGCTTTCCAGGCGCGCCTGCCGACGATCGTCCTCGAGATCGAGGTCGATCACGCGGAGGTTGCTCGACTCGAGCGGCCGGGGGACCTCTTCCCCGTCGGCTGTCTCGAGGGTCACTTCCTCGACGTGTACGACAGCGTCTCTGAGGTCGACGTTGACGACATCGCCTTCCTCGCCGGCGAAGTCGCCACGCATGACCTCGACAGTGTCGCCCTCGTTGACGCGGACCGATCGCTGGCCGTACTCCTCGCGGAGGTCTTCGGCCAGCGTCGCCCGCACCTGCGACTGCTTCTCGTGCAGCGGGGCGCGCCGTGTCTGGGTTCGCTGTTTCGATGGTTGCTCGCTCATGGTTCTATACGATCATTGTCGCTGTCGATGCGATACTGCCGAACCGCTCGGCGACTTCCCGCGCGACGGGACCCTTGATCTCGGTCCCGCGGGGGTCCTCGTTCTCGTCGACGATGACGGCCGCATTGTCTTCGTATTTGACGCGCGTGCCGTCTGGTCGGCGGATGGGCTTGCGCTGGCGGATGATCACTGCCTCGAGCACCTGGCGACGCATCTCGGGCGTCCCCTTGGTGACCGAAACGGTGATCTTGTCGCCCAGACCCGCCTTCGGGTGGCGGTTCTTGGTCCCCTGGTAGTTGGTGATGCTGATCACTTTGAGTTCGCGTGCGCCAGTGTTGTCGGCACAGTTGATCAGCGACCCCTTCTCCAGGCCCTGGGTGACGTCTGCTTTCAGCGCTTCCATCACTCGTCACCTCCCTCGACGGAAACGACTGCGTGGGATTTCGTCTTCGAGAGCGGTCGTGTCTCTGCTATCGTGACCGTGTCGCCGACCTCGATGTCGAGGCACGGCGGTGCGTGCGCGGGCACCCGGGACCGACGTTTCATATATCGGTCGTACTTGGGTACCTTGACGTCGTACTCGCGTTCGACGACGACGGTCTTCTCCATGTCTGTGGAGGCGACTGTGCCTTCGAGCGTCTGTCCGCGCACCGAAAGGGTGCCGTGGAACGGACAGTTCTCGTCGTCACAGCTCGTCTCCGGCTGTTGTACGTTCAGTCCTATCGCCATATGGAATCACCTGTGTGTTCTGTGCGTCGGGCCGGTCGTGCGACGAGTCGCTCTCCGTCGACGCGGACTCGCTGTCCGTCCGAAAGAGTGAACTCGAACGTCGCAGCCGCCTTCGGCACCAGTTTCTCGCGGGCGCGAGACGGTGACACCGCCTCGGACTCGCGGCGCGTAGCGCCGCGCTGGCCCGCTCGAACGTCCCGCGGAACGTCGTTCCGCGCTGGCCACGCCCGGTCGGCTCGCTCGATGTGCAACGTGTTGGCCGTCTCCATGACGACCTCGCCTTCGATGTCCAGCAAGTCGGGGTTGGACGCCGCCGTAACGCGGACGTCCAGTCCAACCAATTCGTGTCGCGCGAGCGTCTCGGGCGTGCGTGTCATCTTACTGCTCCTCCTCGAGATTGCCTGTCTCACGGTTCACACCGTTCGACGTATCTGGTGATCTCATTCGAGATCACCCTCTTCACGCTGGACCGTCTTGATCCGCGCGATTGTCCGACGGAGTTCACCGATACGGCCGGGGTTGTCCGGCGCACCACCGGCGGCCTTGACGGCCTCGGCGTTCAGCAGCTCCGTCTCGAGCTCCTCGAGCTCGTTCTGCCGTTCCGCGGGCGTCATGTCCCGCAGTTCTTCGACGTGGACGATGCTCATTGTTCGTCCTCCTCGCTCGTCTCGTCGTCCATTTCATCCAGGAGTTCCTCGGCTTCTGCCTCGGTCTCCTCGTCGAGTTCCTCGTCGACGGCCTCTTCGAGTTCGTCGAGGTCGTCCTCGACATCATCGTCGTCGGGCACGTCGACATCGTCGAAGTCTTCGGGCGCTTCCTCGGCGACTTCCTCGTCGATGTCGGGCGTCTCCTCGGTGTCGGCCGCCGCGGCCTCGCCCTCGTCAGGTTCGCCTTCGAGGAGTTCCTCGACGGACTCGCCCTCGACGTCCTCGACGTAATCGGCGACGTCAACATCGTCGTAGATCTCGAAGTCGTCCGGCAGCTCGGCCTCCGGCGGAATGATCTTGACGTCCACGCCGATCGTCCCGAGCTTCATGACGGCGACGCCCTGGCCGTGATCGACGATCTCCTGGGCGGGTTCGCCGTTGTGCTTGATGTAGCCACGGTTGAACTTCTCCACGCGCGAGCGTGCACCCGTGACCTTCCCGGAGAGGACGATCTCAGCGCCCTTCGCGCCGGCTTCCATGATCCGGTCGATCGTGGTGTGTCCGGCCTTCCGGAAGTACCAGCCGCGTTCGAGGGCGTTCGCCAGTCGATCAGCGACGATCTGGGCGTTCAGGTCCGGCTCATCGACCTCCTGGACGTCGACCTGCGGGTCTTCGAGGTTGAACTCCTCTTCCAGCGTGGTCGTGAGCTTGCGAATGTTCTTCCCGCCCTTGCCGATGACCATCCCGGGCTTCTCGGCCTTGAGGACGATCTGGGTTCCCATCGGAGTCTTGGCGACGTCCATGCCGCCGTAACCCGCACGACCCAGTTCGTCTGCGAAGAACTCGTCGATCTGGGTCCGCTGGAGCCCGTCTTCGATGAACTGCTGTTCGTCAGCCATTATTCCTCGACCTCCTCGAGGATGAGTTCGACGTCGACTTCCATGCTGTTGAACGCAGAGGCCCGCCCCATCGCGCGGGGCTGGCGTCCCTGGGTCTCGCCGACTTTGTGGGCCGCGACGTGCATGATCTCCATACTCTCGCCGTCAAAGCCCTGATGGTCGGCGTTGCCAATGGCGTTCTCCAGCAGGTCCAGGAAGGCGTTGCTGGCCTTCTCCGGGAAGCGACCGGCGTCCCAGCCGTCGATGTTCGTTCGATGGCCGACGCCCGAGTTGTGCTGTCGGAAGGGGACCGGCTGGTCACCCTCGATGACAGCCTCGAGGTACTCGACAGCCTCGCCGGCTGTCTTGCCCTTGATCTCCCGGGCGATGGCCTTGCTGTGCTTGTGGCTCATCTGCCGCTCCCGAAGCATCGCTTTCGCGGTCGTTTCGGGATCGGCTTCGACTGAGTAGCTGATTCCCATGGTTTATTTGAGCGGTACGAACTTCGAGGATCGGGTCGCCCCGATGCCGGCCTGTCCGTGTTCGACCGACGTTCGGGTGAGCTGGAACTCGCCCAGGTAGTGCCCGAGCATCTCCGGCTCGATTTTCACTCGCTCGAAGCTCTGCCCGTTGTGGACGGCGAAGGTCAGCCCGACCATCTCGGGGACGATCGGCATGTCCCGGAGGTGTGTCCGGATCGGGTTGTTGGCCGTCTGTTCCTCTTCGGCCTCGCGTGCCTCTTCGAGCAACTGCTGTTTCTCGTAGGACAGGCCGCGATTGATACTTCGCCGCACGCGTGCGGGGAGCAGTTCCGCGACTTCCTCGAGATCCATGTCCTGCAGCTCGTCGAGCGTGTAGCCACGGTAGGTAAACTCGCCTTCGTGGCCGATCTGGTAATCCGAGCTCATTCGTTACCACCGCGGCCAGTTCGCCGCGAAGAGATGTCCCCGACTTTCCGTCCCGGCGGGGCGTTACGGGAGATCGATTTCGGCTTGCCCGGGTGCTGGCGGCCACCGCCACCGAACGGGTGGTCGACGGCGTTCATCGCCACACCGCGGACCCGCGGCCAAACCATGCCGCGCGCTTTCGCCTTGTGATGTTTGTTTCCGGCTTTGACCAGCGGTTTCTCGGTCCGACCACCACCGGCGACCACGCCGATCGTGGCCCGGCACTGCGGATCGAGCTGTTTGAACTCGCCGCTCGGTAGTTCCACGACCGCGACGTTGCGGTCGTGACTGATGAGTCGGCCGTTCACACCCGAGGCGCGGGCGAACTTGCCGCCGTCGCCCTGGTTAGCCTCGATGTTACACACCGGAACCCCTTCGGGGATCTCCGCCAGCGGAAGGGTGTTGCCAGGTGCGATCTCGGCGCTGACGCCGACCTGGATCTCGTCGCCGACCCCGATGCCTTCGGGGGCGAGTACGAGTCGCTGGTCGCCGTCCTCGAACTCGACGGCCGCGATCGGCGACGAGCGGGCCGGGTCGTGCTCGATGTCGACAACTGTCCCGGAGACGACATCGCCGTCTTCGACAGTGCGATGCTGCAGATCGGATTTATAGCGGTGCGACGGGGCACGGAACGTCGGCGTCCCGCGACCACGTCGCTGTCCGCGAATGCGTCGTCCCATCTTAGAACACCCCGATTCGTGAGGCGACTTCCTGCGCGTCGTCGGCCTCGGACAGTGTTACTTCGGCTTTCTTGTTACCGTTCATCGTCACCATCGTCGTCACGTTCTCGATCGTGACGTCGAACTGCGTCTCGATCGCGTCGACGATCTCGTCTTTCGTCGCGTCGATATCGACGATGAACAGTAGCTTGTTCTGGAAGTCCATCTTGTCCATCGCCTTCTCGGTGACGTGTGGATGCTTGATCACGTCGCGTACGCTCATCGGTCAGCCACCTCCGCGAGTGCACTCTCGGTCCAGATCGTCAGGCGACCGGCGTCGCCACCGGGTGCGAGGTCTTCCGCGTTGACCTCGGCCGCGGTCGCGACGTCCGCGCCGGCGAGGTTCCGCGCGGCCTTCGAGGGTTCCTCGCTGGTCACGAACAGGATCGACTTCGGCCGGCGGTACTTCCGTCCGCGGGACTTGCCCTGTCCGGCCTTGATCTTCGTGTCGTCGGCGCGCTCGATGTCGGCGTGAACGCCGAGTTCCTCGAGGGTGTCGACAACTTCCTGGGTCTTCACGAGGTCCTCGAAGTCGTCGCTGACGACCAGCGGCAGTTCGAGGTCCGACTCGAACTCGTGACCGCGCTCGGCCACGACCTCGCTGTCGGCAGTCGCCGCGATCGCCGACCGGATCGCCTTCTGGCGCTCCTTGTCGTTGAGATCGAGACCGCGGTCTTTCTGTTCTTTCGGCGGGTGGGCCCGGCGGCCGGAGACGGCCTGGGGGACCCGCTTTGCGGTACCATCCTGGCGCGGGACGTGCGCCTGCCCGCGACCGCTGCCGAACGACTCGGCAGGGGTACGGAGGCCGGCGTAGTCGTCGCTGCCGTAGTCCTGCTTTCGGTTTGCCTGGGCGGCTTGGACCGCGCGCGAGATCAGGTCCGGCCGAACGGTCGTTTCGAAGACCGCCGGCAGGTCGATCTCGTCGTCGGCGTCGCCGTCCAGATCGTGTACTGTAGCCTGCATTCAGGTCACCCCTGGTTGGAGTCGGTGGAGACGTAGCGCAACTCGGGATCGAGTCGCGGGCTGTCGCTCGGGCGGACAGCCGGTCGGAAGCGCACGAGGCGCTTTTCCGGACCCGGCAGCGATCCCTTCACCAGCGTGTAGTTGCCCTCGACCTCGCCGTAGTTGACGAAGCCACCCTCAGGGGTGACCTCGTCGTCGCCGATGTCGAGAATGCGCTTGTTCAGCTCCGTGCGCTGGTGGTAGCCGGTCTGGCCCTGCTGGGGCACGGTCGACCGGACGCGGGAGGGGTTCCACGGACCGAGGTTGCCGATCCGGCGCCGCCACCCCTGGCGGGCGTGTTTGCCCTTCCGCTTCTGGACGCCCCAGCGCTTGACGGGACCCTGTGTCCCTTTGCCCTTGGTGACGCCCGCGACGTCGGCGTACTCGCCGGCGCGGAACACGTCGTTCATCGAGTGTTCGCCGCCGTCCTCGATAATCTCAAGCCCGTGTTCGACGCGCTCTTCGAGCGAGCCGCCGCCGACGCGTGTCTCCATCACGTCGGGTTTCTTCTTCGGGACGCCGTCGAGCTCGCTGGGGACGGTGTGGGTAATGAGCCGCACGTCGCCCAGTTCGCCCGCTTCAAGAGCGTCCGTGATCTGTGCCTCTGTACCGTCGGATCCGTCCTCGGGAAGGTCGAGGGTCCGGTCGAGCTCCGAGTGGAACTCGTCGGTCCAGACCTCCGTCAGCGGTCGGAGTCCGTACGGCGTGTCTTCGTAAGCTCGAAGCGCCACAGCCCGCATCGGTGGCGTTTCGACGACGGTGACGGGAACGGTCGTCTCCATTCCCTCGCGTGGCGAGTTCGGTTCGTCGTTGATGAGCACAACGTGTGTCATCCCGGCCTTGTAGCCGGCGAACCCCTGGACGCCAGGCTGTCCGTCGTCGTCGGGCCAGCTGTTGAACCGCGGCGTCTCGCTGGCCGACCGATTGCGCGGACTGAAACCCATCGAGCCTTTGCGTGGTCTGCTTGGTTGTGGCATCGGATTCTCACTCCGTGAGACTGAGGCAGGCCAGTGTTGCGAACATCGCTTCTTCGGTTCGCACCACCTCGCTGCCTTGATCCGGGATCGTGTTCAGCCAGAGGTCGAATCGGGTAGCGTCCGATTCGGATCCGGTGACCGTCTCGATCTCAGTCGGCCCGACACCGTCGGGGTCGATCCCCATGATGGCGGGCAACCCGCGCTCGGGCGAGCCAAACGCGACGGTCAGATCGCCCGCGCCGTCGTCCTCACCGTGGATCGTCCCGACCAGCTGGCCGAGACGGTCGGTCGTGAGTTCGACACCGTGGCGCGATGCGGCGATCCGCACGCCAGCGTCGGTACGCGAGAGCGCTTCGTCCAGGTCCGCACGGTCGACGGCAAACCCCGGAAGGGGTTCGTCGACGAGTTTCGCGCGGACCGGTCGTCGCGAATAGATCCTGACGGCAACGCGCTCCCCCTCGCTGACCTCCATTCCGGAGGGAACAGCCAGAGAGATCGGGTGTTGCATGCCGCAATTGACCCGAACGCGCCCATCAGATCCGACCTCGGTCACGAGTCCCTGTCTCAACGACCCCGAATCGTTCGATCCGGAGCCGGTCCGTGGTGTCACGTGGAGCGGCGGCAGGACGCCAACGGACTCCAGTTCGTCCCGCTTGCCCCACACCTCCTTTCGGAGGTACGGCGGCGTCGCGGCGTACCGTAAGACGGTTTCGACGAACCCGCCGTCCAACTTCCCTTCGCCGTCAGGGTCGGGGATGATCGTCAGCCGATCCGCCCGGAAGACCGTGGCCGCGCGGGCCACGTAACCGAGTTTGCGAGTCGCCTCGCGTTTGTCCTCGGCTTCCCGGGTGAGGGACGACGGCACGAGCACGCTGGTCGTCATGCCGTGACGCTTCCACGCCACGCCACTAGACTGTAGCGATTAGTCTTCGGTCCGCACCTAAAAGGGTAGCGGATTCCAGTGGTGGTGAGACGCCGTCGCACGCCTGCGAGCGACCCTCACGAGCGTAGTCACGGTGTGCCAGCACGTACCGCGACCGGCACCGTGCCATCCCTCCGAGTGCACAGCGCATCACATAGACACGCGCGAAGTCAGTTCGCAAAAATCGAATTTCCGGGACGGAACGGCAGTCAAACGGACAAATCCGGTGGCGGGACGGCGATTCGGAAGCCTTTTATTCTTCTCGGCGGTTGCTTAGAATGCGAACTGACGTGCGCCCGACCGACGGGCGAACGATGTGAGCGCTGGTGGTGTAGTGGTATCACAGGACCCTGCCACGGTCCTAACCCGAGTTCAAATCTCGGCCAGCGCACTTCTGTCGCTCGTAAACTCGCGAGCGACGCACGCGGAATACGGGGATTTGAATGAGAGCAGACACGCGCGCAGCGAATACGAGCACGTCTGCGCGTGGTCCGAATTTCGGCCGTGCAGCGTGTGGCGGCCCATCGGGTGAGTGTTCTCCGAGTCGTTGCTTGGTTCACCGTGAAGCTTTTTCTACTATCGCTACGCAACACCGAACGTGACAGATACGCTGCCGGTCCACGTCAACCGTGATCAGTTGCACGGCCTCGAGGTGCCCAACGAAGTCGAGGTGAGCGGATCGTTCGACGTGGTCCTGCAGAACCACGGGGAATCAGTCCACGTGCACTTGCACTTGGACGACGACCTATCCGATATCGCGACGCTGTCAGCGAACAACCATCACGTCGCGAGCGACTCGACGCGGCGTATCACCGTCGACGTATCGGGGTCCGGCCCCGTCCGCGGGAAGCTCAAAGTCGCCACGGCGTACGGTGCGACGACCCGATATGTGGACGTGATACTCACCGAACCGGAGCCGGAACCGCGGGACGTTGCTGTCGACGAGTCACTCTCGAAGCCACAGCCACGATCGACGCCTACCCGGACACGGGACCGTTCCGTCGATGCGTTCGATATCTCGATCCGTCCGGAGATCGCTGTCCTCGTTCTCGGTGCCGTCGCGCTGGCGGTCGCTATCGCTGCGACGCTTCTGTTCGAAAATACCGTCGTGCTGCTGGGATCGTTCGTCGTTCTGGCTGGCGTTCTCGTCGCGATATACCTCCTCGTCGCCTGACCTAGGCCGGCGTTTCCTCGCGCATGTCCGGCGGCAGCAGGTTCGGGATGCCGTCCTCAATCGGATACGTCTCACCGCATTCCGTACACGTCAGTGTGCCGGTGACGATCTCGCCCTCGTCGCGGTCCTGCGCGTCGAGTTCGAGTTCGGATTTATCGAGTGGGCAACAGACGATGTCGAGCAGATCCTCGTTCATACCACGGGTTCGGGGTCGGCTGGACAAAAAGGCCTCGGGTAGCGGTCGCGATCAGACCGCGCTGTCGTCTTCGACGAGTTGTCGCATCGACCGCTCCAGCTGACTGATCTCGGAGACCTGCTTGCTGTTGGCATCCGCGATCTCCTGGATCTCGTCGGCGGTATCCTCGGCCATCTCCGCAATCTCGTCCATCATCGATGCGACTTCCTCCGTCGAGGCTGCCTGGTCGTCGGTCGCGTTGGCGACCTCCTCCATGCCGGTCGTCGCGTCGCGAATCTTCTCGGCGATGTCATCGAGGGCCTGCATGGTCGCTTCGACCTCGGAGACGCCAGTCTCGATCTCGTCGGTCGCCTGTTCGAGGCTCTGGACGGTCGTCTCGGTGTCACGCTGGACGCCCTCCAGCATGTCCTCGATCGTCTCGGCGTGTTCCTGGGATTCCGTCGCGAGATTTTTGACTTCGTTGGCGACGACGGCGAACCCGTCGCCGGACTCCCCGGCACGTGCGGCCTCGATGTTGGCATTTAGCGCCAGGATGTTCGTCTGGTCTGCGATGTCGTTGATGAGCTCGACAATCTCGTCGATCTCGTTGACCCGCTCCTGGAGACGCGTCACGTCGTCGGCCACTTCGGTCGCCGCCTCGTCGATGTTCTCCATGGCGTTCATCGCGCTCTCGGCGGACTCTTGGCCGTCGTTCGCGGCCTCGACCGCGTCCTCGCTCGTCTTGGCAACGTCATCGGACGTTGCCGCGATTTCCTCGACAGTCGCGGACAGCGTCGACACCTCGCTGTTTGCCTGCTCGATCCGGGTTGTCATCTCCTGGGTGCCATCGCTGATGCCGTCAGAGCTGTCGGCGACCTGTTCGGATCGCGACCGCAGTTCCTGGATCGACGAATCGAGGTCCCGGGCGACCTGCTGGCGTCGTTCCATATCGTCCTGTATCGAGTCGATCAGGCCGTTCACACGGGTCGCGATCTCCCGGAAATCCCCTTCGAGATCGGCCGTGTCGATCCGTACGTCGAGGTTCCCGTCGGTGGCAGCGTCGACAGTCGTGTAGATACGACGCCGCGTGACGACCTGTTCGACGATCTCCTGCAGGTCCCGTTCGGGACGGTCGCCCGGCCAGGGTCGAACGAGGTTCGACACGCCGGCGTCGAGCGCCATCTGGACGATGTCGTCATTACCGGTCTCGGAGATAAGGACGTACGGAATGTTCGACGGGCGGTCGTCGACTTCCTCGTACAGCTCAATGCCGCTAACCCATTCGTTTCCGCGCGAGTCGCGTACTTCGACGAAGCTCACGACGCAGATCACGTCGTTCGTATCGAGTGCAGTCCGGGCGTCCGGGACGGACGTGACTGTCTCGACGGGTACGTCGGCGGTCACCGGCTCCAGCGTTTCGACGGCATGCTCTCGGTTGTCCGGGCGACAGACGACGAGCACGCGCCCAGTGTTTGCGGCCATTATACGGCGTTGGGTGCTCACTATACTTAAAAAATACTCGTGATTATCACGTTTGACTCTTCGACCGGGTAATCGGGACGGCCAACACGACCCCGATTCGAGATGTGATACTCGCACGACAACGCTTATTTATGCGATCGTGTAACCGTCTGACAATCGAATGCAAGTACAAGACATCAATACGAACGACCAACTGATCACGGGAATCCGCGAACAGATCGAGTCCGGTACGCACGAGATCCTGATCGGGACGTCGCCGGAGGTCTACGAGAAGATCGAAGACTCGCTGGCGGAGAGCTACGCCGACGGCGCGTTCATCGCACTCTGTCTCTACACTGACACACAGACGGCAGCCGAATACGACTTCGAGGAGACGGCGACGCTGGTTCGGGCCTGGGACCAGGAGCTCGACACGCTGTTGGCCGTCGACCAGCAGACCGGTGTCATCGGCATGCCCAACGAGGAGGAAGAAGAGGTGATCGGGCTCAAGTACGACACGGATCGACTCTACGGCCTGGCGTTCATGCAGTTCATGTCCCAGCACTGGGACGAGGGTGAGGAGGTCTACATTACGGACGCGCGACAGCTCCCGTACGAAACCGCTAACCTCCGGGACGCGGCACTGAACACCGCGTTGCACCTCCGTGAGGGGAACGCCGTCGGGTTCCAGGCGCGTGTTCGGGAGGCGCCCGCCGAGGAAGATTCCACCTGGCAGACGATGGAAGGGCAACTGACGACCGTCCGTCAGAGCTTCGTCGAGCCGAGTACGAATTCCTTTTTCGGCGAGATCGGGCTCGTCGGCCATACTGACAGGGATGGTCGCGTGACAATGGGAGGCCACGGCGCGTATTTCGAGGACTACGAGGCCCGGGACATCGTTCTCACGCCGATCTGACGACCGGTGTCATTCACGACGTATCGACAAGCCGCTCTTTATCCGCCCGAGAGAGCTGTTTGATCTCGTACTCGCGGGACATCGCCTCGCTTCTCGTTTCGTAGGACTCGACGTGTAGGAGTTCGACAGGCGTGCGCCCGCGGGTGTACTTCGCTCCCTGCCCGGCCTGATGTTCCTCGACGCGGCGCTCGACGTCCGTGGTATAGCCAGTATAGAAGGTGTCGTCGGCACAACGGAGGACGTACACGTGATGTTCGTCCGACATTCACGTCTGGCGAGCGCGCTGCTGGGCCACTTCGGCGATGCCGGCGTTTGCCGAGCAGTTGGGACACGCGAGAATCTCGCCGAACTCGTTGGCGAAGACTCGCGCGAACTGGTCCGAGACGTGTGCATTGCAGTGATTACACTTGGGCATTCGACTCCGCCGGTCTCTGCCGGCAAACTCCTATTAGAGATACGGGGGCAATACCCTTGGCCCGATATAGTTGGGTATGCTGGCCGGATCTGCATACCGCACAGTTCAAATTCGGTGAAGCAGCATGCAAACAGGCGCGAGCGACTCCGAGAGCGGCCGGAAACGGGAACGCTTATAAACTCCCCTCTGGAATAGCTGTCCTGTATGGCAGACCTAATCGTCAAAGCCGCTGTCAAGGAAGCGCTCGATGATATGAACGTCGCCTCGGACTTCTACGATGCCCTCGACGAGGAAGTCGACGAGCTGCTGGAAGACGCCGCTCGTCGCGCCGAGGCCAACGACCGCAAGACGGTGCAGCCGCGCGACCTGTAAGTCGGGCATCGTACTCCATTCCGTTTTTTATACGCTAGTGCACCAGCAGCTGCTATCGGATCGTTGCCGCCGCGACGATCCAGTCATCGTCCGTCGTCGTGGACGTACAGCAGTTCGCAGTAGTACTGTTCGCCGTCCGTTCGCTGGCGGCGTTGTTCGGGGCATGTATCGACGCGATCCGGTCCCATACCCAAAATACATTATCGAACGTTATAGATCTTGGCCACTGCTGATACTGGTGGCTATAGCATTTCGAACTGATTCGGCACGACGGTGTACCGGATGTCTGTACGAACTATACCAGTATGCGACGGGATCGAAGCGGTCGAAAAGAGGCAGAAGAGATATGCGAACAGTGCGGAAAACGCGGGACGTACGAGATCGCGGCCAACCGGGGGACGCTACTGACCCATTTAGGCGTCCAAGCCGAGGTCCTCGGCCCGTTCGTCGATCCAGGTCTGTAGTTCCTCGATGGCTTGCTCGCCTTTTTCCTCGTCCTTGAAGAGGTGCTTGAACCGGCCCTGAGGCTCGAGCCACTCATCGACCGGTTCGCGGTCGCGGATCTTGTTGACGCTGGTGATCTCGCCGTCTTCCATCTCGAAGACCGGGAACAGACCAGTTTCGACGGCTTTTTCGGCCAGATCGACGGTCTTCGCGGAGTCGAAACTCCAGCCGACCGGACATGGCGCGTAGACGTGGAGGAACTTCGGCCCCTCGATTTCGAGGGCCTTCTCGACTTTCTGTTTGAAGTCGTGCGGGTTGGAAATCGACGCCGTCGCGGCGTAGGGGATGCCGTGGTCGGCGGCGATCGAAATCATGTCCTTCTTGTTGGTGTCGTTGCCGATGCTCTCCTTGCCAGCGGGTGAGGTGGTCGTCGCCGCTCCGAACGGCGTCTGGCTGGAGCGCTGGACGCCAGTGTTCATGTACGCCTCGTTGTCGTACATGATGTAGAGAACGTCGTGGCCGCGCTCCATCATGCCCGACAGCGCGCGGAAGCCGATGTCGGCGGTCGCGCCGTCTCCACCGATTGCGATGATGTTGAGATCGTCGCTGTCCTCGACGTCGAGGTGGTCCGGATCACGCCGGTCGAAGGACTTGTAGGCGGCCTCGACACCGGCCGCGACCGATGCGGCGTTCTCGAAGATGTTGTGGATATAGCTGGTCCCCCAGGCGCTCTCGGGGTACGGCGTCGAGACGACTTCCATACAACCCGTCGCGTTGGTGACGATGGTGTTCTCGCCGGCGGCTTCGGTGATGTATTTCATCGCCAGCGCGGGGCCACAGCCGGCACACGCGCGGTGGCCGGGGTTCCACAGTTCCTCGCCGTGCTCGAGTTCGTCGGTGTAGTCCTGGTCTTGTAGGTCGGAGCTCATTGGTCGTCCCCTCCGTTGAGAAGTTCCGGACGCAGTTGCGGCCACGATTCGCTCTCCTTGAAGCCCATCTCGGGAGTCGCCGTCTTGACGTCCTCGATGATCTCGGCGATATCTTCGGGCTTGACGTCACGGCCGGCCATCCCGAGGACGTAGCTTTTGATCGGGGGCTGACTCTCGGCGTGATAGAGCGCGCCCTTGATCTCGCCGGCGAAGGCACTCTCGTAGCCGGGCGACATCTCCTTGGTCAGCACGGCGACGCTTTCGGCGTCGGCCAGCGCGTCCCGGAGTTCGGGAGCCGGGAACGGTCGGAAGACCCGGGGTCGGACCATCCCGACCTTCTCGCCGTCCTCGCGGTAGGCGTCGACGACGTTGCGGATCGTCCCGGCGATCGACCCCATCGCGACGACGATGTGATCGGCGTCCTCGGCGTGGTAGGTGTCAAGCATCCCCCCATACTCGGTGTAGTCCCGACCGAACACGTCGTTGAACTCCTCGACGGCGTCGGCCCAGACCTCGCGGGCGTCCATCATCGCGCGCTGGATCTCGTAGCGGCTTTCGGTCCAGTGTTCCGGCCGGGCGTACGCACCCATCGTCTTCGGGTCCGAGGGATCGAGGGTGTACTCGGGGTCCCGCGGCGGGAGGAACTCGCTGACTTTCTCCTCGTCGGGGATGTTGGCGGGTTCCTGGACGTGAGTCAGGATGAACCCGTCGAAGTTCGATAGCGCCGGCAGGTTGACCTGTTCGGCGACCCGGAATCCCAGCAGCACGTGGTCGATCGCTTCCTGGACGTCCTCGGCGTGGAACTGAAGCATGCCGCCGTCGCGCTCCGCGAAGGCGTCGGTGTGGTCGGCCCAGATAGAGAGGGGAGCCGACAGCGACCGGTTGGCGACCGCCATCACGATCGGGAGGCGCATCCCCGCGGCCGTGAAGAGGGGTTCGCTCATCAGCTTCAGGCCCTGACTGGAGGTCGCGGAGAACGCGCGAGCGCCGGCCGCCGACGCGCCGATACACGTCGAGGCAGCGTTGAACTCGCTGTCGACCTTGATGAACTCGCTGTCGAGTTTCCCGTCGGCGACCAGTTCGGAGAGTTTCTCGACGATACCCGTCTGGGGCGTGATCGGATACGCCGAGACCACGTCGGGATCGGCAGCCATGACGCCTTTCGCGACTGCCGACGTCCCCTTCATGACTTCCTGTTCGTCCGAGGGGTTCTCCTGTTCTGAAGGTTCAGCTCGCGCCATATTATGCCTCCTCCCGTACCATTTCGATGGCGTCGGTCGGGCACACGTCCGCGCAGATGCCACAGCCCTTGCAGTAGTCGAGATCGAACGCGTAGAAGTCCTCGCCTTCGACCGGCTTGGCGGCCTGGTCGGGACAGTACGTCTCACACTGTCCACACTCGATGCAGGTGTCCGGATCGACGACCGGTTTGAGCTCCCGCCAGGAACCGGTCTTGTTCGCTCGGGACGTGTTCGGTTCCGCGACGGCACCGGTCGTGATTTTCAGGTTCTCGTATGGGTCCTGTGTGTCGCTCATGCGTGTACCTCCGTGAACGCGTCAGTCGTTGCCGCAACGTTCTTCTGGCCGATCTCACCCTCGAACTTGCGCGTGATGACCGCCTCGAGGCTCTCCGTACTCAACTTCTCCGTCGCGCCCGCGAACGCGCCCAACAGTGCCGTGTTCATGATCGGGCGCCCGAGGTTCTCCAGCGCGATCTCGGTCGCATCGACGGTGACGATCTCCGCTTCGGTGTCGATATCGACGTCGTCCGGATCGGCGTCGGTATTGACCAGCAGCGTCCCGTCGTCTTTGACCCCCTTCGTCACGTCCACGTACTCGAGCAGGCTCGTGTCCTGAACGATGACGAAGTCCGGCTCTTCGACGTGGCTTCGCTCGGTGATCTTTTCGTCGCTATAGCGTACGTAGGCCTCGACGGGAGCACCGCGTCGCTCGACACCGAACGACGGTGTCGCCTGTGACCAGATGCCCTCTTCGTGGCCAGCCTGTGCAAGCAGCTGGGCAAGCGTAACTGATCCCTGCCCGCCGCGTCCATGAATTCGTATCTCGTACATTGTGTGTCCCTCCGGGAATGGTCCCTGACAGCCATACCGACGCAAACCGTCGGTATCTGGACCACCGTAGACACTCCTACGTCTTCCATCCACTCACCTGTTTACCCCCAAAATACGGGGTGTTTAAGAGATTCGGGGATATGGTTCAGGAACGTTCATCATCGTAGGGAAAATCGTTACAGATTTTCGAATTATCAATCATCAACTTTTCCGAGACGCTCGACCCCTGTAATACGGGAAGCGCGGTCGGAGACGCCGTGGCGCATCGGCCGAAGTGACCTTCGGATCGATCGCGCCGATGTGCGTTCGACCCCCAATATTTGGGCATGTGGATTGCCAATCTATGTCAATCGAAGTAGCGGCCACTGGGTGAGATATTATAATAAGATATATTATATTAGGATCGGTCGATCGTCCAGAAATGCGTGCATGGGGCCAAACGCCCGGTATTGTTACCCACTGAGTAGTATCTTTAACGAACAATACTATGATACATCCATCCCGATCCGCCAACGTTATACCCTAGCCCCTGTCAGAGAGTGGTATGAATTTGCACGCCAGAGAGATCAACCAGGACGTCAGGGAACTGGGAGAGCTCCTGGGATCGGTAATCAAACACCAAAGCTCGGAAGAAGCGTTCGACCTCGTCGAGACGATCCGGAACGCGGCCATACACTACCGACGTGGCGAGGCCGACAGTCGCAAACCGATCCACGACACGCTCGATCGCCTCTCACCCGAGAAACAGGATGTCATCGCACGTGCGTTTACTACCTACTTCGAACTGATCAACCTCGCTGAGGAACGCCAGCGCGTTCGGGAGATCCGAGAGGGGACTCAGGACGGGACGCTCGACGACAGCGTCCAGGAGGCCGCCGAGTACCTGCACGAAAACGACGTCGACCCGGAGACCGTCGAGTCGATCCTGGATGATATTCTCATCCAGCCGACGTTCACGGCCCATCCGACCGAAGCACGGCGGAAAACTGTCAAGGCGAAGCTCCGGGACATCTCCGAGAACCTGGAAGAGCTCGACGAAGTACGACTCACCGACAACGAGGACAGACGAGTCCGTCAGAACGTCCGCGCGCAGGTGACGAGCCTCTGGCAGACGCCGCAGGTCCGTGATCGGCGGCCCGAAGTCACCGACGAGGCCCTGAACGTTCAATGGTACCTCGAAAACGTCCTGTTCGATGTCATCGACGAGATCTACGAGGAGTTCGAGTGGGCGCTGGACGACATCTACGAGTCCGAAATCGACGTGCCCAAGCTCTACGAGTTCCGTTCGTGGGCCGGCTCCGATCGCGACGGCAACCCGTTCGTGACGCCCGAAGTCACCGCCGAGACGCTCGAACGACAGCGTGACGTCGTGCTCCCCCTGTATCGGGACCGTCTCAAGGAACTGTCCGGCGTGCTGACACAGGACGGGCGACAGATCGACGTCGGGGAACGCTTCCAGGAGCGGCTGGACGCCCACTGCGATCGACTGCCGGGTGTCGCCGAGGAAGCCAAAGATCGCTACCCCAACGAGCCCTACCGCCAGAAGCTCAAGCTGATGCGCGAGTCGGTGCTCCGGGTTTCGGACGTCCGATCGGGTGGCTACAGCGACGAAGAGGAGTTCCTCGAGGACCTGCAAGTCATCGCGGAGAGCCTCGAACAGAACGGCGCAGGTCAGATCTCGGAGCGGTACGTCGAGCCGCTGGTCCGGAAGGTCGCAACCTTCGGCTTCAACCTCGCGAGCCTCGACCTGCGTGACCACCAGGAGATGCATACCAACGCCGTCACCGAGGCCCTCGAACAGCAGGAAAACATCGATTACGAGGGTATGGACGAACAGGAGCGTCAGGAGTTCCTCACCGAGTCGATCCTGCAGGACCGACCGGTCATCGACATCGAGGACACCGAGGGCCTCTCCGACGAGGCCGAGCGCGTGCTCAGGCGGTTCGACGAGACGGCCGACTGGCAGAAGGAGTTCGGCGTCGACGCCATCGACACGTACGCGATCAGTATGTTCGAGGAGCCGTCTCACGCGCTGGAAGTGCTGTTCCTCGGCGATCAGGCCGGTATCGTCGATCTGCCGGGCTACTGCGGGTTCGATCTCGTCCCGCTTCTGGAGACCGAATACGCCCTCTCGGGCGCACGCCGGATCATGGGGACACTGTTCGAGAACGAGGCCTACGCTAAAGCCCTGGAAGCGCGGAACAACACCCAAGAGATCATGCTGGGCTATTCTGACTCCAACAAGGAGAACGGCTATCTCGCGGCCCAGTGGTCGCTGTACCGCAACCAGAAGCGGCTAGCGGAGATCCACGACGATTTCGACGTCGAGATGCGGCTGTTCCACGGTCGTGGTGGTTCGATCTCCCGCGGTGGCGTGCCGATGCACGAGGCGATGCAGGCGCTGCCCAACGAGACCTGCAACGGGCAGATCAAGTTCACGGAGCAGGGCGAGGCGATTGCCGAAAAGTACGCCGAGGACAACATCGCCGAACGGAACCTCGAACAGATGGCCAACGCGCAGATCAAGGCGCGACACACGGCCATGCACAACCCGATCGAGGAGATCCCCGACGAGTGGATGTCAGCGATGGAGACCGCGTCCGATGCCGCTCGCGAATCATACCAGGGACTGCTCGAGACCGATGGGTTCGTCTCCTTTTTCGAGCAGGCGACGCCGATCACCGTCATCGAGAACCTCAACCTCGGCTCCCGGCCCGCCTCCCGGAGCGAAGAGCGCAGCGTCGAGGATCTCCGTGCGATCCCGTGGGTGTTCTCCTGGACGCAGGCCCGCTGTATCATCCCTGGCTGGTACTCGCTGGCCTCCGGGTTGAACGCCTATCTCGACGACGGTGGGGATATCGAGACGCTCCAGAAAATGTACGAAGAGTGGCCGTTCTTCAACACGATCCTGGACCACGCGGCGCTGGCGCTGGCTCGGACCGACATGGAGATCGCCGAGGAGTACGCCGACCTGGCCGACGACAACCTCCGCAAACGGATCTTCCCGACGATCCGTACCGAATACGAAAACGCGGTCGACGTCGTGCTCGAAATCACCGGGCGCGACAGTCTCACCCACCGCGAGTGGCTCGAAGAGAATCTCGAACGCCGTAACCCCTACGTCGACCCGCTGAACCTCCTCCAGACCCGTCTGCTGGCACAGAGCCACCTCACGGAGACCGAAAAGCAAACCCTCCGACTGACCGTCCACGGAATCGCTGCCGGCATGAAAAATACCGGATAGCCGGGTCCTTTCCTGGTGGCGACGGCGTCGATTATCAGCCATTTATCACGTTTTCGGGGGACTATTTATTTATGTTCGGGTAGACATGTTCAACAGGAATGACGCTACACACGATCCTGCTGGCAGTCGGACCGGAGGACAACGACCGCGCGGAAGAACTCGCAGAGGCAGTCGTCGAGATCGGAAAGCCGGCCGACGCAGAAGTGGTGATCGCACACGTATTCACGGAAAGTGAGTTCCAGCGAGCCACCGAGCGGCTGGACTTCGACGGCGACATGGCAGACCCGAACGAGGTCGCGAAGCGCCACCAGACCGTCCGATCGATGACCAAGTTGTTCGACGAAGCCGGGATCGATTACTCGATCCGGGGTGAAGTCGGCGAACACGCCGAAGAGATCGTCGACCTCGCGACGAAGGTCGGGGCCGATCGGGTTATCGTCGGTGGCCGCAAGCGCTCGCCGACCGGCAAGGCCGTCTTCGGCTCGACAGCCCAGGCCGTCATGCTCGATGCGCCCTGTCCGGTGACGTTCGTCCGCGGCGCAGACAAAGAATAGAACCGTCGCGAGGTTTTTCGGCCGAAACGATCACTTGATCAGCGCAGCCTCGATCAACTCGAGCGGGTGACGGATGTCGTAGCCGGTTCCGTGTTCCATCTGGCTCGCGCAGGTGGGACACTCGGTCATGCCGGTCGTCCCCTCGGATTCCTCCATGTGTTCGAACATCTCCGACCCGATCTCCATCGACTTCTCGTATTTCTCGGACTTCCAGCCGTACGTGCCCGAGATGCCCGAGCAGGAATCGCCGACATCCTCGACCGAGACGCCGTCCAGGTTCCGGAAGAGTTCGATCGCCTGTCGCTCGAGCCCCTGATTGCGCGCGTGACACGGCGCGTGGTAGGCGAATTCGTCCGCGAGTTCGCCCGAAATCTCGGCCTGCTCGAGTTCCTGACGGACGTCAGTGTGGATACGGAGGTACTCGATGGCGTCGTACGTGTGGGCAGCGAGGTCGTCGATTCCGTCGATGTCGAACAACTCGGGATACTCGTTGCGCAGCGCCATCGAACAGGATGTACAGGAGGCGACGATGTCCGCACCGTCTTCGATCGCTGCGGTGAGGTTCTCGACGTTGGTCTCGGCGTGGCGACGCGCGTCGTCGAGCATCCCGTTTGCGAACATCGGCGTCCCCGAACACTTCTGTTCCGGCACCATGACCTCGTAGCCGAAGTACTCGTAGATGCGGACTAAGGCCTTCGCGACTTCTGGTGTGTTGTAATTCGAGTAACAGCCGTGGAAGTACGCGATCTTCTTGTCCTCAGAGTGGACTTTCGCGCCGCCGCGTTCGGCCCACCACTGACGGAACGTCTGTGTGGCGAACTCGGGGAACTCCCGTTCGCTGGGGATGTGCATGACCTTCTCCATCGCCCACCGGACCGGCCCGAAGTTCATGAAGAAGTTGGCCGTCCGGGGGACCATGCTCGCGAAGTACGCGGAGGTCCGGTAGTTCGCGAGGATCCGGTTGCGGACGTACTTGACGGAGAACTTCGAGACCTGGTTGTCGACGTACTCCCCGCGGGCGGTGTTGTGCATCTGGGCCAGGTTGACGCCCGACGGACAGGACGTATCGCACCGAAGACAGTTCGAGCACTCCGAGATCGACGGATCGATCTCGTAGTCGTCGTCGGTCTGTTTGAGCCGCCACTGCTCGGGGCCCTGGAACTTCGGCCCCGGGAAGTCGTCGTCGACTTCCGCGACCGGACAGTTGGTATCACAGGTCGAGCATTTGTAGCAGGAATCCGCGCCGGGACGGAGGTCGAACCCCTCGTCTTCCGGGAAGACTTCGAGCGGCTCGTATTCTTCTCCTGTGTTCGGTACGACCGGGTCGAACTGCGTCGGGTCTCTAGCGTCGCTCATTGTGCCTCCTGTGCCGCGATTCGGCCAGCATGATATCCTGTTGCGATCGAGACGCCGCTGCCGGATTTCTCGGCAGCGAAGTCATACCCGCCGAGGACCGAGCCGGCGGCCCGCAGGTTCTCGAACTCGGGTGATCCCGAGCCGTCGAGTGGCCGCAGTTCGGGATCGGGATCGACGCCGAACCCGGCGAACGGATGGTCGCCGAAGACGTCCTCGTCGAACCAGTCATACCGGTCCTCGGAGTGGGCGACGTGGCAGTCGAAGATCGGTTCGTAGACGTGCTCGCGATCGGACTCGACGCCCTTGCCGACGAGTCCGCCGGTCGCCAGCACGTACTGCTCGGCGCTGAACGGGATCCGGGCGTCCTGTTTGTCGACGTAGACGGTCTCGACGCGGTCCTGGCCGTCGAAGGAAACGACCGGATTACCGCTCTCGAAGTTGCCACCGACCTCATCGAGGGCCTCGAACAGTCGGTCCTCCAGTCGGACGCCGGGTAGGGACGGCGGCGTCGCCGGCACCTCGAAGACCTCTGTGCCGAGCTCCGCTTCCAGGGCCGCCCGCACGCCGGCGGCGTCTGCGTCGCCGAGGACAGCCGGCAGACCGATGCGCTGTTCGTTCTCGATCAGCGGGTTGAGGCGCTCAACCAGGGCGTCTCGGGCCCCGCGCTCGCGGCCCCGTACTTCTACAGGGCCGTTGTTTTCGAGGAGTTTGGCGTAGCGAGTGACCTTGGCGTCGTCCATCAGGTCCCCGGGGAACTGAATCGTCTCCCCGCGCACGTCGAACGGAACGCCGGCAGCCTCGAGGTGGGCCGCGACGTGCGGTGCGTCGAAGTCGGGCATCGCCTCGAACCCGACCAGCAGAAGGTCGCGGTCGTCGCTGGCGAGCCCGGCGGCCGCGCCGTCGGGGTATCGGGCGGTCGGCTTGACCGTCCCGCCGTAGGTCGGCAGCAGGGCATTGGTATCCGTGTGTCCGCCCCGATACGTGTCGACGACCGCGTCGAACATCGACATCGCGTCTCTGACAGTGTCCTCGCCGACGATGCGGTACGGGTGCTCTTCGGGGAGTTCGGGGATAGCGTCGTAGGGGTCGGTGAGCGGGCCCTCGCCGTTGGGCGTGTACCCGAGCACGTCGATCAGCCCCGAGGCTTGCCGGAGCGTACTCTGCTTGTAGGTTACCAGACGCACGTCCGCGCCCTCGCGGGCGGCCGAAATCGCGCTCGATAACCCGGCAAGTCCGCCACCGATCACCAGTACGTCCGACTCAATAGCCATCTCGCTCACCCCCGTCAGCCGCGACGTCTGCACCGCCAGACTCACCCGGCTGATCGGCTCCCGTATCGAACGCCGCGAAGTCGACCGGCTCGCCGTCCGCGGGGTCGTTGTCGCGGTTCTGAGTCGTCGCGTGCAGCGCGTAGTTCAGCATCGCCTGTGAGAGCTGCTCGCCCCAGAGGGCGTGGCGCTGCCCCTTCCAGCGCTCCTGGAGGAGTTCGTCCCAGGCCTCGCGGGCGACTCCCTCGTCGAAGGTCTCCCCGTCGACGCGGGTGTCGTGGAGTTCGCTCGCCAGCCGATGGACGCACATCCCACCCTGGCAGTTGCCCATCGAGGCGCGGGTCCGGATGCGGACAGCATTGAGGTCCGATCCGGACTGCCCGATGGCGTCCTGCACTTCCGCGCGCGTGACGCCCTCGCACTCGCAGATGACCGGGTTCGGGTCGTCAGTCTTGAGCACCTCGTCCGCGCGCGAGCCGAGTCGTTCGACGCTGCGACGGCCGATCGGCGATCGGAGCCCGAACTCCTCCATGTAATCGCGCAGGACCGAGAAGTCCTCGCTACCGGGCAGCGGTTCGTCGGCAGTTCGGCACTCGCGCTCGATACCGAACTGCTCGCAGACGTGGTCGCTGATCTTCTCGGCCATCAGCCGGTAGGTCGTGAACTTCCCGCCGACGATGCTCGTCATACCCGGCAGGTCGTCGCGCTCCTCGTGATCCAGCAGGAAGAAGTCCCGCGTGATGTCGGTCGGGTCCTCGCTGCCGACGTCCGGCGGTTCGTACAGCGGACGCACGCCCCAAAAGGAGCGGATCGTCCGCGCCTCATCGAGCATCGGCACGAGTTCCTTGAGCGTGTCGATCATCAGGTCGACTTCCCACTGTTCCTCGGGGTAGTCCTCGGGATCTTCGACTTCCTCGTCGGTCGTCCCGAGGATCGCTGTCGTCTCGTGGGGAACGACGATATCGGCGTCGCCTTTCGGTCGACAGCGGTTGATGACCGTGTCGACCTGCCGGATGTTCATGATCGTCATCACGCCCTTCGACGGTCGGACCTCGATGTCGACGTCGGCCATGTCGCCGATCTGGCCCGCCCAGGCACCGCTGGCGTTGACGACGTAGTCCGCACGGATCTCCTCGGTCCCCCCTTCAGTGCCGTGGACGCGGATTCCCGGGCCGGACTTGTGTTCGACCTCGACGCCGACGACCTCCCCGTCCTCGATCAGCAGGTCGGTCACCGGGGAGTGTGTCTCGATGCGCGCGCCGTGTTGCTCGGCGCTGGCGGCGTTCGCGACCACGAGTCGGAACGGGTCGATCGCGCCGTCGGGTACTGCGATCGCCTTGTCGATGTCCTTCGCGAGGTGGGGCTCGCGCTTGCGTGCTTCCTCGCCAGAGATTACTTC
The DNA here is from genome assembly GCF_017094465.1 of Halapricum desulfuricans. Lineage (NCBI taxonomy): Archaea > Methanobacteriati > Methanobacteriota > Halobacteria > Halobacteriales > Haloarculaceae > Halapricum > Halapricum desulfuricans. Next base: position 1,835,391 of record NZ_CP064791.1, read on the forward strand.
TGCCGGAATATCGCACTCTCGGCACCCTTCAAGTTTCTTCTGGAAGTACTCCTCTGTGTCTTCCGGGCGCTTGACGAACATGCCGCCGGTCATCTCGACACAGTGGCTTGCGATGTCCCGGAGGACGCGATTCTCCTGGATACACTCCTTCGCGCTGGCCTGATCGGAGACGGCATAGCGGCCGCCGCTGTGGAGCAGGCCGTGCATCCGGCCGGTCGTCCCGTGAGTGAGGTTCCCCTGTTCGACGAGCGTCACGTCCAGATCACGCATCGCGAGGTCACGCGCGATGCCGATACCGGTCGAACCCCCGCCGATCACGAGAACGTGTGGTGTGGAAGCCATCCGATAGAATGGAATCTGTCCCGAACGTACTTTATTGTTACCACTGTCCCCGAATTGCCCGTAAAGAACCGTCACTACGGATTGAGGTGGATATGTGTGAAGTAATATTTCATCGAAACGCGGCCACATGGCGGAATATTGGCGGATTTGTCAATGAGCTTGCGGCAGTTTTATAACGATTCACTGTGAGTTTTACTACCAACACGGCACTACTCGTAAAGTGTGCCGTGGGCACAAAATCACTAGCCATGTCAGACACATACGTCGGTGCGATCGATCAGGGGACGACCGGCACTCGCTTCATGGTCTTCGACCATGACGGGACGGTCGTCGCGAACGCGTACGAAAAGCACGAACAGATCTATCCGGAGCCGGGTTGGGTCGAGCACGACGCGATGGAGATCTGGGAAAACACCAAAGATGTCGTGATCAAGGCCCTCGGAAAGGCAGGTGTCGAGGCGAGCCAGCTCGACGCGATCGGGATCACCAACCAGCGTGAGACGACGATCGTGTGGGACGCCGAGACCGGCAAGCCGGTCCACAACGCGATCGTCTGGCAGGACCGCCGGACGACCGACCGCGTCGAGGAACTCCAAGAAGAGGACAAAGTCGAGTGGATCCGCGAGAAGACCGGCCTGGAGGCCGACGCGTACTTCTCGGCGACGAAAGTCGAGTGGCTGCTCTCGGAAGGCGATCCGGTCAAGATGCAGCGCGCGCGACCGCAGGATCTCCAGGAGCGAGCCCAGGACGGCGAGCTCATGATGGGGACCATCGACGCGTGGCTCACCTACAACCTGACCGGCAACAACATCACGGACGTGTCCAACGCGTCCCGGACCATGTTGTACAACATCAACGACATGGAATGGGACGACGAGCTCCTCGAGGAATTCGGCGTCCCCGAGAGTATGCTGCCGGAGGTCCGACCGTCCAGTGACGAGGATTACTACGGCTACACCGACCCCGACGGGTTCCTCGAAGCGGAAGTGCCGGTCGCGGGTGCGCTCGGTGACCAGCAGGCCGCGCTGTTCGGCCAGACTTGCTTCGACGCCGGTGACGCGAAGAACACCTACGGGACGGGCTCGTTCTTCCTGATGAACACGGGCAACGAGGCCGTATCGAGCGAACACGGGCTGCTGACGACCGTCGGCTTCCAGCGTTCGGGCGAGCCGGTCCAGTACGCGCTGGAGGGGTCGATCTTCATCACCGGTGCCGCGATCGAGTGGCTCGAGGACGTCGAACTCATCGACGATCCCACGGAGACGGCCGAGCTCGCGCGCTCGATTGATTCAACCGACGGCGTGTACATGGTGCCCGCGTTCACCGGGCTCGGGGCGCCACACTGGGACGGGCGCGCACGCGGGACGATCGTCGGGATGACTCGTGGCACCCGCCGCGAGCACATCGTGCGGGCGACGCTAGAGTCGATCGCCTACCAGACCCGCGACGTCGCGGAAGCGATGCAAGACGATTCCGGCGTCGAGCTGACCAGTCTCAAGGTCGACGGCGGGGCAGTCAAGAACAACTTCCTCGTCCAGTTGCAATCCGACATCATCCAGACCGATATCGCTCGTCCGCAGGTCGACGAGACGACAGCGCTGGGCGCGGCCTACGCGGCCGGGCTCGCGGTCGGCTACTGGGAGACGCTGGACGAGCTCCGGGACAACTGGCAGGTCGACCGCGAGTTCAGTCCGGAGATGGACCCGAACAAGGCAGACAAACTGCACGACCGCTGGGAAGACGCAGTCGATCGATCGCTCGACTGGGCACGGGAGGAATAAACGATGCCGGCAGAACTACTCGACCCGGCACTCGCCGCGGCCGATCAGGCTGACGTGGTACTGGAGACCTCACACTCCTGGGGGGACGTCGATGCTATCACGAACGTCCTCATAGATAACTGGTACATCCTGGTCGGTGCGGCAGCCGGCGGTGCGTTCGGTGCTGCGCTCGGCGCGCTACCCGCCTTCGTCTTCACTGGATTCCTCGTCCTCGCCGGTGTCGCCGGTGGCGGTCCGGGGGTCGCTATCGGGTTCGGCCCGGTCTTCGGCCCGCACATTTCATTCGCCGGTGGTGCGGCAGCGGCCGCCTACGCCGCGAAGAACGGACTGATGGAATCCGGAATGGATTACCACAACGGGAAGGACATTACCTTCGCACTCGGAAGTCGGCCCGATATTCTGGCAGTCGGTGCAGCGTTCGGTGTTTTCGGTATCGTGCTGGAGGAGCTCCTCCGACAGGCCGCGATCCCGACTGACCCGATCGCCTTCACCGTCGTCGCCAGCGCGTTCGTCCACCGAGCGGTCTTCGGCTACTCGGTCCTCGGTACCGTTAGCGACAAGGCCAGCGGACGCTTCGACATGGGTCCGTTCGAGCGCGAAGAGATGGGGAACAACCACAACTTCGGCGACGGTGAGAAGGACAACTCGGATATGCTCGCCGTGGAGCCGTGGCTGCCGAACATGTACAAGTGGTCCCACGTCGCCTCGATCGGACTGGTCGCCGGTGCCGTTGCCGGGTACATCGGTCTCCAGGTAGCAGCAGGTGGCCTGGCCAATCTCATGGTGGTCCCAGAGGGGACGAACCTCGCCAACGCACCTGCAGCCCCAGCAGTCTTCTTCGGGTTCGGTATCAGCGCGGCGTCGCTGATCTTCCTGAATCTGGGTGTCGCTCGGATCCCGGTCACTCACCACATGACGCTACCCGGTGCGACCGCGTTCTTCGCGGTCACCCAGACCGCAGGTAACGACGCGATCCTCGCCGGTGTGGATCCGATCGTGGGCTTGGTCATCGCCGCTCTCTTCGGCATGATCGGCGCACTCGTCGGTGAAGCTGGCCAGCGTATCTTCTACGCGCACGGTGGTACCCACGTGGACCCGCCCGCCTTCGCCATCTTCGTCACGATTTCGCTGATCTGGGTCCTAGCGATGGCAGGCGTCTTCGAGACCGCCGTGTGGGTCCCCGGCGGACTGTAATCGCTCACGAACTGCTTTTTCGGTCATTTTTTTAGCGCGTGTCCAAACGAAGAGGGAGTCGTATCACACAGATGGAAGTACCTCTCGTAGCAACAGCACCGACACGACACCACCGGCGGCGCCGCCGGCGAACGCCACGGCCGGCGTCTCGACGGCTATGATAGCGAGCGCCAGGAACGAACCGACGATCAGGCCGACGCCGACTGCACCGTGATGGTAGTTGCCCGTACCGGCGTGTGACTGGCTTGGAGACTGATCCAGCCCGTATCCAGAGATGCTGGCGAAGTACGGGATCGAAATCCGGACACCGATCGCAGCGAACGCCGCAATTGCGGCGTTGAGTGTGGCGTTGTTCGTAAACAGCGTCGCGAATCCGTACATCCCCATCGCGAAAAACAACGCGACGATTTTGCTCCACCGGTCGGCCTTCAACAACGCCTCGTCTACCTGCTGTTCTGCCATACGTCCCCAATGTCGGCCCATCCGCTTAATTGTTTGAGGCCGCAATCGGGCTGACACAGTCGAAACGATCACTTCATCCCTCAACCAGGGGCCTCGCGTAAAGAGATGGCAGACGCACGAACCACGCGACAAGCCCGTTTACTTGCACGATAGGAGGGTTCGACGACGCGGGAGTTCGGTCGAAGCAAACACCTATACCGGACCGCACAGTCATGTCGACTATGTCGGATCAGTTACTGCTCGAACCCGACGACCGCCGCCGCTTCGCTGCGGTCGTGGGGGCTATAACCGTCGTCACTGCCGTCCTGATCGAAGCAACGATCGGCGTCCGAGTCGCGGCCGCGCTGATCGTCGGACTGTTCAGCGGGCTCGTGTTCTTGCTGACGGCTGCGCTCCTCAAGCGGTTCGCGCCCGAATACTACCGGTGAACTGTCGGTCGATAACGCCGGTCAGATATAATAATCGGTTTGAAATGTTGATATCGAATCAAATCATTTTTTATTCCCGCCGGGCCAGTGGTAGTTATACAATAACGATTAACGATGGATCTTGCACAGCGGATCAGACGGCGGCGACGGCGAGGCGCCGACCGGCCAATCGTCCTCGACTACGAGCCGTTGAACCCGGTCGCGCACGTCCAGGAGCCGGTCGGCCGCGGACCCGTCCTCGAGCGAGTGCTCGATCATCTGGATCCCGTGTTCGAGGGGACGCTACCCCCGGACGTGTACGTCTGGGGACCCTCGGGGAGCGGAAAGTCAGCGATCGTCACCGCGCTGTTCGACCGACTACAGTCGATGACAGTCCAGCCACATGCGGTCATTCATACGTCCACGCGCGCCCAAACAGTCGAGCTTCCGACGTTCGTGTACGTCGACGCGCGGGTCGCCAACAGTGAGTTCCAGCTGTATCATCGTGTGCTGGAAGCGGTTAGCTCGGACGACGTCCCACAGCAAGGAGTGAGTACAGCCGAGCTCCGGTCGCGACTTCAGGACACGGTCGGCGGGAGTTCCGGGGTCGTCCTGGCTGTCGACCACGTTGACGAGCCCGAGTCGCTCACGACGGAGCAACTCACCGAGTGGTTCGAACCGTTCGGACACACCGTCTCACTCTTGCTCGTCGGACGAACCCCTGGTGAGGACGTTCACGGGGAGTGGCCAGATGAGGAGATCGAGATTCCCGGCTACGGACAACAGGTATTGATCGACGTGCTGATGACACGAGGGTCCGACGGTCTCGCTCGCGACGCGCTACAGCACTCCCAGGCGAGGAAAATTGCATCCTGGGCCGGCGGGGACGCACACGACGCGCTGGCGGCACTGTTCGGAGCTGCAGACCGGGCTGATGCCGCCGGCGTCGAGCGGATCCGCGACGAGGACGTCGAGACGGGGATCGACGCCGTGCCATCCCCGTGTGTCCCGCTCGGGGTCGTCCTGTCGCTTCGGGCGAATCGCCAGCGCGTACTCCGGGAGTTGCTCGATCTCGATTCCGACGAGCGCGCCTCGGTCACCACGACGACAAAAGCGATAGCCGGGATCGACAACATCGACCTCTCCCCAGGAACGGTCAAGCGATTCCTCTACGAGTTGGCGGAACGCGGCGTCGTCGAGCGCGTCTCGGCGTCACAGGCCGACGGCCACGGGCGGCCACCGAGCAGAGTCGAACCCAGGTTTCCGACGCTCGTGTTCAGACGACTCTACGACCTGCACCGACACGAGTAATTACTCCGGCACGCGGCTACGGTCGCCAGTCCCTCGCGTGAGACCGCTCGCGAGTGCGCCCTTCAACACGACGTCATCGCCCAGCGTCGTCAGCTTGATATCGGGCATGTTGACGAAGACGTGATCTTCGAGTCGCTCTCGGACCGGGTCGAGTACGAGTTCTTCGTTGTTGAGCGCGACGCTGCCACCGACGTAGATGACCAGCGGCGCATAGGAGTGGATGAGGTTGGCGAACCCCTGGACGTTCCAGTCGTTGACGCGCTCGATGACGTAGTCGGCAAACTCGTCGTCGCCCGCGTTGGCATACACGTCGATCGCCGAGAAGTCATCGCTCAGCACGTCCATATCGGTTTCCCAGTCCTCGGTCTCATAGAGGTGTTTCGCGTATCGAGGGATGTTCTGACCCGAAGCGTAGGCCTCCCAGTGACCGGGTTTTCCACAGCCACACTGCATGGCTCCGTCCGGGTCGAGCGTGATGTGCCCGACTTCGCCGGCGTTGCCGTCCCAGCCGCTGAGCACGTTCCCGTCGACACACACGCCGGCACCGATACCCGTCGAGATGGTGAGGTAGACCATGCTCGTGGGGTTCCGTTCACTGTAGAAGCGTTCGCCGATCACACCGGCGACCGTGTCGTTGTGAAGGTGGACGTTGTCGGTTTCGACAAGATTCCGGATCGGCCCGACCAACGGAATCCGGTCGATGCTATCGGGCAAGTTCGAGGGGTTTTCGACGGCGCCGTCGGTCAGATCCAGCGGGCCGATCGAGCCGATTCCCACGCCCTGCAGTGCTGTCGGATCGACATCCGCGTTCGCGCACGCGCTGCGAAGGGTTTCGAGGACCGCCTCGGTGACTGCAATCCCGGTTGGCCCCTCCGGCGTCCGCTGTTTGTGAGAACCTAGTTCCGCGCCAGTCTCGTCGCCGACGATGGCGCGCACGTGCGTCGCGCCCAGGTCGACCCCTGCGTATGTGGCCATACTATCGGCGTATCGTCCTTGCCACACTTAACTGCATATATTTACTCGCGCCGATGTGTGATTTTGATCTGACATTTCAGGACCGACACAACGCCATCAGAGCGGATGCACTCGAAGAAAAAGCGACTTTCGACCCGATACGTGAACGCAGCGAGCGACTGATACGTGAACGAAGCTGGCGAGCTGTTATTCCTCTCGAGCGCCCACGACGTCACGGTACAGAACCGCTCGTTCGGCATCCAGCGTGACGACAGTGCCGTTCTCGATGTCCGCAGGCACGTCCGCCTCGCCGATCATCGGCAGGTCAAGTTCGCGCGCGAGCACGGCAGCGCGACTGCCGGTCGCGTTGTCTTCGGCGCTGACGATACCACGGATATGATCGGCATCACCGGCGAGTTCGCCGTCGAACTCAGCAGGAATCACCGCGACTGCACCGTCCGGAACAGCCGAGAGGTCACCATCCTCGACACGGTGGATTTCACCCGTGACAATACCGCTGACGATCGGCGTCCCGGAGACAATCGTCTCCGCGGCCACGTGGATCTTGAGCATGTTCGAGGTGCCGATCCCGTCGAGTTCGGTCATCATCCCCGAGACGACGACCAGCGTATCGCCGTTGCGCGCGATGCCGGTGTCCAGTGCGGACTGGACGGAGTTCTGGATGATGGCGTCCGCACCCTCCGTCGTGTACGGCGTCGAGGTCGGGTGGATGCCCCACGAGAGGGCGAGCCGCCGCCGGACCCGATCGCTCGGGGTCGAGGCAATAATGGGAATACCAGGCCGGAACTTCGCGGCCTTCAGCGCGGAGTAGCCAGACTCGCTGGCGGCGACGATCGCGGTGGCGTCGACGTCTTCGGCGAGGAACCGGGCGGCGTGAGCCAGCGCGTCAGCCCGCGTGTCGTCGGCTTCGGGCACGCGTTGTTCGCGCAGTTCCTCGTACTCTTCGCTGTTTTCGACTTCTTCGACGATGCTGGCCATGGTGTCGACGACGCGTGCGGGGTGGTTGCCGATGGCGGTTTCCCCCGAGAGCATCACCGCGTCCGTCCCGTCCAGGACGGCGTTAGCGACGTCGGAGGCTTCCGCGCGGGTCGGCCGCCGGGACTCGACCATCGAATCGAGCATCTCAGTCGCCGTAATCACCGGCACGCCCGCCTGATTGCACTTCCGGATGATCCGTTTCTGGTAGAGCGGCACCACTTCCAGGGGCAGTTCGACGCCCAGGTCGCCGCGGGCGACCATGATGCCGTAGGCCTCTTCGATGATGCTGTCGAGGTTCTGGACGGCACCAGCCCGTTCGATCTTCGCGACGATCGGAATGTCGGCGCCGAACTCGTTGAGGGTGTCGGCGATCTCGCGGATATCCGAGCCGTCCCGGACGAACGACGCCGCGACGAGGTCGGCACCTTTCTCGGCCGCGACTTTCAGCTCTTCACGGTCTTTCTCGGTGACCGTCGGCAGGCCGAGTTCGACGCCGGGGATGTTGACGCCCTTGCGCGCCTGAAGTTCGCCGCCGTTCTGGACGCGCGCGTAGACATCGCTGCCGTCGACCTCTTCGACGGTCGTCTCGATGCGACCGTCGTCCAGCAGGACCCGATCGCCCGCCTCGACGGCCGAGATGTCCAGCGACAACCCGACCGCCTCGGGCGTGGCGTCGTCGCCTTGATAGAATCGAACCCGGGAGTCGGCCTCGAGATGGATCGGCTCGTCGATGTCGGCGGTGCGCACTTCCGGGCCGGGGATGTCGTGCATGACCGCGACCGGATGGTCGACCGATTCGTCGACCGCCCGAATCCGATCGATCGTCTCGCGGCGCTGCTCGGGCGAGCCGTGGCTGGCGTTCAACCGCGCGACGGACATCCCGGCCTCCGCCAGGGCCGTGATCTCCTCGGTCGAATCCGACGCCGGACCGAGTGTACAGACGATTTTCGCGTTACGCATCGCTACAGCCCTCCGCACCTGTCCAAAACCCGTTGGTTGATCCGTTGTACATACCTTGAGACTGCATTCCCCGGGATTATGAAGCTTGTTAGACCGCGCTCGTTCTGTGGCGAGTGACCGACCCACACGGATTCGGCAATCCATGCCGGTTTATCGTCGCTGTCACTGCCCCAGGTACTGTGAGATAATAGTATGACTACGTTCCATTTCAATAGACGATACTGTATGGCAAATCTTTATTTATAGACTGGATCAACCCACTGCCATAGCGAGCCTGGTGACCGTCATGCCGACGATCACTGGCTGCTGATGGGCGCACAACAGGATTACAGATGACGTATTCAGACAGGCACGCACACAGAGACCAACTATGAGCAGTGATCAAACCGACGGGTCGGACAAGAGCTCGAGAGGCGGCGGGCTCATGGGCATCGTACGAAAGATACTCCCGGAATTCATTCGAAAGAGCTTCGCGATCAAATTCGGTATCGCGCTATTGATAATCGGCCTCTCAGTCGGGGCGGCCGGATTCGTGGGATCGGAACTCGTCAAAGACGAGGTCCACGACCAGATCAACGATCAGTACAGCAATCTCGCGAAAAACGATGCGAACGGGCTACAGACGTGGGTCGCGGACAACGGCCAGGAGACGCTGCAGTTGACGAGGATTTTCGACGGGAAGACCGACGCGGAAGTTCACGACTGGCTGTCGACCGAAAAGAACCAGGGCGGAGACTATCTGAGCCAGGGATACACGATCCACTACGTCAAGCCGGGCAACGGTTCGGACCCCGCACAGATCGTCGCGTCCACCGACGGCGCACCCGATCGGTCCGCGATAAATCCGAACGAAAACAGGACGGCACCCGTTTCGGGTATCAACCAGACCGTCGCAGCCGAACTGGCGGACCTGAAAGACTCCGGAGATACGATCAGGCTGACGGACGCGTACATCAGCGACGAGGGGACCTCACGGTTCGGAGGCATACATCTCGCATACATCGCCCTCGTCGATGACCCCGGTACCGGCGAACAGCGGGCAGTCATCTACTCGATCGCAACGGAAGCGTACACTGGCGGCTTTACTGCCGGTCTCGGCACTGGTCTCGACAGTGGCGTCGCGATGGTCGTCGACGACGACGACCAGATCATCATGGAGGGGTACGCGAGTTCGATCCACGACTCGATCCACCAGTACGACCAGTGGAAGAAACCGATCACGGAGGTCCGCAGCCAGAACAGCCGCGTCGGCATGGCATCGGACACGGCTGCGGGCGGTGTCCTCGATGGGTCCAAATGGGATCAGGCGACTAACTATAACCTCAACGGGGAGAGATACGTCGTCGGTGCGGCACCAGTCACCTCTGTCACCCTGAGCGGTTCGACCTCGGTCGAGGTCGACTGGGTCGTGCTCGAACACACGAACCGCCAGACTGCATACGGTGACGTCGAGGCGGTCTCGAACCAGTCGCTCGCTGCGACCCTCGTCGGCGTCCTCCTGATCGGCATCTTCGGTGCAGTGCTCGGCCGGAACACGTCCAAGTCCATCGACCGGCTGAAAGGCAAAGCCGAGGAGATGGAAGAAGGAAACCTCGACGTGGACCTGTACTCGCCACGCGACGACCAGATCGGGCAGCTATACGGCGGCTTCGCCAACATGCGCGATGCGCTGCAACAGCAGATTGAAGAGGCCGAACAGGCTCGCAAGGAAGCGGAGGTATCCCGAGCGGAAGCGATGGAGATGTCCAACTACCTCCAGGACCGGGCCGACGAGTACGCGGAGATCATGCAGCAGTGTGCCTCCGGTGATCTCACCCAGCGGATGGAACCCGACGGGGAGAACGAGGCGATGGATCGTATCGCCAGCGAGTTCAACGAGATGATCGACGAACTCGAGAAGACCACCGGACAGCTCAAAAGCTTCGCCGACGAAGTCGAGACCGCCGGCGAGGTCGTCCAGACCTCTTCGGAAAGCGTCCGGGACGCCTCCGAGCAGGTCGCGGATTCGATCCAGAAGATCTCCGACGACGCCTACGATCAGAAAGAGCGTCTCCAGGAAATCTCCAACGCGATGGACGACATCGCACACGATCTCGAAGAGTTCGCCGCCGAGAACGACGTCGACTTCGGCGACTCACTCGATCGCATCGAGGAGATCGCCACCACGCTGAACCAGGTCGTCGAACTCAGCGAGCAGACCATGGCCGAATCCGAAAACGTCGCCGGCGCTGCCGAGGAGCAGGCCGCTGAACTCAACGAGGTCAGCCAGCGCGCCGAAGACCTCTCACGCTACGCGCGCCCGCTGCGGGAGGTCCTCGATCGCTTCGAGACCGAGTCCGAACACGAGTTCTACTTCCCGACCGGACCCGGCTCGGGCGAGGCCAACGTGCCTGACGACGAACAGTAGCGCCGTATCGTCTACTGTCGTGACCTGACCGAAACTCGTTTTCCGGATCTCGGCGCTGCCGTCAGCACAAGCTACAAATCACGCCCGGCAGTACCTTCGGGCATGTCTGGGGAGGCCGATCGTCGACTCGTTATCGCAGGGACAGGTATCGCCGGCCTGACGGCCGCCATCTACGCGGCGCGGGCGAACAACGATCCACTCATTCTGGAAGGCGACGAGCCGGGTGGCCAGTTGACGCTCACGACCGACGTCGAGAACTACCCGGGATTCCCGGAGGGAATCGGTGGCCCCGAACTCATAAACAACATGAAAGAGCAGGCACGAACGTTCGGGGCCGAGATCGAGAACGGCGTCGTCGAGACCGTCGAGGAGGGAGACCCGATCGGGGTGACACTCACGAACGGACGGTCGCTGACGGCGGACGCGTTCATCGCTGCGTCGGGAGCGAGCGCTCGGACGCTCGATATCCCCGGCGAGGACGATCTCATGGGGTACGGCGTCTCGACGTGTGCGACCTGTGACGGCGCCTTCTTCCGCGACGAGGATATGCTGGTGATCGGGGGCGGCGACGCTGCCATGGAAGAGGCGAACTTCCTGACCAAGTTCGCCGACACCGTCTACATCGCCCACCGTCGGGAGGACTTCCGGGCCGAGGAGTACTGGGTCGACCGTATCATGGAGAAAGTCGACGAGGGCGAGGTAGAACTGCTAAAGAACACGGAAGCGACCGAGATCCACGGCAGTCAGGCCGACGGCATCGATCACGTCTCGCTGGTTCGGCACCCGGACGGCCACCCGAAAGCGAAACTCGAGTCCGGGCAGGGAGATGCGGTCGAACGGTCCGACCTCGATGTCGGCGCCGTCTTCCTGGCGATCGGGCACACACCCAATACCGAGTACCTCGAAGACACGCCCGTCGAACTGGACGAGGCGGGCTATATCCAAACAGAAGGGGGAAGCGGCGGCGGACAGACCAAAACCGGTGTCGAGGGGATCTTCGCCGCAGGTGACGTCGTCGACTATCACTACCAGCAGGCCGTGACGGCCGCCGGGATGGGCTGTAAGGCGGCACTCGACGTCGACGAGTACCTCGAATCGATCGAGCAGGAGGCGGCCGGTATCGAGACGGCACAGGCGGGCGACTGATCTCGATCCGAAGACCCTTGAGTCCGGTCGCCGAAACCAGTGGTATGGCTGACGATACTGTCACGCTGACGATCGAGGACGACGACACGACCGACGAACTCACGGTGCCGATCGCGCTGATCGAGATGCTGCGCGAGGAAGAGGGCGAGACGCCGGCCGAGATTATCGGTGACATCGCAATGTTCGGCCTCGCCCAGCGGATCCACGGAGCGATCCACCACGGACAGGGCGAGCCGCCACAAAACGTCAAAGACGCCGAACAGCGGACGATGGAGCTGTTCGAAGACCGGTTCGGCGCGAGCTACGGCGAACTTACCGGCCACGACCACTAGACTGCCGATCTTTTTGCGGCCGCTATAGCAACGAAGACAGCGACGAATGCGGCGATGAAGCCAAACCCAGGGCCGCTCCCGTCGGCGGCCGTCGTCTGCTCCGCGCTGCTGGCAGTCGTCTGACTCCCGGCGTCGACAGTCGATCCAGCGTCAGCACCGTCCAGATCGGACGGGGAGTCGTGGACAGCCGAGAGCGCCCCGACTGATGGGGCGTTCACGATTCGGACAGTATCACCGGTCCGATCGAGAGCGAACGCATCGGCGAACGGGCCGTCCGGGATCTGCCAGACCCCTGCAGAGACGTTGACTCCGTCTTTCGATCGGATCTCGTCGCGATACGCGTCGAGAAACCGTTGGGCCGTCGTCGCGTTCGACCAGCGCGTCTCCCAGACGTAGCCGTCCGCCGAGCCGTTCGCGTACGCGTAGAGGACGCCGTTACGCCAGGCCAGCGCCCTGTCACCGAGTATCGCCGTCAACCCCATGGCACCGACGCGGTCCGGCCCACCCTGGCGCGTCCAGCCGTCGGCCGATCGGTCGGGCACGGACAACGGCGACGACGGTGCGATCCCGGCCTGGCTTGCGGTCTCGGCCTGTCGTCCGTGTAACGCGGTGACGCTATATTCGGGCGGGTTCCGGTGTGCGGCGTCGACGGCGTCGAACCCGCCCCGATCGACCAGGCGGCTGACGTATTCACCGCCGAGCGTGTACGGGGCTTGGAGATACGGAAAGAGTCCGTACTCGACGCCGACATCCGGCCCAGTCGCGAAGGGACGCTCATCGGCACAGTCCCAGGACCCGTTGGTACAGTACTGTTCGTAGACGCTGTCGAGGTAACTCGCCTCGCCCTCGACGACGGCGTCTTTGGCGTGTTCGCCGTCAAGCGTCGCCCGCTGGTACCGCTCGGCACTGAGATCGAACTGCTGGTGCTGGAGGACGTGGACGAGTTCGTGAGCCAGCAACGTCGGCGGAACGGTCGGCTCGGACGGATCGTCGGTGATCAACACGACGGTTTCGGACCCCTCTTCGGCGGCCCAGCCGGCGACGCTCCCGACGAGCGTCCCGAGAAGGACTCGCTCGGCATTGCGGTCCTCGCCGATCACGAACAGCGCTTCCCACTGCTGGCCGGTGCCGCGAAACTGCGTGATGTTGCCCTCGATGCGATCCTCGACTTCGCCGGGTCCGATAAATTCGATCGCGACATCGTCAGTGAACTCCAGCCCGCGGATCCGTTCCAGTCGAGCCATCGTTCGGTACTTGTATCGCTGTAGTTCGGCGTCCGAGAGCCCGTCATACTGATCGACGTCGACGGACTCGTTGTACCAGTAGCCGCCTTCCCACCCGATTCGGTCCTCGTCAGGGTCCGGTGGCACGTCGGTCGTTTCGTTGCCGACCCGGTCCGACTGAGACGCGTCACCGTCGACAGCCCAAGCGGTCCCGCCGCTCGCCCCAATCACGAGACAGAGCGCCACCAGAACGAAGGCCGTTCGTGGCCACGACATGGTCGTGTAAACGCAGATGCCGCGAATAGTGGTTTCGGTCGTCAAAATCCGTAGCTATCCGAGATTCCTCAAAAGTGGTCCGAAACGGACCGTCAACGGTACAGCCGGATGGCTGCTGTCCTACGACCGCTGAAAGTGTTTACTGCCGGCAATCTGACTAACCGGTCAGTTACTATAATCCTTTGGATTAGTCTGCGCGGAAAGATAGTCAACGACCCACTCGCGAATATTGCCGTAACTATCAGTTATAGATTGCTAGATCTATATGAGTGTAGTACATGACTGATCAGGATTCTGTGGGGCCACAGTACTTCGGGACACGGTGTGTCCACGCCGGCCAGCACCCGGATCCGGAGACGGGTGCGGTCGCACCGCCGATCTACCAGACAACGTCCTACGCCTTCGAAGACGCCGAGCAGGCAGCCGACCAGTACGCCTTGCAGGCGGAGGGCAACATCTACTCGCGGTTCGACAATCCAACCGTTCGGATGCTGGAGCGTCGACTGGCCGACCTCGAGGGTGGCATCGACGCCGTCGCGACCGGGTCGGGGATGGCCGCGCTCGACGGGATCACCTTCCTGCTGGCCGAAGCGGGCGACAACGTCGTCTCGGCGTCCTCGATCTACGGGGGCACACATAGCTACTTCACGAAAACCGCGAGCCGTCGTGGAATCGACGCCCGCTTCGTTGACACCCTCGACTACGACGGCTACGCCGAGGCGATCGACGAGAACACGGCCTACGTCCACATCGAGACGATCGCTAACCCGTCACTGGTGACGCCGGACATCGAGCGCATCGCGGAGATCGCACACGACCGCGATGTCCCGCTGGTCGTCGACAACACCTTCGCGACGCCCGCGCTCTGTCGCCCGACCGAACACGGCGCGGACCTGGTCTGGGAGTCCACGACGAAGTGGATCCACGGGTCGGGGACGACCATCGGGGGCGTCATCGTCGACGGCGGCACGTTCCCGTGGGCCGACCACGCGGAGGACTATCCCGAGATCGGGGCCGAGAACCCCGCGTTCGGGACGAACTTCGCCGAGCAGTTCGGTGATCGGGCCTTTACCGTGGCTGCTCGTCAGCGAGCGGTCCGGAGCCTGGGCGACGGACAGGCACCGTTCGATGCCTGGCAAACGCTCCAGGGCGTCGAGACGCTTGCCCTGCGGATGGAGCGCCACTGTGAAAACGCCGCCCGCGTCGCCGAGTGGCTCGACGACAACGAGGCGGTCGCCTGGGTCCAGTACCCCGGACTGGAAAGCCACGAGACCCATGACAATGCGGCTGAATATCTCGAAAACGGATACGGCGGGATGATCGCGTTCGGTCTGGAAGGCGGCTACGAGGCGGGCAAGCGACTCTGTGAGGAGACCGAACTCGCGCAGTTTTTGGCCAACGTCGGCGACGCGAAGACGCTGATTATCCACCCGGCCTCGACGACTCACGCCCAGTTGAGCGAGAGCGAGCAGCGCGAGAGCGGCGTCACGCCCGACCTCGTTCGGCTGTCGGTCGGGATCGAAGACGCCAGAGACATCATTGCGGACCTCAAAGCAGGTATCGAGTAAGCATGGAGGTCGAGCGCGGGACGGTCTCGCTGGGCGAGTTCGAGTTCGAGTGCGGTGAGTCGATCCCGGACCTGGAGGTCGCCTACGAGGCCTACGGGGAGTTCACCGGCGACAACGCGGTGCTCGTGTGTCACGCCCTGACCGGCAGCGCACACGTCGCCAGCCACCGCGACACCGCCGAGACGAGCGGCCAGGCCCGGGCCTGGTGGGACGACATCGTCGGCCCCGGGAAGGCGATCGACACTAACGAGTACTACGTCGTCTGCGCGAACGTGCCCGGCTCCTGCTACGGGACGACCGGTCCCGCGAGCGAGAACCCCGAGACGGGCGAGCCCTACGGGACGGATTTCCCGCCGGTGACGATCGGCGACTGGACCGAAGCCCAACGTAAGTTGCTTGACGAACTCGGCGTGCCCGCACTACACGCGGTTGTCGGCGGGAGCGTCGGCGGAATGAACGTCCTCGAGTGGGCCAAGCGCCACCCCGACCACGTCGATCGGATCGCCTCGATCGCGGCCGCCGCCCGGGTCGATCCACAGGGTCTCGCGCTCGACGCGATCGCCCGCCGGGCGATCACCACCGACGAGCACTGGAACGGCGGCAACTACTACGGCGGCCCCAGCCCGGACGACGGGCTCGCCATCGCCCGCCAGATCGGCCACGTCATGTACCTCTCGAAAGCCAGCATGGAGAAGAAGTTCGGCCGCAGAGCGGCAGGACGGGACGCCGTTCGGTCGTTCCCGACCGATCCCGCCGCGTCGTTTTTTCCATATCGGGACATCGAGTCCTACCTGGACTATCAGGCCGAGCGGTTCGTCGAACGGTTCGACGCCAACAGCTATCTGTACCTGACCCGGGCGATGGACAACTACGATCTCGCGTCGGGCTTCGAATCCGACAGCAATGCGCTGGCCGCCTTCGAGGGCGAGGCGCTCGTGATGTCCTTTACCGCCGACTGGCACTTCACCGTCGATCAGGCCGAAGACCTGGCTGAGTCGCTCAGAGCCGCCGACGTTGGGACTGCACATCACGTCGTCGAGTCCGACCACGGTCACGACGCGTTCCTGGTCGAACCCGGCAACGTCGGCCCGCCGCTGGCGGACTTTCTGGATGAGGGGGTCGACGGCACAGCCATCTCCGATACCGAGGACGACGGTATCGAGGAGAGTCGGGAGTTCGCACCCGTCCACAACAGCCTTTTTTCGGCGTGAGTGCCGAGCGAGGGTAGAGTCGACAGGCGAGCAGGCCGAGGGCGGTTCACAGATCCGCGAGGAGCCCCGAGACGAACTCGATCTCGTCGTCGTTGATGCCGTGGCCCATTCCCTCGTAGAGCCGTTTCGTCACGTCCCCGCCCAGTCGTTCGAAGACGGCCGCCGACTCGCGGACGCGCTCGGCGGGGATGTGCGGATCGCTGTCGCTACAGCCCAGGAAGACCGGCGTGCCGTCCAGATCTCCGTCGTACGCCTCGAGGTCGATCGACTCGCCGATGAGACCGCCGCTCAGCGCGACGACCCCGCCGTAGCGATCCGGATTCCTCGCGGCGAACTCGCTGGCGAGGCACGCGCCCTGCGAGAAGCCCAGCGAAACAGTGTTTGCAGTCGGAATCCCGGCCGATTCGGCCTCAGAGATGGCTCCACCAATAGCACGCAGTCCCGACGTCCGCCCCGGTTCGTTGGATTCGACAGGCGCGGTGAACGGGTTCGGATACCACGTGTTTCCGGCCGCCTGGGGCGCGAGATACGCGATATTCTCGACCTCGAAGTGGTCGGTTAACTGGAGGACGCTCTGGGCAGTCGCACCCCGACCGTGGAGCAGAATCGCCGCGGCGTCGGCGTCGTCGAGGTTGCTTCCGGCTGTCGTGAGCGGCTGGTCCTGATGTGGCGAGTCGCTGTCGTGCATGCGAACGGTTGGTACCCGAAGTCCTTAACGTCCCCGCAGTCCCCGAAAATCGGAGCTAATTGGACGATTGCGACTGCCCCATCGCAACGGGTCGAAACCTCGCGTGAACGCTACTCGGCTTCGATATACGGCAGGTCCGCGACGGTCTCCTCGACCTTGCTCATGTTCGAGTACATGAGACTCGTCGTGTCCCAGATGCCCTCGACGAGCGCCTGCTGCATCGCGCCGTCGATCTCGACGTCGACAGTGGTGTCGCCGTAGGTGACCGTCTCAGCCTCGACGTCGATGTGGATGTCCTCGTCGGGATTGGCCTCGATCCACTCCTGGATCTCGGTGACGGTCTCGTGGTCGGCCGTGGCTGCGGGGATGCCGAGCGACTTGCAGTTGTCCCGGAAGATCTCGGCGTAGGACTCACCGACGACCGCGTCGATGCCCCACCGCATCATCGCTTGCGGGGCGTGTTCCCGGGACGAGCCCATCCCGAAGTTCTTGTTGACGACTGCGACGTTCGCACCCGCAAAGCGGTTCAGCGGGTGATCGTTGAACTCGCCGTCGTCGCGCCGGGCGTCATAGAAGAGGTAATCGGCCATGTTGTCGAAGGTGACCTCCTTCATGAACCGCGCCGGCAGGATCTGGTCGGTGTCGATGTCGTCGCCGTAGATCGGCACACCGGTCCCCGATACGTCCGTGATATGCTGGGGTTTGTCGACCATCAGTCAGCCACCTCCGAGACATCCTCGGCAGTCAGTGCATCCGCCCGGTCGTCGTAGAAGCGCCGCACGTCCGTGATCTCGCCCTCGACCGCCGCCGCGGCGACCATCACCGGGCTCATCAGGACCGTCCGGCCGTCCTTGGACCCCTGTCGGCCGATGAAGTTGCGGTTCGAAGAGGACGCGGCCGCCTCGTCACCTTCCAGAGAGTCGTCGTTCATCGCCAGGCACATCGAACAGCCCGCCCGTCGCCACTGGAAGCCGGCCTCGATGAACGTCTCGTCGATACCCTCGGCCTCACACTGACGGCGAACGGTCTCCGATCCGGGGACGGCCAGCGCACGCACGCCATCGTCGATGGTGTGGCCCTCCAGGATTTCGGCGGCGCGCCGGAAGTCGCTGACGCGTCCGTTCGTACAGGTGCCCAAGAATGCGACGTCGATATCGTAGCCCAGCATCGACTGGCCGGGTTCGATGTCCATGTGATCCAGCGCCTGCTGGGCGGCTTCTTGATCGGTCTCGGTCTCGAAGTCCTCGGGTGCGGGGACTGGCTCGGAGATCTCGACGACCTGCCCGGGATTGATACCCCAGGTGACCATCGGATCCATGTCGTCGACGTCGATCGTGACGACGTCGTCGTACTCGGCGTCCGCGTCGCTCGCGATGGACTCCCAGTACTCCTTGAGCTGTTCGAACTCCTCGCCCTCGGGGACGTACTCCCGACCCTTCAGGTAGTCGTAGGTGGTCTCGTCGGGGTTGATATAGCCCGCGCGAGCGCCGCCCTCGATGGACATGTTACAGACCGCCAGCCGGCCTTCCATACCGAGTTCCTCGATCGCGGGGCCGCCGTACTCGTAGACGTGGCCGACGCCGCCGTCGACACCCAGCTCCTGGATGATTTTCAGGATGATGTCCTTCGCGTAGACGCCCTCGTTGAGGCTGCCTTCGACCTCGATCCGCCGGACCTTCTGTTTCTCGGCGGCGATCGAGCCGGTCGCCAGGATATCCCGAATCTGACTGGTACCGACGCCGACCCCGATCGAGCCGAAGGCGCCGTGGGTCGCCGTGTGGCTGTCACCGCAAGCGACAGTCATGCCGGGCTGGGTCAACCCCAGTTCCGGCGCGACGACGTGAGTGATGCCCTGCCTGCCGGACTCGAAGTCGAAGAACGTGATGCCGTTCTCGGCCGTGTTCGTGTCCAGCGCGTCCAACATCTTCTCGGCCTGGTCGTCCTCAAGTGGCCGCTTGCGCTTTGCCTCCTCGGTCGGCGCGATGTGGTCGGTCGTCGCGAAGGTCCGCCCGGGATAGGCGACGTCGATGTCGCGCTCCCGGAGCATCCCGAACGCCTGCGGGCTCGTGACCTCGTGGACGAGGTGCAGCCCGATGAACAGTTGATCCTGTCCGTTCGGCAGTTCGGTTACCTTGTGCTTGTCCCATACCTTGTCGTACAGCGTTCCTGAACTCATTCGAAATCGTTGTCTCCGTTGTTTCGTTTCACTTACAATCCGTTACTCGTCGCTCTCGTCCCAGTCGAACAGCTCGCGCAGGCGACCGCCCACGTCTTCGATATCGTGGTTCTGCTCGGCTTCTCGGAGCTGCTTGTAGCTGGGTCGGTTCGTCTGGTTCTCGGAGATCCACTCCTTGGCGAACTCGCCGTTCTGGACCTCCTGGAGGATCTGCTCCATCCCGTCGCGGGCCGAGTCGTCGATGACGTACTCCCCGCGGGTCAGCCCGCCGTACTCGGCAGTGTCGGAGACGGAATCCCACATCTCCATCAGCCCACCCTCGTAGATGAGATCGACGATGAGCTTCATCTCGTTCATAACCTCGAAGTAGGCCATTTCCTCGCTGTAGCCAGCATCGACCAGCGTCTCGTAGCCGACTTTCATCATCTCGGTGACGCCGCCACAGAGAACGGCCTGCTCGCCGAAGAGGTCGGTCTCGGTCTCTTCCTGGAAGGTCGTCTCGATGACGCCCGCGCGGGTGCAGCCGATGGCCTTCGCGTAGGCCAGCGCTTCCTCGTGGGCCTCGCCGGTGGCGTCCTGATAAACCGCGACCAGCCCGGGCACGCCCTCCCCGCGCTTGTAGGTCCGCCGGACGAGATGGCCCGGTGACTTGGGTGCGGCCATCGTCACGTCGACGTCCTCGGGTGGTTCGATCTGGCCGTAATGGATGTTGAACCCGTGGGCGAACTGCAAGGTGTCGCCCTCCTCGAGGTTGGGCTTGATAGCGTTCTCGTAGACGTCCGGCTGGACCGTATCGGGGACCAGCACGGAGACGACATCGGCCGCTTTCACGGCGTCGGCCGGCGTCTGTACGTCCAGGCCGTCGGC
Organism: Halapricum desulfuricans; assembly: GCF_017094465.1. Classification (NCBI taxonomy): domain Archaea; kingdom Methanobacteriati; phylum Methanobacteriota; class Halobacteria; order Halobacteriales; family Haloarculaceae; genus Halapricum; species Halapricum desulfuricans. Next base: position 1,855,695 of record NZ_CP064791.1, read on the forward strand.
TTCGGCCTCCGTACGCGAGGCCGACCCCTCACGAAGGCCGACGACCACGTCGACCCCGCTGTCGTCAAGATTCTGCGCGTGGGCGTGGCCCTGGCTGCCGTAGCCCAGCACTGCGACTGTCTTGTCGTCCAGTACCGATTCGTCAGCGTCCTCGTCGTAGTATACGTCCGTGCTAAATTCGTCTACCATAGGTGAATTCTCGGGGATCGCTCAGTTATCGCTTTCCATTGTCGTCGCGCCCATCGTCTTCGAGCCGCGTTCGAGGGCGGCCGCGCCGGTGCGGACGATCTCGAGCACGTCGAACTGCTCGAAGGCCTCGATCGCGGCATCGATCTTCTGTTTGCTGCCGGTGATCTCGACAGTCACTGCGTTCGTCGAAGCGTCGACGGCGTCGCCACCGTACATCTCCGCGACCGCCTGCACGTCGTCGGGCTTGTCGCCGGCGACCTTGATCAGCGCCAGCTCACGGCGCATGGCCGCCGACTCCAGCTCCTCGACCTCGATGACGGGGATGAGTTTGCGGAGTTGTTTTTTCGCCTGCTGGACGCCCGGCTCAGGCTCCTCGATGACGATCGTCATCCGGGCGGTGCCGTCGTCTGTCGTCGCGCCCACAGTGAGACTCTCGATGTTGAACTGCCGACGGCTGAACAGGCTGGAGACCTCAGAGAGGACGCCGGGCTCGTGTTTGACCAGCGCCGACAGCACAGCCATCCGTGGCTCGTGTGTCGCTTCCGCTTCCGGATCGACACGAATCCCCTGGGAGTTGCGCCGACCCTCGGGCCGCATCCGCTGGTCCGGGGCCGGACCGGGCATTTCTCCGGGCATCTCAGATCATCTCCAGGTGCTGCTCGTTCAGGGCGAACAGTCCGTTGTCGCCGCCGGAGGGAACCATCGGGAAGACGTTCTCGGCGGGGTCGATGATCGCGTCGATCACGGCCGGGCCGTCGTACTCGCGAGCGGCCTGGATAGTCTCCTCGACATCTTCGGGATCTTCCAGCCGGAACCCGCGGGCGCCAAAGGCCTCCGCGAGCTTGTCGAACTCCGGCACCCACGGGTACTCGCTGGCCATCCGGCGGCCCTCGTAGAAGCCGTCCTGCCACTGGCGGACCATCCCGATCGCCTCGTTGTTGAGCACGACGTAGGTGATATCGAGGTTCTCCCGGACCGCGACCGACAGCTCCTGCATCGTCATCAGGAAGGATCCGTCCCCGTCGAAGGCGACGACCTCCGTATCGGGGGCGCCGATCTTCGCGCCGATCGCCGAGGGGACGCCATAGCCCATCGTCCCCAGGCCGTTGCTGGAGACCCACGTGCGCGGGTACTCGTAGGTCCAGAACTGGGCCGCCCACATCTGGTGTTGGCCGACGCCCGTGGTGACGATGGCGTCGTCATCGGCCAGTTCGTCGAACGTCTCGACGACGTGCTGTGGCTTGAGCGGTTCGTCGTCGGGCATCTCGTAGTCCAGCGGATACTCCTCGGTCCAGGTCCGGCACTGTTCGCGCCACTGATCGGCCGTCGGCGCGGCCGTCAGTGCGTCGTCGATCTGTTCGAGGACGCGCTCGGCGTCGCCGATCAGCGGGTGATCGGCTTCGATGTTCTTGGAAATTTCGGCCGGGTCAATGTCGATATGGATGACGTCGGCGTCGGGTGCGAACGTGTCGACGCCGCCGGTCAACCGGTCGTCGAATCGGGTGCCGACACCCAACAGTGCGTCACAGTTCGTGACGGCCATGTTGGCTGCGCCGGTCCCGTGCATACCGGCCATCCCCAGCGAGAGGTCGTCGGTCTCCGGGAACGTGCCGAGCCCGGGCATCGTCGTGATGACGGGGATCTCGTACTCGCGGGCGAACGATCGCAGTTCGTCGCTGGCCTCGCTCTTGATGACGCCGCCGCCGGCGAGGATGAGCGGTCGATCGGCCGCCTTTAGGGTCCGGGCCGCGGCCTCGACGGCCGACTCGTCGGCTTCGACAGGCTCGTCGTGGGTGTCCGGGGCCTCCGGCGGTTTCGGCCACTGGTCGGTCTCGCCTTTCGTGATGTCCTTGGGGAGGTCGACCAGCGTCGGGCCCTGCCGGCCCTCACGGGCCAGCGCGAACGCCTCGCTGACGTCGTCGCCGACCGTATCCGAGTGGTTGGCGAAGTAGTTGGCCTTCGTGACGGGCATCGTGATACCCGTGGTGTCAGTCTCCTGGAAGGCGTCGTTGCCGACGAAGTCGGTCGCGACCTGGCCGGTCAGCGCGATCATCGGGTCCGAATCCATCGCCGCGTCGGCCAGCCCGGTGATGAGGTTCGTCGCACCGGGACCGGAGGTCGCCATCGCCAGGCCGGGTTCGCCCGTGACGATCCCGTAGGCGTCGGCCGCGTGGGCCGCGCCCTGCTCGTGGGCCATCGTGATGTGATGGATCGAGGAGTCGTACAGAGCGTCGTAGACGGGCATGATCGCGCCGCCCTGGACGCCGAATGCGTGGTCGACGCCGGCCTGCTCGAGCGAGGCGATGATCGCCTCCGAGCCCGACTCGACCGTTTCGATGCCGCTCTCTCGTTCAGGAACTTCTTCTGGGTCCCGCTTGGGAATCGATGCGCGTTCACTCATGGTCGATCACTGTGTGTTGGGTGTCGTGTCTGCATTGCTGGTTGCTGGGTTGGTAGTCGGGAGCGATACCGGCCGAAACGAAAAGGGGGTGTAGCGGGGCCTAACGGGCCCCTACAATACCGCCGAGAAGGACGAGCGCGCCGCTGGTGGCGGGGCGATCCCGGATGCCAGCGGACTGTGTCATCAGTACGTGAATCTGTCCGTCCCGAATAATAAAGGTTCCGTGAGAGTCGATGTCGGGGCCGTGGGCGACACCGGGTGTGTGCCGGCGGCTGGTCGCCCGACGGATGGCGTGTCGACCAGTACCGCAGCCGCTGGTCAACCGCGAATGTGAACGCCGTCGGCGACATGGTCAGGCACGGACCTCCTCAGTTCGTGCGCGGTCGACGCCGACCTCGTCGGCGAACCGTTCGAGGACGTCCAGCGTGACCTGCCGTTTCTCCGCGCCGTAGTCCTTGACGCGGCGGGTTACCTGCCGGACCTCCTCGTCGGTCGGGTTGTACCCGGCCTCGGTCAGCCGCTCGCGGACGGAGTGGGTGCCAGTGTGTTTGCCCAACACCAGTTCGCGTTCGGCCCCCACCATCTCGGGCGTCATCACGCCCGGCTCGAAGGTGTCAGCGTTCTCGATGACGCCGGCGGCGTGGATGCCGCTCTCGTGGGCAAAGGCGTTGTCGCCGACGACCGGCTTGTTCCCGGGAGTGGCGATCGAACTCTTCTCCTCGATGAGCCGTGACAGTTCAGTGATCCGGGTCGTATCGATCCCGGTGTCGACATCGTAGAGGCTCTCCAGCGCCATCGCGACTTCCTCGTAAGCGGCGTTGCCAGCCCGTTCGCCGATGCCGTTGACCGACACCTGCGCCTGAGCCGCGCCGGCCTCGTAGCCCGACAGGGCGTTTGCCGTCGCCAGCCCGAAGTCGTCGTGGGTGTGGACGTCCACGCGGGCGTCGGTGTGCTCGACGACCGTCCCGACCAGATCCTCGAACCGGCCGGGGGTCGCGACGCCCGTGGTGTCCGGGATGTTGATCCAGTCGGTGCCCGCCTCGGAGACGGCCTCGACGACCTCGATCAGGAACGACTCGTCGGTCCGGGTCGCGTCCATCGGCGAGAACATGCACTCGACGCCGGCCTCTTTGACGCGCTCGACGGACTCGACCGCGCGGTGCAACGCGTCCTCGCGGGTGGCGTGCATGCTGTCCTGCAGTTGGACGTCGCTGGTCGAGACGAACACGTGAACCAGTTCAACGCCCGAATCGAGCGCCGCTTCGACGTCGTCCTCGACGACACGGGCCAGTCCACAGACGGTCGTCGAGGTCGAGGCGGCGATGTCCCGGACCGCCTCGAACTCCGCGTCGGAGTTGACGGGGAACCCGGCCTCGATGACGTGGGTTCCCATCTCGTCGAGCAGCGCGGCTATCTCGCGTTTGTCTTCGTAACTAAACGACGTACCAGGCGACTGCTCCCCGTCACGGAGCGTCGTATCGAAAATTCGTGCCTCGTCGATTTCAGAGGTGCTATCGAGTGTGCCCTGGAAGAACTCGATCCGCCGGAGACTCCGACGTGCCCTCGGTATGTTGGGTCATTTGCATCCGAATCAAGGTCGCTCGTGATATAAAAAGGTTGTTCTCCATCGTCACAGCGCGTGGACGGTATTTCAATGTCCGGGCCACACAATGGATAGTTGTCCGTTCGGGCACCGAGCTACCCCGATAGTCTGGACGGATGTCCGGTTCGACTCGACGAGAACGATTTTTGGTGGTGGCCGCCAAGGGACAACGTATGGCCGAGTTCGATCTCGATTTGCAGGCCGTCGAGGACAAACTCGATGGAACCGACGACGGGGACGGGCGGATCGTGCTCGATATCCTCGACGGAAGTACAGCCGACGAGGAGTGGGTCGAGTTGATCGAAGACGGGGACGTCCTCGTGCTCAGCGTCGAGGGCGACGTCAACGAGCGCGCGGCCGGTTTCGCCCGGGAGATACGGGATATGGGTGGAGAACTCGTCCACTTCCGAGGCTTTCTCGTCATCGCACCGCCGAACGTGGCAGTCGACACCGACCGACTCAACTGACCACGACCAGTGCCGAAAGTGCCGACGAGACCGCCCCGACGACGGTCTCCCAGACCGAGAAGTCAGTCGTGATCGCGAGTAGCGTATCGGCAGCGAAAAACGCGAAGATCGCCGCGCCGGCGAAGTGCGCCTTTCGGGCGTCGAACTGACTGGAGAACGTGTGGAAGAAGTACGCGTTCGCGAGACTCACGGGGATGATCGCGAGCATCTCGCCGACCCAGATCCCGGGATGAGCGCCGTACTGAGCCGCCAGCGTGATCGTGATCAGTTGGGTCTTGTCGCCGAACTCGCCAGCCGCCATCATCGCAAAGATCGGCAGCCAGCCGCCGAGGGCGTTGGGCACCTCGTAGCCGAACAACGAGACATCTAAGTCACCCTCGCTACCGAACGCACCGCCGTCGGTCGCAGTCGGTTGCGCCTGCTTTGCCGGGGCCGACCGCAACAGTAAGACCGCGAACACCGCGAACAGCGTTGCAGTGAACAGATCCAGGTAGAGCGTCGGCAGTGCTCCTTTCAGCGCGTTGCCGAAAAGGATCTCCAGCGCCGTCCAGCCGGCGAAGGCTGCCCCGGCGGCCGACACGACGACGAGCGGGTGATATCGTGTCGAGAGGCCCGCGATGATGAACTGGACTTTCTCGCCCGGAAGCACCGCGAGCTGTGCCGTCGCTGCGACGATCACGACCGTCAAGAACTCAGACACGGCGACTCCCTCCGGACCGACTCCGTCTCATTGCGAGAATTTAGACGCGTCTAATACGTAAACGTTCCGGAGCTAAATCCGCGACGGGTTCGTGAGCGGCACAGCTGATGAGGAGGTGTGAAATCGCAAGAAACCGTACGGCTGAGATCAGTACTCGGGTTCTTCGAGGACGAGCGACTGGTCGCGCCCGGGGCCGATCCCGACCGCGTAGATCGGCGTGTCGAGTTCGTCGCTGAGATACTCCAGGTACGCCCGGGCGTTCTCGTGCAGCGCCTCGTAGCCCGCCTCGGCGACGGCGCCCCAGTCTTGCTGTGGCCAGCCGTCGAACGTGCGAAGCGTGGCGTCACAGCGGGCCCACTCCTCTGTCGTCGGCGGGACCGTCTCCAGCTGTTCGCCGTCGAGCGTGTAGGCATGGCCGACGTTCACCTCGTCCAGTCCAGCCAGCGTGTCGACGTGGTTGACTACCAAACCAGTGAACCCGGACACACGCGCGGCGTGGCGGAGCATCGGCACGTCGAGCCAGCCGACTCGACGGGGACGGCCGGTGACGGTGCCGTACTCGTCGCCCTCCTCGCGGATGTACGTCGCCAGCTCCTCGTTGTCACCTTCGCCCTGCTCGTCGTACCCGGGCGTGTCCTCGACGACGCCGCCCAGTTCCGTCGGCATGGGGCCGGAGCCGACGCGCGAGAGGTACGCCTTGACGATGCCGATCACCTCGCCGTCGCCGACGACGCCAGGTGCCAGGCCGCTGCCGACGCAGGCCCCGCCAGCGGTCGGGTTCGAGGAGGTGACGTACGGGTAGTTGCCGTGATCGATATCGAGCAGCGTCCCCTGTGCCCCTTCGAGCATGACGTTGTCGCCCTCGGCCCGTGCCTCGCTGAGGAACTGGCCGGCATTGACGGCCATCGATTCCAGCCGGCGGCCGTACTCGCTGAACTCCTCGTGGAGGGCCTCGACGTCGAAGGCCTTCGGGTAGTCCAGTTCGTCCGGATCCAACCCGTAGACGTCCTCGACGATCGCGCGTTTCTGCGGGACGACGTACTCCAGCCGTTCGCGGAGCACGTCGGGATCGAGCAGGTCGCCGATGCGGACCCCGCGACGGCCGGCCTTGTCCTCGTAGGTCGGGCCGATCCCCCGGCCCGTGGTCCCGACTTCCTGGTCGTCCTCGCTTTTGACGTCCTCTTCGATGGAGTCCAGTACACGGTGGAACGGCATGATCACGTGAGCGCGCTCGGCAACTCTGATATCCGGATCGAGCCCCCGATCGCGCAGCGCGTCGATCTCCTCGAACAGTGTCCGCGGGTTGATCACGCAGCCGTTTCCGAGCACACCGATCTTGCCCCGGACCGCACCGCTGGGCACCAGCGAGAGTTTGTAGGTCTCCCCACCCTCGACGACGGTGTGGCCCGCGTTATCTCCGCCCTGATAGCGAACGACGACGTCGGCCGCGTCGCCGTAGAGATCGACGACGCCGCCTTTTCCCTCGTCGCCGAGCTGTGAGCCGACGATCGTGACAGTCATCAGGGTCGATTTCCCACCACCCGGGTAAACAGATTACGGTCCGACACCGTCGAACGGCCACGGACTGCTAGTGAACCCATCACAACCTCTAAATACCGGGGAATCGTAGTTCGCTGTAGCGATTTTCCTTCGGCCAGACAGCAACCTTTAAACCCTGGGCACACAAGTTAACGAATGCCATGATAGACCGGCTTGAGAAGGAAGTCGACATGCTGGAACGCCATCTGCAGGTACTGCGGATGGTCATCGAGAACGAACCGATCGGAATCGTGAAGATGTCCAACGAGACGGGCTACCCCCATCACAAGGTCCGGTACTCGCTGCGGGTCCTCGAGGAGGAAAACCTCATCGAGCCCTCCAGCCAGGGTGCGATCACGACCGAAGAGACCGGCGAGTTCGTCGACGATCTGGACGAGAAGATCGACCACATCGGCGAGAAACTCGAAGGGATGAAGATCGACGACGCGGCCGAAGTCGAAAACTAAAGTTCCGGCACCGAGAGGTGGAAGTCGTCGTCGCGTGACTCGACCAGACAGAGGTGAAAGCCGTCTTTTCTCGATAGTCGCACGAAGCTCTCGCGCTTGTCACGGCTGAGCAGCCCGCCGCCGGTCGCTTCCGCGGCCGTTTCGAGGGCATCCGGGTCGAAGAAGCTCGACGTGACGAAAAACGCGCCGGCGAGTCGCTCGTGTATGTCCCCAACCTGCCTCGCGGCGGTGACGAGGTCGGTCATCATCCCCTCGGTCGTCGCCGACCGGGAATCGTTGAGGTTCGTCACGATCAGCGGATTGCCCATCCGGTCGCGCACCACGACATCGAACGACGTATCCGCACGGGAGTCTCCGTCCTCGGCGTCCGCATCGGCCGAGACCGTACCGGCGAACTGCACGCGATCGATCCGGGGGATCGCGTCATACAGATCCGCGAGCGAACTCCGATGACCCGTGTCCCGGACCGCATAGAGGAGATCCTCGACGAGCCACGCGACGAATCGGTAGTGGATCGTCCCCTCGAGGAACGACTCGTACGGTTCGCCGTCGACGGTGGCCGTCGCGTCGTCGAACTCCGTGTGGTACTCCAGCGAGAGGTTGTCGTTGACGGCCGTCGCGTCGGCGTCGCCATCGTGGGCCGCCGACAGCGTCGCGCCGCTTTTCGAGCCGTAGCGGACGAACAGGTTCGTGCCGGCGATGGCTTCCTGCGGTGTGAGGGACTGTCCCGACGACGTATCACTGCCGGATGGAGGCGATCCCGCTTCGGACGAGGTTGTCTGTGCTTCGAGACGGTCCTCGAGAGTCGCCACCTGCTCGCGAAGCGTCTGCACCTCTTCCCGGAGGTCGTCCCGCTCGTCCCGGACCTGCTCGAGCTGGGCCTGCAGCTCGTCGCGTTCGGCTTCGAGGTCCCCGCGTTCGGCCTCGAGCTCGTCGATCCGCTGCTGAAGATCGGCGATTTCAGCCCGCGTGTCCTCGGACTGTGCGGGCTGGGAGCCCGCTGGCGAGCGCGTGGACGCCGATCGATTGGCTGCTGACCGGGCGGACGACTCGCTGTTCGTCCGGCGGTCGCCAGTCGCGCCCGCGGGCTGTTCGTACTCGGGGTCGGTGCCGGTGTGATCGTCCTCTGGAGTCCACGTCCGGCCGGGATCGACGGACGGGATCACGCGCCGCTCGAGGGAGGTATCACTGGAGCCGCCGTCCCGATCGTCGGATCCGCCCGCCGCGTCGTCGACGTGTTCGGTGATAGCAGCGTCGGCGTCACGGGGCTGGCGATCCCGTCGCGACCCGGACTCGCGGGACGGTGTGTCGGGTCGCCGGTCGCCACCACTCTGCTCGCGCCGACGGCCCTCTTCGCGCTCGGATGGCGCTTGCGCTCGTTCGCTCGGGTAGTCACGCGTGCTCTCGTCCTGTGACCGGGACGGTTGCCCGCGTTCGGACGCGTCGTCTCGCGCCGCCGGGGCATCACGCGCCACGTCATCGTCCCGCGTCGTCGGGGCATCACGCGCCACGTCATCGTCCCGCGTCGTCGGGGTATCACGCGTCGTTTCAGGTGGATCCGTACGCTCACGGGGGACCGTATCAGTGCCGCGCCCACCACGGTGTACGCTGTCGGCATCTTCCGACATCTCGGTCCGATCGGCATCTCCTGTCGAGGCTGCGGACTCGCCGGCGTCGCTCGCTGACGCGGACGAGTCGGTCTCGGCCGAACGGCCAGTATCGGCCGACAACTCGTCCGCTGGCACCGTATCGGTCGCCGGCTCAGCGTCCCGTGAGTCCGCAGTTGCGGACGTCTCCGCCTGCGAGCCGGCCGAGTCGGCGTCGGCATCGGCGTCAGCCGCGTGTGACGGATCAGCCGTCGCCGAGTCGGAAGCGTCGGTCTCCGATTGCGGTTCCTCGCCGGTTCCGGACGGAGGGTCGGATTCTGGCTCCTCGGGCTCCGGGATCTCGATCGGGTCGATCGACACCGGATAGACCTTGTAGATGCCGACCTCCTCGTCGGCACGCTCGAAGGCGTCCTCGCCGTATACCAGTCGCTCGCTCTCGCCGAGGAAGGCGACGCTCATCGATTTGCCGCCCTGGTAGAGAACGTAGTAGTCGCCGCTGAGGACGTTCTCCGAGAGTTCGACGTAGCCAGTGAAACCGCCGTCGGAGAGCTTTCGGTCGGCCTCGCTCAGCGCGGTCTCCTCGCTGTAGTATTTCGCCCGGACGTCGTCGCCCCGTTCCTGCATCACGGCCAGAAGCGAGAGCGCCGGCGTCGGTGCTTCCCGGACCGTCCCGGTCGCGTCCTCGAAGTCCTCGATGGACCCGCCGAGGACGTCGACAGCGGTCCCGTTGATCAGATACAGCGTCGCACGACCCGCCGTGACCGCACCGGAGAACGACCGGTCGGCGAGCGTCCGCAGTTGCTCGTAACCGTCGGTGAACGGACGCGATTCCCACTCGTCCACTCGGTCGGCCGCGCGCGTCGTCATTGTCATGCACAAGTCCCATCGTGGCCAAATAGTTTGCGCCGCTCGTCAGACACGTTCCGTTCGCCCGATACGTTCCCGCACGATGCTCGGAGCGGTAGTGACACGTCCCTCGAGGGGACAGCGGGGCGGCCGACACAACGATTCCGTCAAGGGCCTTGATGACAAACGAGCCAGTATGGATCCAGACGCGAACCGGCAGTCGTGGGCGGAGCGCTCGGGGGAGTTTTCGCCCGAATATTACGCAGGTATCGGAGAAAACGAGGTGAGCGACGCGCTGGCGACAGTACTGGAGTACTACGTCTCGACCGACGCGGCGATCCTCGAGATTGGCTGTAGCTCCGGCCGCCACCTCGAGTACCTGCGTCGGGCTGGGTTCGAGAACCTGACCGGGATCGACATCAACGACGAGTCTTTCGAGGTGATGGCCGAGCGATATCCCACGCTGGCGGAGACGGGGGCCTTTCGGGCGGGTGCAATCGAGGACATCGTCCCGGAGTTCGATGACGATGCCTTCGATGTCGTCTACTCCGTCGAGACGCTGCAGCACATCCACCCCGACGACGCGTGGGTGTTCGAGGAACTGACGCGTGTGACGGGCGATATCCTGATAACTGCCGAAAACGAGGGCAATAGCCCGGAGCGGGGCCGGTCGGACGGCGACGTGAGCTACGTCAACGACGAGTTCCCGCTGTATCACCGCGACTGGAAGCGGGTGTTCACCGACCTCGGTCTCGCTCAGCTCACCACGAAGCCGACGAACCGGGACACGGTACGGGTCTTCAGAACGCCGTGAATTACCCGAGACTGCCGTGAACGGTCAGGATAGGGGGTTCAACGCATCCAGAACCCACGGCAGCGGCTCCCGGTCGTACGGCCACTGTCCACAGGTAGTCTTGTTTATCGATCCGCCGGTCACCATTTCGAAGTACTTCTGTTTGTGACCGAGCCGGTAATGGCAGTTGTCAGGCTTTTGTTTCTCCCAGTAGATCTCCTGCATCGACGGCGAGTTGGGCGGGTCCGGCGGCAGATCCTCGTAGTTGGGAATGTCGTGGTCCTCCTGGAGGTCAACGGCAGCGTCGTTGCCCGGGATTACCGAGCTTTCGGCCCACAGGCCCGAGAGCAGTATCAGGACGACGAGCACGCCGGCGAGCGTCGACTGGCGTGACGGCACCGAGAGCTCGGCCGTGAGCACGCCAGCGCCGAGCGCGAGGAAGACGAAAAACAGGACGAGCTCGATAGTGCCCTGAAACTCCAGGAAGATCTGCAGCGAGTACAGTCCACCGCCGGAAGCGACCCACCAGTACGTCCGCCAGTCTCGCCGGATCGCCAGCGCGTAGCCGGCGAACGCAATCGGAACGAGCAAGAGTCCGGGGCCGAGTTCGACGATCAGCGTGAGCAACCGTCCGACGAGCGTGTACCGTTCGACGCCGTAGATCGGACCGAGGACGACCTCGACGAAGAGCGGGATCGTTCTGCCGGTGAGGACAAAGGGCAATACGGTCAGCACTGTCACGACGAGTCCGCCGGCAATCGTCCGTCCGGCACCGCGAGCGCCGCCGCGATCGGCGTTGATCGCGACGACGAGAAACGCGAGCAACCCGCCGAGTTGCCAGAAGCCGGCCGCGAGCGCGGCAGCGACGCCGCTGGCGAGAGAGCGGTCCTCGAGGGCGAAATACAGAGCCCCGGCACCACACAGGAACGCGAAGTACTTCGGCCGGATGCCGGCGTAGGGGAACGTGTACAGCGACGTGACCAGAAGCATCGACCCGGCGGCGACGAGCGCGGCAAAGCGATCGTCAGTGAGCCGGTGGGCCGTCAGCCCGACGAAGATGATCCCGCCGGAGACGGCGGCGACCGCGGCGATGATGCCGTAGATCTGGAGGACGGCCATGTTGCCGAACGACAGCAGCGCGAGGACGGCCGACACCCAGTAGATGAGCGGGGGCTTGAGATCCCAGATGTCGACGTACAGCGTCCCACCGTTCAGGATGTACCAGCCGCCGTGCTGGAACAGCGCCGAGTCCTTGTGGATGTAGAACGGCGAGCCCGCGAATTTCACGACCGTCGCGAGCCCCACCACGCCGACGGAGCCGGCGACGAGGACGACCCACCAGTTGTCCACCAGCCAGTCGTGCAACTCCCGAGTCGAGTCGACCGGCACGGCATCCGGGAATTCCATGGTAGCCGTCGGTTTCAACGGGACGCATAAATCCATTTTCAAGTTTAGCAGAGAGAGCGAGACGGCGAGCGACGCCGGCAAGAACAACGTTTTTGTAGCCGGTTCCCGGACTCCGACCCGATGGGAACGTGGTCGGGCTGGTTCGGACGCGCGAGCGAGCAAGTCCGCGACGACGTTCGCTCGGACCCGTATCTGGTCTATATCCTGCTCGTCACGCTCGTCCTTGCGGGGTTCTGGTTCTGGCATCGGGTTCCGATATTCGCGACGTGGGACGAACACGACCGGGTGCTCGATCCGCTGGTCACGTACAGTTCGGTCATCAACGACCCCAGTTTCAGCGGGCTCCGGGAGGGAATTACCTGGAGTCGAGAGCCGTGGGCCGGGACTACCTATCTGTACGTGATCGCGGTGTTGCCGGTCGTGCTCGTCGCAGCGCTGACCGGGCAGGTCGACGCCATCGCCGGGATCGGAATTCCGACCGGCGGCTACGCACACTACGAGACCTGGGCCTCGACGCCGCGCTGGGTGTGGACGTGGAGCCTCGTGCTCATCAGGCTCACGAACGTCCTGTTCGCCGTCGGGACGGTCTATCTCACCTATCGGCTCGGAACCCGGATCTGGGATCGGCCGACCGGTCGCATCGCGTCTGTCCTGCTCGGGCTGACGCTCGGATTCGTGAAACTCGCCAAGGAAGGCGGCGAGGACATCCCGGCGACGTTTTTCCTGCTCGCATCGCTGTACGCGCTCGTGCTGTTTCTGGAATCCGACGACGACAGGCGGTTCTACCAGGCCAGCGCCGCCGGTGCAGTGGGGATGGTCTTCAAGCTCACCGTCGCGCCGATCGTCCTGTTGATCGGACTGGCCCACCTGTTGGGTGCGCGGTCGGCGGACGGATCGTTCAGGGACGCGGTCTGGCGGCCGCGGTTGATATTGACAGGTGCCGGGATCGGACTTGCCGTGATGATACTCGGCACGCCGACGCTGCTAGTCGGATCGGTCCGGGAAGTCACGGCGCGGTGGTTTCTGAGCGGGGGCGAACGTGTGTCGACGGCAGTCGGCCCGACGGCCCCGACGTGGTGGTGGTTCCTGCGGACGTACTTCAGCGCGTTCGGGATCCCGCTGTTCGTCGGAGCGGTACTCGGCGTCGGCGCCAGTCTCTACCTCTTCGGGAAGCGGCTCGTCGCGCTCCCGGATCCGAGAGCGGCCGCGCCACAGCTGGACAGCATCTGGCTGCTCGTCGCTCACCTCGGAGCCTTCCTGTTGCTCATCTCGACGTGGCACGACTGGCGTGTTCATCACCTGCTCCCGACGTTCCCGGCGATTATGCTTCTGACAGCGTGGACGTTCAGGGAACTCGGACGCCGTCGCCGGACAGTAGCCAGAGTCGGGCTCGCGATACTGATCGTCTCGACGTCCATATACGCTGGTGTCGGCGTCGCGGGCTACGCGTCGATGCCCCGCGACGAGGCGACCGACTGGTTGCGCGACAACGCCGAGGAGAACGCGACGATGGAGACGTACTATCACGGATTCCTCGAAAACGCGATCCCACACGACATGCGGATCAATCCGATCTGGACGGACGACGAGAGCGCGATCGATCGCTGTCCCGCCTACATCCAGATCGGATACAAGGAACTGCTGTATCTGCGGGACATCCCTGACGACCAGCGGGGCTACGACGTGGATACGAACGTCGACGCCCGGGCGGCGTACGTCCGGGCACTGATTGATGGAAAGTACAACTACACGATCGTCAAGGAGTTCGGCGAGCGACCGCCGAACTTCGTCCCCGACCGCGCGGAGCCGGGATCGCTACGTGATCTGATCCCGCTGGGCATCTACCCTCACAGCGACCAGTACGGCGACGAACAGGAGTTCGCGGCAAACCAGTACGTCGCTATCCTGAAGCTAGACGGGGAGTGCAACCGGTCACGGGACCCGCCGTGGTGAATCGCTCGGGGTCAAGCCCGGGAGCATTCGCCTCGACCGCCGGTAAAGAATGATACCGTGGCCGCTGGGAACGACACGGCGCCTCCCCGGGGTTTATGCGAGCGCCGGGAGTAGATATCGAGAGCAACAGCTATGGCCGACGGAGACGCGGACCCGCTCGCGGAGTTCGAGTATCCCGCCGAGAAGCTCGTGTTGACAGACCGGCAGGCCGAAGTGCTCGCGCTCCGCGAGCGGGGGCTGACACAGGCCGAGATCGCCGATCGCTTCGATACGACGCGTGCGAACGTCGCGAACATCGAATCGAGCGCGCGAGACAACGCGGAGCAAGCGCGCAACACCGTCGCCTTTCTGGAGCTGTTAGACCCGCCAGTGGAGACCGAAATCGAGGCCCATACGTCGCTTTTCGACGTGCCACCGAGGGTGTACTCCGCGTGTGACGAGGCCGACGTCAAGGTCAACAGTTCCGCGGTCGAGCTGGTCGAGGAAGTGCGCTCGTCGGTCGCCGACGCAATCGAAGACAACATTCTCAAACGACCGATCCGAGTCTACGTCACGGAACGTGGCGATGTCCGGATCGCCGCCGGCAACTCGTCCGGTTCGTCATGACGAGCGCGCGAGATCAGTCGCCGGTGTACTGGCGAGCCGTCGTGTACGCGTCCCGGACTTCCCGAAACGCGACCTCATCGCCGCCCTGATCGGGATGGACCTCTTTGACGCGCTCGCGATAGGCGTCCCGAACGTCGGCGAGGGGCGCGCCAACGGGAACGCCCAGACGGGCGAACGCGGCCGCTGCCGGATGACCAGCCGGTCCGGCCGACTCCGCCGGCGTCTCGAACGGCAACCGCGCACCGAGAGCGACGCCGGGGAGTTCGTGCTCGACGAGGACCGGCGCCGTCCCCGTCCCGACGAGTCGGAAGTACGTCCGCGCGTCGAAGGTGATCGCCACGGCTCGCTCCGGGAGATAGAACGCCACTCGCTGGTCGGCGACAGTGTGATCCTCGATAAATTGCTCGCCGATCCGCCCGAGATACGCCCGGATCTCCGAGCGCCGACGCGCCTCGCTGTCGCCGGATCCGGACGGGCGGTCAGCCCCGGTCAGCCGGTCAGTCAGCACGAACAGCCCAGCGACGGCGAGGCTACAGGCCAGCCCCAGCGCGGTACCGACGACGAGCCAGGACGGTAACTGGGCGAGGCTATCGAGCACATCCCGAATACCGAACAGGGCGACAAGAATCGCTCGCTAGAGGCAACGCGTGCCCGATTCTAGCCGATATACCGGAGATCCTCTTCGGACGCTGCGGGGCCGCCGCCCTCCATCTCCTGGATCTTCCGGACGACCTCTTCCATCTCGTCGGCCCGATCTTCGAGCGACGCGAAGTCGACTTCGAAGCCGATGAGATCTTGCAGGACCTCCAGGACGGCCTGGGCACTTTTGGGATCGACCAGGTATCCCGAGGTCTCGCCCATCAGACAGGCCGCCGGGAGGTCGCGCCGGGCGCCCAGTCCGAGCAACAGGCCCGAGACGCCGACGATCCCGCCGGCGGGTTCGTCCTCGCGGAACTCGACGCCGACGGCTTCCAGGTCCTCGACCAGTTCGTCGCTCGTCGCCGCGCCCAACACGTCGTATTCCTCGATGAGTTCGCCGGTCGGGACGCCGCCGAGCGCGAACACCCGTTCGACGCCCAGTTGCTCGGCGACATCCAGGAACGTGTCAGTCAGGCCGTAATGACCCTGGCTGTCCTGGGCCTGGTGGTCACCGGTCAGCGTGATCAGGTCCGATCCAGTCTCGGTCTCGACGGCGTGGAACTCGGCGTGTGCGAGCTCCGCCGTGCCGTCTTCGACGGTGACCTGCGGCGGGAAATGCGTCGAGTAGACGCGCGCGACGAGCTGGCTGTCCAGTTCTTCGAGTACGTGCTCGGCAGCGAGTTTGCCGACGTGTCCGACGCCGGGCAGTCCCTCGACGAGCACCGGGTCCTCCAGGTCGGGCTCGGCGAGAATCTCGGTTTCGAACGTGTCCATACCCGCTACTCGCGGCGTCGCTGCTTAAGTGCCCGTCGGTACGAGCCGTACCGATCTTCCGGCGAAAAGGGGGCAGGGGCACTGTTGATGGCATCGGCCCCGCATTCGGGGCAGGTCTCAGAAAGCGTATAGATCGGCCGGTCGTGGGTATCCTGCCACGCCGAACAAATGCGAATATCGGATTTCATACCAGCGAGGGAGATTACTCCTCGTCGGTGTTGCGTTCACGGTGGTACTGCGCGGTGCCGCCGTGTACCTCGATCTCGTCGGCGGCCCGCTCGGCACTGGCCTCGAGTTGCGATTCGGCAGTCTTGTAGTCCGGCGCCCGGACCTTGATCCGGTACTCCGGCGACCCGACGTAGGTCACCTCGAGTTCGACTTCTTCGGGCACCTCGCCGTTTCCTTCGGCGGCCTGGAGTGCCTCCTTGATCGCGTCGACGCCGTCGCCGTCAAACGCTTGCAAGTCGACGTAGCCGGACACTTCGACGTACGGAACGGAGACGTTCTCCCGGGCAGTCTCGACGATCGCATCCACCTCGTCTTCGGAGAGATCGGTGTCTTCGAGCGCATCGTCACCGTGGATAGCCGCCTGCTCGAAGCCCTCGTACATCGATCCGAACGTCGCGAGCAGGTCGTTTCCGACGGCGGCGTACTTTTCGTCAGAGATGTCCTCACCGAAGGACTGCTCCATCCAGTTGTCGGCCTTGCGCTCGTTTTTCCACTCCTGGATCTTGTCCTTGCGCTGGTGGTCGTTGACGTCCTTCAGCGAGAGGTCGATCTGTTGGGCGGACTCGTCGACATCCAGTACCTTCGCGACGACCCGCTGGTCGGTGTTGACGTGATCGCGGACGTTCTTGATCCACCCGGAGGCGACTTCGCTGATGTGACAGAGACCGCGCTTGTCGTCGTACTCGAGCAGGTCCACGAAGACGCCGAAATCCTCAATCTCGTCGATGCGGCCGACGACGAGTTCGCCCTCTTCCGGCCACCCGCTGTACTTCATGGTTACCGTGCCTCGACGGTGTCGACGATGTCGCCCTCGATCTCGGCCATGCCGCCGGTCGGGACCGCGAGCGTGTGGCCACAGACTGCACAGGCGACCTCACTGGCAGCCTTGCCGAAGACGATCTGTTCGTTCTCACAGTCCGGACAGGCGACGGTGTAGAAGTTTCCAGCCATCGTATCTACTCCTGGAACTCCAGTCGGCCGGCACGCCATCCTTCGCGAACGTGGGCTTTGCCACACTCGCTGCAGCGGTAGGTGAGGTTGGTCTTCTTCGTGGGTTTGTCGCCACCGGGGACCTTCGAGAACTTGCCGTCGTTCCCGATGCCGGACTGGCGCTCACGCTGGCGGTCGTTGACCTTCTTCATACCGGAAGAGCGGCCCGACCGGACCTTCTCGACCTCGTGTTCGTGGTGCTCGTTACAGTTCGGACAGTACGTGTTAAATCGGCGTGGCATCTGCATAGCGAATCGACCTTGCGTGTGATTTCTCGCCGTCGCTTAAAACCCGTTTGGTTCCGTCCGGCCCGACCGCCGGCTCCGAAGTCCCTAAGTGCGGTTGCACCGAACGGGCGAGCATGAAGAACCTCATCATCAACGGCGATCCCGGGGACCTCCGCAAGGACGCCGTCATCGAGTACGACGGCGACGAGTACACCTGTTTCTCCGTCAAGCGCCAGGGCGACTGGCACGGACCGGACCGGCCCCAGCTGTGGTGTACGGTCGGCCAGGAGGACGAGCGTGAAGCCTACGAGCGTCGCCAGTACATCCCGATGCACCTGGATACGCTCTCAGCGGACGCCGAGGCAGTGACCGTCGTCGAGGCGTAGCCGGTACGTCCTCCATCAGGACGTGACCGGGAGTTACGTGCCAGTCGTAAGCGCCGACTGATCGACCCGATAGATCGTGACAGCCTGCCACTGTTTCTCGACGTGCACGGCATCCAGCTGGTCGACAGTGATCGGCCGATAGTGAACCCGCTCGTTCGAGCCGACGTAGATCAACTCGACGTCGTACTCGGCCAGTAACCGGCGCTGTTGGGCCGGCTGACCGGTGAATATCGTCTCGACGTCCTCGACGCGACGGTCGTAGACATCCGAGCCGCGATAGACGGCTTCCGGTGGCTTGCCGACCACGGTCGGAACGCCGGTCAGGCTGGCCGGCGCGTTGTCCCAGCGGTACTGCTGGCCGGGGTAGCTAACCATGTTCGGTTGCCCCTTGACTTCCTCGTCGAGCCAGTAGATGGACTCGTCTTCCGCAGGGTGGTCGGACTCGACGAAGGCCAGCGCGTCCATCGTCGGATCGACGTCCTCGTTCGCCGCGTCGATCAGCCAGATCCCGCCACCGAACGCGGCCGCGACGACGACCAGCCCGACGGCCAGTCGAGCCCCGGCACAGGACGCGTCACGGTCGGACGGTACCAGCGTCGGGGCCGCCCGCATCCCGATTCGTCCGAGAACGGCGAGGCCGAGCAGGAAGCTCGCGAACACGAGCCAGCCGGGCAGGACCGACAGCGGTTCGATCGGTACCGAGCCGGAGTCGGACAGCCCGAAGTGACCGGCGAGAACCAACAACCCGTACAGCGAGAGCACACCGACCAGTCCAGCTGCCACGATCTGGAAGGCGCGTCGCCACTGGCGGCCGGAGAGACCGAGCGCCGGACGGTGATCGGCCAGCAGTCGCACCAGCACGACCCCGGCCGCGACGGACGCGAGCACCCAGGCCTGGGCGTACACCTTGAACACCGTGTTGAACCGGCCGGGGATCGCGCCGTCCTGCAGATAGAGGAACTCCACGAGCACGATCAGCCCGGCGGCGGCGATCAACAGCACCGTCTCGAAGCCGAGTTTCGAGAGGGGGTCTCGATCCGTCGTAGTGGCCGTCTCATCGGACGGTCGCTCGTCCCGCAGCAGCGCCCATCCAATGAGGATCAGCGGAACGAACAGTCCGACAGCGGCGATACCGATCTCCGTCGTCACGGCGAGCGTCAGCGCGACGAGCGCGAAAAAGACCGGACGGGAGGACAGCGACGGTCGGGCGTGGCGATAGAGATACACCCAGAACAGAAGCAGGAACGCGCCGTGAGCGACGAGCAACTCCGCGAGCGTACTCCGGTGAGGAAGTACCCCGGGAGAACCGGTCGCGCTCGCCACCCAGAGCCAGTAGGGGGCCGACAACAGCCAGGCGATCGCGAGGACGGCCACGCCGGCGACAGTCGCGACGGCGAGGGTCCGCGCCTCGGTCCACAGTCGGTCAGTGGACGACACCGGCCGGCCAGTAGACGACGCGGAGCGGCCGGCGGACGACCGCACGTTCAGTATCGGCTGCTCGCGATCGAACAGTACCGCCATCGGCCGGTCCGGCGCGAGCGCGAGTGCCAAGACGGACAGTCCGCCGACGGCGGGGAACGACCAGGAGTTGACGACGGCGACGACGGCCCCGAGCGCCGGGACGACGCCGAAGATGGTCCCGAGCGTTCGGCGACGCGACCGATCCGCGCCGGCGACGAACACCTGAAAGAGCACCGCGGCGACGGCCAGTAGGAACGGCGTACTCATCATGTGGGCGTGCAGGTCGCCGTTGTACCACGCGAACAGCGGGAACTCCGTTATCGCGCCCTCGAGCACACGGCTGGCCGACCAGTAGTGAAACTCCGACAGCGACGATCCGATCCCGTACCCGCGCGGCAACGGGAGCAAGAGTCCGGCGAACGCCTCCCAGACACCTGCCAGCGCCGACGGGACCGTACCCAGCGGCCCGATCCGCGCTGCGACGGCATCCAGCAACGCGGCGCCGAACCGCAGCGGCGTCAGGAGGTTGCTGGCGAACCCGACGAAGAAGGCGGCCCCGATCCCGGCCCGTCGATACGAGAATCCCCGGTGGGCGGCGACCGAGCCGGCCAGCCCGTAGGCCGCCGTGACGAGCATGGCGTAGTACCCCGACAGTGCGAGGTTGTAGGCGAACCGCCCGGTGGTACCGGTCAGCCGCGCTAAAAGCGACGCGAGCAGGTGCCCGCCATAGTAATACCGGACGTGCTCGCCCGCGAACCAGGCGTCCTCGGGCGGGATCGTCGACCCGCGCAGCGAGGACTGCAACAGGCTCATATCGAGGAACTTCTCGCCGCCGCCGGGCGAGGCCGCCGGATCGACAGCCCGGATCGCGACGAGAAAGAGAAACGCGACCGCGAACACGAGCGCAGTGCGAGCGTAGGCGTCGTGATCGACCTCGAAACCGCGATAGATCGCAAACGCCGAGAGTCCGGCGAGCACGAGGAGACCAGTCCAGAGTCCCAGCTGGATAGACACGCGCCCGAGGACGAACACGACGAGCCAGACGACCGCCAGCGCGAGCGGGAGCGCCAGCGAAGCCCCGCGGTCCTCCATATCGGGCAACAGCGCGTGTGCGAGGGGCTGCCCGAGGTACAGCAACAGGAGGTACGTCACCAGCCAGAGCGCGACCAGCCCGTATTCCATCACGACCACGAACGGCGATCCGGGCAAAAGGCTTTGTGAATCGTCCACCTCCGGGGACGAACCCGATTGATGAGGGCTACTGCTCGCCGTCAGCGTTGCTCTCTGCGTCAGTCAGACTCCGAATCGCATAGGCCGCGCCGCCGATCGTGCCGAGCGCGCTCGAGACGACGCCGAACCCGGGACCGAAGCCGTCACCCGTCTCAGTCGCTGTGTCGGTGCCCGTCCCGGCGTCGGATCGAGTCGTGGTGGGGGTGGTCGTCAGCTCCGGTTCGACGGCGACATCGATCGTGGCGGTGTCGGACCCGCCCTGTCCGTCGGAAACAGTCACTTCGACGGAGACGGTGGCCGCCTCGCCGACCGAGGGCGCAGCGAACGAGGTCGTCGAACCGGTGTCGCCGGCGAGGTCGACGTCGGGCCCGCCAGCCTGCGTCCACGCGTAACTAAGCGTGCCGCCGTTGGGGTCAGAGGAGTTGCCGGCGTCGAGTTCGACCGTCGTCCCCGCCGGAACCGGCTCCTCGACGTCCGTGCTGAGCGTGACCTCGGCGACGGGCCCCTCGTTCTCCGACTGGGGCAGAACTGTCGTCGTCGTCGTCACTCCCGTGCTGTTGCCGTCGGTGTCGGTCACGGTCACCGTGAACTCAAGGGCCGTCTCCTCGCTGACCTCCGGTGCGGTGAACGTCGGGTCGGGCACTGTCGCATCGGAGAGCTCGGCCGAGGGACCGGCGACCTGCACCCAGTTGTAGGTGAGCGATTGGCCGTCGGGATCGGTCGATCCTGTCGCGTCGAGAGTCGCCTCCGCCGTCGCGAAGACGGTATCCGGCGCAGTCGCGCTGGCGGTCGGCCGCCCGTCGGCGTCCAGTTGCGGGACGAACGGGAGCCGGGTACCGTCCTCGAACGCCATCGCCTCGGACTGAGGGACGCCCTCGGGCGTGATCATGTCGAGAGCGTTCGAGTTTTCGCCCTCGGCGCTCCCGCCGCCGAAGTTCCACTCGGTCGGCTCTGCCTGGACAGTCCGGACCTGTCCGGCCGCGAACCCGTCGTACCCGAACAAAAGCGGGGCGAACTGGAGTTCCTCCGCGTCGCCGATCACGTCCGCCGGGAAGTCGAAGGAGATTGCCGGCAGGTCCGGATGGACTGTCGTCGCCACGTCCTCGGAGACGATCGATCCGTCGGCCGCTTCGATCGCCTGCAGATCGTAGCCGGTCACGGCAGCGCGGTAGTGGTAGGGCTGTGCGAAGTCCGTGTTCGTCCCCGTCCGGCCCTCCGTCGTCGCCGGAACGGCCGGGTCCGCCGTCGGGTCCCGGATGTAGACCTGCATGAAGTACAGCGAGAAGCCCTGGCTGCCAGACCACTGGTTCGTGATCTCGTCGTTCAGGTAGTAGACGAACCGGTAGCGATCCCCGGCCCGGTACAGCTCGACGTCCGTGATGTCGAACGTCCCGGGCGTCAGTATCTCGGCAGTCGGATATTCGTAGCTGCCGGGCCCGTGATCGTCGCCGGTCGGATCGCTCCAGTCGTGCACGAGCGTCCCGGAGAAGTTCGACAGCGGGAGCAGGGGGACGGCGTCGCCGCTTTCGAGAACTGTCGACTGGTCGGCTTCCTCCGCGAGTAGATCGATGACTGCTGGGGCGTCCTCAGCGTCGGCCCCGCCGAACGTCGTCTCGGTCGCCTCGGACTCGACCGGTCGGATCCCGCCCGGACTGTCGGGGTCGTCGCCGAATACGAGCGGGGCGACGGCCGCGCCGTCCAGCCCGCCGCCGAGAGCTGCCTTCGGCACCGAGACGGCAATCGCCCCCTGAGAGGGGTAGCCCGCAGCGTCGACGGACTCGGAGACAACCGTGCCGGTGGCGTCCTCGACGACGTTGCGACCTCGATCGCCCGTGGCGACGATCCGGTAGTTGTAGGGACTCGCGAAGGAGACGTTGGTGGCGGTTCGACCCTCAGTCGCGGTCGGGCCGTCGCCGTCGGTGGCGACGTACAGCTGGAGGTGCTGCAGGGAGAATCCGAGCCCGCCATCGAGCGGGTTCGTGATCTCGCCGGCCGGTTCGAGCACGAACAGGAGGCGGTCGCCGGTGTCCCTGATGGTGAACCGTTCGACGTCGAACGCGCCGTCGGTGAACGCCTCGCCGGTCGGGTAGGTGTACGTGCCCGGCCCGTCGTCGTCGCCGACCGGGTCGTCCCACTCGGCGAGCAAGTCGCCCTCGAAGGGGTCCGTCAGGACGAGATACGGGATCCCGGCGTCCGATGCGAGCACGTCCGCTGCCGACATGCCCTCCGGCGTGAACAGGTCGATCACGTTGGGCACGTCACCGTCGGCGCCGCCGAAGCGACGCTCGCCGGCGGACTCGTCGACGCGAGCGACGTTGCCCGGCGCGTCCGGATCGTAGCCCGCGACCAGCGGGACGAGTTGCTCGTCGGTCGGGTTGCCCGGCACGGCGTGTTTCGGGACGTCGACCCGGATCGAACGCGTCGACGGACTCGCGAACACCGATCCCTCGGCGATCGTCTCCCCGTCGGGCGTCTCGACGCGTGCACCGTGCTCGCCGTCGGCGACGATCCGGTACTGATACGGCGCCGAGAGCGTCGCGTCGATCCCCTCACGGGCCGCGGTCGACCCCGACGGGTCCGTCGGATCCCGGAGGTAGAGCTGCAAGTGCTGGACGGAAAAGCCGCCGTCGTAACCGAAGGAGTTCTCGATCGGCCCGTCGAACCGGAAGCGGAACTGATAGTCCGTCTCCGATTCGTGGAGGTCGAGACGGGTCAGATCGAGCGCCCCCTCGGCGTAGGCGTCGCCGGTCGGATACGTGTAGGGTACGTCGCCGGCGTCGTCGTCGATGCCGACGACGTGGCTCCCCAGCCCCGACAGCGACGGCGTCTCCAGGATCGCGACGGAGCCGACCTCGACGGTTGTGGTCTCGCCGTCGCCGTCGACGCCGAGGTCGTCGCCGGTACGCAGATCGGTCGTCGAGACGGAGCCGCGGAGATCGACGCGGGCGGAGTCGTCCCCGAAGTTCAGGACGACCACGACCGTCTGGTCGCCGGCGTCCCGGCCGTAGGCGACGACGTTCTCGGAGTCGCTCTCGTAGTAGGCGCCCCGGAAGTCGGCGTCGTGTGCGAGCGCGGGAATCTCCTCGCGGGCCGCGATCAGCGACTTGTAGAACGCCAGATGCTCCTCGTCGTAGTCGTCCCAGTTCATGAACGCGCGGGCGTACCCCTGGTCGGTGACGCGGGGTTCGCTGTACTCCGGCAGCGCCCGTTCCTGCCCGTAGTAGATCATGGGCGTGCCCGGGAGCGTGAACGTCGCCGCGGCGGCGGCCCGCTCGGCCTGCTTGTCGACGTTGTTGAGATACCGCGGGAGGTCGTGGTTCTCCAGGTACTGTAAGAATAGCGTCCGATCCGGGATCCCGCTGCGGTTGCGCTCGGTGATCGCGTCGACGACGTTGCTGGCATCCAGCCCCTGCCCGACGTCGACCAGCGTCTGGTAGAGCACGTCGTCGAAGTGCTGGTCGAACTCCCCTTCGCTAAACCGCCGCATGTAGGGGATGGTCTCGTCCAGCAGGAACGCGTCCTCGTCGATCGCCTTGACGCGCTCGCGGACCTCCTTCCAGAAGCCGTGGGGGACGCCGTAGCCGACGTCACACCGGAAGCCGTCGACCTTCTCGGCCCAGTAGTCCACAGCCGAAAGGACGTGCTCGCGCATCGCGACCGACTGGTAGTTGATGTTCATCAGGTCCGACCAGCTGAAGTAGTTCGCCGGCGAGCCGTCGGCCGTCCGTTCGTACCAGTCGTAGTATTTGGAGTCCTCGCCCGCATCGACGGTGTCCTGGAAGAACGGGTGTCGACGGGCCGTGTGGTTGATCACGAGATCGAAACAGACCTTGATGTCCTGTTCGTGGCAGGCGTCGATGAACGCCTCGTACTCCTCGACGGTCCCCAGTGCGGGTGCCGTCTCGAAGTAATCGATCGTGTCGTAGCCATGGGGACCGCCGACGGGGTCGTCCTCACGGTGGGTCGTCGCGTCGACGACCGGCGTGAGCCAGACCACGTCGACGCCGAGATCGGCCAGGTAGTCGACTTTCGACTGGAGGTACTGGAAGTCCACCTCGCCCGCTTCGGTGCCGAACGACCGGGTGAAGATCTCGTACATCGTCGCGTCCTTGAGCCACTCCGGCGGCGCGTTCAGCGGCGTGACCGCCCCCGCGTCGGCGTCGAGTTCGACCGTCTCGATGACGCTCGGTTGGTCGTCGACGGTGACGACGTGCACTCGCGCCGTGTCGTCGATAGCGTCGGCCGGCACGGTCGCCGTCGCACCGTCGACCCCGAGGTCGGAGTCGGTCAGGCCGTCCCGATCGTCGGTGAGGAATTCGACAGTCACGTCTTCGGGAGAGGTGTCGCTGTCCGGGGCGGTCGCCTGGTTGGCCTCGATCACGAACGCGTCTGCACCGGCGTCGTACTCACCGGTCGGCCGGACACGAGGCGGTCCGGCGGCGTCCGAAGCGGGCTCCGGGAAGACCCGAACCGTCAGTTCGTGCGTTCCGTCCGGCGCGTCGAGTTCGAGGACGTACCGGCCGGGGACGTCCGGATCGAACGCGACGACGTTGTCAGTCCCGTAATCGTACTCGGCGTCGTTCTCGTAGAACCCCTCGAGCTCGCTGTCCGGCGGCGTCTCGACGACTGTCCAGGTGAACGCATCGGCGCCGTAGTTGTCGGGATCGCGTTGGGGATCCGGGACACGGGGGGCCAGCAGATCCCGATCGTCCGGGGAGGGATCGCCCTTGTAATCGGCCGCTGGCGGGTCGACGAGTCGCTCGCCGGCGTGCATAACCCGCGGCGGCCCCGGATGGTGACTCTGTGGCGTGACGCCAGCCGAGAGTGCGCGTGCGGTTCCGTCTACTGTCGGCAAGACCGACAGCGCGCCGAGACCGGCGACGCTGCCGAGGTACTGTCTCCGTCGCATCTCTTGGGTGTGACGCGGTATGGACGGATATGTTTACTCAGAATCACATTTCTGTCCGTTCGATGAAGCGACGGGGGACTGACCGGTCTTGCGACAGTTGATCGGGGATGAGCGGGCCGCATCAGAAGAGTCCGGGCCGCGACGTGAGCACACGTATCGGTTGCGAGATAGGTATGCCGTCGAGATTGTGAAGACTCGTTCGGTACGAAGGGGCGAACGTCGGGCGAGACGGCCCCGGTGGCCGCGGGCACCGACGGCGAACTATCGAGTAGCACAGCATCGACGGCCCACCACCGAGTAGCAACAGCATCGACAGCCCACCACCGAGTAGCAACAACATCGACGGTCCGCCGGGTAGCAACAGGTTGAATCGGTCGCGCGTGGATAGACGAGGTATGTCCGAGTCGACACTGGAGGTTGACACCGAGGCAGCGGCGGACGCGTTCGGGGTTCTGTCCGACGATTCCAGGGTCGACATCCTGCTCGCGCTGTGGGATGCAGAGCAGTCGTCGTTCGAGGACCTCCGGCGCGCGGCGGGGATCGACGACAGCGGGCGGTTCAACTACCACCTCGATCAACTGGTCGATCGGTTCGTCCGGAAGACCGACGACGGCTACCGACTGACATCGCTGGGTGCGAACGTCGTCGATCTCCTCCTGGACGCGCGGTTCGGGCTCTCGCCGTCACCGATCGACGAGCCGACGAACGCCGACTGTCCGGCGTGTGGCGAGCGATTGCACGTCTATTACGAAGACGGGGACATGCGGCTGGCCTGTCCGTCGTGTGAGACCGTCGTCCACTACGGATTTTTCCCGCCGCGGGGCCGAGCGACCCGGACCGCCGAGGAGACCATCGACGCCTATTCGCGGCAGGTCTGGCGCGACGTCACGCTCGCTCATCGGGGCGTCTGTCCGCACTGTAGCGGTCGCATGGAGACACGAATCGAGGTCGATCCCGACTGGGCGATCGACGTCGCAGCCCAGGGACGCTGCAGGGACTGTGGGGCGCCCTACAGTTTCCCGATTGGATTGCACCTCCTCGCGGAACCGGCCGTCGTATCCTTTCTGGCCGATCACGGCACCTTCATCGACGAGCGGCGCTTCTGGGAGTTGGATTTCGTCTACGGCGATGCGGTCTCGGTCGTCTCGGAATCGCCGCCGCGGTATCAGGTCACGATCACAGCGGGTGCAGAGCGTCTAGAGGTGACTCTCGACGAGCAGTGTGTGGTGGTCGATATCGCGCGACACGTCCCACACTGATCGGATGGGCGTTACGCCAGAGACGGGAGATTCCACGGCCAAGGACACCGTATGTCTCGACAGAAACCGCAGTTGGTATGTCGCCTAGCCCACTCTGCTCGGATAAGATGGTAGACGTCAGCGTCATCGGCTGTGGTAACATGGGCGGCGCTCTGATCAGTGGGTTCGCCCGCGACGGCGAGCACCGGGTGACGGCGATCGACGCCGATCCCGACGCGCTCGAAGCGATCGAGGCGGACAGCACGGAGACGACAACGGACCTCTCGGCCGCCGAGGGAAGCGAAGTGGTCGTCCTCGCGGTCAAGCCGGACGTGGTCGCGACAGTGCTCGAAGACCTGGAGTTGTCGTCCGACCAGACGATCGTCACGGTCGCGGCGGGCGTCTCGCGGGCGTTCGTCGCCGATCGGACGGACGCGACGGTCGTTCGTGTCATGCCGAACCTCGCCGCCGAGACCGGCGATATGGCAGCCGCCGTTACTCACGAGGGACTCTCAGAGGGTGTTCGCGAACTACTGGAGACGGTCGGGGAGTACGCCGTGGTCGACGAGGAACTGATGGACGTCTCGACGGCCGTCAACGGGAGCGGGCCGGCCTTCGTCTTCTATCTCATCGGCGCGATGAAAGAAGCCGGAATCGAGGGCGGCCTCGAACCCGAGCAGGCCGAGACGCTCGCGGCCCAGACGTTCAAAGGGGCGGCCGAGACCGTCCTGCGGGACGAGCGCAGTGTCGACGAATTGATCGACGCCGTCTGCTCGCCCAACGGGACGACCATCGAAGGGATGGAGGTCCTGTGGGACAGCGACGTCGAAGGGAAAGTCATCGAAGCCGTGCAGGCGGCCGAACGACGGTCCGCGGAGATCGCGGAGGAGTTCGACGATGAGTGAAACGATCGGGACGGTCGACGCCGAGGAGATCGAGCAGGCACGCCAGCTGGCCGCAGACGCCCAGCGCGTCGTCGTCAAGGCCGGGACGAACTCCCTGACCGACGAGGACTCACAGCTCGACCGAGTCAAGCTCGACAAACTCGTCAGCGACATCATGGATCTGCGCCGGCGGGGCAAGGACGTTCTGCTGGTGTCTTCGGGCGCGATCGGCGCGGGAACGGGGCTGCTGGACAGGGACAGCGACACGGTCGAGGAAGGGCAGGCGCTGTCGACGGTCGGACAGAGCCACCTGATGCACCATTACACCCAGAGTTTCGACCGCTACGACCAGCAGGTCGCCCAGTTGCTGTTGACCGAACACGACCTGGAGAACCCCGAGCGGTTTACCAACTTCCGCAACACCGTCGAGACGCTGTTCGAGTGGGGCGTCGTCCCGATCGTCAACGAGAACGACGCGGTCGCGATCGAGGAGATCCAGATCGGCGACAACGACATGATCTCGTCGTCGATCGCGGTCGGGATCGGCGTCGACCTGCTGGTCACGCTGACCGACGTCGGCGGCGTCTACACCGGCAACCCCAAGCACGACCCCGACGCCGAACTGATCGAGGCGGTTGGCGACAACTACGACACTGTCCAGGGGGTCGTCGAGGAGACGACGACCGGCGGGTTCGGCGGTATCCAGACCAAGGTCCAGGGCGCCCGTGACGTCAGCGAGTACGGCATCCCGGCGATCATCGCGAAATCGACCGAGCGGGACGTGCTGGAAAAAATCGCCACAGCCAAACCAGTCGGGACGCTATTCGTCCCCATAAACGGTGTCCACGATGAGTGAATACGACACGGAAGCCCAGGTGACTGAGGCACAGCAGGCCGCGCTCCGGCTGGCGAACGTCGACGAAGAGACGCGCAACGCCGCGCTCAACTCGATCGCCGACGCGATCCGCGACAACGAAGACGCCATCCTCGAAGCCAACGCTGCAGACGTCGACGAGGCAGAGGAGATGCTCGCGGCAGGCGAGTACACCCAGGCGCTGGTCGACCGGCTCAAACTCGATTCGGGCAAGCTCGAATCGATCGCCGAGATGGTCGAGAGCGTCGCCGAGCAGGACGATCCGCTCGGCGAGACCCTACAGGCTCGCCAGCTCGACGACGACCTGGAGCTGTACAAGGTGGCGGTCCCGATCGGCGTCGTCGGGACGATCTTCGAGTCCCGGCCCGACGCCCTGGTCCAGATCGCCGCGCTCTCGCTGAAGTCCGGCAACAGCGTCATCCTCAAGGGCGGCAGCGAGGCCGGCGAGTCAAACCGGATCCTCTACGAGACGATCGTCGAGGCCACGGCCGAGGCTATCGACGCGATCCCGGAGGGCTGGGCCCAGCTCATCGAGGCCCACGAGGAGGTCGACCGACTGCTGGAGATGGACGACAAGGTCGACCTGCTCATGCCGCGTGGCTCCTCGGAGTTCGTCTCCTACATCCAGGACAACACCCAGATCCCGGTGCTGGGCCACACCGAGGGGATCTGTCACGTCTACGTCGACGGCGAGGCCGACCTGGAGATGGCCGAGGAGATTTCCTTCGACGCGAAGGTGCAGTACCCGGCAGTCTGTAACGCCGTCGAGACGCTGCTGGTCAGCGAGGCCGTCGCCGAGCAGTTCCTGCCCGGGATGGTCGAGCGCTACGAGGACGCCGATGTCACGCTGCGGGGCGACGACCGGACTCGCGAGGTCGTCGATGTCGCCCCCGCGACCGAGGCGGACTGGGACACCGAGTACGGCGACCTCGAACTGTCGATCAAGGTCGTCGAGGACGTCTACGACGCGGTCGAACACGTCAACACGCACGGCTCGAAACACACCGAGTCGATCGTCACCGAGGACGGCGACACCGCCGAGACGTTCATGACCGGGATCGACGCCGCTAGCGTCTTCCACAACGCCTCGACCCGCTTTGCGGACGGCTACCGCTACGGTCTGGGCGCGGAGGTCGGCATCTCGACCGGCAAGATCCACGCCCGCGGTCCGGTCGGGCTTGCTGGATTGACGACGTACAAGTACTACCTGGAAGGCGACGGACAGCTCGTGGCCACCTACGCCGGCGATGACGCTGAGCCGTTCACGCACGTCGATTTCGACGGCGAGTGGACGCCCGGTCAGCTGTCCGATCGGTAGTGGACGCCCTCGGCCTGCAGCAGTCCGATCGCTAGCCGCTCTTTGCTGGCAGACCGCCGGATTCGATTGCCACCACCGCCGAGGACTTAGTCCTGGAACACCAACACGAGGTAATGACAGAAACGGCGACGCTCGGCGGCGGCTGCTTCTGGTGTATCGAGGCGGCGCTCAAGGAACTCCGCGGGGTCGAGTCGGTCACGTCCGGCTACGCCGGCGGCGACGTCCCGAACCCGTCCTACGAGGCAGTCTGTTCGGGTTCGACCGGTCACGCCGAAGTCGTCCAGGTCGAGTACGACCCCGAGACGATCAGTTACCTCGAACTCCTGGAGGTCTTTTTCAAGGTGCACGACCCGACGACGAAGGACCGCCAGGGGCCGGACGTCGGCAGCCAGTATCGCTCGATCGTGCTCTATCACGACGACGAGCAGCGCCGGCAGGTCGAAGGGTTCATCGAGCGCCTGAACGAGGAGGTCTACGACGGTGGGATCGTCACGGAAGTCCAGCCGATCGAGACGTTCTACGAAGCCGAGGAGTATCACCAGGATTACTACGAGAAGAACCCTGCAGACGGCTACTGCCAGGTGCAGATCGAGCCGAAGGTCAAGAAGGTCCGCGAGGAGTTCGCGGCGTTGCTCGCGGAGTAGCCGACACCGTTTCGTAACCGGAACCGGAAACAAGGGCAGCGATCCGGCGACAGTATTAGGTACGTTCAAGAGTTGGTTCGGCTATGGCCATCGATCCAAACTTCGAGCAGAACCGCGAAAAGGTCGATCAGCACAACGGACACGACGTCTGGGGGCCGGTCGACGAACCCGAGTCGCTGGGGATCCACGGGACCCACGTCGCGGTCGATTTCGACATCTGTCTCGCCGACGGTGCCTGTCTGGAGGACTGCCCGGTCGACGTCTTCGAGTGGGTAGAGACGCCCGGTCATCCTGAGAGTGAGATGAAAGCCGATCCGGCCAACGAGAGCCAGTGTATCGACTGCATGCTCTGTGTCGACGTCTGCCCGGTCGACGCGATCGACGTCGACGGCAGCCGGCCGGACAGGGCCTGATAGATAGTCGACAGACAGCAACGATTCGGACCGAGGAGAGAGAGGCGGAATTGACTTACGAGGGGCACGACCAGATCGGGTATGGAGCTTGCGGCCGCGCTCCGGGCGGAGGCCCGGGACTGCAACGAGCGTCGCGTGCTCGTGCTCGCCGGCGAGCCGGAGACGACGCGCGACCGCGCGGTGGATGCGCTGGCGACGGCCGACATCCCTCTGGAGTCCACGACGCTGGTCGGCCCCGAGCCGTTCGTGAACTGTGAGCGACTCGATCCCGTCCACGCCAGCGAGTTGCTCGGTCAAACGCGAACGGCAGTCGTCTACGACGCCCACGAGTCGCTCCGTCCGAACGTGCTCGGCCAGGTCGTCGGGACCGTCGACGGCGGCGGGCTGTTCGTGCTACTCGCGCCGCCGCTGTCGGCGTGGCCCTCGCGACGGGACGACTTCGCCGAGGCGCTCGCCGTCCCGCCGTTCGGTCCCGAGGACGTGACCGGCCACTTCCGGGCTCGGCTGGTCGAGACGCTGTACGCCCATCGCGGGGTCGCCGTCGTCGACGTCGAGAGCGATACGGTCGAGTCCGATGGGCTGACCGATCCTGCCCCACGCCTGTCCGTACCCGGTCCGGCGGTTCCGGACCGGGATGACCGTGCGTTCCCCACCGAAGCCTACCGCGCCTGCCTGACGGGCGATCAATCCGAGGCGCTGGCGGCGATGGAGGCGCTTTCTGAACCGGGTGGGACAGTCGTCGTTGAGGCCGACCGTGGCCGGGGGAAGTCAAGTGCTGCGGGCCTGGCTGCGGGGTGTCTGGCGGCGTCGGGTCGGGACGTGCTCGTGACCGCGCCACAGTACGGGCGCGCCGGCGAGGTGTTCGCTCGTGCCCGGGAGTTGCTGAACGCTATCGAGGAGCCGGTAGCACTCGACGACGAGACGACGCCCCATCGGCTCTCGACTGACGAGGGACGAGTACGATACGCGCCGCCGACAGACGCCGTCGAGTTGCCCGACGATCCGGACGCGGTCGTCGTCGACGAGGCGGCGGCTTTGCCAGTTCGACTGCTTTCGGGGTTTCTCGACGCCCCCGCGGTGGCGTTCACGACGACGATCCACGGCTACGAGGGGGCTGGGCGGGGCTTCTCGGTCCGGTTCAAGGACCGGCTGGCCGAGTCCGATCGGACAGTCCGGGAGGTGCGCATGGACGAGCCGATCCGGTACGCGGCCGGCGATCCCGTCGAGGTCTGGGCGACGCGGGCGCTGTTGCTCGATGCGCGCCCGCCCGTCGAGCCGCTGGTCGCCAACGCCCGCCCGGAGACAGTGTCCTACGAATCCCTCTCGGCCGAGCGACTCCTGTCGGACGAGCACCTGCTTCGGGAGGCGTTCGGGTTGCTCGTGCTCGCTCACTACCAGACCGAACCCGACGACCTCGCGCGGCTGCTGGACGGCCCGAACGTCTCTGTTCGAGCGCTCGTACACGACGGTCACGTCGTCTCGGTCGCGCTCCTGGCCCGCGAGGGCGGACTGGACGCCGACCGGCGGGCAGACATGTACGAGGGCGCTCGGGTCAGGGGAAATATGCTGCCGGACGTGTTGACGACCCAGCTTCGTGACGAGGCCGCCGGGATCGAGACTGGCTGGCGCGTCATGCGGATCGCGACCCACCACGCGGCCCGCGGGCGGGGGCTGGGCTCGCTGCTGCTCGATCGGATCGAAGCGGAGGCGACCGGCGGATCCGTCTCGGCCAGCACGGGGGAAACTGGCGCGTGCGACTACCTCGGCGTCGGATTCGGTGCGACGCCGGAACTGGTCTCGTTCTGGGCCGACAACGGCTATCGGACCGTCCACGTCTCGACGACCCGCAACGACCGTAGCGGCGAACACTCCGCGATCATGCTGCGGGCGCTCTCGGAGGCGGGCGAGGCGCTACAGGACCGACACACGAAGTGGTTTCTCGAGCGCGTCCGGGGGATGCTCACCGACCCCCTCGCGGATCTCGATCCGGACGTGGTTCGGGCGGTGCTGTCGGCTGTCGACGGGTCGACCCGACTGGATCTCTCCGCATGGGAGTGGCGACTGCTCGCCGGCTCACCACACGGCGCAGGGCTGTTCGACACCGCGCCCGACGCCTTCCGCGCGCTCGCGCTCCGGGCGTTGACTGACGCCGGCAGCTCGACGCCCACTGGCGGTGGCGACCCCGCGATGGCCGACGGTCCGACGCGCACCGACACTGATGGCCCGACATCGACTGGCGACGGAGAACCGGCGCTCGAACCCCGGGCCGAACGACTGCTCGTTCGGAAAGTGCTGCAGGCCCACGACTGGGACAGTGTCACGGCGCAATTGGACTTCGTCTCCCGCCGGGAGTGCATGCGCGCGCTCGGGGACGTGACTGCACGACTGATCGAAGCGTACGGAACCGACGAGGCGAGAGCGGAACTGGAGCGATTCGAATGATTCGCGATCCAACGATACTCGCATCCCTGATACGCGGGGTACCGATTCCCGACCCGTTCGTCGCCGTCGCGTTCGCGTTACTGGTCGCGGGAGTCGTCTTCAGCGTCATCCCGCTGTTGCCGGGGCCGGTGTTGTCGGTCGCCGGCGTACTCGTCTACTGGTGGGAGACCGGCGACCCGGGCTGGCTGGCACTGACTGTGCTGCTCGCGGTCGGCGTGGCGGCGGTACTCGTCGACTGGCTGGGCGGGACGGCGGCCGCGAAGGGCAGCGGCGTCTCGACGCGGGTGAGCCTGCTCGCCGGAGTGGCCGGATTCCTCGGCACCGTCGTCGCCGGGCCAGTCGGCCTGCTCGTCGGCGTCGCGGGGACGGTGTTCCTGGCGAGTGTTATCCGCGAACGGGAAGCAGCCGCCGGGATCCGAACGGCGGCCTACGCGACCGCGGGCGTGCTCGGGACGGTCGTCGTCCAGACGCTGTTGACCGGCTCGATCCTCGTTGCGGTCGTCGTGATCGCGCTGCTGTGAGCGAGCCGATCGTCTCGCGGCGATAGCCGACTCGGGTAACCTATTTCACGCACGGCTGAGAAATATAAGGGAATGAGCGTCATCGACGTGGTCGGCCTGACGAAACACTACGGCGATATCCGGGCCGTCGAGGGGGTCGACTTCACCGTCGAAAAAGGCGAAGTCTTCGGCTTTCTCGGGCCCAACGGCGCGGGCAAGACCACGACAATCCGGACGATGCTGGGGTTGCTGAACCCGACCGCAGGACGGGCGACGGTGCTCGGCGCGGACAGCACCGACGAGCCGGCGATGATCGAAGCCAAGCGGTCGATCGGTTACCTGCCGGCCAATCCCGCGTTCGACGACGGTTCGACCGGCCGGGAGATTCTCGACCTCCACGCCTCGATCAAGGGCGACGATCGGCGCGAGGAGCTGCTCGACCTGTTCGAACCACCGCTCGATCGGGAGGTCAGGGAGTACTCCTCGGGCAACAGGCAGAAACTCGGCGTCGTGCAGGCGTTCATGCACGACCCCGAGCTGGTGATCATGGACGAGCCGACGAGTGGCCTCGATCCACTGATGCAACAGCGGTTCAACGAGTTCGTCCGCGCGGAACGTGAGCAGGACGTGACGGTGTTTTTCTCCTCGCACGTGCTCAGCGAAGTCCGACGGGTGTGCGATCGGGTCGCGATCCTCCGGGAGGGCGAACTCGTCACGACCGAGGCCATCGAGTCGCTGCTCGATCGCTCCGGGAAGTTCGTCCGCGCCAGGATCGCCGGCCACGTCGAGAGCGACGCCTTCGACGGCGACGAGGTCCATGGCTTCGAACGGACGCTGATCGAAGACCGCGCCGAGGAGTTGCTCGCGGCGACCGACTTCGAAAGCGACGCCGATGTCGTCACCGAGGTTCGGTTCACCTACACCGGCGATATCAACGACCTCGTAGCGGATCTCGCTTCGTACTCGTTCGTCGATCTCGACGTCGAGGAAGCCCCGCTCGAAGAGGTGTTCATGCGGTTTTACGGCCCCGAGCAGCGCGGACGAGCACCGCGAGACGAACACGGCGTCGCCGAACCTGCTGGAGGTGACGGGGGTGCTTGAACTCGCCCGTTACGAGGCGCGGCGTCGACTGAAGGGAGCACTGTATCTCACCGTCGGACTCACGCTGCTCGCGGGGATGTACATCGCGACGTTCCCGTCGATGGCGGAGGATATGAACCTCGACCAGTTCCTCGAGCAGATGCCCGAGGTCTTTCTGGAGTTGTTCAACATCGCGACGATGAACACGATCGAGGGCTTTCTCGCCGCCGAACTGTATTCGATCGGCTGGGTCCTCCTGCTGGGACTGTACGTGGCCTACAGCGGCGCGGGGCTGATCGCGGGCGACATCGACCGCGAGCGGATGGACGTTCTGCTGTCGCTCCCGATCTCGCGGGCGCGCGTGCTCGGCGAGAAGTTCCTCGGGCTGTTCGTGCCGATCCTCGTCGTGAACGTCGTCCTGCCGGTCGTCATCTACGCCGGGACGGCCGCGATCGGGTACCCGATCGATCCGGTCAACCTGACGGTCGTGCATCTGCTCGCGATCCCGTATCTGCTGGCCTGTGGTGCGATCGGGGTCGTCCTATCGGTGTTGACCAGCCGATCGTCAGTCGCCCAGCGCGGTGCCCTGGTCGCGATTTTCGGGTTGTTCCTGTTCGAGTCGGTGACCATCATCGCAGACTACGAGCAGCTGGGTTCGATCGCACCGATGCGGTACTTCGACGCGACGGCGGTGCTCGTCGAGGGGAGCTACGACTGGGCCGGCGGCGCGATCCTGCTCGGAGCGACGGCACTGCTGGTCGGCGCGAGCATGCTGTACTTCGGCCGCCGGGACATCGCGTGACGGTATCGTCCGTCGCTTCGACCGGTATGTGCCGCCCCCACACGCGGTACGCGCTTCGAAAGCGCTTTTAGGTACGGCAGTTCACTATCGGGTACAGCCTGCGCGGGGTTGATGATGCTCCTAGCCATCTAGGATTTGCGCGCGCCGGTTTCGGCGCGGCCGGAGGGTCGCCCTCCGAAACGGCGGGGGAGCGCGAGCCCACGTGCAGGAGGTGACCAACAATGCCAGTATACGTCGATTTCGACGTCCCTGCCGATCTCGAAGCTGACGCCCTCGAGGCGCTCGAGATCGCGCGGGACACAGGTTCCGTCAAGAAAGGTACCAACGAGACAACCAAAGCCGTCGAGCGCGGCTCGGCCGAACTGATCTTCGTCGCCGAGGACGTTCAGCCCGAGGAGATCGTCATGCATCTCCCCGAGCTGGCCGACGAGAAGGACGTGCCGTTCGTCTTCGTCGCCGAGCAGGACGACCTCGGAGAGGCCGCCGGCCTGGAAGTCGGCAGCGCGGCCGCTGCGATCGTCGACGCCGGCGACGCCGACAGCGATGTCGAAGACATCGCCGAGAAGCTCGAGGAGCTTCGGTGAGGTGAGCACGGATGAGTGCTGAGGAATCCGAAGACAGCGGATCCACGGCCGCCGAAGTCATCGAGGTCGTCGGCCGGACGGGGATGCACGGCGAGGCCATGCAGGTCAAGTGCCGCATCCGCGAAGGGGGAAACCAGGGCCGGATCATCACCCGGAACGTCCTGGGCCCGGTCCGGGAAGGTGACGTGCTCCAGCTTCGGGAGACTGCCCGCGAAGCCGACGCAATCGGAGGCCAGTAAGATGCCACAGACACGCGAATGTGACTACTGCGGGGGCGAGATCGAGCCCGGAACGGGAACGATGCTCGTCCGAACGAACGGGACGACGCTGTACTACTGCTCCTCGAAGTGCGAGAAGAACGCCGAACTCGGCCGGGAACCCCGCGACCTGAACTGGACCGCGGCCGGCCGCGAGAGCGACCGTCAGGAGACGGTCACGGCCGAGCGGGAGGCCGCCGAGAGCGAACCCGAGGAGTCAGAGACGACGCCGGACCCTGAAGAAGACGAGGCGGAGGACGTGTCAGACACGTCGAGCGAGGCAGACACCGAGGCCGAAGAGGACACGTCGGACGACGCCCAGTCGGACACATCAAGCGAGGAATCGGACGACGAAGACACCGAGGCCGAAGAGGCCGAGGCCTGAGCGATCACTTTCATTTCAACAATGAGCGAGCACGACGAGCGAACCTTCGTAATGGCGAAACCGGACGCCGTCCAGCGCGGGCTGGTCGGTGAAATCATCACGCGACTCGAGGAGCGCGGCCTGAAGCTCGTGGGCGCGAAGTTCATGCAGATCGACGAGGAACTCGCCCACGAGCACTACGCCGAACACGAGGACAAGCCCTTCTTCGACGGGCTCGTGGAGTTCATCACGTCCGGTCCCGTCATGGCGATGGTCTGGGAGGGCGCAGACGCAACTCGGCAGGTCCGCCAGATGATGGGCGCGACCGATCCCGCCGAGGCCGAACCCGGAACGATCCGCGGCGACTACGGCCTGGATCTGGGTCAGAACATCATCCACGGCTCCGATCACGAGGACCCCGGCTCGAACGAGCGCGAGATCGACCTGTTCTTCGAGGAAGACGAGCTGGTCGACTACGAGCGCGCCGACGCGACCTGGGTCTACGAAGACGCCGAATAGCATCCGTTCCGGCGTGAACGCCGGAGACTCTTCTCGTCGAGCGAACGGCGGCTACTCGTACTGGGCACAGACCCGTCGGATTCCTTCTTCGAAGTCGATCTCGGGTTCCCAGCCGGTGGCTTCCCGGAGCTTCGTCGCGTCAGCACAGGTGTCGTGAACGTATACGGAGTCGGGGATCGGGTTCTCGACGTATTCGGGGTCGACGTTCGTTCCGAGTTCGTCGTTAAGCATTGCGACGACGGTGTTGAACGAGTAGCGGTCGCCGGTCCCGACGTTGTAGACCCCTTCGAGTTCGTGTTCGGCGGTCAGGATCGCGCCGCGAACGATATCGGAGACGTGGGTGAAATCCCGGGTCTGCGTGCCGTCGCCGTAGAGGACGGGCGAGTCGCCGTGTGCGATGTCGTCGGCGAACTGCGCGATGACGTTCGCGTACTCGCCTTTGTGCGCCTCCGCGCCGCCGTAGCCCTGATAGACCGAGAAGAACCGCAGTCCGGCCATCGTCATGTCGTAGTGGTTGGCGAAGTACTCGGCGTAGCGCTCGCGGGCGAGTTTCGACGCCTCGTAGCCCGTGTTGACCGCGACGGGCATGTCCTCGGGCGAGGGGCCGGTCCGAGTCCCGTAAATCGACGAGGTCGAGGCGTAGACGACAGTGTCACAACCGTCCTGACGGGCCTGCTCGACGGTATTGACGAACCCCTCGACGTTGACGCGGGCGCCGCGCTGGGGGTCCTCTTCGTGCATCGCATACGAGGAACGAGCGGCCAGGTGAAAGACCACGTCCACGTCCGTTGGCAGGTCCGTGCCGACGACGGTCCGTTCGTGGAACTCGACATCGTCGACGAGGTTCTCCGGCGTCCCGAGCGAGCAGTCATCAACGACGATCACGTCGTTGTCCTCGGCGAGCCGATTGGCGAGGTTCGAGCCGATGAATCCGGCACCGCCGGTCACGAGTACGCGTTTCCCGTCCATGCGCGAACCAGCACGTGCGGACGGCAAAGACGTTTCGCTGTCGGACCGGATGGAATGGTTTTCATACGCTGGACAGCCAAGGACAGGTAGACATGGTCGGCTGGCCCCACCGTCGTGACCGCGATACGGGAGACAGCGAGACGAGTCGCCCGAACGAGAGCGAGTCAGTAGGGAAGCGGGCGTCGTCGACGCGCCGGCACTACCTGCAGACGCTCGGCGCTATTACGGCGGGGGCAGGGCTAGCGGGCGAGACGACACAGCTAGCGAACGCGGAGCGTACGTCGTGGCCACAGTTCGGCTACGACACGGCGAACACGGGGCACGCGCCCGAAAACCGGGCCCCGGTCGTCAACGCGGCCAAGCAGTGGGAGGCCGCGAACGACGCAACGAGCGGGTCGGTTCCCGTCGTTGCGGACGGCCGGCTGTTCGTGACCGTCGAGGACAACGTGTACGGCTATAATCTGGAAGACGGTGTAACGGGCGGTGACTGGTCGTGGCGACTCCGGGGCGAGAACGCGGTCGGTTCGACGCCGACAGTCGTGGACGGGACGGCCTACGTCGGCCTCGACAAGGATATCCGAGCAGTGTCGATCGAGGGAAACGAGGGCTGGACGTATATCACGGAGGGGCGCATCGAGACGTCACCCGTGGTGGCCGACGGGGTCGTGTACGCCGGAAGCCGGGACGAAAACGGGCGACTCCACGCCAGGGATGCGACCGACGGATCGGAAGTCTGGACGCACCAGACCTGGTCGCCGATCCGGTCGTCGCCGGCAGTCGCGGACGGAACAGTCTACGTCGGCAACGACTACGGGAACGTATACGCGATAGACACGGCGAGCGGGGAGAGACGCTGGACGTACAGGGACATCCCCGAACCGATCAGATCGGCCGTCGTCGTCGGAGACGGACGGATATTCGTCGCGGATGGCGCCGGTGTGCTGCATGCGATTCGCGATGGATCGGCCGACTGGTCACGCGACCTCGGTGTGCCGGTTGGCGTGTCACCGGCCGTCGCGGACGGGACAGTATACGTACCCGACTCGGACGGGACGCTGTACGCGCTCGACATCGGCGACGGGAGCAACGGCTGGACGGCGAGCATCGACGGTCCCGGAACGACACCAGTCGTAGCTTCGGGGACAGTCTTCGTCGGGACGAACGGCGGGACAGTTCACGCATTCGAGACGGTGGACGGGGCCGAACGATACGCAGCGGACGCCGGATCACCGGTACTGTCAGCCCCATCGGTAGCTGATGGTTGGCTATATGTCCTGACCGAGCAGGGCATCGCTGCGTTCTCGGAGTTCGTCAGCGCAGCCTTCGAGTACGAGCCGTCGAATCCGAAAACCGGACAGACGATTACCTTCGACGCGTCGTCGTCCGGTCCGGACCAGTTGATATCGTCGTACGAGTGGTCGATCGGCGGCCAGCAGGCGACAGGCGAGACGGTCCAGGCAACGTTCGATGATATCGACAACTACACCGTGGCGTTGACCGTCACTGGCGAGAACGGACTCACCGACACGACCGAGCAACTGATACCGGTCAGCGGACAGGCGCCGACAGCAGCCATCGAGCATACACCATCCGAACCCATCCCGAACGAAACCGTCACGTTCAGCGCGGCACCGTCGACCGACCCTGACGGTGAGATCGTCTCGTACCAGTGGCTGATCGGCACGGAATCGAAGTCCGGAGAGCAGATCGAGCACACGTTCGACCGAGCGGGAGAATTCCACGTGCAACTGACGGTAGAGGACGAAACCGGGAAAACCGACACGGTCCAGCAGCGGTTCGTGGTTTCGGAGCCGACGCCGACGGAGCCAACCCCGACACCGACACCAACGGAACCGACTCCGACACCGACACCGACGGAGCCGGCTCCGACCAATGACACCGACAGCGCGACCGGGGTCAGCGAGTCAACCGAAGACGAGTGGGTCCCGATCGGGGCGGGCGCGCTGACGACGCTGACTGGTATCGCCGGCTGGCTTCACTTCGGTCGCGACGTGCCCGAGGACGTACACGGCGTCGACAGCGCAGAAAACGGTCAGCCGGTAGATGACGAGCCGCCGGCGCAACTGCCGGACGACGAGTCCGAATCGGAGAACGAGTGACACGGGGCCGCGGGCGTCACCCCGGTGCCTGTACATATCGGGTGGCGACTGCCAGCACCGGGGAGTTTAAGTCGTATTATAACGAAAAACCGGTAATGTCATCGATCGAATTGACTCCCAGCCAGCGGAACATTCTCCAGGAGCTCGTCAATCTCTACCGCGAGCGGGAGAGTGCAGTCAAGGGCGAAGATATCGCCGAGCAGGTCGACCGGAACCCGGGAACGATCCGAAACCAGATGCAGAGTCTCAAAGCCCTGCAGTTAGTCGAGGGCGTGCCGGGGCCGAAAGGCGGCTACAAGCCGACGGCAAACGCCTACGACGCGTTGCAGATACAGGAGATGGAACAGCCAGCGGAAGTACCGCTCTTTCACGACGGCGAGCGGGTCGAGTTCGCGAACGTCGAGGAGATCAACCTGACGAGTGTCCACCACCCCGAAAAATGCCGGGCGGAGATCAAACTCCAGGGCTCGATTGGCGAGTTCGACGAAGGGGATACCGTCACCGTCGGCCCGACGCCGCTGTCGAAACTACAGGTCGTCGGGACGGTCGAGGGGAAAGACGACACCGGCAACAGCCTGATTCTGACGATCGACGACATGCTCGCACCCGCTGAGGAGCCGGAACACTAGCGCTCGACGGCCGCGCCGAGCGCCTCGAGTTCGTCGAAGAAGCCGGGGAACGACACGTCGACGTGTTCGATACCTTCGACAGTCGTGGTGCCATCAGCGACGAGCCCGGCGACCGAGAGCGACATGACGATCCGGTGGTCCGCGCGCCCGTCGACGGTCGTTCCGTCGAGATCACTGTCGCTGCCGTGGATCGTGAGCGTGTCGTGTTCTTCTTCGACCGAGGCGCCCATCGCAGTGAGCGATTCGGCCATCGCGGCGACGCGGTCGGTCTCCTTGTAGCGGACGTGCTCGCAGTCGACGATCCGCGTGGTTCCGTCCGCGACAGCCCCGAGGACGGCGATCGTCGGCAGCAGGTCCGGAGTGTCCGCGACGCTGACCTCGACGCCGGTCAGATCCGATCGCGTAACGTCGATCTCGCCGGCTTCCCGATCCCAGGTGAGATCCGCGCCCATCCGCTGGAGGACATCGACGATGGCAGCGTCGCCCTGCGCGCTGGGATACGCACCCGTGACAGCCAGGCCGTCCGGCGCGGCGAGTGCGCCCATCGCCAGCAGATACGAGATCGACGAGAAGTCGCCGGGGACGGTGTACTCGCCGCCGTCGGGATCGTAGGACTGTCCGCCCGCGACGACAAACCCCTCGGTTGTCGATTCGGCGTCGATCCCGAACCCCTCCAGCACTTCGAGAGTGATGTCGACGTAGGGGGCCGATTTGAGTTCGGTTTCGAGGGCGATCTCGATGCCACCGTCGGTGATCGCGCCCGCCATCAGCAGGGCGGTGATGTACTGCGAGGAGACGTCGCCCGGGATCGAGACGCGCCCGCCATCGACGGGGCCACCGACGACCAGCGGAGCCTGGCCGTTCCCGCGAGTACTCTCGGCGCGGCCGTCGAGTTGGTCGATGGCGTCCAAGAGCGGGCCCTGCGGTCGCGAGCGAAGGGAGTCGTCACCGGTGAGAACGGTCAGTCCGTCGCCGAGGGCGGCCGTGGCCGTCACGAGGCGCATGGTCGTGCCGCTGTTGGCACAGTCGATCACGTCGTCGGGAACCTCGGGGCGGCCGTCGAATCCCGTCACGTCGAGGCGGTCGTCGTGGCGGTCGACGCGACCGCCGTAGGCCTCGACCGCGCGCATCGTCGCTTTCGTGTCGGCACTCACCAGCGGATCGCGGACGGTCGCGCCGCCGGCGTAGCCGGCTGCCAGGATCGCTCGGTGCGTGTAGCTCTTCGACGGCGGGGCCTGGACGGTCCCGCCGACCGTCGATTGGGTGATGTCTGCGTCCATATGCGACCTCTCGGCGGCCTGGGTCAAACCACTTGCTACTGGGTGTTCGACGTGTGGCAGGAACGAGTACGTCCGGGCGGCGGCCGGGAGCGGCGTTCATGGCGCTCCCCGGGACGGGCAGGCCTGCCGCTCGCAGCTCGCGAGCGGCTACAGAAAGCGCTGGCGTCTTGGCGAGCAGCCAGCGACCGCTGGCCGTCTCGATGCTGTCCTGGTGGACATGAAAAGGGCGAGCGGGCGCAGCCAGGCGCTCGCGAGGGATTTCAGGAGATGAGCAGCTCTTCGCCGCGTTCGACCTTGATGCGACACGGCGGCGTGATCTTGTTGTACGCGCGGCGGTAGGCCTCCTTGACCGCGTCGGCCTGATCGACGTCACAGTAGGCCGTAAAGAGACGCTCGCCTTTCTGGATGCGGGCGGCGGTGCCGACGATCTTCCCGAAGGCGGCGCGCATCCCGTCGGAGACACGGTCCGCGCCGGCGCCAGTGGCCTGTTTGTTCTCTCGGATGACCTGATGCGGGAACTTCCGGAGGGTCATCTTGTAGTTACCCTCACCGAGTTCCTTGATCAGGTGGCGGTTAGCCGACAGCCGAGCGGCCTCCATCGAGCCGTGACGCAACTGTACTTCCTCTTCGACGAGGAGGCTGATCTGGACGGGGTAGTCCTCGGACTCCTTGTCCTTGTTGCCCATCTGGTGCTGTGCGATCTTCGACCCGGGAATGCCAGTGATGTACTCGCGTCGGGTGTACGACGGCTTGTCGATGTTTCGATACATCGAGGCGGGTTTGTCCGACATAGGTACTCTTGAAGAATACGTGGCCCAGCGTCGGGATAAGGGCTTCGAACCCCACCGAATACTGTGTCGCCCTAGCAGGGCCAGGATGATACCGTCGGTCGGTGACATCGACGTTACTGGTCTGTTTTTCCGGGGGGAGGCCGTACGGGGAGCCATGAACATGCTCATCGACGGAGAGTGGCGAACCGACGCCTACCGAACCACGAACGAGGACGGGGAGTTCGAACGCCAGACGACCGCCTTCCGCGACTGGGTTCAGGACGAGCCGGACGCGCGGTTCCAGCCGGAAGCAGACCGGTATCACCTCTACGTCTGTCGGGCCTGTCCGTGGGCCCACCGGACGCTCGTCACGCGGAAACTGAAGGGGCTGGAAGACGTGATATCGGTCGACTACGTCGATCCCTACCGGGGTGAAGACGGCTGGCAGTTCACGCCCGAGAAGGACGGCTGCACGCCGGACACGGTCAGCGAGGCGGACTACCTGCGGGAGATCTACGTACAGGCCGATCCCGAGATGACGGGACGGGTCACCGTACCCGTGCTCTGGGACAAACAGGAGGGGACGATCGTCAACAACGAATCCGAGGAGATCATGCGGATGCTGGATACGGCGTTCGACGATGTCGCCGAGAACGACGTGGATCTCTACCCCGAGGGCTATCAAGAGGAAGTCGATCGGATCATCGACGCGATCTACGAGCCGATCAACAACGGCGTCTACCGCACCGGATTCGCCGATGCCCAGGAAGCCTACGACGAGGCCGTCGAGGAGTTGTTCGACGCGCTCGACCACTGGGATTCGGTGCTCGCCGACCAGCGGTATCTCGCCGGCGACCGCCTCACCGAGGCAGACATCGCGATGTTCACGACGCTGGTCCGGTTCGACGAAGTCTATCACACGCACTTCATGTGTAACCACACGCTCATCCGCGAGTACGATAACCTCTGGCCGTATCTTCGAGATGTCTATCAAACCGGGAATATCGCTGAGACCGTGAACATGGACCACATCAAGGAGCACTACTACACGACCCATCCCGACGTGAGTCCCAAGCGGATCGTCCCGAAGGGGCCGGATCCGGACTTCGAAGCCGACCCCGGCAGGGACGACCTCCCCGGCGAGCCGCCGGCCGACCTGCGCGCAGAGGCGACACAGTAGGCAGGCATAGTCAGCTGGGGTGGATCAGCTCAGCAGCGCGAACGCCATCAACAGGCCGAAATACAGCACGACGAGCACGCCGACGGCGGCGATCCGGTAGCGCTGGAGGGGGTCCGCTTCAGCCTCGTATGCGGACTCGAAAGCCGCCTGTTCCTCGGCGTCGATGCGGTCGGGATGATCGATCCCGCGGTGAAGCGCGAGGAGCCGTTCCTCGGGAAACGGCCGTCCACAATAGGGGCACTCGTAGACCGGTTCGCCCGGCGGTACGTCGTATGTATCGGTGATCATAGGAGCGGGGGTTCGATGGTCGGCTGGGAGACGATGAACAGGCTCGATATCGTGTACAAGATCATGACGACGGTATAGGGATACTGGCTACGGATCGCCTGTAGCCGGCCGGGAAAGCTGTCGAACGCGACTGCGTGGGCGGCCCAGATCGCCAGGACGTGTCCCAGTAGGACGGTCGCCAGTCCGACGGCGTCGAACCAGCCCGGCAGGACGAGCA
The DNA here is from genome assembly GCF_017094465.1 of Halapricum desulfuricans. Lineage (NCBI taxonomy): Archaea > Methanobacteriati > Methanobacteriota > Halobacteria > Halobacteriales > Haloarculaceae > Halapricum > Halapricum desulfuricans. Next base: position 1,900,489 of record NZ_CP064791.1, read on the forward strand.
CGGGGACAGTTGCCCGAAGCGTCAGCGGCGTCGCCGCCGTCGTAGCCAGCGACGGGGCCAACGTCAGGAAATAGCCCAGATAGTGAGCGAGGTGATAGCCGGCAGCGATCGCCAGCAGGGGCGGAGCGAACCGACGGGCCAGCGTCGCCGTCGACAGGTAGGTCCCCGCGAGTCGTCGACTGTACCGCGTGCCGAGCAGATAGACGCCCACGAACAGCAGGTACCCGCCGGCGAGAACCAGCAGATACAGCGCCAGCGGCGGGACGCCGGCCTCGACGACCGGTGTCGCGGCCGATTCCCAGGCGGGCGTCGCGACAAATCCGTCGTACGTGGTCGCCCACACCAGCGCGATGACGAACCCGACTTCATCGAATCCGTCGATCAGCCGAGTCTCGGCGAGCGCCGTTCCGGGCAACCGCAGTTTGATCGATCCGTTTTCGCGGGCCAGCGGCGCGAGACGGCCGTAGTACCGGAACACGCGCGCGACCGGGTCGACCGTCCCGAACCAGCGGTCCGGGCCGTAGGTGAACGCTCCGAGCAACGTGACGCCCGTATAGCCGGCGACGACAGCCGCCAGCGTCCGTGGCTCGTCCGCGACCGGACTGACGACTTCGATCCAGATCAGCGCGAGCAGGCCGACGACGCTCGGCCAGGCGCCCAGGCGCTCGGGATAGGACGACTCCAGAGAAGGGAGCCGGTCCGCGAGCGTCCGCCAGGGATTGAGCGCCGGCCAGACAGAGCCGACGAGATACGTCGACATCGTGAACCCAGCCCACCAGCCGACCCACACTAGCAGGACCGCCGCGTTCGCAGTCCCTCGTGACGGTCCGAAAAGGGCGATGACGAACACCCACGCCAGTCCAGCGACGCCGAACAGACGGAGAAGCGGCCGCGCGAGGGGCTCCCCGACGATCGGAAGGTCGCGGCGCCAGCCGTGGATCGCGTCGATCAGCGCCCGATCAGTGACGAGTGACGCGAGCAGGAACGACGCGCCGATCGCGGCCCCGCCAGTCACCAGAAAGAGCCAGGTCGGGATGGCGACGGTCTCGCGACCGCCGTCGCTCAGCGCCGCCCCGTGTGCCGAGACCGAGCCGACGGCCACGGAAAGCAGCGCTAGAAGGCTCGCGAGCCGGCCATATCGACGGCGGGACCGACAGGCGCACATACACGATATCCTTGTGTGGCCTGTCGTGGAATAGCTTCCGGACGGAAGTATAAGCAAACACCCCCGTATTCAGGGGGATTTTTAATATCCGGCCCGCTACGGGTGGGTATGAGTACCGCAGACTCCGAGGACCACGGGGAACATCACCTCCCGGCAGTCGAGGACTGGCCCCGCGGGTTCGGCGAGGCCAGCTGGTGGCCGTTCGTGACAGCCGTGGGCGGGGCGCTGATCTACATTGGCCTGGCGCTCGTGATCTGGAGCCAGAGTTCGAATCCGACGCTGACGACACTCGGCGGACGAGCGATCACGCTCCGGGTCGCCGCCGGCGGTGTCCTCTCGGCGAGCGTCCTGCTGTTGCTGGGTGGGATCTACGGCTGGCTGTATCACGCGTTCGTGGCTAACTACTGGGAACACGGCACCGAGCAGCGAGGCAGTAGCTCCCTCCGGTTCGGCATGGTACTGTTCCTGGGTTCGGAGATCGCCACGTTCGGTGCTGGGTTCGTCTATTACTTCTTCATCCGGTCGGGCGCGTGGAGTACCGATGCGTTTCCCGAACTGCTCGGGAGTCTGGTCGTGATCAACACCGCGATCCTGCTCGCGAGTAGCGTGACCCTGCATTTCGCACACGTCGCGCTTCGCAACGGGAACCGCCGGCGATTCGTGCGGTTGCTCGGGGTGACACTCCTGCTCGGGATCGTCTTCATCGGCGGACAGGCCTACGAGTACTACGAATTTATCGTCCACGAGGGCTTCACGATCCAGGGCGGAGCGTTCAACAGCGCCTTCTACGGACTGACCGGGCTCCACGGCGCTCACGTGTCGCTGGGCGCACTCTTGCTCGGAATCGTCTTCGTGCGGAGCCTCATGGGCCAGTACACCGAGGATCGTCATACATCTGTCAGTACAGTCTCCATGTACTGGCACTTCGTCGATCTCGTGTGGGTCTTCCTCGTCGTCTCGCTGTACCTCGGTGCCGAACTCTGATCGCGATCAAAAATATTTTATAGTAAACTGGTGTCGGACTGCAACAAGGGATAGTGTCACACGCGGGGGAAAGGATCGCCGACCGCACTTGGGGGGTTGCCACTTGGGGGTGGCACCAATGGAAAACGCGACTTGCGGTCGGCCGCGGCCCCGCGCCAGTTTGCTGGCGCACTATCCCGGTTCGATTTCGTCGGTGGCGACCAGCCCGGATCAGTCGTCAGATGCAGGGCCGGCCCCGGAAGCGGTGGGGTCCTGGATCCAGAGGTCGCCGAAAAGATCGTCCTGAGACAGCAGGACCTCCCCCCGGTGAGACAGAAAGAGCAGTCCGAGGAACGTCTCGACACGGGAGCCGGTAACGTCGCTGATCTCACGATAGAGAACTTCCGATCGGCCGGCGTTGTACTGCTCGTTGAGCACACGTTCGACGCTGCCGATGATCTCGTCGATGTTTTCGGCGTGGGCCGTCCCCGTGACCTCGGCCGCGGTCGGCTCCTCGTCCATCCGAAGATCGTCGGCACTTCGATAGTCGAGTTGCTGCGTCCCGCGCTGATACCCGTGTGGGGAGTCGCTGGTGTCGTACTCCCGGGATTCTTTCCACCAGGTGCCCCGCTCGGCATCGCGGAGTTCCCGGACAAGTTCGTCCAGCGTCTGGGGCATCCCGCGAGCGCGCTTGCGCTCGAGTCGGCGGTCGATCTCGGCGTCGAGTTGATCGAAGGGGTCGACGCCCAACTCGTCCTCGCCGAGCGGCTCGACCCAGGGGTCGTCGCCGTCAGCGGGTCCCTGATCCGCAGATTCGCCGTCGTCCAGCATAGCATCACTTTTCATGCGCACGAGCACACTCGCGTAGAACAGCGCACGGCCGGACGTTCGCAGATCCGCCTCTTCGAGTGCGTCGAGGAACTTGTCCGTCACCCGGACGACATCGATATCCCAGGGGTCGATCTCCCCGTCCTCCGCGAGCTGGACGAGCACTTCGACCGGCTCGACATCGTCTCCCGGCGTGCCGTCCGGCTCCGGCGGTCCGCCCGGATCACCCGATTTGCCGCCCGCGAGAACGCTGGTGCCGCCGTCGGGCAAACTGCGGTCGTCGTCCGGTTCCTCCCGGGTCTCGTGACCTGTGATGTCTAGCGGAATCTCGTCGTCAGTCATGGCTCGCCTCCAGGTTGCCACGCGACCGCGCTCGTGAGTCGCGTCTGGCTCCCCCGCTCGCTTTTTCGAGGATCTTCACTTCGTTCAGAACCTCCGGAGTCGCGTCTCTCCCCCCGCTCCCCGTTCTCGCTTTTTTCGAGGATCTTCACTTCGTTCAGATCCTCGCTAGTCTCGCGGGTCGCTTCGCTCGCGGGTCGATGCCCCTCCCCGCTCACTTTTTCGAGGATCTTCACTTCGTTCAGATCCTCGCTAGTCTCGCGGGTCGCTTCGCTCGCGGGTCGATTCTCTCCCCACTCGCGTCCGAGACGCTCCTGACAGTCGCGTCTCGCTCTCCCCGCTCGACTGTCGGAGACGCTCACTACCGTTCGCGTCTCCCTAGTCATCAGCAGGAACACCTCCTGCACTCAGATCGATCCCGGTAACCGCCGAGACGTTGTCCTGTTGCATCGTGACGCCGATTGCCCGTTCGGACCGTTCGAGCAGCGCCGAGCGATGGGAAACGACGACGAACTGGGCGTCCCCGGCGAGTTCGTCGACCATCTCTCCGACCCGCTCGGCGTTGGCCGCGTCGAGAAACGCGTCGATCTCGTCGAGCGCGTAGAACGGTGCCGGGTTGTGTCGCTGGATCGCGAAGATGAACGCGAGCGCTGTCAGCGATTTCTCGCCGCCGCTCATGGCATTGAGCCGCTGAATCGGCTTGTCGCCAGGCTGGGCCTTCATCGTCAACCCGCCGTCGAAGGGATCGTCCTCGTTTTCGAGATACAGGTGACCCGTCCCGTTCGAGAGGCGCTCGAAGATCGACTCGAAGTGATCGTTGATCGACTCGAAGGCGTCCATGAACGTCTCCTTCTTGCGCGCCTCGTAGGTCGCGATCCGCTCGCGGATCCCGTCTGCCTCCTCCTGAAGCGTGGCGCGTTTCTCCTCTAAGTCTTCGAGATCGGCCTGGACGTTGTCGTATTCCTCGATCGCGAGCATGTTGACCGGTTCTAGCGCCTCCATCTCGCTCTCCAGGCGACCGATCTGCGACTCGACCGTGTGGTGGTCCGGGATCTCCTCGGGGTCGTAGTCGCCGACCTCGCTCTCGAGTTCGTCGATCTCCCAGTCGAGGCGCTCTGCCGTCTCCTCCAGGGTGTCGAGATCGCTCTGAACGCGCTCGACGGCCTCTTTCTGCTCGTCGCGTGCGTCTTTGGCCGCGCGCATCTCCTCACGGAGATCCTCGCGTTCGGCCTTGAGATCGGCCAGCTCGTCTTCGAGGTCCTCGACCGCGGCTTCTTTCTCGGCGAGGACCGCCTCTTTGTCCTCGATCTTGCTCTCCAGTTCGGCGATCTCCTTCTGGCGGTCTGCCTTGCGGTTCTGTGCCGTCTCGATTCTCTCGTGGAGATCCTCGATGGCGTCCTCGGCGTACTCTTTCTCCAGTTGCTTCTCGTTCAGGTCGGCGTCCAGCCCGTCGACCTGCTCCTGGAGGTCGTCGATCTCCTCGTTGATAGCCTCTGCCTCGTCGGTGAGATCGGGCAGCTCGGAGTCTTCGATCTCCGCTTCGAGCTCTGCGATGTCCGTTTCGATCGCCTCGATCTCGGCTTCCTTCGCTTCGATGTCGGCTTCGATCTCGTCCATCCGATCGGAGACCTCCTCGCGTTCGGCCTCGATTTCTTCGAGGTCGTCTTCGAGATCGGCAATCTCCTCGTGGACGCCTTCGCGTTCGTCCTCTCGCTTTTCGATCTCGGCTTCGATGTCCCGGACCTGCTCTGTGGCATCGGACTTCCGGTCACGGGCGTCCTCAAGGCGGTCCTCGACGTCGCGGATGTCGGCACGGATGTCCTGGCGCTGGTCTTCGAGGTCGTTGATCCGCTGGGCGACCCGTTCGAGTTTCCCCTCGCTGCCCGCAAAGGAGTAGCGAGAGCCGCTCTGGGAGCCGCCGGTCATCGCACCGCTCTTCTCGACCAGATCGCCCTCCAGGGTCACCAGCCGGAACTCGCCCATCAACTCGCGGGCGGTCGCCATGTCCTCGACGACGAGCGTATCGCCCAGCACGTACGAGAAGACCGGCGCGTACTCGCTGTCGAAATCCACGAGGTTGTAAGCGAAATCGACCACACCCGGATGGTCGGGCTTGCCGGGCAGCGACCGGTGTTGCATCTCCGTGATCGGCAGGAACGTCGCCCGGCCGGCGTTGCGGGACTTGAGGTACTCGATGCACTGCTGGCCGACGCCGTCGTCATCGACCACGACGTGTGCCATCCGCCCGCCGGCCGCGGTTTCACAGGCGGTCGCGTACGTGCCGCTGACGCTGCCGAGCTGAGCGACTGTCCCGTGGACGCCCTCCTTGTCGGCGTTGAGGATCGTCGTCACCGCCCGGCCGTAGGAGCTGTCGCCGCTGTCGTCGGCTTTGGCCTCCAGCTGGGCGTACTCCTGCTGTTTGGCGCTGATCTCGTCCTCGATGGATTCGAGATCCGACTGCAGTTCACGCTTCTCTTCGGTAAGGTCCTCGACGACATCGGCGATCGTCTCGCGGTTCTGCTCGGCCTTGTCCAGTTCCGCCCGCAAGTCCTCGAGTTCGGCCTCGATCTCGGGGATCCGGGCCTCGGCGTCTTCGATCGCCGCTTCCTTCTCTCGCTGGTCGTTCGAGCGCCGCCGCGCCTCATCGAGCAGTCGATCCTGCTCGTGCTGGAGGTCGTTGCGCTCGGATTTAGCTTCCGCGAGGTCGTCCTTGCGCGATTCGAGCTCCTCGCGGACGTCGTCGAACTCCTCACCCAGCGCCTCGATTTCGGCCTCGACCGACTCCAGTTCGGCTTCCCGCTCCTGGATCTCGGCCATCAGTGAGGACTTGTTGACCTTGATCTCGCGGATCTCGCCCTCCAGATCGTCGATCGTCTCCTGCTTGCGGTCGATCTCGACGAAGGCCTGCCGACGCTCGGTTTCGGCGTCTTCCAGTTTCTCCTCGGCGGTGTCGATCTTGTCCTCCAGCCGTGAGATCTCGCCTTTGACCTCCTCAATCTCGCGTTTGAGCTGGAGTTGCTCGTCTTCGCCTTTCCGTTCGATCTCGCGGTTGAGTTCGGCCAGTTCGTCCTCCAGTCGGACGACCTTGCCCTCCCGTTCGTCGAGTTCGGCCTGCAACTCGGCGAGTTCGTCCTCCGTCTCGTCGATCTCGTCGCGGACCGCCGCGAGATCGTCCCGCTTGTCCTCCAGTTCGGCCGCCTTGCGGTAGCCCTCGTACTCTTCTTTTTGCTCGCGGAGATCCTGGTATTCGAGGGCGGTCTCGCGTTCGTCTTCGAGCTGATCGAGCCGATCCTGTTTCTCCTCGATGCGGAGATCGGCCTCCTCGATGCGGTCTTCGACGACGTCCAGTTCCTCGAAGGCGTCCTCCTTTTTCGCGTCGAACTCGGCGACGCCCGCGATCTCGTCGATGATCTGGCGGCGGGCGTGTGGAGTCATGTTGATGATCTCGGTCACGTCGCCCTGCATGACGACGTTGTACCCCTCCGGCGTGATCCCGGCCTGTGCGAGCAGGTCTTGGATGTCCGAGAGGTTGACCGACCGACCGTTGATGTAGTAATACGAGTAGTAGTTGTCGTCGGTCTCCTTGACGCGGCGCTTGATCGTGATCTCGTCGATCTCGCCGACCTTGTCGGTCCCGGCGGCGTTGACGACCTGTGAGCGATCGAGCGTGCCGTCGGCGTTGTCCAGCACGACCTCGACGCTGGCCTCCCGTTCGCCGGCCGTCTCGGCGCTTTCGTCCTGGTGGCCGGGGTTGTAGATGAGGTCAGTCAGCTTCTCGGCGCGAATGCCCGAGGTCCGGGCCAGTCCGAGCGCGAATAGCACGGCGTCGATAATGTTGGACTTCCCGGAGCCGTTCGGGCCGCTGATGGTGGTGAAGTCCTCGTAGAAGGGGATTCGTGTCTTCCGACCGAAGCTCTTGAAGTTGTCGAGTACGAGCTCTTTGATGTGCATAGGGGGTCAATGCTCCGCTGACGCCGGTTGGGCACCCGGTGGCGTCATACGGCAGTCCGTATCATGCGATGATGATGTCCGAATCGCCGTCCGTCTCCGGTTCGTCGTTGCGCTGCTCGTCCGTTGGATCGGTTTCCTGGGTGTTAGGTTCTTCGGCCGAGTCCGGCTCCGCGGCTTCCGAATCCGGACTGAACCCCATATCGGCGTCGACGGCGTTCTCCAGTTCCCGAATGCGAACCTTGCACTCGACCAGCTCGTCCGTCAGCCCGTCGACAGTCGCCTGCAGTTGATTGACCTGCTCTTCGAGCTCTTCGACGCGGTTACCGCACATATCCCTACCACACGTCCCCGTCCGGATAAACTTACGTCAGACATTCACATAGCAGCTGATACGTCCTCCCATCCCGGACCCGGACGCGAACGCTTTTCCGGACACCGCTCGGCCCAACAGGTATGAAACGCGGAGGGTCCGACGAACAGAAGCGCGCCGCAGGCGAATCCGCGGTCGACGCCGTCTCGAACGGGATGGTCGTCGGCCTTGGAACCGGAAGCACGACTGCCTACGCGATCCGTAAGCTCGGCAGACTGATCGATGACGGCATGGACATCGAGGGAATCCCGACCTCCTACCAGTCACGGCAGCTGGCCCGCGAGGTCGGGATTCCGCTGACGAGCCTCGAAGACGCGACGCCCGACCTGGCGATCGACGGGGCCGATCAGGTCGCCGACGGGACGCTGATCAAGGGCGGCGGCGCGGCCCATACTCGGGAAAAGCTGGTCGACGCTGCCGCCGACCGGCTGCTCGTCGTCGTCGACCCGACGAAGGAGGCGGACGCCCTCGATCATCCGGTGGCGGTCGAGGTGCTCCCGGACGCCCGGCGGACGGTCGCCGAGGCGGTGACCGATCTCGGCGGCGACCCGCAACTCAGGGCAGCCGAGCGCAAGGACGGCCCCGTCGTCACCGACAACGGCAACCTCGTGCTGGACTGTGACTTCGGGACGATCGAGGATCCGGCGGCGCTTGCGAGGGAGCTCTCGATGGTGCCTGGCGTGCTCGAACACGGCCTGTTTGTCGGGCTGGCCGACGAGATCCACTGTGGGACTGACGACGGCGTTCGCGTGAAGGAGCTATAGCGGGGTCACCCGGGGTGTTCTAGAGGACGATCCCGGTCTGCAGAATTGCGATCAGCGCAGTCAGCGTCGGGATCGAGACGAGCGTCGAGGTGAACACGACCGTCGAGACGTACGATTCCGGCGTGACGCCCTCGACCGAGCCGCCGGAGAACTCGCCAACGAGGATCAGCGGCGTCACGGCCGCCGGCGTCGCACATTCGAGGACGAACACCCGGGCGACAGTCGCCTGCGGCCCCTCCAGTCCGAGTCTGGCAAACGCTGCCAGCGAAAGCAGTGCGACGCCGACGGCGACGGCCGGCGCGAGGACCATCTTCAACGCGTTCGCGCGGACGACGCTGCCCAGGGCGGCCCCGAGTTCGGCGTTCGACAGCTGGATCCCGAGTAACAGCAACATCACGGGGATCGAGGCGTTGCCGACCATCCCGACGGTCTCCATGGTGGCGCTCTCGGCGGGTGGGAGAACCCCAAGCGATCCCGCGACCAGTCCGACGACGACGGCGTAGACGAGCGGGATCGAGAAGATCCGCCGAACGCCCGCCAACGCGCTCTCGTCGCGACCGCGGGCGGCGAGGTAGACCCCGAGCGTGTACAGCAGGACGCTCTGGACGACGATAAAGAGGACAGCCGTCGAGCGACCGACCGAGCCAAAGGCGAAATCGGACAGCGGGATGCCGTAGTTGCCGGCGTTACTGAACGAGCTCGTCAGTACGAACGCCCCGAGCAGGGGTTCGGTCTCGCCGGCGATCCGGCCGATTCCCTCGGCGAGAGCAGCCATCGTCAGGGTGAACCCCGTGACGCCGATGGCCAGCCACAGCAGCGTCTCCCCGCCCAGCGGCGTGGTCGCGACGCTGTGAAAGACCAGTGCCGGCGCGAGCACGTAGACGGTAATCGTGTTCAGCGGCCCGGCGTCGACGTCCTGCGTCCGGCCGAGCGCGTACCCGACCGCGGCGATGGCGATGATCGGCGCGATGGCGGTCGCGAAGATCGACAGCAGTCCCGAGTCGACTGGCGACACGAACGGGAGTCGCCCCGGAGCGTGCTTGTGCGTTGTGGATCGTTCCGGGGTTTGCACGTCTCGGTTCAACTCGCGGCACGTGCGTCGCGGATCGGCCCGATTTTTGTCCCCCGAGCACCCACCGCGAGACATGGCCAAACAGCCACACTTGCTCGTCGAGGAGGGCGACGTTCACGATCTGGCGCTCGTGCCGGGCGATCCCGGCCGCGTCGACCGCATCGCCGACCACTGTGAGGACATCGAACTCGTCGCCGAGAACCGCGAGTACAGGGTCGTCAACGCCACCTACGAGGGGCGACCGCTGACGATCTGTTCGACCGGCATCGGCAGTCCATCGGCCGCGATCGCCATCGAGGAACTGGCCGCGGTGGGCGTCGAGACCGTCCTCCGCGTGGGGACGACCGGCGCGCTCCAGTCGGGCATCGAGATCGGCGACATGATCGTCGCCACGGGCGCAGCCAAAGACGAGGGGACGACCAAACGCTACGAGTCCGCGACCGTTCCCGCCGTGGCCGAGTACGGCGTCCTCTCCGGGCTCGTCGACACAGCTGAACGGATCGAAGACGGGACGACCGGCGGGACCGTCCACGTCGGCCCGCTCGCGACTGACGACGCCTTCTACGCCGAAACGGACGAATACGTCGAGGCCTGGGAGGCGGCCGGGTTGCTGGCCGTCGAAATGGAGGCGGCGGCGCTGTTCACACTTGCCCGCCGGAAGGGGCTCGCCGCTGGCGCGATCTGCACCGTCGACGGCAACCTCGTCGAGGGGACCCAGAAAGGCGAAACCGAGAGCGAGGAACTCCCGGAGAAAGCCAGGAACAACGTCGAGCGGGCGATCGAGATAGCGCTCGAAGCCGCCGTGAAACTGTAACGCGAGGTCCCGTCGTGAGACTGCCGACAGTGTGAGGCCCGCGCGACGCGGAACAGGGCCGCGGATTTTTTGTCTCTGTGGGTGGATCGAACGGTAAGCTATGCTTGGCCCGGCCGAACGCGTGCGAGGGCTCCGGAAGCAACTCTCCAGACGGTTCCACGGGCAGGTCCGGGCGTTTCGCCGCTGGATCGAGAACACCCGCAACCTGGTACACCTCTCGGTGCTCGTCGCGCTGCCGCTGTTGCTGGGAGCCGTGACGGCGCTGTCGAACGCGATCGACCTCCTGCCGTTTCTCCTGTTCCCGCCGCTAGCGTCGGGGTCGTACACCCTCTTTGCCAACCCCGAGAGTCGCTACGCCTCGCCGCGGCGGTTCGTCGCTGGCCTCACCGCGGGCGCGTTCTCGGGCTGGATCGCCCTGGAACTCGCGCTTCGATTCTGGTATCAGCCCCAGCCCCAGACACTGGCTGCCGATCCCGGTGCCGTCGCACTCGGACTGCTTTTGACCGGTGTCGTCACCTGGGGGCTCGACATCGAAGAGGCGTCGGCGTTCGCAACGGCTCTTTTGGTGCACGTCACCGGCGCGAATCAGTTCGCGTATGTCCTCAGCGTTGCGGCGTCGAGTACTCTGGTGGCCGGCGCGTTCGTCCTCTGGCGGGACACGGTCTACGAACAGCGAGCGAACATCCTCTACGAGTCGACCCGGGGCGACGATCACGTGCTGGTCCCGACCGGCGGCCCCCACGAGGACGCGACCGCGATGCTGGGTGCGCGGCTCGCGGCCGCCCACGACGCGGGGAAGGTCGTCCTCTGTGATATCGTCGAAGACGAGGACATCGCCGCTCAGGAGCAGGCGCTGCTCGACGGGCACGGGGCTCGAACTGACGAGGAGAGCGACGTGCTCGTCCCGCAAGCCGACTCGGCCGGCGTCCAGCCGGGCGACGTACACCAGAACTGGGCCGATTTCGAGCGCGAACCACCCGATCACAGCGAGGGGGTGGACGCCGGCGATATCAGCCAGGACTGGGACGCCTACGACGAACGAGCGATCCGGGACCGTGCCAGAGATCGGGCCGTGGCGTCGTCGGCGACTGCACTGGAGGCCCGTGCCGAACGCATCGAGACGGTCGTCGGCGTCCCCTGTGAGGTCGTCGTCGCGGCCGGCAGCGGATCCCGTGCCCGGACGATCGCCAGGACGGCCAAAGAGACCGGCTGTGATCTGATAACGGTCCCCTATCGGACCGGGAACGATGGCCCCGCCCCGCATATCCGCGAACTGTTCCGGGGCGACATCGACGTGCTCGTCCACCAGTCCTACGACGGGCGGGCCCGGTGGTCGCGGGTCCTGGTGCCGGTGCGACAGGCCAGCGACGTCTCTCATGCCATGATCGACTTCGCGACGCGACTGACCGGCGGCACAGTCAGCGTGTGCCACTGTATCGACGCCGAACGCGAGCGTCGCGACGCCGAGGAGATGCTCGCGAACCTCGCCGAAACCGCGGACGGCCGCGTCGAGACGCGAGTCGCTCGCGCCGATATCGCGTCATTCCTCGAAGCAAACGCCAGCCAGTTCGACCTGATCGTGCTGGGATCGAGCCGGGACCGGAGCACCGCCTCGCGGTTCCTCTCGCCGCCGACGTACGAGCGGCTCGGGGATCTCGAATCGGACATCGCGATTCTCGACCGGAACTATTGAACACCGTCAGTGTCTGCTCGTGACCTACTGTCAGTGTCGGACCGTGACCCGCCGTCAGTGTCGGACGAAGATTCGTCCTCGGCGATCTCTTCGACATCCGCGCCCGAAGTGCCGAGGATCCGATCGGCGACCGACTCGACTTCGGCCCGACCCAGCGCCGACTGGACGAGCAAGTGTCCGCCGATGAGAGCCGGGCTGATGACGGTGTCAGCGCCGGCGCGCCGGAGTTTGTCGATGTTCTGTCGATCGGTCGCCGCCGCGACGATCCGGATGTCAGGGTTGAGCTCGCGGGCAGTTAAGATCGCCAGCGCGTCCTCGGCGTCGTTGTTGGTCGCGGCCAGCGCGCCCGCCGCGCGTTCGATCCCGGCGTCGAGCAACGGCTGTTCGTCGCTCGGATCGCCCGTCAGGACGGTCACGTCGCGACTCCGTAGCGACGACGCCCGGTCCGTGTCCGGTGTAACGACAATGTAGGAGCTATCGGCCGTCGTCAGTTCTTCGAGAATCGGTTCAGTCAGTTCGCCGTACCCCATGACGATGATGTGATTGTCGAGCATATTGAGTTGGGCCTCCGAAACCTGGCCGAGCGCGGCGGCAAACCGGGCTTCGAGCGCCGGGCCCAGTAGCGTCCCGGCGGCGGCGCCGAAGCTGGCGACGCCGAGCACGAGCACGGACATGCTGAACAGTTGGCCGATCTGCGTGGCGGCCGTGATGTCGCCGTAGCCGACCGTCGAGGCTGTCACGAGCGTGAAGTAGAACGCGTCCAGCGCCGTGTTCACGGCCGGGAAGTGCTCGCGCAGTGCGTAGGTCCCGACAGTGCCGTAGATCTGTGCGCCGACCAGCGCCGCCAGCGCCGCCATCTGAGCCGTCGAGAGCGACCACGAGTTCGTATACTGGTCCCGGCTGACCACAACCAGCGGGATCGACACCAGCGAGAGGGCGATCAGCGGCGTTGAGGTCGGCACCGGGACGCCGACCAGCGGCAACGTGAGCACGCCAGCCTGGACGAATCCCTGCAGCGCGGTGACCGGCAACAAAATCAGCGTCGAGTACCAGGCCGCACGCAGGCGTTTCCGGAGGCCATAGGCGCTGACCAGCATGAGAAAACCGGTCAGCGCGCCGGTGAATCCGGCGAGACGCTGGACCGATTCCGGGACGTAGACACCCAGCAAGACGAGTTCCTGGGAAGCGATATTGATGACCCCGACCGCAAACGAGAGGGCCGCGACGACCGTCACCAGCCAGACGGTCGTCCGTGCCCTCGGTCGCCAGACCATACCGCACTGTCGGCCGGGGAACGGTATAAACGTCACCGTCCAGGTCGCGATGCGATCGAACGGTGAAAACAGCGGATCAGCGGGAATTTGAGGGGGCGAGCCGGACTACTTGACGCCCTCGACTTCGAGCCAGGGGACCTCGACGAGCGCCGGGATGTGCGTCTCGATGTGGTGTTCCCAGACGCCTTCCTCGCCGAACGCTTCGCCGTGGTCGGCCGTGACGACGACGTCTCCATCAAGGTCCTCGACGAGATCGACGACCGACTCCATCGCGATCCGGAGGTTCTCCTCGTAGAGATTCATCGCCGCGCCGCGCGTCCCGTCTTTCATCACCGCACGCGGACCGAGTTCCAGCCACAGTCCCATCTTCTGGGCGAATTCGCTGTCGTCGAGCACGCTCTCGACCTTCGGGCGGACCGTCCCGACAACCGACGAGAGCACGCCGTCCTCGTCCTCGGACTGAGACTGCTGGGCACCCTGGCGTTTGATCCCCTTCTGAATCTGCTTGAGTTTCTGGCCCGTGCCACGCGAGAGGTACGGCGCGTGGGGTTGCATGTAGTGGATGACCGTGCGCTCGGCGGCCTCGACGGCGTCCTGATTGGCGTAGAAGGCCTCGTTGAGGCTGTCCGGCGGGACTGTCTCCAGGTCGTCGTCCCAGCCGGACTGCCAGACGTCGATGATATTGCTGATATGCTCGGTTGCCGTCCACTCGTAGCCGGAACTGGCACCCCACTTGAGTTCGTTGAGCGGGATCCCCAGATCGTTGATGAAGGGGTTCCCGGAAAAGTACGCGAGGTCGTGCTCGCCGGTGAACGTCTTCGAGGCCCATTCGGGGGTCGAGGAGCCGATACTCGTTCGCTTTTCGAGATCGCCCTCGAGATAGTCCTCGTAGACCTCGCTGAAGACGTCGTACCGGCAGGCGTCCAGTACGAGAATGTAGTCCCAGTCCGATTCGAGGAAGTTGTGATCCGCCATCACTGGACAGTAGTTCGTGCGTGTCTATCTATGTCTTTGGATTGCAGTCGAGAAAGTGGCTGCCAGGCGATTAGGCGTAGCGTTCGAGTTCGGGTCGGTCGATCTCCTCGAGCACGTCGTCGGCGATCGAATCGAGCAGCTGTCGTCCCTCGGCGGTGACCACACGGCCGTCGTTGCCTTTCGTTTCGACGTAGCCGGCGTCCTCAAGCTGCTGGAGCCCGGTGCGGATGATCTTTCGCGAGCCGTCGCTCTGGCTCGGGGGCCGGACCTGATAGCGGTTGGAACCGCCCTTCGTGTTGCCGTAGGCGGTGGCGAGCGATCCGACACCGACGGGGCCGTCGACGGCGACCTTTCGCAGCAGGCTGGCTGTACGGCGCGACCAGAAGTCGTCCTGCTCGGGCGGGAGCTCGCGGTCGACGCCGGTGGTCGTGAACTCGATCCAGTCGGGTGCCTCGACGTCGCCGTCGTCGGCGAGTCGGTCCGCGACGGCCTCGATGAGGTCCTCCGCGGGGACATCGTACAGTGTCGTCATTGAGCGTTTATACTGCGGTCGGTCATTTAAGGACATCGTCTCACGACGGCGAGCGAGCCGACGCTCCCGTGCGAGTCAGTTTATATCGGGACCGTCCTCGGCGACGATACCGGGCGCGTTACTGGCGACGATGATGATCTCTTCGGTGATGTCTTCCATCTGGTTGGCCAGATCGTCAAAGAGGATGGCCAACTCGCGGTACATCAGCGGTTGTTCGATCGAATCGTCCGCGAAGGCCGTCGCGATCACGTCGTTTCGGATCTCGTCACACCGGCTCTCCATATCTCTGATCGCCTGAATCTCCTCGGTGAGGGAGTCCGAAGCCTCGTAGGTGCCGAGATCGCGGACGAACCGCTCGATGACCGCCTCGAGCAACTCCGTCGTGTCCGCGACCTCGGCGGCCATCCGCTGGAGCCCCTCGAAACATGCGTTGTCGTGTGCCGGTCGCATCATATCGATCTCGTGAGCGATCCGCTCGGTGATGTTCACGACGACGTCGATCGTCCGGTAGAACTCGACGAGGGCGGACTGATTGTAGTTGATGCGCGTGTTGAGTTTGCCCATGTCGATGGGGTCGGCGTTTGTGATCAACGCGACGATCGCGAGATTGCGGTCGTCACAGTCACTTTCGAAGTCCTCGATCGACTCGATGGTCTCGCTGTAGTCTTCTCCGGCGGCGTACTGCTCGAGTAGTTCGGGCAGGAGCTCGATACCTGCCTGGAAGCTGTCCAGGTAGGCATCGGTGTGCGATTCGAGTTGCTGGCTGAAACTGGCTCCCTCGGACATACGACAGGCCAGGACGGCCGCAAGTAAAGAGTATTCGACTAGAGCCCGGTCGGTTCATGGATGAACGTCGTCTTCAGCCCCCACTCCTCGAGGCGATCCTGCAGGGCCTTGACCCCGAAGGTCTCGGTCGCGTAGTGGCCGGCGAAGAAGGCGTGAATCCCGTGTTCTTTCGCGAGATGGTAGGCTTTCTGCTTGCCTTCACCGGTAATGAAGGCGTCAGCACCGCTCTCGGCGGCTTCCTCCAGCCAGTCGACGCCGCTGCCAGTGACGATCGCGATGTCCTCGATCCGATCCGGTCCGAACTCCAGCACCTGTACGCCTTCGCCGCCGTGGACGAGTTCACCCGCAAGCAAGTCGTGCAGTGCGTCGACGCTGTAGGCGTCCGGAGCGGTCCCGCGCTGGCCGACGTGGACCGGGCCGAGTTCGCCGAACGGCTCGGTGTCGGTCAGCTCCAGGAGGTCGGCCAACCCGGCCGCGTTGCCGAGCGTCTGGTGGCCGTCCAGCGGGAGATGGGCCGCATACAGCGCCAGACCGTCCTCGATCAGCGGTGCGAGTCGCCGGTAAGCCGTCCCCGTCACGCGGTCGATCCCGCCCCAGGAGATGCCGTGATGGGCGATCACGAGGTCGGCCTGGGCGTCGACGGCCTGCTCGATCGTCGAGACGGCGGCATCGACGGTGACGGCGACCCGGGCGACCTCCCGATCGGCCGGACCGACCTGGAGCCCGTTGGCGCTCGCGTCGACGTCAGCGTACTCCTCGACTGCCAGTCGTTCGTCCAGCCGTTCGGCGAGTTCACCACAGCGCATAGTCCTCGTTCAGCGTCCTGTAGTGTAGTGGTTGCGATCACGCCCGGACGAGTTCGTCGCCGCGGTCTTCGAGCACGCCGCGGTCGATCAGGGCGTCCAGGATCGCGTGTGTCGTATTCCGATCGATCCCGTAGGCGCTCCGAGCGACGACAGTGATCTCCTCGATCTCGACGGGAAACTCGCGGTTCTGCAGGAGTTTCACGACCTTGTTGTACTCGGCACGCTCGAAGCTAGCGTCGTCCTGGGAATTGCCAGCCTGCTCGTCAGTGCTGTCGGACGTGGCCTCGTCCCCGGTCACAGTTGCGCCATCGGTCGTTTCTCGATCCCCCATCGCGGCAGCGTCCGCAGCTCGATCGTCCGAGGGCGTATCACCGTCGCCGTTGATCGGTTCGACATCAGTCGCGGTCATGTGGTCCTCGTCTGTTGGTTGCTCGAGCGTCTCCAGCGGGTCGTCGTCGAGGTCGACCGAGGGGCCGTCGGTCGCCGATCCGCCGTCGATGGCGGCAGCCAGCACGTCCTCGACGACGGTGGTCAACTTCTGGCGACACGACGGACACAGGACGACTGTTCGTCCGGTCTCGATGCGGTCTGACGTGACGAGCGAGTACTCCTGGAGTTGTGCGTCGACAGCGTCCCCGCAGAAATAACACGACGCGAGTCGATCCATATCGGTAACAAACGGGCACGGACCAAAACTATGGGTGCCTGACACCGAGGAGCGATACAGGGGGCAGTCGACCGTATGCTGAGGGTTACCGATCCGCCGTCGCATCCGCGTGCGCGAAGACGAACCCGCGAGCGAGTTTCGCTCCGAGGACGGCGGCCTGGTCGTCGTCCTGGTCGTTCACTTCGACCACGTCGGCACCGACAGCGTGAGGAGCGACCGCCCGAACGACCCGCCGCATCGTGGCCGGATCGAGTCCAAACGGTTCGAGCGTCCCCGTGCCCGGTGCGAACCCGGGGTCGGCCGCGTCGATGTCGACGCTCAGGTACGCCTGTCCGTCCAGTTGCGGTTTCCAGTCAGGGACCTCGGCCGGGGGCACGACCGTCACGTCGGCCTCGGCCGCTCGGTCCCACTCGCGTTCGCTGCCGGCACGCGCGCCGAGAATCACGGCCCGATCGGCGACATCCAGCGCGTGGTTGGTGACCGTCGAGTGGCTGTACGGATCGCCACCGAACTCCTCGCGGAGGTCGAGATGAGCGTCCAGACAGACGAACACGTCCGGATCCAGCGCCCGGACGGCCGCGACGGTGACGGTGTGCTCGCCGCCGAGCAATAGGGGAATCGCACCGTCTCGGTCAGCATCGCCGAGCACCCCTTCGAGATAGGTCAGATATTCCCCGACATCCCCGCCAGGCCGGACGTCGCCGTGGTCGTGGACAGCGAGGTCAGTGAAGCGACTGTCGGTGTGGTGGTCGTAATCCTCGAAGGATTCAGCGACGGCACGGATGCGCCGCGGGCCGAACCGCGTTCCGGGCTGGTAGGTCGTCGAGCGGTCGAGCGGTGCACCGACGACGACGTACTCGGCGGTCGCTCGATCCGCGTGCGCACCCGGGAACCCCGACATTCAGACGATCTTGCGCTGGCCCTCGTACTCGAGGAACTCGATCTCGTCGTCGGGACTCAGATCGGCCTCGTCGGGACTGACCATCACGAACGTCTCGTAAGTCTCGAGGTCCATAACCTGCAGTTCGTCACTTTCGACGTTGACGACCTGACCCTGCTTGCGCTCGATGATCGGGACCCACACCTTCGCGTCGACCGGCTGGGAGAGCGATCGCTTCTTGCCGTCGAAGACGCCCTTGCCCTCGATTCGAGCCTTGGCGCTGCCGTGTTTGCCCGGCTTGGCCGTGCTGTAACCGGTGATCTTGCACGGCGTCTCGTCCATCATCACGTAGCTGCCCTCGTCGAGCTCGCGGACCTCTGTCTGCTCTTTCGCCATGTAGCGTCGTTGCCCCCCGCCCAGTATAAACGGTTTGGAACGCCGCGAGAACGAAGTCGGTCGCCCGCTCGATCCAGAACGTGCATCCGGGCGCTTTGGCTTTGCGGCACTGCAGCGGCGGGTGACGATCGACCGGAGAGACCGGGCGGGACGTTTACATTACAGCCGGGCGAATCGAGGAGTGAATGGAGGGCGTGCTCTGGCAGTTGCTGGCGAGTTCCCGCGGGGCCGAGACGCGCGCTCACCTCCTGAGAGCGATCGACTCCCGGCCGCGCAATCCCAACCAACTCGCCGACGCCCTGGAAATGGACTACACGACGATCCGTCACCACCTCAGGGTGCTCGAAGAAAACAACGTCGTTACCGCCTCCAGCGACGACTACGGTGCCGTGTACCTGCCGACCGAACAAGTACGGAGTCACTGGGACACTGTCGAAGAGATCCTCGACACCGTCGTAGAGGATTGATCATGGGACGAAATTTGGAAAGTGCATATACTCTCGGCCGATCAAGGGGGTACCGATGGGCGTTTGGATGACTGTCGCGCAGGTCGCCGCCGCGAGCAATCTCGTGCTCATTGGAGCGATGAGTGCCATCTGGTTGCGAAACTACCGCCGCTACGGGGCCAGCCACACGCTGGCGTATCTGGTGTTCGCGGCGTTTCTGCTGGTCGAGAACGTGATCTGGCTGTACCTGTACCTCCTCAACGACGCGTTCGTTGGCTGGTACGCGGTGGCCACGCCGACGATACAGGTCGGAATGGCGCTGCTCTGTGGGCTGGAAACCCTCGCACTGGTCGCGATCGCACGGATCACGCTGGTCTGATTCCGGATGAAATTCGGATCGAGTTCGGAAATCGTACTTACCTTACCCGTCCGTGTATCCTGTCATGGAACCGACGAGACGACAATTCCTCGGGACGGCCGTACTCGCAGCCGCGGTCACCGGCTGTTCCGGAAGAGATAGATCGAACCCGACGACGGACGACGTGACGGTTTCGGTCCGGTCGACCGACGACCACGACGACATTCTGGTCGGCCCGGACGAGATGACCCTGTACATGTTCGCCCCCGACGAAGACGCAGGCGGGAGCACGTGTTACGACGCCTGTGCGGCCACGTGGCCGCCACTGACCGTGGCCGAAAGCCCGTCCGCAGCCGACAACGTGACGGCGACCCTGTCGACGATCACCCGCGACGACGGGTCGACGCAAGTCCTGGCCGGAGAGTGGCCGCTGTATTACTACGGGGGCGACGACAGCCCCGGTGACGTCGACGGGCAAGGCATCGACGACGAGTGGTACGTGCTCCAGCCGGATGGATCGCCACTCCGGGAACCGCCGACGACGGACGACGGCGGTGGAATCGGATACTGATACTGCCGGCTGGACGCTCGGACAGCGGGATGCCGAACGCCTTCGAAACGGCACAGCCCACAGCGTCAGTCGTGAACCTCGACGCTTTCGAGGGTGATCGGTGAGGTCGGTTGGTCGTTCGCGTCGGTGTCCGCCGAGCCGATGGCCTCGACGACATCCATCCCGTCAATCACTTCGCCGAAGACCGGGTGCTTGTCGTCGAGATGGGGCTGGGCCGCGAGTGTGATGAAGAACTGCGAGCCGTTGGTGTTCGGGCCGCGGTTGGCCATCGAGAGGACCCCGGGGCCGTCGTGGCGCAGTTCCTCGTGGAACTCGTCGTCGAAAGTGTAGCCGGGACCGCCGCGGCCGTTGCCCAGCGGGTCGCCGACCTGGACCATGAAGCCCTCGATCACGCGATGGAACTCCACCCCGTCGTAGAGGGGATCGATCCGCTTTTCGCCGGTGTCGGGATCCTCCCACGCGCCGGTGCCGGGCGCAATCTCCGTGTTCTCGTAGTCGTTGGCGCCCTCGGCCAGACCGACAAAGTTCTCGACCGTCCGGGGCGCTCGTTCCTCGAACAGCTGTACCTCGATATCGCCCTCGCTCGTGTGCAGCGTCGCAGTCAGATCCGAACTCATGGGCGTCACTGGCAGTCCGGGCGGCATAACAGTGGCGGTGCGGGAACACGTCGGCTCCGCCACGGGCAGAACAACCGCCCGACGGCAACGGGTATCGTGTCGGTTCGCTAACTCATGGCCAGAACCCTTTTGGTCGTCGGTGAACGTCTCTCACGTATCGCATGTCATCCGGTGACACGCAGACGGTCCTCGTCGTGGACGACGAACCGGACGTCGCTGACGCCTACGCCGCACAGCTGCGCGAGCAGTACACTGTGCGGACGGCTTACAGCGGCCAGAAGGCACTGGACGCGATCGACGAGACGATCGACGTCGTGTTGCTGGACCGGCGGATGCCGGAGATGTCCGGCGACGAAGTGCTCCGGACCCTGCGCTCGGACGGAATCGAGACACGGGTCGCGATGGTGACGGCCGTCGATCCGGATTTCGACATCATCGAGATGCCCTTCGACGACTATCTGACCAAGCCAGTCTCGCGATCGGAACTGTTCGAGACCGTCAGGCGGTTGCTCACGTGTGCCAAATACGACGAGCAGTTCCAGCAGTTCTACTCGCTGACGAGCAAGCTCGCGACGCTGCAGGCCAACAAGAGCCAGTCCACGTTAGCGGAAAGCGAGGAGTACGCCGAACTCACGGAGCGACGGGAGGCGGTCCGCGAGCACCTCGACGAGACGCTCTCGGAGTTCAACGACGACGCGTTCGCTGCGATGTTCCGCGAGTTGAACCCGAGCCCGCCGCTTCCCGACGAAGTGATCGAGTGAGAGAGTGTCGCTTCCGAAAGCCCTAACGTCGGTTCGCCCATAGGACGGGCCGAATGAGCGAGCAGTTGCCGGACGTCCAGGCGACCAGTCCGGACGTTACCGTGGGGTTGAATCGGGTCGGCGTCACCGGCGTCGAGAAACTCGTCAAGCTCGGTCGCGAGGACAAGCGACCGATCGTCCTGATGGCCGAGTTCGAGGTCTTCGTGGACCTGCCGTCCTGGCGGAAGGGCGCGGACATGTCCCGAAACATGGAGGTCATCGACGAGACGCTGGAAGCCGCCGTCGCCGAAGAAGTCTACCGCGTCGAGAACGTCTGTGGCGAGGCCGCCGAACGTCTGCTGGAGAAACACGACTACACCGAACAGGCCGAGGTGAAGATGGAGGCGGAATACGTCACGCGCGAGGAGACACCTGTAAGCGAGAAACCGACGCAGTCGACTGCCGACATCATCGCGTCGGCGACCGCAACCGAAGACGGTACCAGAGAGGAGATCGGTGCCGAAGTCACGGGCATGACGGTCTGCCCCTGCAGTCAGGGGATGTCCGTCGCGCGGGCCAGACAGACGCTGAACGACCTCGACGTCGAGGAGGAGGTCATCGACGAGTTTCTGGAGACGGTCCCACAGCCGGGACACTCCCAACGTGGGCACGCGACGCTGACCGTCGAGACCGACGGTGACCCCCCGGTCGATCTCAACGAGCTCATCGAGATCGCCCGCGAGTCGATGAGCGCCCGGATCTACAACCTGGCCAAACGCCCCGACGAGGACCACATGACCTACCAGTCCCACAGCGACGCCAAGTTCGTCGAGGACTGCGTCCGATCGATGGCTGAGGGTGTCGTCGAAGCGTACCCCGACCTGGGCGACGACGCAATCGTCCGCATGGAACAGTCGAACGACGAGTCGATCCACCAGCACAACGCCCACGCTGAGCGCGTCGCAGCCTTCGGAGATCTAGCCAGCGAGGTCAACGGCGACGACTGACATCCTCCACATAGCTAAAGCCGTGGGGTTCCCCCACTGGGGGTTGAATCCACGAGTAGCCGGAGGTTCGCAGGTTCGTCGTCCCGTGGGACGATGACCTGCGTTTCGGGCTGTGCCAGTACAGCCCCCGCCTCGGACAGCGGTTTCGAGAACTTGCCCAAGGCTCGTTTGCCAATATTGAGCGCACCGTTCTTGTCGGCATTGTCGTCCAGCCCACACTTTGGACACTCGAAGCGACCCTGCGTTGCTCGGACACCTTCGCAGGCACAGCGGTTGCACGTCTGCGACGTGTCGTATTCTTCGACCAACTGCACCTCGATACCCGCGTCGTAGGCCTTGTACTCGATGTAGTTCAAAAGGCGGGCGAACGGCATCTTGTGGGTCTTGTCGTTGACATACCGCCCTTTGTCGTTGTCTTTGCGAATCCCGCCGAGGTCGCCCACGACGATGACCGCGTTCCGTTCCTCAGCATCTTCTACAATCGAGCGAGCAATCTTGTGGAGGCGGTCGTCCACCTTTCGTGCCTCAGCGTCACCGATACGCTCGACTACCTGCTGTCCTTGTCGGGGTTTCGCCTTCCCGATGGACTTCCGCAATTGCTTGTAGTGTTCGCGGAGACGGCGCACTTCCTCGCCGTAGAACGTGGTCTTGCGGTCGGAAAGGAACGCGCAGGTAGCCATCCACCGTGCGCCTATGTCGATTGCCAGTACGTCGTCGTACTCGTCTTGGACGGTCACAGACCGCTTGACGACGAGATGGACGTACCAGTCACCGTCACGGCACACCAGTTCGCTGTCTCGAAGATTTCCCTCACGGACGAGTTGTGCGTCCTTTCGTGGGACGTGGGCTGGACACCAGATTGAGTTGCCCTGTCCTTTCTCGGGGTCATAGACAGGGACTTTCACCCACCACGACGAGAGAACGGTGTCCTCATCGTAGGCCACGTCGAACACGTCGTTGCGAAGGACGACAGGTTGTTCCGTACCGAGGTTCGGGTCTTTCTGCCGTTGTACTTTCGACGCCTGCTGGTCGGTTGCAGAGTACAGGTCAGCGTCTCCACCGTGAACTGCAGTCTGGAACGCCTCGTACTCACGGGCGAGCAGGTCAGCCTTCCTGTTGGTCAGCGAGTGAAGTTTGACCCGCACCGTGGTTGAGACGCTCCGTTGCAATAACTACTCACCTGCTTGGGCGTCGATGTACTCCTCAATGATTTCGCTGGACACGTCGTCCGCGCTTGAGACGAAGTACGAGCGCGTCCACAGCGACGGCAAGCCGAAGTCGAACTCGTCGCGGAGATGCCGCGAGGAGTAGCCCTTGACCTGTTGCATTATCTTGTTCGGGGCGAGTGTCGGGTCGCCCGTGATGAACAGGTGTACGTGGTCGGGGCGAATCGCCAACTCCAGTATCTCTAACCCGAGTTCGTCGGCCTTCTCCTCGATGAGTTCTTCGAGACGGGCGCGTACCCCGCCCTCAAGCACCGATTTACGGTATTTCGGACACCAGATGAAGTGGTACTGGAGTTTGTGGACGCTCGTACGTTCCCTGTCGAACCCACGAGGCATCGTCAGTATATAGATATCACTCACCTAAAGATGTTACGCAAACATCCAACCCCAGCCGTGGCTATGAACGTGGAGAGATTCCCAGTTGTCGGCTTCATCCACACCCGTAAACGGGTGGGCTTTCGCCTCGCTACCGCTGTAATCTCCACGGGCGGCTCACGGGAAGACGTGTCGCTCTCGATTTTGACCGGATATCATACATTCGGTGTGTTCGGGCGACCAAGCTACAAACTGGAGCAGCCCAGAATCATAGTGCCTCGACAGTCCCGATCACCGGTCACCGTCGTGCTGGCCGACACCGGGGATCGAGACGGCCGTCGCAACGCGCTCCATCGCCAGCGCGGTCGTCAACACGAGCGCGAGGTAGAACACCGCGACGATCACGTAGATCTCGGTCGTTCGGAACGTGTCCGAGGCGATGACGTCCGCCCGACCGAACAGGTCCAACACGGTGATGAACGCGGCCAGCGAGGAGTACTTGATGAGGTAGACGAACTCGTTGGTCCAGCCGGGGATGGCGTAGCGCAGCCCCTGGGGCAGGACGACGTGGCGGATCCCCGCCCACTTCGAGAGGCCGACCGATCGGGCGGCGACAAGCTGATCCTCGTCGACGGACTGCAGAGCCGACCGGATGTACTCCGACTGATAGGCCGAGGAGTTGATCGTGAACCCGACGATTGCGACGAAGACCGCCGCGCCCGGGATCGATCCGCTCCCGACGAGGTCGACGCTGTCGATCGCGCCCGCGAGCGGCAGTCCGTAGTACAGCAGGAACAGCTGTGCGAGCAGCGGCGTTCCGCGGATTAACTCCGTGTACGCCAGCGAGAGACGGCTGAGTACGGCCCCGCCGTAGACGCGCGCGACCGACAGCGGGATCGCGATGGCCAGCCCGAGCAGCATCGACGCGACGGTGAGATACACCGTTACGTACGCCCCTTCGGCCAGCGCGGGCGCGCTCTCGATGGCGAACGCGACGATATCGAGCAGCCAGACGAGCCAGCCGGTGGCGACCTCCGGCAGGCCCAGCGACGCGACGCCGTCGGCAGCCGACGCGAACGGTTCGGGCGAGAGCCAGGGCTCGCGATTCCTGACGGGCACCTCCGAGCGGATCAGACCCGGGGCGCCCAGCGCGTTGAACAGTCGGTCCAGTACCGCGTTGTGAGACGCCCAGCGCGCCAGCAGCCACGCCCAGAAGACGACCCCGACCGCGAGCACAGCAACACGTCGCCGCCCAGGGAGCTCGCCGACCGCGGCCGGTTCAGTCTCGTCGACGCTCATCGGTGAAGATCGGTCAGTTCCCCGAGGAACTCGCGGGTGCGGTCGTGGTCGGGCTGTTCGAAGAGCCGTTCTGGCGACCCGCGCTCGACGATCCGGCCGTTCTCGAGGAACGTCAGCCGGGAGGCGACCGAGCGGGCGAAGCCCATCTCGTGGGTCACCGCCAGCATCGTCATGCCGTCGTCGGCGAGGTCGCGCATGACGCCCAGCACCTCGCCGACGAGTTCGGGATCAAGCGCGCTGGTCGGTTCGTCGAACAGCATGAGGTCGGGATCCATCGCCAGCGCGCGGGCGATCCCGACGCGCTGTTTCTGCCCGCCCGACAGCTCCGCCGGGTACGAATCGGCCTGATCTGCCACGCCGACTCGCTGGAGGTACTGGTCGGCGCGCTCGGCGGCCTCCCGTTCGGACAGCCCCAGTACTTCGGTCAGCCCGAGCGTGACGTTCCCGCGGGCGGTCCGATGGGCGAAGAGGTTGAAGTCCTGAAAGACCATGCCGACACGCCGGCGCAGCGCGTTCTCGTCCATCGCGTGGACGTCCGCACCGTCGAGGTAGATCGCGCCGCCGTCGATCTCGGTGAGTCGGTTGACACACCGCAACAGCGTCGACTTGCCCGACCCGCTCGGGCCGACGATCACTTCGACGTCGCCGGCATCTAGCTCGAAGGTGACGTCGTGCAGTACCTCCTCGTCGCCGTAGGATTTCGAGACATCCTCGAAGCGTAGCAGACTCATTCTGTACCACCGGGGATCGAATAGCGTCGATGGACGGCCTCTAACGACCGGTTAGTCACAAAGGTCAACACGAAGTAGATCGCCGTGATCGCGAGGATAACCTCCATCACGGCCGTTCCATGACCGGGTTGCAAGTAGAGGTTCTCGGCGCGAGTCAGCAGTTCCGCCAGCCCGATCGCGAAGGCGATACTGGTGTCCTTGAGAACGATCGTGAACTCGTTTTGAAAGCCCGGCAGCGAGCGTCGCAGCGCCTGCGGGAAGACGACGTGGCGGATCGCCTGGCGCGTGCTCAACCCGACCGAGCGGGCGGCCTCGATCTGCCCGTCGTCGATCGACTGGATCGCACCGCGGAACACCTGGCTCTGGTAGGCCCCGCTTCGGAGCCCGAGCGCCAGCGTCGCCGAGAGAAACGCCGTGAGATCGATATCCAGCCAGGGGACCGATCCGAATCGGGGCAGGGGCAGGCCGAAATGAATCAACACGACAAGCACGACGATGGGCGTACCCCGGAGCAACACGCCGAACGTGCTGACGGCGCCGCTGAGCCGACCGGAACCGTATACTTCGATCGCGCCGGCAGGAAACCCGGCCAGGAAACCCAGCGAGAGGCTCGTGATCGTCAGCAGGACCGTCACGACCGTCCCCGCCAGCAGGTACTCCCAGTTGGCGGCGACGAACGCCCAGTCGCCGGCCTGCAGCGCGGTGTCGATCGGAGTCGCGGCCTGCAGCACAGTGTCGATCGGAGTCGCGGCCTGCAGCGCGGTGTCGATCATCGGTCTTATTCGAACCACTCGGCGACGAGGTCGTCGTACGTGCCGTCATCGCGTATTTCGGCGAGCGCGTCGTTGATGTCACCGATCCGGTCGTCGTCCTGACGCATCCCCATGCCGAACTGTTCGCCCGTCTCGATGACGAACGCGACCGAGACGTCCCGTCCGGCGGCGAAGTTGTTCGCGACGGGCTGGTCGACCACGACTGCGTCGACGTTACCGGCTTCGAGGTCTTCGACAGCCAGCACGTAGTTGTTGTACCGCTTGAGTGCGTCTTCGGCGATCACGCCCTCGTTGCGGAGCCGCTCGGTCTCGCTTTCGCCGGTCGTCCCCTTCTGCGCGCCCACGCGGGCCCCGTCGAGGTCGCTTTCGCCCTCCGGCTGGAAGTCACCGTCCGACTGGACGAGCACCGACTGATTCGATTCCCAGTACGGATCGGTGAACGCGATCTGTTCTTTTCGATCCGGGTTGATCGTCATTCCCGCCGCGATGAGATCGATGTCGTTGTTGTTCAGCGAGGGGATGAGCGAGCTGAACTTGAGATCCGACCAGTCGCCGACCTCGTAGCCGGCTCGGTCGATCGCCTCCTCGGCCAGGTCGATATCGAAACCGACGATCTCCCCGTCCTCCTCGTATTCGAACGGCGCGAACGCCGCGTTGGTCCCGGGTACGATCGTGTCGTCGTTGCCGCCCGAACAGCCCGCGATCGTAGCCGAGACACCGACCGCCCCGACCGTCTTGAGATACGCGCGGCGGTCCATGCTGAATCTGTGAGCCATATCCACGGATTCGTGGTCTCAGTGTTGAACGTTTCGAGCTATCTCGTATGATCGTTCGTTCACTTCCGGACAGCGAAGCGTCCAAAGCTGGCAGTTTTGAGGATCCGATCCTAAACGTGGCTATGACAACGATCGGAGTCGTCGGCGCCGGCGCGGCGGCCGCGGCCGCGACGTACGTGATCGACCGGGCGATCGAGGACGCCGAAGTGACGGTGCTCGAAAAGTCAGGCGGCCTCTGCGGTCGGGCAGCCACCCGTCGGCAGGGTCCGGTCTCCTACGATTACGGCGCGAACTACCTCAAAGACGACGATCCCCGGGTAACCGAGCTGCTCACCGAGACCATCGACGCGGACGGGTTAGTCGACACGCGGGGCCCGATCTACGCCTACGAGGCCGACGGCGAGATCGGGCCCGGGAGGGATAGCGACGGCCACAAGTGGAGCTACGAGGCGGGTCTGACCCAGATCGCAAAGCGGCTGCTCGGACGAACCGACGCGACAATCCACCGGAACACCCGTGTCGAAACAATCCACCGTGAGGGCAAGCGGTGGCGGCTCACCGACACCGACGGGACGTCGTGGGGGCCATTCGACGTACTCGTCGTCAACCCGCCGGCCCCACAGACGGCCGAACTCCTGCGGACGGCCGACTGGGACGATCCCCTGCGCGAGGACCTCTCTGAGGCGATCGACGCCGTCCCCTACCGGAGCGTCTGGACGGCCATCCTGCATTACCCGTTCGAGCAGGATCGGCCCTACTACGCGGTCATCAACACCGACGACGAACACGAGATCGGCTGGGTCGCCCGCGAGGAGTGCAAGCCGGGCCACGTCCCCGACGGCGAGTCGCTACTGGTCGTCCAGGCCGGCCAGGACTGGTCGGCGCGACACTTCGAACGCGACGCCGAGACCAACGTCGCCGAACTGATCGATCTCACCGCGGACCTGCTGGACGATGACCGACTCCGAGAGCCCGACTGGACCGACCACCAGGGGTGGCGATACGCCCTGCCGGACGACGCCGTCAGGCAGGGACCGCTGGATTCCGCGGCCGAAGAGCACGACCTGTACTTCGTCGGCGACTGGATCCCCGGCGAGGCACGGCTCCACGCGGCGCTGCGGAACGGACTCGACACCGGCGAGCAACTCGTCTACCGGCTGTCAGACTGACCGTATCAATCCTCACGGCCAGTGACCTTCCGGATACACGAGGAGCCAAAGGGGCCGAGCTCGCCGGTCTCGAACTGGATGAAATAGCCGGTCGACAGCGACGAGCCACAGCGACGACACTCGAAGTCACCCTCCCGTGAGACGACCTGGCTCTCGAAGCGGACGAACGAACCGGACCGCGTGCGGATTAGCCCGTCCTCGCGCTCGATGACCCCGCGTAGCTCGGCCGTGTCGAGGATCTCCCGGGTGAGATAGGGGTCGGTCGTGATGGTTTCGAGGCGGTCGATCGCCTCGGCGACCGACAGCGACTCGTCTTCGAGGTGGGCGAGCAGCGTCACGCCGAGTTCCACGGGATTGCTGTCCACACCGGCCCAACGGCCGGCGTGCGCAAGAAAGACACGACCACAAGGCGTATTTCGGTGGCCGGCACACCGTCAGGTAATGGACCGGCAGGTGCGGATCCAACTCGCGGGCGGGCTGGCGCTGGCGGCGACCGGCGCCCTCGGCATGCTCGTGGTCACGCCCGAACGGGCGCTCGGGTCGCTGCTGGCACTTGCCGAACGGCCGGGGCTGTTCGCGCTCGCGCTGGTCGTGTTGTACGGCGTCCGCTCGCTGGTGCTGTGGCCCATCTCGGCGCTATCGCTGCTCGTCGGGTTCGTCTACGGGCCAGCAGTGGGGATCCCGGTCGGCCTGGCCGGGGCTGTCTACACCTGTCTACCGCCGTACCTGCTCGCCCGGTACGCACCGCGAGAACGGGGGCCGCTCGCGCGGCTGCACGCCCTCGGCCGCTCGGCAGTCGACGTGACGGGCGATTTCCGCGGACTGATCGCCGCGCGCCTGCTGCCCCTGCCCGCCGACGGCGTCTCCTACGCGGCCGGGCTGACAGGGGTGCCCGTCGGACGCTACGCGCTCGGAACGCTCC
Source organism: Halapricum desulfuricans (assembly GCF_017094465.1). Classification (NCBI taxonomy): domain Archaea; kingdom Methanobacteriati; phylum Methanobacteriota; class Halobacteria; order Halobacteriales; family Haloarculaceae; genus Halapricum; species Halapricum desulfuricans. The sequence continues at coordinate 1,929,714 of NZ_CP064791.1, forward strand.
TCGGCGAGACGCCGTGGGTGGTCGCGACCGTGCTGGCCGGCGCGTCGATGCGGACGTTCGCGCTCGAACGCGCCGGATCGACGCTGTCGCTGCTGCTGGCGGCGACGCTGCTTGGAGTGGTGCTCGTGAGTGGGCCCGCCTATCGGCGCCTCCGCCAGCGTGGCATATTTGAGGGGGCGACAGTCGATCAGTAGAACGTATCCGCACAGTCGAAGACGACGCCGTGTGCCGGACAGACGTACTTGCAGTGGCGACGATACATCGATCGGTCACACTGCGGACACGGCCGCCCGCCCGAATCAGTCATACATCTGCGTTCCGCAGGAGCGGGCTTGATCGTTGTGCTCGAAGCGGTGCTTTCCGGGAAATTAGCTAGGGAGTGTCAGCACTCGCTCCAGCCGCAGTTCTCGCAGGTCTTGCAGCCCTCGGAGTAGTACAGTGACATCGACCCACACTCGGGACACTCGGGGCTTTCGCCCTTGTCGATCAGTTCCTGCTGATCGCCGGTGGTCGTCTCCTGGGCGGCCGCCGCCCCGCCGTCAGTCGAGCGGGATTCGGTAGGCACTTCGGCCTCGCCCTCTTCGACCTCGTCCTCGAGTTCGGTGAGGTTCTGCTGCTGGGGATAGGCGCGCTCGATGTCGTCGTCGAGATACCGGCGCATCGCGGTGCCGATGGCGTCCGGGATTGACTGGATCTGCTCGCCTTTGTCCCAGGCGACCTTCGGCGAGCGGATGCCCTGGAGTTCGTCGGCGATCTCGTCGGGATCGACGCCGCTGCGTAGTGCCGTCGAGATCGTCTTGGCGAGCGCTTCGGTGAACGAGGCGGTGAAGCCGCCCGAGTTGCCGATGTTGGCGAACAGTTCGAACGGTCGGCCATTCTCGTCCTCGTTGATGTTGACGTACAGCTTCCCGTAGCCGGTGTCGATCCGCTGGGTGACGCCGTGGAGCACGTCCGGCCGCGAGCGCTTCTGCGCGTACTCGTCCACATCGCCGTCAGCGACATCGAGAATCTCCGCGATGGACTCGTCCAGCGCCGCCTGGACCTCCTCGCTCTCGAGGAAGCCCTCGATGCCGTCGAAGACCTCCTCGATCCGCGCGACGATCTCACCCTCGTCCATGTCGGCGAATTCGGCGTTCTGGGCGCGCGTGGTCAGCACCTGCTTGGAGCGGGTGCCGTCGCGGTAGTAGGTGACGCCCTTGCCGCCGTGCTCGTAGATGTACTCGAAGGCCTCCTTGGCGTCCTCGATGGTCGAGTCGTTGGGCGCGTTGACGGTCTTGGAAATCGCCGAGTCCACGCCGTCTTGGAGCGCACACTGGATCGAAGCGTGCTGTTTGGGGTCCAGGTCGCCAGTGGTGACGAACAACTCGCCGATGGCGTCGGGTACCGTCGTGAGACCGTCGATGCCGTCGAACTCGTTTGCGGCCATCTGCTCTTGGGCCTCCTTCTTGACGGCCTCGACGTCGAGGTCGTTCTCCTCCAGCGTCCGGAGGAAGTAATCGTCGAACTCCACGAGCATCTCATCGCCCTGCACGTCGTCGGAGACGTTCTTGTAGTAGGCGACGTTGTAGATGGGCTCACAGCCGCCAGTGGTGTTGCCGACCATCGAAGTCGTCCCCGTCGGGGCGATGGTCGTCGTGTTGTGGTTACGGATCGGGAATCCGTCTTCCCACTCCGCGGGATCGAGACCGGTGTGGTGCTCGAACCAGTCGGCGTATTCGGTAGGATCGGCGTACTTCGATTTCTCCCACTCGTCGAACGTGCCGCGCTCTTCGGCGAGTTCGTGTGAGGCCCACTTCGATTCGTGGTTGATGTGGACCATCAGCCGGTTGGCGATCTCGTTCGCCGGTTCGGTGCCGTACTGGACGCCCAGCTGGACGTACAGCTGTGCCAGGCCCATGATTCCCAGTCCGATCTTGCGCATCTCTCGGACCTTCTGCTCGATCTCCGGGACGGGGAAGTCGGACATCGTGACGACGTCTTCGAGGAACCGGGTCCCCATCTCGATGCGGTGATCGAACGCGTCCCAGTCGACGGCCCCCTCCAGGAACGCCTCGACGGCCTCGTCCGTCGAGTCGTACTCGTCGGCGTGAGCCGCCGACCAGACTCGCCAGTCGGGTGCATCCTCGTCGACGAGCGTCGAGAGGTTGATGTGTCCGAGGTTGCAGGCCTCGTACTCCTCCAGCGGCTGCTCGCCGCAGGGATTTGTTGCAAGCATTCGGTGGTCTGGATTTTTATCCACATCGAACGAATGTTCCTCGTTTGCGCGTTCGAGGTAGACGACGCCGGGTTCGCCGTTCTCGTGTGCGCCCTGAATGATGTGGTCCCAGAGCTCCGCAGCGGGAACCGACAGTTCCTCGCCGACCTCCACGTACTCGCCGAGGCCGAACATGTCGTACAGCTCCTTGGTTTCCTCGGTCGTGACGTGGGGTTCGCCCGTTCGAGGGTTGGTGAAGGTGAATTCCTCGCCTGCCTTCAACGCCTCCATAAAGTCGTCGGTGATCCCGACGGAGATATTGAAATTCGACAGATGGCCTTCGACGGCGTTGCGGAGATGTTCGGGGACCTTCCCGTCCTCGTCAATCAACTCGCGGGCCTCTTCGAGGGCGTCCTCGAAGGAGTTGTGGGTGAAGTCGTCGGGGTCGTTCAGCCGCAGCGTCTCCGCAAGCGAGACGTCCTTGTTCTTCGCGTGGATGAACTGGATGACATCCGGATGGGAGACCCGCATGACGCCCATCTGAGCACCGCGCCGAGCACCGCCCTGGGCGATGGTCTCACACATCTGGTCGTAGGTCCGCATAAACGTGATCGGACCGGAGGCGATCCCGCCGGTCGAGCCGACGGCGTCGCCGTACGGGCGCAGCTTCCAGAAGGCATAGCCCATGCCACCGCCGCTCTGGAACACCTGTGCGGCCTCCTTTGCGGTCTGGTGGATGTCGTCGATATCGTCCTCGGGGGAGTCGACGAAGCAGGCCGACAGTTGCTGGAGTTCGTCGCCGGCGTTCATCAGTGTCGGCGAGTTCGGCATGAAGGAGAGGTGCTCCATCATGTCCTGGTACTCCGTGGCGACGGATTCGACGTGTTCGCGGATCTCCACGGGAAGCTCGGGGACGATCGTCTCGTAGGCGAACTTGTTGACGTTGTACCGCGTCAGCGTCGTCTCGGCGTCGTCGTCGACGGAAGTCCCCTTCCCGAAGACCTCCTCGGCGAGCTCGTCCCGGCGGGGATGGTCGGGTTTAAGCTGGTCAGGGGTGACCGTGATCTCGGTGTCTTCCTTGCGAGCCTCGAAGACGGCCTCCGCCAGTGCGACGTTTTTCGCGACGCGTTCGAAGAGATCGTCCTGGGACTCGATCAGGTCGCCATCGGCGTCTTTCCGGAGGTAGCGAGCAGGGAGAATATTGTGATAGGCGTTGGCGGTGAGTCGCTCCTCCAGGGTGTCGCCTGTCGTGCGCTTGATCGGCAGCGAGATCTCGTCCGCGGAGAGGTCCGGCTGGCTCACGCGTCAGCCCCCCTGACGATGTCGCCCCGTCGTCGGTCGATACGTCCGGCGAAATGCGTACTCGTTTGTATCATTTGTAGCGGAAATCTGTTACTCGCCGATGCCACATTAAGGCGTCGGCTCCGTTACGTCGGTGTTTTCTCCGTCAGCACAGATGTCACTATTCATAACTTTCTCGGCCGCAGTGACGCCTGGTGGGTACTCCGCGTACGCTCGTATGGAATGTGTGGATCCTATTAATGGTGTCTAAACCGAAGTGAAAGTGAAATCCGGCGGAATCGATTCCGACGTTATCCGGCGGTCCCCAGGCGAAACGGAACGGTGTTTTCAGGTGGAGAGTGCCGTCAGCACCGGCGTGAGAGCCACAACAGAGCGCTACTCGGTATTGGTCGCGCTCCAGGTGTGTACGATGGTGCAGGCGGCGACCGTTGCCAGCAGACCGAGGAGTACGAGCTGGATTGCCCACGTCTATAGTCCGAAGAGCTACCAAGAATACCACAACAGGAGAGTACGGATGCGCACGGCTTTTGATTACGACAGCGTCGCGGACGCCGTCACAGCCGAGTGCTGCGCGACTGCGTCGTGTCGAGTTCGGCCACATCCGAGAGCGCCTGCTGACCGAGCCGTTTCATCGCCCGCCGGATCCTGGCAGAGACCGCCTGATCGGAGACGCCAAGTTCGTCGGCCAGTTCGACCATCGTCGTCCGTCGCGGCACGTCGAAGTATCCGCGCTCCAGCGCGAGGGCGATCGTCTGGCGCTGGCAGGGAGTGAGCAACGCACTCGTCTGTCCGCCGGCCGATTCATGGACAACGCGTTCGATCGAAATCGACACGTCTTGCTCGGAACAGCGTCGCTGAAAGTGATTGACGTCGTCGTGTGTGTCAAATCGGAGGTCGAAGTACCACCGGTTCGCGACCCCCCTGGCTCGCAGCACGGCGGCGTCAACCTCGCCGAGACACCGCAAGAACGGATCGGTCTTTGGCTGCCAGTTGACACGATACAGGCACTCCCCGTTTTCGCGCTGCAGGAAGCGGAACGACTCGGCAATCGAATGGCGCTGCATCGCTCCTTCGAAGGTTGCCTGATCAGGCACGTTCACCCACACGTACGAGAACAATCCGTCACCGATCGGCACGACCCGGTCGAATCGAATCCGGATCTCGGGGGCGATATCCAGAAGGCTCCCGAATGAGAGATCCGAACCCGGAATCGAAAGCTCCAGGACGATACTCATCGTTCACCCGCTGTTGACCCCCCGATGAACTGACGGCGGTTCGGCACATCAAATACCGAATTCAGTGCTGTTCTCCCCATCCCATTGTCAACTGGACACACGCATTAGTTATAAATCCTATAGTTCCGGCGAACCTCTCACCTAGTCAGCGCCTCGCTACTGCCGACGAGCGACGACATCCAGGAAATTGCGGATCAGATCGTGCCCGACCGCAGTCAGGACGGACTCGGGGTGGAACTGGACCGCTTCGAGGGGATACTCGCGGTGGCGAATCCCCATAACGAGTTCAGTACCGTCGTCGGTCTCGGTGGTCGCCGTTACCTCGAAGGAGTCGGGCACGTCAGTCGCGATCAGCGAGTGATAGCGTCCGCCCTGGAATCCCTGATCGAGGCCCGCGAACACGCCGTCGCCGTCGTGGTCGATCGGGAACGCCTTGCCGTGGATCGGGTCGGGCGCGCGACCGACCGAACCGCCGTAGGCATAGACGGCCGTCTCCAGGCCGAGGCAGACGCCCAGCGTCGGCACCTCGGGGCTGATCTCTCTGAGGACATCAGCGGAGACACCGACATCGCGGTCGTTTTTCGGATGGCCGGGCCCGGGAGAGATGACGATCGCGTCGGGATCGACCGAACGGACCTCCGCCAGGGAGGCGGTGTTGCGGAGTACCTCGGTCTCGGCGTGCTCGCTGGTGTACTCGACGAGGTTGTAGGTGAACGAATCGAAGTTGTCGATGAACAGCACCTGTGCGCCCTCGGCGGTGGTCGCGCTCATACGATACCCTCCCCGGACTCGGCCCGAATCGTCTCGATAGCGTCGATGACTCCCTGCATCTTGTTTTCGGTCTCCTCGTACTCGCGTGCGGGCACTGAGTCGGCGACGATCCCGGCCCCGGCCTGGACGGTGATCCGGTCAGCCGTAGCGGTGTCGGCGGCTTTCGATGGGGTCGTGGCGGCGTCTCCCGACGTGTCCGCAGTGGCAGGTACCGGCTGATCGGCCTCGATCGTCGCCGAGCGGATGACGATCGCGAAGTCGGCGTCGCCGTCCCAGGAGACGTAGCCGACGCCACCGCCGTACAGCCCGCGCGGCGCGCGCTCGAGATCGTCGATGATCTCCATCGCACGGATCTTCGGTGCACCCGAAAGTGTCCCGGCCGGGAACGTCGCCCGGACTGCGTCGAAGGCATCGGACTCCCCTGCCAGAGTACCCGTCACTGTCGATTCGATGTGCTGGACGTGGCTGTATTTCAGGACGTTCATAAACTCCTCGACGCGAACCGATCCCGGTTCGGCGACTCGCCGAACGTCGTTGCGGCCGAGGTCGACGAGCATCGTGTGTTCGGCCCGTTCTTTGCCGTCGGCCAGCATCTCGCCGGCCAGGCGGCGATCCTCGACGGGGCTCGTCCCTCGCGGGCAGGTGCCCGCGATCGGGTTGACCATCACGCGATCACCGTCGACCGAAACCAGCGTCTCCGGACTGGCACCGACGACGGTCAACTCGTCGTGGTCGAGCAGGTACATGTACGGCGAGGGATTGATCGAACGCAACGCGTCGTACAACCCGAGCGGATCGACGTCGCCGTACAGCTCCCGCTTGCGGGAGATGACGCCCTGGTAGATGTCGCCGTCCAGCACCGACTCTTTAGCCGAGCGGACGGCGTCCTCGTACTCGTCCTGTGGGCCCGCAGTCGCCGCTCGCTGATCGAACCCGTCGGTCGAGAGATCGGCCGCGTCCGCGAGCAGGTTTCCGACCCGGTCGGCCTCGGCCGCGAGTTCGTCGTACCGAGCGGCTGCGTCGTGGCCGGGCCCCAAAAGCGGCGTCGCCACGAGCGAGACGGTCTCCTCTGCGTGGTCGAACACGAGCGTCTTGGTCGTGAGGACGAACTGGGCGTCGGGGAACCGCGAATCGGGCCGGTCGAGTCCGACCTCGTCGAGCCAGAGGTCGTAGACGGCGTCGTAGGCCAGAAATCCGACGAGCCCGCCTTCCAGTAGCTGGCGGTCGTGCTCGGGGAACCCCCGGAGCTCGGCGTCGGGCAGACACGCACGGAGACTATCGAGGACGTCCCCACCGTTGGGCGCGAGCAGGTCGTCGTAGCGGTGGTCGAAAACCTCGACAGTGGTCTCCTCCTCGACGGTGACCACGCCGACCGGGTCGTAGCCGACGAAGGAGTACCGGGCGTGGCGGTCGTCCGGCGTCGGCGCGAACGCTCCGTCGGGATCGCTGGAGGCGACCTTCTCGGCGCTTTCCAGCAGGAACGTGTAGTCGGCCCCTTCGGCGTCGCTCGTCCGGCCGGTGAGCGCGGCGTAGGCCGCTAGCGGGTCGATATCGACGTCGAGGTCGGTCTCGACCCGGACCACGGCCGGCCGGTCGCCGGCGGCCAGGTCAGCGAACGACTCGCGCGTGCGGTCGAACGGCGCCGCACCCTCGCGAGGCGTCTCCGAAATGCCCTCCGCGTCGGTCATGGTACGACCCGGGCCCGGGTAGCCCGCTCGACAAACTGCTCGACTGCGTCGTGATCCTTGCGGCCGCCCTCGCGTTCGACGCCGCTGGCGACGTCGACCGCAAACGGATCGACCGTCTCGACGGCCTCGGCGACGTTGCCGGGCGTGAGCCCGCCGGCCAGGATAACGGGCACGTCGAGGGAGTCGACGATCTCGCGAGTGCGCTCCCAGTCGTGGGTCTCGCCGGTGCCGCCGCCACCCTCGGCGTCGATCGAGTCGACGAGCAGCGCGTCAGCGGCCTCGGCATAGGCGTTCAGATCCGTATCGGTCGGATCGACTGCGGCGATCACGTCGGCGGGCGCGTCCCCGAGCGTGGCGACCGCCTCGGGGTCGAGCCCGTGGACCTGGACGGCGTCGGGGCCAACCTGTTCGATCCGATCACGTGTTTCGGCCACGTCGGCGGGCATCGTCACGAGGACGGTCGAGACGAGCGGCGGAACCGTCTCCGCCAGTCGGGACGCCTCGGCAAGTGGGATCCCACGGGGCGTTTCCACGGTGACGCCGGCGATCAGTCCGACGGCGTCGACGCCGGCCGAGACCGCAGCCGCGAGGTCGGCCTCGTCGGTGAACCCACAGACCTTGACCCGCGTCATGTGCTGGCCTCGCGGAGTTCGTCGAGCTTCTCGGCGGCCGCACCCGAATCGATAGCCTGGCGGGCGGCTTCGACGCCGTCTTCCAGGCTGCTGGCCTGGCCCGCGACGTAGACGGCGGCCCCGGCGTTCGCGAGGACGATGTCCTGTTTCGCGCTGTTGACCGATCCCTCGACGATGCCCTCTAGATCCGCGGCGTTCTCGGCGGGCGTGCCACCTGCGACAGCAGCGATGTCGTGGCGATCGAGCCCCATATCCTCGGGCACGAGCGAGTACTGCTCGACGCCGCTTCCCTCGACTTCGGCGACGGTCGTCTCGTCGTGGACGGTGATCTCGTCCATGCCGGCCCCGTGGACGACTAGCGCGTGCTCGACGGGCATGCGCGCGAGAGCGTCGGCGATCAGCGGGACCAGGTCGTCGTCGTAGACCCCGAGCACCTGCGCGTCCGCCCCGGCGGGATTGGTCAGCGGCCCGAGCACGTTGAAGACCGTTTCGACGCCGAGTTCCTTGCGCGGACCGATGACGGCCTTCATCGCGGGGTGGAACTCCGGGGCGTGCATGTAGCCGATGCCCAGCGATTCGACGTGCTCGCGGACGGATTCGGGGTCGCTTTCGAGCGTGACGCCGACCACTTCGAGCACGTCGGAACTACCGGAAGAAGAGGAGACAGAGTAGTTGCCGTGCTTGGCGATCGGGACGCCCGCACCGGCAGCGACGATCGCAGCGGTCGTCGAAACGTTGATGGTGTCGTAATCGTCCCCGCCCGTGCCACAGGTGTCGACCAGCGGCGATCGATCGGGATCGATCGTCCGCGCGGCCTCGCGCATCCCCTGTGCGAAGCCCGCGATCTCGGCCTCCGTCTCGCCTTTCGCTCGCATCGCCGACAGGAGTGCCCCGATCTGTGCCTCCGTGGCGTCCTCGAAGACGGCCGTCGCCGCCGTCCGTGCTGCCTCGACTGTGAGATCTTCCCCGTCTGTGACGCGTTCGATGTATTCCTTCATGATGGACACCAGTGAACTGGTTCGTGTTGTAATGTACAAATCCGTTCATTGACTTAAGCGTGTCGGGAGAGAGCTCTGTGATCGACAGTACGATCATGCGTCACGTGGACAATCGCCGGACGCGGCGATCGTTTCGAAACCTTCAATTACCTCTGCCTGCAACGATGAGATGCGCTTGACCAGCGAGGGTTCGTGGTCTAGATCGGTTACGACACCTCCTTGACATGGAGGAGGCCGACGGTTCAAATCCGTCCGAACCCATTCGCGATTTTACACGCTTTCAGTTTCCGACGAAAGCGGCCGCTCTACCACGAATTTTGCCTAAACGAAGACCTATCGAACTCCTTACCATCCGGTTCGACAGTCGTTCCGGGAGCATCTGGATGGTGGGTACGACAAAGTGTCACTAGATTCCGGAGAGAGTGGGCGTCGGCGATCGAGAGGTCCCAAGAGTCAAACACCCGTACAGGCACGATGTGGTGAACTTCAAGTCCACGTGCAAATCGCTCTCGGTGCTCTTTATTTGAGATTCCACAAACGACGCATTCGGAGTCATCTCGTCGCAAGGCCCGGCGTCGCTGTCGGTGCCACACACCCCTGTACAACTTGGCCCAGTCAGAAACCGTCGAAATATCCTCCCCCCAGCAAGACATCGAGCAGTACTCTGTATCGAGCGATGCCCGACGCTCGAAGGACTCGCCACAACCCGTGCACGTCACCTCCACTTGGCGCTTTCGCGGTTCGTTAGCGCATTCGTTCGAACAATACTCACCGGCACGGACCGAAGGGTAATATCGAAACGTCTCTCCACACGTCGCGCAGTCGGCAGTCTCGAAGGACTCGCCCGCCGTGATCCCGTGGCGCGCGAGCCAGTAACAGATCGTCGTCTCTGCGACGCCACATATTTCGGCGATCTCAGCCTGATCGCTGCACTTGTGCAGATACTGTTCCCGGAGCCACGATTCGTCCTGATATCGCGGCGAACGCTCGACATCGAGTCGATCGAGCCACCGGCGGATCGTGCTGGACGAAACGCCACATTCGTCGGCGATGTCACTGGCGGACCACTGCTGTTCGACGTAGCGTTCGCGCAGATACGATAGCTCTCGATACGATCGGTCTGGTTTCGTATTCTCCGTATCAGAGTATCTATGATGTTTATTTTATTTGTCATAATTTAAGTATGTATCAGTGCGGGTGGCCGTACCCCGAACTAGACTCGCGACGTGATCATACAAGAACCTGGGGACGCGAACCGTCCAGACAACGGAAGAATGAAGATTGTCGTGTCATCTGATACTGCCGGCTGTAACTTCGTGGAAATATTCGCCACCGCGGGATAGCGACATTCTTCACGTGACCACGGCCGGTAGTATGAGGACAAAGGGCCCTCAACGGACAATCATAGGCTATCGGATGTGTCAGAGATAGGACTGTCAGATCACGCGCTCCGGACGTTCTCACCGACGGGTTCGCCGAACAGTTCCTCGTGGCGATTCTCGTAGACGACCGTCCCGCGGACCATCGTGAGTTCGGGGAAGACCGCGTCCATACCCTCGAAGGGCGTCCACTCACAGTTCGTGTGGGTTTCCTCGCCACGAACCGGCCGCGGATCGTCGGGATCGACGAGCACGAGATCGGCGTCGAATCCTTCCTCGATGCGACCCTTGTTCGAGAGCCCGAAGACCGCGGCGGGGTTGGCGGCGGTCAGATCGCGGACGCGCTCGTAGCTGAGATTGCCTTCGCGAGCCTCGTTCAACAGCAGTGGGAGCGCCGTCTCGACGCCGGGGACGCCGCTCGGTGCCTCCCAGATCGAGGCGTCCTTCTCGTCGCGCGTATGCGGCGCGTGGTCGGTCGCGATCATGTCGACGGTGCCGTCGACGACACGCTCGAAGACCTTCCGGCGACGGTTCTCCCGACGGAGCGGGGGGTTCATCCGGCCGAAGGTCCCCAGTTCGGGGAGATCGTCGCGAGAGAGAAACAGGTGATGGGGCGTGACCTCGCAGGTCATCCCCGCGTCGACCGCGATGTCGATCGCCTCGGGAGTGGATGTGTGAGCCACGTGGATCCGCGCGTCGTGGTCGTTCGCGACGGTACAGGCCCGGCGGACGGCATCGATCTCGGCCTGGGGCGTGCGGTAGGCGCTCCAGGCGTCGGCGTCGTCGCGCTCGCGTGCACTATCGTTAAACCGCGTCGCGTCCTCCGCGTGAACAGTAACGGTCACGCCGCGCTCGCTCGCCCGCGCGACGGCGTCGGCGAACAGATCGGCGTCGATTCCCATGTTGCCCGTCGAGTCGGCGAGAAAGACCTCCCCGAGTGCGAACAGCGGGCGGTCGAACAGTTCCTCCGGCTGCCACTTATCGGTGACGCCGCCGTTGATCCCGAAATCGACCAGCGAATCGGCGGCAAGCTTTGATTTCTGATCGAAGTGCTCGCCGTCGATCGTCGGCGGATCAGTGTTGGGCTGGTCGACGACCGTCGTCACGCCGCCGGCAGCGGCGCTCTTCGATCCGCTCGCCCAGGTCTCCTTGTGGCCGTAGCCGGGCTGGCGAAAGTGGACGTGGACGTCGATCATCCCGGGCAGGAGTCGCTTGCCCGAGGCGTCGATCGAACGCTCCTCGGCGGTAGTCGACAGCATCTCCCCAATCTCGGCGACGGTCTCGTCCTCGATCCGGACGTCCCGGGTGCGACCGTCCGGCAACGTTGCGCCCGTAATAAGCATACACCGGAGTGGAACGCGCGAGTGCCTAACGCTGACGATCTATCTCCCGTGGCGCGACCGCAAGGCCAGGCCCGGCCAGTTCACCAGATCTCACCCTCGTAGGATTCGGCCTCGCCCTCCCCCTCGAAGGAGACGCTCCCCGCGTCGGCGTACTCGACAGTCAGCGTCCAATCTTGCCCGTCCAGATCATCGAGTTCGAGGATCCGTAGTGCCGGAAGCGGCCCGGTTTCGATGTCGCCTTCGGTCTCCAGCGGGATCTCGCCGCGCTCGAACGTCGAGAGACGGTAGGTGACGTCGGTCCGACCGTCACCGTTCCACAGCAGGATTCGCTCCGTCTCGGCGTTGTCCAGGTGGGCCACGCCGACGTCACAGAGCGTCTCGACGATCGCCCGGGCCTGTTCGCCGGTCAGTCGCTCGCGGAAGTTGCCGAGCCAGTCCAGATCCGTCCGCTCGCCCGCGACGAACGCGCTCGCGTAGTCGTCGAGTTGGGATTTCGACCGAGCCGGAATCTCGAGGTGGCGAAGCAGTTCCCGGACGCGATCGAGGCGCGAATCCTCAGCGGCGATGACGTCGGCATCCGAGGCCGCGAGCCGAACGGTCACCGACGAACTGGTGTCGTGTGCGGGAATCGTAACTTCCTGTGTCCGGGCCTCGGGGTCGTACTCGACGGAGCCGTCCGCACCGTCGATCTCGACCGCAAGGTCCTCGCGGACGCCGCGGACGCACAGTTCGAGGTCCCGCGTCTCCGGGACGTGTTCGGTCGCGCCCGTGGCGGCCTCGACGGTCAGCTCGACCTGTCCGGGCTCGTAGGACTGGCGCAGGGTCGTCGTGGCGTATTCGCCGTCGCGATAGGCCCGGCTCGTCCCGTCGTCCTCGTAGAGGTCGAAGGTGTTGTCCGCGCCAGGGAACGCGAGCACTCGGAGCGTCTCGGGGGCAGCGGTGTCGCCGAACCCGGGCTCGCCGTCCATCGGGACGATCGCCCCCGCCTTCGCGTAGGACGGTACGTCGCCGAGATCGCCGTAGCGAGCGTGCAACCCGGCACGGGACGGCCTACCGGAATCGAACTCGAACCACTCGCCGTCGGGCAGCCAGACGGTCTGTCGGGCCAGGTTCGTCGCCTCGTCGCGCTCGCGGACGTGCGGAGCGACGACCAGTTCGCTGCCGAAGTAGTACTGCTGGGGGACGTGGTAGGCGAGTTCGGTCCCGGGGTGGTGGTAGTACATCGGCCGGATCAGGGGGACCCCCCGATCGTGGTTGCGCCAGGCCATCGTGTAGAGATACGGGATCAACGCGTGGCGCAGCCGCAGCGTCTCGCCCAGGGTCTCCCGGACCGTCGGCTCGAACGTCCAGGGGCGCTTGTCGATGTATTCGATGTTGCCGGTGTGGATCCGGTTTATCGGACTGAACGCGCCGAACTGTGCCCAGCGGGCGTACAGCTCGCCGAAGCCGGTCGGCGTCCCGGTGGCGCCGAAATGCCCGCCGATGTCGTGGCTCCACCACCCGAAGTCGACGTTGCTGCCCGTCGCGGTGAGATACGGCTGGAAGGCAAGCGAGTCCCATGAGATGTAAGCGTCCCCCGAGAAGCCGATCGGATACCGGTGGCCGCCGAGGCCACCCCATCGTGAGAGGATAAAGGGTCGCCGATCGTCGCGGGTCCGGTCGAGCGCGTGCAGGTGATTGAGCGCCCACAGCGGATCCAGTCCGTCCATCTCGGGTGATTCCTCCCACTGCTGCCAGTCGATCCACCAGAAGTCCACGCCCGTCTCTTCCAGGGGGTTGATCACGTGCTCGAAGTAGCCACGCAGGAACTGGGTGTCGCTGGCGTCGAACTCGACCGGCCGTTCGCTCGCCGGGTCGATCCCCATGTGCTCGGCGATGTCGGGATAGGCGTCTTCGTGGGGGTAGACACCCTCTGCAGGGTGGATGTTGAGCGTCGTCCGCAGGCCTTCCTCGTGGAGCCAGTCGATGAATCCCTCGGGATCGGGAAACAGTTCATCGTTCCACGTCCAGCCGGTCCAGCCGTTGTGGTACTCGTTATCGGTGACGTGCCAGTCCATGTCGAGCACACAGACCGACAGCGGCAGCTCCTCCTCGCGGAACCGGGTCATGAGTTCGCGGAGTTGGTCGTCGCTGTAGTGGTCGTACCGGCTCCACCAGTTCCCCAGCGCCCATCGGGGGACCATCGGCACGTCCCCCGAAACGGCCGTGAAATCCTCGAGCGCGTCGAGATACGCGTGGCCGTATCCGAAAAAGTAGATATCCTCGTAGTCCTCGTGGGCGTCGCGTGGCGTCACCCAGCCGTCCGCATCGAAGACGAGTCGATCAGTGTCCTCGTGGACGGTCCAGCCGTCGCCGCCGAGCAGCCCCGGTTCGAGGGCGGTGCTGCCCTCAACGCGATCGAGCGTCCGGACCGTCCCGCCCATGTTGCCCAGGTCGTCGTCGCCGTAATGCCAGACCGAGCCGAGTTCGCGAACGTGCGCGGACAGCGTCGACGGGGCGAACGGTTCGTTAGCCGCGTACTCCAGTCGGATCGCCTCGGTCTCGATGACGAGTCGACCGTCGTCACGAGAGGCCTCGAAGTCCGGAACGGGCTGATCACGGTGCCAGAACACCTGGCTCGGGCGATCCTCGAACTCGCCGTCCGGGTCGTACTCCGCCCGGACGAGCCGCGGTGTCAGAACTGTAAACCGAAACCGGTCGCCGCGGACGATCGCCGCCTCGTCGGCAACGGGGGAAAATTCAGGAACATGATACGACGCGAGTGTCATACCAACGACCTCCTCGGCGCGAGGGCAAAAGCGTACTGTCACGCGGCCGGGGGTGCGTGCACGTGCCCGAGCCGGTCAGACGACACGCGCCCGTCCATATCAGATATCTATCGTCGCGTCACCGGTCCCCGACTCGGAGACGGTCACGAAGTTGCCGTAGTTGAGTGAGAACTGCCAATCGTGCGTCTCCATCGTCGAGAGGGGGATCCAGTCGTACTCCGGAAGCGTTCCGTGTCGTGACTCGCCCTCGCGATTCGTCGGAACGCCACTGCGGTCGTACCGGGCGAACTGGTGAGTGATGTCCGTCCGTCGGGAATCGTTCCAGAAGAACAGTCGATCGTCGCCCGCGTAGTCGATCCGCTCGACGCCCGCATCGACTAACGTCTCCGCGATGGCTCGCAACTGTCGATCGGAAAGCGCTGGGGCGAAGTTCCCGAGCCAGTCGAGTGTCATTCGATCGCCTCGCAGGAACGCCGCCGCGTGCTCCTCGAGCGGGGGTTTCGATCCAGCAGGCATCGAGAAGTGCCGGAGCATCGTTCGGATCTGCGGGAGACGCCAGCCCGCGTCGGCACGCAGATTCGTGCCGTCGCCGTCGAGCGAGACTGTTAGCTCCTCGTCCGCATCGATTCGGTCGACAGTCACGGTCAGCGTCGCCGTCTCGTCGTCGTAGGACCGGGTGTACTCGGCACCGTCGACGGTCACGTCCAGACCGTCCCGGACGCCGCGGAAACAGATCTCGTAGGTCCGATCGTCGGGGACGTGTCCGATCTGGCCCCGACCCTGTCCGATGTCGAAAAAGAGCCGGTCGCCGTGCCACTCCTGTCTGAGCTCGGTCGTCGCGAAGTCCCCATCTCGGGAGGCACAGGTGACGCCGTCGTCCTCGTAGAGGTCGAAGGTATTGTCCGCGCCAGGGAACGCGACGACCCGGAGCGTCTCGGGGGCAGCGGTGTCGCCGAAGGTAGGATCGCCATCAAGCGGGACGATCGCGCCCGCTTTCGCGTAGACCGGCACGTCCGACAAATCGCCGTAGCGGGTGTGGAACCCGCCCTCGTATCGCTCGCCGGAGGCGAAGTCGTACCACTCGCCGTCGGGCAGCCAGACGGGACGACGCGAGAGGTGAGTGTCGTCGCCACGTTCGCGAACGTGTGGAGCGGCGAGCAACTCGCTGCCGAAGTAGTACTGGTTGGGTCGGTGATAGGCGGCGTCTTCCTCCGGATGGTGGTAGTACAGCGGCTGGATCGGCGGCTCACCCCGGGCGTGATTGCGCCGAACCATCGTGTAGAGATAGGGAATCAGTTCGTGGCGGCGCACGAGCGCGTCTTCGAGGGCGTCGGCGACCTCGCCGTCGTACTGCCAGGGCCGTTTGTCCACGTAGGGCATCTTCGCAGTGTGGATCCGGTTTATCGGACTGAGCACACCGAATTGTGTCCAGCGGGCGTACAGTTCCCCGAACTCGGTGGGATCGCCGGTCCCGCCGAAGTGGCCGCCGATGTCGTGGCTCCACCAGCCGAACTGGACGTTCGAGGCCGCACCGGTGAGGTAGGGCTGAAACGCGAGCGAGTCCCACGAGATCACCGTGTCGCCGGAGAACCCGACCTGATAGCGGTGGTTGCTGATATCCGCCCAGCGTGAGAGGACGAATGGGCGACGCCCGTCGCGCGTGCGGTCCAGCGCGTGCAGGTGATTGAGCGCCCACAGCGGATCCAGTCCGTCCATCTCGGGGGACTCGCGCCACTGCTGCCAGTCGATCCACCAGAAGTCCACGCCCGTCTCTTCCAGGGGATTGATGACATGTTCGAAATAGCCACGCAGGAACTGGGGGTCGCTGGCGTCGAACTCAACGGGCGTTCCAGTGTTGGGATCGATTCCCATGTGTTCGGCGATGTCGGGATAGGCGTCCTCGTGGGGATGCACGCCGTCGGCGGGGTGGAGGTTGAGCGTCGTTTTCAGCCCCGTCCCGTGGAGCCAATCGAGAAATCTCTCCGGATCCGGGAACAGTCCCTCGTCCCAGGTCCAGCCGGTCCAGCCGTTGTGGTGCGGGTTGTCGACGACGTGCCAGTCCATGTCGATGACACAGACCGACAGCGGCAGCCCTTCCTCGCGGAACCGGGACATCAGTTCGCGGAGGTCGGCCTGTGAGTACTCCCAGTAGCGGCTCCACCAGTTGCCAAGCGCCCACCGGGGAATCATCGGTACGTCGCCGGCGATGTCGGTGTACGCCCCGAGCGCGTCGAGATAATCGTGGCCGAACCCGAAAAAGTACAGGTCCTCGTAGCTCTCGTGAGCGTCTCGTGGAGTCACCCAACCGTCGTCGTCGAAGACGAGTCGGTCGGTGTCCTCGACGACGGACCAGCCGTCGCGCGAGAGCAGGCCGGGTTCGAGATCGGTCTGGCCGTCGACGCCGTCCAGCGTCCGAGTCGTCCCGCCGAGGGTGTCCTCGCCGTCGCCGTAGTGCCACGTTTCGCCGAACTCGGTGAGGACGATCGACAGCGCGTCGTCGCTGAATCCGGCTCCGATCTCGTAGCGCAGCCGTAGATACTCGGTTTCGATCTCCAGCGTGCCGTTCGCGCGCGTGACCGAGAACTCGGGGACCGGCTGGTCGCGGTACCAGACCGCCTGGCTCGGGCGATCCTCGAACGCCCCGTCGGGGGCGTATTCCAGTCGGACGAGTCGCGGTTCGAGTACGGTAAACCGGCAGTGCTCGGTCGTCACGGTCGCCGACTCGTCGGCGACTGGTTCGAACTCGGGCACGTGATAGTCGGCAAGTCCCATCGAGCCACCTTCGGCTGCCGCCGTCTTAAGTTCCGGTGGCGTCTGCCGGGAGATCGTAGGTGACGCCCGTCGCCTCCTCGGAGACGTCCCACAGTCGCTCGGCTGTATCCTGGTCGTAAGATTGCTCGCTGGAGCGCTGGATCTCGGGCGCGCCTCGCATGTTCAAGAACCCACCGGGCCCGACGTAGCTCCCGCCGTCGACATCGTCGGCGACAGCACCGTATATCATCGGGAGTGCGCCTTTTCGGGCCGACTGCGCGAAGACAGTGTTCGCGAGTTTCATCGCGGCATACACCAGCTTCGAGCCCGATTCGCGGCCCGTTCGGGCCTGCAGGTTCGTATCCGCGTAGCCGGGGTGGACGGCGAGGCTGGTGACGTCGCGGACGCCTGCCGTATCGAGCCGCCGCTGGAGTTCGTAGGCGAACAGCACGTTCGCCAGTTTGCTCTGTCCGTAGGCGTCCCATTTGCCGTACCCGCGCTCCCCGTGGATGTCATCGAAGTAGATCTCGCCGCGCTCGTGCACGCCGCTCGACTGGGTGACGACGCGCGCCTCGCCGTCACCGGCGCCCAGGAGACCCAGCAGGAGTCCCGTCAGCGCGAAGTGCCCGAGGTGGTTGACGCCGAACTGGGTCTCGAACCCGTCCGCAGTTTCGCGTCGAGGGATCGCCATCACGCCAGCGTTGTTACAGAGGACATCGAGCGAGTCGTACGTCTCACGAACGTCCTCGGCGAAGTCCCGGACCGACTGGAGGTCCGCCAGATCACACTCGCGGACGTCGAGTTGTCCGTCGGGCTCCTCCGCCTGGAGTTGCCGGCGGGCGTCGTCGCCCCGTTGGGTGCTGCGACAGGCCATGACGACTGTCGCCCCGCGCTGGACGAACACCCGCGTCGCCTCGAATCCGAGCCCGCTGTTCGCCCCGGTGACGACGATCGTTTTCCCGTCGAGTCGTGGCACGTCCTCGACAGACCAGTTGCTCATGGAAGCGTCCACGGGCCGGAAGGCAAAAACGGGCGCGCTCCGAACGGCATCTGATGTCCGATCCGGTTCCGATCACCGTGTACCGCCGCCACCCCTGTGAACTCTGTACGGAAGCGATCGAGACGATCGAATCGGTCGCCGATAGCGCGGAGGTCCCGGTCGACATCGAGACTGTCGACGTGGACAGCGACCCCGACCTCCGCGAGAAATATGGCGATCGCGTACCAGTTGTACTCGTAGACGGCGACACGCAGTTCGAGGTGTTCGTCGACGAGAGCGTGCTGGTCGGCGCACTCAGAGATGCGAGTCAGAGCACCTGACGCTGACAGGTGCCACAGAGGTTCTCCTCTTTGACGTCGACCTCGCGGACGGTCGGCGAGAAACTCATGACACAGCGCTTGTTGTCGCAGTGTTCGAGTCCGAGCGTGTGACCGATCTCGTGGACGACCTCCTTGCGGACGCGCTCGGCGAAGACCTCGCCGGAGGAGCGACTCGTGAGCCCCCCGTCGGAGGACGTCTGGAGCCGATACGTCGAGATGACCGAGCCGTTGCCGTCGAGATACGCGAGCCCGAAGACGTAGTTACGTCGGCGATAGAAGAGGTCCTCGTCCGTGA
Source organism: Halapricum desulfuricans (assembly GCF_017094465.1). Lineage (NCBI taxonomy): Archaea > Methanobacteriati > Methanobacteriota > Halobacteria > Halobacteriales > Haloarculaceae > Halapricum > Halapricum desulfuricans. Next base: position 1,948,390 of record NZ_CP064791.1, read on the forward strand.
TTGCGATGTTCTTCTGGCCGCCGCCGATCTCGCCCGCGAGTTCGATGAACTCCTCGGCCCGATACTGATCGCGATTAGAATCGTACGCGCCGGTCGGCGTCGCCTGCGCGTCGTGGACAGTCACGTCGCAGTCATAGACAGATCGGAGTCCGGCCGACGCCTCGCGCTTGACCGAGGCGGAGACATCACCGACCGGCACGATGTCAACGTGCATGTGTCCCGGTATGGGAGACAGGAAAGTGAATGTTACTCCCGCGAGCGGCCACAGCAATCCCTATCAATGAGGCAGCCAAGTAGACAGATATGTACGCAGACACGCTCGTGCTCGACGTCGACGGCGTCCTGGTGGACGTCGCAGGGTCCTACCGCCGCGCGATCGTCGAGAGTGTCGAACGGGTCTACGGAGAGACGATCGCCCAGTCCGCGATCCAGCAGTTCAAAGACGCCGGTGGATTCAACAACGACTGGGAGCTGACCGACGCCGTCGCGCTGTACGTGCTGGCCGGGCGCGAGGGCTTTCCGCTGAGCATCGAGACCTTCACCGACCGCATCGCCGCCTCGGGCGGGGGCCTGGTGGCGGCCCAGTCGGTCGTCGACGACGAACTGGACCCGGCCCCGCGCGAGCGTGTCCTCGGTGCCTGGGACCGCGACCGGCTGCGTGACGTCTTCCAGCAACTGTATCTCGGGGCTGACCTCTACCGGGAGATCGAGGGCGGCTCGCCCGAACTGCACACCGGCGGATACATCCACGACGAGCCGGTCCTGCTCGACCCGGAGACCCGCGACGAACTGACCGACCGGTTCGACATTGGGATCCTGACCGGTCGCCCCGCCGCCGAGGCCGACATCGCGCTGGAACGCGTCGGTCTGGACGTGCCCGAGGAGCACCGGTTCACGATGGGCGACTGGGAGGCTGGCAAGCCCGATCCCGCGGCACTGGTGATGCTCGCGGAGCGACTCGACGGCGCGACGGTCGCGTTCGCCGGCGACACGCTCGACGACATCAGGACGGCCGAGAACGCCACAGCGGACGATCCCGGCCGGACGTATCACGGGATCGGCGTACTGACCGGCGGGCTCAGCGGGGCGGCCGGCCGGGAGAAGTTCGAGCGGGCGGGCGCGACAGCGGTGGTCGAATCGGTCAACGACCTCCCGGAGTTGCTGGAACCGGTCGAGGAGACGCCGGCGGACTGATCGCGGAACGCTTAACCACCTCTCGGCGAAGGTACGGGTATGCAGATCGCGATACTCGGCGGTACGGGAGACGTTGGCGAGGGACTGGCGTTGCGGTGGGGCTACGACACCGACCACGAGGTCATCGTCGGCTCGCGCGACACCGAACGCGCCCGAGAAGCGGCCAGCAGCTACGAGTCGAAACTGGCCGAGCACGGTCGAGACGTAACCATCGAGGGTGCGAAAAACCCCGAGGCTGCGGCCGGCGCTGACGCGGTCGTCGCGGCGGTCCCGGCGTATCACCTCACAGACACGATCAAAGCGGTCGCCGACAAACTGGACGACGCGGTGCTCGTCACCCCCGCAGTCGGGATGCAGCGCGACGAGGACGGGTTTCACTACAACCCGCCCAGTGCCGGGAGCGTGACCGCGCTGGCGGCCGGCGCGGCGCCCGAGGACACCACCGTCGTCGGAGCGTTCCACAATCTCGCGGCCGGTCGGCTAGCGGATCTCGATGACGATCTTGAAATCGACACGCTGCTCGTCGGCGACGATGACGACGCCAAGGCGACGGTCGCCGATCTAGCCGACGATATCGAGGGACTGCGGCCGCTAGATGCGGGTGGACTCGCGAACGCCCCCGAGATCGAGGGAATCACGCCGCTGTTGATCAACGTGGCCCAGCACAACGACGGACTGCACGATCTGGGCGTGCGGTTCGAGTAGGTCAGTACCGGGACGACCAACCAGACTACAGTCTCAAGAGCCGAATTGCCAGGCCCAGACGCAGCCCGAGGCAAGTGACGAGGTTGTAATAATATTTAATTAGATGGAGCTGTACGGTTCGAACGTGACAGACCTCGCCCTGGCGGACTGGTTGCTCGCACTGATTCCGGCACCACTGGTTGCCGGGCTCGCCGTGGGCGTCCTCTCGTCGCTGTCGCTCGCGGCGGCGGTCGGGGCCGGCTCGGTCCCGGCGACGGGGCTGGTCGGATACGCGCTGTTCTACTCCGGACCGCAGTGAGGATCGAGTCCACCAGCCCGCAGGTTGGCCCCCGGTCTTTTTGTGCGAAGTCCGAGACATGATACGTATGTCCGATCCGGCCACTGGAGAGAACGTCGCCGGCGAACGACCGGAACCCGAGCCGGAAGGTGTCACCGACGAGACGACGGTCCAGGGCGACGACGTCGAGTTAGAGCGGACGATCGGACTCGTCGGCGGACTCGCGATCGGGATCGGGACGATGATCGGCGCGGGGATCTTCGTCTTCCCCGGGCTTGCGGCCGAGGAAGCCGGGCTCGCGGCCACACTTTCATTCGGGATTGGCGGGGTGATCGCGTTGCTCGTGGCGTTGCCGACCTCGGAGTTGGCGACGGCGATGCCCCGTAGCGGGGGTGGCTACTATTTCATTTCCCGGAGCATGGGTACGTCCTACGGTGCGATCGTCGGCCTGGGGCTGTGGCTCGGGCTCGTGTTCGCCTCGGCGTTTTATCTGGTCGGACTCGGCCACTACATCGTGGCCGTGCTCGCGGAGGTGGGTGTCGTTCTCACGGGACTGCCGGTCGGCCCCCACGTCATCCTTGGGTTGGTGTTCGGCGCCGGGCTGACGGCCCTGAGCGTCGGCGGGACCGAGAACACGGCGAAACTACAGAACGGGATTGTGGTTATCCTCCTCGCAGTCCTCACTGGCTTTCTGACCTACGGCGTCCTCGACGCGGCCGGCGTGTTCGGCCGCCAATCCGTCCCCCAGGAGTTCTTCTCACAGGGGCAACTCCCGGTACTGTCCACCGCGGCGCTCGTGTTCACGTCGTATCTGGGGTTCGCGCAGGTCGCGACGGTCGCCGGCGAGATCAAACAGCCGAGTCGGAACCTCCCACTCGCAATGGTCGGTTCGGTGATCGTGGTCACACTGTTTTACGTGGTGACGATCTTCGTCGCGACCAGTTCGTTCGGGGCCGACCGTCTCGGTACGTTCGGCGAGACAGCGATGGTCGAGGTCGCCCGCGATCTGCTCGGGTTGCCCGGCGCAGTGATGATCCTCATTGCCGGGTTGCTGGCGACCTTTTCCAGTGCGAACGCCTCGATCCTTAGCGCCTCCCGGTCGGTGTACGCGCTGAGCCGGGACGCGTTGCTCCCCCGGTGGGCCAGCAAGATCAATCTCAAGTACGGGACGCCCCACATCGCCCTGGGAATGGCCGGCGGGCCGATCCTCGTCCTCGTGGCGACCGACCAGGTCGAGATCCTCGCGGAAGTCGCCTCGTTCCTCCACCTGGTGATGTACGCACTGATCTGTGTGGCGCTACTTGTCCTCCGTCGGCGCGACCCGCCGTGGTACGATCCGAGCTTTCGGATCCCCGGGTATCCCGCGGTGCCGATTCTCGGCGCGCTCGCCAGCGCCGGACTGATCGCCTTCATGAATCCCGCCTCGATCGTGATCGGCGTCGCGGTCATGGGCGGGTCGTACCTGTGGTATCGCTACTACGCGACCGACGTGAAGCTCAAAGGAGACGTCTGACCATGACAGAACGACCATCAGTACTCGTCCCGATCCGCGTCCTCGAAGGCGAATCGATCCCCGACGGCGTGCCGAAGTTGCTTGCCGACGCCCACGTCGTCCTGCTGGGGTATCACGTCATCCCCGAACAGACCGCACCGGGGCAGGCCCAGATGCAGTTCGAAGAGCGGGCAACTGCCCGCATGGACGAACTCGAAGCACTCTTCGAGGAAGCCGGCGCGACGGTCGGGCGGCGGCTGGTATTCACCCACCAGGCCCAGAAGACGATCAACCGTCTCAGTCACGAGGAGGACTGTCTGGCCGTCCTCATCCCGGATACGGTCGCGGAGATGGACGACGTCCTCGTGGCCGTCCGCGGGACCGTCGGAATCGACCGGCTCGCCCGGGTTGTCGACGGCGTCTTCGCCGGGACCGACGCGACGGTGACGCTGTATCACGTCGCTCGCGAGGGCGAGAGTGAGGCGGACGCCCAGACGCTACTGGACGGGCTAGCCGACAGACTGACCGACAACGGGTTCGACGACGACCGCATCCAGACCCGGATCGAGCGCGAACAGGACCCGGTCGATGCGATCATCGACGCGACGGTCGACTTCGACGCGCTCGTGATGGGTGAATCCGATCCCACGCTATCGACGTTCGTCTTCGGCCTGCCGGCCGACCAGGTGGCCGAGCAGTTCCTCGGACCGGTGTTCGTGGTACAGCGGGAACGACCCGAGAGCGACGAGGAACAAGCGGAGTGACGAGTAGACTGCGGCCGACGGCCGTACGCTCCTCGGACGCGAGGAGACGCGAGCGCAAAAGTTCAGTCACCGAATGGATTGCCGCCGCCACCCATACCGCCCATGCCGCCGCCACCGCCGCCCTGTTGCATCTGTTTCATCATCCGTTCCATGTCGGCGTCGCCCATCCCCTGGAACTGTTTGAGGGTCCGCTCCATCATCTTGTGCTGTTCGAGCAGTTCGCGGATTCGGTCTTCGGGTTTCCCGGAACCACGGGCGATGCGCTCGATGCGCGACTTGCCGACCACTCGAGGGTTCTCCATCTCGCCTTCGGTCATCGAGTCCATGATGACCTGGAAGTCTCGCATCCGCTCTTCGGTGACATCCATGGCGTCGTCGGGGAGCTGGTCCATCATCCCGCCGCCCATCCCGGGGATCATGTCCATCACCTGATCGAGCGGCCCCATGTTGTTCATCGCCTCCATCTGCTTTTGCATGTCGTAGAGGGTGAACTCCCCCTCCATCATGTCCTCGGGGTCCCAGTCGTCCTCGTCGTCCTGGGTCTGCTCCATCGCACGCTCGACGCGCTCGGTCAGTTGCTTGAGATCGCCCATCCCGAGCAGCCGGGAGATGAACCCGTCCGGTTCGAAGCGCTCGATGTCCTGGACCGTCTCGCCGGTCCCGAGGAACGCGATCGTCGAGTCGGTCTCGTCGACGGCCGCGAGCGCGCCCCCACCTTTCGCAGTCCCGTCGAGTTTGGTGATGGCGACCCCGTCGATGCCGATCGCCTCCTGGAAGTCCGCGGCCTGTGACTTGGCGGACTGGCCCATCGCGGCGTCGAGCACCAGCAGATTGCGGTCGGGCTTGACTTCCGCTTCGATGCGCTCGATCTGTGCGATCAGTTCCTCGTTGAGGCCGTCCCGACCGGCGGTGTCGACGATCCGTACGTCGGCGCTCTCGGTCGCGTCCAGTCCCTCGCGGGCGATCTTGACGGGGTCGTCGGCGTCGGGGTCGCCGTAGAACTCGACCTCCGCGTTTTCGGCCATCTGTTTGGCCTGGTCGTAGGCACCGGGGCGGTCGGTGTCAGTCTGGATGATCGCCGGGCGCAGTCCTTTCGTCGAGAACCACCACGCCATCTTCGCCGCGGTGGTGGTCTTCCCCGACCCGTAGAGGCCGGCGAGCATGATCGTCTGTGATTCGAGTGGGAGGTCGGTCGATTCGCCGACGAGTTCCACGAGTTCCTCGTAGACGATCCGCAGCACCCAGTCGCGCGCGGACGTGCCGGCCGGCGGTTCCTCCTGTAGCGCGCGGGATTTGATGTCGTCCGAGAGCCCCATCACGAGGTCGACGTCGACGTCCGCCTGCAGGAGCGAGCGCTGAATCTCCTTGACGACGGCGTCGACGTCTTCCTCGTCGATGCGGGACTTGCCCCGGAGGTCGTCCAGGGCCCCGCGTAGCGATTGGCCGAGATCGTCGAGTACCATTTGCGTCTCGATAGGTGATTGGGGCGGTAAAGCCTTTTTGTCGGCGCTGTTGGTCGCGTTGCGTGACCGAATCTCCGTACGGCCAGTGGAACAGGCGTACTGATAAGGGGTTCCCGGACGACCGCCCGGTATGCAGACGCGCTTGCTGCCGGCGGCGGTCGTCACCGAGCGGACAGCGATCACGGACGTCGTCGACGCCGTCGAGGACGCCTTCGCCGCCTATGCCCGCGGGGACGTTCAAATGCCTGCCAAATCATACATCGACCTCCCGCAGTACAACGGCGATTTCCGGTCGATGCCCGCGTATCTCGATGCCGGTGACTGGGACGCCGCGGCGGTCAAGTGGGTCAACGTCCACCCCGACAACGAGGCGCAGTTCGGTCTCCCAACGGTGATGGGAACGATCGTCTACTCCGACCCGGAGACGGCCTTCCCGCTGGCGCTGATCGACGGGACGACGGTGACCCGGCTTCGAACCGGCTCGGCCGCGGCCGTTGCGACCAGACACCTCGCACGCGAGGACGCGAGTTCGCTGGGACTGGTCGGTGCAGGTACACAGGCGTACACCCAACTGGAAGCGATCGCCACGGTCCGGGACATCGAGGAGGTCGTCGTCTCAGACGTCGACAGCGAGGCCGTCGCCGAATTCGTCGGGGCGTTCGAGGACCGGTTTGCCGTCCGCGAGGGGTCGATCGACGAGGCGGCCGCCTGCGATGTCGTTTCGACGCTGACACCCGTCCAGCAGCCGATCGTCACCGAGGTCGGGCCCGACACCCACGTCAACGCGATGGGCGCGGACGCCGCTGGAAAACACGAGATCGCCGACGACGTGCTCGGGGAGGCGACGCTGGTGATCGACGATTACGAACAGTGCACCCACTCCGGTGAGATCAACGTCCCCTGGAGCGAGGGGTTGCTGGACGAGGAGGACATCTACGCGGAACTGGGCGAGATCGTCGTCGACGCGAAACCGGGCCGCGGCGAGGCCGGTGGCCCCGAAGGCGTGACGGTCTTCGACTCCACGGGGTTGGCGATCCAGGACGTCGCCGCCGCGCACGTCGCCTACGAACACGCCGAAGAGGCCGACGCCGGAACGCCGTTCAATCTGGTCGGAACCGACGTGTAGTGGCATCTACCGGTGTCGGGAATTCAATCGACAGCCATCCTGACGTCAGTTACCTCGAAGCGGGCGCCGCCGTCGTCGCCCGTCGTCGCGGCGATCTGCCAGCCGTGCGAGACGGCGATCTGGCGGACGCTCGCCAGCCCGAAGCCGCTCCCCTCCTCGCTGGTCGTGTAGCCGGCCTCGAAGACCCGGTCGCGTTCTGATTCGGGGATGCCGGGGCCGTCGTCCTCGACGTAGAACCCGTTGGGCAGGGCCCCGACCGTGACAGTCACCTCGTCGCCGCCGTGATCGAAGGTGTTCTTCAGGAGGTTCTCCAGCAGCCGCTTGAGCGCCGTCTCGTCGGCCTGAATCCTCCCGTCAGACTGTATCGCGAGCGTCGCGTCCTCGCTTTCGAGGCCGACCCACACCGACTCGACGGCGTCGACGAGCGAGACCGATCGAACGTCGGTCACGATCTCGGCTTCCCGGAGGACGCTAGAGAGATCACCGATCAGTTCGTCTAGCCGCCCGAGGGCGGTTTCGGCCGCGTCGAGGTGGTCGCCATCGCCCGTCTCACGGAACAGTTCGAGTCGCCCGCGTGCAGTCTCGAGGGGCGTACGCAGGTCGTGAGAGAGGACGCTGCCGAAGTGTTCGAACTGTTCGAGCTGCTGTCGAAGCTGTCGCTCCCGGCGCTTTCGCTCGGTGATGTCCCGTCCGATACCGGCCACTCCGAGAACGGTCCCGTCCGCGTCGACGATCCGGCGCTTGCGGAACTCGTATGGGATCGTCCGCCCGTCGCTGGTCACGAGTTCGGCCTCGATTCGCGATTCCCCTTCGGCGAGAGCCTGCTCGATATCGGCGGCGATCCGCCGTCCGTCGGCCTCCGCGAACAGCTCGGCCGGCTCCATCGTGAGCAGCTCCTGGCGGCTGTAGCCGGTCACCTCGACCGCTCGGTCGGTCACCAGCTCGAAGTTCCCCTCCGGGTCAATGACATAGAAGATGTCCTCCAGGAGGTTGAGCGCCGTCTGTAGCTTGTCGTGGGCGTCGTCCAGGCGCGCCTGGGCCTCGTAGGCCTCAGTCCGGTCTTCGACGACCTGCAGGAAACCGCGGTGGCGGTCGTCACCGTCACGGACCGCCGAAATCGTCACGTTGGCCGGGAACTGCGAACCGTCCTCGCGGACCCGTGGCCCTTCGACCGTCGTCGTGCCGTCGTCCAGCGCGTCCGCGAGAAGGTGGTCCGGGTATGCCTCGTTGCGGTTGTCGGGGTAAAACGTCGAGACGTGCTCGCCGATGATCTCCGAGCCGTCGTATCCGGTGATCCGCTCGGCCCCGTCGTTCCAGCTCGTGATGTACCCGTCCGGATCGAGCGTGAAGATGGCGTACTCCTCGACGGCCTCAACGAACAGCTCGAACTGCGATTGATCGCGCGTTCGGTCCTGCGTTTCGGCTACGTCCCGAACGAGACAGATCATCGCGTCCGCGTCGGTGTACGCGAGGACGTGATCGACGACGATTTCCTCGCCGTCGGCGGTCCGATGAACGGATTCGCCCGTCCAGCGACCCGTCTCGGGAACGCTCGGCAGGATCTCGTCGCAGACCTGTTCGACATGAGCGTCCGGATACAGGATCTCCCAGTGCTCGCCGACCAGCTCCGCGCGGTCGTAGCCGTAGATCTCGGCGTAAGCTGAATTGACATACCGGAACCGTCCGTGTTCGTCGAGGAGACCGATCCCCTCTCGGGCGGTCTCCATCGCCCGATAACTGTTCTGGACCTCCTGTTCGGCACGATGCCGACGAACGACGTTGGTAACCCGGTTGGCCAAGACGGCGTACTGATCGGTCCCGGACTGCTTCCGGAGATAGTCCGTCACCCCGCGGGAGATCGCCTCGCTGGCGATCCCCTCGCTCCCCTTCCCGGTAAACAGGATGAACGGAAGATCCGAGAACTCCTCGCGAACCACGTCCAGCAGGGCCAGGCCGTCCATCCCCGGCATGTCGTAGTCGCTGACGACACAGTCGATCCGCGGACCCTGGTCGAGACGGTCGAGGGCGTCGCTGGCGCTGGTCACGGTTTCGACGTCGAGGGCGTCTTCCTCGCGTTCCATATACACGCCCGCAACCTCGGCGAAGTCGGGCTCGTCGTCGACGTGCAACACCCTGATCGACGCCTGGCCGTTCAGTTCCGCCAGCGCCTCCAGTAGCGGGGGTGGCTGAGAGGGGGATTGTGTCGGCATACGACGTTCACTGCCCGGAAGATAGGACTCGACGTACAAGTGTTCCGGGGCCGACAAGCGGTCAGCGACCGTCGCGTGTGGCCCGCCTGCTACTCGATGTGCACCGCCGGGCGGAACGGTTCGGCCTGGCCGGCCTTCCCGCCGGGATCGTGTGGGTCGCCGTCCTCGGCGTAGACCTCGACAGTGGCGTCGAACTCGCGGGCGAGGAACGACCGGGCGGCCTCGTAGACCGACTGCTCGTCGATTTCACCCATCGCCCGGAGGGTTGCGTCATCGCGCTCGCGGACCACGCTCACCATCTCCTGTGCCAGGTCGTTGACAGCGTCGCCCTTCTCGCGCAGCGACTCGTGTTGCATGACCTCGCCCATGACGGCGCCGACGTCCGGCCCCGTTTCGACGACCTCCTCGAAGACGGTCTGCTTCCAGTCGGCGGCGACGTACAGTCGGATCGTCTCGGGGTCGGTGTCGGTCACGTCGGCGATGTCGGCGATGTCGTCGACGACGTCCGCGACCAGGCGCTCCTCGACTTCCGTCCGCGTGGACTCGAACGCGGGGTCTGGTTCGGGCCAGGCGGCGTCCTCGACGGGCTCGCCCTCCAGTTGCTCGTGGAGTTCGTTCGCCATGAACGGGACGAAGGGCGCGAGCAGCCCCAGTCGCGTCCGCAGCACTTCCCGGAGCGCCCACTTCGCGCCCGGTCGGTCGGTGTCGGTCCGTCGGCGATACCACGTCAGATGCTCGTCGAACTGGTAGAAGGCGGCCTGAGAGGCACTTCTGGTCTCGAAGCGGTCCATCGACTCGGTAGCCTCTCTGATCGTCGCCTGGAGCTTCGACAGCAGCCAGCGGTCGATGTGTTGCAGTTCGTCGCGCGCCCCGTCGGGCACGTCGGTGTCAATGACGTCCTGTGCCCGGCTCCAGAACCGTTCCAGCTGGTCGCGGGTCGTCGCGACCTGGTCGGCCCGCCAGTCGAAGTCCTGCCACGGCTCCGAGGAGTTCAACAGGAAGAACCGAACGGTGTCCGCGCCGTACTCCTCGATGGCCTCGCCCGGCAGGACGACGTGGCCCTTCGAAGAGGACATCTTCTTGCCCTCGAGCAGTCCCATCCCCATGACGGTGATCCCCTGGGGCCAGTCCTCCGGATCGAACAGCTCGGCGTGATGGAACAGGTAAAACGTCAGGTGATTCTGAATCAGATCGTTGCCGGAACACCGGAAATCGACGGGATACCAGTAATCCCACTCCTCGCGCAGTTCCAGGGCGGTCTCGTTGGGCTCCTCGATGTCGACTTCGACACCGTCCGGGGCCTCGTCGCCGTCCGCCCCGTAGAACAGCGTGTCGAAGAACGCCCGATCCATCTCCTCGGGCGGAACGTCCTGCAGCCGGTGGGCAATCGTGTAGTAGGACATGTAGATCGTCGAGTCGCTCAGCGGCTCGATGACGAAGTCCTCGTCCCAGGGCAGGCGCGTTCCCAGCCCGTAGTTGCGGATACAGGGCCACTCTTCGAGCCAGTCGATCGTGTGATCGTACTGCTCGGCGGTGCTCTCGGGAATCGCCTCCAGCTGTGCGACTGCGTCGTGAGCCTTCTGAGACCACTCCTCGTCGCTGTACCGGAGGAACCACGTGTCCTCCTGGGCGACCTCGACGTCGCCACCACACCGGCAGACGACCTCCTCGGTGAACTCGTACAGCAGGTCGAACAGGCCCGCATCGCGGTAGTGGTCGCGAAACCGTTCGCGGACGTCTTCGATGCGTTCGCCGGCGAACTCGCCGTAGCTGTCGAGCAACTCGCCGCTGTGGAACTCGTCTTGATAGAGGTCGGCAGTCACGTCCTCCAGTTGCGGGTCGTCGCTGGACTCGATCCCCGCGGACTGGACGGCGTCGCGGGCCGGGATCTCGCCGTAGCCGTCGATCTTCAGGATCGGGATGGGGTCGATCGCCGCCACGTCGTCGGGATCGATCCCGTACTCGCGCATCCGCTCGTCGTCTGCCTTGGCTTCCCGGAGGGCAACGTAGTCGTCGGGGGAGTGGGCAGGCACCGACATCACGACGCCGGTCGCGTTGTCGGCGTCGACGAAGTCGGCGGGCAGGACCAGTACCTCGTCGCCGGTGACGGGATTGGTGACCCGTTCGCCGATGATCTCGGCCGGATCGATCGTCTCGCGCACCTCGACCTCGCGGGCCTGCAACTCGAACTTCTCGACGGCCTCGCTGGAAGCGAACCAGGTTTCACCGTCGACGTCCGCCAGGACGTACTCGGCGTCGGGGTTGACGTAGGCGTTCGTGACGCCCCGAACCGTCTCGGGACGGAGCGTCGCCATCGGCGCGACGACGTCCCGACCGTCGATTTCCGTCTCGAACTTGACCAGCGTGAACTCCTGGAACTCGGCGTCCTCGCCCTCCAGCAGGTCGTGGGTAGTGACCGGCTGCTGTTCGTTCGTACAGTAGTTGACCGGGTTCAGCCCCTTCTCCAGCAGGCCGCGCTCCCTGAGCGTCTCGTACTGCCAGGTGATGAACTTCGAGTAGCGCTCGTCGTTGGTCGTGAACTCTCGGCGCCAGTCGACTGACAGACCCAGTTGCTTGAACCCCTTCTTGTAGTGGTTCTCGATGAAATACCGGGCGTAGCCCATCGGCGTCTCCAGCTGTTCGAGTTCGTCTTTGGGGACGTTGTAGGTGTCCTGCAGGACCGACAGCTGTTCCGCTTCGCCCTCTTTGAGCCGCTCGACGGCGCCGACGATCGGCGTGCCGGTGACGTGCCAGCCAAGCGGGAACAGAACGTTGTCCCCCTGTAGCCGACGGTAGCGGGCGTAGACGTCTGGGACGGTGAACGTCCGGACGTGCCCGATATGCATCCCGCCGCTGGGGTAGGGATAGGGGACGGTGATGAAAGTCGAATCCTCGTCATCCTGTGGGTCGGCCTCGTAGCGTCCCTGCTCGTCCCAGCGGGTGCGCCACTTGCGCTCTAACTCACCCGGTTCGTACGTCTCACGCGGCGGAGCGGTCATACCCACCGTTTCCGTCTGACTCCCTAAAAGCACTCCCATCCGGTCTTCGAGCGCGCTGGCGTCGGCCTGGCGTCTCCGCGGCGCGGCCCGTGGCGTTTATGTGAGCGGACTCGGTACGTGAGGATATGGCCGACATACTCGCCGAGAACCTCTCCGGCAAAGCCGTCATGGGTACGGACGGGGCTGAACTCGGTATGCTGTACAACATCACGATGGATCTCGAATCGGGCCGCCTCTCGAATCTGATCGTCGACCCCGACGAACACGTCGGCGACGTCGAGTTCGACTACGACGATCAGGGTCGGATCCTGGTTCCAGTCAACCGCGTCCAGGCCGTCAAAGACCACGTGATCATCGATCGCTAAATGTACGTTCTCGATTCGTCGGCGTTCATCAACGAGTATCACACGGACGCGGAGATTGCGACGATCCCGCTCGTCCGAGAGGAGTTGACCGACGAGAGCGCCTACCGGTTCGACGCGCTCGAAGGGTCGGGAATGCACCTCCACATTCCCGACAGCGAAACCGTCGAACGCGTCGAACGGGCCGCCCGCGAGACCGGCGACTACGAGGAGCTGTCCCGCACCGACATCCGGCTCGTCGCCGCGACGTTCGAACTGGACGGGACTCTGGTCACCGACGACTACGCGATGCAGAACGTCGCCGACAAACTGGAGGTCGCCGTCGACATCATCGCCCAGGAGGGCATCGACGAACAGCGCGACTGGCACTTCCAGTGTCAGGGCTGTGGCCGGGAGTTCGAGGAGAACCACGACCGGTGTCCGATCTGCGGGAGCGACCTGACACGCAAGAACCCGGCGTGAGGACTAGACCGTCTCGGCGTCGGTCGTTTCGAGCGCGTCGAGCCCAAGGTCGAGCAACTGCCGTAACACTTCTTCTTCGGTGAGATTGTTCTCGTGGGCCAGTCGCTCGACCGCCCGCGACAGATCGTCGTCACAGACGACGGTGTACCGGGTCGGCATATCGTGTGCTACTATTACTCACACAATAAACACCCGTCAGACGTGCGTCTTGCCTACCGGAAAAACAACAGGATCATAGCAGCCTCGATATCGTAGGTCGCGAGTACCCACTGGCCGGTAAAGAGGTAGGCGTTCCACAGTCCATGGGTGAGTATCGGGACGACGAGGTTGTCGGTCAGTTCGTATATTGTCCCGAGTATGAGTCCGAGCGCGGCAGCGACGGCCACGTAGACGAGTTTGCCGTCGCCCGTCAGCGCCACGAAGTGAACGATACCGAACAGCGCGCTCGCGATCAGCACGGCCGGGAGCGGTCCGTACGCACGCCGGAACAGCCCCTGTACAATCCCGCGGAACAACAGCTCCTCTCCGGGGCTGACGAGCAACAGCGTGACCGGGATCATGGCGATGAAGATCTCGGGGTTGGACTGCCCCATCGTGACGACGGAGTTCTCGGCGCTTTCGAACCCGAGCGACTGGGCGATCGATCCCAGCGCCACGTTCGTGACGAACAACACGACGGTCCCCCCGAGGGCGATCCCGATGTCCCGGAGTGACGGCAGCCGGGCCGTGACGAGGCCCCAGTCTGCCCTGACGTAGAGATACCCCACACCGACCAGCAGGAAGCCGACGAATTGGAGCGCGCTGGAGGCGATGTACGCGGTCGGGAGGAGCTGCTCCTCGGCGGAGTAGACGGGTATGAATTGCCCGATGACGACCACACCGGCGAGCGCAAGCGCGGTACCGACGACGAACGCGGCCACGACGATTCCGATGCTGTGTCCGGCCGCCCGGAGGCGCGTTTCGAAGTCCCCGACTGCGACGTACTTCGAGTCCATCTTCTCGTTTCGGGTACTGGCCGAGCCCGTATGACTGCACCGATCCCGGCCGTTTATTGCCCCATCGGACCAACGTCGGCCGATGACAGACACAGGCGCCGCGGAGCCCGACGAGGAGCGAGCGTACCGTGGCGTGCTCGGGGCCTTCCCTTACGCGTTGCGCCGCAGTGATTCGCGGCTGTTTCGATCGTACGCGCTGGTGGGTGGTCTCGCAGTGCTGGCAGTCACAGCGGCGTTCGTGCTCGCGTTGGTCTATCTCATCGGCGGCTCGTTCGGCGCACGCGCCGGCGTGTTCACGTTCTCACGAAGCTTCTACGTCGTCGTCGCGCTGTTCGTGATCGTGCCGCTCGTCGCTCCGATATTGCTCGTCGCGCGCCGCCACCGCCGGGGGCGGGGCGACCGGCGGTACGACCGCGCGCTGGCCGCGAGTGGCTATCTGTACCTGCTGTCGCTGTATCTCATGCTCGTGGTCTCCGCGCCCGCGGAGTTCCGTGACCCGGCCGAGCAGTACGGCGTTCTGGAGCCGGCGATCCGCTCGCTGTACGCGCTCCCACCGGCTGGCGGGCTGCTCGCACCGCTGTCGGCCGCAGGCGTCGTATATCTCGTCCATCGCTGGGTCCGGTGACAGCCGGCCGGATAGGGCACGCCTACCAGTCGAAAGGGCCAAACCGACCGCATCGTCTATCTGGAGGTATGGAACGGACCGAAGGGACCTTTCTGGTGAGTGAATCCGATTCGGAGACGGCGATTCTCACCGACGTGGCCACCAGCCAGGTGCACCCACTCGGCGAGCAGCCCGATCCGCCGCTGGAGGCCGGCGAGGTCATCGCCGGGATGCTCGTCGCGGAGCCACCGACGACAGCCATCTACACGCTCGATTCGATCGACGACCGCCGGACAATCCCCGTCGAACGGAGCGGCGAATCGCCAACAAAGCAGGAGCAAGAGATCGCCGCCGACCAGCCGGTCGGTGAACTGACTCGCCAACCACGGGCCGGCAAGGGAGAACTTCACGTGCTCACCGTCCCGGACGAGCAGACCGACCAGGCCGTCCAAGACGTACTTGACGATCCACAGACCGTCGCTCGCGCGGCGCGGCTCGGCGTCGACCGGGTCGAGATCCGCGCCGCCGATGGCGTATTGAGCGTTCGATACCTTCCGGAGTAGCGCGGACGACCTTCGGGAGTCCGCGGAGGTGACGAGCGGGGAGCGTTGGCGATCCGTGAGTAGCGCGGACGACCTTCGGGAGTCCGCGGAGGTGACGAACGGGGAGCGTTGGCGATCCGTGATGGCGCACGGACTTAGGAAAACTTATTCACGGGCGTCTCACACCCTGGCCTATGGTCGAGTTCGAAGTACCGGAAATCGATTACGACCGGTACTCAAACCGCCAGCTCGCGGGCCCCCCGCTCGCCGTCCTCGGGTTCGCGCTGCTGGTGCTCGTCGTATACTATCTCCTGCATGGGACGCCCGTCCCGCTCGGGTTCGATTTCACCGGTGGGACGGAGATGCGAATCGTGGCCGACGAGGGACAGTCGGCCATCCGCTCGGCGTTCGAGACGCCGATCGATTCGATCCGGCCGGTCCAGGGCAGCAACGAGTACATCGTAACGTTCCTGGATGAGGGCTCGACTAGCCTCCAGGATCTCCAGGCAACGGCTGAGGCGGCCGGGTTCGAGGTCGATCGGGCCAACACCCGTTCTGCCGCGTTCGGTTCGACGAACCAGCAGAACGCCTTACTCGGGCTCGCGGTCGCGTTCGCCGGCATGAGCGCGTTCGTGTTCCTCATCTTCCGGACGTTCGTGCCGTCGATAGCGGTCGTCATCTCGGCGTTTTCGGACATCGTGATCCCGCTGGCGATTATGGATCTGCTGGCGCTGACCGGCCTGTTCGAGATCAATCTCTCGCTGGGGACGATCGCCGCCCTGCTGATGTTGATCGGGTATTCGGTCGACTCCGACATCCTCCTCAACAACCACATTCTGCGCCGACGCGGCGAGTTTTACGAGTCGACGTACAACGCGATGCGGACCGGTGTGACGATGACGCTCACGTCGATCGTCGCGATGATCGTGATGACGGTCGTCGCGACGCTGCTGTCGATCCCGCTGTTGCCCGACATCGGGCTCATCCTTGTGTTCGGGCTCATGGCTGACCTGATGAACACGTACATGCTGAACCTCAGTCTCCTTCGCTGGTACAAGTTCGAGGGGGTGGCACGATGATCTCGCTGCGCGAGAACTGGCGGATCGTAATGCTCGTGGCCTTCCTGCTCGCGAGTGCGTTCGCGCTCGTCGGCCCGATCGGAGGAAGCGATCCCGGCACGCAGACGGACTTCGTCGAGCTGTCCGGCGAGCAGCAGGAACTCACGCTCGATCGGAGCACGATCCAGCTCGATAACACGACCCTTGAGACCACCAACGGATCGGATACCATCGTCGCGTCGAACGCGACGATCGAGGTCCGGGGAGACATAACTGACCGGACGGACGCCTCGGCGCGGGTGACCAACGGATCGATCACCGTCGCCGACGGCACACTCGTCGTTCCCTCGAACGCCGATATATCGAGGACACAAGGGACGGTCGGCATCCCGAACGAGACGACCCTTCGGGCGGAAAACTCCCAGGTGACGTTGGCCATCGAGCGGCAGGCTGATTCCGGGCTGACGAACCTCCAGTACGGGTTCGATCTCGCCGGGGGCACACGCATTCGAGCGCCGCTGGTCGGATTGCACGCAACGGACATCGACGTCGGGGACAACCAGTCGAGGGAGGTCAACGCCCAAATCGCCGAGGAACTCGGTGTCGAACAGATCGATGTCCGCGTCCGCCAGGGCACGATCGAGGTCTTCGACGACGACGTCAGTCGGGCCGAGTTCGCGAGCGCGCTCCAGTCGGCCGGCTACGGCGTGCAGGCCGAGGACATCAACAACGGAGTCACGTCCGAGACGCGCGCGAACGTCGTCAATATCCTCCAGAGCAAGATCGACCAGACAGGGCTGTCCGGCGGCACGGTGACGACTGTCGGTGACGGCCTCGTCGTCGTCGAAGTGCCGAACGCGGAGCCGTCGGATGTCCGAGACACCGTCTCCGAGCGAGGCGTCGTCCGCATCGTCGCCTCCGTGCGCGAACCCGGCAGCAACACGACCACGAACACCACGGTCATCACTGGCGACGACATCGCCAGCACCGGACAGATCGGGCCGCGGGAGGACGAGAACGGAAACATCGTCGGCTGGCAAGCACCGGTCACGCTCAACGAGCAGGGGGCACAGCAGTTCCAATCGCAGATGAACGCGCTCAATTTCACGGACGCTCGCGGGATCGGAAACTGTGACGCGACTGGGGGCGCGGACCGGCCCGGTAGCTACTGTCTGGTGACGACCCTCGACGGGGAACCAGTCCGGTACAACGGGATGGGGGAAGACCTCGCCGGCGGACTCAGAGACGGCTCCTGGTCCGACACGCCGACGTTCACGATCGGTGCCTCCAGCGCAGAGCAGGCCCAGGAAGTCAAGATCAGCCTCGAAGTCGGATCGCTGCCGACGAACCTCGACCTGACCGGCTCCGAACACGACATTTCCTACCTGCAGCCGAGTCTCGCACAGGAGTTCAAGTCGCTGTCGCTAGTCACTGGCCTGCTTGCGTGGTTCGGCGTTGCCGGAATGGTCTTCCTGCGATACAGGAAGGTTCGGGTCGCAATTCCGATGATCTTCACTGCGGTCGCGGAAGTGTTCATCCTGCTCGGGTTCGCGGCCGTCTCGGGACTCGCGTTGGACCTGTCACACATCGCCGGCTTGATCGCCGTGATCGGGACCGGGGTGGACGACCTGATCATCATCGCCGACGAGATCCTCCAGCAGGGCGAGGTCGCCACGGGGCGGGTCTTCGAGAGCCGCTTCCGGAAGGCCTTCTGGGTCATCGGGGCGGCCGCGGTGACGACGATCATCGCGATGAGCCCGCTCACGATCCTGTCGGTCGGCGACCTGTTCGGGTTCGCTATCGTCACCATCGTCGGTGTGCTCATCGGCGTGCTCATCACCCGCCCGGCCTACGGTGACATCCTGCGAAACCTCGTGTTGAGCGAGGATCAGCGGTAACGACTTTTCCCTCGGTCTCGTCTGTTCGCATATGGACGAGGATCACTACTGTGACACCTGTGAGCAGTCGGTCTCGCGCGAGGACGCCATTCGGCGGGAGACGATGGCCGATCTCGACCCGGACAAGTGGCAGGTGCTGTGCTGTCCGAACTGCGGTAATCGCCTGAAAACGGTCTTCGTCGGAAACGAGTAACGCAACGCGCCGACACCGATCACTCGAAGGCGTCGAGGCTCGCCTGTGCCGCAGCCGCCAGTGCGTCCTTGCTGGTCTGCCAGGAGGCACGGGCACAGTCGGGCAGCTCGTCGTACGTCTCGACGTGTGCCTGCAGGAACGCACGCGTCGTCGGATCCGACGGGTAGCCGCTCCCAACGTCACCGTATTTCGCGCTCAGCGCTCGGACGTGGGCGTCGCGAGCGACCTTCGCGATCACGCTGGCCGCGCCGACAATCGGGTGGGTCGCGTCGGCCTCGTGTTCGGCCCGCAGGTCGATGTCACCGTCCAGACGATCGCGCAGTCGCTGGCCGAATCGGACTGCGTTGGTGTCCCCGGCATCGACGTATCCCGAGAGTTCCGTGTCGTCATCGACAGCGTTGACAACTTTCGACAGTGCGCGAGCGTGGGCCTCGACGGTCAGGGTGTTCATGTCCGTCTCCTCGTCGTCGATCTCCCACACCGGGATCTCGGCGACAGCAACCTGGTCGGCGACCTCGCGGATCTCCTCAGCCATCTCCCCTCGTCGGTCCGGTGGGATATCTTTCGAATCGTCGACATCCTCGGGTAACGCACCCGGATCAGCGAGGACTGCCGCGGCGAACATCGATCCCAGGACGGGACCCTTGCCGGCCTCGTCGACGCCGAAACGCATGGCTATGGAGTTTAACTCGAAGAAAAAAGCCGTTGCGATCGGATCGAAATCGTCTGACGCACGTCGGCCGGGACGGCACTCGTCGGGTTCGATGTGGTATCACTCGACGTCACGGCGCTCTATCATGCGCTGGATCTCGTTGACTTTGGCGGCCTGTTGCTCGTTTGCGGCGGCGATCTCCTCGATCTCCTCGGCGACGCGCTCGGCGGATTCGGCGGTCTCGTCGACCATGCTCGCGACTTCCTCGGTCGAAGCGGCCTGGTCGTCGGTGGCTTCGGCGACCTCTTCGGCGCCCTGGGCGGCTTCGCTGACGGCCTGGTCGATCTTCCGGAGGATCTCGACGGCTTCCTCGACCTGGTCGATCCCCGATTCGACCTGTTCGTTGGCTTCCTGGATGGATTCGACGGTACGCTCGGTGTCGCTTTTGATGTCCGCGACCATCGATTCGATCTCCGCGGCGTTTTGCTGGGATTCCTCGGCCAGTGACTTCACCTCGTCGGCGACGACGGCGAACCCTTCACCCGCTTCACCCGCACGGGCGGCCTCGATCGAGGCGTTCAACGCCAGCATGTTGGTCTGGTCCGCGATGTCGTTGATCACGTCGACGATCTCGTCGATCTCGTCGATGCGATCGCGAAGTTGCGTGACGTCGTCGCTGACCTCCTGATTCGCGTCGTCGACCGACTCCATCGCGTCGATCGCCTCGTCGGCGACGCCCCGGCCGTCGTCCGCGAGTTGCCGGGCCTGTTCGCTGATCGCTTTCACCTCGTTGGCGCTCGATGCGACTTCCTCGACGGTGGCGCTGAGATTCGACACCTCGCCGGCAACCTCGCGCATGTTGTCCGACTGGTCCTGTGCGAGGTCGCTGATCTGCTGGGAGCTGTTCGAGACGTTCTCGGACGCGCGAAGCAATTCGTCGATTGCGCCCCCGAGATCCGCCGCCTCGACGTCGTCCGTCCCGAACTCGTCGTCGAGACCACCCATATCTGAAGCCATATATCGGTATTCGCGGGTCCCGGCTGATTAAACGTGACTCCGCAGTTATCAGGGCTGATAGAACTCGCTGAAGGGGATATCGGACAAACGAATCTCGTGTAACGCGCGCTATCGTGGTGATCCAGCCCCGACAGCAGTCGTGGACGAGCGAACGAGCGACGCGAGTGAGCGAATCAGCTGGAGAGGCGTGTACCGATGCGGCTGCTATATGGCTGTGCGTTGTTGTGGCGGTACGGTTGCTGTGGCGGTGCGGTTGCTGTGGCGGTGCGGTTGCTGTGGCGGTGCGGTTGCGGAAAAGCAAGCATACGGCGACGGAGTCGCCGTTTCCCCGGAATCGCCCTCTAAGGCGATTCCGGCATTTTTCCCCAAGTTTTTGCGATGAGGATTCCCGCAGCGAGCGTCGTGGCGCTCGCGAGGAAATCCGAAGAGGAAAAAGTGGTTCTCAGGCCATCGCGATGCCCTGCTCGGCTTCGAGCAGTTCGTGATAGCGGTTTCGGATCGTGACCTCGGAGATGTCCGCGACCTCCGAGACGGCGGCCTGGGTCGTCTTCTCGTTGGTCAAAAGCGAGGCGGCGTAGACCGCGGCGGCGGCCAGTCCGACGGGCGATTTCCCGGAGTGGACGCCCTGTTCTTTGGCGTTAGTCAGCAGTTCGCGAGCGCGGTGTTCGGCCTCCTCGGAGAGGTCGAGGTCGCTTGCAAACCGGGGGACGTAGCTCTCGGGGTCGGCGGGCTTGACTTCCAGGCCGAGTTCGCGGACGACGTACCGATACGTGCGGGCGATCTCGTCTTTGCCCACGCGAGAGACGTCCGTAATCTCGTCGAGGCTTCGGGGGACGCCGGCCTGGCGTGCGGCGGCGTACACCGCGGAAGTCGAGACGCCCTCGATGGAGCGTCCGGGCAGTAGATCCTCGTCGAGTGCACGGCGGTAGATCACTGAGGCGGTCTCGCGGACGTTCTCGGGCAGGCCAAGCGCGGAGGCCATCCGGTCGATCTCGCCCAGCGCCTGCTTGAGGTTGCGCTCTTTGGAGTCCCGGGTCCGGAACCGCTCGTTCCACTTGCGAAGGCGCTGCATTTTCTCACGCTGGTTGCTGGACAGGGAGTTGCCGTAGGCGTCCTTGTCGCGCCAGTCGATGTTGGTTGAGAGCCCCTTGTCGTGCATCATGTTCGTGGTGGGGGCACCCACGCGGCTCTTCTCGTCTTTCTCCTTGGAGTCGAACGCGCGCCACTCCGGCCCGCGGTCGATCTCGTCGGCGTCGACGACCAGTCCGCAGTCGTCACAGACCGTCTCCCCACGGGCGTCATCGGCGACGAGATTACCCCCGCATTCCGGACAGGTAAGGTCGTTCTGTTCGTCGGTTTCCGATTCTACTGTCGATCGTGATCGCGTGCGTGTTGACTCACTCATGGTTCGAGGGCGGGTGCTGTCCGGGCAGGAACATCCTGGTAAAACCCGGATTGTAGTCGCTGACCAATCGGTTAGTCTTAACCATATAAATATATTTCGGTATCTACAGCTGTAGTAGCGGTAGCGGCCCGGATCGCATGTCGTGGTGTCCCCTGGCACGCCAGTACAAGTGTGACACGAACAGTCAAGCCGGTCGAGGCCGGATCGCGAACCAATGCACGTCGCAGTCGGCAGTGCGAATCCTGTCAAGCAGCGGGCCGTCGAGGGTGTTCTCGATGACGCGACGGTCACACCCGTCGCGGTCGATTCAGGGGTACCGGAGCAGCCACACGGTCGCGCCGAGACAATCCAGGGGGCGGACACCCGGGCCCGTCGCGCACTGGCTGCGGTGGACGCCGATCTCGCTGTCGGTATCGAGGGTGGTGTCGGAACCAGTCCCAGGAGTGACGGGCTGTTTCTGGTGATGTGGGCGGCTGTCACTGACGGGGAGCGCCTCGAACGGGGCGGCGGCCCGTCGATTCGCCTGCCCGGGGCCGTCGCGGATCGGCTCCGCGCGGGCGAGGAACTCGGACCGGTGATGGACGATTGGCTGGACACGTCCGGGGTCGCGACTGGACAGGGCGCCGCCGGCGTGCTCACTGGCGGTGCGATCGATCGGGAGTCCGCGCTCGCTCACGCGGTCGCGGGAGCGCTGGGCCCGTTTCTGACGTCTCACTACGAGTCCTGAGTCGCGGGGACTTCGACCTCGTCGCGGTCGCGGCTCTCCTCGACGGCTGTCGTCAGCGAGACGTTGAGCCAGGCCATCGAGACCAGCCCGCCCGCGAGCGTCACCAGGTTCTTGACGGCGTGATCGACGACCGCGACGCTGATCGCCAGCGCGCCGCCCAGTGGCGTCAGTCCGACGACGATGATCGCGAACGCCCCCTCGTAGAGCCCGAGACCGGCGGGGGTCAGAGGCAACACCTTCGCGAGGTTACCGACGCTGACCGCGAAGAAGGCGACGCCGACGAGGAAGGGGGTAAGCTCGACGCCGAACGCCAACAGGACGATGACAGCGGTGAGCACGTCTATCGTCCAGATCAACAGGCTCGTCGTCCCGACCAGGGCGAACGCCCGCCGGTCGCTGGCGACCGTCTGGACGTCGCCCACGAACCGTTCGATCACACCGGCGACGTAATCGGCGTAGCTGTCACTGCTGAGCCTTGTGACGACCGACCTGACGTGGTTGCGGTCGCTGCGTGCGCTGAGAACGATCACGGCCGTCGCGGCGATCGCGGCCACGCCGACGCCGGCGGCGACGACCATCGCCGTGCGGCCCGCCTGTTCCTGCCCACCGGCCAACTCCGCACCGACGATCGCCGATTGCAGTTCCGCCGGCGACATCGTCGCGACCATACCCAGGACGACGGCGCCGGCCAGCAGCGCGATCGTCAGCAGGTCGAACACCCGCTCGATCGCCAACGAGGCGAACCCCGAGGGGTACGGGACCGACCGGCGAGCCTTCATCACGTATGCGCGGACGGCGTCGCCCAGCCGCGCGGGAAATACCAGGTTACCGGTCTGGCTGATGAAGATCGCGCCCGTCAGGAATCCCGGATCGGAGCGATAGCCGAGGCGATCGAGGATGTCCCGATAGCGCAGTCCCCGCAGGGGCCAGGAGAACACGTACACTACGGCCGCGACCCCGACGAGGGCTACGTCGGCACTTCGCATGTTCGCCCACACCTCGCCGGGATCGAGATACGTCGTCATCAACATCAGCGCGAGGGCGACCAGTACCGTTCCGGCGACGGCGCTCACCCGTCGGTCGATCCGCGGACTGACCGAGACCTGCCAGAAGGTGCGGACGATCTGGCTTCCCATCCCAAGGACATCCCGGACGAGATCGACCTTCGAGTCGCCTTTCGGCGTCCATTCGACGGGGAACTCCCTGACATTGTAGCCCGATCGCTGGGCCCGAACGAGTACTTCAGTGTCCCAGAACCAGTGGTCGTCTTCGACGTCTTCCAGCACGTCTAACAGGGCTGCCCGATCGAAAGCCTTGAACCCACACTGATGATCCCGTAGCTCCGAACGCAACAGCAATCGCACGAGCGTGTTGAACCCCTTGCTCGGGATGCCGCGTTTGGCGGGCCGGTCCGCAGTGTTGCCGGGAACCCATCGCGAACCAGTCGCGAACTCGTAGTCGCCGCTGCGGACGCTCTCGATCAGCTCCTCCAGATGAGACATATCGGTCGCCAGATCGGTGTCGAAATACGCCAGCGTCTCGCCGCGGGCCTGCCGGAAAGCGTACTCCAGCGCGCCGCCCCGGCCGAGACGCCGGTCGCTGTGGACGTGGCGCACGCGCTCGTCTTCGTCGGCCAGCCGGGACGCAATCTCGGGCGTGCGGTCCGCACAGCCGTCTTCCGCGACGATCACCTCGAAAACGCCTGCAGGTAGAAACGCTTCCAGCGTCGTGAGCGTGACCTCGACGGTCTGCTCGATCGTGTCCGCCTCGTTGTACGCGGGCAGGACGACACTCACCTCGACCGCACGGTTCATTGGTAGTTCCTATCGGTTACGGCCGGCAAGAACCTTCTGGTGACCGCCGAGACGACGACTAGTCGAGTTCGTGGCCGTCCTCGCGGGCCAGCCCTTCGAGGACGTACTCCGCGGACGTTCGGGTCGTCGCCAGCGGCGTATCGTGGACGTCACAGATCCGCAACAGCGCCGAGATGTCCGGCTCGTGGGGCTGTGCAGTCAGCGGGTCGCGCAGGAAGACGATCCCGTCGATCCGGTCGTTCGCGGCTTCAGCGCCGATCTCCATGTCGCCGCCGAGCGGCCCCGACTGCTTGCGTTCGACCTCCAGACCCGTCGCCTCGGCGATCCGCTGACCCGTCGTCCCTGTGCAGACAATGTCCACGGTCGAGAGGTACGACTGGTAACTCTCGGCGAAGTCGATCATCTCCGGCTTCTCGTCGTCGTGTGCGATCAGTGCGATGCGCGTCATAGTTCACCGTCTCGGCGCACCGTGAAACAAGTTTCGCGGACATAGCTGTAGGACTATCTCAGACGACCAGCGACACGTCCACTCGCTCCGCCCCGATCAGGACTCGGAGATCCCGACCGCGCCGTCCCGGTCGACAGTCACGGCCACTCCTTCCACGTCGAAGGTCACCGGCGGTTCCGTTTCGCCGGTTAGCACGGCCCGCAATATCTCGAAATCGACGTGTTCTTCGAGGGGTTCGACCGCATCGCGCGTCAGATCGCTCTTGGCGACGATCGCGTCGGCGATTACGTCCGAGGCCGGTTCCGGGGCGATCCAGGCGTCCGCATCGTCGGTGTCGCCGCCCTCGTCGCGAACGATGTACGGCTCATCAGCGCTCATACTCGTTGGTAACTGTGCCGGATATAAAATATTCGCGAACGGTTTCAGGCTCAGAAAGAGCCTGCGTCGTGCGCGAGGCGTGATAGATTCCCGAGACGACGTACTGGGCGAGCATGTCGCTCGCACATTCTTCGACCGTTACTCCGAAACCCCGCAAGCGGCCCAACGAGACGGTCGAGGCGGCGACAGAGCCGCCGAATCAGTCCGTTTCGGGCGATGAATATCTCTCGGTACACCGTGAAACCCTGATGCTATCCGCCCATATGATTTTTATCTGATTATTTAAATGAAGAAGTATAAGCAGATTTATTTATATTCTTGTCACTTCTCTTACTAGGCATGGATGGGAGAGAATCACTCACAGAAACGGGTAGTGACTCGACAGCCGGGTCAGACCGTTCCGTCGTGGACACCACGCACAACGAACTCGCAGTGCCGGAGGACCTCGAACACGATATCGTACCCTACGAGCACCCGACAGTCGCCGAAGTCCTGTACGAAGTAAGAGCATACTTCTCGGCTCACTCCGAGCAGGGCGTCGAGTCACCCACGGAGGAGTTTGTCGCCTCGCAGTTCTTTGATTTCAGCTATCTCGATCGCTATCAGGAACTCGAGTGGGAGTGGGTGCACAAGCCGTTCGCCTACGTCGCGATTCTGCACGACGACGAGGAAAACGAACAGCGCTATCACGTGGTCGAACCCGTGCTCGACGACTTCGAGCGATACGTTCGACGCGATCTCATCGAGTTGCTCCGGAACAACCTGATGTATCGCGACTTCGAGGAGAACGACCGCGAGGCGGTGTTTCGTCGTGAGGTGCGAACGCTCATCGACGAACAGGCCGCGACGATCAAGCCGGGGACGATCCACAAGCTCCTGTATTACCTGATCCGGGACTTCGTCGACTTCGGCCCGATCGACTCGATCATGCGCGACGGCGACATCGAGGACGTCTCCTGTGACGGCCACGACGTTCCGGTGTTCGTCTACCACCGCCGATACCGCGACCTCCGGACGAACGTGCGCTTCGACGCCGACCGACTCGACGCGTTCACCTTCCGGCTGGCCCAGCGGGCCGGCAAGCAGCTGACGATCTCGAATCCCCTGGTCGATGCGACGCTGCCCAACGGCTCGCGCGTACAGCTCACGCTGGGCGGGGACGTCAGCACTCGCGGCTCGAACTTCACGATCCGGAAGTTCTCTGACATTCCGTTCACACCGATCGAGCTCGTCGACTGGGGGACGTTCTCGATACAGCAGATGGCCTACTTCTGGCTGGCCATCGAGAACAACAAGTCGCTGATCTTCGCCGGCGGGACCGGCTCGGGCAAGACCTCCAGTCTCAACGCGGTGTCGTTTTTCGTCCCACCCTCCAGCAAGGTCGTCACGATCGAGGACACCCGCGAGATCGACCTCCCACACGAGAACTGGATCCAGAGCATCACGCGCGGTGCCGTCACCGCCGAGGGGCAGGGCGAGGTCACGATGTATCAGCTCCTGCAGGCCGCGCTCCGCCAGCGCCCCGAGTATCTGCTCGTCGGCGAGATCCGCACCGAGGAGCGGGTCGCGCTAACCTTCTTCCAGGCGATGTCGACCGGCCACACCTCGTATACGACGCTGCACGCCGATTCGATCGAGACCGTCCTCTCACGGCTGCAAAATCCGCCGCTGAACGTCCCGGCCCAGATGGTCCAGGAACTAGACGTCGTCTCCGTCCAGGAGCAAACGTTCATCGACGGCAAGCGCGTCCGCCGGACGAACTCGGTGACCGAAATCCAGTCCGATCCTGACGATCCGAGCACTATCCGGACACACGAAGTGTTCCGCCGGGACCCGACCAGTGACACCCACGAGATGGCCGCCGACTCGCAGCTCCTGCAGGACATCGCCGTCCACCGTGGCTGGAGCGATCGCGATCTCACTCGCGAGTTCGACCGCCGCCAGCGCGTCCTCGAATACCTGCTCGACAACGAGATTACCGGTTACCGTCCCGTTTCGAGTACGATCCGTCGATACTCGCGCGACCCCGACGCACTGCTCGAAGCGATCGAGGCCGGTACGCTCGATCGCGCCACCCTCGCCAACGGAGCGCCGGGCCCCTCGACGATCGACCCGAGCGATCTGGGTGTCGAGAACCTGGTGGAGCGACTATGAGCCAGGAGACCAGCGGAGATACCGAGCAGAGCGAGTTCGGCTTCCAGCAGTTCCCGTACGTCCAGGACGCACCCGGACTGGACGAGGGGGAGCTCCGTGAGACCTACGGCTGGTTCCGGGGCTACTACAAGGCCCGTCCGCAACGACATTTCGACCTCCAGCAGCGGCTCAATCAGGCCCGGTACGGCCAGAGCTTCGACGTCTATCTCGCCCGGAGCGCCTGGTATGCGGTGGCGGGCACGGCGACCGGTATCGTGCTCGGTCTCGTGGTCGCCTGGCTGCTCGCCGCGAGCGGTGCCGTCGAGGGGCTCACGAACCCCCTCGCCTACGACGGAGCTGTCGTCTACTACATCGCCGACCACAAGTCGCTGTTCGCCGGTTCGACGCTCGCGATCGTCTTCGCCGCGACATTCGGACTCGGGGCCTGGTATGTCCGATATCACTACCCGCGACTGGTTGTTTCGAGTCGCCGACGAAACATCGACGTCACTCTGCCGCACGCGATCGTCTTCATGTACGCGCTCTCGCGTGGCGGGATGGACCTGCTCGAGACCTTCAGCGTGCTCGCTGACTCCGAGGAGACCTATGGCGAGATCGCGAACGAGGCCGAGATGATCGTCCGCGAGGTGGAGTTCTTCGGCAACGACATGTATACCGCACTGCGGAACGTCCGCAACCTCACCCCGAGTGAGAACTTCGAGCGGTTCCTCGACGACCTCCTGGGCGTGCTCGATTCCGGGGGCGACGTCACGGTCTTCTTCGAGGACGAGTCCGAATCGTACCTCGAAGAGGCCCGTGACGAACAGCAGTCGTTCCTGGAAGTGCTGGCGCTGTTGAGCGAGTTCTTCGTCGTCCTGTTCGTCGCCGCGCCGCTTTTCGTCATCGTCATCCTTGTCGTGATGAGTCTGCTCGGCGCCCAGACCCTCACGGAGTTGACGCTGCTGGTCTACGTGATGCTCCCGCTTGCGATGGTCGGCTTTCTGGTCCTGCTGGATACCCTTTCGGAGCCGTACGTCCAGCCGGACGTCCACTTCGACGAGAAAGACGACGAGGTCGAGTCCGGCTTCGCGCTGCTGTGGGCGGTCGTCCGCGACACCCTCCCCGGCGTGGCTCCTAGACCGTCCGCCACGACGGCGATGCCCGCAGAACTGCAGTCCCGCCAGGGGAGCTATCTCGCCCACCGCCGACGCCAAGTGCTGCGGGCGAGGCTCGCAGATCCGCTCTCCGCGTTCCGCTCGAAACCGGTCTGGACCGTGCTCGTCACGCTCCCGCTGGCCGTGCTGGTGGGTGCAGCGTTTGTCGCAGCCGGCATCGCGATGCCCACGTGGGACGCGATGCTCGAACGACCGGTCCCGACGACGACGTGGCTGTTCGTCGTGCCGCTTCTGGTCGTGCTCGTGCCGCTGTCGGCCTTCCACGAGCGCAAGCGCCGCCGCGAGCAGTACTTCGCCACCCGGTTTCCCGACACGCTCTCGATACTGGCCAGTGCCAACAAGATGGGTGTCCCCATCGACGACGCCCTCGACCTCGCCTCACGCTGGTCCAGCGGCCCGCTGTCCGAAGAGATGGTCAAGCTCCGCAACGACCTGCGCTGGAACTACGATACGCGTGGCGGACTGCGCGCGTTCGCCGATCGGGTCGGCGTCCCACAGCTGTCCCGGACGATGACCCTGATCGCCGAGGGGATCCGGTCGAGCACCGACGTCGCGACCGTCCTGAGTATCGCCGCCAGGGATACCAAAGAGCGGTTCAAACTCGATCGCGAGCGCCGCCAGGAGTTGAGCCCCTACATCGCCGTCGTCGTGATCGGGTTCCTCGTGTTCCTGCTCGTCGTGGTGTTGCTCGACAGCGCCTACCTGGCGCCGATCGCCGAGGCACAGGCCGAGCCGACCACGCCGACGACGGGGGAGTCGGAGCTGCCCATGTCGATGACAGGTGTCCCCGTCGCGGCGTACAAGGCGCTGTTCCTGCACGCCGCGGTCGTCCAGGCCATCGGAAGCGGCGTCCTCGCCGGCAAGCTCGCCGACGACGACGCCTTTAGCGGCCTGAAATACAGCATCCTCCTGCTCGTCGTCGCTATCGCGGCGTTCGCGCTCATCTGATCATGATTCCGAACCACACCACTCAGTCCGATCGCCCACTCCGAATCGACAACCGCGCCGTCTCCGAAGTGATCGGCGCGATCCTCGTGTTCGCACTGCTGTTTCTCGTCCTGGCGCTGATCCAGCTCAACGCCGTCCCGGCCGCAAACAAGCAGGTCGAGTTCGAACACGACCAGCGCGTCACCCAGGACATCCAGGCACTGCAGGACGGGATCTATCAGGTCGGTACGACCGGAAGCGGTGCGACCGTTTCGATCGAGACCGGCGTCGTCTATCCGGAACGGTTCTTCCTGTTGAACCCCAGTCCAGCCACCGGAGCGCTGTACACGACAGACGCACAACCGCTGACTATCCACAACGCTACCGCGGTCGGTAACGTCGGCGACTACTGGAACGGCTCGAAACAGACGTTCACGACGAAGGGGATCACCTACCAGCCGGGCTATAACGAACTCGGCAACCCGGGAACGCTCACCTGGGAGCACTCGATGTTATACTCCAGGTACGACGGCGGGCAGTTGTACTTCTACGACGGGACGGGTTTCATCGACGGGCGACAGATTCAGCTGACGCTACTCGACGGGTCGCTCTCCTACGGTGGCCTCTCGACGTCAGTCCAGATTGCCCCCGTCAGCACGCGCACCGAGACGGTGACGATCCGTAATACGCCGGGCGAAGACCTCAGTATCGACATCGCGACCGGCCTCACGGCCGAAGAGTTCGCGGGCGTAGTCGACGCCGATCGCATCGATCGGATCGAGGAACGTGCCGACGGGCTCGCGCTGTACCTCGAAGACGGCGAGTACGAGTTGAGCATCGCGAAGGTCCGCGTCGGCCCGACGGCCACTCAGGAGCCGGGCCCGAGATACATCACCGACGCCGCCGGCAACGGGACGAGCATCCCGGAGAACACGACCCAGCGGTTCACCGTCGTCGTCCGCGACGAGTACAACAACCCGGTGAGCGGCGTGCCGGTGACGACCACCCCGACCAACGCGGACCTGTTGGGATCGGTCGAACCCGTGGACACCTCTCTTACTGGTAGCGACGGCCGGACGACGTTCCGCTACACTGCCCCGGCGGACGTCGATGGCAACGAGGACGTCCGGATCAGGACATCGATGGGTGACGGCACCGATCCCGGCAATTCGATCGATGTCCTGGAGCAGGCTACGTTCCGACTGACCGTCGTCGATTCGGATCGCTCCGGCAGTCCATCGAACACGACTGACGACGGCGTGTCGAGAATCAATCCGGGTGACGACGCCGTCCAACTGACGGATATCGCCGCCCCTGGCCCGAGCAGTTCCCTCCTCAATCTGACGTTCCAAAACGAGGGCAACGAAGCGATGACGTTCGACAAGATCCGTCTCCTGTTCTTCCGGACGGACGACAACAACGTCGGGACGACACTCAATGTCACGTCGCCGGTCATCTCTGATGAGATTAAAGCGTATGCCGATTACACGGACGTTCCCGACTTTACGATCCTGGACGGCGAGGAACTCACCGTCTCCTTCGAGGCGGACAAGACAGCAGTGAAAGGCGATTTCGTCGGGCTGTCCGTGCTATTCACCGACGGAACAGTGAACAACTACTTCGCTGACATCCCGTGACCGACGGACGGGGTTCGGTGCAAGGTTAGTTCTTTCCCCGCGTTCCTGCGGCGAATTATCGGAAAACAGATGCGCTACTCGATATTCTCGCCGTGATAGGACCCGTCGTAGGTGCCTTCGTGGTCGGCCTCGGCAAGGACGAGCTGGGCTATTCGTGCGCCCGTCTCGAGTTCGATGTCGTGATACACCTCCAGTAGCCCTTCACCGCGGCCCTCGTAGCCGGCGTCCCAGACCGCCGTATCCAGCATACAGGAGTTGCGAAGCAGCGACGATCGCGGATACAGAAAGCCGATGTGGCCCTCAGGTATCCGGATACGGTCGGCGTATCGCACGACGTATCCGCCGGGCGGGAGTCGGTAGACACCGTCGTCAGCCGCAACTTCCTCGCGCTCGCCGATCTCCTTGCCGTCAGTCCCGATCCGGCCGGGCGAGACCTGCTTGAAGACGGTATCGAGCGTGAGATCGACCCCGTTGGGCTGGACCTGCTCGGACGCGACGCTCCCCAGATGGTCGGCCACGAAGCCGCCACTTCTGAACATACCCACACAGGCGACCACCGCCGACTAAACGACTCCGGTTCCCACGTCGCCGTCGGTCCGATCGAGATTGGTAGCCGTGTCGTTGCGGTCGATCCCGCATTAGACGTTCATCGTCTATTCATATCAACTATCGAAACCGCAAGACGGCATCGAGGCAGTTTTCGCGGCAACACGCGGGATTTATGTCGATCCGCGGCGGACTCGTAGACGTTATGGGACAGACGCTCACGGAGAAAATCCTCTCCGATCACCTCGTCGAGGGCGAACTCGAGCCCGGCGAGGAGATCGGCATCGAGATCGATCAGGTCCTCACACAGGACACGACAGGGACGCTGGTGTGGCTGCAGTTCGAGGCGCTGGATCTGGACGAGGTCCAGACGGAGCTGGCGGCACAGTACTGTGACCACCAGACTTATCAATTCGACTTCAAGAACACGGACGACCACCGCTTCCTGCGATCGGCGGCGGGCAAGTTCGGCGCGCACTTCTCGCGGCCGGGCAACGGCATCTGCCACAACGTCCACAAGGAGAACTTCGCGGCGCCGGGCAAGACGATGCTGGGCAGCGACTCCCACACGCCGACGCCGGGCGGGCTCGGCGAGTTGGCCATCGGGGCCGGCGGGCTGGACGTCTCGGTCGCGATGGGCGGCGGGGCCTACTACATCGACATGCCCGAAATCGTCAACGTCCGCCTGGAGGGCGAGTTGCCCGAGTGGGCGACCGCCAAGGACGTCATCCTCGAGTTGCTGCGCCGGCTCTCGGTCAAGGGCGGCGTCGGCAAGGTGCTAGAGTACACCGGTCCGGGCGTCGAGACGCTGAGCGTCCCCGAACGGACGACGATCACCAACATGGGGACGGAACTGGGTGCGACGACCTCGATCTTCCCGACCGACGAGAAGACCGAGGATTACCTCGAACGGCTGGGCCGCGGCGAGGACTACGAGGAGATCGGCCCCGATACAGACGCCGAATACCACGACGAGATCGTCGTCGATCTCTCGGAACTCGAACCGCTTATCGCCGAACCCTCGATGCCGGACAACATTGTGCCGGTGCGCGAGGCCGCCGGCCAGGACGTCGAGCAGGTCATGATCGGCTCCTGTACCAACGGCGGCTACGAGGACATCCTCCCGGCCGCGAAGATGCTCGAGGGCCGCGAGGTAAACAAGACGACCGAGATGATCGTCGCGCCCGGCTCGAAACAGGCCAGCGAGATGCTCGCCCGCGACGGCTGGGCTTCCGAGCTGATGGCCGCCGGCGTGAACTTCTCGGAGTCGACCTGCGGTGCCTGTATCGGGATCGGCCACGTGCCGGCCTCCGATTCGGTGAGCCTGCGGACGTTCAACCGTAACTTCGAGGGCCGTTCCGGGCTGGAAGACGACAACGTCTACCTCTGCTCGCCGGAAGTCGCCGCCGCCGCAG
This sequence comes from Halapricum desulfuricans, assembly GCF_017094465.1. Taxonomy (NCBI): domain Archaea; kingdom Methanobacteriati; phylum Methanobacteriota; class Halobacteria; order Halobacteriales; family Haloarculaceae; genus Halapricum; species Halapricum desulfuricans. The sequence continues at coordinate 1,981,008 of NZ_CP064791.1, forward strand.
CGATCAAAGGCGAGATCGTCGATCCGCGCGATCTGGCCGAGGAGCTCGGCGATATGGAAGCGCCGGGATTCGAGTTGCCGGACGTCTACGACGGCTCGAAAGCCGACCTCATCCCGCCGGAGGAGGCCGTCGACGACGAACTCGTGAAGGGGCCGAACATCGGCGACGTGCCGCTGAAGGACGAACTCGACGCCCACCTCGAAGGGCCGGCACTGCTGAAGATGGACGACAACATCACGACCGACCACATCATCCCGGCCACCCAGGACATCCTGATGTACCGGTCGAACATCCCCAAGCTCTCGGAGTTCACTCTCTCGCGGGTCGACGAGACCTTCGCCGACCGCGCCCTGGAGAGCGACGGCGGCTTCCTCGTCGCCGGCGAGAATTACGGCCAGGGCTCCTCGCGCGAACACGCGGCGCTGTGCCCGATGTACCTCGGTGTCGAGGGCGTACTCGCACAGAGCTTTGCCCGCATTCACAAGGCGAACCTGTTCAACTTCGGCCTGCTGCCCCTGGAGATCAACGAGGACACCTACGAGAAGATCGACCAGGGCGACGACATCGAGATCGTCGACGACGTGGCCGAGGCAGTCCGCTCGGGCCAGGAGGAGTTCACCATCCGCGTCAACGACGACTGGGAGGCGACCGGCTATCTCGACGCCTCCGAGCGCGAGCGTGAGATCCTCGCCGACGGTGGAAAGCTCTCGCACACGAAAAAGCAGTACGAGCAGGAAGGCAACGCGCCGGCAGACGACTGATACGGTCGGTTGTATCCACGTCGGTGTATATCCGCACTCGATTTTTCGTGGTCGATCGACAGTGGCCGTGACGGCCTCACTCCGGACCCGGTGCGTGGGGGAGCAGCCCGGTGTGTGGTATGCCAGCATATTCTGTCCAGAAGGGTAGGCCATATATGCGACGGTACCGTATGTGCAGGTGACAACCAGCGTAGGCGGCCGATCGTACCCGCCACTCCCCCCAATAACTATGACCAGTCGCGTATACCGACTCCACTCGACGCTCGAACTGCCGCTCGAAGACGTCTACTCGTTCTTCGAGGATCCGGATCTCCCCGAGGAGATCGAGGACGTAGAGATCACCAGACGGAACAACACGCTCATCCTGAGTGCTGTTGCCACCGACAGCAGCATGAGCAAGTACACGCCGACAGCCCAGCTGAAGGCGAGTGTCACCGAAAACCGGGTCTACGAGGAGGATCCGGAGGAGATGGACGGCCCAGGCCCCTCCCGAAGCGGGGGCGGTCCACAGTGGGGCACGTTCGAAGAGGAAGAGGAGGAGATCGAATCCGAACTGGTCGAGTACGCCTGTTTCAAGGGAGACCGCGAGACCGTCCTACAGAACACGGCCGTCCAGTACCCGATGTTCACCGTGCTTCGGGATGTCGCGAAGATCGCCGAAAAGGGGACGCTGACAGCCATCGTCGTCAACGAAGACGACGAGCTGGAAGCCGTCCGGATCGTCGATGGCGAGCAGCGACCCGCGACGATCACGGTCACCGAAGACCCCGCGGAGGATCAGGACGGTAGCGGCGTCGACTGGCGCAACAACGAATTTATCAGCTAGATCGGGTCTGCCGCCCGTCTCGCCTGTTCGTCATCAAGCAACAGCGACAGCGTCTTGCGCTGTGCGGTCCGGAGGTGCTGGAGGAACGTCGTCTGTGAGACGCCCATCAGCTCCGCGATCTCCTCGCCGGTGTTCTCCCGTGGCCACTCGAAAAAGCCGCCGACGTAGGCCGTCCTGAGCGCTTCGAGCTGGCGGTCGGTCAACTCCGCTTGTAGTTGCGAGCGGACCTCCTGTTCGGTCCTGGCCGGGCGCTCGTGTTCGCGGCGTGCCAGCAGATCGATCCCCTCGTGATCGGCCGTCACGGACTCGACGAGCGAGCGGACGTCGGTCCGCTGTGGGAACTCGACGGTGAGTCGCCCCTGACCGTCCTCGACCGTCTGCCCGGTCACGACGCCGCCGTGATCGACAAGCGTCGATTCGACGCAGGTGTCGGCCAGATCAAGCCGGAAGAGTCCGCCGTCGTCGTGATCGCAGACAAAAGCCGCGTCCGCGATGGCCGGGACATCCTCGACCGTCGATTCGACGGCCGTCCTGTCACAGCCCGTCAGCGTGGCGTACGCGACGAGTCGGCCGTCCGGGGATCGAGAGAGGCGTTCAAGCGTCGCGTCGGCGTCCAGTTCCCTGGCGAGTGCACACACGCCACAGCCCTCCGCAAGCTGGAACTCCAGTTCGACGACGCTGTCGGCCATCAGCGCCTGCTTGCTCTCGGTGGCGTTGATCGCGTACGCGACCGTGTGGCCGAGTTCGACCAACACGTCGTCGTCGATCGCCTCGAACGCTCGCGGTTCGGTCGAGACGACTTCCAGCGCGCCGTAGACCATCCCGTCGTAGACCAGCGGAATCGCTGCGGCCGAACGGTAGCCTCGCTCGGCGAGAGCCGTCTGCCAGGCGTCTTCAGGATCGTCACCGATGTCGTGGACGATCTGCGGTGACTCGGTCCGGATCGAGCGCTGCAGGATGTCTTCGTCGTCGCTGTCGTTGTGTGCGTCAACCAGGGCCTCGATCGCGTCGTCGTCGATCCCCGCGTGTGTGCTCGCACGGAGCGATTCGTTGACCATGTTCCGCGTGCCGATCCAGGCGAAGCTGTAGGGATCCGTTCCGGCGAACTCCGCACAGACCGCACGCTCGATCTCGCCGCGGCTTTCGGCCTGGACGAGCGTCTGATTGACATCACGGAGAATCCGGTTGGTCGTGTTGAGCCGCTGGAGCTGGTCGTTCTGGCGCTGGATGCGCCGTTCGCGCTCCTTGCGCTCGGTCACGTCGGTGTCGACTGCGACGTACCGCTCGATCTCACCGCGCTCGTCGATGATCGGCGCGATCGTCATATCGACCCAGCACTGTTCGCCGTCCTTGCGTTCGTTGACGATCTCGCCTTCCCAGACGTCGCCGTTCCGGACCGTTTCCCACATCGATGCATAGAACGCCTCGTCGTGCTCACCGGACTTCCACATCCGGGGATTTTCGCCGATCACTTCCTCGCGATTGTACCCGGTCAACCCCTCGATCTCAGGGTTGGCGTACTCGATCGTCCCGTCGGTGTCAGTGATGAAGATGCCGTGACCGGCGTGGCGGATCGCCTTCCTGAACCCGCGGAGTTGGTCGTTTTTGGCCGTGAGACGTTCTTTCGTTTGCTGTTCCTGTCGGACGTACTGGGAGAGATAGTAGACCGTCAGTACGGCGAGTCCGCTGACAATCAGCCCAGGGAGTTCCTCGATCCCGGGATCGGCGACACTCAGCGTCAGTGCCTGTCGGACCGCCATCAGTGTCAACATCAGCGTGAGGAAGCCAAACCGGAGGTCCCGGACCCGATAGAGCAACAGCGCGGAGTAGCCGACGCCCACGACGCGAAGCGAGACCGAGAGCAGCGCGATCCCCAGCGGGAGCCAGTCGGTCACGGCTGACCACCCCGTCTATGTTTTGTTGGGTGCCAGTCCATACGCTATCGTTCCGGGCCGCGCCGATAAATGTCGCTCACTCGTTGTCAACTCGTGGGACCGAGCTGTATTGGCCCATCTGTAATAAAGGCCACCCCCGATCCAAGCGTTATTGGTAGTACGCTCTCCCCCCTGGCTGTGCTATCTCTACGTGTATGTCACAGCATCGACCGGGCTGGTCGGGTGTCTCCCGATGAGCCAGTCCAACGCACCGGGCGTGCCGGACGTAGCGGACATCGATCAGATGGTCGAAAACGAGCGCGAGGATCCCGAGTCGGTCCTCGCCGAAACCGACCACAGTACCGACCTCGGGCTGGCGATGGCCGAGGACGCCAAACGCGTCGGGCGCGGCGACCTGGAAAGCGAGGAGTTCTGGGCGAAATACGACGAGGCCGCCCGCGCGGAGTTCGGCGAGGCCTACGAAGCCACTCCAAACCCTGCAGTCGACAGCGACGACCAGACGATCGACGAGGCGGCCGCCGAAAGTCTCTCGTGTTCGGTCGGCTCGATGGATTCGGTCGCGGCGGAACTCGACGAGGAGCCGGCCGCCGAGGCGTCGCAGGCCGACACCGACGCCGACGGGGACGATCCGACCTACGGGATGGTGATCGACCTCCAGAAGTGCGTCGGCTGTGACTCCTGTACGGTCGCCTGCAAGGCCGAGAACCGCACACCGCCGGGAGTCAGTTACAACGTCGTGATGGAAGAAGAACACGGGGAGTTCCCCAACGTCTCGCGGACGAACACCCCCCGGCCGTGTATGCAGTGTACCAATCCCCCGTGTGTGCAGGTGTGTCCGGTCAGTGCGACCTACAAGATGGACAACGGCGTGGTCAACATCGACTACGAGCGCTGTATCGGTTGTCGGTACTGCATGATCGCCTGTCCCTACGGTGCCCGATACTTCGACTTCGGGGAATCGTACGACGACGAAGTGATGGAGGCCGACGAGATCACCAGTCCCGAGTACGGCGTCGACCGCGACGAGGAGGGGCGCGTCGAGCCCGTCGGCAACGTCCGGAAGTGTCATTTCTGTCACCACCGGCTGAACCGCGGCGAGGAACCGGCCTGCGTCGAGACCTGCGTCGGCGACGCGCGCAACGCCGGCGACCTCGACGATCCTGACAGCGACGTCGCACAGATGGCCGACTCCGACCGGGCCTTCCAGCTCAAAGAGGAGGGCGGCACCGACCCCAACGTCTACTACCTCAAGTAACCATGGCAGCAGAGACAGACAGCGGTCGCCTGGAGTTCGACACCGACTTCGGCTTCACGAGCGACCGCGTACGATACGGCTGGTACGGACTGCTGGCAATCTTGCTGTTGGTCGGCGCGTACGCTGTCTATCTCCGGATCACCCAGGGGATGGCGAGCACGAACCTCACTAGCACGACTCCCTGGGGCGCGTGGGTCGCCTTCTACATCTACTTCGTCGGTCTCTCGGCCGGGGCGTTTCTGGTGAGCACGCTCTCGAACGTCTTCGGGATGGAGGGCATGGAAAAGGTCGACCGCGACGCGCTGTTCGCGGCGGCGATCAGTATGGTTGTCGCGCTACTGTTCGTCTGGATCGACCTCGGGCGGATGGACCGGATGTACTACCCGTTCATCTGGCGCCAGATAACGTCGCCGCTGGCGTGGGAGGTCCACGCCTACGTGGCCTACATCGCGGTGCTGGTGACCGAACTGTACTTCGCGATGCGGATCGACCTGGCTCGCCTGGCGGCCCGAGTCGAGGGCTGGCGCGGGACGCTCTATCGCGTCCTGACCCTCGGACGGACTGACACCGGCGAGCACGCACGCGAGCGCGACGAGACGTGGCTCAAACGCGTCGGGATCCTCGGGATCCCGCTGGCGATCTTCCTGGTCCACGGCGGGACGGGCGTGCTGTTCGCGGTCGCGAAGGCCCGCCCCTACTGGAACAGCGGCCTGTTCCCGATCATCTTCGTCGTCTCCGCGATCGTCAGCGGGGCGGCGCTTGTGATGGGACTGTACGTGCTCCGGAGCAAGGTCCTCGGCGGGAGCCTGGACCGGTCGCTGCTGGACCGGCTCGCGAAGCTGACGGCCGCGTTCGTCCTCGTCGATCTGGCCTTCTTCCTGATCGACATGCTGATCGCGCTCAACAGCCTCCACCCCCACGACGTCGAGACCTGGCTATTGATACTGACCGGTGAGATGGCCTGGTCGTTCTGGCTCGTGATGGCCGGGCTTGGCTGGGTCGTCCCGCTGACCCTGCTCTCGAAGCGGTCCTGGCGTCGGACGCCATCGCTGATGGTGCTGGCGGCTCTCAGCGTCGTCATCGGCATCGTCGGCGTCCGGTTCAACATCGTCGTCCCGCCGCTGATCGTCCCCGTGATGGAGGGGCTGCCGGCCGGCGAGTACTTCCCGAGCCTCGTCGAGTGGACGACCAGCGCAGGCATCGTCGCCGTCGGGCTCGCGCTGTACACGCTCGGCGTCGAACTGCTTCCCCTCGAACCCCTCGGTGATGATCAATGAGTACTGACGACCACACGGACGACGCATCGGACACGACAGACGACGGATCGGTCTCCAGACGCGAGTTCGTCGCCGCCGTCGGCGGCATGGGCGCGGTCTCGCTGTCGACGAGCGCCACGATGAGCGGGCTCGACCTCTCCTCGCTGTGGGAGGACGACCCCCAGCACTACGTCGGCACCGACTACGGCGACTACGAGGCCAGCGACGTGCTGCATACGACCTGCGGGCAGTGCAACACGTTCTGCCCGATCAAGGTCCGGCTGGCCGACGATAGCGGGAACGGGGGATACACCTCACTGATCCGGAAACTGGCGGGCAACCCCTACTCGTTTCTCAACACGCAGCCGTTCTCGCAGGTCCCCTACAGCAGCGACCCTGAAGACGTCGCAACGGGCGACCTCGAGGGAACGGGCGACGTGGACACCGACCGCTGGTCGCTCTCGGGCGGCCGGATGTGTCTGAAAGGCCAGGCCGGCATCCAGACCGCCTTCGACGCCTATCGCGTGCGCAAGCCGATGAAACGCGTCGGCGAACGTGGCTCCGAGGAGTGGCAGACGATCACCTGGGAACAGGCCATCGAGGAGATCGTTGGGGGCGTCGACGGCGAACACGTCAGCCACGACGGGCTCGAGGAGATGTACGGCTACGCACCCCGGGAGGAGGTCATGGACGACTGGGAAGCCGTCCGGAACGGCGAGATGGACGAGGCGACCTTCGACGAAAAGTACGAGGAGACCCTGATCGACACGGACCATCCCGACCTCGGGCCGAAGGCCAACCAGATCGTCGACGTGGGTGGGTTCCGCCGAAACTTCATCCGGACGCGGCTCTGGAAGCAGGGGCTGGGCTCGGTCAACAGCCACCACCACGCCGGGACCTGTGGGTTCTCCAGCGTTCTGGGGAACGTCCGATCCTACGGAGCTGGCAAAAAGCGCCAGTACCCCGACATCGAGAACACGGAGTACCTCATCGTCTGGGGGACCAACCCGATGGTCGCCAACAAGGGGCCGACCTGGCTCGCGCCCAAACTCACCAACGCGATCCAGGACGGCATGCGGATGGACGTGATCGACCCGCGGATGTCAAAGACCGCCGAGAAGGCAGAGCAGTGGGTGCCCGTCGACCCCGGCTCGGACGCCGCGCTGGCGCTGGGGATGGCCCGCTGGATCATCGAACACAACCGCCACGACCTCCAGTACCTGCGCAATCCCGACAGCGAGGCCGCGAGTGCCGACGACGAACCGACCTGGAGCGACGCGACGCATCTCGTGGCTGTCGATGAGGACACCCAGCCCAAGGCCCGGGCGGGCGATCTCGGACTGGACGGAGACGGGTACGTGGTCGTCGACGGAGAGACCGCCGAGGTCCGACCCGCAAGCGAGGTCGAGCGGGGCGCACTCGACGTCGATATCAGGATCGACGGCGACCGCTACCGCAGCGCCTGGTCGCTGTACCGCGAGCGCGTCTTCGAGCACACCCTCGCAGAGTACGCCGAGATGGCGGGCGTCAGCGAAGACACGATCGCCGAACTGGCCGACGAGTTCACCAGCCACGGCAAGCGCGCGGCGATCCTGTCCTACCGCGGCCCGGCCAAACACAGCAATGGGTTCCAGAACACCCGCGCGATCGCCACCCTGCAGCACCTGATCGGCAATTACGACTGGCAGGGCGGCCAGATCACGCCGTACGCCGGCTACGACACCATGGGGGGTCGCTACCAGCTGGGCAACGTCCCCGAGGGCAAATCCCCCTGGGGACTGCCGATCCTGCGGGCCGGGACCAACTACGAGGACACCTCGCTGTTCGACCGCGACGACGGCTACCCGGCCGAGCGGCCGTGGTTCCCGGTCGCGCCACCACACCAGGTCCAGGAGCTGTACGCCAGCGCCGCCCACGAGTACGAGGCCGACGGCGAGCGCCGGAAAGGCTATCCATACGACATCGAGGCACTCTTTATCCGGCCGTACTCGGAGAACCACGTGATGGCGGCCTCTGGAGGAGACAAGATCCCGGAGGCGATGACCGACACCGATGCGATCTCGCTGCTGGTCGCGTTCGACACGGTGATCGGCGAGACCAGCAAGTACGCCGACTACATCCTGCCCGAGCCGACCTATCTCGGCCGCTGGGAGAACTTCGGCACCTACCCCAACAAGCGCCTGGCCGACGAGAAGCTTAGCCACCCGACGATCGACGTCGTGCCCGACGCCCGACCGGCCGAGGACGTGCTGATCGACATCTGGAAGGAGATGGACTTCCCCGGCGTCGGCGCGAACGCGATCCCGGACGCCGACGGCAACACCGACGGCGAGACCGCCCGACTGGACAGGGCCGAGGACTTCTACGTGAAACTCGCAGCGAACCTCGCGTACGCGAGCAAGGACCACCCCGCGGCCGACGCGGACGTCGAGGGCGTCTCCCTGCCGGGCGACGCGACGCTCGCTGACCTCGGCGAGGGCCCGGTTCCCGACGCCGACGACGATGAACTGGAGGTGTTCCGGGCGGCCCACGAGAAGGGGCTGGGCGACCGGTTCGAGCTTGAGCAGTGGCAGCGAGCGGTCACCGACGAGGAGTGGCGAAAGGCCGTCACCGTCCTCAACCGCGGGGGTCGCTTCGAGGAGCCGGTCGTCAACTACGAGGCGGCCTTCGCCGAGCACGGCCACGACTACGACTACGTCGACCGCTACGAACCCTCGAACGGCTACGTCGACGGCAAGATGCGGTATAAACTCGCCAGTCGGGTCAACTTCTACAGCGAAGTCCCGCCCAAAGGCAAGGACGCCTACTCCGGGGAACGATTCGACGGGCTACCCGGCGTCGAGGACGTCACGCACTTCGACGGCAGCGTCGAGGTCCCGATCGTCAGCGACGGCGAGCCAGACCGCCCGCTGCATCTCATCAACTGGAAGCCCCGAACGCAAGGGATGCATCGGACGACGAACTCCCCGTGGCTCAGAGAGACCCGCCCGGAGAACCCGCTGTGGATCAACCCCGACGACGCCGACGAGCGCGGCATCGAGAACGGCGACGCGATCGAGATCGACGCCGGCCGCCGAACCGTCGAGGGGACCGCGATGGTCACCGAAGGGATCCGGCCCGGCGTCGTCGGCGCGATGTGGGGCTGGGGTCGCGACGCGAACGGCGCGACCGAGACGAACGTAGACGGCGAGACCCGAGAACCCGCAGGCGACGACGGCCACACGCCCTACGAGTTCGACGAGCCGATGACCGACGACGCCGGGATCGCGGGGCCGCGTGACGCCGGCTTCGCGATCAACCACCTCCAGCCGCTGGACAACGAACTCGGCGACATCGGAATGAGCGACCCCGTCGGCGGGAGCAACGCCCAGTACGACGCCTTCGTCGAAGTCAGCCGGAGGGACTGAGATGGTCGCGACTGCATCGGACGGTGCCGGGCCGGACGCCGCCTTCACACAGGCCCGAGCCGCGGTCTACGAGTTGCTCGCGTCGGCGTTCGACGGCGACGTCGAGACGCTGGCTGCGGCGATGGGCGATGGCTCCTTTCGCGAACTGGCGTCGGCGCTGCCAGTCGAGATCGACATCGAGGCGCTAGTCGTCGAAGACGCCGACCCGGAGGCGCTATCGATTGGCTACGACAACCTCTTCGTCGTGCCCGGACCCCACTACGTGCCGCCCTTTGCCTCGGCACACGCCGACGAGCCAAGCCACGAATTCGAGTCGGATTCGGCGTTCCACGAGGCCGGGAGCGCGGGGGAGCTGTACGGCGACCCCGCCGCGCGGATGGCCCGTCGCTACGAGCGGCTCGGCTTCACGCCCGAGCGGGGCGACGGCATCCCGGATCACGTCGCCGCGCAACTGTCGTTTCTCTCTACACTTGCGGCGGCGCGAGCGGACGCCGACGACGCCGAGCGGAGCGCTCTCCGCGAGGTCGAACGGGAGACACTCACGGCGATGGGCTGGCTCGACGCCTTCGACGAAGCCGTCGCCGGTCAAGACCGTGCGGAAGGGGTCTTCGCGGCCCTCTCGCGGCTCACGCGAACAATCGTCGCGTGGGACGCGAAGCGAGCTCGCGACGAAGCCGAGACTGATCGTGACGAAGACGAGTGCCAGCCTACAAGCCCCGGCTGACAGTCACAGCGCGGAAAACAAAGCCGGACGATGGCGCGGTTGACGCGCGTCGGTCGCCGTCACTCTCTGAACTCTTTTTCCTCGTCGATGCCCGCCGTGCCCTGCTCGACGCGGTCGAGCATCGCCTCGACGGTCGCCGAGTCAGGTTCGGACACGCCGAGGCGGTCCCGCTCGGCGGCGATGGTATCACAGACTAGCGCAACAGTGCGGCGGTAGAACGGCGCGTCGGCGCCAGCGCCGTCGACGCGGCGGCCCAACGCCGGTAGCCAGTCCAGGTGTTCGTCGACGAACGTCGCGTAGGCGTCTCGATCACCACTCTCGACCAGCAACGAGGTGTACTCCAGCAGCAGCGCCAGGTGGTCGGGCTGGTAGGCGGCCGGTGGCGAAACGTCGAGTGCTGCGTACTTCCGGCGCATGTTGTCGGCGGGCGGCCCCCCGAGCAGTCCGTCACTACCGGCACCCTCGTGCCACTCCTTGTATGGCGATTCGATCGGTGGCGCGTAGGGCGTCTCGAAGGCTTCGAACAGCGAGATATACTGGTTGTCCAGCGCCGCCCGGCTGTCCGGCAGGTCGTCGACCGAGGGTGCCACCTCCGTGTCGAGGCCAAGCGCCGAGGTCAGCTGCTCGCGTTCGGCATCGAAACGGCCCGCCGCGACGTCCTCGTAGAACGCCTCGTCCGGGTGTTTCAGGCACTCCGAGAGCAGCGAGTAAAACCGTGCGAGCTCCGTCGTTTCGATCGTATTGTGGGTCATGGATACCCCGTGGAGGTGTTATACACTCACCGATCGCTGGGCGAATCGTACGTACAGCCCGTACCCGATCGCGACGACGCTGATGATACAGACCAGCGCGGCGAGGTTCAGACCGACGAGGTACACAAGCCCGAGCGTGCCGCCCGGGAGCGTGTTCGGCGCGATACTCTGGGTCAGACTCGGTCCGGTCGGCAGCGGCGAGAAGACGTACTGTAGGATAATGCCGGTCCAGATGATGAAGAACAACAGCATCGTCAAAACCATACCGGAAGTCAGAATCGTCGAGTGGGTGCTCTCCTCACAAGGGAGGGTCGTGGTGCCGATGCTGTCTTTGGCCCACTGCTGCCACTCGTTGCAGGCACGCCCGACGTCGACCCGGCCGTGGAACATCGATCCGTCCATCGGGAACTCCTTGACGTGAGTCATAAAGAGGTGGAACGTGACGCCCATCAGCATCGTCACGGCGACAATCGCGTGGACATCGCGCGTAATCAACATCGGGAGGTTCGGCGACGTCGACTGCGCCATACCCAACAACCACAGCAGGAGGCCGGTACCGATCATCACGCCGACTTCGAAGGCGATGATCCAGATTTCCGCCTTCTGGAGGAACGTGTACTTCCCGGATTCGGGTTCGGGTCCCAGTCCCACGAGCCACTTGAGTTGTGCGATGACCTCGTAGATGTCGTCGATACCGAACATAAAGTGTTTCCACGTTGAGGCACCGGTCGCGAGGCCCAGCGCCAGGTACGCTCCGTAGTACAGCATTGTGGCGATCAACACGACACCTGCCGCGATGTGAATATCGATGACGTTCGCGTACCCAAACACCTCGATGAGCCAGCCCAGCGGTTCATAGAACGTCAGTGGCAGACCAGTCAGCCACAGCACGAAGATACTGATCGCCAGGAGGGCGTGGACGTACACCTGCACGCTGTTGAACCGTTCGAGCGTCGCCTGCGTTCTCGTCTCAGTGCTCATATGTTCTCACCCGCCTCGATCACGTAGCGACGCCAGTGGCCGAGCAACTGACCCGCGATGATGAGCAACACGAACGAGATGTACAGCCCCATCATCGCCCGGACTGCCAGCCAGATCGTGTTGAACTGATCGTAGGAGTACTCCCGAGTCAGGTGTCCGCCGACGAGCGGCTCCCAGCTGTTGACAACGGGCGGGATCCGACTGACGAGGAACAACAGTGCCGCCGTGCCGACGATGGCGAAGACTACGGAAGCGGCACTACGCCACCGCGGGTTTCGAGCGAACCACGACTGGTCTTCGGTACCTGTCGCCATGTGTGTCAGTCACCTCCCGAGTCCGGCTCGACCGGCTCGACGAGGGCCCGCCGGCTCCCGTTCACGAACCGTTTGACGGCCGCCTCTGAGGCCAGTTCCATCATCTCCGAGACCGGCCCGGCGTGAAGCGCGTCGGTCACGCAGTTGTCGACGCAGTTGGGCGTGTTGCCGCCTTCTTCGGGCTTTTCGCGGGGTGGCTTGCCGTGGCCGTCGCCTTCGCCTTCACCCAGACAGAGGTGACACTTCGACATCTTGCCGTCGTTGTCGGGGTCGTACGTCGGCGCACCGTACGGACAGGCCCACCCGCAGTAGTGACAGCCGATGCACTTGTCCTGATCGACGGTCACGATCCCGTCGGAGTCGCGTTTGGTGATCGCGCCGGTCGGACAGACTTTCTCGCATGGGGCGTCACCGCAGTGGAAACACGCCGTGGACACCGCCGTCTCCTCGTAGTCCGGGAACGACCCCGTCGGTTCGTGTCTGAGTTCGCGCCAGTTGTCGTCGTCGACGCGGTCGTTCTGGACGTCACATGCGACCGAACAGGCGTGACAGCCGATGCATTTGTCGGGTTCGAAATAAAACGTCCACTGTTCGCTCATCAGTTCTCACCCCCGGTCTTCTCGACCTCGACAGGATGGTTGCGCACGGTCATTCCGGTCACCGGTTCGACGTGTCGTTCGCGGTTGAGTATCATCGTGTTAGCACCTGCACCGTCCGGATGGGACGACGTTTCGCCGAACCCGGACAGGGACGCCACCCGGCCGGGACGGATACCCTCGTAGACGTGTGCCATCAGCTCGATCTCGTCGTCTATCGATTCGATCCGCACCATGTCGCCGCTCTGGATGCCGCGCTTCGCGGCGTCCTCCGGGTTGATGTGGAGCAGGTTCCCGCCGTATCCCTGATCTTCCATATCGTACCGTGCCTGGTACGCTTTGACCGATCGTCCGATCGCCTGATCGTGGCCTCTGTTGATCTGTTCGACGAACACGTCGTTGTACAACAGCGGGTAGTCGTCGTCAGTCGTCTCGCCGTAGTGTTCGTCGTCGGGTGGGTGCCACTCCGGTGCCGTGCTCGCGCCCATCTCCTCGGCGAGTTCGGCGTACTTCTCGACCACGTCGAGGTCGAAGTTGAACTTCCCGTTGACCGTGTCGAAGTCACTCTCCCCGTCGTCGCTCTTCCACTGTTCGTACTCCAGGTCCGAGACGATCGCGAAGCTCTGGGTGTCGAGCTCGTCGAAGGACATGTCGATGGCGTCGAGCTGGTCGTCCCAGTACGCCTCGCCGCTCTCCCAGCGGAAGTACTTCTCCCAGTCCGTATCCATTTTCTCCGCCAGCGTTTCAGCCAGCAGCTTGTAGATCTGGTAGTCCGGCTTGCAGCCGCCGATCGGATCGATCGCCGCCTTCGATCCGGTCACCCACGTCTTCGTGCTGTAGGAACTGTCGCCGCCGGCCTTGAGGAACGGCTGTTCGAGCTGGGAAGCACCCGGGAAGACGACATCTGCGCGTTTGCTGTCGCTGTCCCAGAACGCGTCGACGATGATGACCAGTTCCATCTCCTCGATCGCCTCGAGCCACTCCTGGGTGTTGCCGCTTTTGGGCGGCGACGACCAGTTCGAGACCATTCCCTTGATGTGGCCGTCTCTGACTGCCCTCGGGACGAGATTGTGTGAGACGTTGCGAATCCCGTGTTTCTGGAACGGGTAGTCGTCGTACTCGGCGGGATTAGGGTTGTCCTTGTGGTTCGACGGGACGTCGAGGTCGTATTTCTCGTGCGGATCCGCGAGCGAGGCCGACTGCCACTGTCGCGTGCCGCCCTCCCGATCGATGTTCCCGACGAGTCCGTTCAGCGCGTGCACATTCTGACAGTTCTTGAAGCCGTTCTGCTGGAAAGTCAGCCCGGTCCACGGCAGCACCACGGAACTCGGCGCTGCATCGGCGAACCCGCGTGCGATCTCGCGGATATTGTCGGCGTCGACGCCGGTGATCGCGGCGGCCCACTCGGGAGTCTTGTCTTCGACAGCTTCCCGGTAGGCCTCGAAGCCGTGCGTGTGGTTCTCGACGAACTCCTCGTCGTAGAGATCCTCCTCGATAATGACGTTGCCCATCGAAAGCGCCAGCGCGCCGTCGGTCCGGGGCTTGATCGGGATCCACTTGTCGGCCTTCTGGGCAGTCTTCGTGTACCGCGGGTCGATGCATACGAGCGTCGCGTCGTTGTTCTCCGTTGCGTCCAAGATGGCCTTGGGCTCGTACTGGCCGCGGAAGCACTCCATCACGTTGCGGCCCCAGGCGATCATGTACTCGGAGTTCTGCCAGTCGGGCCACTCCCGCCCGTAGCCGGACATCCACTCCCAGGACGTCGAGAACGGGCCGTGACAGGTCGTCTTGCGCCCGACTTTCAGCGGTGCCCCGTAGAGGTTCTTGAAAAGCAAATTGTGCCAGGGGTGTTTCGCGATCGGATACCCCTGGTAGCGAAGCAGCCGCTCCGGACCGTGCTCCCGATGGAAGGCCGCGAGTTTCTCGGCGGCGTATTCGACCGCCTCGTCCCAGGACACCGCGGTCAGTTCCCCGTCTTTACGGACGTGTGGCCGGGTGATCCGGTTGGGATTGTACGTCTTCTCCAGCTGTGCCATCCCCTTCGAGCAGAGCGTCCCGTCCCTGTCCTGGCCGGCACTGGCTTTCGGATGGCCGTCGACGCCCGTGAGGTTGATCGCACGACCGTCCTCGACGGTGATCTCCTGGCCGCATTCGGCGCGGCAGATCCAGCAGTTCCCGTGGACGACCTCGCGATTTGTGGCCGAGGACGCCTTCGCCAACTGGTTCGAACTGCCGAGACAGCCGGCGGTCGCAGCGACCGCCGCTGCTGTGCTTCCCGTCAGGAACGTTCGCCGGGAAACGGTCGGGTTCTCGCTACTCATCGGCGTCGTCCTCCAGTCCCGGATCGCGTTTGTCCTCGCCGAACTCCTCGAGGACCCGCTCGTGATACTTCTCGTAGAACTCGGCCTGACTCATCTCGCCGTCAGCGACTCGCTGGGCGTCTTCCCCCATCTGTTTCCCGAGTTCCTGATCGTATTCGGAAGCGCCGTCCCGATGTTCGCCACGCGATTTCTTTACTGAGAAGTCCATTATAGGAGTAAAGAACGGAGGAAGACGTTTCCACATTGCTCTTGACTGAGAAAGGATTTATATCCGGTCAGTCGGTCGACGGCGCTCAGGCCGGATCTGTCGGTAGACGGACAGCTATAACCGAAAGCAACTCGAGAAAGCTGTCAGGATCGTATCACCACCGGTAAAGAAGTGATGTGGCGGGAACAGGCCCAGAGTAGCTGATAGCAGGCGTTAAGCCCCCTCCCTCAACGAGCCGCCAACGGCGGCGATGTTCGGGATAGTTCACTCCGGAAACAGCTGGGTGAAGACCCGTCGCTCGGCGGTGGCGAGGCGTTGGGAGAGTGCCTGTTTGGAGATGTCCAGTTCCGAGGCGATTTCCGACAGCGAGATCTCGCTGGGCTGGTCGTAGTAGCCGTGTTCGACGGCGAGTTCGAGTGCCTGTCGCTGTTTGTCTGTCATCGACTCCAGATCGACCGTGCGCGCTCGCTCGGCGCTGGTGCCCTGCTCCTCGATGATCTTCCGGAGGACGACCCGTTCGGAGACCTCTTTGAGGGCGGAAACGAGCTCCCAGATGACGTCGTGACCGGGGAGATAGGCACTGACCACGACGCCGTCCGGTTCGACACCGACGATCGTGGGCACACAGTCGAATTCCGCAAACACGTGACAGCTACAGGGGTGGTCGTGATCTTGACTGGAGTGTTCGACTGAGATGTCGCCGTCTGTACCGGTCGTGTCGACCATGAACTCGCAGTGGCAGACGTCGTTGGCGAGTAGCATCTGCGCGTCGATCACGTCCTCGCCGGTCGTCGTGAGTGGACACCGCTCGCTCGGACGGATCTCGAGAACCGCTTTGGTCGTGCGCGCCTCGGAGTGTTTCTGGACAGCCATAGTTGGTTGTGAGACAGTCCGCTGCCCGACAGTCTCTGAGCGGATCTGCCGCCACAGTAGATACCAGTAGCGATAAAATAGCCCTTTCTCGCGCTCCCAGTTGTTCAGAACGCGCCCACATGCCCGGCAGGACCTCGGATCAGCCCCCGATCTCGCCCGAGACGAATGTCGTCCCTCTCGCGAGTATGCTTGACATACTATGTGGATATGGGATCTTCGAGTTCGATTTCTGAAGGTGTCTTTTGTACTATCCAAAATACTATTTTTGGAGAAGAAAAAGATTTTAGTGTATCACGTTCCACGGTACAGATGCAATGGGAATCGAAGCAGACGATCTGCGCGAGAAGCTCGAACGGAACGGCGAACTGATGATCGCGGTTTCGGAGTTCGAGGAGCCGCTCGAACTGCACCTCCACGACACGGAGATCGAAGACGAGACCGTCCGGATCCAGCTGACCGACGGGGTGCTAACCTTCGAGACTGACGCCGTCGTCGGCGCGTGGCACCACACCCACTCCCTCAAGGATCTCGGTCTCGGAGACTAGACCGGTCGCTTGTCGAGCAGATCGCCTTCGACGAAAACGCTTGCAGACACCTAGCGGACGCGACAGGTAACGACGGTGTTCATCCCGTCCTGTCCTTCGATCGATTCAGTAGTCACGTTCACACCGAGAAGGTCGTCGTCTGCGAAGGCGTCAGCTGCGATCGCGCGCACCTGTTCCGCGTCGGCCCGATCCTCCTCGAGAACGGCCCGGACCTGATTGCGGTTTCGTGTGACCTCGAGCACCGCGTAGCCGCCGTCTTCGAACGCCGTTTCGAGCGCCGAAAGCTGATCGTCCATACGGGACGGTTCGTCTCCGAGAAGGTAAAACCCACTGACGGAGCGTTGCTAACTCGGGTTAATCCGGGTTGACTACCACGTCCGTACTTGTCCGCGGGGCTCTATTACCCGGGCACAAGCATGGTTCCCACGTTCGAGAGCGATCGATTCGAACCGAGTCGCGAAACCACACGCTCGATCGGCAAGCTCCTGTTCGGCGCCACCGCGACTGCGTTCGTGCTGGGGCTCGTGACGCTGCTTCCGGGCGTCGACCGGCTCTTGCCAGGCACCGACATCTCGATTGGGGCGCTCGTCCGCGCGATCGCCGCGCTGGTCGTCGCGGGCACGCTCGTCTATACGGCCTCGGGACTGGCGGCGCTGGTCGCGCCGGCAGGTCGGGGCGAACTGTCACGGAACGCGGCGTCGATCGGCTACTGGCTGTCCGTCCTCGCCGCCGTGCTGATCGCCCACTGGGGACTCGCCCCGCTGGTTGCCGGACTGTTCGGCGGCCTCCTGTGGGTCTACGACACGGCGTTCCTGCTGGCGGCGCTGGGGCCGCTGCTGGTGATCGCCGTCCGGCTGTACGCGTCGCTCGACCCGGCCGCGGACGTGTTCGCCGAGAAGATTTCCGGGGGAGGAACGTAGATGACGGCTCGATCGTCGGTTTCGACGGCGCAGCCGTCCCGTCGCTCGCTCCTGCTGGGGTTCGTCGCGGGCGTCCTCGCCTGGATCGCGGGGTATCTCGTCACGCACCTGGTCGTCGCTCCGGACGTCAGTGGGTCGGATCTCAATCGCCTGATCGAGGTGCTCGACGGCGAACCGGCGACCGCAGAGCTGGTCGGCTGGGTGTTCTTCAACGCGCACTTCGTCGAGACCGTCTTCGAGGGGCTACCGATTCTGGGCAGCCGGACGGCGTCGTACGTCGGCGGCGAGGGCGGATTCACTGTCCTGCTGTATCTGGTGCCCGTCGTGACGCTGTCGGTCGCGGGCCTGTTACTCGCGAGAGCGGACGGGGCCACCGATGTCTCGGACGGCGCGTTATCCGGTCTGACGGCGCTTCCCGGGTACGCGCTCGCGTCGGCCGTCGCTGCGGTCGCGATCGAAGTCACGGCCGCGGGTGCGAGCGCCGGACCGGACTTCCTTGCCGCCCTGGTTCTCGCGGGGATCGCGTATCCGATGGTCTTCGCCGGCTTCGGCGGTGCGCTCGCGGGTGCAGTGAACCGGTTGCAGCGCTCGCCGACGGGCTAGGGGCTTCGGACGCTGCGAGTCCCGAGCCCGGTCGCGACGAGACCGCCGACGACCGTCGGGAGCCAGTAGGTCGCGAGCCGATAGACGAGGACGGCAGCGACGGCACCGCCGTTCGACACCGTCGTCAGCGACACGAGGATCGCGGCGATCGCCGTCTCGATCGCGCCGGAGCCGCCGGGAAGCGGTGTCGCTCCGGCGATCAGACCGATCGGGACGGCGACCAGCGCGGCAGCCAGCGGAATCGAGGCTCCGACCGCGATCGCCGCGGTCCAGAGCGTCACGCCGAGCGTGAACCAGCCGACCGTCGAGAACCCGCCCGCGAGAACGAGTGCCCGTCGGTCAGTACCGATCCGATCGATCGATTCGAAGAAACTCCCGATCCGGTTCTCGACGGCTCGCATACCTGGCGGCGTCCGACCGGGAATCACCCGCGAGAGAACGCGAGCGATCGGCGTGACCGCAGTCGCGAGCGCCTGTTCAATCCGATGGTGGTAGTGATAGATCAGGACGGCGGCACCGACGACGAGGACGAACAACCCGACCAGGATCGCGATAGAGATCGCCAGGTCCCGGGAGGCCGCTATCGCGTCCATCCCGAACAGCGCCATCCCGAGAAGCGCCATCCCGATCGACGGGACGAAATGGAGCGTGTCGACGCTGGCGATAGCCGCGAGCCCGGTCTCGTACTCGCTGTCGGCCGCCTCGGAGATGAGCAGCGCGCTGACCGGCTCCCCGCCGGCCTGCCCGAACGGCGTGATGTTGTTCGAGAACATCGCCGCCGTGAACACGAGCACGGCCTTCGGTGCCGACACTGGCGCGCCGAGCGCACCCAGTACGACGTGCAACGACAGTCCCCAGGAGACGAGCCACGCGACCGTGAGAGCGACGACGACCGCGACGAGCGGCAAGCGCGCGCGTCCGAGCGCTGTCAGCGTCTCCTCAACACCGGCGACCCAGACGAGCGCTCCGAGGACCGCCAGCGCGACGAGAAACAGCAACACGGTCGCTGTCCGGTCGCCGTTCATGCTACCGGATGCATGCCCGACGACGGCTTTAACCCTCCGGATCGAGGTCCCGATCGCCGGTGCTTTTGTCGTCTGGGACCCATTCGGACACATGGACGAGCGGACGATGCTGGGCTTGCTCGCCGATCGCCTCCCACGTGCGGGCGACGACGCAGCCGTGATCGACGGGCTGGTCGTGACGATCGACATGCTGCACGAGACGACGGACTTCCCGTCGGGAACGACTCGATACACCGCCGGCTGGCGATCCGTCGGCGCGTCACTCTCGGACCTGGCTGCAATGGGGGCCGCTCCGACGGGTGCTGTCGCAGTCTACGGTGCGCCCGCATTCGAGCAGGAGGAGATCCTGGCGTTCGTCGACGGCGCACGTGACGTCTGTGAGGCGGTCGGCACCGAGTACGTCGGCGGCGACCTCGACGACCACGCGGAGTTCACCGTCGCGACGGCCGCCGTCGGTCGAGCCGACGACCCTGTGTTTCGGTCAGGAGCCGAACCCGGCGACGCAGTCTGTGTCACGGGCACGCTCGGGCGCAGCGCCGCAGCACTCCGATACTTCGACCGTGGCGAGGCCGAGCGGGCGAACGAACTCTTCCGCTTCCGGCCCCGGATCAACGCCGGGCGCGCGCTGGTCCCCTACGCCAGCGCGATGATGGATTCGAGCGACGGGCTGGCTCGATCACTGCACCAACTCGCCGAAGCCAGCGACTGCGGGATGGCCGTCGAAACGCCACTCCCGATCGACGAGGCCGTCGATGCGGTCGTCGGCCCGGACGAGCGGCTCGAACTCGGCGCGTTCTTCGGCGAGGACTTCGAACTCGTCTGTACGGTTCCCGAACCGGAACTCACTGCGGCCAGGGACGCTATACCGGTTACGCTGACCCGGATCGGGACTGTCACCGAAGACGGAATCACACTCGACGGCCAGCCTCTGCCGGATCGGGGATACACCCACCAGCGCTGACCCCGTCAGACGACGATCCGGAACGGAACCGGCATGAAACAGAGCGCCCCGACGACGAACGTGACCAGACCGATCGCCTGTCGCTTGCGATCGAGCGGTTCCTCACGCATTGGCACGGCCGGGCCGAAAAACGCCAGAACACCCGTGAAAACGCCCCAGACAATCCAGATGCCCGCTTCGATCGAGACGTCACCCCGGAGCAGCAGGATGCCGGCGAACCCGAACAGCACAGCCGGAATCGCGGCCGCGACGGTCTCCTGGCGACGCCCGAGTAGCGCGCGCATGACGTGGCCCCCGTCAAGTTGCCCGACCGGCAGGAGGTTCAGAAAGGTCACGAGCATCCCGAGCCAGCCGGCGAAGACCACCGGGTGTAACTGCCTGGTCGGATCGGCATAGGACAACGGCTGCCCGGTCAGCCACGCGAGCCCGCGAAGCAACAGCGGTTCGGCGAACTCGATTCGGGCCGCGTCGCTCGTTGCGATCGATCGAGGGACTGTGATAGGATCGAGCGACAGCCCGATCACCGTCACGACGACCGTCGCCACGATTCCCGCGAGCGGCCCGGACGCGCCGATGTCCAACAGTGCCTTCCGACTCGGCATTCGTCCGTGCATCCGGATGATCGCCCCGGCGGTCCCGAAGGGTGGCGGGATCGGGATAAAATACGGCAGGCTGGCGTCGACGCGGTGGATCCGGCTGGTGATGTAGTGGCCGAACTCGTGGACGCCGAGGATCGTCAGAATCGCCAGCGAAAACGGCCAGGCCTGCAGGGCGTGCAATGGGTTCGCAGCCACGTCGATGTGATACCAGACCGTCCCGGCGTACAGCGTCGTGAGGATCGTGGCAAGCGCGAGCGCGACGTTCTTCCAGGGGATCCCGTCGATCCCGATCGACCGCTCGCTGGCGACGATGGCGTACTCCCCGGACGGGGACCCGCCGCGTGCCTGGAGGTGCATCTCGAAGCCCTGCTCGTAAAACAGCGGCGCGAGTTCCGATTCGACGGTCGCCGGCGGCTCCCGGGGGTAACCGACGTACAGTACTCGATCCCCGTCCCGACGGACGTCCGTTACCTCGAAGACCGGCGTGAGATCCTCCGGCGAAGGAGCGTCGGCCGGCGGCACCGTCGACATACCTGTCTACCGACACGGGAGAGACTCATAAAATATCGACGGTTCGGGGAGTAGTGGCGACCGTTCGAAAGTACCAGGTCGAAACGGGTACGCCGCGACGGCGGCGACCGCGGGGACGCAGTGTCCGTCAGACCGGTTCCGCGTGGAGGATCAAGCAGGCTCGATTCGCCAGGTCGTCGCGCTCGTGTAGGACCACTTTTCGACTTCGATGTCCGTCGCTGATTCTTTGAGCTTGACCATCAGTGCGCCGATCTCCTTCGAAGAGAGGTCGACTTCGTCGGCGATGAACTTGCTCTTGAAGTAGAGTTCGCCGTTCTCGGTCACCTTCTTTCGGAGATACGAACGGAGACGTTCCTCTTTGGACGCTGTCGACTCCGACTCTGCACTGTCTGGGGAGGGCTGTGTCGTCGCGCTCATCTGGATCACGTCACTCCCTCATACCGTCTGGGGGAGTATATAAACGCAGGACGCTTTGGGGAAGTTCGATCGAATTTAGCCGAATCGCAGGATCGGGAGACGATTCAAAACTCGTTAAATTCGACCGAGACATTTTAAAACAGTATATCAACTATTCTTTCTTCTTTTATGGGCCGTATTCTATTGTCAATTTGCCCCCAGTCTCCACGCAGTATGAAGCGAAAAACGGATATATTCTACTCCAGAGTCGATATCTCATCGCTCGTGGACCCAGAAGGAATCCTCGACGGTGATCTCCTTTTTGAATATCGGGACGTCGTCTTTGAGACGATCGATCCCGTCGGAGACAGCCTCGAACGCTTCCGTCCGGTGGCCAGCGAGTACGACGACGAAGACGATGTCCTCGCCCGCCTCGATCGTGCCGGTCCGGTGGTGGAGTTCGACCGACAGTACGCCGTCTCGGGATTCGAGGTCGCGTTCGATCGCCGCGAGTCGCTGGTCGGCGACGCCTTCGTATTTTTCGAAGGTCAGACGTTCGGTCCGATCGTCGTCCGCTGATTCTTTCGCTCGGACCTGGCCGGTAAACGTGGCGATCGCCCCGGCGCGCTCGGCCGCTGGATCGTCTTTGACCTGCTGGACGAGTGATCCAAGCGTCTCGAAGGGGTCGGTCGCTCCGAGCGCGTCCACGACCGCCTCGACGTCGACGGCGTCGGCGTCGGTGGCAGTCGCGATCGCTTCGCCGGCGTGGTCGCGGTCGCCGATGACGACTTGCGGGATCGCCGCCTCGCTGAACCCCTCGACGAGAACGTAGTCGAACGCGGGCGCGAGATCGTCGAGCGCATCGCGGAGGGTCCGGTCGGCCCCCGTGGCGAACCACTCGCCGTCGTCGACAATGCCGTAGGTCCGATCGGCGCCGGCCGCGCGGTGACGAGCGGTATCTTTCCCCTCGATATCGATATCGAACTCGTGGAGGTGCTTGATCGTCGCCACGCGCCCGCGATCGGCCAGTCGCTCGGCCAGTCGCTCCAGTAGCGTCGTCTTCCCGGTGTCGGAGTAGCCGACGACACCCAGTACGTGCATGTTTCTCCAGAGGAGGGCCGGCGGTTTGACAGTAGCGGTCACTGTCGACGGTATTCGATGACACGGGAGAAGGACACGTTCAGCGACTCCTTGACAATACTTAAGAGCGCCTCGCGGCTACGCCGATCCGATGAAGACAGTCCTCTCTATCGGCGGGAGCGTGCTCGTCCCGGACCTGGACGCCGGGCGAGTGGCGGACTACGCCGACGTCGTCGAATCGCTGGCGGCAGCGGGCCACGACCTCGGGGTCGTCGTCGGCGGTGGTCCGACCGCGCGGGAGTACATCGGTGCGGCCCGGTCACTGGGAGCCAACGAGGGCGAGCTCGATCAGCTTGGAATCGACACGACGCGGCTGAACGCCCGGCTCCTGCTGGCGGCGCTGGACGAGGACCTCGCGTCACCGACAGTGCCGACGAACTACGAGGAGGCCGCCGAGTCGCTCCACCGGGATCGCGTGGTCGTGATGGGCGGAGTCGTGCCGGCCCAGACGACCGACGCCGTCTCCGCGGCCCTCGCCGAGTACGTCGACGCCGACCGACTCGTGTTCGCGACCTCCGTCCCCGGCGTGTTCGACGCCGATCCCAACGAGGATCCCAACGCCGAGCGCTACGAGGAGATGACGGCGAGCGAACTCGTCAGACTGGTCGCGCGCGGCGAGTCGCTGGGATCGGCCGGGTCGAACGCCCCGATCGACCTGCTCGCGGCGAAAGTCCTCGACCGGTCCGGTATCGAAGCGATCGTCCTCGACGGGACGGATCCGGGAGCGGTCGAGCGGGCTGTCCTGGACGACGACTACGAGGGGACTCGGATCGCGCCGGACCATGACTGAACTCGATCCCTACGAGGTCGGCCGATCGAGCGACCGGGTCTTCTGGGCCGACGCCGTCGCCGACGCGATCGAGGCTCGCGACCCCGACGAGCCGATCGTAATCAAGGGGGGCGTCTCCCCCTCCGGCGTGCCGCACCTCGGCCACGTCAACGAGATTATGCGCGGGTATTTCGTCGCCGAGGCCCTGCGCGAGCGCGGTCACGAGGTCCGACAGGTGTTCACCAGCGACGACCGTGATCGGCTGCGCAAACTCCCGCGGCGACTCGCAGATCTGGACGGGAACGTCGTCGGCCTCGGCGAGGTCGACGCCGGGGCACTCGGCCGGAACCTCGGCAAGCCATACACCGACATCCCCGATCCGTTCGGCTGCTGTGATTCGTATGGAGCACACTTCACGAAGATTCTCGAGCGCGACGCCGAGCGACTGGGCGTCCCGATCGAGTTCGTCTCGAACACGGCACTCTACGAGTCGGGGGAGTTCGACGACGCCATCGAACACGTCCTCGCGAACCAGGACCGCGCGCGCGAAGTCCTCAGCCAGTACCAGGCGAAAGTCGACGAGCACTACGTCCCCTTCCAGGCCCAGTGTGCGGAATGTGGCCACCTCACAGAAGAGATCACCGACGTCGACCTCGACGCCGGCGAGATCGAGTACGTCTGTGCGGACGTCGAGGCCGGCGAGGAGACGATCGAGGGGTGTAGCCACGAGGGGACAGCCTCACTTCGAGAGGGGAAACTCCCCTGGCGCTTCGAGTGGCCCGCCCAGTGGGACGTGCTCGGCGTCGACTTCGAGCCCTTCGGCAAGGACCACGCCGAGGGCTCCTGGCCGTCGGGCGAAGACATCGCCCGGAACGTCTTCGACAGCGAGCCGCCGGTCCCGATGGTCTACGAGTGGTTCACCCTCGATGGGGAGGCACTCTCCTCGTCGTCGGGCAACATCGTCACCGTCGAGGAGGTCCTGGAACTGCTGGAACCGGAGGTGCTCCGGTATTTCTTCCTCAAGGATCCGACGACGGCCCGAGACTTCTCTATCGAGGGTCTCGACCAGCTTGTCGACGAGTTCGACCGCTTCGAGCAGCGCTACTTCGGGGGCGGCGAGGCCGACGGCGATCGAGCCGCGGAGCTCGCCGAACGGGAGGCCGAACTCGCCGAGCGCGCGTATCCGCTGCTCGTCGACGAGGTTCGGCCCGAGCGGCTGCGCATCCCCTATACCTTCGCCGCGGTACTCGGGATGACCGACGACCCCGAGCTCCGAGAGGAGATCGCCCGGCGCGAGGGGCACATCCCCGAAGACGCCCCCGACTGGGCCGTCGAGAAGGCACTCGACCGCGTCGAGCGCGCCCGCGAGTGGGCCCGTCGGACGGACAACGAGTTCAACTACGAACTCAAACGCGAGTCGATCCCCGACATCGAGTTCGACGCGGCGACGAGCGCGGCCCTGGCAGACGTGGCCGACGTCGTCCAATCGGGCGGCGACGGCGAGGATATCCAGGCCGAGATTTACGAGGCAGCCGACCGTCACGGTGTCGAGGTCGCCGATCTGTTCGGTGCCGGCTACCGGCTCTTTTTCGACCTCGAAGAAGGCCCGAAACTCGGGCCGTTCCTGGCGAAGCTAGACCGGTCGTTCGTCGTCGATCGACTCCGGCAAGAACGCTAGAAGCGTACGTCTACTGCTCCGACGCGCGGCGTCGGTCGACGAATCCCTGGTTGTTCGCGGTCTTCTCGACGAACGAGCGGAACGCGTCGGGAGTCTCGCCCTCGCCGAAGACGATCGGTTCGCCCGCGTCGCCGCGTTCGCGGATCGACGGATCGAGCGGGATCTGTCCGAGGAACGGCATCGACATCTCCTCGGCGAACGCCTCGCCGCCGCCGTCGCCGAAGATCGCGTGTTCGGAACCACAGTCGGGACACTTGAACGAACTCATGTTCTCGACGACGCCCAGCACGGGCGTCTCGTGTTTGCCGAACATCTCCAGGCCCTTGCGGGCGTCGTCGAGCGCGACTTCCTGTGGCGTCGTGACGATGACGGCGCCGGCGACGGGGACGGTCTGCAACAGCGTCAACTGGGTGTCGCCGGTCCCCGGCGGCAGGTCGACGACCATGTAATCCAACTCGCCCCACTGGACGTCCTCCCACAGCTGGGTGAGGACTTTGTCGACCATCGGGCCCCGCCAGATGACCGGCGCGTCTTCGCCCATCAGCAGATCGATACTCATGAGCTTCAGGCCGTGCTTTTCCGGCGGGATGATCTGCTCGTCGGGGGTCGCCTTGGGTTGCTCGTCCGAGCCCAGCATCCGCGGGACGTTCGGCCCGTAGATGTCAGCGTCGAACAGCCCCACGTCGGCACCGAGGTCGGACAGTCCGGCGGCCAGGTTGACCGCGACGGTGCTCTTGCCGACGCCACCTTTCCCGGAGGCGACGGCGATGATGTTCGTCACGTTCGGCAGGACCTGCTCACTGGCGTCAAGCCCCTCGTCGATTGAAGCCGACAACTCGACAGCCACATCGAGGTCGGCGAGTGCCTCGCGAACGTCCTCGGCGATCTTCGTCTCCGTCGGCGAGTACGGGGCACCGAGTGCGAGGTCGATCACGACGCTATCGTCGTCGATCGTGATGTCGTTGACGAGCCCCAGCGAGACGATGTCGTCACCGAGGTCCGGATCCTCGACGGTTGCGAGCCGATCGCGTATCTCCTGTTCGTCCATGCAACCGAGTTGGCACCGGACCGTCGATAAGGGTTGTGACACGCGCGATTGGTTTCGCCGTCAGCCGAACGCCGACATCTGAAGGGGAATCAGCGTAATTGAAATTAATTACATCTCGCGACTCACGGGGCGAGGCTTAACACCTCGCGTCACGAAATGCGTCGTGACGAATGCTCGTCGACGGGTTCGGCCGCGAGTTGACCGAGATTCGGGTGTCGCTGACCGACCGGTGTAACTTCGATTGCGTGTACTGTCACAACGAGGGGCTGGGTGACACCCGTGGGCCGATGGCACCACAGGACGAGGAGCTGTCGACCGAAGCGGTCCTGCGCGTGCTGTCGGTCGCCGCCGATCTGGACGTCGAGGCGGTCAAGCTCACCGGCGGCGAGCCAATGTTGCGGGAGGACCTCGAAGAGATCGTTCGACGCGCACCCGACGGCATGGAGGTGTCGCTGACGACGAACGGTTCCATGCTGGCGGATCGTGCCGACGGGCTGGTCGAGGCCGGCCTCGAACGAGTCAACGTCTCCCAGGACGCGGTCGACCCTGAGGCGTTCGCCGAGATCACGCAAAGCGGTGCCTACGACCAGGTCATCGAGGGCGTCGACGCGGCCCTGGACGCGGGGCTCGATCCGGTCAAGCTGAACATGGTCGTCTTCGAGGGGACCGTCGAGTACGTCCCGCAGTTGGTCGACCGGGTCGCCGAACGAGACGGGCTGCGGCTGCAACTCATCGAGTACATGCCCGAGATCGCTGGCCACCCCGAGTGGGCGGTCGACATCGATCGGGTCCACGAGTGGCTCGCCGAGCGGGCCGACCGGATCGAGACCCGCGAGATGCACGACCGCAAGCGGTATTTCATCGCCGACGGGGACGGGGACGGCGAGGGGATGGTCGAGGTCGTCGATCCGGTCGAGAACACCGACTTCTGCGAGAACTGCCATCGCGTGCGCGTGACGCACGATGGATCCCTCAAGGGCTGTCTCAACCGTCCGCGCGTCCACCCGATGGGAGAGTTGACCGAAGCGGAGATCCGGGCCGCGTTCCACGAGGTCGTGGCCGACCGCGTCCCCTACTACGGGGAGTTCATGGTCCAGGAGGACGGCGAGTGGGTGCGAAACGAGGAGTACGTCGGCGAGCGGACGGTCGTCGAGCACATATCGGTTCGGGCAGACGACGACTGATTCGAACGGCCGATTGCGCGACTGGTCCGGATCCCTATATAAAGACCTTATATATAAGCGGTGGGTTGAGCGTTGCCCCGCTCGTCAGTCACTGCATGATGACCGTGTTAAGAGACAAGATCCGGGAAGACGCGCGGAACACGAGCCGCACGGCTGACAGTGGGAATGTGGCGTACGTCGGCGAGCGCCTCGTATGAGCGGTGGCCGGACATCCACAGGGGGTTGCAACGACGGGGCAGTCAGCGAGTCGCGGCGAGCATTGACCGTCGAGCTGGCAGTGGAGTTCAACGCCGACGCCAGGGGTTGTCCGATCGCCGTAGGCTGTGATGCGTCGGCCCCCGTTGACCACCACGTGATCGACGACACGTGTTACGTGTCCTGTGCGAGCTCCGAGGACGGGACTGCAGTTCGGCACAGACAGACCCATGTCGACGGCGAGTGTGTCTGCCGAATCGTCGCCAGTCACGGCTGTTGCCCGTCGCTACAGGCGGCCGCTGACGGCGGACTGATCGTCCGGACGAACCCCGCCGACCGGGCGACGCTCCGGGCGATGATCGAAGAACTCCGCGGAGTCGCTGACGCCGTCCGGATCCGGAGTCTGGTAGTCGACGACGGCGAGACGGCCACCCGATCGGAGCTCGTGAGCCTGCAGACCCTGACCGAGATCGAGCGCGAGACGGTCGAACGGGCGATACTTGAGGGATATTACGATCGGCCCCGGACCGTCAGTTTCGACGATCTGGCGACCGATATGGGTATCACTTCGTCCGCCCTCTCGAAACGCCTCGCTTCAGCGGAAGCCAAGATTATGCGTAGTTTATTCGAAGATCGTGATTAATAGTCCGCTTGATTTGTCGTTTTGTCTGACTATTTCCCGTACTACTTAAACAAGGCCACTATTGAGGGTCAGCGGGAGGGGACAGACAGCCCTACAGAACGCCGTGGTGAATCTGCGTGAACGACACTGCGGACACTCGCGAGGAGATGGCGAGTGTGCTAGACGACGAGGACTGGCAACGGACAGTCGAGGACATCCTCGAAGACGGCCCTCACAGCACGGATCTGGGGCAGATGATGGGCCGGGACGCCGTTCGAGTCAGCATCGGGGAGATGTCCGAACAGGCGTTCCACGAGAAGTATCACGACGCCGTTCTCGAGGAGTTCGGCGTCGACGAACGACCCACTGGGCCGGAGGGGTCCGATGAGTGAGCAAGACGGCGTCAGCCGGCGGTCGGTCCTTCTGGGGGCCGGTGCTGCCGCGGGTGCGCTGGGACTGGGCGGCAGCCGTCTCACCTCGCTGTCAGTCGATCCGGCCGCAGCGAGCGTCGAACAGTTCCTCGATCGCAACGACGTGTTGCACGGCTACTGCTCGCCGAACTGCCGGGGCAAGTGCCAGATGGACGTGTACGTCCGCGACGGGCAGATCCGAAAGGTCGAGCCCAAAGTCCCGGACAACCCGGACTACAAGCGGTCGTGCACGCTCGGGCTCAGCCACATGCAGCGAGCCTACAACCCGACGCGACTGAAGTACCCGATGAAGCGGACAGACTGGTCGCCCGGCGATCCCAACCCGACCGGTCGAGGCCCGGACGCCGAGTTCGAGCGCATCGAGTGGGACGAGGCGCTGGATTACGTGGCTGACGAGATGCTCCGCGTGCGCGAGGAGTACTCGCCCGAAAGCGTCTACTTCGAACTCGGCTCGGGGACCGACGGCATCGGCGCGACGGTCTACAGCCGTCTGGCCGGAGCGTTCGGCGGAACGATGAAGGCGTGGTCGATCGACATCAACGTTGGACTGGGTTTCCGCCGGGTCACCGGCGCGGGGTATTTCAACACGCCGACGAACCAGGCGACCGACATCGAGAACGCCAACACCATCGTCATCTGGGGCGGCAACATCTTCGAGAGTCGCTTCCAGATGGACGCCTCGAAGGTACTCGACGCCAAGCAGAACGGCGCGAAGATCGTCGTGGTCGACCCGGCCTACAACACGACAACGGCAAAGGGAGACCTGTGGCTGCCGGTCAAACCGGGCAGGGACGGCCACCTCGCGATGGCGATGATCTACACGGCCTTCGAGGAGGACTACCTCGACGAGCAGTTCCTCCGGGAACGGACGCTCGGACCGGCGCTGGTCCGGGAAGACGGGACGCTGCTGAAGACGGCGGACGTCTTCGACGACGGTGACGAGGAGACGCCGGTCGCCCTCGAGGAGGCGTCGGGCGAACCGGTCGCCCTCGAACCCGAGACGTACGGCGAGTACGCCCTCTTCGGCGAGTACGAGGTCGACGGCGAGACGGTGACGACCGGGCTGACGGAGATCCGGGAGGCCGCCGCCGACTACGCGCCCGAGGAGATGGCCGAGTACGTCGGCGTCGACGCCGAGAACATCCGCCAGACTGTTCGCTGGCTCGGCACGCGCGGTCCGGGCGGCATCCTGACCGGGCTTGGTGTCGACCGCTACGTCTACGGACACATCTTCGGTCAGGCGTACGCGATCCTGCTCGCCCTGCTCGGCCAGTACGGGATGAGCGGCTGCGTGACCGGCGGGATCACCCAGGGCGGTGGCTTTGCGAGCGACTACGGTGCCGTCGAGGGCGCACCGGGTCCCCGGAGCCTGCAGCAGAAGGGGATCCTCTCGGCGATGGCGGGCGACGACGAGAAGCCGATCAAGGCGATGTACGCGATGGCGTCGAACTTCACCGCCAACCAGATGCCCGACCGTCAGGCGTGGCTCGACGCCCTCGAGAACGTCGACATGGTCGCCGTGGCGGACATGCAACACACGCCCAACGTCCAGCACGCCGACATCGTCCTGCCGGCCTCCCACTGGTTCGAGCGTGAAGACGTCGCCGGAACCTGGACCCAGCCCCACGTCCGCTACAGAGAGCCGGCCCACGAGCCGCTGTGGGAGTCCAAAAGCGACCACTGGATGCTCGTTCGCCTGGCCGAGCGGCTGGGCTACGGCGAGCACTTCGACCGCGATCGCGAGACGACCCTGCAGAAAGTGCTGAACGCCGAGGACCGCTTCTCGCTGGAGGATCTCCGCGAGAAGGGGACCTTCTTCGACGACAGCGCGCCAGAGATCATCTGGCAGGGCGAGTTCAACACCCCGAGCGGCCGCCTCGAGCTCTACGACGAGGACGCGCCCACCGAGAACGGGACGTCGCTTGAGGTTCCGGTTCCGATGGAGAGCCGGACGAGTCCCGATCACGAACTCGCCGAGGAGTACCCGCTCACTTTCCTGCAGAAACACAGTCGGTGGCGGATCCACTCGCAGTTCGGCCGGATGCCGTACCTGCGACAGATCGAGTCGGAACCGGTCGTCGACATCCACCCCGCCGACGCTGAAGAACGGGACATCGAGGACGGCGAGTACGTCCGGATCTACAACGACCGCGGCGAACTCGTCGTCAAGGCCCGATATAACGAGGGCTACCGGCCCGGGATGGTCAACGTCAACCAGGGCTGGTGGGCCGACGACTACGTCCGGGGCCATCACAACGATCTCACGCACACGGACGTCAGCGACGCGATCGAGAACTTCGCGTTCTACGACACCCGCGTCGAGGTCGAGTCGGCGCCGGACGACATCGACACCAGCCAGTACACGGACCCGGATCGGGCCCCCTGGCTCGGCGGACCGAATGACGGAGGTGATAACTGATGACACAGTACGGAATGGTAATCGACCAGGAGCGGTGTATCGGCTGTCAGGCGTGTTCGACAGCCTGTATCGAGGAGAACAACGTCGGACTCGGTCAGGTCTGGAATCGGGTCCTGACCGAGGGAGGCGACAGCATCGAGACGCCCTCGGGAAGCTACCCGATCGACGGGAGCGACGGCACCGCGAGCCTGTCGATGGACTTCCAGCCGACGGCTTGCCAGCACTGTGAGAACGCCCCCTGCGTGAAGGTCTGTCCGGTGAACGCGACCTACACACGGGAAGACGGTATCGTGGAGATCGACTACGAGAAATGTATCGGGTGTCGCTACTGCATGGCGGCCTGTCCCTACAACGCCCGCGTGTTCAACTACGACGAGCCCGAGCACGTTCCCGCGGAGGGGACGGGGAACGTCCCGGAGCGATCGCAGGGCGTCGTCGAGAAGTGCACGTTCTGTAGCCACCGTGTAGAGGAGGACCTCGATCCCGCCTGCGTCAACGCCTGTCCGGCCGACGCACGGATCTTCGGCGACCTCGACGACCCGGACAGTACAGTCTCGAAGTACGTCGACAAATACGAGACACACCAACTACTCGAAGATCTCGAGACGTCTCCAAGCACGTACTACGTCCGCGGCAAGATGACGCCCGGCCGCCAGCGGGTCGGGACGGAACTGGAGGGGACAGCGCGCAAGGACGTGTCGCTGCCCGACGGCGGTGACCGACAATGAGCGATGTCGCCACTGACGGCAGGTTCGGCACGCCGGGCACGGTCTGGATCGCCGCGCTGGCCGTCCTCATCGTCGCTGGGCTGGGCGCGTGGATCTACCAGCTCAGCGAAGGGCTGATCGTGACAGGGATGGACAACGTCTTCTCCTGGGGGCTGTACATCATGCTGTTCGTCTACTTCGTCGGCCTTTCAGCGGGCGCATTGGTCGTCTCGAGCGTCCCGAGGTTCTTCCACTCGGACCGGTACGACTCGATCGCCGTCCTCGGCGGGTTGCTTAGCTTCGCGTGTATCGTGGTGGCGGGCCTGATGATCGTTCCTGACCTCGGTCGGCCGAGCCGGATCACGGGATTCCTCACGTCACCGGACTTCCGATCGCCAATGGTCTGGGAGTTCCTCGTCGTCATGGCGTACGGGCTGTTCAGTGCCGGTTACGTCTGGCTGCTGACTCGCCGGGATCTGGCCGCTCGTGGATCTCGGCTGGCGTTCGGGACTGCGGACACCGAGGCCGGTCGGGAACGCGACAGGCGACTGTCGCTGTGGGCGGCGGCAGTAGCGATCCCGCTCGCGCTCGGGCTCGCGGCCATCGACGGCTGGATCTTCGCATTGCAGATCGGTCGGGGTAGCTGGTTCAATCCCCTCGTCGCGCCCATGTTCGTGATGAAAGGGCTGGTCTCGGGACTGGCGCTGCTTATCGTGACAGGAGTCCTGGCCGACAGATACACTCGGTTCGAGCTCTCGGATCGACAGGTGCCCGAACTCGGGAAAGCGCTGGGCGTGTTTATCGCCGTGCACATCGTCTTCCTGCTGGGTGCCGAGCGACTCCCCCACGCGTGGGCAGCGAACTTCGAGTTCTGGACGATTACGAGTTCGTTCCTCGTTGGTGACTCGCTGTACTTCTGGCTGTGGACCGTCGTCGGCGGGGTACTCCCGCTCGCTCTGCTGGCTGTTCCGTCCTTGCATAAGCGGACGTGGGCCGTCGTGGCCGCGAGTGTCCTCGCGATCGTCGGTACCGTCTTCGAGGGCGTGAACCTCATCTTCACTGGCTACACCGATTTGAACATCGACGCTGCCCCGGGCGTGGCTGTCGGACGTGACTACACCGGGTTCGGATCGGACATCTGGGCGACTGCCGGAACGTACACGCCGACGGTGGTCGAACTGGTCGTCTCGGTCGGGATCGTCGCGCTGGGTGCACTGATCGTGACGCTGGGGCTCAGATACCTCCCTGTCGCCCCTGAGAAAACTGCCGGGTTCGGATCGTCGGGCGGGAAACCCGACACGGCAGTCGCCGACGGTGGCGACGAACCGACGGGGCGTGACAAATGAGCGACGCCGCGAATCAGAGTCGCCGGCAAGTGCGTGCGCAGGGATACGCCGTGCTGGCGCGGTGCTGGCGACAGCCGGACAACGACCTGATCGAAGCGATCGACAGCGGCGAACTCGACGCGATCGTTCCCGGCCTACGGGCAGTCTCACTCGGGGACCTCCGAGCGGAACACACCCGCCTGTTCGTCGGCCCGAAGGGGCCGCCCTGCCCGCCCTACGAGAGCGTCTACCGGGACAGCGACGGCGAGGGTCCGAGTAACGTGCTCGGTCCCTCGACCGGCGCGGTCGTCGAGTGGTACCGGGCGTACGGTCTGGGACTCGATCCGGACTGGCCGGACCTGCCCGATCACGTCGCGACGGAACTGGAGTTCGCCGCGCATCTGCTCGCTACCGAGGGGGACGCGACGCTCGAACAGTTCCTCGAGGAGCATCCCCGACAGTGGTTCAATAGGTTCCTCGGGGCGGTTCGAGCGGAGACGCGCGAGCCGTTCTACGCGGAACTGGCCGACGCGACCGAGCGAGTGGTACTCAAATAGGTGTCACTCGCAGCCGTCGGCGAGCGTGTCGAACACCTGTCGCATGACCTTCGATTCGGCGGCACCAAGCCGCTGTGAGACGGCGGCGGCCGAGATGTCGAGCTCGTCGGCGATGTCATCGACCGAGGCGTGCCGCGGCTGTCGGTAATACCCTCTCGTGATGGCCAGAGTCACTGTCTCACGCTGTTTGTCGGTCAGATCGGTGAGATCCATCGTCGTCTCGGCCGAGCTGTCGGTCCCAAGCTGGACCAGCTTTCGGAGCGTCACGCTCTCGGCGACTGACCGCAGGCGTCCGACGACATCCTGCACTTCGGTTCGATCGCCAAGGGGGATGCCAATGACGACGCGTTCGGGGCGTATCTCATTCAGGCGCGGGATATATCCGGCGTCAGTCAGCACTTTCGAAGGACACAGACTATCACACTCCTGGGTGATTCTGATCGTTCGGGGCTCATCACTGTGCGTGCGCACGTCGATCAGACACGTCTCGTCCCGGAATTGCTGGTGTTGCACGTCGACCGGCGGATCCAGTTCGACGAGCGGACACCACTCGATCGGATCCACCCTGACATCGAACTCCGCATACAGAGAACACTCGACGAGGTCGAACGTGGATGCCGTTGTTTGGCCGGGAGTGCTGTTCATGTTTTGAAAAAGAAGAGGGCCACGAAGAGGGTTTTGACGTGGAACCGCGTGCTGAGAGGAGCCGAAACTGCCATGCCCCCCTGAAGCGAAGGCAATGGGAGATGCCCCCCACGTCAGCACGGGCGACGATCCGACGAGTGCTGTGTTCTCGGATTCGAAACTGTCGGTCCACGGCATCTGTGATCACATGCGGCGGACGGTGCCGTTCGGACATGGTTCGAGACATGGCGTGATTGGTACCCGCCGGAGTCGTTCGCGGGACGGCCGATGTCCGGCGACGGGCCGCCACTGCCCGACAGTGACCGCCGATAATCGGAGTACGGGACCCACCGACACGCGGCGACCGATCCGTTGGGCTTATATGCTGGCACGACCGAGCCATCACGTACGAATCGTGCAGGGGGACTGGCCCCCGAGTCCGAGAGGGCGCGAGTACACTGCAAGCGAGTCGTGGTAGCCAAGCGGCCCAAGGCGCATGGTTGCTAACCATGTGGCGTCAAGCCTCCGGGGTTCGAATCCCCGCCACGACGCTTCACCCAACCCACACATGAGTGCAGAAGACCCAGACGCGGACACACCGGAGGACGACGAAGACCTCCAGTACTTCGTCCGCATCGGACAGACGGACCTCGACGGCACGAAGTCCCTCGAGCGTTCGCTGACGGACATGAACGGTATCGGCCACCGCGCCGCTCGGATCATCGCCCAGAAGGCGGGCGTCGATCGACGGGAGACCTTCGGCCGCCTCGACGAGGAGCAGATCGACGAGATCGTCGAACTGGTCGAAGGCTTCGCCGACGAGGTCCCCGAGTGGCTCGCGAACCATCGCAACGACTTCTTCAGCGGGGAGACGTCCCACGAGATCGGCAACGACCTCGATCTCACGAAGCGACAGGACATCAACCGCATGAAGATGATCGACTCCTACAAGGGCGTCCGCCACAAGCGCGGACAGAAAGTCCGTGGCCAGCGCACCAAGTCCACGGGCCGTACCGAGGGGACGATCGGTGTCAACGTCGAAGCGATCAAGGAAGAACAGGCTGAGGAAGCCGAAGCTGAGGAAGAATAATGGCACTCGGATCAAACACCAAGTTCTACGAGACGCCGAACCACCCATACCAGGGTGAACGTATCGGCGAGGAGTCCGGACTGCTCACCCAGTACGGCCTCAAGAACAAAGAGGAGCTCTGGCGCGCCCAGTCCGAACTCCGTGGCTACCGCCGCGAAGCTCGTGAACTGCTCGGTCAGGCCGACACCGGCGACGAGGAGGCCAGCGAGTTCATCGCTCGGCTCAGGCGCCTGGGAATCCTCGGCGAGCAGGACACGCTCGACGACGTCCTGCGACTGGACGTGACCGACGTGCTCGAGCGCCGCCTGCAGACGGTCGCCTACCGAAAGGGACTGGGCAACACGCCCGAGCAGGCCCGGCAGTTCATCGTCCACGGACACGTCACCGTCGACAGCGCCCGGGTCCAGACCCCCTCGAAGAAGGTCGCCGTCGAAGAGGAGAGCTCGATTGCCTTCGACGAGAACAGTCCGCTCGCGGACGAACTCCACCCAGAACGCGCGGAGGAACAATAACATGGCAGAAGAAGAGGACAGCAAGTGGGCGCTCGCCCACGTGCACGCATCGTTCAACAACACGATCATCACGATCACCGATCTGACCGGTGCCGAGACGCTCGCGAAGAGCTCCGGTGGGACCGTCGTCAAGCAGAACCGCGACGAGGCCTCGCCGTACGCCGCGATGCAGATGGCCGAGACCGTCGCCGAGGACGTACAGGCACAGGGCGTCGAAGGCGTCCACGTTCGCGTGCGTGGTCCCGGTGGCAACCTCCAGACCAACCCCGGTCCGGGTGCGCAGGCGACGATTCGTGCCCTGGCCCGTGCGGGGCTGGAGATCGGTCGCATCGAGGACGTCACGCCGATCCCACACGACGGCACACGCAGTCCGAAATCCAGCGGGTAATCTACAATGGCAGACTACGACGTAACGTTCATCGAGCGCGACGACACCGAGGCGAAGTTCCTCGTCCGTGGTGTCACGCCGGCGTTCGCCAACGGCATCCGCCGGGCGATGATCGCCGACGTGCCCACGTTCAGCATCGATACCGTCCGGTTTATCGAGAACTCCTCGGTGATGTTCGACGAGCAGCTCGCGCTCCGGCTGGGACTGATTCCGCTGACGACGCCGCTCGGCGGCGAGTTCGACGATGACGACACCGTCACGCTCGCGCTCGACGTCGAGGGGCCGGAGACAGCCTACTCCGACGATCTCGTCTCCAGCGACGACCTCGTGCAGCCGGCCGAAGAAGGCGTGCCGATCATCGACCTCAAGGACGGCCAGCGGCTGGAGCTGGAGGCCGACGCCGAACTCGGCTACGGTCAGGACCACGCCAAACACCAGGGCGGTGTGGCGGTCGGCTACCGACACCTCCAGCGCGTCGAGGTCGTCGGCGACCGCGACGAATTCCACGACGACGAGCCCAATATCGTCCGTGGCGTCATCGAGACCGAGGACGGCGATCTGGTGCCGACCGAGGAATTCGACAACGATCTCACCGAACGCTACCCTGACAGCGAGGTCGAGGTCACGGACGTCGAGAACGCGTTCGTCTTCGACGTCGAGACGGACGGATCGTTCGACGTCGACACGCTCGTGCGCGCGGGGGTCGATTCGATCCGCGGCCGCGCCGAGGAACTGAAAGAAGCTGTACAGCTATAACGATGAAAACTGCCCTTCGACACCCACGGCGTCCGTCCGCTGCCCCCAGCGGTGCGAGCGCGACGGATCGCCGGACCGAAAGGGGTTTGAAGGGCCACGAAAAACAGACTAACGCGAGCAGGGATAGCCAAGTCTGGCCAACGGCGCAGCGTTCAGGGCGCTGTCCCGTAGGGGTCCGCAGGTTCAAATCCTGCTCCCTGCACTTTTCAGGAGGGACGTTATGAGTAAGAGTAACCCGAGACTCAGTAGTCTCATCGCCGATCTGAAGTCGGCCGCCCGGTCCTCGGGCGGAGATGTCTGGGGCGACGTTGCCGACCGGCTGGAAAAGCCGCGGCGCACCCACGCAGAAGTCAATCTGGGACGTATCGAACGATACGCCCAGGAGGACGAGACCGTGGTCGTCCCGGGCAAGGTTCTCGGCAGTGGTGTCCTGCAGAAGGACGTCACTGTCGCGGCCGTCGACTTCTCTAGCTCGGCCGAGACAAAGATCGAACAAGTCGGCGAGACCGTCTCGCTCGAAACAGCAGTACAGGACAATCCCGAAGGGTCCAACGTGCGGGTGATCCGATGAAAGCAGATACGATCGACGCCGACGTGATCGTCGACGCCCGTGATTGCATCATGGGTCGTGTGGCGAGTCAGGTCGCAGAACGCGCGATGGACGGGGAGACGATCGCCGTCGTCAACGCCGAGCGCGCCGTTATCACCGGCCGCGAAGGCGCCGTGAAGGAGAAGTACCGGACGCGGCGGGATCTGGGTTCGGACAAGGGTCCGGCCTACCCCAAACGCCCCGACGGGATCTTCAAGCGCGCGGTCCGTGGCATGATTCCCTACAAGGAACAGCAAGGTCGCGAGGCCTTCGAGAACGTCCGCGTCTACGTGGGCAACCCCTACGACGAGGACGGAGAGATCCTCGAGGGCACGTCGCTGGATCGGCTATCGAAGATCAAGTTCGTCCAGCTGGACGAACTCGCGGAGAGCTTGGGAGCGAACGTAACATGGTAACGAACACATCAGGCAAGAAGAAGACCGCCATCGCTCGCGCGACCGTGAGCGACGGCGAAGGCCGGGTGCGGATCAACTCTCGGCCGGTCGAACTGGTGGAACCGGAGCTGGCACGGCTAAAGATGCTCGAACCCTTCCGGATCGCCGACGACGACCTGCGCGAGGCAGTCGACGTCGACGTGACGATCGAGGGCGGCGGCACGACCGGGCAGGCGGACGCCACCCGAACGGCGATCGCCCGCGGGCTCGTCCAGCACACGAACGACGCGGAACTGCGCGACGCGTTCATGGAGTTCGACCGCTCGCTGCTGGTCAACGACGTGCGCCAGTCCGAACCCAAGAAGTGGGGCGGACCCGGTGCTCGCGCGCGCTATCAGAAGTCCTACCGCTAAGGTGATTCAAATATGATGGTACCGGTCAGGTGTTTCACCTGTGGAAACGTCATCGGCGGCGAATGGGAGGAGTTCAAAGAGCGGGCCCGTGAGGGCGACGAAGACCCCGAGAAGGTGCTCGACGAGCTGGGCGTCGAACGACACTGCTGTCGGCGGATGCTCGTCTCACACGAGGATCTCGTCGACATCGTCGCACCGTATCAATGATGAGCACACAGCGATACAACCGCTACGAGAAGGCTCGCATCATCGGTGCGCGAGCGCTGCAGATCGCACACGGTGCGCCGGTGCTGATCGAGACCGATCAGACCCAGCCGATCCTCATCGCAGCCGAGGAGTACGACGCTGGCGTCCTTCCCTTCACCGTCAACCGAGGACAACACACATGACACTCATTACCGACATTCGACTACGACGCGTACTGGATTCGCGAGGGAACGCCACCGTCGAGGCCGACGTCACCACCGAGAGTGGTGGCTTCGGCCGTGCGGCCGCTCCGAGCGGCGCGAGTACTGGTGAACACGAGGCGATCGAACTCCCGGCTCACGAGGCGATCGCCAACGCCCGCGAACACGCCGTCCCGCGGCTTGTCGGCGAGGTCTTCGCCGGCGATCAGCGCGAGGTCGACGCCGCGCTACACGCCGCCGACGGGACGGACGATTTCTCGGAGATCGGCGCCAACAGCGCGGTCGCGATCAGTATGGCCGCCGCCAAGGCCGGTGCCGACGTGCTCGGCGCACCGCTGTACCAGCACCTGGGCGGGACCTTCCGGGGCGATCAGTTCCCGACCCCGCTGGGCAACGTCGTCGGCGGCGGCGAGCACGCCGAGGAAGCCACCAACATTCAGGAGTTCCTCTCGGCTCCGGTGGGCGCACCGAGCGTGACCGAAGCGGTCTTCGCGAACGCGCAGGTCCACGCCCGTATCGGCGAACTCCTCGAAGAGAAGGGCGTCCCCGCCAACAAGGGCGACGAGGGTGCCTGGGCGCCGCCGATCGGCGACGACGAGGCCTTCGAAATCGTCGACCAGGCCACCACCGAAGTCAGTGACGACCTCGGCTTCGAGATTAGCTTCGGCCTGGACATGGCCGCCGCCGAGATGTACGAGGACGGCGAGTACGTCTACGAGGGTGAGGCCAACCGCTCGACGGCCGAACAGATCGACTACGTCGCCGAAATGGTCGATGAATACGACATGGCCTACGTCGAGGATCCGCTGGACGAAAACGACTTCGAGGCCTTCGCCGAGTTGACCGACCGCGTCGGCGACCGGACGCTCATCTGTGGCGACGATCTGTACGTCACCAACGTTGAGCGCCTCCAGGACGGCATCGACAAGGGCTCCTCGAACTCCATTCTCATCAAGCCCAACCAGATCGGCACCCTCTCCGACGCCGTCGACGCCATCGAACTCGGGGCCGCAAACGGCATCCAGTCGGTCGTTTCCCACCGTTCGGGTGAGACTGAGGACACGACAATCGCCCACCTCGCCGTGGGTGCAGCCGCCCCCTACATCAAGACCGGCACCGTCGCCGGCGAACGCACCGCCAAACTGAACGAACTCATCCGCATCGAAGAACAAGCATGAGTCAGGACGAAGAAGACGACATCGACGAGACTTCGGAGGCCGCCGGCGACGCCGGCGCTGTCACCGAGACGGAGGAATCGCCGGCGTCCGAGGGCGACACGCCGACGGACGCTGCGAACGAGTCACAGGATACGGAATCGACGGCCGAGACGGCGGACGCCGAAGAGACCGACACCGAGGAGGAGCCGGCTCTCGACGAGGACGTGATGCCGGAAGGCGAGGAGGCTGACCTCCTCATTCCCGTTGAGGACTATCTCGGCGCCGGGGTCCACATCGGGACCCAGCAGAATACGTCGGACATGGAGCGGTTCATCCACCGCGTCCGCACGGACGGACTGTACGTGCTGGACGTTTCGATGACCGACTCCCGGATCCGCACCGCTGCGGACTTCCTCGAGAACTACGACCCCGAGCAGATCCTCGTGGCCTCCTCGCGGCAGTACGGCCGTTTCCCGGCCGAGAAGTTCGCCGAGGCCGTCGGGGCACGCGCCCGGACGGGCCGGTTCATCCCCGGGACGCTCACCAACCCCGACTACGAGGGCTACATCGAGCCCGACGTCGTGGTCGTCACCGACCCGATCGGTGACGCCCAGGCCGTCAAGGAGGCCATCACGGTCGGCATCCCGGTCATCGCGATGTGTGACTCCAACAACACGACCAGCAACGTCGATCTGGTGGTCCCCACGAACAACAAGGGTCGCAAGGCTCTGAGCGTGGTCTACTGGCTGCTGGCCAACGAGACGCTGGATCGCCGCGGTGCCGAACCCGCCTACGCGCTCGAAGACTTCGAGAGCGAGATCTGATCGCAGTTTTTCGAAACGTTTCGTCCGCGCACTTCGAGAGCCGTTTCTGTCTCCGAAAGGTTCACGTGAGCGGCTGATCAGCTACTGTGCATGGGAAACGGAGATACCGGCCTGAACGCAGTGATCGGTGCGGTCGTCACGGTCGTCACGACGTTCATCCCGTTCTCGCCGGTGCTCGGCGGTGCGGTCGCGGGCTACCTGCAGCAGGAAGACTCCTCGACGGCACTCAAAGTCGGTGCGCTCTCCGGAGCGATAGCCGCGATACCGCTCCTGTTCGTCATCGCACTGCTCGGTAGTGTGTTGCCGTTCCTCCCGGCGCTTTTCGACGGTCCGGGTGCGTTCGCGGGGATATTCGTCGTGTTTGCGATCTTCGCTATCCTGGCGTCGGTCGTCTACACCGTCGGTCTGAGCGCCATCGGCGGGTACCTCGGGTGGTACCTCGAAAGCGAGACGGATCTGTAGGCGGCTGCTACTCGCTCGAAGCGGCTGTACCGACGTCGCCGTCACTGCTGTCGGCGTCCGCGGGAACGTCGAGCTTCTCGGATGGCCCGACCAGTCGCGTCCAGACGACCAGCAGGCTCGGGAGCACGAGCACGCTCGCGAGGAACGCGTAGATGATCGTGAGGCCGGTGATGATCCCGAACTGCTGCAGCGACGGCAGGAGTGCGATCGAGAGAGTCCCGAACCCGCCGACGGTCGTCGCCGCACTCCCGAGCAGCGCGCCGCCAGTGCCGGTGACGCTGCGTTCGAGGGCGGCCCAGGCGGAGTCGTGGCGCTCCAGTTCCTGGTTGTATCGCTCGGAGATGTGAATGCTGTAGGCGACGCCGAGCCCGACCGTGAGACTGGTGATCATCCCGGTCAGGACGTTGAACGGGATCCCGGCGAGGTACATCGTCCCGAGGATCCAGGAGACGCTCAGCGCGACCGGGACCAGCGTCACGAACCCGAGTGTCGCGCTACCATCGGTGACGCGATAGACGATCATCAGGAACGCGAACACGGAGACGAGCGTGATCAGCAGGCTCTCCAGGACAGTGTCGAGTAGCTGGTCCTGGACGATCTCGAAAAGGATCGTCTGACCGGTCGCGATCGCGGTGAACTGCTCGGTCTCGGTGTTCGTCGCGACGCTTCGGAGCTGTTCGGTCGCCTCCGCGCCGGACGCGGTCCCCTTCAGATCGACGACGAGCCGCGCAGCCGTGTAATCACCGTCCTCGCGGGCGAGGACCGCACCGGCCTCCTGTGGGTTCGCCTCGAACAGCGCGTCGTAGACGGCCGTCAGGTTCTCCTCCGGAATGCCGTCGTTGTCGGTATCGGCGGCATCGAATGTCCGGTTGAACGCGTCACTCCGGGAGGCGGCACGCGTCTCGTTGAGGACCGTCAGTGGCGTCTGGATCGACGCCTGCCCGTTCGAGAGCCGTTGCGTAATGTCCTTCGAAGCGATTTCGCTCTGGGATCGCCGGACCACGTCCAGCGTTCCGTCGCTCGCGACCTCCCCGCGTAGCAGGATGCTCGCCTGTGCGTCCTGCCGCTGGAAGCGTTCGTTGACGTATTCGAGATTCGCCTTGGCGTTGTACTCGCCGGGCGCGAACGGTTCGGGCAGGTTCTCCGTCCAGCCCGGCGGGTCCTCGGCGAGGAAGTCCTCCTGTGAGAAGGACGTGTCGACCTGCGTCGCGCCGTAGACACCGCCGGCGCTGAGCAACAGCGCGATCGCGATCACGACCGGGGCCGACCGCTTCGCGCCGAGTGAGCCGATCTTGAGTAGCTGACTCAGCCGTCCGCCACCAGTTCCGATGGCGCGTTTCGTCCGGTCGATCCCACGCGCTTCGAGGAACTCGTCGATCTCGATCTTCAGTGCCGGCGTCAAGACGCCGAACACCAGGAATGCGGCGACGATCCCGAAGGAACTGACGACACCGAAGTCCCGAATCGGCGGCACCGGACTGACGAGATTCGAGAGAAAACCGATCACCGTCGTCGCCGTCACCAGCGCCAGCGCGATACCGACGCCGCCGAGGCCGACCCGCATCGCTTTCCGGAGGTTGCCGTTGCCCATCTCGAAGCGCTCCTCGCGATGGCGCATGAAGATGTGGATCGCGTAGTCGATCGAGAGGCCGATCAACAACACGGGGACGGCGATGAAGATCTGGTTGAAGTCGATGTTCGTCCAGCCCATGAACCCGAACGTCCAGACGAGGACGGCCACGATTCCGACGATACCGAGGATTATGTCGAGCAGGTCACGGTACCCGACCGCGAGTGCAACGACGACGAACAGCAACGCGAGCGGGCCGACGAGCGCCATGCTGTCGCTCATCGACTGATTGATCTCGTTGGTGATGATGCCGCTCCCGAACACGACGAACTCGAGATCACTGTCGTCGCCGAGATCCTGCATCGCCAGCTGGGCGTCGGTGATCTCCTCGCCTGCAGTCCCGCCTGCGGCGACCGGGCCGTCGGTCCGCTGAGTGACCAACAGCATCGTCGCGTTCGCGGCGGTCGATCCGGGTTCGTAGTACTCGCCGGCCGGCATAAACCCGAGCGCCTGCTCGGAGGCCTGCCCGGCCTCACCGCTGAGGACGGTTCGGACGAGCGTCTGGAGCTCGGCCTCACTCAGCGACTGGATCGCTCCGATCTGCCGTTCGAGCGTCGGCGATCGGATCGTCGCTTCGATGTCCGACTGTTCGATCGGCTGGGTCAGTC
Source organism: Halapricum desulfuricans (assembly GCF_017094465.1). NCBI lineage: Archaea > Methanobacteriati > Methanobacteriota > Halobacteria > Halobacteriales > Haloarculaceae > Halapricum > Halapricum desulfuricans. The sequence continues at coordinate 2,024,687 of NZ_CP064791.1, forward strand.
GCTCCTGTCCCAGGAACTGTGCGAATTCGTCTCTGAGTACACCGCTGGTGCCGAGTCGATACGCCTCTCTCTGTTCGGCCCCGGACGTGGCGTTCCGGAGGTCTGCGACCGCCTGCTCGAAGGTCGCACCGTCGGTCCGGTCGAGCTCGATCGGCGTGTTCGCGTTCGCATTCGCAAAGGCAGCTGCGGCAGTTACGTTGGGATCTCGGACCGCAGTCGTCATCGCCGCCCGAAGCGCGTTCTGGGTCTCGTTAATCGCCTGGAACTCCTGCTGGATCGCACTCCGAGCGATCAGGTTCGCAACGCCGAACGTCGCCGGCGTCTGCCCGGCCGATTCATTCACGAGCGTCGCGTTGACCTGTGGATCGTCTCGGAGCCGCTGTTGGTATGCGAGTGTCTCGATCAGCGACTCGTTGGAGAGAACGTTCTCCCCGCGGACGATCACCTGGACGCGCGTCACGTTGTCCGGCCCGGACGCGAAATTCTCGCCGATGTACGCCGAGGCGTCAGCCTCGGCCGTGTCCGACTGGAACTGATCGAGCGACGACTGCTGTTCGACCGCACCCGCACCGGCACCCATGATCACCGTCAACACCAGCATGGCGGCGATCGCGATCCGGGTATGGCCAGTCACGACACCGACGATACGGTCAACGGCGCTCACGGGTCCACCTCGACATTGTTGTTACTTGCATACTAACTGCCTACCACTGAGGTCGAGACGGGTATATGTTTGGCGGTTCGTGCACTGTCGGCCGCCTTCGCGGCGTTATCGCCCGGAGACGTGATACCGCAAGAGAGCGCCGTCGTCGATCCGCTCGATATCGCGCAGCCGCAGTTGCGGGAATCGGTCAGTGAAGCCGTCGCCGTCCGAAAGCGTCGGGGCGTCGCGCCCGCCGATCATTATCGAACCGACGAACACGGAGAGCTCGTCCACGAGGCCGGCCTCGAACAGCGAGAACACGAGTTCGCCACCGCCCTCGACCATCACCTGCTCGATGCCGTGGGTTTCCAGTCGGTCGAATGCCACCGACAGGTCCACACGGTCCTCACCGGCAGTGACGACGGTCGCACCTTTCGTTCGTGCCTCGGTGAGGGCCTGGTCGGTCGCGGTGTCACTGGCCAGCAAGATCGTCTCTGCGGCGTCGTCGTAGACGGTCGCGTCGGTGGGAGTGCGCAGCCGCGAGTCGGCGATCACCCGCGCCGGTTGGGGCGGGTCACCACGCTCGGTCCGGGCGTCGATCCGCTCGCGATCGTCGACGGTCAGCGACGGATCGTCGGCCAGGACGGTGCCGACACCGACCATCACCGCGTCGCTGTCGGCCCGGAGTGCGTCGACGCGGTCGAAGTCCTCGGCACCGCTGATCGCGACTTGCTCGCGGTGTCGTGTCGAGAGTTTCCCGTCGACGCTCATCGCAGCGTTGACGATGACGTGCATGTGAACGATTACTCGGGGCGAGCGAAAACCGCTTGTGATGCAGCCGCTGGTTCACCGAATCGAGCCGCGGGCAACAATCGGAAACGATTGCCGGAAATCGGAGTAGAGCCGATAAGACGCCCGGTCAGTTCTCAATCGGTGGGAACGGGCGGGGTCCGTAAGAGCGGGCAACGGGTACAAACAGGCAATGCCAGCTCGACCAACGGCACGGACGACGGACGGCCGGGACGCCGACGGGACGATCCCCGCAAAGGAGTGGGTCGTGTTCACTCGTGAGACGCCGACGGATCCGGCGGTACATACCGGAACCGTCCGGGCGGACGACGAAATAGACGCTCGCGAGCGCGCGGCGTCGTTGTTCCCGGGCGTTGCCGCGCGGTGGCTCTGTCCGGCGGATGCGATCGATCGCGACAGCTCGACGCCGCTAGAAGCGGGTGAGCCCGCATGATCCAGCTCGACACGCTCCTCTGTGGCTGTGAGCATCCGGCGTCTGCATCGCTCGGCGATCCCGACGTCGAATGGGTGCTCGAAGACGGAGAGCTACTCGGCGACCGGGATCCGCTCTCGCCGTCGGAGCGACTCGCCGTGGTCGATCAGCTCGCCGAATTCGGTATCGAGACCCTGCGGCTGTCCGGTACGGCCGGCATCGACGCCGACGCGATCGACGAGCTCGTCGGACGAGCCGCCGAGCAGGACGTGGAAACGACGCTTCGACTCAACGGTGAGCAACTCGACCGGGACCGTCTCGAGTCGCTTGCGGACGCCGGGCTCGATCGGATCAGCGTCGTCGTGAAAGGGCTGTCGACGCCCCGGCAGAAACACACCGCGTCCGACGCGACGGATACCGCACTGGAGACGCTCCGGGCGGCCGAGGGTATCGATCTGGCGACCGAGTTGCGCTTCCCGCTGCAGGCCGAGAGCGCGGTCGACATGGAGGAGATATACGACCTCGCTGGACTGCTATCGGCCGATCGGTTCCGGCTCGCGCACGTACCGGACGACGACCTCGACGACGAGCGCCGCCGCCGCGCGGTTCGCCGGCTCGCGGATCTGACCCGGGACGCCCACGAGCGGGGCAATCACCTGGAGACGGTTCTGAGCGGCGGGATCGACGCCGGATACGTGACCGAATACACCCGCGACCGTCTCGACGGGGAGTGTGCGACCAACGTTCGCGAGTCGCTCCGGGAACGGCTCGGGACCGCCCCGTCACCGCCGGTCGCGAAGATCGGACCGGCCGGGTCGGTGTACCCGGGCCCGTTCTGGGACCGGTACGCGCTCGGGTCGGTACGCGACCGGCCGTTCGGCGCGATCTGGACCGACGAATCCAACCCGCTGCTGGAGCGGCTCCGCCACGAGGAAGCCGCGCTGCCCGACCGCTGTCGCCACTGTGAGTTCGGCGACGTCTGCAGTGGCGGTTCGCGCGGGCGTGCGCTGGTCGCTCACGACGATCCGTTCGAGCCGGATCCAGTCTGTTACGTGGATAAAGAGAGAGCAGCGAGCGGTTCTACAGTCGAGTCGACGGCGGACTGATACCGAGCCGTTTTTGATCGGTGCCGTCGAAGCCCCGCTCGTGCTCTCGGTCGAGCTTCACGTTCACTCCTCGCTATCCTACGACGGGCGTGACTCCGTCGATGCGCTGTTGGAGAGAGCGCAGAACGCGTCCCTCGATGCACTGGCAATCACTGATCACGACGAGTTCGACGCGAGCCGCGAGGCCGTCGAAAAAGCCCCCGCGTACGACCTCGTCGGTATCCCGGGGATGGAAGTGACCAGTGACGCCGGCCACGTGCTGGCGCTCGGTATCTCCGAGGCGATCCCGTCGGGGCTGCCGTTCGTCGAGACGCTCGACCGGATCCACGATCACGGCGGTATCGCCGTCGTCCCACACCCGTTCCAGGAGTCACGGAGCGGCGTAATGGCGAACATCTCCCGGGTGGAACTGGCCCGCGCGGACGCGATCGAGGTCTACAACTCCCGGTTGCTGACCGGCTACGCCAACAAGCAGGCCCGGGAGTTCGCAACCGAGCACGGGATCCCGATGACGGCCGGCAGCGACGCCCACATCGCGGAGATGGTCGGCCGGGCGATCACGAACGTCGACGCCGACGAGCGATCGGTCGAGGCGATCCTCTCGGCGATCGCCGAGGGCCGAACGGAGATCGAGGGGAAACGAACTCCCTGGCATATCAGTTTCAAACAGGCCGCCGGCGGGGCGAAACGACGCGTCCGATCACGCCTGGCGGACTTCTTCGAATGACGCTGCACGGTGCTTCCCCCGCAGTCGTCCGGGCGGCGATCCAGCGCGGCGATCCGCTCCCCGGTGCCCGTGGGTTCGCCGGCGAGGTCGACGGGATGCTCGTCCGGGACGTGCTCGGCCGGTATCCACTCTTTGTCGACGGCGAGTCCTGGGCGTTCGATCCGTCCGAACTCGCTGACCCGGAGCCGTTTCCGGCCGGCCACGTCCGAACGGCCCAGGGCCTCGAACGGTGGGGCGAGCTCCCCGATCCGTCAGTTGCCGAGCCGAGCGAGGGCGTCGCGGCCGTTCGCTCGGCGCTCGAGCGCGCCTTCTCGACGATCGATACCGATGGGCTCGCAATTGCTTTCTCCGGTGGCGTTGATTCGGCATTGCTTGCGGCTGCGCTTGAGGCCCCGCTGTACGTCGCCGGGTTTCCGGACAGCCACGACGTCGAGGCGGCCAAACGCGGCGCCGCGCTGCTCGATCGGGAACTCACGGTCGTCGAGTTGACCCACGAGGACCTCGAAGATGCCGTGCCCGAACTCGTGCGTGCGACCGGGCGGACGAACGCGATGGATATCCAGATCGCGCTGCCGCTGTATCTGGTCGCCGAGCGGGTCGCAGCCGACGGATTCGATCGACTGGCACTCGGACAGGGGGCCGACGAGCTGTTCGGCGGCTACGCGAAGGTGGCGAAAGCGCCCGAGGACCCACGGCTAGACAGCGATACCGTCCGCGGGGCGACCCACGAGGTGATCGAGACACTCCCCGACCAGCTCGAACGGGACGTGCTGGCCGTCCGAGCGGCCGGTGTCGAACCGGTCGCGCCGCTGTTGCACGACGCCGTCGTCGAGGCCGCGCTGGGGCTGCCGGGCGAATTACTCGTCGAGGGGGAGACCCGGAAAGTCGCGCTCCGGGAGGCGGCCTGGCGGTGGCTGCCCGAGGAGCTGGCGACGAAGGACAAAAAGGCCGTCCAGTACGGCAGTCTCGTCGCTCGCGAACTCGACCGGCTGGCCCGCCAGGCCGGGTTCAAGCGCCGAATGGACGACCACGTCACCCAGTACGTCGAGTCGCTCAGTACGTGATCTGTGGCGCGTCACAGTCAAGTCGTCGCCAGCCGAACGATCGCCTAATGGAAGTTACAATACGCCGAGCCGACGCTGACGACGCGGCGAGTCTCGACGTGCTCCGTGCACAGGCGCTCAAGGCGGCGTTTCAGACGGATTACGATCGGAAAACTGTCGGGGAACTGGTCGCGACTGTCGATTCTGAACTCGCGTCCCGGATCGACGACGACCGGTATCTCGTCGTCGTCGCCGAGACAGAGATCACGATCGTCGCATACGCCGTCGCCGACCGTCAGGACGGCGAACTGGTGACGATCGTGACGAGCCCGGACTATCAGCGGTCCGGCTTCGCCAGCGCCGTGCTCGACCGCATCGAGACAGCGGTCGTCGACGCCGGCCACGAGACGCTCTCGGCAACCGTCCCCGACTCCGCGCTGGCGTTTTTCCAAGCCCGCGGCTTCGATCCGGTCGAGACGACCACGTGGCACGATCTCCCCGCGAGCCGCGTCCGAAAATCGCTGTGATGCTGACTGCCGTGCCGGTGAGGTGCTGAACCACTACGTTCCCTTTTGATTCGACCGAATTGGCGTCTCCCCGGAAATGTCTTCGCAGGCACGGCCGACAGTACGGATCGATGTGAAGTCGTGATTAAACAATATAATGAATACTATGTCTTTCGATAGGTATTGTTTCAGTAGCCCATCCTAGGTGTACGATCGTAATATTTGCCGCCCAGAAACCGAACGTGATGTTAGATACCGTGCGATTTATGAGTCTATTTCCCACAGATATACGCAGACTATGGACAGCACCGATACCGGAAAAAATAGACAGCTGCTTGATGAGACGGCACAGAAGGCAAACTGTGGCGTCGGTATCACGCTCGATCTCTCCGGTGAGCACGATCACGATATCATCGAAGACGGACTCGATCTCCTGGAAAACCTCGATCATCGTGGGGCCCGCGGGGCGGAACCGGACACCGGCGACGGCGCCGGGATACTGATCCAGAAGCCGCACGCGTTCTTCGCCGACGAGGTCGACGGGCTCGGCGAGTTCGACGAGTACGGCGTGGGGATGGTCTTTCTGCCGAACGACGAGCCCAGCGCGCAACTCCGGTCGCTGATCGAGACGGCCGCCGATGGGGAGGGGTTCGACGTCGTCGCCTGGCGCTCGGTCCCGACCGACAACAGTTCTCTCGGTGAGACCGCCGTCGAGACTGAACCGGACATCGAACAGTTCTTCGTCGAGCCACAGGACGACCGCTCGCCCGAGGAACTCGACTCGGACCTGTACGTCCTCCGTCGCGTCATCGAGAACCGGGTCGCCGAGCGCGACCCTCCGGGCAGTGATCGGTTCTACGTCTGCTCGCTCGATCGCCGGAAGATCGTCTACAAGGGGCTGTTGACGAACGCACAGGTCAGGCAATACTACCCCGACCTCTCCGACGAGCGAGTCGTCTCCCGGCTCGCGTTCGTCCACTCGCGGTTCTCGACGAACACGCTGGGCGCGTGGGAACTCGCACATCCCTACCGCAACATCATCCACAACGGCGAGATCAACACGCTCCGGGGCAACCTCAACTGGATGCAGGCGCGCGAGCCCGATCTGGACAGTCCCGCGTTCGGTTCGGACATCGAGAAGCTCAAACCGATCACCGACGAGGACCAGAGCGATACCGCCGTCGTCGACAACGTCCTGGAGTTGCTCGTCGAGAGCGGTCGATCGATGCCCCACGCCCTCCGGATGCTCGTTCCCGAGGCCTGGGAGCAGAACGCCCAGCTCGATCAGGACCGGAAAGACTGGTATCGCTACCACTCGACGATCAACGAACCGTGGGACGGCCCGGCGCTGATCGCCTACACTGACGGGTTCAAAGTCGGCGCAGTCCTGGATCGGAACGGGCTCCGGCCGTGCCGGTACGCCGTCACGGAAGACGATCGGCTCGTGATGGCCAGCGAGGCCGGCGCGCTGGAACTCCAGGAGGAGAACGTCGCACACAGGGACCGTCTGCAGCCGGGGCAGCTGTTCTACGCCGACCCGGAGGAGGGCGGGATCGTCTCCGACGACGAGATGTTCGATAGCCTGACCGACGAGAAATACGGCGAGTGGCTCGAGGAACAGGAGGTCCGTCTGGACGATCTCGACGACGGCGTCGAACGGACGCCTACGTACGTCGACGACGAGATCGCTGCCTACCAGCGGGCGTTCGGCTACACGCTCGATCACGTCGAACACCTCGTCGAACCGATGGCCGAGGACGGCAAAGATCCGGTCGGCGCGATGGGCAACGACACGCCGCTGTCAGTCCTCTCCAGTCGCAACAAGACGCTGTTCACCTACTTCAAACAGCTGTTCGCACAGGTGTCGAACCCGCCGATCGACTACATCCGCGAGGAGACCGTCACCTCGCTGGAACAGCACGTCGGCCACCAGCGCAACCTCCTGGGAGAGAGCCCGGAGCACTGCCGACAGCTCCACCTGGAGTCGCCGATCCTCACGCGCCAGCAACAGGCGACGATCGAGGACATCGATCGGAACGGCGTCACCGCCGAGACGATCGACATCACCTACGAGAAGGGCGGCGACCTGCAAACGGCCGTCGAAGCCGTGCGCGAGCAGGCCGTCGAAGCGATCGAAAACGGCGCGGAACTGCTAGTCTTGTCCGACCGAAACACGGGCCCGGACCGCGTGCCGATCCCGAGCCTGCTGGCGACCGGCGGCGTCCATCATCACCTCGTCCGGGAGGGGCTGCGGACGCGCACCGGCCTGCTCGTCGAGAGCGGCCAGCCCTGCGCCGTCCATCACTTCGCCACGCTCGTCGGCTACGGCGCCGACGCCGTGACGCCGTATCTGGCCTACGAGACGATCGAGAACCTCGTCCACGAGGGGATCGTCGACCACGACGCCGAGGCGGCGCTGGCACAGTACCGCCACGCCGTCGAGGACGGCATCCAGAAGGTTATGGCCAAGATGGGCATCTCCACTCTGGAGAGTTACAAGGGCGCCCAGATTTTCGAGGCAGTCGGGCTGGATTCAGGGTTCGTCGAGGAGTACTTCCGCGGCACCGAGAACCGCACGGAAGGTATCGGTATCGACGAGCTCGAAGCCGACCTGCTCGAACGCCACGAGTACGGCTTCGAGGCCGACATCAGCGGCTCGCTGCACCTGGATCAGGGCGGCGAGCTCAACTGGCGCCGTGACGGCGAGTTCCACCAGTGGAACCCGACGACGATCGGCAAGCTCCAGAACGCGGCCCAGAACGACGACTACGAGGCCTACCGGGAGTTCGCGTCGGTCATCAACGACCAGCAGGAGCGACTGCAGACGCTCCGCGGACTGCTCGCGTTCGATACCGAGTCCAGAGAGTCGATCCCGATCGAGGAGGTCCAGCCGGTCGAGGAGATCACACAGCGCTTTTTCACGGGATCGATGTCCTTCGGCTCGCTGAGCAAGGAGGCTCACGAGACGCTGGCTGCGGGGATGAACCGCGTCGGCGGCTTCGCGGGCACCGGCGAGGGCGGCGAACCGACCGAGCGGTTCGGCACCGAACGCGAGTGTGCCAACAAGCAGGTCGCGTCCGGCCGGTTCGGCGTCACGAGCAACTACCTCGCCAACGCGGAGATGCTGGAGATCAAGATGGCTCAGGGCTCCAAGCCCGGCGAGGGCGGCCACCTGCCCGGCGAGAAGGTCAACGAGATCATCGCCGACACCCGGTCGACGACGCCCGGCGTGCCGCTGATCTCGCCGCCGCCCCACCACGACATCTACTCCATCGAGGATCTCGCCCAGTTGATCCACGACCTGAAGTGCTCGAATCCCGACGCCGGCGTCCACGTCAAACTCGTCTCCGAGGCGGGTATCGGCATTATCGCCGCCGGCGTCTCCAAAGCCAAAGCCGACTCGGTGCTCATCTCCGGAGCGGCCGGCGGGACCGGAGCCTCGCCCAAGACCTCGATCAAGAATGCGGGCCTGCCCTGGGAACTCGGCCTGGCCGAAGCCCAGCAGGTCCTCGTCGAGAACGGGCTGCGCTCGCGGATCAAAGTCCGGGTCGACGGCGGCATGAAGACGGGACGAGACGTCGTCGTCGGCGCGTTGCTCGGTGCCGAGGAATACGGGTTCGGCACGGCGCCGCTGATCACGTGTGGCTGTCTCATGCTCCGGCAGTGTCACAACAATACGTGTTCGGTCGGTGTGGCGACCCAGGACGAGGAGTTGCGCGATCGGTTCCCCGGCGATCCCGAGTACGTCGCCACCTACATGCGCCACATGGCACAGGAGGTCCGCGAGTACATGGCCGAACTCGGCTTCCGGTCGATCGACGAGATGATCGGCCGGGTCGACCTGCTCGAACAGAAAGAGGTGGACCACCCGAAAGCCAAACACGTCGACCTCTCGGCGCTCCTCTGGGAACCCGAGGGCGACGACACCAGGAAGACGACCGAACAGAACCACCACCTCGAGGAGAAACTCGACCAGCAGCTGCTCGATGCGGCCCGGCCGGCGATCGAGGACGGCGACAGCGTCCACGTCGATCTGGCGGCCGGCAACGAGGACCGGACGCTGGGCGCGATGCTGTCCTCTGAGGTCTCGAAGGCGCACGGCGAGGACGGACTACCCGAGGATACGGTCTCCATCGACGTCGAGGGAACTGGCGGCCAGAGCTTCGGCGCCTTCCTCACGAACGGGATCACGATGGAACTAGAGGGGAACGCCAACGACTACTGTGGCAAGGGCCTCTCGGGCGGCAAGCTGATCGTCGAGACGCCCGAAGCGGCCGACTACGAGGCCGGCGAGAACATCCTGATCGGCAACGTCGCCCTGTACGGTGGGACTGACGGCGAGGCCTACTTCAACGGTCGGGCCGGCGAGCGCTTCGGCGTCCGCAACTCCGGAGTCAAGACGGTCGTCGAGGGCGTCGGCGACCACGGCTGTGAGTACATGACCGGCGGAGTCGCGGTGATCCTCGGTGACACGGGCAAGAACTTCGGGGCCGGCATGTCCGGCGGCGAGGCCTACGTCCTCGACGAGAGCGGCGACTTCGCCGAGAACGTCAACAGAGACATGGTCTCCATGGAATCGGTCGAAAGCGACCGCGACAGACAGATGATCAAACGCATGATCCAAAACCACGTCCGCTATACGGGCAGCGAGAAAGGCCAGGAGATCCTCGATCACTTCGAGGAGTACGTCGACCAGTTCGTGAAGGTCATGCCCGACGCTTACGCCGAGGTCGTCCGCCAACATCTCGAAGACGGCGAGGACATCAGGGTCTCGCCGCCGGCCGCGCCGACCACGGCCGCGAACCCAACGGAGGGTGACGACTGATGAGCAAGGACCACCCCGACGGCTATCTGAAGAACGAGCGCGAACCGATCCACAAGCGCGATCCCGACGAGCGCAAGGGCGACTTCGAGGAGATCTGGGAACAGAAGTGGGATGAGGATCACCTCAAGTCCCAGGGCGAGCGCTGCATGTCCTGTGGGACGCCGGCCTGTATGAGCGGGTGCCCGATCGGGAACATCATTCCCGACTGGAACGACCTCGTGTACCGGGGCGACTGGAAGCGGGCGCTCGAACGGCTGCACGCGACCAACAACTTCCCCGAATTCACGGGCTACAACTGTCCGGCACCCTGTGAGAACACCTGCACCCTCAAGTACAACGACGACCCGGTGACGATCAAGTCCATCGAGCGGGCGATCGTCGACAGGGGCTGGGAAGAAGGCTGGATCGAGCCCGACCCGCCCCAGCAGCGGACCGACGAGGAAGTCGCGATCGTCGGCTCCGGGCCGGCGGGGCTGGCCGCCGCACAGCAACTGAACCGGGCTGGCCACCACGTTACTGTCTACGAACGTGACGAGAATCCCGGTGGGCTGATGCGGTACGGGATTCCTGACGCCAAGTTCAGCAAGGCGAAGGTCGAGCGGCGGATCGACCAACTGCGCCAGGAGGGGATCACCTTCGAGTGCGGCGTCGAGGTCGGCGAGGACATCCCCGTCGAGACGCTCGAGACGGAGTACGACGCCGCGTGTATCGCTGTCGGCTCCCAGAAGCCGATCGAACTACCGATCGAGGGCCGCGAACTGGACGGGATCCACCGGGCGATGGAGTATCTGCCCCGGGCCAATCCCGGCCAGAGCGACGGGATGGCCGTCCCCGAAGCGATGGACGCCGACGGCAAGAGCGTCGTCGTCCTGGGCGGCGGTGATACCGGCGCGGACTGCGTCGGAACGGCCCACCGACAGGGAGCCGAGCAGGTCGTCCAGATCGAACTCCTGCCGAAGCCGCCCGAGGAACGTCCCGACGGCAACCAGTGGCCCGACCAGCCCCAGACCTACGAGAAGTCCTACTCCCAGGAGGAAGGCGGCGTCGAGGAGTACTGCGTCGACACCCAGGCGTTCCGGGATACTGACGGCGACGGCGCGGTCGACACGCTGGTCGCTGACCGCGTCGAGTGGGACGAGGGCGAGGACGGCGACTGGGAGAAGACAGTCGTCGAGGAGGACATCCACGTCGACGCGGACATGGTGTTGCTCGCGGTCGGGTTCACCGGCCCCGAGTCGACGCCGTTCGACCCGCTTGACATCGAGATGACCGAAAACGGGACCTTCGCGACCGACGACAGCCACATGACGAGCGTCGACGGCGTCTTCGCCGCCGGTGATGCCAACTCCGGTCCCTCGCTGATCGTCTGGGCGATCGGGGACGGACGGGACGTCGCTCGCCACATCGACGAGTACCTCACCGGCGAGACGGACCTGCCACCCAGCCTGGAGACGCCGAACGAACTGGTCGTCTCGCGACAGTAGCGGCGGTCTTCCGAGCCCTCGACGGGCGACTGTTCCGGCGGATTACACACGATTGATCGGGAACGAGCAGGTCGAACCGTCGGGGTTTTTTCGTTCTGGCCCATGGAAAACGGCGTGAAGAACGTCACACACCGCCGGTCGAACCCGTTCGGGATGGCACCCGACTGCGAGGTGACCGTGCCGGGATACGGCGACGCGAACGCGCACTTCCACGTCATCGGTGACCACCCCGGCGTCCACGGTGGCGCGGATTCCGGAGTGCCGTTCACAGGAACATCGAGCAGCGAGCGCTTCCAGGACGCGTTAGTCCGGGCGAATCTGCTCGAAGCAGCCGGCACGCCACCGGAAATGGCGAAGACGTATTTCTCGTATCTCTACATGTGTGCATCGGAAAGCGAGCCGACAGCCGCGGACTACGCCGACATGGAGCGGTTTTTCGACTCTGAATTACGAGCGATCACCGCGCACGTCCTGCTGCCGGTCGGCCAGCGTGCGACCGACCACGTCCTCGCCACCTACTCGGCATACGACGGTGTCACGGACATCGACGAGCTACACGCCAGCGAGATCCAGGGCGCGGGCTGGTTGATCTATCCGATCAAGGACCCAGATGAGTGGACCGACGCGGACGAACAGGAGCTGATCGACGCGCTCGTCGCGCTGCAACAGCGTGATTACCGACAGCAAGCCGATCTCGGACGGTTCCTGCCCGGCAGCGATCCGTATCGCGTCCGCTGATGCGTGCGGGAAGCCGGTCGTTCCCGGCGACTCGGAGCGAAGTGCCGTCGACAGCCGATCAGAAGAACTGGTAGAGGTCGTCGCGCTCGGCCTCGTGGAGGTGGCTGCGGACGGCCTCGTTGAGTGGTTCGATGTTCCCCCGTTTTGCCGAGATGGGGGCAATGGTGTCCTGCCACTGCTTCCAGGGCGGGTACAGCCCAAGCCGGTCACAGAGGTCGTTCAGCCGCTGATCGCGATCCTCGACTTTGTCCATCTTGTTGACGGCCACGACCGGCGGGACGCCGACGTCACGCAGGAAGTGGAACATCTCCACGTCGTGGGGAACTTCGTCCTCGCCGGAGTGGCGGTCGATGATGTCGATGACGCTCTTGCCGTCGACGACCAGCACGCCTGCGAGTATCTTCTCGGCGTTGTCCTCGACGTAGCGAACCACGTCGGTTTTGATCTGCTCGCGAACGTCCTCAGGGACCCCCTTCATAAAGCCAAAGCCAGGGAGGTCCGTGATGACGAAGTCTTCGCTGGCCCAGTCGTAGTGGTTGGGCTCACGGGTGACGCCCGGCCGTTGGCCCGTATCGAAGGTGTGGCCGGTAATCTCACGCATCAGTGTGGACTTCCCAACGTTCGATCGCCCGACGAGGGCGACCTCCGCGTCGCGGTCCGGCCGCGTGTCGAACATGGGCGTGAATAGCCGGTCAACGGCGAAAAGGCTGTCTGGTTGAGTCGTCTGCCAGGGAGGAGCGGTTGTCCGGACCGGGGGAGACCCACGGTTATTTGCCCGTACCGCCCGACATCCCGGGCGTGCGACTGCTGCAAGTCACCATCCCGACGGGAAAACGGCAGGCGATCGAGCGGGCACTGGACGACGAAGGGGTCGATTACGTCCTCACTGACGAGACAAGCGGTCGCGAGTACACGGCGGTCGCGTACGTCCCCGTCCCGACGAACGCGGTCGAGCCGGTGCTCGAACGCCTCCGGGATGCGGGGCTGGACGATCAGGCCTACACCGTCGTCGTCGAGGCCAACACCGTCATATCCAAGCGCTTCGAGGAGTTGCAGGACCGCTATGCCGAAGAGAAAGACGAGGAGCGAATCGCCCGCCAGGAACTCACCTCCAAGGCCGAGGATCTGGCACCGAGCACCTCGAACTACGTCATACTGACGGTCGTGAGCGCAGTCATCGCGACTGCCGGACTGCTGCTTGATTCGCCGGCAGTCATCGTCGGCTCGATGGTGATCGCGCCGCTGATCGGGCCGGCCATGGCCGCCAGCGTCGGCACCGTCGTCAACGATCGGGAACTGTTCCGCCGGGGCGTCGTGCTCCAGTTCGCCGGTATATTGCTGGCCATCGTGAGCGCCGCGGCCTTCGCCTGGATCGCCCGAACTGCGAATCTGGTGTCTCCCGGGCTAGTGATCACCGAAGTGCCGTCGATCCGGGAGCGCCTGCTTCCGGATTTCCTCTCGCTTGCGGTCGCCATCGGCGCGGGTATCGCCGGCGTTATCAGCCTCTCTGCGGGCGTCTCGACGGCGCTGGTGGGCGTGATGATCGCCGTCGCGCTCATTCCGCCGGCGGCGACTGTCGGGATCGGGATCGCCTGGGGCGACCCCTGGGTGAGTCTGCCCGCAGCCGTGTTGACGCTGGTGAACGTCCTCTCGATCAACTTCGTCGCACTGGCCGTACTGTGGTATCGCGGCTATCGCCCCAGCGAGTGGTTCCACCAGGACGACGCCCGCCGGACGACCATCCGCCGAATCGCCGTTCTCGTGGCCGCAGTCGCGGTTCTCTCGGTGTTTCTGGGCGGGATCACGTACGACTCCTACCAGCGTGCGACGACCGAAGACGCCATCCGAGCGGACATCGATGCGGCCCTCGCAGAGCGACCAGCGGTGACGGCCCTAGATGTCGAAATCGAACGAACCGACAGCGCGATATTCCGGGAACCACAGCGGGTCGTCGTCACCGTCGGGCTGCCGCCCGGGGAGAGCGAGCCGAGTCTGGTGAGCACGCTTGACGACCGCTTCGAGGAGACGACCGGTCGGAACATCGATACCGAAGTTCGGTACGTGGCCGTCGAATCAGCCTGACCATTGCGCTGTCGGCCTGCGTTCCGAGCCCCAAGATTTTGCGGTGGATGGCAACGCAGACCTCGAACCGGACTCACTCCTCGAAGGGCAGTTCCGGCTCGTAGTCGACGGCCTCGACGACGGCGTCGAGCACGGTCTGGACGTTCTCGTCTTCGGTGACACTCATGTAGTGATCAGCCTCGACGTCCCGGGACCGGTCGGCCTTGTTGCAGACGGTTAGTACCGGTGCGTCCGCGAACTGCTCGACCAGCGCGTCCCGGAGCTCGATCTGCACGTCGGTGGGATAGCCACACTCGCCGCTGGCGTCGACGAGCACGAGCACGGCGTCTGCGAGGTGTTCGAGCGCGCTCACGGCCTGGGACTCGATCTCGTTGCGCTCCTGGGGCGGTCGGTCGAGCAGTCCGGGGGTGTCCACGAGCTGGTAGCGAACGTGCTCGTCCTCGAAGTGGCCGACGTTGATCTCCGTGGTCGTGAACGGGTAGGAGTTGATCTCGTTGCTTGCGCGGGTGACCGCGTTGACAAAGGATGACTTGCCGACGTTGGGGTAGCCCGCGACGACGATGGTCGGTTCGTCCGGACGGATGTCGGGAAGGTCCCGCAGGGCCTCGCGAGCCGCCGCAATGGCGAGCAGTGACTCGGCGACCTGCTCGACGACGTCGGCCAGACGGGCGAAGGCCTGCTTGCGGAGTTTCCGGGCGTGATCGACGTCGCTGGCGTTGCGGAGCTTCGTGTGATACTCCCCGCGGATGTCAGCGGTCTTCCGGGAGGCCCAGGTCACTTCCGAGAGGTGCTGGCGCAGCGCGTCGATGCCGCGGTCGTCCTCGCTGCCGATGGCGGTCTCGCCGGAGATCACGGCGTCGGCCAGGTCCCGATAGAACGGATCCAGATCGTCGAAGTCGGGCCACTCGGTGACGACGTTTTCGAGATTGTCCGAGAGGATATTCGCGGCCGTCTGGAGCATCGAGGACTGCGCCTCGAAGCCCTGCTTGGCCCGGCCGGCACGGGACGCTCGCGAGAAGGCCTTGTCGACGAGTTCCGACGATCGCGGGGTCGTCGGGAGGTTTTCGAACGGTTGGCTCATTGGGCACTCGTAGACGACCGGGACGGAAAAGCGACCCTATTGCGATCGCAAGCGATCGAAGACGGGGATTCACTCCAATCTGACGTTGTCCAGGATCCCGACGGCACCGGTCTCCCAGATGATGTTCAGCCCGACCGCGACCAGACCGGTTCCGTCGTGGCTGACGTCGTACTCGTAGGACTTCCAGCCCTCGTGGTCCCACAGGGAGTGTTCGCGGTCGAAATCCGTCTCCACGAGCCCATCTTCGGGGACCGGACCCGTGTAGGTCGCAACCTGTAGGACCGTGTTGAACGAGTTCTGCTCGCTGTAGCCGTCGACGGCCAGCGTCGAGACCTCCGAGAGGTCGACTTCCTGCTGGACCCAGACCGTCCCGTCGTCGGCACTCCCGTCGATGAAGATCCGCAGTGCTGACTCGCCGTCGGAGGCCTGCTCGCCCGTCAGTTCGACCGACGAGTCGACCTTCTCGTCTTCCTCGCCGGGCTTCTCGGGGAGGTCTTTGCCGATCGTCCAGCCGTCGAGTTCGGATTCGAAACTCCCGTTGGCGAGGGTCATCGGTTCTGTCGTGGGTGGTTCGGTGGTTGGCGGCTCTGTCGTCGGGTCCGACCCTGGCGTATCGGTCGGATCGTCGGATTCGGCAGGCGATGCGTCGCTGCCGGAACAGCCGGCGACCAGCGCGGCAGTCACAGCCGTCCCAGCCAGGAAGTGGCGTCGTTTCACACCTGAGACGACGGTGGACATTTAAAAAGTATTCGCGGATGCTCAAACGGCCGTTTGACCGTTGACGCTACGGGACCAGTTGGTCGCCGTCGTCATCGTAGACAGTGATCGCGTCGACGGGACAGGTTCGGGCGGCGAACTTCGCGTCGAGTTCGGCGTCATCGGGCACCTCGCGAACGAAGACGTCTTCGCTGCCTTCCTCGCTGTCAGCAAGGACCGCTTTGCCGGCGTCCTCGTCGCGCTCGAAAGCGTCCCACTCTTCGACGCACTGGAACATCCCGATACAGGTGTCGTAATCGTACTCGATTCGCATATGTCCGCTTGGACCGCATCAATCAAAGCCCTGGCGGCGGTGCGACAATTTAAACCCGACGACGACCCAACCACGTCCCAATGGACGTCGCGGACATCCCGGCGATCCCGGAGTGGCTCCCCGACCATCTCCGGGAGTCAGGTATCGACTCACTCTACCCCCCGCAAGCCGAAGCCGTCGAGGCGGGCGTCACCGAAGGCGAGAACCTGGTGGCGTCGATCCCGACCGCCAGCGGCAAGACGCTCATTGCCGAGCTGGCGATGCTCGCCAGCGTCGCCCGCGGCGGGACGGCCCTCTACATCGTGCCCTTGCGGGCGCTGGCCAGCGAGAAACACGCCGAATTCGAGCAGTTCGAACAGTACGGACTGGACGTCGGCGTCTCGACCGGCAATTACGAGTCCGAAGGAGGATGGCTTGCTGGCAAAGACATCATCGTCGCCACCAGCGAGAAGGTAGACTCGCTCGTTCGTAACGGTGCACCCTGGCTCGAGGAGTTGACCTGCGTCGTCGCCGACGAGGTCCACCTGGTCGACGACGGCGAGCGCGGCCCCACACTGGAGGTGACACTGGCGAAGCTCCGGCGGATCACCGCCGGCCTGCAGACGGTCGCGCTGTCGGCGACCATCGGCAACGCCGGGGAACTCGCCGAGTGGCTCGACGCCGAACTGCTCGATTCGGACTGGCGGCCGATCGACCTCAAGAAGGGGGTCCACTACGGCCAGGCGCTCCATCTGGAGGACGGCAGCCAGCAGGAACTCAGGGTGCGCGACGGCGAGAAACAGACGGCTGCCGTCGTCCGGGACACTCTCGAACCTGACCGCGACGAGGACGGGACCATCCGCGAGGAGGGAGGGTCGTCGCTGGTATTCGTCAACTCCCGGCGCAACGCGGAGGCGGCGGCCGGTCGGCTGGCTGGCGTCGTCTCCGAGTATCTCGACCCCGAAGAGCGTGCGGCCCTGGCCGAGGTGGCCGAGGAGATCAGGGATGTCAGCGACACCGAGACCAGCGACGACTTGGCCGACGCGGTCGCGGACGGCGCGGCCTTTCACCACGCGGGCCTCTCGCGAGGCCACCGCGAACTCGTCGAGGAGGCGTTTCGCGACCGGCTGATCAAGGTCGTCAGCGCGACGCCGACGCTGGCGGCGGGCGTCAACACTCCCTCTCGGCGCGTGATCGTCCGGGACTGGCGACGGTACGACGGGACCGCCGGCGGTATGCAACCACTCTCTGTCCTGGAGGTCCATCAGATGATGGGCCGGGCCGGCCGCCCCGGACGGGACCCCTACGGAGAGGCAGTACTGGTCGCCAGCAGCCACGACGAGCTCGACGAACTCTTCGAGCGCTACGTCTGGGCCGAGCCCGAGCCCGTCCGGTCGAAGCTGGCCGCCGAGCCCGCCCTGCGGACGCACATCCTCGCGACCGTCGCCTCCGGGTTCGCCAGCACGCGCGAGGGACTGCTGGAGTTTCTGGAGGCGACGCTGTACGCGACCCAGACCGACGAGCGCGGTCGGCTGGAAGAGGTGACCGACGACGTGATCGCGTATCTCGAACGCAACGGCTTTCTGGAGCGCGATGACGGTGGGCTCACTGCGACGAATCTCGGCCACACCGTCTCGCGGCTGTATCTCGATCCGATGAGCGCCGCCGAGATCATCGACGGGCTGGACGACGCCGACGATCGGCCCACGGTGCTCGGGCTCTACCAGCTGGTCGCCCGCACGCCGGACATGTACGAACTGTACCTCCGCTCGGGCGAGGACGAGGAGTACACGATGCTGGCCTACGAGCGCGAGTCGGAGTTCCTGGGGTCGATGCCGAGCGAGTTCGAGGACGACCGTTTCGAGGACTGGCTCTCGGCGCTGAAGACCGCACGACTGCTCGAAGACTGGGCCAGCGAACGTGAGGAAGACGAGATCACGGACCGCTACGGGATCGGGCCGGGCGACATCCGCGGGAAGGTCGAGGCCGCCTCGTGGCTGCTCGGGGCCGCCGAGTCGCTCGCGGGGGAACTCGGCCTCGATTGCACGCCCGCGATCCGGGAGGCCCGAACGCGCGTCGAGGACGGCGTCAGGGAGGAGCTGCTCGACCTGGTGAGCGTCCGTGGCGTCGGTCGAAAACGTGCTCGACGGCTGTACGACGCCGGGATCGAGGATCGGGCGGCACTGCGCGAGGCCGACAAAGCCGCCGTCCTGGCCGCGCTCCGTAACCGTCGCTCGACGGCCGAGACGATCCTCGAAAACGTCGGCCATCGAGCCCCGTCGATGGACGGCGTCGAACCCGATCCGGACGCCTCGCCCGACAGTGCCGACTCCGGGCCGACCGATGCCAGTGAGAGCGGCGACGACTCCGCCGAAGACCAGGCGAGTCTGGGTGATTTCTGATGCAGCTACTCGAAGCGACTGTCACGGTCGAGGACCTCGACGCGTTCGTCGCGCAATTGGGCGAGATCGGCGACGAGCACGGTGTGGCTATCCAGGCGCTTGACGCGCGCTATATCGTCGATCGCGAGCACCTGCAACGAGCGGTCGAGCTGGCCGATCGGGCCTTCGAGCGTGGGGACAATATCGCCGAGGACCGAGCGGTGGAGATACTGCTGTACGTCGCCGGCACCCGGCAGATCAGTCGGGCGCTCGAACTGGGTGTCGAACCGAGCGGTTGTCCGGCAGTGATCGTCGCTCACGATCGCGCTACGGAGACGCGGTCTGCGGACGAGCCAGACGGATCACGGGAGCGTGAACGGGCGGCGCTGGAGTCCGTCCGATCGCTCGCGGCAATCGAGCCGGCAGCGACGCTCGGGGGATACGACGAACGGCGGGTCCGGGAGTGGTTCGACATTACGGACGCCGAGCTCCGGACGGGTGCAAACCGGGCCGCAGTGGTGCGCGAACGCGTCGCGTTGCTGGTCGTCGAGAAGTGATGGCTGCCCCCAAGCGTAGCAACGATCGCCGGCGTCTCTAGCCGAACGTTCCCGTATCGAGAGAGTCAGCCTCGAACAGACGGTCAATGTCGTATCGTCGATCCGCGACCCCCTGCGAGGCGGCGTACTCGACGAGCGTCTCGAGAGTATGGCGATTGTCCTCGGTGAGACCGTATTCCCAGGGATCGGACATGATTTCCCGTTCCCGTTCGAGATAGATTTCGGGCCACAGGACCGGCAACCACTGCGGTCGTTCGAGCCGTTCGAGACACCGCTGTTTCGCGGTTTCGAACGCGTCGTACAGCGTCTGGACGATCCAGGGATGGTCCGTCAGTATCTCGTCTCTGATCACGATCGCATGCATGATTGGGAAGATCGACGTCGATTCGTAGTATGCATGCTCTTCCTCGATCGGATCGGCAAAGAGCCGCTCCGCTTCCGGAATGTCGAGCGTGACCGGGTGGAAAACCGCGTCGAGATCACCGGACTGTAGCAGCGATTCCATATACGGAACCGTACCCCCGCCCGCATCGACGTCGACGACGTCGAATTTGTCCGGTACGTCGATCGGGACGATCTCCTCGCCGATGCGGTGCCACTCGATGCGTTCCGGATCGACGCCGTAGTGTTCTCCCAGGATGCCGCGTTGCCAGATCCCGGTCGTCGTCTGCCAGTTCACGACCCCGACGCGACTGCCTTCGAGATCGGACGGGCGCTCGATTCCGGAGTCGGTCCGTTTGTATATATACGAGTGTCTGAATCGCCGATGGGGAAAGACGGGGATCGCGGTGAACGGGAACGATTCCCGGCGTTCCCGGGTCGCGAGATAAGTTCCCATCGAGAGCTCACAGGCGTCGAATTCCAGATTGTTCACCATCCGGGCAAACCGTTCGGGGTTGTGATAGTCCAGCAGCGTGAGATCGACACCCTCCGGAGAGACAGCCCCGTCCCACAGAGCGCGGGTCCATTCGTAGCGACCACAGGCGAGCGAACACGAAACCGTCATACGTTGTGTTATTGAGAAAAGACCAATATATCCACTGGTCGAATGGGTGTCTCATCCGAGAACCCGGCGACCGAGTCTCGATACCGTAGAACACGTGTTTTTAATGCGTAGGCAGTGTTGTCGGCGGACATATGACAATCGAACTGACGCTCTGTGGCAGCGACAGCGATATCATGCGGTCGTTGCTGACCGGCGAGGTCGAGCCGTCGGGAATCGACCTGACAGCACTGACCGAGTACCCACCGCGGCGACATCGACGCTTCTTTCGACACGGCGAGTTCGACATCTGCGAGGTGTCACTGGCGTCGTACCTGTCGTCACGGACCGATCGAGAGACGTATCCGTTCACTGCGATCCCGGTCTACCCGAGCAAACGGTTTCGACACTCGTTCTTCTACAAGCACGCAGACGCTGGGATCGACGGCCCAGCCGATCTGGCGGGCAAGAACGTGGGCGTGCAGTCGTGGCAGACGACGGCGAACGTCTGGGTGCGGGGTATCGCTCGGGAACACTACGGATTAGATCTCGAAGACGTGACCTGGTACAGACGCAAGGAAGACGACGTGCCGATATCGATCCCCGATCGGTTCGACATCCGGGAGATTCCCGGGAAACAGGACGGGGACGCCGTCTCGGATCCGAAGGACATGCGGGAGATGCTCTTCAGCGGGGAGCTGGACGCGGCGATGGACCCCGCCGGATCGCTGTTTCACGCGGTCAGAGAGTCCGACTCGGTCCAGCTCATGTTCGATGACCCGATTCGGGAAGAGAGGCGATACTACGAGGAGACGGGGATTCATCCGCCGATGCACGTGGTCGCGATCCGCGACGAGATCCTGGAGGAGCATCCGTGGGTCGCGGTGAACGTCTACGACGCGTTCTGCGCAGCTCGCGACGAAGCGATCGAACGCAACAGCAGTCCGAGTACGCACATGACGCTGACCTGGGGCCATCTCCATCTCAGCGAGCAACGGGACGTGCTGGGAGACGACGCGTGGGAGTACGGCCTGACGGAGAAGACCCGCCGGGAGCTACGAACGTTCATCGGGTACGCGCACAATCAGGGGTTGATCCCCCGGAAATACGACATCGCCGAACTCTTCGCCGAGGAGATGCTCGATCTGTAAGCAGTACGACGGAATTTAGGTGCGGTCGGGACTGGTAGATTCCGGACCGATATTCGACATAACGGCGTTCTGGTCGCCCTATGCAGGCGTTCATCGCAACTGATAGAACCGGAGCCCGGAGAATCGGAGCACGACGATGGTGACGAACATCAGCCCCACGAAGACGACGGAGATGGCGGACACGAACTCCAGATCAGCGTAATTTCGCCACTGCAGGAAGATGACGACCGAGACAGTTTCAGTTCCGCGAGTGTAGGTCATAATCGGGATCGTGAGCAGCCGGAAGATGTGGATGAAGAGATAGAAGAGGATGACGCCGATGGTCGTCCGAAACAGCGGCAGGAAGACTTCACGGATCTGCTGGAACCAACTCGCACCGTGTATTCGGGCAGATTCTTCCAGTTCGTGGTGTATTTGGACGATATTCCCGACAGCGATTCGCGAAGTGACTGGGAGGAAGACGACGACACTGCCGAGCATGATGATCCACAGCGTCCCGTAGATGTCCAGGAGGGGGTGTATCTTCCCGAGCCAGAGATACGTGAAGACGACCGCGGCCCCGAGGATGATGCTCGGGATCGCAAGCGGCGCCAGCGAGAGGAAATCGACGAAGCCCCGGAACCGATACTCGGTCCGCTCGGTGTAGTACGCCAGGAACGTGACCAGTATCGTGCCCAGGATAGCGCCGCCGATGCCGATGACGAGACTGTTCGTGAACGCCCGCCGGACGAGTTCGGAGCCGAACACCTCGGCGTAGTGTGACAGGGTGAGGGCGCTCAGATCGACGTGACCGACCCACACGTCGTGCAGCGAGGCGAGGGCCATAACACCGAGCGGGAGGATCCAGAAGACGAACAACACACACCAGAGCGCCCCGGCGATCGGCCATCGCCAGTTCCCGAGGTCCCACTGTCTGGTCTGGTAGCCCTCTCCGCTGATCGTCATGAACGCCTCCGTTCGAGCGGTGACCTTCCGGTAGTACCAGACCAGTACGACCGTCACGGCGAGTAGACTCATGGACAGGGCAGCAGCCCCGCCGTACTGGGGCGGGACAGTGCCGGTGATCGACAGCCAGATCTTGGTCGCGTAGACGTGGAACTGTTCGGGGGCCCCGAGGATCGCGACGACCGCGAACTCCCCGAGGCTGATGATGAACGTGAGCAAGACGGCCGAGAGGATGGCCGGCTTGATCAGCGGAAACGTCACCGATCGGAGCGTCTGGAGTGGGCTGGCACCGTAGATCCGTGCGATCTCCTCGTAGGTCGCGTCCATGTCCTGCAACGCGGGCACGGTCAGCAAGTAGAAGGTCGTCGTCGAGTTGATCCCGACGATGAGGACGATCCAGTGGGGTGTGTAGATGTTGAACGGCGGGGAGTGCAACCCGAACAGATCCATGAGCGTGGTCGTCACCAGCCCGCTGTGTGGACCGAAGGTGACGATGTACATCATCGCGAACATGAAACTCGGAATGGCGTAGGGAGAGAGGATGACCAGTTCCATCCAGCCTTTCGTCGGGACGTTCGTGCGGGCCATGAGCCATGCGAACATGAGACCGAAGAACCCGGCGATACAGGTGACGCCGAGACCGACCAGAACGGAGTTCAGAAAGAGACGGTACGTCTCGATCGATGAGTAGACTGCCTGGTAGTTCCGGAGCGTGAACGACGCATCGAACTGGCCGGGCCACCCGGACCAGACGCTCGTCCAGACCAGAAACACGACCGGCGACAGGACGAGAAAACCGACGAGACCGACGCCGACACCCAGTAGCAGCCGTTTCGTCGTGATCGTGGGGAGCCGATCGAAAAGCCGTATCCGCGGCCAGTCGTGGCGGTCACGCAGCGTCTGTTTGATCAGGTCTGAAACGGACATGGATGGCCTTGTTCGCGTGTGTAGGTGTGGAAAGGTGACGAGCTGACGTTATAGATCCGTTTCGGGCTGGCCGAGTACCTCCTGATACACGCTCTCGGAGAGGCTCTTGTACTCGCTTTCCTCCTCGAACCCGATAAGCGAAACGGAGGTGTCCAGCGTTCGCTCGGTGTAGCTGTCGAGGCCGAGCCCCGAATAATCCACGTCGAGCCGGCCGGGCCCGAACTCGCCGACATCCTGGGCGATCCGTTTCTGCACCCAGCCCTCCATCAGGACGCTGATGAAAAAGCGCGCCGTCCACGGATGGGGGGCGTCGACGTATTCGCTCACGATGCCGGAGCTGAGGAACATCGGCACCGGATCGGGGAAGTGAACCTCGGCGTTCAGCTCGTCGACGAAGCGACGGAGCACCCAGGGGTAGTTGTGGTGCATCAGCGGCGCAGTGCCCTGTCCGAGGAACCGCGCACCGGGCGTGTGCGAGGAGACGATCCGCAGGTCGAGGTGGTCGACCTGGGCCTGGAACCACTCTGCGGGTTCCATCCCCCTCTGCTGGGCGTGATGGGAGACGATCCAGCCGAACCGCTTGAGGTTCGGTGACTGGGGGAAGATGACCGGAGTCCCCTCGTACTGGTCTTCGAAGAGGTCGTTCCAGGAGTTCGGCACGTCGAGTCCCCGGTTGTCGAGTTCGACGGGATTGATACCGATCGCGACCGACGGACCACCGTTCAGCGCCGACGCGAACCACTGGGTCGCGTACTCGGAGACGTCCGAATCGTCCGCGAACCAGTAGTTTTCGTCGTGGGTCGGCTCGATCAGCCGCTCCCGGAGATCCTCGTCGCTATATATTTCATCACCTTGACTGATGATGTCAACGCTGGGTTCGCCGGACTGGTGTTCCTGCAGGATCCGATTCGAGATCTGGCCGCCTTTGCCGGCGACGCCGTCGATCTCGAACCACGGATACTCCTCAGCGATCACCTCGCCGATCTGACTCCACGGTTTGAAACTCCCGGTCCCGGCGTACACGACGACTTTCCCGCTCTCGTCGGTTCGGGCTTTCTCGGCCAGTTCCTCCGTCGTCCACGGTGGTTCCGGTCCCTGTTCGCTGTCGTCGGAACCACTGCCGAACACGCCGGCACAGCCACTGAGTGCGGCCATCGCGGTTCCACTCGCTGCCAATAGGTGCCGCCGCGACGCTCGGGGCGGCGTTCGAGTGCCATCCGATATCTGCCGCAGTTTGCGATCAGACGGAGAATCCGAATTCGGAACCATTCAATACAAACGGAGTACGCGATCCAGATAGTGATATATCTTCATATGTTCTCTTTTCTTATATATTGTCATAGGACACCAATTGGCAAGGCGAGAATTACCCCAGCAACGCGGGTACGACCGAAATGAGCGCCGAGATCGATCGCTCGATTGGCAGGCTTATATGTTCTCCGCGACGCGACATCGGAACATGTCGATCGAGCTGACGCTGAGTTGCGATAACAGCGATCTCAACAGGGCGTTGCTGAACGGCGAAGTCGAACCGCGGGGGATCGATCTGACGACCACCGTCACGTATCCGCCGCGGCGTCACCGGCGGTTCTTCAGACAACAGGAGTTCGACATCTGTGAGGTCTGTCTGGCCTCGTACGTGTCCTCGCGGACGAACCCGGAAGCGTATCCGTTCACGGCGATCCCGGTGTTTCCGAGCCGGAAGTTCAGACACTCTTTCTTCTACAAGCACGCGGACGCGGACGTCGACGGCCCTGCCGATCTGGCGGGCAAGTCGGTCGGTGTGCAGTCCTGGCAAACCGCCGCGAACGTCTGGATGCGCGGGATCGCACAGGAGCGATACGGGCTCGATCTGGAAACCGTCGACTGGTATCGCCGCCGCGAGGACGACGTCCCGGTTGAGCTCCCCGAACGTTTCGATATCGACCCGGTGCCGGGCTCGCAGGGCGGCGACGCGATCGAGGAGCCCCGCGACATGAAAGCACTGCTCTTCGAGGGGGAACTCGACGCAGTCATGGACCCGTCCGGGTCGCTGTTCCGTGCCGTGGCCGCCGCGGACGAAGTCGAGTTCATGTTCGACGACCCGATCGCGACCGAGCGTCAGTATTACACGGATACGGGTATCCATCCCCCGATGCACACGGTCGCCATCCGGGACGAGATCCTCGAGGAAAACCCCTGGGTGGCCGTCAGCGTCTACGACGCGTTCCGTGAAGCGCGCGATCGTGCGCTGGAGTGGAACACACGCCCGAGTTACAACATGTCACTGACGTGGGCACACCTCCACTTGCTGGAGCAAAACGAACTCATCGGGGATCGCGCCTGGGAGTACGGGCTCTCGGAGGCGACGCGCCGGGAACTCGAAACGTTCGTCGGCTACGCGCACGACCAAGGACTGATCCCGAGCGAATACGCGCCCGAAACACTATTCGTCGATTCGACCCTCGACGTATAGAGTCAAGCGTCGTCGACCGACGGGGCATCGGGCTGCCCGCGACCGCTGTATACCTGCACCGACCCGAGGTCGAACTGAACGGGGACGTCCCCGCCCCGCGACAGGTCGTGGTGAGTCTCGGAGCGCACGACGATCTCGGTATCGGCGTCGTCGATAGCGATCGTCGTCTCGTATAGCTCCCCCAGGATGCCCTCCGTGACGACAGTACCGTGTGCCTCAAAGTGTGCCCCGGCGTCCGTCCGATCCGCTGTGACGGTAACGTCCGTCGGTCTGAGGAAACACTGAACGGGTCCGTTCGGGATCGATTCCGGGACAACGTCTACGTCCGCAAGCGGGAACACGCCGAACGGGACCTCGATCAGCCGCTCGCCGTCAACCTCGGTGAGTTCGCCGTCGAAGCGGTTCCAGCCCCCGAGGAACTGGCGAGTGAAGGGGGACTCCGGATTTCGCGACAGGGTCGACGGATCGCCCCGTTCGACGATCTCACCGTCGTTCATGATCAGGACGCGGTCGGCCAGATAGAACGCCTCCTCCTGGTCGTGGGTGACGTACAGCACGCTGACGCCGACTTCGTGCTGGAGCTTCTGGAGTTCGTCCCGCATGCTCGTCCGCAGGTTCTTATCCAGGTTACTCAGCGGTTCGTCCAGCAACAGGAGATCGGGGTCGTGCACGAGCGCGCGAGCCAGTGCCGCGCGCTGTTGCTGGCCCCCGCTCAAATTCGTCGCGGGTTCGTCCTTCAGATGGGCGATCTCGACCAGTTCGAGGAGTTCGGTCACGCGGTGCTCGTAGTCCGACTCCGGGAACGGATTGTCGGTGTACTTGAGCGGGAAGACGACGTTCTCGTAGACCGTCTTGTGCGGCCAGATGGCGTAGTTCTGGTACACCATCCCGACGTGTCTCTCCTCCGGTGGTTTCGATACGTCGCCGCTTTCGACGACGTCACCGTCGATCGAGATCGTGCCCTCGTCCGGGGTCTCGACGCCCGCGATACACCGCAGCGTCGTCGTTTTCCCACAGCCGCTCGGACCTAACAGGGCGACGATCTCGTCCGGCCGGACGCTGAAACTGACGTCCGAAAGGACCGGTTCGTCCCCGAATTGCTTGCCGAGGCCCGCCACGTCCATCTGCGTTGTGCCAGACATCTGTGGATCAGTGGCTCACTTCCGGGTGGTCCTGTCCCCAGACCTATTACGATTTCGAACGGTGGGACAACAGGCAGATCCGAAGAGGGGAACTCGGCCGGGCGGCTGTACGTCCGCCCCGCATCGACGGCCTGATAACGGGCGGCCGTGACGGGAGATCGACGGCGCCCGTCTCACGAGCCGTCGACGGCTGACCGTTCTTCAATCATGGCCGCCGCCGTGTCGGCCCAGTTGCCCCGGACGAACCCGGCAGCGACGACACCGGCCCAGCAGGCGAACGACAGTCCCAGCCCGACGTAGGCCCCCACGACCTGGTAGCCGGCGACGATACTCAGGGCGAACGAGACACCCAGGAGGAACACGGTCGAACCGAGAAACCGGGCGTAAAACGGCGTCCGCGTATCGCCGGCGCCGCGGAGGGCCCCGGAGAGCGGGTAGAACACGGCCATGAACACGACGGAAACGGCGAAGACCCGCGTGAACGACACGGCGTATCCGACCACTTCCGGATCCTGTTCGAAGAGGGAGACGAGCCGTCGAGCGCCGACGAACAGGATGGCCGCGACCGCCCCGAGGACGACGAGGCTGAGAGACAGGATGGCCCGCGCCTCGCGGCGCGCTCGAGTCGGCTTCCCCTCCCCGAGCGTCTGCCCGACGATGATGCTGGTGACGGTCGTCAGCGCGCGGGAGAACGGGGCGGCGAGCTGTTGATAGATGCGCCGTCCGACGTGATACGCCGCGTTCGGTGCCGTGCCGAAGGCCAACAGGATGGCGTTGAACGGGAAACGAGCGAGTGACGTGCTCATCCCTTCGGCGAAGTTCGGGAGACTCACGGCGATCAACTGCCGTGCGATAGTAGCGTCGCGCGACCACACCAGGGAGATGTCGTTTCGGGCATACGCGAGAACGCCGACGACCGAGATCGCCTCGGCGGTTCTGCTGGTGAACGTGGCGATTCCGACGCCGACGATGCCGAGTGCCGGTGCGATCCAGAGACCGAGACCGAGAGTCAGTGTCAGGAGGATGTTGAGCACGCTCGCAGCGCTGTTGAGGACCATCGGCGTCTGCGTGTCGCCCGTTCCCTGCAGAGAACGGATCCCGACGAGGCCGACGATACGCATCGGTGCGGCGGCGAAGATGATGAACAGGTATCGTCCGCCGGTACGGACGACTTCAGCGTTGGCTCCGAGAACGCCGATGAGGGGACGACTGAACAGATATCCGACGACGACGAGTGGGATGCCACAGAGGAACCCCAAAACGAGAGCCTGGGAGATGACTCTGTTCCGGCTTACAGTGGCTCCGCGACCGGTGTCCTGGCTCGAAAGCGCAATCGCCCCGGTGCCAAAGCTCAACCCGACCCGGAGCGGGAACTGGGCGTAGAGATCAGCGATGCCGACAGCGGCGATCGCGGCGGGCGAGAACAGGCCCGTGACGAAGATGTCGACCGTTCGCATCAAAGTGTTGAAAAATTGTTGAACGGCGATCGGCCACCCGAGAGACGCCGCTCGCCGCCAGATGCGCCTCGTCTGCTCAGCGACGCGAACCATTCACGGGAGGAACTGTGAAGTCGACCGGTAAAAATCACGGTGGAAACAGGGGCAGGCTCAGCCGAATACGGTATGCGGAAATCGGCGTGGCGTCCCGGTGGAAGCCTCTGTGTCTCCCGCGTGATTGCTTGCCGCTCAGCCCCGTATCGAGCCGCTGACCGCGACGAACAGCGCCATCGCAATCGAGCCGAGGAGGACGAGCCAGCCGCTCGCGACGAGAAGGCGTTCGGTGACAGCCGGAAACCGCTCGACGGTCGAAACAAAGATCCGCACGTCGAGGACGACCACCACCAGCGCGCCGACCACGTCGAAGACGAGATCTAGACCCGTGTCTTCCCAGCCGTAGTAGACGAGCACCGGCTCGATGTCGTACCAGTCACCGATCTCGCGTGCGACGAGTTCGATCAGTTCCCAGAAGACCCCGATCACGAGCGTGCACACGACCGTCAACGCGCCGACTCCCCCCGGCCACGGCGTGTGCTCGGTGAGAGACGGGACCGTGACGACAAAGGCGGCGTAGAGCAGGGCCGCGACGAGTGCTGCCGAGACAGTGTGTGTGAGGTGATCCCACCACCACGTCGAGTCGTACGGCCCGAGCATCCCCAGCGAGTGTAGAAACCCGGCGACGCCGAGCCAGAGCGCAAGCGACGGATCAAAGGCGAGCGCCTGGCCTGACCCCGTCCGCACGACAGCGTCGAGGGCAGTCGGAAGCAATGCGAGGACGAGCGAACCGAAGGCATTGACCGCGGCCGCGACGTTCCGACGACGGACGGCGACGACCAACAGGCCGAGGATCGCACCCTGAAAAAGCAGTATACTGATAACCAACAGATCGATCACAATGTCTCAGTCCGTACCTAGGTGGTGGAGGCGGCGGTACCAAGGTTCTTTGGTCAGCCGGAGCGACGACAGCCGAGAGTGGCGCGTCGGGACGGGGCGACAGGCGCTTACTCCGTCAATCAGAGAGATCCGAAGCGACGAGATTCGGGCCGCAATACCGCGGGGGGATAGACGAACGCACGGGCTCGGGCAGCCACGGTCCGACAACCGTCAGGACGGTGATGGCGAGCGTCGGCAGGTACCGACGGACGGCCGTGTACACGCTCGCGACGGTCAGGGCCGCGATCACCGTCCAGCGGAACGACCCCTCGAGCGCCACCAGCAGCGGGACGGCCAGCGCATACGAAAGCAGGAGGTCCCCGGGCGAGCCGTCGTAACTGATCCACCGCCGGGGCGTGATCCACCGCTTCCGGTAGTGATCGTAGACGGCACGCTCCGACGACCCTTCCCAGGGACGGAGTTCGAGGCCGCCTCCGAGCACGTCGGCGACGCTGTGGACGGCCGCTCCCATCAGGAATACGGCGGCAGAGACTGTCGCGACCGAGGGGGCGAGCCCTGCCACGAACAGCGACGGGACGGCCAGAGCGGAATAGTAAACCGGATAGTGGAGGGATTTCCGGTGGCCGACGTACATATCGAAGTCCGGGAAGCTCCCACCCAGTACTCCGGCGAGGAGGGCGACGCCGGCGAACTCCGGTGCGACGGAGAGCACCGGGAGCGCGAGCAGCATCCCCGCGAGCGCGTGGGTCGGGAGCATCATTGTGTTGGACTGCATGGGACACGAGTTCATGAATGTATCGGTCATAGTCAGCGAGAATCGGATCTCCTCCTCCGTAGCGACTATAGCCGCACTCTTCGGCATGTTCGACGTTAGTCGTCAGGAAACCGCCATCGAACGGGATCGATGGCTGGTGACAATCACTCCGATTCCGGCTCGTCGGATAACAGACGCGACAAGACCGCCCAGAGGACGGCGAACAGTACGACGAACGCCGTCGCCCCCTGGAGAATCATCGTGAATCGGGATTTCGAGTCGGGGCTGCCGTCGGAAGTGATTTCGGTCTCGGTATCACCTTCCCAGTCCGTATCGATCGACTCGGGCCCGAACTGTGCATGTTCGAAATGCGGTTCGAATATGGTTATCTTGGAAACCATATGAGACACAACGATCGCGGAGTACATATAGATCAACTGTCACACCAGGCCAGTAGGAACAGGGGGAATGCTACGGGCGCGAGGGGCGCTCGTTCGATCGTCGAACGGATCGGCCTTTGTGGGGTGAGGAGGCTGAATTCGAAGGGTGTGAAATACACCAAAAGACACAGTAATCTGTATACCCATAGATTTCTGTATGCCCAGTATCACCGTCAACGTTGACGACAATCTCAAAGAGCGAATGAACAACCACCCGGAAATCAACTGGAGTGAAGTCACACGACAGGCCATCCAGGAGAAGATCGAAACACTGGAACTGATGGCGGAACTGACCAGCGAGAGCGAACTCACTGACAGCGACGTCAAGGACATCGCCCGGAAGATCAACGAGCGGGGACGCAAGCGAGTTGACGACGAGTTGGGGAAGACCGAATGAAGCTGGTCATCGACGCCAACGTTGTCATCGCCGCCCTCATCGCCGATGCGAAAACGCGGGAGCTCATCGTGACGCTTGAGCCCAAACTTCTGACGCCCGCGTTCGTCTCCGACGAGATCGAGAACTACGAGGCGATGATCGCGGAGAAGTCCGGGATGGAACCGGACCGAGTGGCACAGTTCATCGATCTCCTGTTCCAGTATATCGACGTTGTCCCAGCGGAAGACTTCCACCCGGCCATCGAGCGCGCAGACGAGGCGATCGGCGACACCGATCCCGACGCCGTGCTCTATCTAGCGTGTACGATTGCCAGCGATGGGGGCATCTGGAGTGACGATTCTGACTTCGATCAGCAGAATCTGGTCGAGACATACTCGACAAGCGAAGTGGTCGAGTCGTTCCAGACGGTCTAACTCAACGTGCGGTTGATTTTCAGGAATCTGATCAGTTTAGCTGTACGTGACTTCCCCGTGACAGCCACTCGCCAGTTGACCCTCGAATGAAAGCATCGGCATTGCGTTCGTTGGATCATGTTTCGACGTTGTTAGTCGATGACGACCTCGAAGGGATTGGCACGAGTGGCACTCGTTCAATGGAAAAACGGATCAACTCTTCTGATGTGAGGCAATCGAAATCGAGCGGCTGAAAAACGAACATTATATAATTCACATTATGTATTGATGGCATACTGCAAGAGACAGGGCGCATATCGATCACCGGTCTTTCGTCAACTGACGAGGAGACAGATCGGTAGAGGCAGAGTGTATACAGCACGACGGCGTCATTTGTTCTACGCCGAAGCCAGTGAACCTTCGGGAGTAAATTGGAACCGTACTCAAAGCCACTGATACCGTCGTCATCGACAGAACAGATGTCTTTATGATTCTGTGTGATAGAATATGTTTCATGCCAGCCAATTCGGATGGATCTCCACAGATGCAGATGCTTGAGCACGAAGATGTGGCGTGGCCATCCGAAGATCAACGGATTCTCGTGCCATTCCACGAGGCTGTGAACGTCACCGAGACCGGTCTTCTCGGGGCTAGTATCGCCAGCGGAACGAACGGCACACTCTATCTTCTCCACGCTGTCAAGCCGGGTGACACGAAGAATACAGATGTTATCCGCCATGACGCAGGCACCAAATTCCTGATCAAGCAGGAGTTCGACGTGCCTGTCGTTCAACAGCAAAAAGAGCTCTCTGACGATCTCTTGCGCGCGTTCATCGAGAGCCACGATATCACGAGTGTCCTCATCAACAGAGAGGAAGAGAGTTTCTTCTCTCGGGCGGGATCCGATCAGACGGACGGCTTGCAGTGTCACACTATCGTCGGGTCAGGAATAGCCGCATTCGACTCACCGACAAGTATTCTCGTGCCAGTTGCTGGAGGTCCCCACTCCGGGCTTGCGATACGGATCGCGGAGGCGATCGCTACCGCGTACGACTGTTCGATCGAACTGCTTCACGTCATCTCCGAAGACGCCTCTGAACAGCAGGAAAACGATGCAGCGAAACTGCTCGATACCTACAGCTCTCGGGTCGCTGGGTCGATCGAAGTACATTGTGACGTTCTCCGCAAACCTGGTGTGGCCGACACGATCATCGAACAGTCTGAAACGCGTGATTTGACTGTTCTCGGCGCGCCAGAAAAAGGAGAACTCCGTCGATATGTCTTCGGATCCACAGTAGACGACATAATGAACAACACTGACCCACAGCCGATACTGACAGTCCATCGGAAAGATACAGAATCCTTGATTTCGCGCTGGTTCTGACTGCCGGGACGTCCGGCAGTCGAAATCACACACGACACACTCCCGCGATTAATTGCATCTCTGCACCTCTCAAAATCCATTTCAACAGTTGCGTCGCCGTGAGACAACACCACTGGTTGATTCGGCGCTCGGTATCTGAACCAACTATCAGACAGAATTTACGACTGTCCCATCGATCGTGCCGCTATTGGGACTGGATTTGCTCCCAGACTTCAACACAGTCATCGCAGAGATATCCGGTGAATCCGTCTACGTCGTACCGCTCAACAGACCCATCCGACCCACATCGCTCACATTTCATGGTTCTTCCGTTCGAAGTGCATGACCTCTATTATAGGTTTATTAATACCAGTCATCGTGTCCCAAACACCTCTAAGGCGTCTTTCTCTAGCCCCGTTTTCGAGAACAGGGAAATCACGTCCCCCGCCTCGATAACCGTTTCACCTTTTGGCGTGATGACATCACCGTCCCGTTCAACACCGACCACCAGCATCTCGTCAGCCAACAACCCCTCATCGACCGCCTCTTCGATAGTCAACCCGGCAACCTCGGCCCCCTCTGACACAGTGAATTCGACGACTTCCGCTCCGCCAGCGAGCCCCATGAAATCCGTCAATGACGGGCCCTTCGGGGCGTCTTCCGGTCCGAACGGGTCGTACGGTCGGTGGTACTCCTTTTCGATCACGCTCTCGTCCTCAATATCGAGCCCGATGTCCGACAGCTCACCCGCAATGCGGCCGATATCGCTCGTGTCCGATCCGACAGCCGTTATTGCCAGGTTCGCATTACCAGTCATCAACTCCCGGACGGTCACGACACCCGAAACCTCCAGGGCCGCCTGCGCGAGACGATCACGATCCGGAATCGGGGCTGTACAGCTAAACTGGTAGGTGACGTGTCCCTCGATAGATTTGTAGTCGATGTCCGCAAGGTAGCCCCGCAGAACCCCCTCCTCTTCGAGTTGACGGATTCGATTCCGGATCGTCGCTGGTGTCACCTCCATCTCGTCGGCGATTTCCGGCGCTGCCGTGTTCCTCGCATCCTTTGCCAGATAATAGAGGATGCGCTTATCGATCTCGTCGATGCGAGATACCATACGAGAGCTACGGTCATAACGCATAATTAACCCCCGATTTGGTTGCGCAACCACTCACTGTTAGATGACCTATATATCATCCATACCCATCAATGTTCTGGAAGAGGGAAATACCCTCCAGTATATTTCTCCTTCGAAAATGAAACGCGAAGTTTTATGCTGTGTCGATAATCTAGGAGAGTGTAGATCACTTCCACGGCAAGACATCCGCACAGGTCGTTCGAAGCAGCCCATCCCGAATCATCGTCGTTCGAATAGATGGGCGAGAATCAGCAGGGAGGCACTCAACATATGACTGCAACTGACCCTACTCCGCCGGGAACAGACGCGATTGAACCACGGGCGGGCGAAGAACTCGTTCATATGGAGGACCACGGCGCGTATACACTCGTGGTCGTCAAACGTCCGGATGCACCAGAGGGGGCGCGTGGCCCCTTCGCCTACCACGTCAGGTGGGTTCCGGATATCGACGGTGACGGTGGTTCATTTCGATGGCAGTACCTCGGGGAAACCTACAACGAAGAGGAGGAGAAGCAACATGACTGAATCAGTCCTCCAGCGAACCATTGTTCCAGTAGCTGACCCTGACGACGCAGCGGCAACTACAGAGGCAGTCGCTTCGCACGTTGACGACGTGGGTGGGACCGTGATCGCCGTCCACGTCATCGAAAAAGCCGGTGGTGCGCTCGATAAAGCCTCAGTTGAACAGCGTGAGCAGGCGGCACGAGACCTATTCGCTGTTGTCAGGGACGGCCTCAGCGATACTGATATCACCCTCGAAACGGAGATTCTGTACGGCACCGATGTCGCACAGACGCTCATCGATGCGGCTCACGACCTCGACGCAAGTGCTATTGTGTTTACACCACGCGGTGGGAGTCGCTGGCAGAAATTGTTAAGTGGAGACGTTACCCACCACCTCCTCAACAACACCGACGTCCCGATCCTGGCCTTTCCCGAGGAAGACGTGAGTGAATCATGATCCGGATCGAACACCGCCTATCCAAGCAGACCACAGACCGCTAATTCATCTCAGATATGTACATCATCATTGTTGGCGCAGGCGATATCGGAACACCACTGATAGATATTGCGACTCGCTCCGGAAACGAGGTTGTAGTGATCGAGAGAGACGCACAGAGAGCCGACGCCGTCGCTGGCGAGCACGACTGCCTGGTGCTCAATGCGGATGCCACATCGAAAGAAACGCTCAGCGACGCGGGGGCTGAGCGAGCAGACGCCATCATCTCGACGACTGATCAAGACGCGACGAACGTTATGGTTTGTCTGCTCGCGGAGGAATTCGAGATTCCGGCAATTACGTCAGTCGTTCACAATCCGGAGCACATGAATCTCTTCCGCCAGATCGGCGTGAATACGATCGAAAACCCGCAGCAACTCATTGCCGGACACCTGTATCGGGCAGTCGCCAGGCCAGCTATTGTCGATTACATGCGAATCGGCGACCAGGCAGAGGTCTTCGAAATCACAGTCACAGAGGGCGCACCGGTTGCTGGAAAGACACTCACTGAGGCTGGTAAAGAGGGGATCCTGTCGGACGATGTCTTGATTGTTGCCATTGAACGTGAGGACAACAACAAACCAATAACACCGCGCGGACAGACGCGAATCAAAGCGAACGATCTATTAACGGTCTATTCCGCATCTGGGGCCGACCCCGAACTTACAGACATTTTCGGCCATTACGAAGACCGAACGGTATAACGGACGAAATTAGATCTGGGCAGTGGATATCATATGTTGAAAGTAGATACGAAGGCTGTCGGACGTGACGTTGGACGGATCGTGCAGGCGATCTCTCTGATGATGGTGGTGTCCATCTTTGTGGCAGCTGTGAACGCCGAGTTCTACGCGATTCCTGCATTCGTCGTCTCTGCGATCGTCATGGCCGGGATCGGGACTGGCCTCGTCTGGCGGTATCGTGGCGCGGATCCGCCGGAAAAACGCGAGGCGATGGTCACCGCTGCATCAGCATGGGCGTTGATCGGTGTCCTCGGTGGGTTGCCATTCCTCCTCATCGCCTGGACGATCCAGATCGATCCGTTTCCTGTCTGGACCAACACGCCACCGATGGATTCGACAACGGAGGTATTCCTCCGTCCGCTGGATGCGGTATTCGAGAGCATGAGCGGATTCACCGGGACCGGTCTCACGATGGCTGCTGTCGAAGAAGAACTGCCCCGATCGCTCCACTGGTGGCGATCGTTCATCGAGTGGGTCGGTGGCGTCGGCGTGATTGTGCTAACCGTCGCCATCCTCCGGCGGGGCGGGGGACGCAGTGGTTCGTACACCCTCTACGAGAGCGAAGCCCGCTCGGAAAAGATCCATCCGAGTATCGTGACGACCGTCCGGGAGATTTGGAAGATCTTCGTGGGTCTCACGCTCGGCTCGATCATCCTGTTTGTGCTCGTCGGGATGCCGTTGTGGGATGCGATTAACCACGGGATGACTGGTATAGCGACGGGCGGGTTCTCCGTGCACGCGGATTCGATTGGCCATTACGGCAGCCCATTGATCGAGTATGCAACGGTACCGGTGATGGTCGCAGGGAGTATCGCCTTTCCCGTCCACTATCTGATCTTCAAGGGAGAAATCCGGAACTTCTACACCGATCTGCAAACGCGGTGGGTGTTCATCTGGTTTACTATCGGCTCACTCCTGTTGACAGTGATCCTCTACGCGAACGGCCAGTACTCTTCGCTCGAAGAGACGTTTCGGATCAGCCTCTTCCAGTTCGTCTCGGCGACGTCGAACACCGGCTTTGCCAGTACGACGATCGGCGGTGGGACGGAACAGGTCTGGAGTGCCGGCGCGACACTGCTTGCGTGTGTCGGGATGCTCACTGGTGCGGCGGCCGGTTCGACGGTCAGTGGCCTGAAACTCATCCGGGTAGCTACGCTTGTCAAAGGAACAGTCTGGCAGATTCAAGAGGTGTTCCACCCGTCGAGTGCGATTCGGTACCTGGAGATCGATGGCCGGCGACTCGACGAGGAACAGGCCCAGCGCGAGTACACGGAAGCGACAGTCGTGTTCGTCCTCTGGCTCACGTTTCTGGCGATCGGTGTTACTGTCCTTTTGCGGGTCCTCTCACCGGCCCATCCACTGGAATACGTGATCTTCGACGTGATGAGCGCCCAGAGCAACGTGGGACTCGATTCCGGGATTACCGGGCCGACCATGCCTGCTCCCGCCAAAGGGATGTTGATCATCAACATGTGGGTCGGGCGGCTTGAAATTATTCCAGTAGCCGTGTTGGCCGGCTCGCTCCTCCAACGCCTTAATCTATACCGATAAGACAGGCAGGCCGCACGTATTGACACCTCCAGACACTCACTCGAATAATGCGCATTTACTCTGCAATCACCGTCTTCAGTATAAGCGAGACTAAAGAGTTCAGGAACCGTCACGGACTATTGTTCGCCTATTTCGGTCGGTTCGTCTCCTCACCGACCCGAAATAGGCCGGTGACCGATACGCATCTTCTACCTACCACTGATTCAGGCCCAGAATCGTGAACTAAACCAACTCTGTATGCTGCGTTCAATCTCTGTATGCAGCACGGGCCTTTTGACAGATCACGAACGATTTGAACGACGATCTCTGCGGACTGCGGTCATATCTTGTCAATCAGCAATTGCTTTTCTGAAAGGGCACCAGTTTGGCTATACGCGAATTCCCGTGACACCCACTCGGCCGCTCGCCCATCGAACGAAAGCAAGGCCTTTGCGTTCGTCCAATCTCACTCCCTCGATTTCGGGCGATTATAGGCGCGAAAATACGGGCGCGAGGGGATTTGAACCCCTGACAACTTGGTCCGGAACCAAGCACTCTGTCCACTGAGCTACGCGCCCTCACGGGACCGTACCAGCGAAGAGAATTTAGTCGTTGTGAACGACAGGCGACAGCTGTGCGACTCACGCGACAGGCGTCGTCCTAGGGTTGTTCGGCCGTTTTGATCGTGAAGTCGGCGGTCGGATAGGCCACACAGGTCAGGCAGTACCCGTCGTCCATCTCCTCTTCGGAGAGTGTGTCGTTGTTGCTGTGGCGCACGAACTCCTCGGCCGGTCCCCCCTCGATGTGGCCGGCACAGGAGAGACACTGCCCCTGTCGACAGGAGTAGGGCATGTCCCAGTCCTCGTCCTCGCCGGCCTCGAGGATCGTCTCGTTGTTCGCGACTTCGATCGTCTCGCCCTCGTTTGCGAACTCGATCTCGTAGTACTCGACGTCCTCGATCGCCTCCGGATCGAACCCGGCGTCTTCGTCGTCGGTCTCCTCGAGTTCCCCCTCCGACGCACCGGACTCGATCGCGCCAGTCGGCGCGCCGCCGCCGACGCCGCGATTGTACGGCTCGGGGAAGTCCGTCTCCGGAACGGACGCGGCCCGCTGTTCGAGCACGTCACGGGAGATGTCCTCGCCGGCCTGCCAGCCGGTCCCGCGCGCGAAATGCAACACGACCGCCACAAGCGTCAACCCCAGGCCGAGCAAGAGGCCCACTGTCTGAACCATGTGCCCGGGTATGAAACAGCGTCTTATAGGGATTGGTGCACCGGCAAATCACCCGGGGATGTTGCGCCGACGGGCGACACGCTACTTGCGCGCGATCTCGTGACGGCCGAACCCGTATCGCAGTCGGTTGGCCAGCCGACGGGAGAACCGCCCCTCGCCGTCGCCGGTTGCCCGGGAGTTGAACCGCTCGGAGAGCGCCTGGTAGATCAGCGGCACCGGCACCTCCTGTTCGAGCGCTTCCTGGACCGTCCAGGTGCCGGTCGAGCCGCCGGCGACGTAGTCCGCGACGTCCCCAAGGTCGTTGCCCTCCTCGCGGAACGCTTCCTCGGCGAGTTCCAGCAGCCACGATCGGATCACCGCGCCGTTGTTCCACGTGTGAGCGACAGCCTCCAGATCGAGGTCGTAGCGGCCGTTGGCAAGCAGCTCGAAGCCCTCGCCGTAGGCCTGCATCAGCGCGTACTCGACGCCGTTGTGGATCATCTTCACATAGTGGCCCGACCCCGAGGGACCCATTCGGTCGTGGCCCTCCGGCCCGGTCGCCACGGCGTCGAACGCCGGCGTCAGCTCCTCGTAGGCCCACTCGGGACCGCCGACCATCATCGAGAAGCCCAGTTCCGCGCCGGCCGGGCCGCCGCTAGTTCCACAGTCGAGATACGCGGCGTCGGTCGCCTCGCCGCGACGGATCGAGTTCTCGAAGTTGGAGTTGCCGCCGTCGACAATGATGTCGTCGCCGCCGACGTGCGGTTCCAGTTCTTCGAGGGCGGCGTCGACGGGATCCCCGGAGGGAACGACCATCCAGATCCGCTTCGGTGCCGAGAGTTGCTCGGCCAGGTCCGGGATCGATTCGGCGGGTGTGGCGCCGTCCTCGGCGGCCTCGGCGACAGTCTCCGGATCGACATCGTACGCGACCACGCTGTGCCCGTCCGCGAGCAGTCGATCCACCACGATACGTCCCATGCGACCGAGTCCGATGACTCCGATCTCCATATCTCTCCCTGCTCTGCCCCCGGTAGTATGGGTTGTGGTTCGAGTTCGCGTGTGTCGGGCGAAGGGTTTTGGTCCGGTCCGCCGAAACAGGCGTAACGCGACCGGCGGCCGCGTCGCGACCCGCGCCACGACACTGGGGAGATACGAATGCACCGAGGACGCACTTACGACCACGAGAGCGTACAGGAGTTCTGGCAGTACCGCTGGAACCAGGAGAACGCCTACGAACTCGACGATCCCGAGGACCCGCTGTACGTCCTGGGGATGTTTCCCTACACGTCGGGCAACCTCCATATGGGCCACGTCCGCAACTACGCCATCACGGACGCCTACGCCCGGTTCAAGCGTATGCAGGGCCACGAGGTCCTGCACCCGATGGGCTGGGACGCCTTCGGGTTGCCCGCCGAGAACGCGGCCCACGAACGCGCGACCGACCCCCAGTCATGGACGGACTCCTGTATCACCCGGATGCGCGAGGAGATGGAGACGATGGGCTTTGGCTACGACTGGTCCCGCGAGATCACGACCTCCGAACCCGAATACTACCGCTGGAACCAGCAGTTCTTCCGGGAATTCTACGAGGCGGGGCTGGTCGACTACCGCGGTGCCGAGGTCAACTGGTGTCCCGACTGCGAGACCGTGCTGGCGGACGCACAGGTCGTCGACCCGCCGCCAGACGTCGATCTCGCTCCCGCAACCGAGGGAGTTTGCTGGCGATGTGACACGCCAGTCGAGACGCGGGAACTCGACCAGTGGTTCTTCACGATCACTGACTACGCCGAGGAACTGCTCGGGGGGCTCGACGACCTTGAGGGGTGGCCCGACAGCGTCTCCGAGATGCAACGCAACTGGATCGGCAGACGCGAGGGCGCACGGATCGCCTTCGAAGTCGCGGAGTACGGCCCGGTCGAGGTCTTCACCGCCCGACCCGAGACGATCCACGGCGCGACCTACCTTGCGGTCGGCCCCGGTCACGACCTCGCCCAGGAGCTGGCAAGCGAGGACGCGACCGTCGCCGAGTACGTCGAGGCCTACGAGAAGAGCGAGGTCGCCGGCGTCGCGACCGACCGAACGGCGATCAATCCCGCGACCGGCGAGGAGATCCCGGTCTACGTCGCCGCGTACGTACTCGACGACGTCGGCACGGGCGCGGTGATGGGCGTCCCCGGGCACAACGAGCGCGATCACGACTTCGCGACAGCGATGGACCTGCCGATCCGCCAGGTCGTCGAGCCCGACGAGGGCGCGGTCGATCTCGATCGCGAGGCCTACAGCGGCGCGGGCGAGTTGCTCGACAGCGGCGAATACACCGGCCGCTCGACCGAGATGGCCCGCTCGGAGATCGTCGAAGATCTCGACGCCGCACAGCCGGACACCCAGTATCGCCTGCGCGACTGGCTGATCTCCCGCCAGCGCTACTGGGGGACGCCGATCCCGATCGTCCACTGTGAAGAGTGTGGCCCAGTGGTCGTCCCCGAGGACGACCTCCCGATCGAACTGCCGGAGTTCGTCCAGACGCGGGGCAACCCCCTCGACGAGGCGACCGACTGGAAGGCGACGACCTGTCCCGAGTGTGGCGGGCCCGCCGAGCGCGAGACCGACACGATGGACACCTTCGTCGACTCCTCGTGGTACTTCCTGCGATTCCTCTCGCCCGACCGCGAGGACGTGCCGTTCGATCCGGAGGTCGCTGACGATATCCTCCCGGTGGACGTCTACGTCGGCGGGAAGGAACACGCTGTGTTGCACCTGCTGTACATCCGGTTTTTCGCCCGTGCGCTCTCGGATGTCGGCCTGCTCGACTGCCGGGAGCCGGTCGATCGACTCGTCAATCAGGGGACGGTGCTCCACGGCGGCCGGAAGATGTCTGACACGGAGGGCAACGCGATCGCGCCCCACGAGTACGGCGCGGAGACGACGCGGCTGTTCGTCCTGAGCGCGGCCCACCCGAATCGGGACTTCGACTGGGCGGCCAAGGACGTCGGCGAAGCCTACGACCTCCAGCAGGGGATCTACAGCCTGGTCTACGAGTACGCCGACGGCCTCCAGCTGGCAGAGCGCGACGGCCCGGCCGAGCAATATCTCACGCGGGAACTCGACCGGGCGGTCGCGGCCGCAACCGAGGACTACGATCGCTTCCGGATCCACCAGGCGATCGACGAGGTCCGCCGACTCACACGGCTACTCGGTCAGTACCGCGCCTACGAGACGCCCGACGCCGGGACCTACCGGACGGGACTGAAGACCCTGCTTCGGCTGCTCGCGCCAGTCGCGCCATACCTGGCCGAGGAGTGCTGGAATATGCTGCAAGCTGACGGGCTGATCGTCGACGCCGACTGGCCGACCGTCGACAGCGAGATCGAGGCCTACGACCGCGAGCGGACGCTCGTCGCGACGGTTCGAGACGACGTGCGCGACATCGTCGAGACCGCGGGGATCGACGACCCCGAGCGGATCGAGCTGGTCGTGGCCCCGGAGTGGAAGTATACCGCTTACGAGATGGCCAGCGAGTCATCGGGCGATTCGGTCGTCTCGAAAGTGATGAGCGATCAGTCGATCCGCGAGCACGGTGAGGCCGCCGAGTCCTATGCGAAGTCCCTCCAGCAGGAGGGGCTGGAGCCGATCCTCTCGCGGGCCACCGAACGCGCAGAACTGGAGCGCGCCGCGTGGCTGCTTGAAGACGAATTCGACGCCGCGGTTGACGTGCGCGGGGCGGACGAGGCTGACGATGAACTTGCCGGGAGGGCCGAGCCCGGGCGGCCGGCGATTTACATCAGCTAATCGGGTGTTTCGGTATGGTCTTCAATTGGATGAGACGGCACTGATGGGTACCACGGCCTGGTGCCGTTCATGTAGTGTTTAGCTAGCGCAGCAATTTGAGCGAGGATACCTCCGATGAGTAACACGTACCCCAACGTTCTGAGACCGGTCGCGAAAACGAAGACAAGACCACTGATAGCCCCCACGATCAAGAGCGATTTCAGAGCAAGCGTCCAGTGGAGTGCGCGTTGATAGTCGTCCGTTGGGAGTTCGCCAGGTGATGTCGATGTCCATTCGACAGGTTCCCACGGTGCGAAACCATACCGGAGATCGCGGAGGAGTGACGCCACCACATACAGAGTCACAATACCAACTAGCGTGATTGCCATTTGTATTGCCCCTGCCCGATAAATTACAGAGATGACGTACAGCACGAATCCAATCGCTGTAATGCGGCCAGCTATCCGCCCAATAGTCGCCGCGATAGCTGACTTCTTCAATACATCTCGGCGCCGATATCCGTGTTCACACATCATTTCTGTTCAATACTATATTAAGTAATAAGTTCTTTGTTATCCCATATGAAATAGAAGATATGTATTTTAACCTGAGTAGTAGCGATCAGATTATCTGGTTTCAGACGAATTCGAACGAGCGAGGCCAGTCGTCGGCTGTATCTGCTTCGGCGGTGCTGAGACTGAGGTGGTTCAGTGTTTTATATCACGAAAATATGTCCGACGCAACAGTCGACGTTCGCGGGGTGGGCGACGCCGACAATGAACTTGCCAGGAGAGCCGAACCCGGACGGCCGGCATTGCATATCTCCTGACGGGGCAGCGGAGCCAGGTGTTCGACCTCCAAACCCACAAGTCGGTGCAGCCCCCAGTGGTGGTAAGCGATGGGAGGTCGCCAGTTGCTCGCGGAGGCCGACGTGTCCTTCGATCCCGAGACCGTCGAGATCGACGACCGGGACGTACTGGAGTTGCTCGATCCGGTCGTCCGCGAGTGGTGGGTCGAGCAGTTCGGCGAATTCGTGCCCGAGAACGGCGGCTTCTTCACCCCGCCACAGAAGGGAGCAATCCCGCACATCCACGGCGGCGAGAACGCACTGATCGCAGCGCCGACGGGGTCGGGCAAGACGATGGCGTCCTTCGTCGGCATCATCAATGAACTGTTCGCCCGCGACCGCGCCGACGACCTCGACAACTCCGTGTACTGCCTCTACATCTCCCCGCTCAAGTCACTGGCCAACGATATCCACCGCAATCTCGAAGTGCCGCTGGAGGGCATCACCGAGCGACTCGACGAGCGCGGCGAGGAGGTCGAGATCCGCCACGCGATCCGCCACGGCGACACCGACGACAGCGAGCGCCAGCGGATGCTCAAGGAGACGCCACACATCCTCAATACCACGCCTGAGACGCTGGCAATCCTGCTCAACTCCCCGAAGTTCAAGAAGAAACTCGAAACCGTCGAGTACGTCATCGTCGACGAGATCCACAGCCTCGCCGCGAACAAGCGCGGGACGCACCTCTCGGTGTCTCTGGAGCGTCTGGCAGCGATGGCCGAGCAGTCGCCGACGCGGATCGGCTGCTCTGCGACCGTCGAACCCCTGGAGACGATGGCCGAGTTTCTGGTTGGCGAGGATGCTGACGACGGGCCACGCGACTACGAGATTGTCGACGCTCGCTTCGCCAGGGAGTTCGACATCGAACTGTCCTGCCCGACCGACGACCTGATCGACACGCCCCCGGCGGTCGTGACCGATCGCTTCTACGAGCAGTTACACGATCTCATACAGGAGCATACCAACACGATCGTCTTCACGAACACCCGATCGGGGGCCGAACGAGTCCTGCACAACCTGCGGGCGAACTTCGAGGCCTACGACGAGGACAACTCCGGCGCCCACCACGGCAGCCTCTCGAAGGACAGCCGCGAGACGATCGAACAGCGACTCAAGGACGGCGAGATCGACGTGGTGACGACCTCGACCAGCCTCGAGTTGGGGATCGATATGCCACACGTCGACCTGGTCGTCCAGGTCGGCTCGCCCAAGTCCGTGGCCGCGCTGCTCCAGCGCGTCGGCCGAGCGGGCCACCAGCTCGGGGAGACCGTCACCGGTCGCGTCGTCGCGCTCGACCGAGACGAGCTGATCGAGTGTGCGGTCATGCTCGAGAAGGCCGAAGCAGGATTCGTCGATCGCGTGTTCGTCCCCGAAAACGCCCAGGACGTCGCTACCCAGCACGTCTACGGGATGGCGATCAACGGACCCAGACCGGAGGCGGAGATCCGCGAGGTACTCACGCGAGCCTACCCCTACCGAAACTACACCGACGAGCAGTGGGAGTCGCTCATGCGGTATCTCACGGCTGACTATCCCGGTCTGGAGGAGAAGAACGTCTACGCGAAGATCTGGCGCGACACCAACGACCCGCCCGAGGGCGAGCACCACTACGAGTCCTTCGACGTTGGCGAGGGGCTGATCGGCAAGCGCGGCCGGATGGCCCGGGTCATCTACATGACCAACATCGGCACGATCCCGGACAGTTTCACCTGTGACGTGTTCACCCGCGCGGGCGACGACTGGGTCGGCCAACTCGACGAAGCGTACCTGGACAGCCTCGAGA
This sequence comes from Halapricum desulfuricans, assembly GCF_017094465.1. Taxonomy (NCBI): domain Archaea; kingdom Methanobacteriati; phylum Methanobacteriota; class Halobacteria; order Halobacteriales; family Haloarculaceae; genus Halapricum; species Halapricum desulfuricans. The sequence goes on from NZ_CP064791.1 coordinate 2,069,450, forward strand.
CCGGCGACGTGTTCGTCCTCGGTGGCGAGCACTTCGAGTTCCGATATCGCCGAGGGTCGAAGGTCTACGTCGACCGGACCGCAGCCAGGCCGACCGTCCCCTCGTGGTTCTCCGAGCGGCTGCCGATGAGCTACGATCTCGGCCGGGAGATCCTCGCCTTCCAGCGGGACCTGCTCGACCGGCTGACCGACGGCGGTCGGCCGCGGGTCCGAACGTGGCTCCGGGAGTTCCCCATCGACGAGCACAGCGTGCGAGCGATCACGCGGCTGTTCGACGAACAGGTCCGATACGCCGGTCCCGAGAGCGTCGCGACCGACAGTCGTCTGGTCGTCGAGGAAGTGCGCGATCGCGGTGAGTACGAGCGCCGGTACCACGTCCACTCGACGTACGGTCGACGGTTCAACGACGGTTTTTCGCGGTTACTTGCGCATCATATCGCCCAGCAGGCGACGGCCAACGTCCAGGTCGCGGTCGCGGACAACGGGTTCACGCTCTCGATGCCACTCAACCGGAAAGTCGATATCGAGGGGCTCGTTCGGGATCTCGATCCCGAAACGGTCAGAGCGGATCTGCGGGCGAGTCTGGACGGGACGGACCTGCTGGAGCGATACTTCCGGATCAACGCCACGCGAGCGCTGCTGATCCTCAAACGCTACAAGGGCTACGAGAAGTCGGCCAGCGAACAGCAGTTCAACGCCGACATGCTGCTGGATTTCGCGACCGACCTCGAGGAGTTCGCCGTCACCGAGGAGACCTACCGGGAGATTCTCGAGGACAAACTCAACGTCGATGCGATCGAGGACGTGCTCGAATCGATTCAGGCCGGCGACGTCACCGTGCACGCGACCAGGATGGACTCGCCGACGCCGCGGGCGTTCGGGCTGGCGACGCTGTCGGCCAGCGACGTCGTCCTCGCCGAAGACGAATCCGCGGTGCTGCAGGAGTTCCACCAGCGGGTGCTCGAAGCGATCGACGACGAGCCCGTCGAGAGCGCGGCTCCCGAATGACGTCTGCCGATCTCAGCGTACGGACGGGTCAGCCGTCGAGTTCCCAGACGCGGACTTCGTCCATCCGGTCCTGTGGATTGAGATATCGGACGCTCGAGCCCGTGACAGTAACGAGTTTCCAGGCGGCTGCGACACCGGCCCGGAGCGCCTTCTCGTCACTCCAGCCCTGTTCGTAGGCCCACAGGATCGCCGCGAACATGGCGTCGCCGGCACCGACGGTATCGACCACCTCGACGTCGACAGCCGAGGAGTATAGCGTCTTCTCGGGCGTCACCATCACCGCTCCTTCTTCTCCCATCGAGGCGATAACGCGCTCGAAGCCCATCTCGTGGAGCTGGAGTGCAGCCTGCTCACAGTCAGTAATGTTCTCAACGGTGATGCCGGTCGCCGCTTCCAGCTCCGTACGGTTCGGTCGACAGTACTCGTAGGTCCCCTCCAGGTCGGTCAGTACGTCACCGTGGATGTCGACAGCTGTCTCCCAGTCACCGGCGGCAGCGATACGATCGACCGCCGCGGCATCCATACCGGGCGGCAGGCTGCCGCCGATGTTGAGAATCGCCGGATCGTGTCTCTTGACCGTCTCGATCAGCAGGTCGACAATGTGATCGGTCACCTCCGGACCGGTCTGCAACAGTCGATACTCCGCCCGATCGCGGTCGGGCACCTCGGCCATTCGAGACGTTTGCAGTTCCTCCCGTGCTGGCGCGAGGATGGTCGTGTTGATCCGGGTCGGTGCGGACTCAATCGAACAGAAGTCAGTCGGGATGTCGAACTCGTCGAGGCTCTGTTCGAGGAAATACCCGGTGAAGCCGCCGGTGATCCCGGTCGCAGTCGTCTCGCCGCCGAGTGCGCGGACGAACTGCGAGACGTTGATCCCGTTGCCGCCCGCGTCGAACTGCGCGCCGGCGGATGTCTGGACGACGTCTGGTTCCAGCGGTTCGTCCATCTCGATCGTCTGGTCGACCGCCGGGTTCGGCGTCAGCGTGAGTATCATACCCGTATCGTCTCGTCGCGGGGACTTAATTGTCGTCGCATCGCATCCACGTTTTCCGGCCCAGGCGTGCGTCGCTCGGAGTCGCGCTACCGTCTGACGACCTCGATCTCGTGGCCGTCACGGCCACTTTTTCCCGCTCGGGTGCGCTTTGCGCACCGCTCGCGGCAAAAACGTGGGGAAAAAGCCGGACTCTCACTACGTTCGAGTCCGAGGAAACGGCTCCCGCCGGTCGCCGTATGCTCACACCGTCTCTCGGATCACTTCGTTCTCCGGTCGATTGACGGTATGCCTCGCGTCGCTCGGAGTCTCGCTACCGTCTGACGACCTCGATCTCGTGGCCGCTCGGATCCTTGGTGAAGGCGTAGTTGTAGTCACAGGACTCCGGATCACGGTAGTCCTCGGCGTGGCGGCTCATCAGCATCTCCCAGTACTCCTCCAGATCGGATTCGTCCGCGCGCACGGCCACATGACCCCAGGCGTCGCCGAACTCGTAGCTGCGGCCGTCGTGGTTGTAGGTCAGCTCCATCGACATCGCCTCTTGAGGGGCGTCCTCGGGCTTGAGAAAGTACAGCGAGAAGCTGTCGTGCTCGCTACGGCGGAACATCTCGTAGTCCAGCTTGCGGGTGTACCAGCCGATGGACTGGTCGACGTCCTCGACGCGGATCATCGTGTGATCGATGGACCATTTCGCGCCGTAGTCGCGCTCGACGATCTCGATCTCGTGGCCGGTCGGACTCTTGACGAAGGCGTACTGGCCGCCACAGGAGTCGGGATCGCGATAGTCCTCGACGCCCTCGTCCATCAGTTGCTCGTAGGCGTCGTAGACGTCCTCGACGCGCACCGCGATGTGGCCCCAGGCGTCGCCGAACTCGTAGCTGCGGCCGTCGTGGTTGTAGGTCAGCTCCAGCACCGCACCGTCCTCGTGCATGTCCTCGGGGCCGAGGAAGGCGAGCGTAAAGGAGGAATGCTCGCTCTTGCGCTTCAGTTCCCAGTCGAAATGCTCGGTGTACCAGTCGATCGATTCCTCGAGGTCCTCGACGCGGACCATCGTGTGGTCGAGAATACCGTCCATGTGCAAGAGATAGGCTGGAGCGTCGAAAAACGTTCTGAAAGCGGGTGACGCTCTCACGATCGCGGACCGACGTTGATGTTCGTCCGGAAGCGGTTGTCCGGATCGTAGGTCGCCTTCAGTTCGGCGAGTCGATCGTAGCTCTCGCCGTAGACCAGCTTCGCCCAGTCCTCGTCGTTCTGTTCCTCGTAGCCGACGTAGCCAGGATACGCGTATTCACCGCCGATATCGCGGGCTTCGCGCTCACATCGCCGCACCCATTCGAGGTTCTGGTCGGTCGTCTCGGGGTCGACCCACTGTCCCTCGACGACGAGCAGGAACTCCTTGTCGGTCCAGGGCGCGGCCGTATCGTGATCGCTGCCCCCGATAGCGCCGCCCATCGGCCAGAGACCGATCCCGTCGAGCGGCGACGGCGCGTCGTCCGCGCCGGTCCGGACGAGTTCGAGGTGTTCGTCGGTCAGATCGTCGAGGAACACCGACCGCTGGCTGTACAGGTGGCCATCGGGAAACATCTCCGCGCCCAGTTCGTGCAACGCCATGTAGGGCATCTCCCCGGACATATCCAGGATAGGATCCCCGAGAGATCGGTACGAATCGAGCACCTGCGGGGCGTCGTCGGAATCGCCGAGATACGCACCCATGATCGCGATCGACGGCTTCCCCTGCAGGTCCTCCGGGACGTCGGGCAACGGCGGGACGTGCGTGTTCAGCAACATAGTGCTGAGCGCGTCCGGTGCCTCGGCCGTCAGCTCGCGGAAGTCTTCGAGAATCGCCTCAGCGCCGTCGAGCGGATAGAAGACGCCAAGTGCCGGGACGACGGGCGGTGTCTCGTATAGTTCGAACGTGAGTTCGGTGACGACACCGAAATTCGCGCCCGCGCCGCAGATCGCCCAGAACAGGTCCGGGTCGCCGTCCGGGCCGACAGTGCGAACCGTTCCGTCGGCTGTGACGAGTTCGACCTCCCGGAGGGCATCGAAACCGGCCCCGTGCTTGCGCCGCATCCAGCCCAGCCCGCCAGCGAGTGTCGATCCGGATATCCCGACCACGGACGCGCTCCCCGTGGGAAACGCGAGCCCGTGTTCGAGCGTCCGTTCGAGAGCCGCCCCGGCGGTCGCGCCGGCACCGACGGTGACGCGCCGTGCGTCGCTGTCGACGTCCACGGCAGTGAGATCCGCGAGGTCGATGACGAGCCCGTCCTCCACGAGGGCACTCCCAGCCTGATGGTGGGCGTTCCCTCGAATAGAGAGCTCGAGGTCGTGCTTTGCTGCGAACTCGAGGCCGGCCGCCACGTCCTCGGGGTGCCGGACCCGGACGATGACCGCCGGACGCTTGTCGACGAGTCCGTTCCACACGTCCCGAGCGTCCTCGTACGCTTCGTGATCCGGGAGGATCAGGTCGCCGTCGAGTCGCTCGCCGAACGTGTCGACTTCCGCGGATGGGATCTCACTGATCGATCCGTTCGGTGATGAGTCTTCACTCATAATCGCCAATGAAAATAAAAGCGACATAATAGTCAGGGAACGAGCAGAAAGTTCCGGTGCAGCGTCAGGTCCGAACCTCGAAAAACACGCCTTTCAGATCCGACCAGTACACCCACCAGACCAGCGTCAGCGTCGTTATCGTCGCAATCGGGACCGCGAGATACGTGCGGCGGCCGCCCCACCCGAGCGCGAACTGCAACTGTGTCAGTCCGACCAAAACCAGCAGTCCCGCCGTCAATCGGCGGTCTTCCAGATCTGCCAGTCCGAGCGCCGCCGAGACCAGTGCCAGTCCGTACAGGACAACGCCGAGCGGCCACGCGTAGACGTACTGTGGCAGTCCTTGCGTGTACACGAACAGATACTCGTGGATCGTCACGATACGCCAGGGTTCGCCCACGCCGAGAAAACCGAACGGGAAGAACAGCGTCGTCACGCCGCCGGTCGTCACCACTGTCCAGGGGATCACGCCGACGAGTGCAACCAGTAGCAATCGGCCACGTGCGTCGGTCATCACCGGTTCACGACGATCCGAAGGACGTCCTCGTCGGCCAGTTCGTGATCGCGTCCGACCTGCTGATCGTCGTGTTTGGCGCTCTCCCCGGACACGCGGGCGAACCGGAATCGCTCGTCGAAGCGACCGCCGATCTTCTTGCAGGCGTCGCCGACGGTGTCGCCCTCGAACAGCATCAGCGGGTCCTCGTAGTCGACGCCGCGGCCGGGCTTGTCCATATAGATCCGGATCAGCCCGAGTTCGTCGTAGATGCGCTCTTTCAGCGCGTCCAGGCCCTTTTCCTCGACAGCGCTGATGAAGATCGCGTCGTCGGGATCGATTCCGTGTCCGCGAAGGTTCTCGTCGACGGTCTCCTTGTAGTCGGGCTCGATGAGATCGGCCTTGTTGACGGTCACGATCGACGGGAGGTACTCGCGGTTGTCCATGATCCCGTCGATGAGCCGGTCGATGTCGACGTGCTCGCCGATGGTGACGTCGGCGTTGACGTAGTCGTGTTCGCGCAGGACGCTCTTGATCGTCTGCTCGTCGAGATCCAGGTCGACCGAGGCGTTGACCGTGATCCCGTCCTTGTGCTTTTTCCGGACCGAGACGTTCGGGGGCTCGGCGTCCAGGCGGACCTTGTTCCGGTAGAGCTCCTCGCTGAGGCGCTCGTACTGGTCGATCTCGAACACAGAGAGGACGAACACGATCAAGTCGGCCGTCCGGACGACAGAGAGGACTTCCTTGCCGCCACCGCGGCCGCCGGCCGCACCCTCGATCAGTCCGGGCACGTCCAGCATCTGGATGTTCGCGCCCTTGTACTGGAGCATCCCGGGGTTGACGTTCAGCGTCGTGAACTCGTACTCGCCGACCTCGCTGTCGGCGTTGGTCATCGCGTTGATCAGCGTGGACTTGCCGACGCTGGGAAAGCCCACGAGCGCGACGGTCGCGTCGCCGTGTTTCTCGACGGCGTACCCGGGGCCGCCGCCCGACCCCGACTGCTGGGCCTCGAGTTTGTCTTTCTTCTCGGCGAGTTTGGCCTTCAGACGGCCGATGTGCTCCTCGGTCGCCTTGTTGTAGGGCGTGTCGGCGATCTCCTGCTCGAGTTCCTCGATCTCCTCTTCGAGCCCCATTACCGGATACTCCGCCATCGTCGCTCAAAAGGGCTTCCGTCCGCGGTCGCACCTCGAGGGCCGAGACCGACGCCGGCACGATTTCCGTGGGCAATCCTCGCACGCCGAACACGGAAAAGCAATTCTTAAACCCGCGCCGACGGATTCTCGGATATGGCAGGTACCATCGAAGTTCTCGTTCCGGGCGGCCAGGCCGATCCCGGCCCGCCGCTCGGCCCCGAACTCGGACCGACACCCGTGGACGTTCAGGCAGTCGTCCAGGAGATCAACGACCAGACCGAAGCCTTCGACGGCACCGAGGTTCCGGTCACCGTCGAGTACGACGACGACGGCTCCTTCGAGATCGAAGTCGGCGTCCCGCCGACGGCCGAACTGGTCAAAGACGAGGCCGGCTTCGAGACCGGCAGCGGCGAACCCCAGGAGGAGTTCGTCGCCGATCTCTCCGTCGATCAGGTCAAGCAGATCGCCGAGCAGAAGCTGCCGGACCTGCTGGCATACGACCTGAAAGGCGCCGCCAAGGAAGTCGTCGGCACCTGTACCTCGCTGGGCGTCACCATCGAGGGCGAGAACCCGCGTGACTTCAAAGAGAAGATCGACGCAGGCGAGTACGACGACGTGTTTGCGGAGGAGGCCGCGGCGTAAGCCGCGTCCGACGACGCAAACACTCAAAAAGACGAATTTTCGTGTAGCCGGTTCCTGATCACATTCGCTGTGGGACCGCAAGGCGTCGCCGGATCGACCGAAAAGGAACACACATTTAAGCAGCCACACGGAAGAGACTGATACTATGAGCAAGAAATCCAAAGGCAAGAAAAAGCGCCTGGCAAAACTGGATCGACAGAATAGTCGCGTGCCCGCGTGGGTCGTCATGAAGACAGACCGGGACGTGCAGCGAAACCCCAAGCGACGCCACTGGCGACGCAACGACACTGACGAATAATGAGCGCGAGTGATTTCGAGGAGCGGGTCGTCACGGTCCCGCTTCGCGACGCGAAGGCAGCACCGAAACACGAGCGTGCGGACAAGGCGATGGCGATCATGCGCGAACACCTCGCAAAGCAGTTCGCCGTCCCGGAAGACGCCGTCCGACTGGACCCGTCGCTGAACGAGGCGGTCTGGTCGCGCAGTCGGTCGAAGCCGCCGAGCAAGCTTCGGGTCCGGGCCGCTCGCTTCGAGGAGGAAGGCGAGGCGGTCGTTGAGGCCGAACCGGCCGAGTAGAGCGTGCCCCGCGCTGCATTCTCCGGATCGTCGTACGTCGGTGTGTTCGCCCGCGCCACCGACGACTGTCTGCTGATCCGGCCGGACCTCGACGAGGATCTCGTCGCGACGATCAGCGACTCGCTTGCGGTGTCGGCCATCGAGACGACCGTCGGCGGATCGGGAACGGTCGGCGCGCTGGCGACCGGCAACGAGAACGGGTTGCTGGTCAGCAGCCGCATCACCGACCGCGAACGAGAGCGGATCGCCGGTGAACTCGATCGATCGATCGTCGAGTTACCGGGCCGGATCAACGCCGCTGGCAACGTTGTCCTCGCGAACGACGCCGGCGCGTACGTCCACCCCGACCTCTCGCGTGAAGCTGTGCTGGCGGTCAAAGACGCGCTGGAGGTGCCCGTCGAGCGCGGCGTCATCGCCGGTGTCGATACCGTCGGGACTGCCGCCGTCGTCACGAACGGGGGCGTACTCGCCCACCCGAAAGCGACCGATAGCGAGCTCGACGCGCTGGAGGAACTGTTCGGCGTCCCTGCCGACATCGGGACGGTCAACTACGGCGGTCCGCTGGTCGGCTCCGGGCTGCTCGCCAACGACGCCGGCTACGTCGCCGGTCAGGACACGACCGGACCGGAACTCGGCCGGATCGAGGACGCGCTGGGCTATATTTAGCGACTGTTTTCATTCCGTTTACAGCAGACCAGTCGTCCGAGAAGACGCGTCACTCCGCAGTACCGCGCCGTCCGCAAAAGGAGGATGGGAAGATTCTTCCCGCTGACTCTCCACCGTTCGTCCATGAGCACGTTTACTGTTCGCGGATCGTTCCAGGCGCGGGACGGTCAGCAGACCTTCGAAAAGGAGATCGAAGCACCGAACGAGAACGTCGCGACCGAGCACACCTACGCGGAGTTCGGATCGAAACACGGCCTGAAACGCACACAGATCGAGGTCACGGAGGTGGAGGCATGAGCCTCGGTGGCGGCGGCGGTCAGGCCCAGGAGATCGCACAGGCGATCGAAGCCCTCGAAGAGGAAAAAGAGGAACTCGAAGGCGACATCGAAGACCTGCAGACGGAGAAAGCCGAGACCGACGAGGCCATCGAGGCCATCGAGACGCTCGAGACCGGCTCGACCGTGCAGGTGCCACTGGGCGGCGGCGCGTACCTCCGCGCGGAAGTCCAGGACATCGACGAAGTCATCGTCGGGCTCGGCGCCGACTACGCGGCCGAGCAGGAACAGGACGACGCCATCGAGACCCTCGAGCTGAAAAAGGAGACGATCGACGAGCGCATCGAAGAGGTCCGCGAGGAGATCGAAGAGGTCGAATCCGAGAGCCAGGAACTCGAACAGCGCGCCCAGCAGCTCCAGCAACAGCAGATGCAGCAGATGCAGCAGATGCAGCAGGAGCAGGGCGACGAATAGGCGATGTTCGACGGACTGAAGGAGAAGCTCGGCCGCTTCAGCGACGACGTCGAAGAGGACGTCGAGGACGCGGAAAGCGCCGAGGACGTATCGACGACCGAAAGCGAACCGTCCGAAGACGCCGATCAGCCGGCGGCAACTGCAGACGAGGACGAGCCGACGGTGCCCGAGAGCGAGCCGGCAAGCGAACCGGTAACTGCGACCGGGCCGGAGAGGACGGTCGACGCCGATGCACCCGGGCAGACAGCTCCCGACGGCGATGCGCCGGTCGAGGAGACACAGGCGCCCGCGGCCACCGAGGACACGGGCGAGACAACGACCGAAGATTCGGGCGATGCGGGCGAGACGGTCGACGCGGGCAGCGACGGGTCGGCGGCGGAAGCGGTAGACGAAGACGACGACCGCGGGCTGGCCGAGAAGGCGAAGCTGTTCGCGACGGGCAAGACGGTCATCGACGAGGACGACCTGCAGGATCACCTCGGCGACCTGGAGATCGCACTGCTCCAGAGCGACGTCGAGATGGACGTCGCCCAGGAGATCCTCGACGGCGTCGAGGCCAACCTCACGGGCGAGACCCGCAGGCGGCTCGAATCGACCGGGAGTCTCGTCCGGGACGCGCTGCGTGAAGCGCTGTACGACGTGATCAGCGTCGGCCAGTTCGACTTCGAGCAGCGGATCGCGGCGGCCGAAAAGCCGATCGTGATCGTCTTCACCGGCGTCAACGGCGTCGGGAAGACGACCTCGATCGCGAAGCTCTCGAAGTACCTCGAGGACCACGGGTACTCGTCGGTGCTGGCCAACGGCGACACCTACCGTGCGGGCGCAAACGAGCAGCTCCGCGAGCACGCCGAGAACCTCGATCGGACGTTCATCTCCCACGAGCAGGGCTCGGACCCGACGGCGGTCGTCTACGACGCCGTCGAGTACGCCGAGGCCAACGACGTGGACGTCGTGCTCGGGGATACTGCCGGTCGGTTACACACCAGCGACGACCTGATGGCCCAGCTGGAGAAGATCGACCGCGTGATCGAACCCGACATGACGCTGTTCGTCGACGAGGCCGTCGCCGGGCAGGACGCCGTCAACCGGGCGCGGGAGTTCGACGACGCCGCGGCAATCGACGGGACGATCCTCACGAAGGCCGACGCCGACCCGCAGGGCGGTGCGGCGATCTCGATCGCCCACGTGACCGGCAAGCCGATCCTCTTTCTGGGGACCGGTCAGGGCTACGACGACCTCGAACGGTTCGAGCCCGAGGCGATCGTCGATCAGCTTCTCGAGGAATAGTCTCTCGTTTTTCGGCTCTCCTCACATATCGTCGAGCGTGAACGCATCGAAGCGACTGACCGCATAGCGATAGCCACCCCAGGACGCGACGCCGAGGATCGTCACGTACAGCAGCCAGCCGAACGCGACCGCCAGCACGTGCTCGCCCGACAGCGTCAGCCAGAGCAACAGGAATCCGATCGCGCCGACGATCATGCCGCCGAACAGAAAGCCCAGCAGGGCCCACTGAGAGGGATGCGCGCGCTCGACGTTCATGTACTCGCGGCGCTCGAACTTCGGGGCGATCGCACCGAGTCCGACGGCAATTCCGGCACTGGCCGTCGTCAGTACGACAGCGAGTACCGACTGGCCGAGCACGTACCCCGGACCGTGTTCGACCAGTGCAAGCGGCGTCCCGACGCCGATCGCGACGGCCAGACCGAAGGCGATACCGGCGAGCATCCGGCCACGAAGCATGACATCGACGGAGGGGGAACTGGTCAGCAACAGTGGCAACTGATCGCGGTCGTCGCCCATCGGGTTCAGACAGTACGCGCCGCCGGCGAGGACGGCCCCGGCGACGACCGCCGCACCGGGGCCGACTGTGAGCAGGATACCGGGATCCTGGAACGCCGAACCGGCCATCCCGAACGCGCCGAACAGGAGCGGCGTGAGATGTGCGAGCATCCGGGGGTCACGTCGCGTCCGGACGAGATACCGCCAGGCGACGCGTGCCGACGTCGTCGCTTCGAACAGACGCGGGACGCCGTAACTTTCCTCGACCTGCCCGGCCGTCGACGAGTCGTTGCCGAGATCGGCGACGAGCATGTACGTTTCGAGGCGGATCGCTCCGAGTACTCCGGCAGGGATCGCTGCGAGGACCAGCCCTGTGACGGCAATGCCAAGCGGCCCCGGCGCCGTCCCGAACGGCGCGAAGACGACGGCTGCGTAGGACTGCAACGGTGTTCCGGGGATGATTGGCCCCACCGCGAACTGGGAGCCGGTCTCGTATCGCGAACTGAGCAGGACCTGCGTCCCGAGGAAGATCGCGCCCATCAGTCCGAGTAGGAGGACCGCCTTCACCCACAGCGACACCTGCAGACGCTCGTTGACGTACCTGGCCGTTCCCCCGACGATTCGCCCGATGACCAGCCCGACCACCGCGAGTGGCAGAACAGCGACGAGCACGACCCCGGCGACGACCGGGCCGCCGCCGATCGCGACCCCCGCGAACAGCAGAGCGCCGATCGGGACGACGAGCCAGATCGACTGGACCGTCTGTGCGACGAGCCGGCCGATCGAGACCGCCCGCGGCGGTATCGACGTCCGGGCCAGCGGCTCGACGGTCCCGATCTGCGACCGGCCGAACCCGTTCGCAGCGCCGAAATACGCGATCGCCACCGTCACGGCCGACAGCGCCATGCCGGCCGTCCCGAGCGGGACATCGCTTTCGAACTCGCTCCCGAACGCGATTGCGCCGGGCAGGAAACTCACCGCCAGAAACAGGCCGAATCCAACGATACCGAAGAGTACCGCGAGCAAGCGCCGCCGGTCCGACCGGATCTGCCGGAACTGCGCGCGCAACTCCGCCCGGGCGAGCGTCCAGCCGTCTCGGAGATCGTCTCTAACGTGTCTCATATCTCTCACCAGGCGGCCGCCGGGTCGTCGGTCAGTTCCAGGAACGCCTCCTCCAGGTCGGCATCCCCGTCGCCCACGTCGTCGGTGAGTTCGGCGGGGGACCCTTCCGAGACCAGTCGACCGTCGTGCAGGACGCCGACCCTGTTGGCGATCTCCTCGACGACCGGCAGGATGTGCGTCGAGAGAAACACCGTCGTCCCGTCGTCGGTCAACTCGACGATCAGCTCCCGGAGGGTGCGAGCCGCTCGCGGATCGAGACCGGACGTGGGCTCGTCGAGAAAGACCACGTCGGGGTCGTGCTGGACTGCCTGGATGAACGCCGTCTTCTGGCGCATCCCCTTGGAGTAGCCGTCGATCCGCCGGTCGAGATCGTCGTCGAGATCGAGCGTGTCGGCGAGTCCGAGCGCGCGATCTGAGACGCGCTCCCAGGGGATGTCCCGGAGATCGGCCGCGAACTGCAACTGCTCGCGGCCGGTGAGCTCGTTGTACAGCGGCGGTTCCTCGGGCAACAGTCCGATCTTTCCGACGAGGTGGCGACGCTCGCTGCAGTGGGTGTCGGCGACGAACGCGTCACCGTTCGTCGGTTCGACGAGCCCAGTCAGCATCCGCATCGTCGTCGTCTTCCCGGCTCCGTTCGGCCCCAGGAAGCCGTAGGTCACGCCCTCGGGAACGGACAGCGACACCCCATCGACGGCGGTTGTTGAACCGTACTGTTTGGTCAGCGACCGTGTTGAAATCGCAGGCGAGGACCCATCCATCGCCTGCCGGTTCGGACGAGGGATATAAAACGTCGCTGAAATGTCTCGCGTGGTTACTCGATGGTCAGCGTGGTCTTCTCGGCGACGGCGTCGGCTTCTTCGAAGTCCCCACCGCCGAGTAGGCCACGAGCGGCCTTCTTGCCCCACTCGACTGCCGGCTGGACGAACGTGTCCACGTCGTAGAGTTCGCCCGCCAGGACGGTCGCGGCCTCCATGCTGTAGAGCAACTCGCCGAGGCCGTATTCGTCGACGCTGTCGATCTCGATCCGGACGTTCGGCAGGTCCGCGGCGGCGAGGCTGGCCTCGGTCGCCTCGAACTCCGCGTCGAGCAACTCGCCCAGCGACGAGCCGCCGAGATACGAGAGCCCCTCGAGGTCGGTCTCCGGAATCGGCGTGTCCTCGCGGTCGGCCGCGCGGACGAGCGTGACCATCTTGTCGTTGGGGCCGGCGCGATAGAGCTGGAGCTGGGAGTGCTGGTCAGTCGCACCGAGTGCGCGCACAGGGGTCTGGCCCAGGCCGTCCTTGCCGAGGCTCTCGGCCCACAGCTGGGCGTACCATTCGGCGAAGGTCTCTAGGGACTCCTCGTAGGGCATCATCGCGTTGATCCCCGCGCCGCGGACGTCAAGCGCGTAGGCGATCGCCCCGTAGGCGTAGGCCGGCGACTCGTACAGCGACGGGGCCAGATCGGCTTCGGCGGCCGCGGCACCCTCGACGATCGCGTCGATGTCGTGACCTTGCAGCGCGGCAGCGGCCAGCCCGACCGTCGAGAGCACGGAGAACCGGCCGGGGACGCCGTCGGGCACTTTCAGCGACGGCAGATCGTGTTTGTCCGCCAGATCCCGGAGGTTGCCCGCCTCGCCGGTGGTGACCCAGGTGCGCTCGGTCCAGTCGACGCCCGCGGACTCCATGGCCTCCCGGACGACCAGGAAGTTCGACAGGGTCTCGGCGGTCGTCCCCGATCGGGAGACGACGTTGACGGCGGTCTTCGAGAGGTCGACGTCGTCGATGATCGACTCGACCCACTCGGGGTCGACGTTGTCCAGATAGTACGCTTCGACGTCGCTGTCTAGCGCGGCCGAGAGGGTGGCCGCACCCAGCGCGGAGCCGCCGATCCCGACGTTGAGGAGGTACTCGCTGTCGTCGAACGGTTCGACGGCCGCCCGAATCTCGTCGGTATCCACGGTATGGGGGAGGTTCAGCGACTCGTAGCCGTGTTCGTTGTTCGCACGCCCCTCCTCGATGCGGGCGTGGGCGTCGGCGACACGGTCGTCGAGTCGGTCGAGTGCGTCCTCAGGGACGCCCGGCGTCGCGACTCTGTCCAGTGCGTTTCCGATGTCTACTCGCATACCCGGACGGTCGCCGCCCTCCTACCTACCTTTATCGGACTCCGATCGACGGCGAGGCGTCCAGGTCAAGCGGTCCGATCGTCGTCGGACGATCGGAGGGCACCCCTACTGGTCGATCTCGGCCCGGCCGCTGGTGGCGCTCCGAATGCGGTCCCGGAGCGCGGCCGCGTCGGGCCGGGGCACTCGCACCGCGAAGACCGCGTCTTCCCCGTACTCGGCCTCGAACTCAACGCCTTCGCTTTCGAGGATTCCCCGTACCGTGCCGCTGTCGTCGTACTCGACAGCGATCCCGAAGCGCTCGTGGGGACGCTCGGTGACGACGCCGGCGTCGTCGACGCCTTCCTTGACGGCTCTGGAGTACGCCCGGGCCAGTCCGCCGACGCCGAGGTTCGTTCCGCCGTAATAGCGCGTCACGACGGCGACAGCGTTCTCGATCTCGCGCTGGACGAGGACGTTCAAGGCAGGCTTGCCGGCGCTACCGGAGGGTTCGGCGTCGTCGTTCTGGTATTCCCGCAGGGGATCCGCCCGGACGCGATAGGCGGGGACATTGTGGGTCGCATCAGCGTATTCGTCGCGGATAGACTCGATGAAGGTCTCGGCTGCTTCGACGGTCGTCGCAGGGGCGACGTGGCCGATGAACTCCGAGCCCCTGATCTCGAAGCGTGCCTGTCCCCGGCCACCGACGGTCTGGTACTGCTCGGACACGCCCGGCGCTTGGCGGGCGAGTACCAAACTGCTTGCGTCTGGCAGGTGTCCCGACAGTGAGATAACAATAAAGCACTTGTACACCAGAACGAAGGGTAAATATGGCGTTCTCGAAGGTCGGCCCCGTCCTCATCATCGTGGGGTTGCTCTGTCTACCTGCGCCCGTATATATCGGCGCGGTCGTGGACGCGACGACATCGGAGGAGACGACCACCGTGTACGAGGCGACGGTCATCGGAGATACGGAGCCCCCGTCGGATTCCGAGACTGCGGGCAATGGCACGCGAGAGCCGGTCGCCTACGAGAACCTCTCGGCCGACGAACGGGATCGGGTGGATCGGATCATCCAGTCGTCGGTGAACGCGTCGGGATCCGACACGGGCTGTTCGCTGCCGGACGATCGATCGGCGTTGGAGCGAGTGCCGATGGTTCTCGAACGGAACGGGACGCTCTACGAGATCGAACACTCGGACGAGGTCGAGTCCAGGCTGCCAGGGGTCGCCAACTACGGCCTACTCGTCACGTTCGTCGGGTTCGTGGCCGTCCTCGCCGGCATCGTGAAGACCCTCGAAGAAGCGATCGAATCGGGAAGACGTGGGTGACGGGGCGCTATCGACCAGTGCGGTAGTTCTCCAGCAACCGCTCGACCTGTGCGTCGAGGTCGGCGAGCGCCGTCTCGACGCCGTGATCGCGGGCGTCGAGATAGGCTTCCTCGACGAGCGTCCGGACCGTGTCGAACGGACCGATCCGAGCACCGTTGGTTGCCGGGATATCCGAACTCGCGAGCAGCTCTTCGAGTGCGGTCTCGAAGTGGGGGTTCTCCCGGAACCAGCCGTCAGAGCGTAGCGTGTCGACCGCACCGTGGTTGATCGGGAAGTACCCCGTCTCGCGGTGCCAGCGAGCCTGCTGGGCTGGCTGGGCGAGCCACGCGAGGAACTCGCCGGCGAGTTGCTGCCGGGAGTCCGGGATCGCTTCGGGCACCCACAGCGAGGCCCCGCCGACGGCCAGCCCGTTGCGCTCCCCGGCGACGGGGATCGGGGCCGTTCCCAGCTCGAACCCGGCATCCTCGGCACCCGCCTGCACGTCCGCGAGCGACGAACTCGACGCGACGAGCATCGCCGCATCGCTATCGAGGAAGGTCGACCTGGCCTCCCCACGGGCCTCCACGCCGGGGTTGTGATAGAGCCCGTCAGTTTCCATCCCGGCCCACCACCCGAAGATATCGCGGCCGGCGTCGCTGTCGAAGTGCGCCTCGGTCGCGTCGCCGCCCCGACCGTTGCGCTTGTTCACGAGTGGCTGGCCGGCCTGTGCGAACCACTGCTCGACGTACCAGGCGTAGTTGGCGAAGGTGATCCCGGAGTCGGCGACGCCCGCATCGACGACGTCTCTGGCGGCGGTCCGGACGGCATCGAACGTCTCGGGCGGCCGGTCGGGATCGATCCCTGCCCGCTCGAAGGCCGTCCGGTTGTAGCACAGCACCGGCGTCGAGGAGTTGAACGGCAGCGAGTACAGCCGGTGATCGGTCGTGTAGTACGACCTGACCGGATCCAGCAGCTCCCCGGTGTCGAAGCCGGTCGGCAGGACGTCCTCGACAGGGACGAACCCGCCGCTGTCCATCGCCCGCTTGGTGCCGATCTCGAAGATCTGGGCGATCGTCGGCGGCTGGCCGTTCTCGATAGCGTTCAGCGTGGCGTTCAGCGTCCCGCGGTAGCTCCCCTTCGCGGTCAGCTCGATCGAGACCTCGCCGTCGTACTGGGATTCGAATTCGCGGGCCAGCGTTTCGAGCAGGACGCCCTTCTGGCCGCTCATCGCGTGCCACATCTCGATCGTAGTGCCGTCGGCGTCGGCCGCGCCCCGAGTCGTCTCGAAGCCTTCGAGCGATTCAGTCAGCGTTTCGGTCCGTTCGGCCAGCGTGTTGGTCGCGGTCTGAACCTCGGTGAGGACGCTGGTCTGATCGCGGGCGGCCGCGGCGACGTCGTCGGCGGTCTCGGCGGTCTCCTCGCTGATCTCGCCGACGTCTTCGGCCATGACCGCCACCTGCTGGGTGGACTCGGCCTGGGACTCGGTCGCGTTGCTGATCTCGCTGACCCGGCCGGACACCTCCTCGACGTCGTCGACGATGTCCTCAAGCGCCGTCAGCGCATCGTCGATCGTCGCCCGGCCGTCGCCGACCCGGTCGCGCGTCTCCCGCATGTCGGCGGCGGCCTCGTCGGCCTCCTCGCGGACCGCCTCGATCGCCCCCTCGATGTCATCGAGCGCCGACTGGGTCTCCTCGGCGAGGCCCTTGACCTCGTCGGCGACGACCGCGAAGCCGGCTCCTTCCTCGCCGGCGCGGGCAGCCTCGATCGAGGCGTTGAGCGCGAGGATGTTCGTCTGCTCGGCGATGTCGTCGATCACCTCGACGATCGACTCGATGTCCTCGACCGAGTCGGCCAGGTTCTCGACGCTCTCGAGGGTCGTCTCCGTGGTCGCCTCGATCTCGTCGAGCTCGTCCAGTGCGGCCGTCGCGGCCTCGCCGCCCGACTGGGCGCGATCCGCGGAGACTTCCGCCGCGTTGGCCACCTCCTCCGCCGAGGAGGCGACCTCCTCGACCGTCGCCGAGAGGTCCTCAACCTCCCCGGCGACGTCCTCGATGTGGTCGTGCTGTCGGTCGGCATCGGCCGAGATCTCGCGGATCGACTCGTTGACTTCCCGGCTCTGCTCGCGGACGGCTTCGGCCGTCGTGGCGACCTGCTCGGTCGCGCCGCTGACCTGCTGACTGAACTCCTGGACGCGTCTGATCGACTCTCCCCACTCGCCGATCAGTTCGTCACAGACCGCGCCGAGTTCCCGTACAGCCGGGTCTTCGGCCGCGATGTCCGTCCGAGCGGTCAGATCGCCGTCGATCGCGCGCTCCATGGTCTCCGTCGTCGCAGTAATGGCCGCCTCCAGCCGGTCGGCCCGCTCGCGTTCCCGATCGCGCTCGTCGCGAAGCTCGGCCACCTCCTCGCGAAGGCGCTCGAGTTCCGCCGGATCACAGTCCGGTTCAGCCCCCCCATCCACCGACGCCACCTGTTCTGTCGATTGTGCTGTCGATGGCTGGTCCCCGTCCTCGTCGCTCGTGTCCGACTGCCCGTCTGCGACCCCGAGGAGGAGACTGGTAACTGACGTGTTCATGAGCTCGGTGTGAGTACTATCGTTTACTCCCGTGCACAATAAGTATATTTATTTTTGATTCCCCGACCAGCGGTAAAGACCCGAAGCGGTTAAAACAGCGAGCAGAACGGTTCGTGCACGAGTTACAGACATCTGATCGTTCCGACACGGACGCCGGTTGGGACGCGGTCCGCTTCCGGAAACGGTGGCACGACAAAAGGGGAAAGTGGCTTCGAGAGCGAAGCGATGGATCGTCCTACTGCGAGTACGCGTCGTCGAGGTACTCACGGACCATGCGCTGGGTGTGGTAGTACGGGCCGTTGAAGGACATCGTGTTGCGCATGATGTCGATCCACTTCTCGCGGTCCTCGTAGTACATCGGGACGACCGTGTTCTCCAGCTGGTCGTACATGTCCATCGCGTCCTGTCGGTCCTCGTCCGCGGCTTCGGTCTCGTCGGGCTCGCTCTCTTCGGGCTCGGGGCCGATCTTCCAGCCGGTCTCGTTTTCGATGTGGCCTTCGACCCACCAGCCGTCGAGCGTGCCGAGTTGCGGGATACCGTTGTATGCGGCCTTCATGCCCGAGGTGCCACAGGCCTCCAGCGGCCGTCGCGGGTTGTTGAGCCAGACGTCGACGCCGGAGGTCAGCTTCGCGCCGACCTCCATGTCGTAGCCCTCGACGTACTCGACGTTGACCGCGTCGTTGAGCTGCCAGGCGTTGTGGAAGATCTCCTGGATGTTGCCGATCCCGTCCTCGTCGCCGGGGAACGCCTTCCCCGCGAACACGATCTGGAACTCGCCGACGTTCTCGGCGATGTGGCGCAGCCGCTCGTGTTCGTAGAAGATCAGGTCCGCGCGCTTGTAGGCGGTCGCCCGGCGGGCGAACCCGATCGTGAGTTTCTCGGGGTCGAGATCCGAGTCCTCGCGCTCGTTGATGAACTCGATCGTGTCCCGCTTTTCTTCCATGTGGGCCTCCCAGAGTTCGTCGTCCGGGATGACCGAGGCGTGCTTGAGCTTGTAGGGGTTCTCGCGCCACCCCTCGACGTACTCGTCGTACAGCTCCTTGAAGGAGTCGCCGACCCAGAACGGGACGTGGACGCCGTTGGTGATGGCGTCGATGTCGTACCCGGGGAACATGTTCCGGGAGACCTCCTGGTGTTTCTTCGCGACGGAGTTGGCGTACCGTGAGAGATTCAGCGCCAGGTACGTCATGTGCAGGTCCTCCTCGCGGCTGTACTTCTTGAGGACGTCCTGGGGCACGAACTCCCCGAGGACCTCGTTGACCAGTTCCCAGTCGAACTGATCGTGGCCGGCTTCGACCGGCGTGTGAGTCGTGAAGACGGTCTGCTCTCGAACCGCCTCGGGGTCCATGTCGTTGCGCTTGAGCAGTTCCAGCGTCAGGAGGGCGGCGTGACCCTCGTTCATGTGGTAGGTGTCGACCTCGTAGCCGAGTTCGTCGAGGATCCGCGTCCCGCCGATCCCGAGGACGATCTCCTGGGCCAGCTGGACGTCCTCGCCGTAGCCGGGGCTGTACAGTCGCTGCGTGTACTCCCGGGCGTCCGGGTCGTTGCTCTCGACGTTCGTGTCGAGATAGATGATCGGGACCGTCTCGCCGCTCTGCTCGGAGACGACGTCGTACTTCCAGGCCGTAACCGTCACGTCCCGACCGTAGACCGGGACCGTCACCTCAACGTCGAGTTTCTCACAGTACTCCTCAACCGGCCAGGGGTCCTCCTCGCTGATCTGTGTGCCGTCCTCTTCGAGCGTCTGCTTGCAGTAACCGCGCTCGTTGAGCTGAGCGACACAGACTGCGGGGACGCCCATGTCCGCAAAGGATCGGATCGTATCGCCCGCCAGGACGCCCAGCCCGCCGCTGTACGTCTTGACGTCGTTTTCGATTCCGATTTCCATCGTGTAATACGCGATCCGTCCGTCCGGGTTGTCCGACACCATGTGCTCCACCTTTCTCGGAGTTACGGATCTCCAGGTATAACTGTTGTTGTTTTATTTCAACAACGATAATCAGGCTGGAGCGCTCTCTTTCTCCTCGAAAACGGAGTATCTGATTATAGTGGTTAGATACGATGAGATTCATTCAATCTCCGGGAACTGTGTGGCACATCGATGTCGGAAGATTGATTGAAGGTCCGATCGCTGATATAGATACATGCACCATCCAGGCCCACCCCGGTTCATGGCAGTCGGAGAGACCCAGGAACTAGCCCCGCGAGATCCCGTCCCCGACGAGGAGTACAACTGGTCGATCACGGACGCGCCTGCGGCTAGTTCGGTCGTCCTCGGTGACGAGTCGATCACGTATCTCACGCCGGACGAACCCGGCACCTACACGGTCGAACTCGACGCACCGGACACCACTCACGAGCTGACCGTTCGAGTCTACCCTGGTGACAAATCAGTGACTCATCAGCCGGGTAGTGGCGGCTACAGTGGCCAGAGCGGCTACAGCGGCTACAGCGGGGTCTCGGGCGGTTCGGGCGGTTCGGGCGTCTCAGGCGGACAGAGCGGTAGCGGCGCCGGCTCCGGACTGTCTCGCGACGTCGGCGAGCGTGGCCGCCCCCGGGTCACGCTCACGGGCGAACGAGTCGGCGACGAGGTCGTCATCACGGCCCACCCCAAGACCGCGCCGGGCGCCCCCGAGGAAGACCTCGACGTCGAGTTCTTCGTCGACGACCGCGACGACCTCGAGGAGTACGAGGTCGACGGGTACGAGTTCCGCGCCCCGCTCGATGCGGTCGCGGAGCCCGTCCGCGTACACGGTGTCGCGATCGGCCACCAGTACAGCGTCCCGGACACCGTCTCGATCCATCCCGACGGCGGTGTCGAGCGGCTCAACAAACCGCCGGAGTGGACCTCCGAGATGTCCGTCTACGAGCTGTACGTCCGCGGGTTCGTCGACCCCGACGACGACCAGACGATCCTCGGAGCGATCATCGACCGGCTCGACTACATCAGGGACCTCGGGCTGAACACGCTGTGGTTCACGCCCGTTCTGCAGAACGACGACTTCGATCACGGCTACAACATCACGGACTTCTACTCCATCGCCGACGATCTGGGTGGCGAGGAGGAGTTCCAGCGACTCGTCGAGGAAGCTCACGAGCGCGATATGAAAGTCCTGTTCGACCTCGTTCTCAATCACTCCGCGCGCGAACACGAGTTCTACCAGCGCGCCATCGGAGGCGACCCCGAGTATCGCGACTGGTACGACTGGCAGGACGAGGAAAACGACGTGCCGGATACGTACTTCGACTGGCCGTACATCGCGAACTTCAACTACGACAACCTGGAGGTTCGTCGACACCTGCTGGACGCCGTCGAGAAGTGGGCCGAATACGTCGACGGGTTCCGCTGTGACATGGCCTGGGCCGTCCCGCGCCCGTTCTGGCAGGAGATCCGTGACCTCACGAAATCGAAAGACAGCGAGTTCCTGCTGATGGACGAGACGATTCCCTACGTCGCGGACTTCCACAACCTCTGTTTCGACGTCCACTTCGACGCCGGACTGTACTTCGATCTGCTCCAGATCGGCCAGGGCAACCAGTCGGCCGATCAGATCTTCGATTCGATCGAGAACCGCTATCAGATCGGCTTCCCGGATCACGCCGGCTTCCTCACCTACATCGAGAACCACGACGAGGACCGATACATCGAGCAGGCCGGTGAACACGCCATCCGAGCGGCCGCGACCGCGTCCTGGACGGTTCCGGGTATTCCGATGATCTACGCTGGCCAGGAGATCGGCGAACGCCAGCGTCGCGGCCACACCCACTGGGAGTACGCCAACGAGGAACTCCGGGAGTTCTACCACCAGCTGACCGAGACCTGGGAGGAGATCGACGCGCTACACGTCGACGCCGACTTCGAGCGCGTCGAGTACGAGAGCGACAACGACGGCGTCACCGCCTACGCCCGCGACGGCGAGGACGGCCGCTATATCGTCGTGCTGAACTTCTCGGACGGATCCGAAGTCGTCGGACTCGACGAGAAAGTCGAAGCGATCGACCAGATCACCGGCGAGAACGTCGCCGCCGAGAACGGCGTCACCGTCGAGGACGCGGTCGTCTTGCCCACGGAGTAACGTTTCCGGTCGGCCTGTTGTTTTGATCGTCGGCTTCTAGTCCGATTCGTCTACCGTCGCGTCCGCGACGACCGTCTCGCGCTCGTCCTCGATGACGCCCTCCTGCCAGCGACCCAGCCGGAACCAGGCCACCGCCACCAAAAACGACAGGAACCCGCCGACCGAGAAGGCGATCCAGATCCCCACGACGCCGATCCCGAGCGTCTCGAGAGTGTGACCGGTCGGGAGCGCGACCGAAAGCGAGAACGCCAAGACGATCGCCACGGGCACCCGGAACACCCACCGGGAGAGCAGCGAGAGTGCCATCGCGACTTTCGTCTGGCCGGCACCACGGAACGCGCCCTGAATGACCATCGTGCCGCCGAAAAATGCCCAGAACGGAGCGATAACGTACAGGAAGGTCGCGCCCTCGCTGACGGTCGCAGGGTCGTCGAGAAACACCCGGATCAGCAACTCGGGGACGAGTAGACAGATCCCCGCCGCGACGCCCAGAAGCGCCATCGTCCCGCCGGTAGCGACCCAGGTGACCCGGCCGGCCCGGTCGGGCGTCTTCGCGCCGAGGTTCTGGCCGACGCCGGTCGCGGTGGCCTGTCCGACCGCGCCCGCGACCGACCACGTCACCGACATCAGGCGGACGCCGACGCCGTAGGCGGCGATGGCAGCGTCGCCGAAGGGCGTGACGAACGCCGCCATCACGACCGCGGCGAAGCTCCGGGCCCAGCCATCCAGCGTCCCCGGGTAGCCGATATCGATCAGCTTTCGGAGAATACGGGGGTCCGGACGGAGGTCGCCCACGTGGAGTTTGACGCCGAACCCGCCGCGCAGGAGGATCCCGATCCCGGCGGCAGTCGCGAGCCCCCGAGAGACGAACGTCGCCCAGCCGGCACCCCGCGTCCCCATCGCCGGGAACGGTCCCCAGCCGAGAATGAGGAACGGGTCGAGGACGACGTTCACGCCCGCCGACAGCAGCACCAGCCACATGGCAGTCTTGGTGTCACCCGCGCCCTGCAGGGACGCACGGAAGGCAAAGAACAGGAACGTCAGCGGCAGCGCGAGAAAGATGATCTCGATGTACGCCAGGGCCTCGGTGAACACCTGTCCGTCGGCACCCATCAGCGAAAGCAGGTCC
This sequence comes from Halapricum desulfuricans, assembly GCF_017094465.1. Taxonomy (NCBI): domain Archaea; kingdom Methanobacteriati; phylum Methanobacteriota; class Halobacteria; order Halobacteriales; family Haloarculaceae; genus Halapricum; species Halapricum desulfuricans. The sequence continues at coordinate 2,092,331 of NZ_CP064791.1, forward strand.
ACTCGGAACGTCCACCCGAGCGCGGCCAGAGCGATCCCGACCACGAGTGTCAACAGCACCGTCTGGGCGACGACCCGATCGGCCCGGCGCTCGTCGCCGGCTCCGACGTGCTGTGAGACCAGCGCGATCGTCGCGGCGGTGATCCCGATCGACGTGGAGACGAACATCCACGACAGCGGAAACATCAGTGCGACCGCGGCGACGGATTCGCGACCCACCCGACCGACCCAGAACATATCGGCGAGGTTGTACGCTGTCTGGAGGAGGTTCCCGAGCACGAGCGGCCAGGCTAGGTGGAGCAGCTTCGGCGAGATCGCACCCGTCGTCATATCGACGCCACGTCGCTCTGGAGAGGCCACTATCCGAACGTTCGTCGGGAGGGAAATGAAGGCGGCGCTTGTACTGGTGGCTATAGCATTTCGAACTGATCCGGCACGCCGTCGTGCCGGATATCGTTACGAACGTATAGCCACCAATATGAGGAGGTGTCGAGTCCCTAGTCGGTCAGTCGGCCGCTCGATTCGGTGATCTCGTACAGTCGCTCGGCGACGTCCGCCGAGAGGGCGTCCTCGCTGACCCGCCAGGCCCAGTTGTCCTCCTCGGTCCCGGGGACGTTGAATCGTGCGTCCGACCCGTATCCGAGAGGGTCCTGTACCTGTGCGAGCGTGATGACCGAGTCGGACCCCCAGATGGTATCGAGAATGTCCCAGTGGACGTCCCCGCCCTCGTAGTCGACGGCGTAGTGCAGGCAGTCTTTCTGTTGCTCGTCGAGATCCGCGTACCAGCCCGCGACGGTGTCCGTGTCGTGGGTGGACGTGTACGCGACGGAGTTCTCGTCGTAGGAGGAGGGATGGTAGCGGCTGTCCCCGTCACACCAGTCGGTGAAGGCCGCGACGTTCATACCCGGATACCCCAGATCCTCCCGGATCCGGTCCATCTCGTCGGTGATCTCCCCGAGGTCCTCGACGACGATCGGCAGTTCGCCCAGTTCGTCCCGAACGGCGTAGAAGATGTCCTCGTGGGGGCCATCGACCCATTCGCCTTCGCGGGCGGTGTCGGCGTCGGCCGGGATCTCCCAGTAGCTCTCGAATCCTTTGAAGTGGTCGATGCGGAAGATATCGACCCGCTGGAGGAGCCGTTCGAAGCGGCTGACCCACCAGCCATAATCGCGCTCGGCCAGCGCGGCCCAGTCGTAGACCGGGGTCCCCCACATCTGACCGTCGTCGGAGAACTCGTCCGGCGGGACACCGGAGACATACTTCGGCTCGCGTTGCTCGTCCAGCTTGAAGATCTCCGGGTTGGCCCAGACGTCCGCGCTGTCCAGGTCGACGTAGATCGGCATGTCGCCGACCAGATCGACGCCGCGCTCGTTCGCGTAGGCTTTCAGTTCGGACCACTGCTCGTCGAACAGCCACTGGAGGAACTTCCGGTACTCGATGGTCTCGGAGAGCTCCTCGCGATACTCCGCGAGCACCTCGGGATCACGCATCTTCGCGCCCTCGGGCCAGTCCAGCCAGGAGACGCCATCGAAGTGCGTTCGCAGCGCTCGATAGAGCGCGTATTCGTCGAGCCAGTCGCCGGCATCGTCCGTGAATGCCTCGAAGTCCGCTCGGTCGTCGTCGGACGCGTCGGTTTTGAACGTCTCGAAGGCGTCCTCGAGACGCGCTTCCTTGTACTCCCTGACCGGCCCGTACTCGACGTTCCCGTCGTCGAAGTCGGGACGATCGAGGTCCTCGAGCCAGCCGCGCTCGACCAGCTCGTCCAGATCGATGAACAGCGGGTTGCCAGCGAAGGCCGAATACGATTGATACGGCGAGTTGTCGTGAATCGGGATCGTCGGACCGAGCGGGCAGAACTGCCACAGCGACTGCCCGGAGTCGGCGAGAAAGTCGACGAATGTTTTGGCCGGATCGCCGAGGGTGCCGATACCGTCCGGTCCGGGTAACGAAGCGACGTGCAGGAACAGTCCGCTCTGTCTATCGAAGTCCATCCGTATCAACCGGGTTGTTCACCCGCTGACTTGAAAGTAGCAGATTCGTTTCGCCTCGCTCATGTGTATACACCGGGGAGCAGGTGTGAAGAAAGATTACAAACAATATATGTACTCCGAGTGAGTACGTGGGAAGTAGGATGTGGCCTCACAACTCGGTGTCAGATCAGATCGGATACGTCGTCCGGGCGTCGGGAGGCGAGCATCGATGAACACCGTCGCGCTAGAAAACCAGCTCAAACAGTTCGGCCTCTCTGAAAAAGAGATTCAGACGTATCTGACGATCCTCGAACACGGGGAGGCGAAAGCGAGTACGATCGCGGACGACACGGGCGTCTCGAAACGGTACGTCTACAGCATCTGCGAGGAGCTCGAAGAGCGGGGGTTCGTCGACGTCGACGATCACGTCGTGCCGACGAAGATCCGGGCGAAACCCCCAGAAGAGGTCATCGAAATGCTGTCGAACCGGCTCGAAGACATCGAGCCGGTATTGAAACAGCGCTACTCGGAGACCTCCTCGCGACCCCAGCGGTTCGACGTCATCAAATCCCGCGTCACCGTCATCAAGCGCCTGCGGGAGTACATCGAGAGCGCCGAGCAGGAGCTGGTCGTCGCCGTTCCGGAGGGCTATCTCCCCGAAGTCGCGGAGCAGCTGCGGGCCGCGGTCGATCGCGGCGTCCTCGTCCTGCTGTTGATCAGCGACGTCGACGATCCCGAACACGTCCTCGACGGCGTCGACAGACCGGTGGGGAGCGTCATTCGGACCTGGGAACTCGGTATGCCCGTCCTGCTCGCGGTCGACGAACAGCTGGGAATCGCCTCGCCCGCCGAGATGGTCTCGCGGGCCAACAGCGACGATCGCGCGATCGCGATCGTGCAGGGACAGATCGTGCCGATCATCGCCGGTTCGTTCCTGGCGAACTACTGGCCGTTCGCCCAGCAACACACGGTCGTCGACCCGGTCGAGCTCCCGGCGACCTACCGGAGCTTCCGCCACGCGACGCTGCAGGCGACGCTGCACAATCAGGCCGAAGCGACGGTCTACGCCCGGGCGACCGCCCAGCCCGTCGACACTGACGATCCCTTCACGACGCTCGAGGGAACCGTCGTCGAGACCCGCCAGGGGATGGTCGAACCGCGGACGAACACGATCCCGATCGAACATACGATCATCATCGAAACCGACGAGGAGACCGTCTCCGTCGGCGGTCCGGACTCGTTCCTCGAAGACTACGAGGCGCGCAAGGTCACGCTGGAACGACCGTAAGATCCGTCCCCCGAACCCCGGAGTCAGTGTTTCACTTTCACCGCGGCACCGAGAAGGCTTTAAGCCGGGCAGAACTGGGTTTGTCTAACGAATGCCATCGATGCAGTCGACGCTGGGCGATTCGGGGATCGCCGAGGAGCTGGCCGAGAGCCAGCGACAGATCTCTATCGCCGAGTTCTTCGAGAAGAACAAGCACATGCTCGGGTTCGACTCGGGAGCCCGGGCACTCGTCACGGCCGTCAAAGAGGGCGTCGACAACAGCCTCGACGCCTGTGAGGAAGCCGACATCTTCCCCGACATCTACGTCGAGATCGAGGATCTGGGGGATTACTACCGGCTGGTCATCGAAGACAACGGCCCCGGAATCACCAAAGAACAGCTCCCGAAAGTCTTTGGGAAGCTACTGTACGGTTCGAGATTTCACAAGCGTGAGCAGTCGCTAACTCCCGATCAGCAGGTACTCGTCAGACGTGATGACACGATAGAGACTATCCCGATCGGCGTCCTCTGTGATGCGTACTTACCGGAGGGCGGAGAAGCGACGCAGCCGGTGCCTGACGACATCGAAGTACCGTCTTTCAACCGTGAAACGCAGGAGATGTCGTGGGAGTCAATCACCCACGCGATTCGACACGAAACCGACGAGGCCACGTACGAGATCACGACCGAGAAAGGCCGGACTGTCGAAGTGACAGGGAATCACAGCCTGTTCTCAGTGACGAGCATGGGAGAGACAAAAGAAATCAAAGCTGGTGATCTAGAGGCCGGTGATACGGTTCTCACTCCCAGAACGCTCCCATCTTTCGAGGAATCGATCGAATCGGTGAACCTGCTGGGGCACATCACGCCGGACCAACTCGACGGTCGGCGCGTGTACGTGTACGGGTTCGACCGGGAGACGCTCGAACAACTGCAAGACGGAGAAAAGATCCGAAAGAAGCCGTCACCGGACAGCGACCGAAAACGGACCTACTATCGGTACGACGGTGTCGACATTCTCAAAGACAGTCTCGAAACGAACTACCTCGAAAAGGGCTACTTGCCAGCGGAGACAGTAATCGAACTGGGCTGGGAAGAGAAAGCAGCCGATTGCCGGTTCAAAACGTACCAGGTTGGCGGAGAGGAGACGACGATGCCGGTGTCCGTTCAGCTCGATCAGTCGTTCATGCGCCTGCTGGGGTACTACGTCGCCGAGGGACACGTCGACGACCGGCAAGTCGGCTTCACCTTCGGTTCCCACGAGCAAGAGCTGATCAAGGAGACCGAGGCTACCGTCGCTACTGTGGGCGGGAGGACAAAGACTGTCGATCGCGAGCGTAACTCGACGCGAGTGAAAGCGTTTGGATCAGTGCTCTCGATGTTCCTCGAAACCGCCTGTGGCGAGGGGGCAGAGAACAAACGGATTCCGGACTTCGTGTTCAGGACAGGTCGCGAACGCCAGCAGGAGTTTATCACGGGACTCTACCAGGGAGACGGCTCCGATTCGCATCCGAGTAACGAACTTTCGCACACGACGGTCAGTGAAACACTCGCACAGCAACTATCAGTACTGTGGAACATGCAAGGCGTCCTGGCGAGTACGGAAGTCGTGACCGATGGCAGTGGCTACAGCGACGACCCCAGCACGCGCTACAGGACGAAGGTCTACGGCGAGGACGTCAATCTGTCCGACGTATTCGGTGAGCGCCGGCGACCGGGCGAACAACAGTACAAGCGCGTCCCCATATCGTTGCTCTCTGATCACCGGGTAGGACACGTCGGTCACGAAACTGTTCCGGATACGATTCCAGGGTTGTTGCTCGGAGTCGGTGTCGGTTCGAACCTTGAACACGCCGAAGTGTACGAGTCGTTGATCGAACGGGCCCTCGATGGGGAATACGTCGAGAAGCCCCGATACGTGCACAATCTCAAAGAGATGGGGCTGCTCCACGACGACCATCAGCCGACGGAAACGCTCGAAGAGCTCTGGGAGACGATCCACGAGCTTCAGGGGATCACCGAGACGGATATGTGCCTGCTTCCGGTGAAAAATGTCGAACGGACGGACCCGCCCGAATACGTCTACGACATTTCGGTTCCGGGAGCGACCGGCCACGACGAGAACTTCGTCGTGGTCAACGAGGGGGCACTCTCAGTCAAGAACAGCCGCGGCCAGCAGGGGATCGGGATCTCCGCCGCGGTGCTGTACTCCCAGCTCACCAGCGGCAAACCCGCGCGGATCACCTCCCGGACCAAGGGATCCAGCGACGCCGAGTACTTCGAGTTGATCATCGACACCGACACCAACGAACCGGAGATCAGCGTCGACGAGACGACGACCTGGGACCGGCCACACGGCACGCGCATCGAACTGGAGATGGAAGCCAACATGCGCGCGCGCCAGAGTCTCCACGAATACATCGAGCAGACGGCCGTGGTCAACCCCCACGCTCGTATCGAGTTCGTCGAGCCCAGCCTGGACGAGCCGGCGAAGTTCGAGCGCGCCGAGGACGCCACACTTCCGGACGAGACCGAGGAGATCCGCCCGCATCCCCACGGCGTCGAACTCGGGACGCTGTTGAAGATGCTGGAGGCGACCGATTCCTACTCGATCTCCGGGTTCCTGCAGGAGGAGTTTACCCGCGTCGGGCAAAAGACCGCAGACAGCGTCGTCGACCGGTTCCGGGACCGCCACTTCGGCCGGGAAATGGCCTGGCGACCGCCACAGGCCCACGAGAACGCGGACGTCACAGCAGCCGTCCGGGGCGCGGTCGCCAACAAGGGCAAAGAGGCGACGAAAACCTTCGCGGCGGCGGTCGCCGAGGCCGTCGACGACCACGACCGCCTCGCCCATCACGAACTCCGTGGGATCGTCGATAGCGAGGCCGAGGCCGTCGAATCGGAGTCCGGGACGACCTTCGGTTCGACAGTCCGGGAGAAGGCCACTGAGGCCGCCTGGACACAGGTGCTGGGCGGCGACGAGGAGGAGGTTCGCACGGACGCGATCACCTCCGATCTCTATACGCTGATCGACGAGGCGACCAGCACGCGGAAAGACGACGCCACGCTCCAGGGGCTTGCCGAGCGACTGGCCGCGAAGTTCGTCGGGAGCGAGGACCGTCAGCACCGACTGACGCGCGAGGAGCTGGCCGAGTACGTCTCCCGGGCAGCCGACGCGACCGAGGAGTACGATGACGCAACCTTCGGCGAGACGGCCCGCGAAAACGTGATCGAGGCGATATGGGACGTGATGGCGACGGTACCGGACGATCCGCCGACAGTCTCGTCGATCGCGGACGACCGGGACGCGTCGTCAGAACTGCTGGAGGCGATGCGGGAGACCGACATCATGTCGCCGCCGACGGGTTGTCTCGCACCGATCACCGAGGAGCTGGTGTTGTCGGGGCTACAGAAGGAGTTCGACGCGGACTTCTACGCCGCCGCCACCCGGGACGCCGCGGTCCACGGCGGTGACCCGTTCATCGTCGAGGCCGGGATCGCCTACGGCGGCGACCTCGAAGACGGCGGCTCCGTCGACGTGATGCGCTTTGCCAACCGCGTGCCGCTGGTCTATCAGCGCGGGGCCTGTGCGACGACGGACGTGGTCAAGGCGATTAACTGGCGCAACTACGGTCTGGATCAGCCGGGTGGGAGCGGCATCCCGAACGGCCCCGCGGTGATCATGGTCCACGTCGCCTCGACGAACGTGCCGTTCACCAGCGAATCGAAAGACGCCGTCGCGAACGTGCCCGAGATCGAAAGCGAGATCGAACTCGCGATCCGGGAGGCCGCCCGCGACCTGAAGAGCTACCTCAACAAGCGCCGCTCGATGCAGCAGCGCCGGGAGAAACAGGACAAGCTGGCGACGATCCTGCCGGAGATGGCCGAGAAACTGGCCTCGGTGACGGGACAGGACGAGCCCGACATCGACGAGGCGCTGGCCCGCATCATGAACAACGTCCTGGTCGAGCGCACCGTCGAGGACGGCACGGCGACGATCAGCGTCGAGAACAACGCCGATCGCAACGCCGACATCGAGGTGACCGAGATCCTCGACGCCGAGCCAGGGGACGTCAACGGCGCGAACGTCGTCGAGATGGACGGCGAGTACTATCTCAAGTGGTCGCCGACGGTGGGCAGCGGCGAGACCGAACGGCTGGAGTACCGCATCGACGAGGCCGCCAACAGTGAGGTCGCCGTCGAGGGAATCAACGAGGAGAAACTCACGATCCAATCATGAGCACAGACGACGACACCAACTACGGCGAGGGCGATGCACGCCAGCGACTGCTGAACCTGGCCGAACAGTTCTACGAGCAGTTCGAGGAGGGCGACGTGCCGCGGCTGCAGGTTCCGACCCGGACGAAGACCAACATCGAGTACGACGAGGATAGCAACGTCTGGGTGTACGGCGACCGCACGTCCACCCGCAGCGCCAAGACGATCTCGGGCGCCCAGAAGCTCCTGAAGGCGGTGTACACGATCGATTTCCTGGCCCAGCAACTCGGCGAGGACCGTTCCTCGACTCTGCGTGAGTTGTACTACCTCAGCGAGTCATGGGATCTCGACGAGGCGCAGTTCAACAGCCAGGACGAATCGAACCAGCTGATCGAGGACCTGGAGATCGTGTCCGGGGTCACCCGGGAGGACTTCCACATGCGTCCCGAGGAGTCGGGCGCGACGCTGATGGGACCGCTCCTGTTGCGTGAACAGACCCGCCGGGGCGAGCGGGAAATTCACTGCCAGGAGGACGTCGGCGAAGGTGGCTATCAGATCCCGAACAACCCGGATCAGATCGAGTTCCTGGAGTGTGACGCCGACTTCGTGCTGGCAGTCGAGACCGGCGGGATGCGCGACCGACTCGTCGAGAACGGCTTCGACGAGGAGATGAACGCGCTGATCGTCCACCTGAAAGGCCAGCCTGCCCGTGCGACCCGCCGGATCACGAAGCGGCTGCACGACGAACTCGACCTGCCGGTGACGGTGTTCACTGACGGTGACCCCTGGTCGTATCGCATCTACGGATCGGTCGCCTACGGTTCGATCAAGTCGGCGCATCTCTCGGAGTATCTGGCGACGCCCCAGGCGCAGTTTGTCGGCGTCCAGCCCGAGGACATCGTCGAGTACGACTTGCCGACCGACCCCCTTTCGGATTCGGATATCAACGCCCTGGAATCCGAGCTGGAGGATCCGCGCTTCCAGACCGACTACTGGGAGGAACAGATCGAACTCCAGCTAGAGATCGACAAGAAGTCCGAACAGCAGGCGCTGGCCTCGCACGGGCTTGACTTCGTCACGGAGACGTACCTGCCCGAGCGCCTGGACGCGATGGGCGTCCTCTAGACGCGCGGGGGCCGGGCGCAACTTCTTTGTCCTACGACGAATTGATCGACGACGAGACCGCGGAGGCGATGAACCGGCCCACAAAACTGTCTCGTTCTACCATCCCCCTGATCACCCCCGTTTATACACCCCCGTTATGCACGATAGTTGCTGATAGTTATAGGAGAACAATTACCATATGAGAACGATGGCAACTATAGAAGTCAGCGACGCAGTCTACGAGATCCTGGACGAGGAAACGGGGGAGAACGAGTCGATCGACGACTTGCTGGTGGACCTGCTGGGGATCGAGGACGAAGAGCCACCGAAACCGGACGTCTCCGAGGTCGAATCGGGCGACATTCACGGGGGCGATACGAACATGTGGACCGTTTACGACCAGCTCGACCGGGAACGCGCGGAAGGCGAATCGCTCGCGGACACGTTCCGCAGGATCCAGGGGTAAGTATAGCCGGCAGTGTACGGATCCGGTTTCGGAACGAAGAGAAGCCGCGGTAGCCGCCGCCGGGAAGCGGATGGGCTCGCGGCACCGTCACGGACCGGCGGTCAGGGGCACCGATCCGGGATAGACCGGCGAGGTCGGAGCACACTCGACTCGCCTTCCGTCGGACACTGGTTGCACGCTCACGGGCACGTGAGATCGGTTTGCGAACGATACGATCAGTCTGCCGTTTGGTCTCTGTGTATGTTCTCCCTCGATTTTCTTACTATCCTATCGACGTGTGCGGGTGAAATGCCACGTCCTTGTGTTTTCATCGGCAATTAGTCGCAGGAACGAGTAACATATAAGGATTTTGTGCAGATGTGCTTAGTTGATTGGAGGATCATTATATTATATCAAGCGGTGAGTCCTCGCTGTCGCGACGCAGCCGGAGAACGCCCAGACAACACATCCAGAGGGCGACAGTCGGCACGAGCGAGTGGCCGGTCGTCCCCGGATCGAAGTGGTACGCCGTCTCGACCAGCGGGGAGAGAAACGGGACGCCCTTCGGCGTCGTCGTATCGAGGAGTAGATGCGATCCGTAGGCGGCTGCGACCGCCAAGGCCGTCCGTCGGTCCCGATACGCCACTACCCCGGCTGTGAGTCCGCCGACAAATAGCGTGTGCGTGATCCCGCGGTGGATGAACGGCCAGCCAAGCGCGGCAGGAAAGAGAAAATCGACGTCCGGGGCAACCCCGGCGGCCAGCCCGGCGACCGGGCGATCGAACAGTGCCGTCCCGAGCGTGTAGCCGACCACGGCGTGCGTGGCGATCGCGACAGTCAGGAAAGCGGCCTGCGCGAGCGGGACCATCAGTTCCAACCGGCATCCGAGTCGGCAAAACGCTGTCGTCCGCCCGCCTCGCTTGCGGAGACGAACGGCTTTTGCGATCGCCGCCCTCACTTTCGAATATGAATATCGACGACACGCCGGTACTTGACAACCACATGCACCTCGATCCGATCGAGGGCCGGAACACCGACGCCGTCGAGGATTTCGTCTCAGTCGGCGGGACACATCTGCTCGTGCTCAACAAGCCCTCGTGGCACCTCCGTGAGGCCGCCACCGACGAGGCGATCTTCGAGGAGGTGTTCGAACTGACGATCGACGCGGCCGCCGACGCGAGTGAGGTGTTGCCGGGTCGGGCCTGGCCCGTCCTGGGCGTACACCCGGGGTTGATCTCGCAGTTGGTCGAGGAGGGATACACGCCGGCAGCGGCACGCGACATCATGCAGGCCGGGCTCGACATCGCGGCTGGATACGTCGCCGACGGGCCGGCACTGGCGATCAAGTCGGGTCGCCCGCATTACGACGTGAGCGACGAGGTCTGGGCGGCCTCGAACGCGGTGATGCGCCACGCGTTTGATCTGGCAGGCGAAGTCGGTTGTGTCGTCCAGTTGCACACCGAAGGGAGTGAGGACCTCACTGAGATCACCGAGTGGGCACAGGCGGAGGGACTGCCGCCCGAACAGGTCGTCAAGCACTACTCCGGCGGTCGGCTCGAGGGGCCGATCAAGAGCGTCATCGCCGAGAAGGACGAACTGGAGATCGCCGTCGAGGCCGACGAGCCGTTCCTCATGGAGACGGACTTCATCGACGATCCCGAGCGGCCGGGCGCGGTGCTGGGTCCGAAGACCGTCCCGCGGCGGGTGCGGTGGATGCTCGAAAACGGCTGGGACGACGCCGTGCGACGCGCGCACGTCGAAACACCTGCGAGGGTGTACGGAATCGACACCGAAGCGACGCTGGATCGGTGAGCGATTCTGTCGTTCCACGCAGTCGTCCCCCACGCCGAATCTTCTTCCTGTCGCCGATCGAATCGGCGGGCATGCAACAGCGACGGTGTCCCGGGTGTGGGCTGCTGCGTCAGTACGTCGATCCGGATTTCTGACCGTGTCCGCCGGTCGCTATCACGAAAGCGGTATGCGGAGTCCCCGCAGACGGATCTGGCAACGAAAACCCTATCCCCCGACGCACGAACAGGGTTGACATGAGCACACCGCCAGGGGAATACTACACCGAGGAACGGTGGCAGAACTGGCTGGACCGTATCGCAGCGGAAGACATCGATCCCGAGGACGAGGACTCGGCGCGCCTGCTGTTGAATCTGCAGGACGACACGGCTATCGCCGTCGCGAAGATCGTCATCGATTACCAGGACGATGAACTCGACGAAGACGTCGCCCTTGAGGAGCTGGCCGACATCCGCGAGGTCGTCCTCTCGGAAGTCGACATCGACGACGAGGAGAAGCTCATGCTGGTCGACGGCGTCCAGACGTCGCTGGTCTGTGTCTTCTACGCGGCCGAGGAATACGTCGCCGGAGGTCCGCCGTCGGATGGAACTGTCGGCGAGTACATCGAAGCCGCGAGCGAGGCCGAAGGCGAGGAGGAACTCGATGCCGCGCTGGGCTACTGCGCCCAGGCAGGCACGCTGATCATCGACGGCGCGGAACTGGACCGGGACGTGACCGAAGACCTGGAGTTCGGGCTGGTCGCCGAGTGGGTCAACGGACTCGATAGCCTGCAGACGGCGATGAGCGATCCGGAAGTCGTCGAAGAGGACGAGGAGTAGCGCGGCAGCTTTTTGCGTGTCGGGCAGTGATATGGTGCCAATGCAGTTCCGGGGCGACCGCCGCGGCCAGGCGATCCAGATCGGTGCCGTGCTGTTGCTCGGCGCGATAGTCATCTCCTTCGGGATCTATCAGGCGACGGTCGTCCCCGAGCAGAACCGCGAGATCGAGTTTAAACACAGCCAGACCGTCCAGGGGCAACTGGGGGATGCACGCAACGCCATCGTCTCGACTGGCTCGACCGGTGACGGTCGCTCGGTATCGGTAACACTTGGCACGCAGTATCCCTCGCGTATCATCGCGATGAACCCCGGTCCCCCGTCGGGACAGCTTTCGACCGTCGGGACGACGGACGAGTCGATCAATGCGACGATCGCCAACGCGGAGGCAACTGGCGAGACGGGCGACTTCTGGACGGGCGAAAACCGGTCGTACAACACGGGGTCGCTGGCCTACCGACCGGGGTACAACGAGTACCGGAACGCGCCGACGACGTGGTACGAGCACTCGGTGCTGTTCAACCAGTTCCGGGACGCGAACCTGACGGAAACCGGCCAGCGACTGATCGACGGGACGACGATCTCGCTCGTGGCGCTCAACGGGTCCTATCAGGCGAGCCAGTCCGGGAGCGTCTCGCTTGATTTCCGCGGGGCGAGCGTGTCGAGTCGGACTGTTTCGGTCACTAATGAAACTGATTCGAACGTCTCGATCACGCTGCCGACACGGCTGGATGAAAAGAGCTGGGAGGAGGTGCTCGACGGGGAGCGCCGGGTTGCAAGCGTGCGTACGTCCTCGGTCGCCGGAGCGGACTATCAACTGGTACATATCGTCCTCGAACGGGGCGTGATCTACGACCTGCAACTGTCGCGGGTCGGCGTCGGCACCGGTGTCGTCAAGCCGGAACCGGCCTATCTGACGCGAGTCTCGGAAAACACGCCGACAGTGCCGGAGGACGGGGAGATTGACATCGCCGTCGAAGTCCGAGATCGGTTCGACAATCCGAAGCGAAACGTGCCGGTGGTCGCCGGGACCGAGCGAAGTGACTCGTCAGTCTCGCCGAACAGCACCGCAAGCGACGGCGACGGACAGGTGACGGTGACCTACGAGGCACCGAATATCTCAGACGCAGGCCAGCGGACTGATTACGTCCAGGTGAGTCTGAATACGTCGCTTTCGGGTGCGGTGAACGAGTCGGGTTTCAACGGTTCGACGCCGGTCAACGTCTCGGTGCCGATTCGGGTCGACAACAGCGACGGGAGTGGACTTGGTGGTGACGGTGGCACGGCACCATCGCGAGCGGGACAGGGCGGCGAGTCGACGTACTCCCCATCGCAGTCGACCGAACTCCTGACCGACGAGAACGGCGTCTGGTCGGCGATCAACAAGACCGATCAGATCATCTTCAGCGACGGCTACCCGGTGGTGGAGCCAGATGATAGCGACGAATACGTTCTCTCTGAATTCACAATCGCGAACGCAAGCGAGGCCTTCTCGGTTGAAACGGAGGCCTACCGGACGACCGGCGGGACCTACGGCGGGACGGTCAGTATCTATTCGTTCGCAGCGGATGACCAGCGAACGTCCTCGCTGACGCCCGCCGCTGCCGAGGACGTACTCACCGCCGACAGATACAACGGAGCTGACGTGATCAACCGGGCGAGTTACGCAAGCACAGATGCTACGTTCCGCTCGTATCTGCGAGCGATCGCTGAGATGGATCGCTCGACGACGGGGGTCATCTTCTCGGATCAGGACGGCCGCGTGAACCTGACGCTGCAAGGCGAAAGTCTGTTTACAGCGGTCATGGCCAATTCGAGTACGGCCAACGACGGAGACGAGTTCGCCCGACTGTACTTCGAGAACGAGACCGACACGGGCGGTTGGACGATCTCTGATACTGATGACACGGCGTCGCTACCCGACGAGCGACTGCAGGGAGAGTACTACTTCACGAAGAACAAAACGGCGCTGTTGAACGCCGACTCGGATCTCGACCCTGCCCGAGTCTACAACACCTCGCTCCGGTTGGCCGACGGTGGCGAGGCGCTGGAACTCAGGGACGCACAGGGAGATCTCCGTGACGAACTCGCGTACGGGACCGAGCAGACGAGTCACGGATGGAATCTGACACTCGGTGAAGACGAGGTAGCCAACCGGACGACCTATGATGACGGCGTCTACGTCGATACTGACAATGCCAGCGACTGGACAGTCGAAACCAGAGGCGAGTTCTTCGATGAGGCGGTCGCCGATAGTATCTCTTACAACGGTGACGGGACGGCTGACGGGCCCAACGGGGACCAGACTGGTGTGAGCTTTAGCGTCACCAACAACGGCAGCAGTGACGCAAACTTGACCCAGATATCGATCGATTCGTCCAGCGCGGCGATCAAGGTATACGAAGGCAACACCAGTGGTGGCCAGTGGGGCCGGGAAGTGTTCGTGAACGCGAATACTGACGGGTATCTCGAAGCTGGTAACGGCAACTACAACCAGGATGGATACACACTAGGAAGCGGACCAACACCGCTCACTTCGAATGCCGTGATCGGCAGTGGCGGGACGGCGACGGTCTCTATTTACGAGTTCCGCGACGGACAGGGGAATAACCAATATATCAATATGAATAGTAAATCGGTAACAGTGACGCTGACGTTCAGCGACGGATCGACCAAAACGGTCACGTTCACTGGGTGACAACAAGTGTCGCGCTCCCTGCACGACAAGTGGACGCGTGCCCAGTCGGAAGTCGTCGGCGTCGCCCTCCTCGTCGGTGTGTTCGCGCTTCTCGCGTTACTCGTCGGCACTGTCGTCATCGGCAATGTCACCGACCAGGCGAGCAACGAACCGCTGGCCGAGATCAACACCTCAGCGACGGCAGAGAACCTCACGCTAACCCACGGCGGCGGTGATGGCTTCGAAGAGACTGCTATCACCGTCATCCTCCGACAGAACGGAGACGAAACACGGTACGGACTCGAATCGTTCACCGAAAACCGGGGCAGCGATACAGCGCGCTTCTCGGCCGGCGAGCGATGGGTCAGAAGCCATACCCTTACCACTGGGCTGGCACGCGTGCTTGTCGTCCACGAACCGTCGAACGCAGTCGTCCACGACGAGCAGATCGTCGTGCCGGCTGCTCCGAACCGCGAGCCAGTCGCCGCGTTCGAGTATAGTCCTGAAGCCCCTGGGGCCAACGAGTCGATCACATTCAACGCCAGCGACTCATACGATGGCGATGGGAACATCACTAGCTACGAGTGGGACTTCAACGGCGACGGGAGTACGACTACGACGACCGAGCCAGTGATCAATCACACCTACGACAGCGGCGACACCTACAACGTGACGCTGACGGTGATTGACGACGATGGCGCGACGAACACGACGGCCGAAACCGTCCCAGCCACGGTTGTCACGGTCGTCACGGCGATCAACGCCGGCGGGAACGACTACACGGCCAGTGACGGTACCGAGTATGTTGCCGATACGAGCTACACGGGTGGGTTGACGTATGCTACTGGGGATCCGATCGCAGACACGAGCGATGACCCGCTGTATCAGTCTGAACGCTACGGTGACTTCAGCTACGAGATACCGATCGAAAATGGCGAGTACCGCGTAACCTTGCAGTTCGCGGAGATCTATTGGGGTGGCAACGGCAACGGCGGCGGGGACGGGTCGCGCGTGTTCGATACGAGTATCGAAGGTCAGCAAGTGCTCTCGGCGCTGGATATCCACCAGCGGGTGGGCCACGACCGCGCATTCGACGTCCGGAACGTGACGACGGTCACGGATGGGGCGTTGACGATCCGGTTCTCGACGATCCAGGACAACGCCAAGGTCAGTGCGATCGTCGTCGAGAATGCCACGGGACCCAACCAGCCACCGACGGCGAACTTCACGCCCTCGGACACAGCGGTTGGGGTTGGCGAGACGGTACAGTTCAACGATACTTCGACCGATTTCGATGGCGTTGTCCAGAGCTGGCAGTGGGATTTCGACGACGGGACGACCTCGACCGGACGCAATCCAACCCACAACTACAGCCAACCCGGCAACTACACAGTGAGTCTGACGGTGACCGACGACGACGGCGCAACGGATACCGTGTCTCGGGAGATCGAAGTCAGCCAGCCGCCCACAGCGTCGTTCACGTACGACTGCACCGGGACGAACTGCACGTTTGATGCCTCCGATTCTTCCGATCCGGACGGGACGATCCAGACCTACGAGTGGGACTGGACTGACGACGGCGCGGTCGATCAGACCACGACGACAGCGACTACTACTCACACGTACGACCAGGCGGGGACGTACACGGTGACTCTCGTCGTCACTGACGACGACGGTGTCACCGACACTGTTCGACAGACGGTTTCGACTGGCGGTGGTATCTCATACGGCTCCACGGCGCGAGGGCCAAATTACGATTCTGTGGTCGAACAGGTGTTTACCAGCAATCGAAACGACGATGTCACTGTCGTCAGAGCGAAAACCAATGAGACAAGCAACAACTTGGTCCAAATCGACGCGAGCGGGACACGCTACTATGAGGTCGAATGGTATGACGCGTATGGGCTCGTGGGGTATGGAAGTCCCGAAAGCGGATACACTCTCCCTGCTGACGTGAATTTGTCTGCTGACGGCGTCCCGGCACTGTTCGAGGCTGGCGAGTACAGAACCTTGTATCTCACTCGCTTCCTAAACAATGGAGGACAACCGGTAGATATGAGCGGCGAACAGTTGCGAATTACGATCACGTATGAAGTCGGAGGCCGCCGTTACACAGCCAGCGAAGTTGTGACTGTCGGCTAATTTGCAGTGGCACCTGCAGACCAGTGTCGACTCGCCGCAGGTGTTTACTTGCTGCTATGAGTACTAGAAATATGCCCACAATTACAGTCTGGAACGAGTACATCCACGAGAAAGAGAACGACCGCGCTGCCGAACTCTATCCCGACGGCATCCACGCCCATATCGCGGACGTGCTCGCCGAGGCTGGCCACGACACCCACACTGCAACCTTACAGGAACCCGATCACGGCCTCACCGAAGACGTCCTCGAGGACACTGACGTCCTCTACTGGTGGGGCCACATCGCCCACGACGAGGTCGACGACGCCGTCGCTGACCGCGTCGCCCGCCACGTCCGCGAGGGGATGGGACTGATCGTGTTGCACTCGGGCCACCACGCCAAACCCTTCCGGCAATTGCTGGGGATGGACGCCGACCTGACCTGGCGGGAGGCCGAGGAGCGCGAGCGCCTGCACGTGATCGATCCCGGTCATCCGATCGCCAGTGGCTTGCCCGAGAGCTTCGTCGTGCCCGAGGCCGAGATGTACGGTGAGCCCTTTACCGTGCCTGAGCCCGACCGGCTGGTGTTCGTCTCCTGGTTCGAGGGCGGGGAAGTCTTCCGCTCGGGCTGTTGCTATCGCCGCGGCAAGGGCCGGATTTTCTACTTCCGACCCGGCCACGAGACCTACCCGGTCTACCACCAGGACGAGATCCAGACCGTCCTGCGCAACGCCGCCGAGTGGGCCGCGCCCGTCGAGGGCAGCCCCTACCCGACGGCGCCGCGCAACGTTCCCGATCCCGCCGAAGACATCGACGGCTACGACCGCTGAACGCGACTCGCTACCGGTCCGCTCGTCACCGGTCGCAATGATCAGGATTAATGCATCCTGGGGGAAACTCGACCTATGACGCTCCGTAGCGCTCTCGACGATTACAAGCGCACCCGCAACGACGCGCGCGTGTTCCCTGGTGAACGTCGCTCGACGACCGGTACGTTCTCGGGACTGGACGAACGGCTCGTCTACGTCGACCAGGACGGCTGGCATCGCGATTACTCGTATCCAATCTCGGGCCTCTCCGGCGTGAACCGATCGCGGTTCGGGATCGAACTGCTCGATGGAACGACCTGGCTCGGCGACCTCGAAACCGTCGAACATGGGTACGTCGACGATACCGCGCTCGTCCGAACCGTCCACGAGGCGGGCGATTATACAGTCACCCAATACGATCTAACGCTCGGTGCCGTCCATCTCACACGGTTCGAACTCGAGGGCGAACTACCGACCGATCCGACGCTGCAGGCGTTTTTCGATCTGACCCCCGAACGGCAGGAGAGTCGGCTCGGAAAACTCGAATACGAGAACACGCTCGAGATCCACCATCGTCGGCAGTCCAACCTCGTCACTGCCACGACCGGCCTCGAGAACGTGTTCGGCCAGTTGCCCGAACAGTTCGACGAACTCGTCACCGGGACCGAAACCGTGTCGTTCCCGCGGGCGAAGACCGGCGGCCAAAAGTACGAGGACGCACTGTTGAACGGGACGGTCGCTCTGGAGATACCCTTCGACGTCGAGCAGACAGACTCCGAAACGATTGCGACGACGACTGTCGGATCGCTGCTGCTGGACCTCGACGGGACGGCTCGCGAGGACGGGCTGACGACAGTTCACGAGACCGCCAGCGAACACGATTCGGTCGCCGCACTGCGGGCGGCTGCCGAAACGCAGGCCTCGATTACGGTTCCGGACGACACGCCCCGTCGGGAGGTCGCCGTCGATGATCTGCGCGTACTGTCGCTGCTGGCCGCCGAGAGCGGCGCACACATCGCCGGCCCCGATCCGGATCCGTTCTACGTGTACACCGGCGGGTACGGCTACACCTGGTTCCGTGACGACTCTGAAATCGCCCGCTACCTGCTGGAGGCTGACCAGCGACTCGGCATTGGGCTCGAGGACTGGTTCGCCGATAGCGCCGACTTCTACATGGAGACACAACTCGAGGACGGCTCCTGGCCACACCGTGTCTGGGCACACGACGGCTCGATCGCACCCGGATGGGCACACGCGCGGCTGGAAGCCGGCGACGACGTGGACTATCAGGCCGACCAGACCGGGAGCGTTGCCTCGTTCCTGGCCACGTATCTTCGCCTGGGCAATCCGTCGGACCCGGATGCTATCGAATCGGCGCTCGAACGAGCGCTGGATGGGCTCGACTCGACGCTGGAAGACGACGGACTCCCGATCGAGTGTCAGAACGCCTGGGAGAACATGACCGGACGGTTCGTCCACACGGCCGCGACGTTCCTACAGGGGTATGCGGCCATCGCCCGCGCACCCGTTTCCGATTCGCTTCGTGAACGTGCACGCGAAGGGGCCAACGCCGTCTACGACGGTCTCGATCAGTTGTGGAGCGATCAGAACGACGTCTTTGCGCTTCGGATTGATCCCGACGGCGACCTCGACGCCCGGCTCGATTCGGGGTCATTCGCGCTCGCGGAAGCTCACCGCGAGTATGCGGCTATCGGCTCGATCGGCGAACGACGGATCGACCGGTTGGTCGCTCATTTCGAGACCACCCTCGACGGACTCTGGCGCGAGACGGACTCGATCGCGGGGCTATACCGGTTTGAGGACGACGAGTGGCGTCGACGAGTGCAAGACGACGAGAAAGTCTGGACCGTCTCGACGGCGTGGGGTGCGAACGCCACAACACAGCTGGCAGCGCTGTTGGCTGACCGTGCGGACACCCGGGCGGACGAGTTCTATGCGGAAGCCAGGACACTATTCGACGAGATCGACACCGGTGGTTCACTCGTGATGGACAACGGCTACCTGCCGGAACAGCTGTTCGACGACGGCACACCGGACTGTGCGACGCCGCTCGGATGGCCCCACGCGATTCGACTCGCGACGGTAGCCCAACTCACAACAGCGGGCGAACTCGCCCAATAATAGCCGGACTGCTGTCGCTATCGAAGTTGGCGACAGAAAGACGGGAAAGAGCAGTCTAGTCGTCGGCGATGGAACTCTCGTCGGCGCTCGATTCCGCGGTGGTGACACCGCCCGTATGACCTTGTTCGTACAGGACTGACGATCCGGTTGCCGGATCGAACAGGTGGACGTCTTCGTCGGAGAAGACCACTTCGACCTCCTGGCCGGTTTCGGGCGCGAACGACGCGTCCGTGCGAGCGATGAAGTCGGACTCCTCGACCCGTTCCGCTGACATACCGGTGTCGAGCTCGCCGCTCAGATCAAGGTAGACGTAGTTGTCCGACCCGATCGGCTCGACGACTTCGACGACTGCGGTGACTGTATCCCGCTCAGTCCCCTCAGCCGGGAACACGTCTTCCGGTCGGATCCCCATAACGTACTCGCCGCCGCTTTCGAGTACTCCGAATCGATCGACGACGTCCGGGGAGAGATGATACCGGAAGTCTTCATCGACGCCGACCAGAACCATCCCGCTGTCAGTCTGCTCGACGACGACATCGACGAAGTTCATACTCGGCGAGCCGATGAATCCGCCGACGAACTCGTTTATCGGATCGTTGTACACCTCTTCGGGTTTCCCGACCTGCTGCTTTTTGCCGTCACGGAGGATGAGGATCCGGTCACCCATCGTCATCGCCTCTTCCTGGTCGTGGGTCACGTAGATCGACGTGACGCCCAGCTCGTCCTGCAGGCGCTGGACCTCCGTCCGCATGGTCTTGCGGAGTTTGGCGTCGAGGTTACTCAGCGGCTCGTCGAAGAGGAACACTTCGGGATCACGTACGATTGCGCGCCCGAGCGCAACGCGCTGTTTCTGTCCACCCGAGAGCTCGTCAGGCTTGTCCTCGAGCAGCTCCTCGATCCCCATCATCTCGGCCGCCCACTGAACCTTCTCGTTGCGCTCTTCCGCGCTGAGGTCGGTGCTCATCCGGAGCCCGAACTCCATGTTCGCCTTGACCGTCTTGTGCGGATACAGCGCGTAGTTCTGGAACACCATCGCGATGTCCCGGTTTTTCGCGTGCAGGTCGGTTACGTCCTCATCGCCGATGACGATCGACCCGCTCGTCGGCCGTTCGAGGCCGGCGACCATCCGCAGCGTCGTCGTTTTCCCGCACCCTGACGGGCCGACGACGGTGATGAATTCCCCGTCGTTGATCTCCATGTCCAGGTCGTCGACCGCGACGATGGTTCCTCGATCGTACTCCTTTCGGAGGTCACGCAGTTCGACGCTTGCCATTGGCTAAACCCAGTATAGTCAATGATATAATTCTTGCCCTCCTCGCTCGATTCAGGATAAAATATTTCAACAAACGTTGGTGGCGCATATATTACATACTCCGGCGTAGCTCACGTCCGACGCACGTTCCTGCCGTATCCGTCGGCTACCGATAGATTCCGCCGACAGCGGTTCAGTTGTCTTGAACGAATGTTCGTAATACATAAATAGGTGAAGACGTAATTCATCAGGTGTTCACACAATGTCCTACGACCGTCGAACACTGCTAAAATACATGGCCGGCACGTCGGCTGCCGGTCTACTCGCGGGGTGTGGAGGCGACGCAGATGACAGCGGCGGACCTGCCGAGACAGTCACGACGTTCCTCGGCGACTGTCCGGACGGCTGTAACTGCTCGACCATCAACCCGGAAGTCACCGAAGGGAGTTTTACCCTGTGGCACAACCGCACTGACGCTGCGTCCAGGCTCTTTAACGGGTCGCAGAACAAGTTCAACGCGATGGAGGGGCCGACAGCGAAGCTCCAGAACATTCCCACCGCGTTCCAGGACAAGCTCCGACAGGATATCGGTGCCAACCAGGGCCCGCACGCCTTCCAGTGGGCACACGACCTGATAGGTGAGTTCGTCAACCAAAACATGCTCACGGACATGTCCGATCAGCTCCGTGTCGACGAATGCATGTTCACGGATCGGGCGTGGGAGGCAGCCCAGTACGACGGTGGCGTCTACGGGCTTCCGTTCACGACGGAGACGCCGGCGCTGATCTACAACCAGGACGCGCTGGACGACATGGGCGTCGAGCCGCCCGAAACCATCGAGGAGATGAAGTCCATCATGGACGACTGGGACGGCGACTACGGCTTCTGCCAGCCGATCGACACCTACCACGTGACCTGGGCCGCCCACATGTTCGGATCGGTCATGTACGACGGCGAAGAACTCGGGCTGGGCGATGAGGAGTTCGCCGCAGGACTGCGTGTCCTGCTCGATGAGCTCAAACCGTATATGCCGACTGACGGCAATTACGGCGCACAGACAGCCGCATTCAAGGACGCCGCAGCGCCCTTTGTCATCACGGGTCCGTGGGAGATTACCGGCTTCATCGAGGACGTCGACTTCAACGTCGGTGTCACGAATATTCCGGACAAGACCGGTCACAGCGAATTTGGCGACGGTACCGCGCGACCGTATATGGGCGTGAAGCTAATTTACTTCACGAGTATGCTCGAGTCGCCGGACAGCCAGACAGCCAAGGCGGCCCGCGACTTCGTCGAATGGTATGCCACCAGCAACGAGCGCCAGATCAACCTGGCCGAAAACGCCGGCTTCCTGCCCGCGAAGAGCAACCTCTCCGGCAGCGATCAGCTGCCCAGCAAGGTTCAAAGCTTCAGCAAACAGACCGAAGAAGCGGTTCTGATGCCGCAGAATCCGCGACTTGCTGCCGTCTGGGCGCCGTACTCCGACGTTCTGACGCAAGCGTGGGACGGCGGCACCGACGGTCTCGAAGGCGACCTTCAGGATGCGGCTGAAGACGTCCGGACCACCTGGGAAGAAGACTACTAACGACAGCTGTCGCTTACGACTACTACGGTATTTCACACGATCAAATCATGAGTACATCCAACGTCGTACAGAGATACAAGGAGAGCAATATCAGCTCAGTCCTTAGCGAGAACAAGCCGGCACTGCTGGTCCTACCGGGATTCCTGCTGTGGGCGGCGTTTATGGTCGTCCCGATGTTCTACCTTTCTGTCCTCTCGCTGACGAATGCGACACAGTCAGGTCAGAACAGCCTGTACCGTGGCGATGGGACGCTCCTCGGAATTCTACCGGTTGGTTCGGCGGATGTCGTTGGTCTCGAGAACTATATGGATCTGCTGTTCACCGACAGCGCACTCCAGCAGGGCGTGATCAACGCGTTCATGTCCGATCCGCTGTCGATCTTCGAGTTCGCGTTCTGGAACTCGATGCTCGTGACGTGGCTGTTCGTCGCTGTCAGCGTGTTCGGAAAGGTCGTACTCGGTGTTGGCCTCTCGATGGTTCTCACCGGCAATCGAGTTCGTGGGAAACGGTTCTTCCGCGGCATTCTGATTATGCCGATGGGCATCCCCGTGATCTTCTCGATCGTCGTCTGGCGGGCCGTGTTCAGCAGTGCTGACTTCGGCTTGCTGAACAATCTGCTCCTCCGTGCCGGGCTGATATCCGAGTCGATCGGGTGGTTACAGGACCGGTGGCTCGCGTTCGGCACGTACGTCGTGACGGAGATGTGGTTGGCGTATCCGTTCATGATGCTGATTACTGTCAGTGCGCTACAGAACGTCAATGGAGAGCTGCTCGACGCGGCGAAAGTCGACGGTGCGGGCTGGTTCGCACGGTTCTGGCACGTCGTTCTGCCATCGATCAAGCGCCCGGTCCTGTTCGGCACGATCCTGACTTCCGCGGCGTCGTTCCAGCAGTTCCTCGTTCCGTGGATCTTCAACAAAGGTGGTCCCGGGACCGAACCGGGCCAAAACGCGCTGATTCTCGTCTACGCGTATCGGGAAGCGCTTGTCTCGCCGGCCGACTACGCCCTCGGTGGAGCGATCAGTATCGTGATGTTGGTCTTCCTCGGAGGGTTCATGTACGTCGCAGTCAAGCGTGGCAATCTCGCAGAGGAGGCTGGTGAAACATGAGTCAAGCATCGGATATCGCACGGCTGCTTTACGAGGACATCCGTCACGTGGCGCTCGCGCCGTACCGAGGTGCGAAGGAGATTCGATACACGGTCAACGGGCTTCAGGAAGGGACGATCCCGCCCAAGAAGGTCGCCTGGACGGTCGTGTCGACGATGGCAGCGTTCCTCGTGACCGCGATGCTGATGTTTCCGATCTACTGGATCTTGACCATCGCGCTCAATCCCTCCGGCGGGGTCTACACGACCTCCGGAGTGCAACTCATCCCAAATACTGTTTCACTCCGGGAGTTCGCGTGGGTCATTGGACCGATCACCACGCCGGAGGCGATTTCGATCAGCCTTCCCTTCATCGGGAAACTGTTCTCGATTCCGGTTCCGGGAGCGATTGCTAACAAATACGTTTTCAACCCCGCCGCGTTCGGGGTCGAAAACATATACACCTCCGGGCAGATCATCCAGTACGGGAAAAACAGCGCGTACGTCGCCCTCTGGACGGTCGTCATCGGGATGTCGGTAATCCTCCCCGGCGCGTACGGAATGTCCCGGCGTGACTTCCTCGGGCGGAAGCGCCTCCTGTACGTGTACGTCCTGCTGACGCAGGTCGCCGGCAGTCTCGGGGTCGCACTCCTGATCTCACTGTATGCCCTGTTCAACCTTCTGGGCTTTATGGATCCAGGAGCGAGCACCCGGTTCTGGCTGGCGGTCTACTACGCTGGTGGCGCAGTTCCCTTTAACACCTGGCTGTTGAAGACCTACATGGACGGGATCCCGATCTCCTACGAGGAGGCCGCTATCGTCGACGGCGCCCCGTCGTGGCGTATCGTCTACGAGATCATCATACCCCTCGCGAAAGCGGGGCTCGCAACCGTGTTCGTGTTCGTCTTCCTGGCCGGGTGGACCGAGTACATTGTCGCACAGACGATCCTCGGTGCAGGACAGTACACGCTTCCGGTCGGTGTGTACGCGCTCTCGCCGGCGAGTCCGGGCTTCAGCGTTGCCTGGTCGAAATTCGCCGCGTTCTCACTGACATTCGCGGTCCCGCTCATGCTGGTGTACTTCTTCATGCAGCGGTACATCCAGCAAGGTCTCTCCTTTGGCGGCATGGAAGGATAGACCGCACAATCTCGTTTCAGCGACGCGACGGTTTCCTGCGTTTTTCGGCGCGTTCGGACGTGTCACTCATTCCCAATACAATTGAATAGTCTCACGCGCGCACGTGAGACTTAAGGGATCGGCCGGCATACGTCAAGATACTTCATGAGCCAGGACAGCGACTACGGAGCGGATTCAATCCAGGCCCTCGAAGGGCTGGAGGCCGTCCGCAAGCGCCCGGCGATGTATATCGGTTCGACCGGCGCGCGCGGGTTACACCATCTCGTCTACGAGGTCGTCGACAACTCGATCGACGAGGCACTCGCGGGCCACTGTGAGTCGATCGACGTGACGATCCACGACGACGGATCAGTGTCCGTTCGGGACGACGGTCGGGGGATCCCGGTCGATACCCACCAGGAGTACGACCGGCCGGCCGTCGAGGTCGTCATGACGGTACTACACGCCGGGGGGAAATTCGACAACAAGTCCTACCAGGTGTCGGGCGGACTGCACGGCGTCGGCGTCTCCGTCGTCAATGCCCTCTCCTCGGAGTTGATCGTCGAGGTGACCCGGAACGGCGGCGTCTATCGGGAGCAGTTCGAGCGGGGAGTTCCAAGCGGCGTCGAGAAGATCCGGGATTCCGATCCCGGGGAATCGACCGGCACCGAGATCCGGTTTTGGCCCGACGAGGAGATCTTCGAGACGACCGACTTCGAGTTCTCGACGCTCGAAAATCGACTTCGCGAGCTGGCGTTTCTCAACTCCGGCGTCGAGATTACGCTGACCGACGAGCGCGACGGGACCGAACAGCGATTCTACTACGAGGGAGGCATCAAAGAGTTCGTCGAGTATCTCAACGAGACCAAAGGGCCACTCCACCGGGGCGTCATCTACTTCGAGGACGAATCGGAGGGCGTCCACGTCGAAGTGGCGATGCAGGCGACCGACGAGCTCCAGGGCTCGATCCACGCGTTCGCGAACAACATCAACACCCGCGAGGGTGGAACCCATCTCACCGGGTTCAAGACCGCGCTGACACGGATCGTCAACGACTACGCGACCAGCAACGACCTGCTGAAAGACCTGGACGACACGCTCAAAGGCGAGGACATCCGCGAGGGACTGACAGCCGTTATCTCGGTCAAACATCCGGATCCTCAGTTCGAGGGCCAGACCAAGACCAAACTCGGGAACAGCGAGGTCCGTGGCGTCGTCGAGTCGGCGGTCCACGAGCACCTCGGTACCTACTTCGAGGAGAACCCCGACACCGCCGAGGCGATCATCGGCAAGGCTGTCGAGGCCGCGAAGGCCCGCAAGGCCGCCAAGAAGGCCGAAGAACTCACGCGGCGAAAGAGCGCGCTGGATTCGACCGCACTCCCGGGGAAGCTGGCCGACTGCCAGACCAAAGACCCCAGCGAGGCCGAACTGTTCATCGCGGAAGGTGACAGCGCCGGCGGCAGCGCAAAGCAGGCGCGCGATCCCGAGTTCCAGGCCGTGTTGCCGATCCGCGGGAAGATACTCAACGTCGAGAAACACCGCCTCGATCGCATCCTCGAAAACGAGCAGATCCGCAACATCATCACCGCGCTCGGGACTGGCGTCGGCGACGAGTTCGACCTGGAGGAATTGCGCTACGAGAAGATCATCTTCGCGACTGACGCCGACGTCGACGGAGCCCACATCAGGACGCTACTGCTGACGTTCTTCTATCGGCATATGCGCCCGCTGCTGGAAGGTGGGCACATCTATGCTGCCCGGCCGCCGCTGTACCGGATTCGGTATCGCGGGGAGACCTACGACGCGATGACGGATGCGGAACGCGACGAGATCGTCGCGGAGAAATGCAACGGCAACCCGGATCAGGTCCAGCGGTTCAAGGGCCTGGGTGAGATGAACCCCAAACAGCTCTGGGAGACGACGATGAATCCCGAGAACCGATTCCTCAAGCAGATCACGATCGAGGACGCCGCTGCCGCGGACAAGATGTTCTCGGTGTTGATGGGTTCCGCGGTCGAACCGCGCAAGCAGTTTATCAAGGAGCACTCGCCTGAAGCAGAATGGGTGGACATATGAGCTCGGACGTACCTGATGGACCGGACGTGACAGCCGACGCAGCCCGCGTCGAGCACGTCCGGATCGAAGACGAGATGGAGCAGAGTTACATCGACTACGCGATGAGCGTCATCGCCGGCCGGGCGCTGCCGGACGTTCGGGACGGTCTCAAGCCCGTCCATCGGCGCATTCTCTATGCGATGTCGGAGCTGGGCGTCTCCTCGGGGTCCTCTCACCGGAAGTCCTCCTCGATCGTCGGGGAGACCATGGGGGACTACCATCCACACGGCGACAGCGCGATCTACGACACGCTCGTGCGGATGGCCCAGGACTTCTCGATGCGTTATCCCCTGGTCGACGGACAGGGCAACTTCGGATCGATGGACGGCGATCCGGCCGCAGCGATGCGGTATACCGAGGCCAGGATGGCCCCGATGGCCGAGGAGTTGCTCGCGGATCTGGAGAAAGACACTGTCGACTTCACGTCGAACTACGACGACCGTCTGCAAGAGCCGGATGTCCTCCCCGCGGCGTTCCCGAACCTGCTGGTCAACGGCTCCTCGGGTATCGCCGTCGGGATGTCCACGAACATCCCGCCACATAACCTCGGAGAGGTAATCGACGCGACCGTTCACCTTATCGACAACCCCGAGGCCGAAATCACGGACCTGATGGAACACGTCAAGGGGCCGGACTTCCCGACGGGCGCGAACATCGTCGGCAAGGACGCAATCTACTCGGCGTACGCGACCGGTCGAGGGCGACTGACCGTCCGCGCGGAGTTCGCGGTCGAGGAGACCGCAACCGGGGGGGATCGGATCGTCGTCACCGAACTCCCATTCCAGGAGAACAAGGCCCGGATCGTCGAGCGGATCGCCGACGACGTCAACGAGGGCGTCATCGAGGGCGTCTCGGATCTGCGGGACGAGTCCGACCGGGACGGCGTCCGGATCGTCATCGAGTGCAAGCGCGGCGCGAACGTCGACGTCGTGAAAAACCAGCTGCTGGAACATCACCTCGAATCGACCTTCGGCGTGATCAACCTCGCCCTGGTAGATGGCCAGCCAAAAGTGCTGACACTGAAGGAGACGCTCCAGCACTACGTCGAGCACCGCCGAGAGGTCGTTCGCCGGCGGTCGGAGTTCGACCTGCAGGAAGCCGAGGATCGGGCACACATCCTCGAAGGGCGGCTGACGGCCGTCAACAATGCCGAGGACGTCGTGGAACTCGTTCAGGAGGCCGAGGACCGGTCGGCCGCTAAGGAGGCGCTCGTGGAGCGATACGACTTCTCGACAGAGCAGGCAGAACACGTCGTCCGGATGCAGATCGGGTCGCTGACCTCCGCCGAAGCCGGTGAGATCGAGGCCGAGTACGAGGACGTGCAAGCGGAGATCGAGCGACTGGAAGCGATCCTCGAAAGCGAATCGAAACTCGACGAGGTGATCAAAGACGAGTTGCGCGCGGTCAAAGACGAATACGACGACGACCGCCGGACCTCGATCGTCGAGGACGCCGGAACGGTCACCCGTGAGGACCTCGTTCCCGAAGAGGACGTCGTGGTCGTCATGACTGCCGACGACTACATCAAGCGAATGCCCGCCGAGAACTTCGATCCCCAGCGCCGCGGCGGCAAGGGGATCATCGGGTCCGATCCGAAGGACGGCGATCGGGTGACGACGGTCTTCCAGGCGCACAGCCACGACTACCTGCTATGCTTTACCAACCACGGCCAAGTCTACCGGCTGAAAACCTACGAGATTCCGGAGATGTCCAGGACTGCCCGCGGAAAGTCCGCGATCAACCTGCTTGATCTGGACGACGGGGAACAGATCACAGCGGTCGTGCCGACGGACGACCTCGATCCCGAGGAATCTATCACGATGGCGACCCGGCAGGGGTACGTCAAGCGCACGCCCTGCTCGGAGTTCGAGAACATCCTCTCGACTGGCATCAGGGCGGCGAAACTCGAAGCGGGCGACGAACTCGTCGACGTCGAGGTGACCGATGGCACGAAGGACCTGGTCGTCGCCACGGAAGGCGGGATGACGATCCGATTCGACGAGAGCGACGTCAGGGAGATGGGGCGGTCGGCTCGTGGCGTCCGCGGGATCGATCTCGAAGACAGGGACGCGGTCGCCGGACTCGTAGCGATGAACGACGACGACGGCCGTGCGCTGCTGACGGTCACGAAACGCGGCTACGGCAAGCGGACAGCACTCAGCGAGTATCGCCGTCAGTCCCGCTACGGCAAGGGCCTGATCGACATCAAGACCGGCGACCGAAACGGGCCAGTCGTCGACGTCAAAGCCGTCGAGGAAGACGACCACCTCGTCGTCATGAGCGAGGCCGGCCAGATCATGCGCTGCCCGGTCGCGGACATCTCGACGGTCGGCCGGAACACGAAAGGCGTGGTGATCATGGACGTCGAAAGCGACGACAGCGTGGCCTGTATGGACGTGATTCCGGCGGGTTCGGAGACCGAAGAAGACGACATCGACGAGTAGGGCGGACTCTCGACGCTTTTCCCCACGTTTTGCGCGAGTGACCAGTGGGAACGAGCGGAAAAGTGGTCATTGGACGTCGAAGGCGACGACAACGTGGTCTGTGTGGACGTGATTCCGGCGGGATCTGATTGAGGGGCTCAGTCCGCGTCTGAGTGCCGTTCCGCGACCGGTCGATATTTTTTCCAGCCGGTAGAAGCGACGGTATGGACATCAGTCGAGAAGCCGCCCTGATCGGAATCCTCCTCGTCGCGGGTGCCGTCCTGATCGCGCTCCCGATTCTCGTTCCGCCAGATATCCCGGACGACCGGGTCGAGTACTACGTGGAAGACGACTGGATGGACAACGAGGATCAGTCGAACCTCGTCTACGCGAACCTCACCGAGGCCGAACGTGCGGTCTTCGAGGAGGCACGTCGGACGAACGAGCGAACGGAACGCGGCACGACAGTCAACTTCTCAGTCCGCGATACACCCGAGTCGCTAACGCCACCACCGGACAGTATCAGGATCTACAACGTTCGATACGAGGGCGAGTGGTACCTTCTGCAGGTCAAACATCTCACGTACGAGGCGGATTTCGTGACCCAACACCTCCCGCGGCTGGGGTCGATGGCTCTCGGGACCGTGTGTCTCCTCGGAGCCGCGTACCGACGGTTCGCCGTCTGATCGCCGAGTACTTTCGCACGACTTTTGAGTATGCCCCAATTATAGGGGGTCACGATACGATGATCTCCAAGGGTTGCGAGCAGTGTGCCAAAGGCGGGAAGATGGTCATATTCGTCTACGGCTACTGTGACCAGCGCGATTGTTTCTACTGTCCCCTTGGGGAGAACCGCAAGAACGTCACCGACGTCTACGCCAACGAACGGAAAGTGGAGGAAGATCAGGACATCATCCGCGAGGCCGAGCGGATGAGTGCGATGGGCTCGTCGATCACTGGCGGGGAACCCCAGGAAGTGATGGATCGGACGACACGATACATCTCGCTGCTCAAAGACGAGTTCGGCGAGGACCACCACATCCACCTCTACACTGGGATCACTGGCGGTCGGGAGAACATGCGCCGGCTGGCCGAGGCCGGACTGGACGAGATTCGGTTCCACCCGCCCTTAGAGCAGTGGGGCGATCTCCACGGCACCGAGTGGGAGGAGATCCTCTATATCGCTCGCGAGGAGGGGATCACACCCGCCTTCGAGATTCCGGGGATCCGGCCTGAGACGGAGTTTCTGGAGTTCCTCGACGAGGGAGCCGCGGAGTTCTGTAACGTCAACGAGTTCGAGATGTCGGACGGGAACTTCCGGCGGATGCAAGAGCAGGGCTACGAACTGCGAGAGGGGCACATGAGTGCCGTCGACGGCGACCGCGAGGAGATCCTGGACGTGATGGGAAGCCACGAGAAGGTCTACTTCTGTACGTCCGTGTTCAAAGACGCCGCCCAGCATCGCCGTCGGCTCAAGCGGATGGCCCGGAACGTCCGGCGGCCGTTCGACGAGATCACCGACGACGGGACGCTGGTCTACGGGAAGACGACGGTCGATCCCGAGCGATTCGAAGCTTTGGGCGTTCCAGAAGAGTACTACACTGTCAAATCCGAGCACGTCGAGGTCGCCTGGTGGCTCCTGGAGGAGATGATCGCGGAAGGCGATATCGAGCGTGGCGAGATCGTCGAGCAGTACCCGACGGTCGATGGAACCGTTGTCGAACGGACGCCGGTGGCGTAGCAGACGCCGAACTGCGTGAGGCGTTTCACCGGAGCCGAGTGTAACGAGGCTCCGGCTTTTTCCCCATGTTTTTGCGAGGAGTGGTAGCCGAGAGAAGCGAGGCTACCCGACGAGGAAAAAGTGGGACTGGGACCGTTGTCGAGCGGACGCCGGTGGCGTAGCAGACGCCGAACTGCGTGAGGCGTTTCACCGGAGCCGAGTGTAACGAGGCTCCGGCTTTTTCCCCATGTTTTTGCGAGGAGTGGTAGCCGAGAGAAGCGAGGCTACCCGACGAGGAAAAAGTGGGACTGGGACGCCGATGGCGTGATCACCCGCAGCTGTTTCCCGATCAGTGCCCACCCGACGTGAGGTTGAGGCCGACGATGCCGACGACGATCACGCCGATGAACGCGATGCGGGCGGGCGTGACGGGCTCGTCTAGGAGCACAATCCCGAGTGAAGCGGTCCCAACGGCTCCGATACCGGTCCACACCGCATACGCCGTCCCGACAGGTAGCTCCTGAACAGCGTGTGCGAGCAGAATCATACTGACGAGGAGTGCGACGATAGTTCCGAGCGTCGGGAGCGGCTTCGAGAGCCCGTCGGAGTACGCGAGCCCGATTGCCCACGCGATTTCGAACAGTCCGGCGACGAACAGCACGGTCCACGACATATTGATCACAGCTCCGTGCTGGAGCCGTATGGGTGCTGTTCCTCGGGAGCTGTCGTTGGCCAGGCACGGCGCCTACCGTTCGCCGACGACCCACTTCTGGCTGTATCGCTGGCCGCAGTTACAGACTGCATAGGCGTGGACGACATCGCCCTCCGCGTAGAGGCCACCGACCTCCTCGTTCTGTTCCTCGGCGAACGCGAACACGAAGCGTGTCGTGTGATCCGCGTCCGGGTCGTCCCCGGCGACAGGGCAGACACCGCCGGTCAGATCCGACTCGACTGTCCCGTCGGTTCCCATGGCAGCCTGTGCGAGCTCCATCGGATCGGTTCCGGCGGCTTTCTGGAAGGCGTTGCGGCCGTTCTCTCCGGGGAGGACGAGGACGACGCCGTCCTCGACAGTCTCCGCGTAGTCCTCCAGGGCATCGAGGTTCTCGACGGCGTCTTCGTGCAGGAAGAAGGCGATGTCGTCCGGGCGCTCACCGGCCAGGAACTCGGATCGCTTGCTCATGCCTATCAGGAGGCGATCCGCGTGGAAAAGTGACCCGATGCGGACGGAGAGCAGTTGCAAGAGCATACGGCGGCCGTCGCCCGCCGTTTCCCCGGAATCGCCCTGACGAGGGGATTCCGGCCATTGTCCCCAAGTTTTTCTCGCGAGTGGTGCCCGCTGCGAGCGCCTGAACGCGCTCGCGAGGACACCCGAGCGAGAAAACGTGGTGCCTAGATAGACAGGAACTGCGAGACCATCCACTTGGTGAGGATAGCCGTCAGCGCACCGAGCCAGGTGAGAAGCACGAAGTGCATGTAGGAATTCATGTTGTGGCCGCCGTCGAGCGTACGGACCATCAACGCCGAGAGCATCGCGTTGAACACGATGACGACGATCAGCAGAAACTCGATGAGCGGGATGTTGTAGACGCTGGTGTTGATCAGCGACGCGACGTCGAGCTGGCTCGTACTGGCGAGATTGAGCGTGAGACCGGCGAGGATGTTGACGACCTGGAGCCCGATGAAGAAGGCGAACGTCGAAGCGGCGGTGATCCCGTAGAGGAGGCCGATCAGGGTGGTCGTTTCCTGCCGGCGCTGCTGGCGAAGCTGGAGCACCTCGTTCATGTTCTCTGCGATCAACTCGCCGAGCATCTTGGGATCTCCGCCCATCTCCCGGCCGACGAGATACATTTCGGAGAACGTCTGAATGAGATACGAGCGCGACTCCGCGGTGAAGTGGCGCCACGCGCTGGCGGGTTCGATTCGCATGTTCAATCGCTTGTAGAGGTTGTCTATCTGTGGCGTCAGCGATCCGAAGTCCTTCTTTCGGAGGCTCTGCAGGACCGTCGACGTCGTCGATTGCTTCGCACCTTCGGTCGCGCCCAGCCCCCGGATGAAGCTGGGGAACTCGGCGTCGCGGCCCTGGATCCGCTGCTCTTCTGCGCGGGCGACGAGTCCGGGGATCAACAGCGGTGTAACCGGCACTGCCGCGTACAGCGTCAGCGGCACCGGTGACCAGATCGGGACGAGCATATCGAGCGTGATCGGGCTGATGCCGGCTCGGCCGCCGAACGTGATAAACGAGAGGACGGCAGTCAGCGCGACCCCGATCGCGAACGCGCGATCGAGCCGCCCGTCCACGGGCGAGGGATACTCCTCCGGGTGGAACCAGATCGGGTCGTACGGCGCGATCGACCGGATCGCGAGATAGAACCCCGCCTGGACGAACACGAACAGGAGAATGACCGAGGCGACCGTCATCGTCGGATTCGTTCCGGTCAGGACGGGCAGCACAACCGAAAACACGAGCGCGAACGTCATCGAGAGGATCATCGACAGGTAGAGGTCTTTCATCACGTTGAGATTGCCGAGCGTCCCCTCGTAGACGGTCGTGTAGTTCTCGATGATCATGTCCTGCTCGTTGACGAGGTAGTCCTCGAGGGACTGGCCGGCACCGATATTGTACGCCAGCCGGTCGAAAAAGTCCGACAGCGTATCGCTTGGCACCTGTTTCGCGCGGCGACGACAGGCGTCGTCGAGGCTCTGATTCCAGGTATCGACCAGCTCGACGACCCGTCCTAGTTCGGTCGCGAGTTCACCGTACTCGTCTTCGGACGCGAGCGCGCGAAACACCTCCATCCGGTCGATCTTGGTCGTCGAGAGGACGGTCATGTGCGTGACCATCAGATGAAACCGGTTGTTGAGCTGGCGCTTGCGCTGTGACAGCTGGACCTTGGGGAAAAACACAGCAGTTCCGAAAATCAACAGACCGAGCAGCGGGATCGGCGCTCGGATGAACAGCGGCATCTCCAGGAGCAGCGTCGCGAGGAGCGAACCGACGAAAAACACCGTCGCCGGTAGCAGGATCGTCAGGAGATACCGCTGCAACGGAATGTCGAGCCTCCGGTAGGAGTCCAGTAGCCCCGCGAAGGTGCTCGACAGCGACAGATCGATCGTAGCGGAGTCTTTCGTTGCCATCAGTCAGGGCGGTGGATGTCGAAGGGGACGCCCTCCAGTCCGTCCCGCTGGAAGTCCTCGATGAACTCGTTGACCTCGTGGTAGCCGAGGATGTTCTCCTGGATCGCACGCTCGATCAGGTCCGCCCGGAACTGCAGATCGTCGTAGATGTCCCGAGTGTCCTCGTAGCCCAGCAGCGTCGCGATCTGCTCCTCGAGGACGAACGAGTTGTTCATCCCCTGGAAGACGATCTCGTCCTCGACGGGATCCCAGTAGAACACCTGCCGGGTGATGACCCCCTCCATCTCCTTGGAGTAGCCTTCGATTTCCTGGACGCTCGTGACCCGACGCAGCACGTCGTCGCCCTGCTTGACTCGGTTCTGGAACAGCGCGATGTCGGCGACGTCCATGAACGTCTCGGGGACGTTGATCGGTTCACCGGTGAACCGCTGGATCATCGAGACGATGTCGCTGGCGTGGAACGTCAGCATGACGGGGTGGCCAGTCTGTGCGGCCTGGAAGGCCATCCGACCCTCCTCGCCACGGACCTCACCCACGATGATGTAGTCGGGACGGGACCGCAGGGCTGCGGCGACCAGATCGAACATGTCGACGCCGGTGCCGCCGCTTTGCTCGTCACCCTCGCGGGTCAGGAGTTGTTGCCAGGTGTCGTGTGGCGGCAGCACCTCGGCGGTGTCCTCGGCCGTGTAGATCTTGTGGTCCCGGGGGATGAACGCCATGCTGGCGTTCAGCGTCGTCGTCTTCCCGGAGGCCGTCTCCCCGACAACGAAGACGGTCTGTTCGTTCTCCAGGGCGAGCCAGAGGTACGCGGCCAGTTGCGGACTGAGCGTCCCCCACTTGGTGATCTGGAAGATCGACAGCGGCGTCTCGTCGCCCTGACGGATCGTGAGACTGGGACCTTTGACGCTCACGTCGTCGGAGTAGATGAGGTTCAGACGCGAGCCGTCCGGTAGCGTCGAGTCGACGATCGGATCGCTGTCGGAGACGGGATCGCCGATGCGTTCGCCCATGTTGCGCAGCCACTGGTCGAATCCCTCGTTGCTGTCCCATTCGACGGTCGTCTCGAGCATGCCGAAGACGCCGTGGTCGACGTAACACTCCGTGGGCCCGATGACGTGGATGTCCTCGTTGGCCGGGTCACGCATGACCGGTTCGAGGGGGCCGAGACCGACGATGTCCCGGTTGAGTCGATACCGGATGTTCTCGTAGGTCTCGGGTTTGACGTCGACCTTGCCGATCGAGCTGATGTTGTTCCGCAGTCGGCTCAGGACGCCGCTACCGCTCTCGCGTTTCTTGACGTTGGTCGTCTCCTGGAGGAGTTCCTCGATGCGGTCGTCGTACTCGGACTCGTCGGTCGGCGCGGGCTTGTTGACGCTGCGCTGGAGCAGGCGGTTGCGAACCTTGTTGAACACGACCTGCTCCTCGTCGGACAGCTCCGGCTCGATCGCGTAGTACTTCATGTCCTGGCCGACGTCGCCGTAGATGTGTGTGAAGATGGGGCCGCCGACGGGATACAGCACGTTCGGCCGGTCGGTTTCGAGGTCGCCAGCGGCTTCCTCGGCGAACATCGGGAACTCGCCGGTGATCTGCTTGAACTTCTTGAGATGGTCCCGGAGGTGCGGGCGGTTCGACGCGTACTGTCTGAGTTCGTCCGACGGTTTCGGTCGTCCCTGTTCTGTCATTGTGCGCCCTCCATCATGCCACGCTCCGTGATTCGATCACGATGCCGGTCCCCGAACGGACCGAGTAGCCGATCGTGTCGCCGACCTGTTCGCCCATGCCGGCGAACCGCTTGACAGAGATCTGTCGGCGGACGTCGTTGCCGACTTCGATCATCTCCAACTCGAGGAAGACGTCGGCGATCGACCGGAACGGCCCGATAGCGTCCTCGTCGAGCGTCGAGGGGTCGACCGTGAGTACGATCACTTTCCCCTCGGCGATGATATCACGGAAAAACGAGATGATCTCCAGAGCCGCCTGTCGTTCCTCGTTTTTCCGGACGAGCGCCTCGAACTTGGGGTCGTTGCGCAAGATGGCGTCGAACGTGTCGATGATGATCACTTCGGAGTCCCACATCACTTCCGCGTCCATCAACCGCTTGAGGAGGTCCATGCGGTCGCCCCCGTCGTCCTCGTCGGAAAACGTGTTGGAGTCCCCGATGTCAGCGTGCAAAAACAGCACGTTCTCATCGAGCATGTGCTCGACCATGTCGTAATCGAGACTGTGCATCTGATCGAGAAAGCTCCCGACGGTGAGTTCGGTCGAGAGCATCGTGACGCGGTGGCCCTCCTCACAGAGCCCGTAGGTGAACCGCTGGCTCATCGCGGACTTGCCGGCCCCGTAGTCACCCTCGACGAGGACGATACTACCCGGGGGGATGCCGCCACCGAGCTCCTTGTTCAGCCGGTCTCGCTCGTCGAGTCCGAGTGAGAACAGATCAGTCGTTGCGATACTCATAGGTTGAACCTGAACACCTCTTTGTCACCGTTGACAGTCACCTGGACCCGATGGTCGCCGGTGTCGAGATTCGGCACGCTGACGTTGACCCGCACTACGTCACCCGGCTGCCAGCTGTCCGGACTCGCCCCGTCGACGACCGTCACCCCGACTGCCGACTGAAACTGCCCGTCGACGAGGACGTCCATCTGAGAGGGTTGTGGGACGAGCGATCTCGATCCGGTGTTTTTCACCAGGAGCGTAATGTTCCCGTTCCCGTCCCGGTCGTACACCGGTGCGCCGCTGTCGCTTATGATCTCGATGTCGGTCTGAACGTCCTGACTCAGCGCGTCGCCTTGCTGAGAGATGCCGTCGCTCAGACGCCCGACTGTCGTCGTGATCGTCCCGGCGACGCTGGCAGCGACGAGGACGCTCGCGATGAACAGGATCAGATGCGAGGCGGAGACGCTAGCCACGGGTGACCACCTCTGTCGCAGCCACGCCGGTTCCAGTCGCCACTTTGACTCGGTCGGGCTGGGTCGCGACACTGACGTTGTAGGTGAGTCGCTGGCCGGACGCCCAGACGTCGGTCCCGGCGTCTCCATCCACGTCACTGCGTTCCGGGAACAGATACTCGTTGTCGGCGATCAGATCCGTCTCGTCGACCGACAGCGCCGTTGCGCCGGTGTTGTTGATCTCGACGGCCAGACGTTCAGTCGTGTTGTTGTAGGTCGCAGCGGTAATCTCGATGTCCGTGTTCCGCTGGGCGAGGTCCCGATCCCCCCAGTCCGACCGCGCGTCAGTCACTTGCTCCATCGTGTTGGTACTGGCACTGTAGAAGGTCCCGAACGCGATAAACAGCCCGACGAAGACGATCGCGGCCGAACCACTAACGCTGAAGCCCATCGGAACCACCTCCGGAAAGCCCCATCTGCGTCCCCGGGGTGCCGTTGAGCTGGCCGATGTACTTCAGTGACTGTGTGTGATGGTCGATCGTCAGATCAGCGTCGACACCGCGCTCGTCGAACCCGCGCAAGTACTCCTGGAGGTCGTCCGCGACCGGTTCACTCACCCAGTCGATGCGCTCGTAATAGTCGATCGCCTCCGCAGTCGACCGGATTCCGACCTCCTCGACGAGATATTCGAGCCACTCGATGACGATCAGCTCCGATCCGAACCCCTCCGGCATCGCCGCCAGGTACGGCTTGCCCTCGCCAGTAGCCGTCGCCTCGGACTCCGATGGCGTATCCGTGGATGGAGTCGGCTGCGCCTCGGCTTCGCTCGGTTCGTCCGTCACTGATTCAGATCCACTGACTGGCGAGGTCCCGGATGTCGCCTCGTCATCTACTGCGTCGGCGACTTCGTCGGGGTCCGAGTCGTGTTCGCCGTCAGCCTCGGACGTCGATGCGGCCTCGCCATCCGTTTCGGACGCTGACTGGCCATCAGCAGCCGTCGCCGATTCGCTGTCGTCACCGTCGTCCTCGATGACTGTATCGAAGAGGTCGTCGTCGGCCAACTCGTCGTCGAGATCGTCGACGTCGCTGTCCGACTCGTCGGTCTCGAACGCCTCGGAAGCGAACGCGTCGGCGTCGTCCTCGATGCTATCGCCAGCATCGTCATGCGAATCCTGCTCGGTGCTACTCGTTTCACCGGGTTTTTCTTCGTCTTCGGCCCAGTCGGCGTCGCCGGACTCGTACTCGTCTTTGAGCTCCTGGAACGATTTGCCGCCGCCACCGCCGTCGTCACTGTCCGTCTCCGCCTCGAATCCGCCCTCGTCCATGCCGCTGTCGCCGAACCCATCGTCGTCGAAATCATCGTCGAGCCCGTCGTCGTCGAACGCGTCGTCGTTGAACTCCTCTTCGAACGGATCGCCGCCATCATCGACGTCATCGCCCATCATGTCGTCGACGGACTCGTCGAAGCTCTCGTCGTCGTCTTCCACCAGGTCGTCGTCGAAGAACCCTTCCGCGTCCGCGTTCGCGATGTCCTCGTCGAGGTCCTCGTCGTCGCTCTCGTCCTGGCCGTTATCGAAGAGACCGAACGAGTTGCCGTCACCGCCACCGCTGAGGCCGCCACCCTCGATGTCGTCGGCAAAGGGGTTGACGCCCCGTGTGACCATCTCGTAGATGTCGAGCAACTTCCGGACGTTCTCTTCGACGTCGTCGACGGTCTCGCTGATCTGCTCGTTCTCGTTGCGCACGGTGTTGACCGTCGAGGAGAGACTCCCGACCTCGGTCTCGAGCTCGTCGAGCCGATGCTCGAGTTCGTCCGTATCGGCGCCGCCGTCCATGTCGCCGAACTCGTCGTCCCCGAAGTCGCCGAACTCGTCGTCACCCTCGTCTTCGAACCCACCGAGGCCACCCAGATCGTCGCCGCCTTCCTCGTCCATCAGACCGGCTCCGTCGCTCATCTGCTCGCCCGCGTTCTCTTCGTCCTCGTCCGAGAGAATAGAGTCGAAAACGTTCTTGATACTCATGCCAACGACACCCGCCGAAAACAGCGTCAAAACGGCTGGATCCGTCGGAATTGCCACCTGACCGATGCCGGACACACCGCTGGTTGCGGCCATCGCTGACCCGACCAGACTCGATAGTGCGGCGACGGTGGCGAAATCACTCATTGGTATGAGAAACCGCTCTCATACCCTTCAATGTACCGTTTAGAGTATCGTATTTGATAATTGACGGGTGTATACACGCGCGCTCGGCAGAAACAATCGTCAGACACCAGAGTGAAACAGATTATGCCAGACACGATACGAGTACAATTCTCAATATTTCGGTCGTGCTGAGGGATTTACAGCGGATCTGTCTATATCTGGAGACGATCCGTCGGCCGAAGTGGTTTCCGTTTTCTTGTCGATTCGATTAAGCCATCAGCGCGAAAATTACAGCGTTCTGCTGCCCTTGTTCGCACTTTTGACAACCAATTCACCACTCGCGCCTTTGAGTTTGATCGAGCGGCCGTGGTTCCCACCGACGTCTTCGCCAACGACGGAAATCCCGTAGTCGTTGAGTGTCTCTTTGACTTGCTCGACGTTTCGTTGTCCGATACCGGACCCGCTCTCGGAGAAATCAAGCATGTCACTGCCGCCAGCGATTTTCGCGACCATATTATTTCTGTTCCCCCCTGCGTCTTCGAGCGCCTCGATGAGCGTCTCGACGCCGGTGTCAGCGAACTTCGCTCGATTTCCGTCTTCCATGTCGTCGGCGGACGGCAACATCACGTGCACCAGCCCGGAGACGGGCACAGTCTCGTCGTGGAGTGCAACCCCGATGCAGGACCCGAGACCGCTCGTCGTCAACACGGCCCCGTTCTTGCTCACGTCGTACTCGGCGATCCCGACCTTGATCTGTTCGGGTTTACTCTCGGTCTCCGAACTCGTCTGTCCGTCGTAGACCTTCATCCTTGGAATATCTGTTCGGGGTCCGCCTCGGTCTCGTCGACCCGGTCGACCAGCAGCTCGTCTAGTGCTTCCCGGAGCTCCTGTTCGTTCGGCAGCGCGTGGATCTCCGCTTCGAACTCGATCTCGTCGGTCCGCATCGTCGAGTCGACGATAAACGCATGTTCCTGCTGGCGACCGACCTGTGCCGCGAGCGGATCGATGATCGCCTGGCCCATATCGTGGACCAACCGCGGCGGCGTGTGATCCACCGAGGTCTGTAGCACGTTCGCCCACCCGTCGACGAACCCGCTCGTCATGATGTTCCCCAACTCTTCGATGGCTGCCTTGTGTTGGTCGGTCAGTTCGTCGCCTTGGACGTCGATTGGCATCATCGCCTCGGCGACGTTCTTGGCCGACACTTCGTCGAACAGCACCATCAGATAGCCGCTCGGGAGGCCCGTGAACTCGACGACCGTTCCCACGTACGTCTCGTTGCTCACCTGCTTTGGGACATCCGTGACGGGTGCGAAACTGATCTGCGAGACCTCGGCCGTGGTTTCGACACCGGTCATCATAGTGACGTTCTCGGCGGCCTTTTCGGTCCCGCTGCGGGTCATCTCGTTGAACACTTCGAGCTTGTCGACGGGGATCGCGTCGTCGCCGGTGTCAGCGTGATCGGCCATGATCGAGGTCAGCGGATCGTACTCCGGGAGCATATAAATGTAGAACTCGACCGACTCGTCGACCCACTCGATCCGGCTTTTGAACACGAAGACATGGTCCGAATCGTCACTGCCGGTCGTGTCCGGGAGCACAGCAGGTCCGTTGCCCTCGATGTACGTCGGCGGCGAGTGATCGATCGAGGTTTCGAGGTAGTCGGCCCACCCGTCGATGAACCCACTCATCATGATGTTGCCGATCTCCTTGACACCGCTTTTGGCCATCGCCTCGTCGTCCGCACTGCCGATCAGCGCCTCGACCAGCGACGCACTGCACGCCCGGCCGAACACCAGCACGGTTTCACCCGCGAGTTCGCCCTCGTAATCGAATTGCACACCGACGAACGCTCTGTCACCGAGCTCTTCCCCGAGATCTTTGCGGTCGACGAGCGACATCTTCGTCACTTCGACGTCGGCCTCGATCCCGGTCATCTGGGTCATCGACGCTGTCGCCTGTTCGGCACCCTCGCGAGCCAGCTGATTGAACGTTTCGAGCGACTGAATGTCGACTTTCATTTATGAGGGAACGACGTCCTCGATGGCTTCCATCACGCTCGGTTTCTGGAACGGCTTCGTGATATACCCGTCCGCCCCCGCCTTGACCGCCTCTTTCATCTTCTCTTCCTGGCCGACGCTCGTACACATGATGACGTTCGCGTTGGGGTCGGTATTCTTGATCTCGTCGGTCGCTTCGATACCGTCCCGGATCGGCATCACGATATCCATCATGACCAGATCCGGATTCTCCTCCTTGTATGTCTCGACGGCTTCGACGCCGTTTTCGACTTCACCCACGATCTGGTGATCCTCTTCGAGGATCTCCCGCAGGAGGTTGCGCATGAACTCGGAGTCATCGGCGATCAGCACTTCAGGCATGATCAATCACTCCGTACGTACTGCGATCGTTCAAATAAATGCTTCCGCCGGATTATCGCCATTGATACCGATCGACGGCGGTAGTTACAGCCGGAATCCGTCTTCGACCTGTTCGAGTAATTCTCCGATCGTATCGTCCGGTTCGAGCCCCTCGCGTTTGATCGCTTCCGAGAGACTCTCGGTCGGATACGTGATCGGCACGTTCGACTCGGTCAGCAGGATCCCGAGAATCTCCTCGACCGGCGTCTCGCTGTCGATATGCTGGGCGTACCAGAGAATGAGACTCTCGAAGATCGTCACCACGTCGTTGGACATCATCCGCCGCTGGAACACTCGGCCGTCGAACGTCGCGGTCACGTGAAAACCATACCGGGAATTGGCGTCCTCGAAGTTCGATTCCAGCCACTGCGAGACGTCCCGTTCGGTCAGCTCGGAGACGTCCGTCGGCTGACTGTCGGTTGCGGGCGGACGATCCGGGCTGTTCGATTGCTTCGGTCGTGACTCGGGTTCGCTGTCCGCGCCAGCCGCGGTATCGGCGCGCTCGCGCGCAGGCTGACTCGAGGCGACGTTCGGCTCGTCGTCGATCGGATCGTTCGGGGAGACGACGTATCGGCCGTCGTCGATCTCGGCGACGTGTTCGTCTTCCGAGATATCGAGCTCTTCGGGGGCGAGCACGCGGCCGTCGTCGTCGTTCGGGTCGTCCCCGGATCCCATACGTGTGTCTCTATGGCGGGCGAGTATAATTCCGTCGGTGATGTCACTCGCCGGTATGATAAAACGGAAAATCGAAATTTGCGCGTTACAGCTGGACGGTGTTCTTGTTCGACAGCGAATCCGGCACGACCAGCGTTATAGTCGTCTGCCCGCCCGAGCGCGTTGAGATCTGCAGTTCAGCCGACTGACCGGCATCAAGCGTGTTCAGTTCGTTCTGTGACAAATTGACCGTGACTTCCGCTCGGTCAACCGGGTCGTTAAGCGTATCATCGTTCTGGACCGACGCGTCATTATCCCGGACGGTCGTCCAGTTGAATATTGGGTAGTTATCATCAGTTGACGTCTTTCTAGCAACGAGTTGGCTACTCCCATCCGGTGAGACCCATTGCATCGTCGTGTCGTTAAGGTTCACGTCGCTGGATCCCGGCGCAAGTCGAGTCGTCATATTCACCCAGTCGACCTGCCCGTCCGTCACGTTCCCGACGGTATTCACTTCGACCAGGCGGTTAGTAACCTGCTCGGAGGCTTGTTCACCACTCTGTTCGGCACTGCTCTGGAGGAAGCCGGCCGTGTTGATCAGTACGCCCGCGGCAATGGCGGCGACCAGGACCATCGCGATGAACACGATGAGCGTCCCGATCCCGACCTGCCCGCGGTCTCGGTCTCGTCTGTCGTCAGTTCGGTCAAACATTGGTGGGTCACGCCTGAGTTGTCAGGCTCTACCCAAACTGAAACGCATTCCAACTTAACCCTAACCCCCTAGTTATCACGTCTGAATACGGCTATACGAGGGATATGAATAGATCTCATCTATGAAAACAGGCGAGAGAACGGCTACACAAAATTAGCGCAGAGCAACACTCGACAAGGGCGGAACCATTAGCCCCCGACAACTCGTCGGACGTTCGACGGCTCAGGTAACGGACACGCTCTCAGCAGAACATAGTCCAAGCAACGAATCTTGAAAGTGAAGTGTCTGTACAGGCGACTGTGCGAAAACAGAAAGAAGCGTCGGCGTTACAGCTGGACGGTGTTCTTGTTCGACAGCGAATCCGGCACGACCAGCGTTATAGTCGTCTGCCCGCCCGAGCGCGTTGAGATCTGCAGTTCAGCCGATTGACCGGCATCAAGCGTGCTCAGCTGAGTCTGGTTGAGATTGATCGTGATTTCTGCCCGATCAACCGGGTCGTTAAGCGTATCATCGTTCTGGACCGACGCGTCATTATCCCGGACGGTCGTCCAGTTGAATATTGGGTAATCACCGGAAGTCGACGTATCTCTTGCAACAAGTTGGCTGCTCTCGTCGGGTGAGACCCACTGCATCGTCGTATCGTTGAGGTTCACGTCGCTGGATCCCGGCGCCAGTCGAGTCGTCATATTGACGTAGTCGATGGTACCGTTCTCAATCAGGTCCTCTGCACCAGCACCGGAGTCATTCGCGTTGTTCACATGGCCGACTGTATTCACTTCGACCAGGCGGTTAGTAACCTGCTCAGAAGCTTGTTCACCGCTTTCTTCGGCACTGCTCTGGAGGAATCCGGCCGTGTTAATCAGTACGCCCGCTGCAATCGCCGCGACCAGGACCATCGCGATGAACACGATGAGCGTCCCGATCCCGACCTGCCCGCGGTCTCGGTCTCGTCTGTCGTCAGTTCGGTCAAACATTGATGGGTCACGCCTGAGTCGTCAGGCTCTACCCCAAACTGAAACGCATTCCAACTTAACCCTGCTCCCCCGATTATCACGTCTGAAATAGAGATGTTACGTCCAAATAGATGTTGTCACTGGTGAAAATGACAGTCACAAACTCCAAAACAGCCGATACCAGACTAGTCTGGTTTGGACCACATTATGCCTCGTAACTTACGAGGCTGTAGATCACGAACAGGTATCCGAACGTGGTCAACGCGCTGTTGACCAGTAACAACGACTCGGGGTTGGTAGTCGAGGACGCACCGAAGTCGGTCATGAACGCACTGATCATCGTCGCAGCCGCGCCGGCGACTGCAAGCGCGAACCCCAGCGAGAGGTGCAACATCGCCCGCCGTGATGTCTGCACGTACGCGCGCATCGCCATACCAACCATAGTCAGGCCCGCCACGACGAAGACGAGCGTCAGGACAGCATAGAGGAACTCGATCATCCTAGACGTACCTCTCTCACATCTACTATTAAATCCACCCTCGAAAATATCGTCGGTGATAACTGTACCCGCGAGCGCGCGACTACCCCTCGGAGAGCGTGCGCCAGGCCTCGTCAAGCTTGTTCGTCACTTCCGACCGTTCTTCGACGGAGATGGCCATCGACTGATCGAAGTCGACAGTAACTGACTCGACGTTTCGACGGTAGACCTTGATCCGTCGCCGATCGTCGGAGAGCACACTATCGTGTAATTCGAGCAACCCGTGCTCGGTCAGTTCGTCGATACGTCGATAACAGGTCGCGATCGGAATGTCGAGTTCGTCGCTGAGGTCCTGAGCAGATTGTGGCTCGTCCGCCGCGTCGAGGATCTCCGCACTGTATTTGTTCCCCAGTGTCCGGAGAAGATCCACCGAAGCCATCGTTATCAGCACTTGAATTCAGCCACCAATAAATGTACCGTCTTCCACAGCTCTCGATTAGGATGGAGCCGTAGCTTTCAGCTGTGATATTTTCGGCGTAGCGGCGCTAAAAGCGGACGCAAG
This sequence comes from Halapricum desulfuricans, assembly GCF_017094465.1. Classification (NCBI taxonomy): domain Archaea; kingdom Methanobacteriati; phylum Methanobacteriota; class Halobacteria; order Halobacteriales; family Haloarculaceae; genus Halapricum; species Halapricum desulfuricans. The sequence goes on from NZ_CP064791.1 coordinate 2,136,954, forward strand.
GACGTCGACTACTGGATGGGTGAGTCACCGTGATTCATCATCGAGAACTCGCTGGCGTTCTCGTGTACGGTGATGCCACTGTCGGTAATCTCCATCGGGAAGATGTCGGTCTCGATATTCTGTTTTCGCATCTTCGAAACCCAGACGTAGCGTTTGACGCCCGAATCGGTCGGCGTCTGCAACAGGTAGATGTTTCCGTCAGTGAGGTAGTTCTCCAGTCCGATGTCGGACTGCGGGATGGCGGCACCCTGTTCGTTGGTCATCAGCGTCGTCAATCCGTTCTCCTTGAGGATGTCCGAGAACTTCAGCAGATACGTACGCCGTTCGCGCTCGTCGTCGAAGAAGAGGTTGAACATCGCGAGCGAATCCAACACGAGTCGCTCGTAGTCGCTGTCCGTGAAGTCCTCGAGCAACATGTCGAGCGACGACGAGAAGTCGTTCTTGCTCAGGAGTTCCTTCTTATCGTAGACGAGGATGTCGCCCCGTTCGACGTACTCCGACCACTGCTCGAGCCCGATCGCCTCGGCGGCTTCCCGAAGGTCCTGCTGGTTCTCCTCGAAAGAGAGATAGATCCCTTTCTCGTCGAACATATCGACGCCGTTGTAGATGTACTGTAGTCCCAGAATGCTCTTTCCGGCACCGGGATTTCCGCTGACGAGCGTCGTCGAGTCTTTCACGATGCCTCCGTTGAGAATCGCGTCCAGGCCGTCGATGCCAGTTTCAGTGAGTTCGATCATTGCTCTCCCTGCGTCACGCGACGCTCGGTTGGATGTGATTCCGATGGCAAAGCAAAAAAGTCTTGTTCATGTCGAGTTACACCCTGACCCGGCAACTGAGATTCCCAGGACAAGTGAGATACTCAGGACATCTGTATCGCGTCCGGGTTGACCCAGATGACGAATCCGTCGTCGCGTTTGACGACCCCGCGGACGGAGTTGGCGCCTTCGGTCGTCGGCGACTGGTCGACGTTTGCAGGGTCGACCTGACTCACCTGGTCGACTTCGTCGACCAGCCAGCCGACGGCGCCCTGTTCGTCGTCGGCGACCTCCGGATCGAAGACGATGATCCGGGACGGTGCACCGCCGTCGATATCGAAGACGACTTTCGGGTTGACGATCGACGTCGTTCGACCCCGTAGATCCATGACTCCCTCGACGTGGGGCGGCGCGTTCGGAACTGTAGTCAACTCACCGACGTCGACGATTTCCGTCACGTAATCGATACTCACACAGTATGTCTCGTCCCCGAGCTGGAATTCGAGGACCTGATTCGTTGCGTCTGACATGGTCTTGTTAGGTACGAACGGCTCGGTTCCGGCAGTCGATACCTGAATCTCCCGGCAGAATCCCTTAAACGTGTCTCCTGTGCTATCAAGATTGATTACCAGGGCGGTGTCTTTATTTTGGCGCTCCGGATAGACGAGGGCAACGTGGACGGACGACCGGGTGAGATTTACGTCGTGTCCACATACCTCACAGGTAACTGACCTATGCCACGATCATCGACGCGGGCTGTCGTCGCCGACGACTCCCACTTCATGCGGAGTGTCATCTCCGACATCCTCTCGGAGGGCGGAATCGACGTCGTCGCACAGGCGAAAAACGGCCGCGAGGCCGTCAAAGCCGTACGTGAACACGAGCCCGACGTGGTCACGATGGACGTCGAGATGCCGGAGATGGACGGGATCGAGGCCGTCGAGCGGATCATGGCTCAGCATCCGACGCCGATCCTCATGCTGAGCGCACACACCGACGAGGACGCAGACGTCACGTTCGAGGCGCTCCAGAAGGGCGCGGTGGATTTCTTCACCAAGCCCGGCGGCGAGGTCTCGATGGAGATGTCCCGGCTGAAAGACCAGCTGGTCGATATCGTGCTAACCGTTGCGGAGGCCGAGCCGAGGACGGAAGCCGATGCCACGAACACGAACGCCGCGGCTGACGTCGCTACCGAGAGTTACGGCGGTCAGCCGACGCTCGTGATCGGCTCTTCGACTGGCGGCCCGACCGTCGTCGAGGAGGTCATGTCGTCGCTGCCGCTTTCGGCCTCGCTTCGGATATTGGTCGTCCAGCACATGCCCGGCGGTTTCACCGGCCGGTTCGCCGAGCGGCTGGACGCCCGAAGCGAATACGACGTTTCGGAAGCACGTGACGGTGCCCGCATCGGGGGCGGCGAGGCGCTCGTGGCCGCCGGTGACCGGCACATGGAGGTCGCCAACTACAGCCACGGACGGCTCCGCGTGTCGCTGACCGACGATCCGCCAGTCAACAGCGTCCGCCCGTCCGTCGACGTGACGATGCGGACGGCCGCGGAAGCGATCGACGACGCGCTCATCGGCGTCATCCTCACCGGCATGGGCGAGGACGGCGCCGACGGAATCCGGGCCCTCAAAGAGCGAGGGGGTCGGACAATCGCCCAGGACGAGGCCAGTTCGGCGGTGTTTGGCATGCCAAAGAGGGCGATCGAAACCGGCTGTGTCGACACGGTCACGTCGGTCGAGTCGATCCCGGCTGCGATTCTCGATGCGGTACCACAGGAGGCCTACTAACATGGACGATCAGTATCTCGACGCGTTCATCCGCGAAAGCGAGGAAGCGATCACGGAACTGAACAACTCGCTGCTCGAACTCGAATCGGACCCGGAGAACACCGAGGCGATGGATTCGATCTTTCGGACGGCCCACACCCTGAAGGGTAATTTCGGCGCGATGGGCTTCGACGACGCATCCGATCTCGCTCACGCCATCGAGGACCTCCTCGATGAGATGCGGGACGATCACCTGGAAGTGACTCCGGAGATCATGGATCTGATCTTCGCCGGCGTCGATCGGATCGAAACGATCGTCCACGAAATCGACGAGACCGGCGGATCGACGGCCGACACCGACGCCATCGTCGCCGACATCCGCGGGATCATGGACGGGGAGGGTGGTAGAGCCACAACGAGGGAGGAGACAGCGGACGAGCAGGGCACCGATCCAGCCGAGCTCGTCGACGGCGTCGCGGTTTCGGCCGTCGACGGACCGGTCTATCACGCGTCCGTATCGGTCGGCGATTCGCAGATGCTCGGCGTCGACGCGATGCTGGCACTGGAGTCAATCGAAGCGGAGCTGGACATCGTCGCGACCGATCCGGATCGCGATGCGATCGAAAGCGGTGACTTCGAGGACGCGTTCGGCGTCTTCCTCACTGGAGCCCAACAGTCCGCGGTCGAAGCGGCGCTCTCCGCGACGGGGAAAATCGACGACGCGACAGTGACCGACGTGACCGACGCCATCGAGGCGAGTTCAGTCCCGGTGGGCGACGGAACGGACGATAACGTAGCGGGTGACGACGCTGGCTCTAATACTGCTGGGGAGTCAGCTCCGGCCGCCGCGTCCACAGGGACGACGGAAAGCGTCGACGACGGCGACGGCGCCGGTTCGGTCGAGGAGATCAAGTCGGTGCGGGTCGACGTCGATCAGCTCGACGAACTGCACGGACTGGTCGAACAGCTGGTGACGAGCCGGATCAAACTCCGGCGGGCCGTCGAGCAGGAACAGCTCGACTCGGCCTCGGAGAATCTCAACGAACTCGACAAGATCACCGCGAACCTCCAGAACACGGTCATGGACATGCGGTTGATCCCGCTGAAGAAGGTCGTCGGGAAGTTCCCGCGACTGGTCAGAGACCTCTCTCGGGACCTGGGAAAGGAGATCGATTTCACCATCGAGGGCGAGGAGATCGAACTCGACCGAACGATCCTCACAGAGATCTCCGACCCGCTGATGCACATCCTGCGCAACGCCGTCGATCACGGGATCGAGCCGCCGGAAGAGCGCGAACAGGTCGGCAAGCCTCGGACGGGCGAGGTCACGCTGTCGGCCTCGCGCGAGCGCGATCACGTAATCATCGAGGTCGCCGACGACGGGGCCGGACTCGACGTCGAGGCGATCAAGCAGCAGGCGCTCGATCAGGGGGTTCGCTCCCCGGAAGAGATCGAGGCGATGACCGATTCGGACCTCTATGATCTGGTCTTCCATCCCGGCTTTTCGACCGCCGACGAAGTCACTGACACAAGCGGTCGTGGCGTCGGGATGGACGTCGTCCACGACACGGTCACGAAACTCGACGGGAGCGTCAACGTCGAGTCCACGCCTGGTGAGGGGACGACCGTCTCGTTGCGTCTGCCGGTGACGATGGCGATCGTGAAGGTCCTGTTCGTCCAGGTCGGCGACGAACAGTACGGCATCCCGATCAAGAACGTCGACGAGATCACCCGGGCGACCGAGGCCAAAACGATCAACGGCACCGAGGTCATCAAGCACAACGACGACATCTATCCGGTCGTCAATCTCGCGGAGACCTTCGACGTACCCGGAGAGACGAAAAACGGCGACGGGATGCTCGTCCGGATCCGCGAGTCCGAGCGCCGGGTCGCCCTGCACTGTGATTCCGTCGAAAGTCAGGAGGAGGTCGTCGTCAAGCCCCTGGAGGGGATCCTGTCGGGGACGCCCGGCCTCTCCGGGACAGCAGTCCTGGGCGACGGAAACATCGTCCACATCCTCGACGTGGTGACGCTGTAAGATGGTCCGAATCCTGTCGAGGTGGCGACGATGACGCGCCGATCCGGATCACAACAGGGGTTCGAGCAGTTACTCGAATACATCGGCGAGCACCTGGACTTCGAGTCCGGCTTCTACAACGACGCCTACATGGACCGGCGGATCACCGCGCGGATGCGCCGGACTGACACGGACAGCTACCGGGCCTACCGGCGGTTGCTCGAACGCGACGACGGCGAACGCGAGGAACTGCTCGATTCGCTGTCGATCAACGTCACCGGCTTCTTCCGCAATCCCGATGCCTGGGACGGGCTACGGTCGGTATTGCGGGATCTGACGGGACAGAACCGTCAGGTGGACGTCTGGAGCGCACCGAGTGCCGACGGACGCGAACCGTACTCGGTCGCGATGCTCGCACTCGATGACCCCGAGATCGACGCGGACCGGATCGACATTCTCGGGACCGACATCAACCACGAGATTCTCCGGACGGCCCGGGCAGGTGTCTACGAGACCTCGAAGACGACCGATATCGCCGACGAACTCGAGCCGCTCTCGGAGATCGAACCGTACGTCGACCGGGACGGCAACGCCTTCGCGGTGCGCGACGGCGTCAAGGACATGGTTAGCTTCGAGCAACACGATCTCATCCGCGGCGACCCGAAGGGGACTTTCGATCTGATCCTGTGTCGGAACCTGCTGATCTACATCGATTCCGCCTACAAGGTACCGATATTCGAGACGATCGAAGGATCACTGCGCGATGGCGGCCACCTGATGATCGGTATGACCGAAACGATCCCCACGGAGATGCGCGACACCTTCGAGGCGGCGGACAAACAACACCGCATCTACCGGAAGCGCTGAAATGTCCCTCTACCAGCTCGAACGCGACGGCGACGCACAGGAACTCATTCGCCTGCTCCGGGAGAGCGACAACCCCGAGATCCGGGAGCGTGCGGCCGATATGCTCGGCGGGTTCGACGATCACGACGACCGTCGCGACGTCGTGAACGCGCTGATCGAGGCCGCCGAAACCGACGACGCCGACAGCGTGACAGCGGCCGCCGTCGACTCGCTTGAAGAGCTGGGCGGTGACGCCATCGAGCAGTTGATCGCCAGCATGGCCGGGATCGACTTCGACGAGGGGGCTGACTGGGTGAAGGCGAAGGCCTTTACCCGGGCGCTGGACAGCAACATTCCCGAACTGCGTATGGCCGCCGCCAACGGTCTCGGGCAGTTCGGCGAGAGCGACACGCTCGGGCAACTGATCGAGGCGTTCGATGACGAGGACTACCGGGTTCGCGCACGGGCCGCCCGGGCGACGGGTACGATCGGCGACCCGCGTGCGACCGACGCACTCGAAGCGCTCCTCGACGATCGGAGTCCGGCGGTCCGGCGGGAGGCGGCCGACGCGCTGGGACAGATCGCCAACCGGCAGGCGCTGCAGGCGCTGCTGGAGCTGTACGACGACCCGGACGAGCGCGTCCGGCGGGTCGCGATCGGCGCGTTCGGCAACTTCGACAACGGCCGCCCGGTCGAACACCTGGTCGAAGCACTCGACGACGGGTCGGCGGTCGTGCGGCGGACGGCGGTCTACTCGCTGATCGAGTTGCTCTCGAACGTCCCCCGCCAGCGCAGCCACGAGATCAGGGAATCGATCGTCGACGAACTCAGCGCCACCGAGGACGCGACGGTCGTCGTCCCGCTGGTCGAGATACTCGAGGAGAGTACCCAGACCGCACAGCGGCGCAACACGGCCTGGCTGCTCGGCCGAGTCACCGACGGCGACCACGAGCGCGTCATCGAGGCGCTGATCGACTGTCTCGACGACGACGATCAGATGACCGGCCAGTTCGCGGCGACGAGTCTGGCTGAGTTCGACGGCGAGACCGTCGAAGACGAACTTCTCGATGTCGTCGAAGACGACGACCGCAGCAGCGACGTGCGTGCACAGGCGATTTTCACGCTGGGCAAAGTCGGCGGACAGCGCTCGCGGGACGCCTTGGAGTCGATCATCGACGAGACCGAGGACGAGCAGATCCGCAAGCGGGCGTTTTCGGCACTGTCGAAGCTCGGCGGACAGGCCGGGGACGTGCTGTGACCGCATCGAGCGCCATTCCCCGATGTCGACCGGCACCGTGAGACCAACCGTTATTAGCGCGGCCGGCCAACGTAGCGGTACCGAGAGACGATGGCCGAGGGCGAACAGAAACTCGCGGACGTGCAGGGCAGGTTCATGCAGGTCGTCTCGGACGGCCGCAAGGCCAGCGACGTCGAGTGGCAGTCGTGTCGCCTGCTGTTGTCGAACAAACGCCTGCTCATTCTGACTAACGAGGACAAACAGACGATCCCCCTCGGGAAGGTTTCCAGCATCAAGAGCCGCGGAGACGTCAACGAGGCGATCGCGCAGGTGTCGAGTTACCTCTCGATACAGATCGCCTCGGACGTCTACCTGATTGCTCCACAGGACCAGGAATCCTTCGAGGAGAAGGTGTACGGCGCCGTACTCGACCAGCAGGTCGTCTACGTCAAGCACCCGGCGGTCAAGGGCGGCGTCGTTCAGGACGCCGGCTGGCAGAAGTCCCGGCTCAAGATCGGCGATGGAACGGTCGACCTGGCGATCGCCTCGGGCCAGTTCGTAGAGATCGATCGCAGCGATGTCGGGACGGTCGAGATAACCGAACAGACCGTCAACGACGCCCAGCGCCGCGTCGCGGAGATCGAACATCTCGTCGACGATACCGTCGTCCAGACGCACGTCACCGGGCCCGGTCGGATCGTGACGATTCTCGCCGGATTAGTCGGTCAGGAACACGAACCCGAAGCGGACATCAGCCAGGCCGAACACGAGGTGTTGATGGCACTGTATTCTGGCGTCTCGCCGTTCAAGATCCCCGATTTCGTCGGGATGGAGGTCGAGAAGGTCGAGGAGATCTACGACGTGCTCGTCGAGAAAGGGCTGCTGCAGGAAGTGCGAGCGCGGCGGGAGGTTTCGCTGCAACCGCGCGGGCGCAACATCGCCAGCGAGGTCATCGAAAACCAGTGACCGCAAACGCGGCCACCAGATGCCAACGACCTCAACCGAAGTGACGGTGATCGCTCCGGTCGGTTTCGAGAAGCCTATGGGCCGCGAGCGCCTGCGCTTTCGGCATGGACGGGGCACTCGGGGCACCCGAAAAGATGACCGAACGGGCCGACGAGCTGACGCCGATGATGGCCCAGTACTTCGAGTTGACCCGCCAGTACGACGATGCACTCGTGCTCTTTCAGGTCGGTGACTTCTATGAGGCCTTCTGCGAGGCGGCCGAGCGCGTCGCCCGCCTCTGTGAGATCACGCTCACGAAGCGTGAGGACTCCACCGGCGAGTACGCGATGGCCGGCATCCCCATCGACAACGCCGAGAGTTACATCGAAACGCTGCTCGATGCCGGCTATCGGGTCGCCATCGCCGATCAGGTCGAGGATCCCGAGGAAGCGAGCGGGGTCGTCGACCGGGCAGTCACCCGCATCATCACGCCGGGCACGCTCACCGAGGACGAACTGCTGGGCGGGGCCGCGAACAACTACGTCGCCGCGCTGGCCCGCGAGGACGACCGCTACGGGCTGGCAGTCCTGGACGTCTCGACCGGCGACGCCTACGCGACCGGCAGCGATTCGCTCGCGACGATCGAGGACGAACTCGGTCGTTTCGCCCCCTCGGAGGCGATCGTCGGGCCGGCCGCGCCGACCGACCCCTTCGAGTGTATGGTCACACCCTACGACGAACGTTCCTTCAGCGCCGAGCAGGCACGCGAGCGGGTCGGAGAGTATTTCGGCCCGCCGGAGCGGTTACTCGCAAGCGACGCGGAAGTCCGCGCCTGTGGGGCATTGCTCGCGTACGCCGAGTACACCCGCGGCGGGACTGGCATCGGCGAGGACGGTCGGCTGGAGTACCTCAATCACCTCACGCGATACGATCCGCGCGAGTACATGGTGCTCGACGCCGTCGCGCTGGAGAGTCTCGAGGTGTTCAACCGCCGTTCCGTCCGGAGTTCGGATGGGCTGACGCTGGTCGAAGCGATCGACGAGACCGCGTGTGCGATGGGGCGTCGGGAGCTGACCGACTGGCTGCGCCGGCCATTGATCGACCGCGATCGGATCGAGGCGCGCCACGAGGCGGTCGACGAACTCGTCGGCGCGGTCCGGACCCGTGAGCGGCTCCACGGGCGCCTGCGGGAGGTGTACGACCTTGAACGGCTGATCTCGCGCGTCTCCCGTGGGCGGGCGAACGCCCGCGATCTCGACTCGCTCGGTTCGACGCTGGACGTTGTCCCCGAGATACGCGAGACGATCGCCGACAGCGACAGCGCGAAGCTCCAGGCGATTCACGACCGCCTGGACGACGTACCCGAGGTCAGATCGCTCATCGCGGAGGCGATCGCCGACGATCCACCGCCGGAACTCACAGAGGGTGGCGTCATCGCACCCGGCTACGACGGGACGCTCGACGAGTTGCGCGAGACCGAGCGCACCGGCAAGGCCTGGGTCGAGGACCTGGAGCAACAGGAGCGCGAACGGACCGGTATCGACTCGCTGAAGGTCGGGCACAATTCCGTCCACGGCTACTACATCGAGGTGACCGACGCCAATCTCGATCAGGTGCCCGAAGACTACCAGCGCCGCCAGACGCTGAAAAACAGCGAGCGCTACTACACGCCCGAACTCAAAGAGCGCGAAGAGGAGATCATCAGCGCCGAACAGCGGGCCGACGACCGCGAGTACGAACTGTTCGTCGACGTACGCGAGACCGTTGCCGCTGAGTCCGAACGCATCCAGGACCTGGCGGACGCGCTAGCGCAACTCGACGTGCTCGTCTCCTTTGGGACCGTCGCCGCGGAGTTCGACTATACCCGCCCGGAAATCGTCGAGGCGGGTATCGAGATCGAGGCCGGCCGCCATCCCGTCGTCGAGCGGACGGAGGACGCGTTCGTCCCGAACGGGGCCAGTCTCGACCGCGAGCATCGCGTGATGATCGTCACCGGGCCGAACATGAGCGGCAAGTCCACCTACATGCGCCAGGTCGCGCTGACCGCGCTACTCGCCCAGGCCGGGAGCTTCGTGCCCGCCGAGCGCGCGCAATTGGGTATCGTCGATCGGATCTTCACGCGCGTCGGGGCCAGCGACGACATCGCCGGCGGACGATCGACGTTTATGATCGAGATGTCCGAACTCGCCGAGATTCTCGACCACGCGACCGAGGACTCGCTGGTCTTGCTCGACGAGGTCGGGCGCGGCACCTCGACGACCGACGGGCTGGCGATCGCCCGCGCAGTGACGGAGTTCGTTCACGACGAACTCGGCGCGACGACGCTCTTTGCGACCCACCACCACGAACTCACAGACGTCGCCGACGAACTGCCGGGTGTGTTCAATCGGCACTTCAGGACCAGCCGCGAGGACAGGGTCGTCTTCGAGCACGAGATCGCCCCGGGTGCGGCAAAGGCGTCCTACGGCGTCGAGGTCGCCGACGTCGCGGGCGTGCCCGAAACGGTCGTCCAGCGAGCCGCCGACTTGCTCGAAGGTAGCGAGACGACCGCCCCGGCGGACGACGGCCGCACGCCGACACGGACGAACGGCCACGGACCGACCGCGCCGGGCCACGATGGCGAACTGGCGAGCGCGGACGACGAGACAGTGGCCGGGTCCGGCGCGATCCGCGATCGTCTGCGCGAGGTGTCGATCGCCGAAACGACACCACTGGAGGCGTTGCAACTACTCTCGGAGTTGCAATCCGAGATCGAGGAGTGACCGGTCGCGGCGTTTCGAGGCTGACACTTTTAATGACACGTGCCGAAGTTACTGAGAATGACACGTTTGCGGCGGTACTTCGGCGAGCGCCACCGCCTGCTCGTGTGGACGCTACTGCTCGCTGGCGGGGGCTGGGTCGCGCTGACGGAGTTCGAGAGGACACTCGCCACGTACGCGGATCGACCGACCGCGATCGCCGCGCTCGCGGGCGTGTGGCTGGCGGGCGTGCTAGTCGTTCGACGACGCGAGCGACGCGCCTGGCGACGGTTGATCGATGAGACGCCGTTCGAACCGCAGCACGAGGGCGATCGGCGACCGCCCCTCCAGCGGTCGCTGAAGGGCAGCGTGATCACTGCCGAGTCGGTCGGGCGCGGGCTCGTCCGCCAACGGGGTATCCGCATCGAAGCGACGGCCGGTGGCGTCACCGAGCCGATCGACGTGACGCTCACCTATGTCGGGAGCGGCGGAACCGAACGCGGTATCCGAACCGGGACCGACGCGCTCGACGAACGGTTCGTCTTCGAGGTCGACGCCGGATCGAACCTCGCATCGGTGTTCGACGCCGAGGTCCAGTCGGCGCTGCTGGATATCTCGGTCCCCGGACGACTGCGGATCGACGGCCGCCACGTCAGTTACGAGATTCCGTTCACGCACGTCCGGCCGTCGGAGCTGGGAACCGTCTCGAAGACCGTGGCGACGATAGCGGCCCGCATGGAACATCTCGTCGGGGCCGGTCGACTGTGAAGGGGGCCGAAGAGCGGCCCGTCACGGTTCCAGCGCCACGAACTCCAGTTCACGCTCGGCCAGCAGCGACCGGGCACGGTCGGTGACCGACGGCGCGACGAGTATGCCACGGACGCCGGTCTCGGCGTGGAGATCGCGCTGCAGCGCCTCGACGTAGCGCGCCAGTTGGCCGACGGCGTCCGGACCGACGCGACGGCGCTTGAGCTCCAGGACGACGGCTCGTCCGTCCCCGTCTTCGCCGTAAATGTCGACGGCACCGGCAGGGGTTTCTCGCTCGGTCGCCAGTGGGGTGAATCCGGGCTCGATCAGCGACGGCTCCGCCAGGATCCGCTGGCGGAGGTCCTCTTCGGTGCCGGACAGCGACAGTTCCTCGGGATCGGTCACGTCGAACGCCGCGACGTGCTCGACGGCGTCGAACGTTACTACGAGCCGTTCGTCGGGGTTGTCCCGCTGACTGTCGAGCACGAGCGCGTCGTCAGTGATCGACACTTCGTGGGTGCATCCCGGCGGTTGCCAGTTGACCGGCTGGTGACCCTCGTCGGTGTGAACGAGGACGGTCCCGTCCGGCTTGCACATGACGTGACGATCGCCGGGGCCGAGCGTGCTCGCGGCCCGACCGTCGTACTCGACCGTACATTCGCCGAAGATCGTCACGACGGCACCGCTGTCGAGACCCGTCTCGACGACCGACCGTGCCGTCTCGATTGCGGGATCGGTCCGGGCGCGAACGTTGGATGGCACGTCAGCCCGTATTCGATCCGGCCACTAATACCCGTCCGTTCCGTCCGGTCGATGGATCTCGCCGTCCACGCGTGTTCGAACCGCCTCCGTGAGTATCCTGTCGGCATCGGCCACACCGAGCGCTCCGTCCGAGATGCCGTCCGCGAGCACGCCTTTCGCCGACTGGAACCACGTCCGGAGTCGAGCCGCCTCGTCCGGACCATCGACGGCGACGATCAGCCCACGGTCCGCCGGCGCGTCCGGGCCGACGTAGTGGTCGAGTCCGAACCACAGGGGCAGGTACGTCCTCACCCGGTAGTCGGTCCCGACACGGTAGATCGCCTCGTGTCGGGCGAGATCGACCATCGTGAGCACGTGCTCGAACGGCCGCGCGACGACGTTCGGTTCCGGGTCGACATCGCCACCGGCGTATGGGTCGGTGGGCGAGATCGTCCGGGCGAGGCGGCAGTCGAGTCCGCCGAGTCGCGACGTGTGCACGTCGTATCGGCCGTCCGGTCGCTCGTAGGCGACCAGCGCGCGGTGGGCCACTATCGTCCCCCCTGACCTGGTATCGTCTCGTTCACGACCCGGCGTGGGTCGGATCTCTATATAAACGTCCGGCCACCGCTGTTACTTCGGGGATCGCGAGCGGCCCACGCTGTCGATGAGTTTGAGTGCGATGAAGATCGGCAGGAGCGGCAACAGCAACAGTGCCACACCCAGTCCGATGATGTAGCCCATCATGCCCATGTGCAGAACCCGTTTCGGACCGCTGGCTCGTGCGATGCTCTCCGCCATGCGCGATAATACACCCGACAGCGCGAAATAGCTTCGTGAACTGCTTTCCGAGTCGATGGCAGTTCATGCCGAGAGCAGCGCGGAAGCCTGCGGATGTGGATTACCTTACCGCAACTGTCCGGCGAGGCCGGATTCCGCCCCACCATCGTCGTCCTTGTAGTAGTGCAAATAGCCGTACAGTCCGACCTGGACGGCGATACCGACGACGAAGACGCCGTACAACCACGGGGAGACAAACGCATCGACGACCTCGGTGACGCTCGTGACGTCGTCGATCGGGGGCGCGAGTGCGATCGAGACCAGCGCCGCCCCCCAGGCCGCCGAGACGACGAGGACGATCACTTTCCGGAGGAACCACCCCGCGATCGCACCGATCAGGACGCCGGCGGCAACCACCGGATCGACCAGCGTCATGGGTTCGGTGATCGATCCCCCGACAGCGTACAGTCCGACCGCCAGTCCGCTTGCCCCGCCGGCCGCGAGGATCGCCGTCCGATACCCGGCCGTCACGAGCCAGACTCCGACGACCGATCCGACGAGAGCGGCCCCAGCGAGCACGACTGGCTCAGCTGAGACGCCGGTCCCGGCGAGCAAGCCGCCCGCCGCCCCGGCAAGTCCGCCGAAGCCGTACAGCGCCTTTCGGTAGATGAACACGCCAGTCGTCGCCAGCACGAGTCCGACCACCGCGAGCAGTAGATCGAGTGGGAGTGCCATATCACGATAGCGATAGGCCGGCTACAAAAGCCTGTCCGCCGAGCGGATTTCGACCGTTTGATAGGGGACCGCGTCCACGTTTCGCATGCTATGGCAACCTGTCCTGAATGCGGTGGCGACGTGACACTGCACGACGACGTCGAGATCGGTGAAATCGTCGACTGCTCGACCTGTGGTGCGGAGCTGGAGGTCGTCGCGGTCGACCCCGTCGAACTGGAGACCGCCCCGGAACTGGAAGAAGACTGGGGCGAGTAACGCGACCCCGTTTTCGAGTAGCGCCGCGCGTGTCCCGCTAGTGGCTGGTGTCCGCCGGTAGCCCCGCGTCGCCGGTGCCCAGACGCGCACAGTAGCGAACGTCGGCTTCCGGATCGAGCAGATGCGTCCGGCGACAGAAGGCCTCGACAGGTTCGCCGGTCACGGCGACGAACTCGTCGCCCTCGAGTAACTCCCGCTTCTGTTCGAGGCTGCCCAGCCGCTCCTCAGCCCAAAAGTACGTCGTCCGCACGCGGATACAGTCATTGCCGTCACTGACGAAAAACGCTCGTTCGACCCGCGCATCGCCCGCGGCATGGGACCCCTCATACCGGAGCGCCGCGCCGTCCTCGACGGTCACTGTCCGGGCGGGTTGAAACGTGGATTGAACGTCCACGTCCGGCGAGTCGTGCGCCGTCCGTTCCCCTTCGAGACAGAACCGGATGTCGGTGGCGGGATCCTCGAAGTGGTGTGTGCGACAGAACCGTGCCAGCGGTTCGCCCGTGTGTCGGAGGTGACCGTCCGCGAGCAGCCAGCTCTCCGTGACAGTCGTTACCTCCGCTCCCGCGTCGATGTATGCGGTTTCGACGTTGAGAACCGATCCCTGCGTATAGTACGTGCGCTCGACTGTCGCGTGCTCGTAGTGATGCGTCCCTCTGAACAGTGGCTGTCCGGCTGTCGCCGTTTCGAGGGCTTCGAACTCCGAGTTGATGTCGTCCGCCGATGGTTCGGGGGAGCCCATCACTATGATATGGGCTGGCAAGCACCAAAAGTCACTCGCCAGCCAGCGTCTTTCGCATCTCGACGTGTGGGATTCCGGCCTCTTCGAACCGCTCTCCGACGCGCTCGTATCCGAACCGGGCGTAGAACGGGGCGGCCCGGACCTGGGAGTGCAGTCGCATGGTTTCGAGACCGCGGTCGCGGGCCACCGCTTCGAGTCGCTCCATGAGTGCAGTGCCGACGTCGCGCTCGCGATACGCCGACCGTACCGCGACGCGTTCGACTTTGCCAGTCGTCTCGCCCGGCCGTCGAAGCCGGGCCGCCCCGATGGGTTCGTCGTCGTCGTAGGCGACGAGATGGATCGCGTCCGATTCGTGTTCGTCGACTTCGAGGTCGGCAGGAACGCCCTGTTCCTCGACGAAGACGGTCGTCCGAACCGAAAGGGCGTCTTGATAGACGGAATCGTCCTCGTCCGGTGCGTCGACGGTCCGTATCTCGGGGTTCATATGCGTCGATACGTCCCGACCGGCCCAAGAGCCTGACCATCGGTCCGGAAGGAACTTACAGATGTCACTCCGAATACCCAGGTATGGATCCACGCGTTCGCGAACACGCCGAGATCATCGTCAATCACTCGATCGACTGCAGCGAGGGCGATCACGTCGTCATCGACGCCCACCCGGTCGCGGAGGACCTCGTCACGGCCATCGTCGAGTCCGTCGCCGAGGTGGGCGGTCACCCGCTCGTGATCCAGGAGCGACTGGGCAAGCGCTTCCGACGGGCGTATCTCAAGCACTACGACGGCGAGTTCGAGGAGCCAGAGCATACCCACGCGCTCTACGAGGCGATGGACGCCTACATCGCGATCAAGGGCGGTGACAACGAGACCGAGCTCGGCGACGTCGACACCGAAACCCAATCCGCCTACGAGAAAGCGTACGAGCCGGTCAGAGAAACCCGTCTGAACAAGACCTGGAACCTGACACTCCATCCGGCGGCGGCCAACGCCCAGCAGGCCGAGATGGCGACCGAAGAGTACGAGACCTTCGTCTACGACGCCATCAACAAGGACTGGGACGCGGTCCGCGAGCAGCAACAGGAGATGGCCGACCGGCTGACCGACGCCGAGAAGGTCCGTATCGTCTCGGGCGACACCACCGACATCACGATGTCGGTCGCCGGCAACGAGACGCTCAACGACCACGGCGAGAACAACCTCCCCGGCGGGGAGGTCTTTACGGCCCCCGTCAAAGACAGCGTCTCCGGGGAGGCGTACTTCGACATCCCGATCTACCACCAGGGCCGGGAGATCGCGGGCGCCCGTCTCGTCTTCGAGGACGGAGAAGTCGTCGAGCACAGCGCCGAAAAGAACGAGGCGCTGCTGACCGACGTACTGGAGACCGACGACGGGGCCAGCTACCTCGGTGAACTCGGAATCGGCATGAACCGCGACATCGATCGGTTCACTCGCAACATCCTCTTCGACGAGAAGATGGGCGACACCGTCCACATGGCCGTCGGCCGGGCCTACCCCGAAACGGTGGGCGAGGACAACGAACAGAACGAATCCGCCGTCCACGTCGACATGATCCTCGACATGAGCGAGGATTCGTACATCGAGCTGGACGGCGAAGTCGTCCAGCGCGATGGGAAATTTTGGTTCGAGGAGTAGGAGTCGCGACCAACGGGAGCGACTCCAGACCGACGCGGGGAGGGACGACCCGCGGAGGCGTAGGGAGACTCGACTGAAAGGAGCGGCTCGGGTTGTACGAACGGCGAAGCCGTGAGTAGGGAGCGACTCCGAACGTGTGTCGTGTGACCGACCAACACGCATTACCTGTTGCAGTCCGTACGGCGGCGCATGGAAGCGGTCCTGGCCCTGGTGATCACGGTCGTGATCGCCGTCCTGCCGGCGCTGTTGTTCCTGGGGCTGTGGCACGGGCTGAACTACATGCGGGACGACGATCTCGTCCGGCGGGCCCGCGACCGGGCAGAGGTAGCAGTCCCACGTATCCGGCCGCGTCGCCGACCGGGTCGGGGCCGCGGTGTCCGAACTGCGGGGCGGTCAACCGCGGCGGGATGGACTACTGCAAGCAGTGTCTCGGCGAACTGTAGCGAGAGGGGAGACGGTGCGGTCAAGCATACGCCGACCGCAGGGAAGCGTTTCCCTCGACCGAGCGAAGCGAGGTCGAGCCTTTTTCCCCAAGTTTTTGCGCGAGGGGGTCGCTTTGCGACCCCCTCGACGGAAAAAGTGGGTTAGAAGTAGTCGATCATCTCGGGCAGTTCCGTCTTCATGCCCTTGCGCTCGCGGATTTCGGCGATCTTCTCGGGCTGGAGGTTGTCGGCCATGACCCGGAAGCCGGCGTTCTCGGTGTTCCAGGAGGCACGACCCTCGGTCGCGCTCCGGATGTCACTGGAGAAGCCGATCATCTCGTCGACGGGCGCGATACCCTCGACGACCATGAGGTCGCCTTCCTGGTACATGTCGTCGACGCGGCCACGGCGGCCCTGAATCTCGCCGCTCGCTGCGCCCATGTGCTCGTTGGGGACGTCGATGCGGACGTCCTGGATCGGTTCGAGCAGCCGGATCTCGGCGTCCATCAGGGCGTTGTGGACGGCCTGTCGGACGGCCGGGATGACCTGCGCGGGACCGCGGTGGATGGCGTCCTCGTGCAGACGGGCGTCGTGTAGGCGGATGAGCGACCCCTGGACCGGCTCGTTGGCCAGCGGGCCGTCGTTGAGCGCCTCCTGCAGCCCCTCGATGACCAGTTCCATCGTCTCGTTGAGGTGCTGGATCCCCTTCGTGTCGTCGACGAAAATGTTGGATCCATGGATGGTCTCGACCTCCTGGGACGTGTCCTTGTCGAGGCCGGCCTCCTGCAGCGCCTCGCGGCGTTCGAGTTCGGGCATGTCCATCGATGCCTCGCCGCGTTTGATCGCTTCGACGATGTCCGCATCGAGCGGCTCGACTGTGATGTAAAAGCGGTTGTGGCGGTTCGGCGAGATGCCTTCGACCTCGCGGGAGGACTCCTGGGGCGCCTCGCGGTAGACGACGATCGGTTCGCCGGTGTTCACGGGGATGCCCTGGTTGCGCTCGATGCGCTGGGTGACGACTTCGAGGTGAAGCTCACCCTGCCCGGAGATGAGGTGTTCGCCGGTGTCCTCGTTGATCTCGATGTTGATCGTCGGGTCCTCCTTGGCGACCTGCTGGAGCGTCTCGATGAGTTTCGGCAGGTCGTCCATGCTCTGGGCCTCCACGGACTTGGTGATGACCGGCTCCGAGATGTGTTCGATCGACTCGAAGGGGGTCATCTCGGTGCTGGAGACCGTCGATCCCGCGATGGCGTCTTTCAGACCGGTGACGGCGGCGATGTTCCCGGCCGGTACTTTCTCGACTTCCTCGCGCTCGCCGCCCATGTAGATCCCGACGGACTGGACGCGGTTTTTACCCGCAGTGCCGGAGACGTACAGCTCCTGTCCTTTCTCGATGGTGCCCGAGAACACACGACCAGCGGCGATCTCGCCGGCGTGGGGGTCGATCCCGATGTCAGTGACCATCAGGACGACTTCGCCGTCTTCGTCGACCAGTTGCATCTGCTCGGCGACGTCGGTGTCCTCGTCGCCGCGCCAGATGCGCGGAATTCGGCGGGGCTGAGCGTCGACCGGGTTCGGGAAGTGCTCGACGACCATGTCCAGCACGACGTCCGAAAGGGGCGTCCGCTCGTGGAGCTCCTGGCGCTTGTCGGCCCGCTCCAGTTCCATGATCTCGCCGAAGTCCATGCCGGTCCGCTGCATCGAGGGCATCGAGACACCCCACTTGTAGAGCGCGGACCCGAAGCCGACGGTCCCCTCCTCGACGCTCACCGTCCAGTCCTCGTCGATGTCGTCCATCTCCTCGGTCATCCCGCGGATGAGTTCGTTGACGTCCCGGATCACGGCCAGGAGACGCTCCTGCATCTCCTCGGGACCTTCCTGCAGTTCGGAGATGAGACGGTCGACCTTGTTGATGAACAGGGTCGGCTTGACGCCCTCGCGGAGTGCCTGCCGGAGGACGGTCTCGGTCTGGGGCATCGCGCCCTCGACGGCGTCCACCACGACGAGCGCGCCGTCGACGGCACGCATCGCGCGGGTGACGTCCCCGCCGAAGTCGACGTGGCCGGGCGTGTCGATGAGGTTGATGAGGTGGTTGGTACCCTCGTATTCGTGGGTCATCGAGACGTTGGCCGCGTCGATGGTGATCCCGCGTTCCTGTTCGTCCTCTTCGGTGTCCATCATCAGCTTCGTCGCCTCGCCCTCGTCGGCGATCATGCCGGCACCGGCGAGGAGATTGTCTGTCAGCGTTGTCTTACCGTGGTCGACGTGAGCAGCGATGGCGATGTTCCGGATGTTCTCCGGTTTGTCCATCAGCGTCTCACATTCCTGGACAATTTTCTTACGTCGGCCCATTATGCGCGACTCTACCGGCAGGAGGGTCAAAAGGGTAGTGTTTCGTGGCGAGCGGGGCGTTAGCCCCCAAGCCACGAAGCTCGAAAGAGAGCGACTGTAAAGGAGCGATCTTTCGGTGTTTCCGTGTGAGTGCGCTATTGGCACGCGAACACGGAAGCTCGTTGGAGGCAGCCGATCAGGAAGGATCCAACGGTGTTTCGACGGGTGGAGTGGGAGTGTCGAGGCAGGGGAGACGTGACTTTCAAGAACGTCTCCACTGTTTCGCCGCGAGGTGTCAACAACCAGTATCGAAGCCGAATCCACGAGCGGACACAACAGTAATACGTCTGCATACCTTGGCAACGCTACCCATGGACGTACAGGTTCGGGGCGGCGGCCCGGAACGACCGTTTCTCGGTGCAGCGAGTCTCTTCGGGACGGAATACGACCTCCAACGGCCGGTGCAGGTCGAGGTACGGGACGATCCAGACGAACGCACGCGCGTTGGCCACACCGACGACCGCCACCGACTGATCATCTCCCGGCAGGCCGCGACGAGCGCGATGGCCCGCGAGCTCGCGCTTCACGAGTTCGCTCATATGTACCGCCACGAGCGGAGCCATCCCTCCCACGTCCAATCGACGGACGAAGTGCTCTTTCTGGCGCTGGCCGGTCGCAGCGTCGAACGCCGGAAGGTCACCCACTGCTATCAGATCGCCAATCACGTCAAGGATATCTACGCCGACGACCTGTGGCTGGACCTGGCTCCGGGGGAGAAACTCGTTCGGTTCTTCGAGTCGACGCTGGCGATTGCGGTCTCGGATCGGCCGGCCGAACGGCAGCCGACCTGGACGCGCCGGACACCCGCGTCCGACCCCGACATCACGGCTGTCAACGCTGCCTTCGCGCTGGCGCAGGCGGAACGACACGACCTGATCGACCGTGACCACCGATTGTACGACCTCGCTCACGCGGCCGCCGAAGACGCCCCAGACGTGAGTCTCAATACGTTCAAGCACCGATTTCTGTCGCTCGAACCCGACCCGGACGACAGCGGGTTCCGCAAAGCGCTGGTCGATCTCACCCGCGAGTACGTGCTGGAGGAAAGACGGGCCGCCGATTGACGGCGCAACCGCTATACCCGGCGGAGAACTGAGAAGACAGAGAGTCGTTACCGCGCGGCGGCCGCGACGCGTTCTTTCTCCTCTTTCTGGGAGACGGCGTAGGTCTGCACGTCGTTGTTGGCGGCGCCGATGAGCTGCTGGGCGAGCGCCTCGGCGGCGTCGGTCGTCGTCTTGAACGAACTGTTGTAGACGCCCTCGGCGATGAACTTCAGGGCCTGATCGACGCGGCGCTGGGGCGCGACGTCGACGGCCTTCGGGACGGAGATGCCACCGTACTTCAGGCGGACGGTCTCCTCGCGCGGGGCGCTGTTCTCGACGGCGCTGACGAGGATCTGGACCGGGTTGTCCTCGGTTCGCTCGTGGACGATCTCGAAGGCCTCACGAGTGATCCGGGTCGTCTGCTGTTTCTTGCCCGTGTTCTCGTCGGTCTGCATCAGACGGTTGATGAGCCGCTCGACGATGGAGATCTCGCTTTTCTTGAACTGCTTTTCGGCGTGACGCCCCATCGTGTGTGCGATCGGAGTGACCGTGATGTAGCGCTCGGTCGAGGGATCGCTGAACTCGATGTCGTCGACGCTGTAGACGCCGAACAGCTGTGCGCCCGTCTCGGTGTCGGGGGATTCTGCTTCGGACATAGTTATCGCACCGGCTTTTCCGCGTTACCACGGACGAGTTCGATCAGCGAGACGCCGTTGACTTTCTCAACCTTGTAGTTGACACCCGAGAGGTCACCCATGGCACGACCCTTCGCGCCACCGATCCCGGCGATGGTGACTTCGTCGTGCTCGTCGATGAACGAGATCGCCCCGTCGCCCGGCGCGAACGCGGTGACCTGTTTCCCGTTTTTGATCAGCTGGACCCGGACGCATTTCCGGATCGCGGAGTTGGGCTGTTTGGCCTCGATGCCGACCTTCTCGAGTACGATACCTCGACCCTGGGGGGCGCCCTCGAGGGGGTCGGACTGCTCGCCCAGCCCACGCTCTCGGCGCGCGTAATCAGAGTCGGACCACCGGTGTTTCTGGCGGTCCTTCTTGAGTTTGCGTGCGGCGTATTTGCCGTTCGCCATAGTACAAGCTCGTACCCTGCCGAGGCACTTAAGCGTCTTCTTTTGGATTCCGAGCCGTGTGTCGGTGTCACAGGCCCCATCTCGCGGTTCGGCCGGCCAGCTGGAGGCGAGGACCCAACCGGGGAGAAGCGAGCCGATCGCCAGCCTGAAGGGCGAAACCCGGCGGTTTTGTGTGGCGAGTCCAATGAGACGACGATGAACGCGATACGTCCGGACGAGTTGGACGAGCGCCTGTCCGCGGGGCAGGAACTGCACGTCCTCGATATCCGACCGGCGTCGTCCTACGAGAACGGATCGATCGAGGGCAGCGACAACGTCCCGGTATACGACGAGCTGCGAAGCGGCGACGAGTCCGCCCTGCGGGATCGACTCGACGAGATACCGAGCGACCGGGAAGTGGTGGTCGTCTGCAAGATGGGGATCGTCGCGAAAAAGGCCACCAGACTACTCGAGGGGGAAGGATACGACGCAACCACGCTCCGCGGCGGGATGAGCGGGTGGGACGGATACCAGAAGGGGTCGCTGATCTACAGGATTCGGTCGCTGTTCTGGAAGCTCCGGTAGTTACTCCATATAGCCGAGTTGCTTGAGGCGTTCGGAAACCTCCTCGCCCGCGCCAGCGCCGCGGTTGGCGTCGGCCAGCGGATCGCGTTTCTCGATGTCGGGTTCGTCAGCGAAGATGTCCAGTACGTCGCCGCGCATATCGGTGGGGATCGCACAACCGGCGTTCGCCAGCACTGTCGGGGCGATATCAGTGATCGAGATCTGCTCGCGCTCGCCGTCGGACCGGAACGAGGGGCCCGAAGCGACGAAGATTCCGGTGTTCGTGTTCTCGGCGGCCCAGCGAGCGGGTTCGGTCATGATCTCGCCGCCGCCCATCCCGTCGTTGACGTGGACACCGGGCCGTTGTTCGACGACGACCTCCGGCGCGTCGTCGACGTAGGGGCCGTTGTAGACCTCCTCGCCGCGGTAGACGTTCGTGAAGATCCGGCCGTGCTCGTCCTCGACCGTCCGGAGGTCCTCGATCAGCGACTGGGCGACGCTGTCGATGTCGTATGCGGGGTTGATGTAGATCGGTCCCTGGGAGCTGGCGACGGCTTTCGTATTCGGCAGGTCGATGGCGTCGAGTTTCTGCCCGCGTTTGAGTCCGGCTTCCTGTGGCACGAGTTGCTGGACGCGCTCGGGGACGACACGCGAGAGTACTCCGACGAGACCGAGGCGCTTGGCGATAGTCAAAGCGTTCTCCCGGGTGACACCGACCTGCTGGAAAATACTTCCTATCGAACGCGTGCGGGCCTGGTAGCCGTTCTCGGCCAGCCACTCGTTGACGTAAAACTCCGTCTGGGTCGGACCGCTACCGTGATCAGACATGACGATCAGGTCCGTGTCGTCGAGGTCGTCGATCCGGCCGATCCACTCGTCGACCAGTTTCCAGCCGCGTTTGGTCGGCTCGGCGTCCCAGAAGAAGTGATGGAGCACGTTCAGATAGAACAGCGTCAGGTGCATGAACTCCAGATCCCGCTCCTCGAACAGCGTGAGCGCAGCCTCGAACCGGGCCTCGAACAACTCCAGAATTGCGTCGACTTCCGCGCCGGTCTCGTCGTTGCTGGACAGCAGTGGCTCGGGGTGGACCCGATACCCGAATCGGTCCTCGAGTTCCGCGGCCAGTTCGGGCGGTGACGTATACCCCTCTTCGAGCGATCGGTACTCGCCCTCGACGGCGTCGGGACCGCCCGAGACCATGAACCCGTCCAGTTCGCGCGGCGGGTACGTCGAGGGCATGTTCATCACGCCAGTCGATTGTCCGTCGTCGTTGAGGTAATCCCACAACTCGGGCGTGTCGAAGTCGCTGCCGTTGCAGACAGTGATCTCCTCGGCGTCGAGATCGACGTTTTCGAACCAGAACACGCCGAATCCGCCGGGATCCTTGCCCGAGGCGTAGCATTTCCAGTTCGGGAACGTCACGGGCGGGAGACAGCTCCGGCTGTCCGCCCAGGTGCCCGACTCCCGCAGGGCTTGCAGGTTCGGTAGCTCGCCGGCTTCGATCCAGGGATCGAGCAGCCGCCAACTGGCCCCGTCGAGACCCAGTACGAACGTTCGGCTCATTGGGTTTCGTTCGGGGGGTGTGTCATATGTAGTTTTATACTGACGGCGGCGCGTGCCCGCAGCTAACCAGGTATCGAAAGTCTCAAACGAGTACTGAGTGATGTACCGCCTGATGGACGACATCGTCTTCGTCACCGCGGACTCCGTGCGATACGATTATATGGACGCAATGGAGTTCCTCTCGTCGTTCGACGTGCAGAAGGGGGTGACTGCCGCCCACTACACGCGGCCGAGTCTCGCGAGCATTCAGGCGTCGAGTCTCAGTTCGGTCCTGACGGGTCGCGTCGAGCGTCCGACGCTCGCCGAGACGCTCTCGGAGGCGGGGTATACGTGTCTCGGCCTGTCGCCGAATCCGAACACCGATGGGGAGTTCGGGTTCGACGCCGGCTTCGATCGCTACGACAGTTTCCTCGAGACCGGGAACCGGGGGAGCAGTCTACGCCAGTACCTCGCCAGGTTCGATCTCCTCCGGCGGATCTACTACAAGTTCTATCCGCCCCAGGCCAAAAGCGAGGACCGTCCGAGCGACCGCGAGGTCGTCGAGCAAGCCATCGAATGGTTCAACGACGCCGAGTCGCCCCGATTTCTGTGGATCCACCTGATGGAAACCCACCGACCCTACGGCGCTGGGGAGGAGGCCGTCTCGAAGAAACTCGACCAGAAGGCCTTCTTCAAGCCGGACAAGCTCACGGCGGCCGAACGCGACGAGATCGAGGGGAAATACCGGGATTCGCTCCGTCGAGCCGACGAAAACGTCGAACACCTCCTGTCGGAAGTCGACAGCGATCCCGCGCTGGTGTTCACGGCCGATCACGGGGAAGGGTTCAACGACAACGGGTACTACTTCCACCAGCCACAGCTCCGGCGCGTCGACGACTGTCTGCTAGACGTGCCGGTCGTCTTCGACGGGATCGACGTCGCCGACGGTCCACTGAGCCTGCTCGATCTCGCCCCGACGATCGCCGCCAGTGCGGACGCGTCGGTCCCGGACCGCTGGCTCGGCAACAACCTCCTAGAGACGACGACCGACTCCGCGGTCACGATCGCTCCCTGGCACGAACAGGCCACGGTCGCCTGGCAGGACTTCGAGAACAAACTCATCAGCCGTGACGCGGACGTGACGTTCGAGGGGAGTTCACGATCGACCGATGCCACGGACGAACAGGAGGTGCCCGAAGATCTCAAAGAACAGATGCGTGACCTGGGGTACGTAAAGTGATGGGGACGAGCGACAGCACGGTACCGGCCGTCCTCTCGATCGACCTGGAGTATTTCTCGCATACGCCAGCCTACCGGACAGCGGCGGGGACGACAAACGAATCCGCAGTCGGCCGCGAGGCGATACCGACGATCCTGAATGCGCTCGCGGAGACTGACTCGACAGCGACGTTTTTCACCGTCTCCGAGATGCTGGAGGAGACGCCGGAGGTCGTTGAAACGATCGCCGACACCGGCCACGAGATCGGATCGCACACGCACACACACAAGCATCTTTCCGAACTCAGCGCAGCACAGCGACGGGAGGAGCTGGCAACGTCACGGCGACGCCTCGAATCGGTCACTGACCAGTCGGTGGTCGGGTTCCGGGCACCCTCGTTCGACATCACCGAGGACCACTTCGAACTGCTCGAGGCGACCGGATACGAGTACGATTCGAGCGTCGTGCCGTGCCGTTCGATCCCCGGCTGGTACGGCGGCGAGTACGACGAGACGAGGCCGGTGTCGGCGGCCGAGATCGACCCGACGGCTCCGACGGCGCTCACGGAGCTGCCGGTCGCCGTGATGCCCGGAGTCGGACTGCCGCTGACCGGGACCTGGATACGGTTTTTCGGCGTCCGGTACACGATATTGGGCATGCGACTGCTCGCTCGTCGCGGGATCCCGCCCGTCCTGTACATCCATCCGTGGGAACTCGTCGACCTTCCGCGCGTTGAGGGGGTGCCGGCTCGGGTCTACGTTCGGACGGGAGCGTATATGCGACGTGCACTGCGGCGGATTCTGGCGGAGCCCTACGAGTTCGTCGCGGCCAATACCGTCGTCGAAGACCGCGTGCTGTACGGTCGGGGGTGACCGACGTGGCTAGCTGGCGACGTATCCTGATCCTGGGACTGCAGGCCGCTATTGCCGTCGCGGCACTCGCGTACGTCACGACCCAGATCGAGTTGCGTCGGGCCGGGGCGCAACTGCTCGCGCTTGACGCGACAGTCGTCGGTGTCGTCGTGGCTCTCACTGCCGTCGAGTTCCTGACGCGGTTCTCGATGTGGTACGCACTGCTTCGGGGACTCGACGGGGTCTCGTTCGCGACGAGCGCGCGGGTCGACCTCGTAGTCAAGTTCATCAACCACGTCCTGCCTTCGAAAGCCTCGGGACACTCGGTCGCACCGCTGGTCGTGCGCCACTACACGGGCGTGGACTGGACCGACGCGGTGTCCGTCGCCGGCGTGAACACCGGCCTGTACGCCACGCTATACGGTATCGTCTCGGCAGTCGGCGTCGGGATATTCGTCACTCGGCTCCCGGACGGAGTGGCAGCCGTCGTCGTGCTCTCGACGGCGATGTATCTCGGGGCCGGCGCGGTCGTCCTGCTGGCCGGTCGTCGACTGGAGGTTGCGGGCCGGCTGTTCGGCCGACTCGAACACCTCGCTCGGATGCTCCCCCGAATCGGGGACCGGGTCGCGTCGCTGGTGGCCGCGCTGCCGACGTTTACCGCCGACTCGGCCGCCACGTTCCGCACGCTGTCGTCTCGTCCGGCCGTCGTCGTTCCCTACGTGCTGGGCTGGGTCGGGACGTTGGCCGTCGTTCCCGGAATGCGTGTCCTGGTGTTGCTCAACGCACTTGGAGACGGATTCGCGCCGGGCGCGTTGCTACCGCTCGTCCTCGTGATGGCGTACAGCGTGACGATTCTGCCGCTCACACCCGGCGGAATTGGCGTTTCAGAGGCCTCGGCCACGCTCGTGCTCGTCGCGCTCGGGGTCGCACCCGAAGTCGCCGGCGTCGTCGTGTTACTGGACCGATCGTTCGGGGTCTACCTGCCGGCACTGATGGGATGGGTACCGGCCGCCCGGATCGATCTCTCCTCGGTACTGTCATGAGGAGGACGGCCGATCGTGCCACTCGCGAGAGACCAAGACACTTATTTCGAGGGGGCTGTACAATCCATACAGTAGATGACAGCCGCAGGTGCGGTCCTTCAGGCGAGTGGGCTCAACAGCCCGGAATTGACGGTGGCGCTTGTCGGCGTCGCGCTCGTGACGCTCGTATGGGGACTCGAACGGTATCGAACGACGTTCTCGAAGGGGGAACTCGGCCTCTCGCTGGCGCTGGCGTTCGGGATCGCACTCCTGGCGCTCGCGCCGGACGTGTTCGCCGGTATCGGTGAACTGCTCTCGATCGAGCGGCGGCCGCTTGCGGTGGCACTGATCGCGAACGTCACGCTGGTGTTTCTGGTCCTGTACCTGTTCGCCAGAACCCGTGACAACAAGCAGACGATACACGAGTTGACCCGCAGTCTCGCCGTCGAACAGCTCTCGGACGTGGAAAGAGCAACCGACCCGTCGGTGTTCATCGTGATCCCGGCGTACAACGAGGCATCGCAGGTGGCTGATGTCGTCGCTGAACTGCCCGAACGGATCGACGGCTACGACGTGACACCGGTGGTCGTCTCGGACGGCTCGACGGACGGTACCCGACGAGCGGCCGCAGAGACACGCGCGCTGGTGGTCGAGCACCCGATCAATCAGGGCCAGGGCGGCGCGTTACAGACCGGATTCACGATCGCTCGAGAACACGACGCCGACATCGTCGTCACGATGGACGCGGACGGCCAGCATCCGGCCGAGCAGTTGGACGAGATGATCGCACCCATCGCCGAAGGCGAGGCCGATTACGTCGTCGGCTCGCGCTATCTCGGCACCGATCGGTCGGACAACGGGCTCGCGCGACAGTCCGGGATCCGGGTGTTCACCGCGCTGATCAATCTCATCGCGAAGATGAACATCACCGACTGCACGAACGGCTACCGAGCGATCCGCGGGACGGCACTCAAGCAGATGACGCTCACCGAGGAGCGGTTCAGCGCGCCCGAACTGCTCATCGAGGCTCGGAAATCGGGGCTGCGCATCGCGGAGGTGCCGGTCACGATCGAACAGCGTGCCGCCGGCGAGACCAAGAAACCGCAGTTGGGCTACGCGCTGGGTCTCACACGGACGATACTCGTCACCTGGCTTCGGTGAGTTCCGTATCCGACACACAATTATTGACGGATTGAGACAGCACACACATGCGGTTCTCGCCACTCCATCGCGCCCGCAAGCAGGTCAGAGACGACCTTGAGGCGGACCCCTATCTCAAGTACATCCTGTTGCTCTCGGCGGTGCTGTCGCTGTTCTGGATCTGGCATCGGCTCCCGAACTTCGCGACCAGAGACGAGCGCTGGCGAGTCGTCGATAGCATGGAGATCGCCGGCTTCGTCGTCAACGACGGGCTCACCGTCGAAGCGCTACAGGACGGCTCGACGTACTGGCGTGTGTTTGGGCCGACGCTGTATCTCTACGGGCTCGTGGCTCTACCCGCGATCGCCATCGTCGTCCTCACCGGCGAGGCGAGTGTCTTCAGTGACCTGTTGAGCGCGATCGGGACGGATTTCTACGCGCACTGGCAGGCCCTGCCGGCCTGGGTGTGGTGGGCGACGGTCCTGCCGGCCCGGCTGGTCAACGTCGTGTTTGCCGTCGGATCGGTGTACCTGCTTTACCGGATCGGGACACACGTGCGCGATCGGGCGACCGGTCGGCTCGCCTCGTTGTTGCTCGCGCTGACCTGGGGCGTGGTCGTTCTCACACACGAGGCCGGCGAGGACGTCCCGGCGCTGTTCTGTCTCCTGCTCGTGTTCTATCTCGCGTTGCGCTACGTCGAAACCGGCTCGCGGCGGCTGTTCCTGACTGGGAGCGCCATCGGTGGCTTCGCGATTGCGCTCAAGCCGACGACCGGCGTGACGGCGATCTTGCTCGGGATCGCGTATCTGTTCCGTATCCGACGAGCGCCCGACACTCGCGACGCACTGTTCCGGCCCGAACTACTGATCGGCGGACCGGCCGTCGCGATCGTCGTGATGTACCTCTCGTACCCGAGCGCCGTGCTCAACACCCTGCCGAGTAGCCTCTCCGGCGACATCCTGGCCAGCATGTGGGACGGTCCCGAAGTGTTGATCGACCGGATCGATCGCCTGGCCGGCGAGAAGACGTCATCCCACGGCTGGCTCTCCAGACCGGCCTGGTGGTGGTACGTCCGGGGCACAGCCAACGGGCTCGGGTGGCCGCTGACGCTGGCTGCCGTCGGGGGGATCGCGGCGTCCATCGTCGTTCTCGCTCGGCGTGCGGGGGCGACGCTGCGGTCCGAATCGGGAGTCCTGTCCGACAGTCAGGATCCGGCCCCGTCGATCGAGACCGCAGCGATCGCCTTCGCGCTGTCGGTGATCGCCGTTATGACCGCCGTCTATTCGACGTGGGCGTACTTCCGGACCCACCACCTGCTGCCGATGTTCCCGATGGCGATCCTCCTGATCGCGCTTGCCTTCCAGTGGCTCGATGTCGAGTACGGGCAGGCCGCACGCGTGCTGGCCGTCCTGTTGATCGTCTCGACGGCGATCTACACCGGTATCGGGACGCTCGGCTACGCCAGCCAGCCGCGCGACGAGGCCGTCGGCTGGTTGCAGGCCCACGGCGGTGCCGACGCGACAGTCGAGACCTACGCGGAGGACTCCCAGGAGGCCGCCGTCCCCCATGGGTGGACGATCTACCGGCCGACCGCCGAGACCGGCGGATACGCCAGGGTCGCGTGGCTGCAAGACGTCGAGCAGCGCTGTCCCGACTACATCGCGCTCAACTACCAGCGAGCGATGCTGTGGCTTGCCCCAGACAACCACAGTCAGCTCTCCGAACGCTGGACGTACGACGGCGACGCCGCGTACATCCACGACCTGCTGGCCGACAGTGATTACCAGACTGCAAACGCCCCCTACCCCTACGACGTGGCCGCGACCTTCGGTCGGGAGCCGCCGTTTCTCGACGGCGGACAGCCCTACGACCGGACCTGGAATATGATCCGGGCCGGAATCTACCCGCGGACGATCCAGTACGGCGATCCCCAGGACCTCGGCGTCTACGGATACGTGATCGTCCTCGAACGGACGGGCGAATGCGGAGAGCAGAATTGAACTCGACAATAGCAATTCAGCCGTCTCACATCCATTCGACGGAAGAATGGGCCCGGGCGGAGTTGAACCGGAGTGAGACGGTCGTCTCGCTCCGCTCGACGCTGCGACTCCCGGGGTTCGACTCCGGCCGGCAGTACGATTCGCTCCTCACCTTCGTTCGTCGCAGAATCGATGGGCCCGGGCGGAGTTGAACCGCCGATTTCGGCCTTGTAAAGGCCGCGTCATAACCAACTAGACCACGGACCCGCAGACCTGTCTTGCTCGCCCGAGTGAATAACGCTTTCTCTCTGGACCGACGACCTTACGCCCTCGCCGCCCGTCGATACAGTATGGACTGGCCCGACCGGGATCGAGTCGTCACGCTCGTCTCCATTGGCCTCGTGGTCCTCGCGATCGGGATCTGGGCGTTCCAGCCGACCGGGCCACTCGCGGGCGTGTTGTATCCGCTGGAGTACGAGGAGACGACGGTCACCCTCGCCGCGGACGACGGAACCAGACTGGCGACCGTCGACGTGCGGGTCGCTGACAGCGATCGCGAACGCTACATCGGGCTGAGCGAGACCGAGTCTCTTTCCGACGGCGAGGGCATGCTGTTCGTCTTCGAGGAGTCACAGCGTCGGGAGTTCGTTATGCGTGAGATGGACTTCCCGCTGGACATCATCTTCGTTGCGCCGAACGGCACGATCACGACGATTCACCACGCGCCCGTACCCGAGGAGACGTCCGGCGACGATCTGCGACCCTACCCCGGTACCGGCCAGTACGTGCTGGAGGTCCCCCGTGGCTACACCAACGAGACCGGCGTCGAAGTGGGCGACAGCGTCGTCATACCGCACAGTGTGAACGCCTGACGCGCTGGCGACGGGCTTTTTTCCGCCGGGTTCCTGAAGCGGGTGTGGACGCACCGAATCCCGACGACGATGACGTGTTCGAAGCCCAGCGCGAGCGCGTCGAGCGGCCGATGGCTCGGCTGTTTCGCGAATACGGGCGAGACAACGCCGGGTACTTCGGCGTCGGACTGTTCGCCAGCGTCTTCGCACGCGTCCTGGACCTGCTGCCGCCGCTATTCCTGGGGATCGCGATCGACGCGATCATCCGCCAGGAGACGACGTTCTCGCTACTCTTCGTCCCACAGTCCTGGCTCCCGACCGCGCCGCGCGAGCAGTTGTGGATCGCATCGGGAATCGTCGGCGGGGCCTTCCTCTTCGCGGCAATCTTTCACTGGGCGCGCAACTGGGGCTGGAACAACTTCGCCCAGCACATCCAGCACGACGTCCGGACCGACACCTACGACAAGATGCAGCGGCTGAACATGGACTTCTTCGCCGACAAGCAGACCGGCGAGATGATGTCCGTCCTCTCAAACGACGTCAATCGCCTTGAGCGGTTTCTCAACGACGGGATGAACTCCGCGTTCCGGCTGATCGTGATGGTGATCGGCATCGCCGCGATTCTCTTTTATCTCAACTGGCAGCTGGCACTGATCGCGCTGGTCCCGGTGCCGCTGATCGCCTTTTTCACCAAGAAGTTCATCGAGACGATCCAGCCCAAATACGCCGAGGTGCGCTCGTCGGTCGGACAGCTCAACTCCCGGCTGGAGAACAACCTCGGCGGCATCCAGGTCATCAAGACTGCAAACACCGAACCCTACGAGTCCGAGCGGGTTGATGACGTCTCACAGGATTACTTCGACGCCAACTGGGACGCCATCCGGACCCGGATCAAGTTCTTTCCCGGCCTGCGACTGATCTCGGGGATCGGGTTCGTGTTGACCTTCACCGCCGGCGGGTACTGGGCGCTGACCTACGAGACGACCGGAACGGCCCCGCTGATGTTCACCGAACCGCTGACGACCGGGCAGTTCGTCGTCTTCATCACGCTCACCCAGCGGTTCATCTGGCCGATGGCCCAGTTCGGCCAGATAATCAACATGTACCAGCGGGCCTACGCCTCCGCCGAGCGGATCTTCGGGCTGATGGACACGCCTGCCCGGATCGCCGAGGACCCCGACGCCGAGCCGCTCGAAGTGACTGACGGACGGGTCGCCTACGAGGACGTGACGTTCGGATACGACTACGAACCACCGTCCGGGCCGGACAACGAATCCAGCGGCGAGCCCATCGTCGAGGACATCGAGTTCACCGTCGAGGGTGGCGATACCGTCGCGCTCGTCGGGCCGACCGGCGCGGGCAAATCGACGATACTCAAGCTCCTGTTGCGGATGTACGACGTCGACGAGGGCGCGATCACCGTCGACGGTACGGACCTGCGCGAGGTGACCATCCCCAGCCTCCGTCGACAGATCGGCTACGTCAGCCAGGAAACGTTCCTGTTCTACGGCACCGTCGAGGAGAACATCACCTACGGCACGTTTGGCGCCGACCACGAGGCAGTCGTCGAGGCCGCTGAGATGGCCGAGGCCCACCAGTTCATCCAGAATCTTCCCGACGGGTACGACACCAAGGTCGGCGAGCGCGGCGTCAAACTCTCCGGGGGCCAGCGCCAGCGAATCGCCATCGCCCGCGCGATCCTCAAGGACCCGGAGATTCTCGTGTTGGACGAGGCGACCAGCGACGTCGACACCGAGACGGAGATGCTCATCCAGAAGAGCCTCGACGCGCTCACCGAGGACCGGACGACCTTCGCCATCGCCCACCGGCTCTCGACGATCAAGGACGCCGACACGATCGTCGTGGTCGAGGACGGCCGGATCGTCGAGCGCGGCACCCACGAGCAGTTGCTGGACGCGGACGGTCTGTACGCCAACCTCTGGGCGGTCCAGGCCGGGGAAATCGACGAGTTACCCCGGGAGTTCGTCGAGCGCGCGGCACGACGGCGGTCCGAGGTCGACGTCGAGGCGGACGACGACTGATAGTGACTACTGTAACGACGTGCCGCCCGCTCGTGACAAACGTCTGATGCTGTTGGTTGTGACAATTTACCGGTACGATCGCATACCGGGTGCGATCGATCCGGAACAGACGGACAACCGACCGTATGAGAGGCCCGCTTCTTTTAGGTATCCGCGTCGTACCCCCAGGGTAGATGACAGGCGAGTTCGAACTCGTGGAACCGGAGGCGGTCGACGGCGTCGGCGACGAGTGGGAGGAAATCGACGTCGAGGACACGGAAGCCGACCGCATCGCGCGCCAGCGCGACCGCGAGTTCAGCGAGTTCCGCAAGCGGATCAAAAACACCGAGCGGTTCAAACTCGAAGAATCGGTGTTCGACGAGGCCACCTACGCCGCGATCTACAAGCTGGTGCAGGACGGCTACATCGACGCCTTCGGCGGCCCGATCTCGACGGGCAAGGAGGCCAACGTCTACACGGCAAAAGCCGGCGACGAGACAGTCGCAGTGAAGGTCTACCGGATCAACGCCAGCGACTTCAAGGACATGCGCGGCTATCTCGACGGCGATCCGCGCTTCGAGGGGATCGGCCAGGACAAACGCAAGGTCGTGATGGCCTGGGTCCGCAAGGAGTTCGCCAACCTCAAGCGCGCCCAGAAGGCGGGCGTCCGCGTCCCGAATCCTATCGCCGTCGAGCGAAACGTCCTCGTGATGGAGTACATCGCCACGGACGGCGACCGCGCCAAGCGACTCAGCGAGGTCGATGTCGAGAATCCCGAGACTGCCTACGAGGTCGTCGCCGAGTACATGCGCCGGCTGTACGACGCCGGGCTGGTCCACGGCGATCTCAGCGAGTACAACATCGTCTTCCAGGACGGACAGCTGGTCGTGATCGATCTCGGCCAGGCCGTGACCAAACACCATCCCAACGCCGACGAATTCCTCGAACGCGACTGTGAGAACGTGGCCGCGTTCTTCTCCCGGCAAGGCATGGCCGCGACCGGCGAGGAGCTGTGTGAGTTCGTAGTGAGCGAAGACGGCTGACCTTCACGGTTCCACAGACACGTTACCATCGGCTGGGAATCCCCGTGACCCCCTTTTATTGGGGGTAGCAACGCTGGACTGGAACAATGGTTTCAGTAGACGAGTCAATCTGTACGGGTTGTCAGGTGTGCGTGTCGGTCGCACCGGAAACGTTCGAGATGGACGGCGCAGTCGCGACGGCCGTCAGCGACGAGGTTACGGACGAGGCCGAGCAGGCCGCCGAACAGTGCCCCGTCGACGCGATTTCGCTGTAAGATCGCCGATTCCGTTTTCGTTTCGAGCAGCCAACCAGTATCACGAGCCGTCGCGCAATCGACTCGCCGCCGCCCACGAGGGGTCTGACTCGGGCGGCTCCACGCGCTCCCCACGGGCGTACACACCGTCCCCCTCGGTCACTCGACCGACGACGGCGGCCGGCGTGTCCCGGTTTTCGAGCGCGGCCACCACGTCCGACGCGTCGCCGGGCGCGACCGCGATCAACAGCGTCCCGCAGCTGGTCACGTGCCACGGGTCGACACCGATCGCGTCACAGACCGCCTCGACGCCGTCGGCCATCGGGACCGCGTCGGGATCGATCTCGAAGCGGACGCCTGCGCCGTCGGCCATCTCGTTCAGGCCGCCGGCGATCCCGCCCTCGGTGGCGTCGTGCATCGCCGTCACTCGACCGGCGTCGTGCGCGGCCAGCGCGTCCGCGACCGCCGGGACGTCCGCGAGTCGCTCCTGGGCGGTCGCGACGGCCCCGGGATCGAGGCCGAGCCGTTCGGGATACAGCGTCGAGAACAGGCCCGCGACCTCCGCGGCGGGGCCGGTCGAGATCACCAGCGCGTCGCCCGGTCGTGCTCCGTCCGGACGGACGAGGTCGTCGGGATCGCCGACGCCGAAGGCCGTCCCGGAGCCGATCCAGGAGCTGTCGACACCCGAGTAGCGGCCGGCGCGGCCGGCGGTGATGCTGACCCCGAGCTCGCGGGTGTGGGCGTCGATCCCCCGCCACAGCGTCGCCAGGTCCGCTGGCGGATACTCCGGTGGCAGCGTGAGTGTCACCGTCAGGTGCGAGGGGTCGATTCCCGAGACGGCGACGTCCGAGAGGACGATATCGGTAGCCAGGCGGCCCGCGCGTTCGAGCCCGAGGGTCGGGAGCACCGATATCGGGTCAGTCGCGGTGACGACGGCCCGTCCGCCGAGTTCGAAGACGCCGAAGTCGATCCCCGCAGTCGGACCGAGCGAGACCGCTCCGCGGTCGGCGCCGAGGTTCGGCGCGACCACGCGTTCGAAGAAGTCGGCGTCGATCTTGCCGAGGTCCGTCACGGTTCCTCCAGGAGCGTCACGTCCTCGCGATCGAACGACAGCGTCACCGCTCCGCTCGGCGGTTCGTCGGCGTCGATCTTGGCCAGTAACTCCCGACCCTGCCACTCGCAGTGAACGCGATAGGCGTCACCCATGAACTCGACCGTCGAGACGGTCGCCTGCAGGGTGATCGACCCGGCCGCGCCGGCGGACTGACGCTCGGCGTCCCCGACGATCGAAACCGATTCGGGCCGAATCGAGAGCGTCACCTCCCGACCGACTCCCGAGACGCCATCGACGGGAATCGTCGTGCCAGGCGCGTCGTCAGAACCCGGATCGAGGCCGACTCGGGGCGGATCGGCCGAGACGACGACACCGCCGAAGAGGTTGTTATCGCCGACGAACTCGGCGACGAAGTGGGTCGCCGGTTCGCGGTAGATCGCCTCCGGGGGGCCGACCTGTTCGACGCGACCGTCAGCGATCACGGCCACCCGATCGGAAATCGCAAGCGCCTCGGCCTGGTCGTGGGTGACGTAGATCGTCGTGATACCGAGGTCCTGCTGGAGGTCCCGAATCACGACACGCAGGCGTTCCCGAAGCCGGGCGTCCAGTGCCGACAGCGGTTCGTCAAGCAGGAGTACGTCCGGTCCGGGCGCGAGCGCGCGGGCCAGCGCGATCCGCTGTTGCTGGCCGCCCGAGAGTCCCTCGGGATCGCGGTCTCCCATCCCGGCCATGTCCACGAGATCCAGCAGTTCGGCGACGCGCTGTTCCGTGGAGACCTCGCCCGGCGGGTCCCGGTAGCGAAGGCCGTAGGCGACGTTCTCGCGGACGCTCATGTGCGGGAACAGCGCGTAGTTCTGGAAGACGATCCCGACGTTGCGGTCCTCGGGCGGGAGCCCCACGACGTTCTCGCCGCCGATCGAGACGGATCCGGTATCGGGGGATTCGAACCCCGCGACTGTCCGAAGCGTCGTGGTCTTCCCACAGCCGGAGGGACCGACCAGCGTGAAGAACTCGCCTTCCTCGATCGACAGTGAGACGTCCGCTAGTGCCGGGACGCCGTCGAAGGCGACCGAGATGTCCCGGAGCGTGACGCTGCTCACGGTTCCCACCGCCCGCCCAGCCGATCGATCGCGACGAAACTCAGGCTGGTGATGAAAAGCAAAACGGTTCCCATCGCGGTCGCCGGGCCGAGGTTGGGGCCCAGCGATCGGTTCCCGACGTAGCGTTCGAGCGCGACCGGCATCGTGTAACTGTCGACGCCCTCCGCGAGTAAGACCGTCGAATCGAACTCGCCGATGCTGATCGCGAAGGCGAAGGCCGCCCCCGCAAGCACCGCCGTGGCCACCAGCGGGAGCTCGATCTCGACGAGC
Organism: Halapricum desulfuricans; assembly: GCF_017094465.1. Lineage (NCBI taxonomy): Archaea > Methanobacteriati > Methanobacteriota > Halobacteria > Halobacteriales > Haloarculaceae > Halapricum > Halapricum desulfuricans. Next base: position 2,172,716 of record NZ_CP064791.1, read on the forward strand.
GCGCGCAGCCGGCTCGCACCCAGCGATCGGGCAGCGTCCCGGAACCGCGAATCGAGACCGCCCAGCGCAGGCGCGACGTTGCGCGTCACGAAGGGATACGCAGCGGCGGCGTGGGCGAAGACGATTGCCACGGGCCCGGCGGCGGTGATCCGATAGCCGAAGAGGACCGTGCCGAACACGAACGTCTGGAGCAAGCCGAGTCCGACGACGATCCCACTGACCGCGAGCGGCGCCGTGAGCAGCGCTTCCGCGAGCCGACTCCCGCGGCCACCGCGGGTGGCGACGACGGCGACGACGACCCCCATCGGGACCGCCAACAAGAGCGTCCCGGCCCCGTAGACCAGCGAGTTGACGATCGCCGGCAGCGGTTTGGTGGTCCCGACGGCCGTCGAAGTCTGCCGGGCGAGCAGGAACTCGTAGTAGGCGGTCGTGAACGTGCCATCGGGCGTAGTGACGCTCTCGATCAACAGACTGAGAAGCGGGCCGACGAACACGACGGCCACGACCACGCCGTAGCCGGCGATCGCCAGCCGGACCGGACTGCGAAGCGTGTCCCACCCGATCGCGAGGGACTTGCGAGGGAGGGGCTGACCAGCACCGCTGGCCGAGCGCTGGCGCGCCTCGTAGCGCAGATAGAGGTAGGTCAGCGCCAGCGAGAGAACGGTTTCGAGCGTGGCGAGCGTGGCCGCCTCGCTCAGGTCCAGCGCCTGGACGCGGGCGTAGATCCAGACCTCGACGGTCGCGAGGTCAAGGCCGCCCAGCGCCAGCACGATCGGGAACGACATGAACGTGAACACGAACGTCAACAGCGACGCGGTCAGCAGTGCCGGCAGCAGGGCCGGCAGCACCACGTCCCGGAACGCCCCCAGTCGAGAGGCACCCATCGCTCGGGCGGTCTCGACCTGCCGGCGGTCGACCGACTCCCAGGCCGTCGCCACCAGACGAGTCACCAGCGGCGCGTTGTAGAAGGCGTGCGCCAGCACGATCAATTGCAGCGTAAACGTCAGTTCCACCGGGCCGAGTCCGGCGACGCTCAGCAGGTCGTTGAGCAGACCAGTCCGGCCGAACATCGCGAGAAAGCCCACGGCGACCATGATCGACGGCAGTACGAAGGGGACGATCGTCAGCGACCGCAGGGTCCGCCGACCCCGAAACTCGTACCGCGCGAGGACGTACGCGCCGGGCAACCCAAGCAGGACGCTCGCAGCCGTCGAAAGTGCCGCCTGATAGGCCGTGAACCCGAACAGCCCGAACGCGATCGGCGAGAATCCGGCCGTGATCCACTCGAGCAGCCCCGCCGGGACGCCGAGCGGATCGGCAAACAGGTGGTGGGCAACTCCGGTATAGAACGGATCAGTCAGGACAGCGAGTAGCGGATCGAGAGTGAAACGGCCGGCCTCGCGGACGGACTCGGAGAGAACAGTGCCAACCGGATAGTAAAACACGCCCAGCAGTGTCACGAGCGTGGCGAGAAAGCCCGCGGGGAGTGCCGCGCGTTCGACCCACCTCGCAGTCCTCATGCTAGTGACGGTTGGCCGGCGACGGTTCGGTCTTTCGACAGTGGCCGGTCAGTGGGACGCGACCCCGGGGCCATCGTCGTCAATCGCTGTCGACCTCGCGATAGCATCGTCAGTTGCTGACGACCTCGCGAGCCCAGTCGTCGATCCACGTGTCGACGTTGCCCTGCAGGCGGTCGTAGTCGAAGGTCACGGCTTCGGGCGGTTCGTAGGCGTACTGTCCGAATTCCTCGCTGAGTTGGGCGTCGGTGACGGCGGGGAACTGGACGTTCCGTTCGGCGATCTGGGCCTGGTGTTCCGGCCAGAGCATGAAGTCTATGAACTGTCGTGCGAGAGCGGGTTGATCGGTATCGGCGAACCGGGCTACCGCCTCCGGGTTGGCGTAGCCCTGATCGTTGATGAACCCGACCTGATGACGGGACATATCGACGCCCTCGCCGTGGTAGTAGACCTGGTCTGTCGAGTAGGAGACGACCATCGGAGCCTCCTCGTTCATATATGCGTTGTAGGCCGGTTCCCAGTCGTCGGTCACCGTGACGCCGTTGTCGTCCAGTTGCGACCAGTAATCGAGGTAGCCGTCCTCGCCTTTCGCGTCGATCGTCCAGAGCACGAACGCCCGTCCCGGATCCGACTGACGTGCGTCCTGGGTGATGAGTGCGTCTTCGTATTCGGGTTCGAGCAGGTCGTCGAAGGTTTCCGGCGCGTTGATAGCGCCCTCGTCGTAGACCAGACTGATGTACCCGGTGTCGTAGGGGACAGCACGGCCGCGAGGGTCGATTTGCAGATCCGATTTGAGCGCGTATCCGCGCCCGAGATAGTCCCGGGAGTGCATGAACAGCGACGAATCGAGTTCGTCGTCCGCGCGGACGAGTTCGCCGGTGTTGAGACCGACGTAGAGATCGGCGTCGATACCGGCTCCGGACTGCTTGCGCTGGATGTACTGATTGACGCCGTTCTCGGGCACCTCGAACTCGACAGTCACGTCCGGGTACTCCGCCTCGAACGCGGACTTGAGATAGTTACCGGCCGTGCCGTCGCCGGTAAACGACGAGTAAGTCGCGACGGTGAGCGTCCCGCTCGGTGGGCTAGCACCCGGGACCGTTCCCGTTGTCGTCCCGTCGTTTCCCGGCCCGTCGTTCGTCTCCGTCATGCTACACCCTGCGAGCGCGATCAGGGAACCGGCACCGGCCGTCTTGATGAAGGTCCGTCGATCCATTAGTCGGTTGTTGTACTCGGTGGTATTAAGCGACACGCAACAGGACCCCTGCGATCACAGGCACGTCGACAGAAAAGAACGAGATCGGAAGGCCGCGAGCGATCTACGTATCGAAGTCCTGCAGCGTCTCGTAGGCCTCGGTGGCGTACATCAGCGCCGGGCCGCCGCCCATGACGACGGCGATCTCGAGGGCTTCGACGATTTCGGCCTCCGTGGCACCGGCCTCCAGTGCCGCATCGAGGTGCCAGACGATACAGTCCTCACACCGAAGCGTGACGCCGAGCGCCAGCGACATCAGTTCCTTGGTCTTCGCGTCCAGCGCGCCGCCGCTCTCGGCGTTGTGGACGAACCCCATGAACGACTCGATCGAGTCCGCCTCACCGGCGAACGCCTGTACGTTCTCTTTCTTCTCCGCGACCACATCTTCTGGTGACGTCATATGCACTATTACAAATGGACTGCAAGATAATAACAGTATTTATAAACGATTTTCGATGCAAGAATTGCCTATAGTTGGCGGTTCCACTCGTCGGTGGCAAATTGCTCGTCGGCGAGCGTACGGGCATCCGCGAGGGTGCTCTCGGATAGTTCGCCCTCAACAGTGGCATAGGAGTCGCCGGCAGTATCGATCATCGTCTCGATAACCTCGCTTCGGCTGGCGTCGACGTGATCGTTGATGCGAGCGACGCGTTTCTCGGCGGACGCGACGGCCTTGTCGGAGACCTTTTCCTCACCGATTCGAAGGACTCGGAGCATCTCCGCGATGTCGAGGGCGTAACTCATCGTCGTGTGATGAACGACAGCATCGTCCGTCCGGAGCTGGGCTGCCCCACCGATCTTGCCGTCGGGGTGCGCGATGTCGTTGAGCGGCTCGTGGCGGACGTCCAGCCCGAGGCCCCGAAGGGCGTCGATGGCGAACTGATCGAGTTCGGCGTAGCTCGCTTCGACGTCGTCGGAGACGGCCGAGCGGGGGAGATACAGCGAGTAGGTGATCACTGCGCCCGGTTCGACGTACATCGCGCCGCCGCCGGTGATCCGGCGCACCACGTCGACGTCGTGTTTCGCGACGTAGTCGGCCGCGACCTCGTCGGCGTAGGCCTGAAACCGGCCCAGCGGCACCGCGGGGCCGTCACGATACCAGAACCGCAGCGTCGGCTCGATCTCGCCGTCTCCCAGCCGATCGATCAATACGCGTTCCAGGGCCTGCTGGACCGGTTCGCTGTACGTGCCCGAGTCGACGACGCGAAGGTTCATGCGATCGCCTCCATCGTCGCCTCGGCCAGATGATCGGCGTCGAAGCCGATGAACTGCGCGTCGACGGCCTCGATCGCTTCGACCAGCGCCTCGCGGTCGACGTCCAGGGGCTTGCCTTCGAGTGCCGCTTCCAGTTCGGCTCGCGCCTCGGGCGGTTCGAGGAAGAAATCGCCCGTCACGCGGGCGGATTCGATGCGTTCGTCGCCGGTGAGCGTCACCTCGACGAGTTTACCGTCGGGTACCTTGACTGAGCCACTGCGTGTCATACGAGGACAAAAAGGGTGGAGCGTGTTTCGGTGTGTCGGTCTCTAGGCCGCGGCGGACACCGTCTCGAAGGCGTCGGTCTCGACGGTCACGTCGGCGTGCAGTTCCTCGCGCAGCGCCGTGTGGACGTGGCAGTACTGCTCGCCCAGTTCGACCAGTTCCTGGGGGTTTTCGACGTCGGCCTCGACTTTCAGCGTGAAGCTGATCGACTCGAGGTTGTTCTGGTCGGTCAGGTCGGCCTCGGCTTCTATCTCCATTTTTCCGAGATCATCGTAGCCGGATTTGCGCGCACCCATCCGAACCGCCGGCAGGAAACACGCCGCGTAGTCGGCGACCAGTACCGAGTTCGGATCGGGGCCGGTCTCAGTCATCGGGTCGATCCCGACCGCGAAGTCACCGATAACGCTCTCCGTGTCGAACTCGCTCTCGTTCGTCGTCGTCAGACTGATATCCACCATGTCTGTATTGTGTGGTTAACACTATATAGTAAAAGACTTTATGAAGTGATTCTCCAGCATAGCATCTGACTGAAGAGTTAAACTGATCAAAAACCGTTATTGATTCCGGCGTGGATCAGCGTGTGTGGACGGCTTCGCCGGCGGCGTCGGCGGCGGCCTCCATGACCGCTTCCGAGAGGGTCGGGTGAGTGTGGACGGTACCGGCGAGTTCTTCCAGCGTGAGACCGCGTTCGACCGCCAGCGCGACCTCGCCGACAAGTTCGGAGGCTTCGGGCGCAACGATCTGAGCGCCGAGGACAGTACCGGTCGGCTCGTCGGCGACGATCCGGACGAAGCCCTCGGGTGCCTCGACGGTCAGCGCGCGACCGTTTCCGCTCAGCGGCATTTGCCCGACAGCGGGCGTATAACCGGCGTCGTCGGCTTCCTCGGACGTCATCCCGACTGTCGCGACTTCAGGATCGGTAAAGACTGCCGCGGGCATCGCCGTGTGATCGAGCGCGGCGGGTTCACCAGCGATCGCGGCCGCGGCGACCTCACCCTCGTGGCTGGCCTTGTGCGCGAGCATCGGTTCGCCGGCTACGTCGCCGATAGCGAAGACGTGCGGGCGCTCGGTCCGACCCTGTGCGTCGGTCGGGATGAATCCGTCCTCGTCGGGTTCGATCCCGATCGCGTCGAGTCCGACCGTGTCGGTGACCGGCTCCCGGCCGGGTACCGCGAGAATTGCATCGGCCTCGAGCTCCGCTGCGGGCCCGTCCTCACTTTCGGTGTGGACGACGACGCCGTCGCCGTCCCGTTCCCAGTCGGCGGCGAGTTCGCCAAACCGGAAGTCGATCCCCAGGTCGGTGGCTTCCTCGCGGACCACCCGCGAGATGTCCGCTTCGTAGGTCGGGAGCACGTCATCGAGCATCTCAACGACCGTCACGTCCGTCCCGAGCTTCGCGAAGACGGTCGACAGTTCCATCCCGATGTAGCCCGCGCCGACGACGACCAGCGAGCCAGGGACCTCTGGGAGATCGAGCGCATCCCGTGAGTCGAGGATGTACTCGCCGTCGGGTTCGAACCCGGGAATCTCGAGGACGCGGCTGCCGGTCGCGACGATCGCGTTCTCGAAGGCGAGCGTCGAGGTCCCGTCCGCTGTCTCGATCTCGGCGACGTGGTCGTCGACGAATCGCGCGGTCCCCTCGACGAGCGTGGCCCCGGCCGCCCGACAGAGGTTCTCGACGCCGCCGGTGAGTTGGTCGACGACGCCGTCTTTCCAGTCGACGAGCTGGTCGAAGTCGACGTCGACCTCCGCAGTGATCCCGAGGTGTTCGGCGTTCCGTACCTCGTGGGCGAGGTCACTCCCGTGGATAAGCGCCTTCGAGGGGATGCAACCGTAGTTCAGACAGGTCCCGCCGTAGGCGTCGCGCTCGACGAGCGTGACATCGAGTCCGAGCTTGGCGGCCCGAATCGCGGCGACGTAGCCGCCCGGCCCGGCCCCGACGATCAGAACGTCCGTCTCCTCGTCGGCGTCTCCCGGGGCAGCCGAGGCGCCCCCAGTTCGCGAGACGGCTGCAGTCGGTTCGTCATCGGCCCCGTCGTCGTCCTCGACCCGCGAGACGGCCGAGGTCGGTTCGTCGTCGGTCTCGTCGTTGTCCCCGACTCGCGAGACGGCCGAGGTCGGTTCGTCGTCGCCGTCATCCACGCGCGAGACAGCAGAGGTCTGTCCGTCGTCGGTCGGTTCTCCGGCGTCCTCCGGCGCCGATTCGACTTCGTCGACCGCCTCGTAGGCGACAAGCGACTCGCCAACAGGGATGTCGTCGCCGACCGAGTGGAGCAGTTCGGTGACGACCATCGGCCCGGGTGCGGTGACCTCGACCACCGACTTGTCGGTCTCGACGTCGGCGATCCGGTCGCCGGCTTCGACCGTGTCGCCGGGTTCGACGTGCCAGGCGACGAGTTTCCCCTCGTCGCTCCCGTCGTCGCACTCCGGCATCTCGAATTCCATTGTCATCACCTCGATATCACGACTGAACCACCAATAGGGCTTTGATACACCGGACACCCAATTGATCTTTCATGGAAAACACACAACCAGCCACGTCTATACGAGCGAGGTGATGACAAGATGCCGTGCCGATCTCCGACGGCATGGCCAGAGATCTCGAATACTGGATTGAATCCGGAGAGACACCGATGTCATGATTAAAAGAACAGAAATTGCGCTATTAAACAGGGTTAATACTTTCGACGAGTTGAAGGCAGTCCAGTATAGAAAAGACACAAACACACAATACTATGAGCCAGGTCAATTCGACATCGACGGAGCGATCGAGGATCGCGAATACGGTCGAGTTCTTCGGCCCACAGTGGTTCGGTTCGACGATGGGAACTGGGGCGCTCGGGGTCGCACTCGCGCTGGTCGGAGCGCAACTCGGCGTCGGCGCACTGCTCCCGTTCGCGCAGTTTTTCGTCGCGCTGACGGCCGTGATGACGGTTACCTACACCGTGCCGTGGCTGGCGCGGATGTGGCTCTACCCCGGCCGCGTGTGGGACGACCTGACCCATCCGATCCGGAGTCAGTTCTTCCCGACGATGCCGATCACGCTGATCGTCCTCGGGCTCGGAATCGCGCAGACGATGAGCGACATCGTCCCGACGAGCGTGCTCGAACCGCTATTGACGGGGCTGTTCGTCGTCGGGAGCGCCGGTATCTTCGGGTTCGGGCTGCTCGTCGTCTCGATCATGTTCACGAACGACCGGATCGGGACCGAGCACGGCGTCTTCGCCTGGTACATCCCGCCCGTGAGCCATCTCGTCATTCCGCTACTGGGCTTCGAACTCGTCGCCGGCCACCTCGCCGGCACAATGATGGGCCAGCTCGTGTTTCTGCTTTCGATGATCGCCCTGGGGATCGGGAGCTTCATGTTCCTGTTTTTCGGATCGATCGTTCTGCACCGCTACGCCTACGAGAGTCTCCCGCGCGAGAAGCTCGCGCCGACGTTCGTCATCGGGCTGGCTCCGACGGCCGTGCTCACCATCGCGGTCGTGAAACTCGCGCACGCGCTGGAAGCCGGCACCGGGCTCGGGCTGGCGACCGAGCCACTGATACCGGGGTTGAAGCTCGTCGCGCTGGTGCTATGGGGCTTTTCGGCCTGGTGGTTTGTGCTGACCGCCGCGCTGGTGACCCACTACGTCACTCGCCGGACCCACCCGTTCTTTTTCACCTGGTGGGCCTACACCTTCCCGCTCGGTGCCTTCGCCCTATCGGCGGGATCGCTCGGTAGCTTCCTCGGAATCAGTGCGTTCGTGCCTGTCCTCGTGGCCGTGACCGGACTACTGACGGCCGTCTGGCTCGTCACCGCAGTTCTCACCACTCGCATGGTCGTCCGCGGCCACGCGTTCACTCCGGAATAACGCCGTTTCACGGCCAGGAACCCGTCTTTTGGAGTATTGGGTAAAACGCAAAATATAACACAGTCAGAGTACCAACGTTGGAGTAGAATGTCAGTCCTCTCCGCAGACGACCGCAGTCAAGTCAACGAACTTCTGAGCACCCTCGAGGAGACAGTCACCGTCCACGTATTCACCGAGGACGATTGTCAGTATTGCGAGGAGACGCTCGATCTCTACGAAGACGTCGAAGGCGAAAGCGACGACATCGTCATCGAGACCCACGACATGAACGATCCGCTGGCCGAGGAACTGGGCGCGACCAAGTACGACGGCGCGCCCGTCACCGTCATCACTCGCGATGGCGTCACCGGCGTCCGGTACTTCGGTATCCCGTCGGGCCAGGAGTTCAGCGCCTTCCTGCAGGGACTCATCGCAGTCGCACAGGGCCCCGGCGCGACGGAGCTACCCGACGAAGTTCGCGAGAAAGTCCAGAATATCGACCAGCCGGTCAACATCAAGGTGTTCGTGACGCCGACCTGTCCGCACTGCCCGCAGGCAGTTCAGGTGGCCCATCAGATGGCGATCGAAAACGAGGGGATCACCGCCGACGGGATCGAGTCCCAGGAGTTCATGGAACTCTCCCAGGAGTACGGCGTCCGGGGCGTCCCGCAGATCAACGTTAACGACGACGGGCAGTTCACCGGCGGACTCCCGCCCGAGCAGTTCGTCGACGAGGTTCTCTCCGCTCTCGAATAACGCCAGTTATCGCGTTCGGCGACGGTCAGGACCTGATTCAGTACTCCTGATCGAGGTGTTCGCCGATCCAGCCCGTTTCCAACTCCTCCAGCAGCGACGGCTTCGGCGCGAACGGCTTGAGATCGAGCACGGGCGTTCCATCCAGCAGGTCCAGCCCTTCGACGTACAGCGTCGTCCCCTCGATCGAGTCGAGTCGGACGACCGTCTGGGCGATCGGGTTCGGCCGATTCGGGCTGGCAGTGGCGAACACGCCAACTTCGAGCCCATCCGCGAACGGCGGGTGCGCCCGGAGCGTGTCAGCCGGACTCCGGTGCAGGTGTGCGAGGATCGTAACGTGTGAGAATCCGTCGAGTCCATCGAGACCCGGTTCGAACTCGGGGTCGAGTTCGACCCGTCCGGCCGCGCCCGACGGTTCGTCCGGATCGACCGGGACCGCCGACGGCTCCTCGAACGGTGACCGGATCTCGCCGATCGGGTCGTAGGTTACCTTCTCCATAGCATCAGTTGCACGGGCGGTCAAATAGAGGCGACGGTGTCCGTGGTCGGAGCCGGGGTCACGACGCCCAATTACTCGGGGAACAGCTCGACCTCGCGTTCGATCCCGTCGATGCGCTCGATGTCCCCGTGATCGAGCCGGAGTTCGCGCGCGGCGAGGTTCGCTTCGAGGTGCTCGCGACTGGAGGCCTTCGGAATCGTGACGACGTTTTCGTGTGAGAGGACCCAGGCGATCGAGACAGCCGCCGGCGAGGTGTCGTGTTTCTCAGCGACCGCCCGGATCTCGGGTACGTCGAACACCTCGCCGCCGGCCAGCGGCGAGTACGCGACCACTGTGTAGCCGTGTTCACGGGCGTGATCGAGCAGGTCCGACTGCTGAAACAGGGGGTGGAACTCGACCTGGTTTGCGACCAGCGGGGCGTCACAGTGGGCCTGGGCACGCTCGTACTGCTCGGGCGTGAAGTTGCTCACCGCGAGGTGTTCGGTCAGGCCCCGCTCGCGGACGGTTTCGAGTGCGGCCATCGTCCCCTCGGGATCGTAGCCGCCGCGAGGCCGGTGAACGTACAGCAGATCGACCCGATCGACACCGAGCCGATCGAGGCTGGCCCGCGTTCCCGATTCGACGTCCCCAGGTGCGAGCGAGTCCACCCAGAGTTTCGTCGCCAGCGTCACGCCTTCGCGCGGGAGAGCGCTGTCGGCCAGCCCCTCGCCGACGACGCGTTCGTTCTCGTATATCTGTGCGGTATCGAGATGTCGATAGCCGACCTCGAGTGCCGTCGAAATTGCGGACGGCTCGTCGATACCCATCGTGCCGAGACCGACTGGCGGGAGGTCCATATCGGCAGTACGGCGACATGGTAGTAAGGCGTGTCGGGAGAGGCGAGACTCCGAGCGAAGCGAGGAGTCTCGGAACGGCGAGCGGGGAGAGCGAGACGCGACCGCAGGGAGCGTCTCGAACGCGAGCGGGGAGCAGAGCGAGCCGTGAGCAAAACGACCCGCGAGCAGCGAGATACCAAACCAGTCGAGCGAAGCGAGGAGTCTCGGAACGGCGAGCGGGGAGAGCGAGACGCGACCGCAGGGAGCGTCTCGAACGCGAGCGGGGAGCAGAGCGAGCCGTGAGTGAAACGACCCGTGAGTAAAACGACCTGCGATCAGCGGGACAGTCGCCCCCAAAGAGCAACGCTTTTGCGCGCGCTGGGTTGACTGTCGGCCAATGTTGGGGCTGCGCTCGGCCGTCGGTCGCGCGAAGCGACGGCTCGTCGCCGACTTGCGTTCGGATCCGTACCTCGTGGCGATTCTCGTCGTCACGGTCGTACTCGCGGGATTTTACGTCTGGCACGGCGTCCCAAACTTCGCAACCTGGGACGAACGCGATCGGCTCCTCGATCCGCTCGTGGCCTACGGCCGGGTCATCGACCAGCCGAGCCTCGGGGCGCTCCGGGAGGGAGTCATCTGGGGTCGCCAGCCCTTCGGCGCGACGTTTTACCTCTACGCGCTGGCGCTGTTGCCGGTGGTGATCGCGGCGGCCGTCACCGGTGATCTCGGCGCAATTGCGGGTTTCGGGTTGCCGGCCGAGCAGTTCGGCTTCTGGGAGCTGTGGCACACCACCCCCGAATGGATCTGGTCCGCGAGCCTGGTGAGCGTCCGGTTACTGAACGTCGCTTTCGCCGCCGGCATCGTCTATCTCACCTACCGACTCGGGACGTACCTTCGCGACCGAACGACCGGCCGACTGGCTGGGGCCTTCCTCGCTGTCACGTGGGGGTTGATTACGCTCGCCCACGAGGGCGGCGAGGACATCCCCTCGGTGTTCGCGCTGCTGTTGGCGCTGTATCTGCTGGTGCAGTACGTCGAGACGGGCAAGCGTCGGCGGTTCTTCGAGGCCAGCGCTGTCGGTGCAGCCGCGATGGCGCTCAAACTGACGACCGCACCGATCGTGTTCACAATCGCGATCGCACACCTGCTGCGGATCTATCGCGAGGGCGACTCCTGGCGGCGACTGTTCGACGATCGCGATCTGCTGATCGACGGGGCTGCCGTCGGCGCGGTCGTCCTACTGCTCGGGTTCCCGACGCTGTTGGTCGGCGGCGTCATCGAGTTCCTCATCCGGATCGTCGGCCACCCGGCGAATCGGGTGTCGGCCCAGAATGGCCCCAACGCCTCGATTCTGTGGTGGTTCCTGCGGGGCTATGTCAATGCCTTCGGACTCCCGCTGTTTCTCGCAAGTATGGCCGGCCTGGGCGCTGGGCTTGCCCGCCTTCGGAAGAGACTGACCGGCGGTTCGACCGTGTTGCTTGCCTATCTTGGCCTGTACGCGCTCTTGCTCACGGGCTGGCACGACTTCCGGCCACACCACCTGCTGCCGACGCTGCCGCTGCTCGTTGTCTTTCTCGCGGACGGGATTTCGCGGCTCCGCGAGCGCCGGCCCGCCCTGGCCCGGCCGATCGTCGCGGTCCTGTTGGTCACGTCAGGTGCATACGCCGCGGTCGGCGCGGCTGGATACGCTTCGACACCGCGGGCCGAAGCGGTCGACTGGATGGACGACAACGTCGAGCGCAACGCGACCATGGAGTTTTACACCCGCGGATTCGAGGAGTCGGCGACGCCCCACTGGATCGACGCCCAGTACCCCTACGCCGGAGACGACCGGGGATCGCTCGATCCCTGTCCGGAGTACGTGCAACTGTCCTACCGGGATCTACTGTACCTTCGGGACGTGCCCGACGACCACCGAAGTGCGTACGTTCGTCACAACACCGAGGAGCGAGCGACACACGTCCGGGCGCTGCTCAACGGCAGCTACGGCTACGATATCGTCGCGGAGTTCGGGGAGCGACCGCCGGAGTACGCCCCGGATCGGCCGACGCCCGGCTCGGTTGGCGAGATCCTGCCGCTGGGGATCTATCCCCAGTCCGATCAATATTCCGACGAGCAGGAACTGCGAGCCAACCAGTACGTGGTGATCCTCCGATACAACGGGAGCTGCGAGCAGCCGTTGCCGCGTCCGGATTAGCGAGGGCGATCGTCACGGACAGAGCGGCAGTATCAGCAGCATCCGCCGGCCGGGACAGGCTTTTAGCGCTGGCGAGCGTGCCGGTCGCCAATGGATCCGGTCGAGCTATTCAACGAGATGCCGTTCACGCGATTGCTCGGGATCGAACTCACAGCGGCCGAAGACGGACACGCGGAGGGGCGACTGCACGTCACGGACGACCACACGACCAACCCGGAGACCGGTGTGGTTCACGGCGGAGCGACGTTCGCGCTGGCCGATAGTGTCGGCGACGCCGCGGTCGTCTCGCTGGCCGGCGAGCTCGTCCCGACGATCGACATGCGGATCGATTATCTCGCGCCGGCGACGACCGACGTGTACGCCGTGGCGGACGTACTCCGGGACGGCGGATCGCTGGCGGTCACGGAGGTGGAGCTATTCGACGACAGCGAGACACACGTCGCGACTGCACACGGCGTGTACAAGACGGACGGTGCGAGCGAGGCGAACGTCTGGCAGGGCGACGCTCAGACGTCCGGCTCGGAGAGCAGATAACCGACAGCCAACACGAGGCGCAGGTCGTCGTGCTCGTCGAGATACGATCCGAGGGCAGTCGGCGTCTCGAAGGCGTTGCCGTACTGGTCGTACAACAGCGTCTGCTCGCGGTCCCAGTCGATCACGCCCCTGATCTGCCCGAGCAACTTCTCGCCGAGTGGGGAGTCGACCGGAGTCGTGTTCGGCAGATTCGCCCAGTCAGTGACCTCACTGAGGTCGAACGCGTCGAAATCCCGGACGAGGTCGAACGTGTCCTCGGGGGACGCACCGTCCGGCAGCGACGGGCGTCCGTCGCGGTGTTTGAGCGCCCCGGTCGCAAGCGCCTGCGAGACCGCGGGGTGGTCCGCAGGGACGAGTACGGCGATGATGTCGTCGAGATACGCCGTGACGCCGGCCGGGGCCGACGTGGTCGGGCCACCGACCTGCGGCGTCGGCTGATCGTCCGACGGGGGCGTCGCGTCCGGAGTGGAGTCGCCACGGCGGTCTCGATCCATAGACGTGGATGACGGTTCGCAAACGGTTAAAAGTATAGCTCGAAAGTCAACGGCGTCGTTTACCGGGACGTAAAGCCGCTGTCGACGGTGAGCGCCTCGCCGTTGGTGAACGACGCGCCGTCCGAGCAGAGCCACATGACGGCGTCGGCGATCTCTTCGGGCTGACCGAGTCGATCCTGGGAGTGCATGCTCTCGATCTGACGGCGGATCTCCTCGTTTTCGGTGATGCCGCCCTCCGCCAGCATCTGGGTCTCGATGAAGCCGGGACAGACGGCGTTGACGCGGATGTCCTGATCAGCGTACTCCCAGGCGGCAGTCTTGGTCAGTCCCAGAACCCCGTGCTTGGCCGAGACGTACGCCGAGGAGTTCTCGAAGCCGACCTTGCCCAGCACCGACGCCATGTTGATGATGACGCCGCCGTCGTCCTGCTCGGTCATCTGTTCGAGTTCGGCCTTCTGGGAGCGCCAGACACCGTTGAGATTGATGTCGACGACCTGTCCCCAGCTATCCTCGTCCAGATCCCCGGCCGGGGCCTGCTGGCCGCCGATCCCGGCGTTGTTGACGGCGTAATCGAGACGGCCGAACTCGTCAACGGCCGTCCGGACCATCCCCTCGACGTCGTCCATGTTGGTCACGTCAGTGTGTACGTAGACGGCGTCCCCACCGTCGCTCTCTATCTCGTCGACGACCGCCTCACCGCTCTCGTCGTCGACGTCGGCGACGACGACCGACGCGCCGTGTGCGGCGAACTGTCGAGCGGTTTCGCGACCGATACCCGAAGCGGCGCCGGTGACGGCGACGACGCGGTCCTCGAAATCAAAGTGATGCATTGCATTCGGATCGACGGCGCGCGCTCTCTTATAATTCGGGGAGGGGGCAGAGATCTACGATTCCGTCTCGTTGCGACAGAGCGCCATCCCTTCGCGGACGGCTTCGGTTGGACCGAGCAGAGTAATTCGATCCTTCGCCTCGATCGTGTAATCGGCTGTCGGGACAACGGTATCGCCGTTGCGACAGACCAGTGCGATCAAACAGCCGTCCGGGAGCATCGGGCCGACTTCCCGCACGGGCCGATCGAGGAGGTCCGGGTTCGTGACTTCGACCTCCTGTACGTCGCCGCTGCGCTCGGGGTCGGTCATCCAGTTGGCGAGAGCGGGCCGTTCGATCTGGTTGTCGATCGCCCAGGCCGTCGCCATCGACGAGGAGATCGTTTCCACGCCCAGTTCCTCGAACGGTTCGACGTTCTCCGGGTTGTTCGCCCGCGCGATGACGTTCTCGACATCGAACTTCGAGGACGCCAGCTGGGAGACGAGCAGGTTCACGTCGTCGTCGCCGGTCGCGGCGATGACGATCTTGGCCTTGTCCGCACCGGCGGAGCGTAACACTTCCGTATCGGTCCCGTCACCGTGTTCGACGGTGTAGCCCGCGTTCCGGTTTTGTTCGACAGCGATGTCGTTCTGTTCGATTATGACGATGTTCTCGCCTCGGTCTTCGAGGCGGTCGGCGAGCGCACGGCCCACTCTCCCGCCTCCGACGATGATGACTCGCATTGGTATCACGTCCAGGTATTCAGCGATGTATCGCGCCAGTCCGCCCTCGAACAGCGCGGTTACGAGGATGACGAGGAAGACTGTCCCCAGGAGGATATTCGCGTCCTGGGTGGCACCTTCCGCCTGCAACTGCACGGCAAACAACGTGGCAACGGACGCCGGAATGATCCCCCGGGGTCCGACGAAGCTGACGAAGATCTTCTCCTCGGTCGTGAACCGATCGCCGACCATCGAGACGAAGACCAAGACCGGTCGGATCACCAGCGCGACCGCGAACACGACGATCAGCCCCGGGATGCCGACTTCCGCGAGGGCGTCGAATTCGAGCAGGGCAGCCAGCGCGATGAACACGAACGACAGCACGAGCAGCGTGATATCGCCT
Organism: Halapricum desulfuricans; assembly: GCF_017094465.1. Taxonomy (NCBI): domain Archaea; kingdom Methanobacteriati; phylum Methanobacteriota; class Halobacteria; order Halobacteriales; family Haloarculaceae; genus Halapricum; species Halapricum desulfuricans. The sequence goes on from NZ_CP064791.1 coordinate 2,188,024, forward strand.
TTGAAGTCGATGATGTCCTCCTCGTAGGGGATGTCGGCGTTCCCGAGCAGGAAGCCAGACACCGCCGCGGCGGCGACGCCGGCCTCGCCGGCCAGATAGTTCGCCCCTGCGTAAGAGACGAGCGCGCCAGTGAGTACGAGCAGTCGTGCGTTTCGGGGCGCATCACCGGGCGAGAGATCGATGTACCGCAAAATGTAGTAGACAGCTCCGGCGACGACGATCCCGACGAGCAGTCCCTGCCCCAGCCGGGCGGTGAATTCAGTAAACAGGTTCGCAGGTGAGTGCCCTTCGAGGATGATCACTTCGAAGATCGCGACAGCGACGATGGCTGCAGTCACGTCGTTGACGATCCCTTCGGTTTCGAGTGCAGCGGCGACGCGGTCTCTGACGGGCACGATCTGCAGGATCGGCGCGATGACGGTCGGGCCGGTCGCGACGAGCAACGCGCCGATCAGGAACGACATCCCCCAACTCGCACTCGGAAACACCAGATGCACCACGACGGCAGTACCGGAGAGCGCGATCGCCGCGCCGAGCGTGATGAGGCGGAACGTCGCCGTCGGAGCCTCCTGGATGCGATCGATCTGCAGGTGAAACGCCCCTTCGAAGACGATGATCGCGACCGAGAGGCCGACGATTGCGGATAGCGTCGTCGCCCCACCGAACGTCGACAGCGTGATGATTCTATCCTCGAGAACGAGGCCGGAGACGGGACCGAGCGCCAGGCCAGCGACGATATAGAAGATGATACTCGGGAGTTGGAGCCGGGCGGCCAGCAACTGTGCAAGTACACCCAGTGCGAAGATCGTCGCCACAAGGGCGATCAACGTCGCTGTCCCAGCACTCATCTGACGGCCTCCATACGCCCCCGTGTTCGACAGGCTAATACAAAAACAGGGCGGTCCCGTTCCGGGAGCCACGGCCAATCGCGGTATCCGGATGATTCGCCGAGACACCGTACGAATATACGGGACTATATAGATGTATATAGCCAACATAGCACCATTCAAGTATTACTCAGTTCCGAGTAAAAGATGCGAGCGGGTCCCGACGCTCGCATGTGCCCACTTGGTCGCTCCGGACATTGTGACCACTCCCCCTGCTTTCGTGTTCGTTCCCCCCCACACCCTGCTTCCGTATATTTCTAATAGCTTTGTCAATATTGTCTCCGACCGTTAGACGCCCGCATGACGCCACCTGCTTCCCGCGTTTTTACAGCACTATCAGAAAGGATAATTGATGAAAGACATATATGTGCCATGGTCCGTAGAGCCATGACATACCCCCTACGAGAAGGCGGGTATCGAATAGACCATGCACGGTGACAGACAGGGTACGGCGACATCGGAAGAAGTGCACGATGGATCCCAGGCGAGGACAGCGAGCGCGTCCACGAGCGTCTCGATCGCTGACGGCCGATCGGCAGCGACGGGCGAACCCGTAGGCCTCCAGTATTTCGACTACGACGAGGGGCTGGGACCGACGGGCGATCACTGGAATCGAATCGCCCGCGAAGCCGATCGCATCGCCCGCGCAGGCTACAGTGCCGTCTGGGTCCAGCCGCCGATGGAGCCCAACACGTCCGACAGCAACGGCTACAATCCCCGCGATCACCTCACCTGGGACTCGCCGCTCGGCACCGAAGCGGAGTTCGAGGCGATGGTCGAGGCACTCGCCGACGCACAGGCCGGCGACGTCGAAGTGTATATCGACGCGATCGTCAACCACACCGCGACGGACGATCCAGGGGACGGAACCTACGCGCATCTGGACGATCCGGAGCACTACCACCACCCCCACGAGGGCGGGCGGACGACGATGCAGCTGTTCGATCTATGGGATCTCGATCAGACCAACCCCGAGGTCACTCGCCACCTCCGGGCGTACATCGAGAAGATCGCCCAGACCGGCTGTGCCGGGGTCCGCTGGGACGCCGCCAAGCACGTCCCGATGTGGTACTTCGAGGAGTTCCTCAACGACTGGGCCGACAGCCACGACTTCTTCCGGGTCGGGGAAGTCTTCGACGGCGACACCGACTTTCTGGAAGCCTACGCCGACACGGGGATGCGGGCGTTCGACTATCCCCTCTTTTTCACGATGCACGACGCCTTCCACGAGGGCGGGGACCTCCGCTGGCTGGAGGGTGCACTCCAGCACGAGGACTCGTTGCTCGGGCGCGACCCGGACAGTGCCGTTACCTTCGTCGCCAACCACGACGAGGGGCCGCCACAGCTCTCGCGGCTGGCCTACGCGTTTATTCTCACGGCTCCCGGCTACCCGTTCGTATACAGCAACCACGCCACGGCCGAGGGCGTCGACTACGATGCCGAGTGGCTATCGAACCTCGTCTGGACCAAACGCACGCTCGCGGACGGCGAGCAGTTCGTCCGACACGCCGATCGGGACCTGTTCGTCCACGAGCGCTACCGAAACCTCCTGACGGGGATCAACAAGGCCGACTGTCCGCGCACCGAGTGGGTCTACACCGGCTGGAAAAAAGCGACGCTGCAAGACTACACCGGGACCGGAGAACCGATCGAGACCGACGAGGACGGGTGGGTCGAGTTGACGGTGCCCGCGAAGGGCTGGGTCTGTTACGCACCTGCGTAGAGCACCCCGGAGATTTACTTTTTCGTCCGTTCGATCGCGTTCGCAGCGATCGCTTCGAGATCCGCCTGGATCGGACCGTTCGACGCGACGATCTCGATCGATCCGTCCTCGATCCGGGACGGGCGACGGCGAACGGCCCCGCCGGCCTCCTCGATCAGCAGGATGCCGGCCGCGACGTCCCACTCCTGTATCGAGAGGATGAGGTAGCCGTCGGCGTGGCCCGCCGCGACCTGCGCGAGGTTGATCGCGGCACTGCCCGGCCGTCGGAACTGGCCGTCCCGATCGAGGATCTCCCGAACTGTGATCTCGTCGATGGCCCGGACGTCGGCGTCGCGCTCGCTCAGCCGACCGAACACGACCGCCCCGGAGAGTTCCCCCCGGTCGCTGACCGCGAGCGGAGTGCCGTCGAGGTCGTCCGCCCCGGCCACTCTATCGACCCCGTGGTGGACGAACGCCCCTTCGTCGCGGACGCCGTACCAGAGTCGATCGAGCGCGCGCGGAGGTGAGGCGACGACCCCGACTCGCACGAGGCCGTCGACGACCAGCGCGATCGAGACACAGTAATAGGGAAAGCCGACCGCGAAGTTGGCCGTCCCGTCGATCGGGTCGACGACCCACTCCCGGCCGTGGCCGCTGTAGTGTTCACCCGTTCCTTCCTCGCCGACGACGCTATCCTCGGGGAACGCGGACTTCAGTACGTCGAGGATCGCGTCCTGGCTAGCCTGGTCGGCCACCGTCACCATATCGTTGACGTTCGTTTTGGTCTCGGTCCCGCCGGCCTCACGGAGGTCGCCGCGCTCGGCGCTCATGGCTTCCATTCCTGCGGTCGCGGCCCGGATCGCCGCGTCGAGTTCAGCCTCGTAGCCCATACGACTAGCTGGCGGGCGACGGGCGAAAACCTACCGATGCATAACAACTGCAAAGAATCAGATTGCGTCTTATCGTCTGTCAACTAGCCATGAGACGATCAACAGACCAGGAGAGGTATCCTGTTCCGCTACCGTCAGCTGTAGCACGGCCATACCAGTCCCAACCAAGGCAAGGTACGGTAACGTCGTGAACGCGTGTTCGCCCATCCGGATCAAATAGAGACCGTACAAACCGCCGCTTATCGTCACGAGACCAGCAGCGAGCACAGTCGGATTTTCACGATGTCCGCGCGCTTCGGCAAAACCGTATCCGACGACGCCACCCTGGACGATTACTCGCAACGCGACGGTTGCAGGCTCGCTGTTTCCAAATGTAGATGCCCCCACGAGGGCAGCGACGACGAGGCCGATAGCGACCTTTAATCCGGCATACTCGCCATCAGACTCCATCAATATATACTTGAAACTAATAGCACGAAAAGGCTATGAAATCCCGCCAGCCTGGTTCCTGCCAGCGGCTCCGATTTCGATGACATCCAGCAGTGTTCGATCACGACGACGCTGTTCCAGCGACGGAGCAATCTCGCAACAGTGCGTGTCGAGACCGCTGCATATCCGCTGTCGATCGGTGCAGCGGTGCCAGATATGGAGCTCGACGCGGCGAAGGATCTCGCTGAAAGAATCCGCGAGTCGCCTGCTCCAGGCTAGAAGTCGTACAGGTCCGTCGAGAGATATCGCTCGCCGGGATCACAGACGATCGTCGCGACGAGTTCGTCCGGTCGTTCGCGGGCGACCTCCGCGGCGACGTGGACGTTCGCGCCCGTCGAGATCCCGCCAGCGATTCCCGCTTCGCTGGCGAGTTGTCGAGCCATCTCGATCGAGTTGTCCTTGCTCACTGTGCGGACCTCGTCCAGCAGGTCCCGCTCCAGAATCTCCGGGACGAACCCGGCACCGATCCCCTGGATGCCGTGGCTGCCCGCCTCGCCGCCGGACAGCACCGCCGAGTCCCCAGGTTCGACGGCAATCAGGTCGACGTCGGTATCGGCGTCCTCGAAATAGGTCCCGACACCGGTGATCGTCCCGCCGGTTCCGACGCCGGCGACGAAGACGTCGAGTTCGCCGTCGGTCGCCTCGTCCAGTTCCGGACCGGTCGTCCGCCGGTGGGCCTTCGGGTTGGCGGGATTGTCGAACTGCTGGGGGACGAAGGTGTCGTCGTACTCCCCGGCGAGTTCGTCGGCCCGTTCGATGGCGCCGCCCATACCCCCGTCGGCGTCAGTCAACTCCAGTTCGGCCCCGAGCGCCCGGAGGAGTTTGCGTCGCTCCTCGCTCATCGATTCGGGCATCGTCAGGATCAACTCCTGGTCCCGGGCGGCACAGACCGCTGCCAGGCCGATCCCCGTGTTCCCGCTCGTCGGTTCGATCACGACTGTCTCGTCTGTCAACTCGCCCGCCTCGGCGGCCGAATCGAGCATCTCGCGGGCGATCCGGTCTTTGACCGAGTAGGGGTTGAACGACTCCAGTTTTACCAGCAGGTTCGGCGCGATCGAATCCACTCGAACCAGCGGCGTCTCCCCGATCAGCTCTGTCACGTCGGCTGCGACGTTCATCGAGAAAACAGTCCGGGCCGCCACCTGTATTAGGTTGCCCTAAAGTATACAGAATATTTTAAGGGGTCGCGAGGATCTCGTCCATCAGTTTCGACTGGGCTGCGGCGAGGTGCTCGGTGAACGTCGAGGCGTCGATCCCCAGCGCGTTGGCGACGTCGGTGGCGTTTGCCGAGCGGGGATAGGAGAAATAGCCCATCTCGTGAGCGGTCTCTAAGACTTCGAGCTGGCGGTCAGTCAGGCGGGCGCGGTTGATCGGAACGACGTCGTCGGCACCTTCCTCGTCGCTGTCGACCTGCAGCAGATAGCGGATGCGCACCGAACCGAACTGCTCGCGGAGTTCGGTCACGAGATCGCGCAGGTCAGTGATATTGGTCAGGTGAAGCGTCAGGACGAGCGAGCCGTCCTGTGCCCGGACGTCGGCGATCGGATGTTCGTGCTGTTCGACGTACTCACAGACGCAGTCTTTCAGGTCGTGGGTGAACTGAAAGACCTGTGCAGACTGGTACTCGAACAGCGATTCGAGGTTCTGATCGAACGCGTCCGGATCGACGTTTCCGGTCGCGGTGAACTCCTCGGTGTATTCCCCGTCCCCGTTTCTCGCGCGGCGTACCGAAGTGACCGACCCGTCTGTGCGTTCGGTGAACCGGGCGACAGGGCAGGCCTCGGTCGCCGGTATCTCGAGTTCGGCGCGCATCCCGGACATCGTACTCTTCACTCGGCCCCTTCCGGCCATAACCCTCGCGTGCGTTCCCATCGACTGAAAACTAGCAGGGATGATCGTTCGGAACGGGAGGATGTTTTTTACGCTGGCACGCAACGACACCGGATATGGAACTAGGGCAGTTCGTCGAAGACACCGTCCACGAGCCGACTCAGACCGACGGACCCGGATTCGATCTGACCGTCGCGGAAGTCTTCGAGGTTGACACACCAGGTCGAATCGACTTCGGCGGCGGCGAACTTGAAGACGCGGAGATGACATCCCCCGAGCGGACGCTCCGGAATCCCGACGACGACTACGAGTGGTGGCACCTCGATTCGGGACAGTATCTCCTCGAATACAACGAATCGCTGTCGCTTCCGTCAGACCTCGTCGCCGAGATTCAGACCCGGGAAGCCGTCCGCGAACGCGGAGCGTTTCACCCGACGCTGACTGTGCAGTCGCTTGGTCGCGTTCCGCTGTCGGTCGGCGGTGCCGGAGTGAGCCTGAAGGAGAACGCTCGCGTTTCGACGATCGTCGGGATCGACCGGCGGTGACCGAACGGGAGAGACGCCGTTGCGGTTCGACGGGCTTTTTAAGCGGGACTGGCAGGATACAGGTATGGCAGATTTCACCGTCGCCGTTGCGGATCCCGACAGCGGCGTGACGTACCAGATTGACGTCGACGGACAGGACGCGAACCGATTTATGGGCCGAGAGATCGGCGACGAGGTCGAGGGTAGTGCCGTCGGTCTCGACGGGTACACGCTCGAGATTACCGGCGGCTCGGATACGGCCGGTCGCCCCCTCCGCGGGGACGTTCGCGGCCCGGACCTCAAGTCAGTCATGCTAGAGGGTGGAGTCGGCTACGAGCCGTCCCGCGACGGCGAGCGAAAGCGCGTGACTGTCCGTGGCCGCGAGATCAGCGACGAAGTGCGCCAGATCAACGCGACGGTCGCTGAAGCCGGTAGCGGTGACGTCGCCGAGTTGCTCGGCGAATCCGACGACGAATAAGGTCATGGCCGACCGGATCGCCAGCGACCACGAGGCAGTCGAGACCCACCGCATGACGCTCGGCACCGCCGGTCGGACCTCGCGCCCGAAACTCGAACTCCCCGAGACGATCGAGGCCGGCGACGGCGACGTCGTCCGGATCACGCTCGATGGCCAGGCCTATCACGCACGCGTCGAGTCGGGACTCGACGGCACGCTCGTCGTCCGCGGGGCGTTCGACAACGCCCGTCTGGCACGGAGCGACGAGGGCGAAAACCGCCTGATCGAGTGGGTCGAGGACGCAGACGTGGACCCGGGCCGGTCGCTGTTGCTCGACGTGTTACACGACGGGTACCACTACGGGTTGCGAGAAGCCGGACAGCGCGTCGTCTACACCGTTAGAGAGCCCCCAAAAGGGTCGCTGTCGGACATCGCCGAGTCGCTCGAGTAAAAGACCACAGTGTGGGGCGTGCCGTTCTCTCCATTGATACTCCCTCGAAACCCTCAATATTCGTCCGCTGTAACTACTGGGTAGCCAAGGGATGTCGGAATCGATCATCGCGGACTTCGTCGGCAGCTTCAACTCCCAGAAGTCCGCGCGTGCCGAGCCCGTAAAAGGGCGGATCCTCCTCAGTCGCAAGCGGCTGGTGTTGGCCGCCCAAGAGGGCAAGACACAGATCCCGCTATCGTCGATTTTCGACGTCGCAGTCGGACAGGTACCGGACGATCTGGGCGACTTCTTCAACTCGACGGTGACGGTCGCCTTCGAGCGCAACGACCAGCAGTTCGTCGCTGCCATCGAGGCTGACGACGAGACGATCGAGAAGTTCAACACGGTGCTGTTCAAGGCGTTGCTCAACGGCACGGATGCGACGGTGAAACACCCCGCTCGGATCGGTGGTCGAGTCACCGGCGCGGAGTTCACGCCGGCCAAGCTATTCATGGAGCCTCGTCAGATTCGGCTCAAGCGACCGGACGGGGAGTTCACGATCAGGCTCGCGACCGTCACTGGGTTCGAGCGGCTGTCACGGGAGATCAGCGGCGCGACGCGCCCAGTGCTGGCAGCGACACACAACTCGAACGGACAGGCGGTAGTCACGCTCGCCGCGCTCCCCTCCTCGCGGAAGATGAACATCCTGGGGCGGTATCTCCGGCGGGAGTACCGCGAGGTCATGGACGAGATCAGGGACATCGATCTGTCCAAGCCGGAGAAAGAACTCCTCGTTTCCGTCTACTCGACCGGGGAGATGGACGGCATTCCCCTCGCGAAAGTGCTTGACATGGAGACCAGCGAGGTCGAACTCCTCCGGGGCCAACTCGAAAAGAAAGACCTCCTCATCGACGGCGAGGACGGCCTGCAGTTGACACCGGCCGGTCGCGTGGTGGTCAACAATCACCTCGAGGACGTCAACGACTAGTTACCTCCCAGACCCGCGAGTTTATGAGTGAACCCGGAGGTAAGACGAGTCGATGGAGGCTGCTGGCGTTCGGCTGGTCGTCGATCCGACAGCGACTGCCCTGGTTCTCGCCTACATCGGCGGTGGGGTCTGTCTCGGGTCGATCAGCGGACTCACGCCCGGCCTACACGCGAACACGTTCGCGCTGTTGCTCGCGTCGTTCGCGTCGGCGGTGCCGGGGCCGCCGCAGTACGTCGCGGCCGCGATGCTCGCGGCGGGAACAACCCACACGTTTCTGGACATCGTGCCGTCGCTGGCGCTGGGCGTGCCCGACCCGGCAATGGCTGCGACCGCACTGCCGGGTCACGAGCTCGTCCTGGAGGGGCGGGGCCGCGAAGCGTTGCGGCTGTCGGCGATGGGGAGCGGGCTGGCCGTGGTCGCGGCCGTCCCGCTGGCGCTGCCGCTGACCGAGGCGATGGCCGCCGGGATGCCGTGGCTCGAGTCGCACCTGTCGATCGTGCTCACTGCCATCGTCGCCGTCCTGCTCATGTCGGAGCCGAACCGGCCCGCGCGGATCGGCGCAGCCCTCTCGTTCGCTGCGAGCGCGGCCCTCGGGTTCGTCACACTGGATGTGTCGGTCGGCGGGATGGTTACAGTTGGAAACACGCTCGCGCCGCTGTTCGCCGGGCTGTTCGGCGCGCCGATCCTGCTCGATTCGATCGGTGGTTCGGGCGTCCCCCCGCAGGACGAGCCGGTCGTGCTGACGACGCGCTGGCTGGTCGTCGGCCTGGCCGGAATGGGTGCGCTCGCGGGGGCAGTCGTCGGCTTCCTGCCGGGCGTCTCCAGCGCGATCGCGGCCACGATGGTCCTGCTCGCAGTGCCGCGTTCGCGTGGCGCCCGCGGGTTCGTCGTCGCGACCAGCGGCGTCAACACGGCGACGGCAATTTTCGCGCTCGTGGCGTTCGTCACCTTCGGCTCGACCCGGACGGGTGTGGTCGTCGCCGTCGAATCGGTCAACGCCCCGCAGTCGCTGGCACTGTGGCTGCTCGCGATCGCCGTCGCCTCGCTTGTCGGGTTCGCGCTCGTGATCGTCCTCGGCGATCGGTATCTCGCGGTCGTCGGGCAACTCGACAACACCCGGGTGTCGATCGGCGTGCTTGCCCTGCTGGTCGCGTTACTCTGGATCCTGAGCGGCGTGGTAGGCGTCGGGATCTTCATCGCAGCGACGGTGGTCGGACTGGTACCGCCGCGGGTCGGTGCCCGCCGCGTCTCGCTGATGGGGGTGTTACTCGGCCCGCTGATCCTCTAGATGTACTCCCGACGGCGGAAGAACCAGCCCATACCGGCGGCGGTAGCGACCATCAGCCCCAGCACGGCCGGGTACCCCCACCGCCAGCCAAGCTCGGGCATCCACTCGAAGTTCATCCCGTAGACGCCGGCGACGAAGGTGAGCGGGATGAATATCGTCGCAACCACCGTGAGAACCTTCATCACCTCGTTGGTCGATTGGGAAAGGGTGTTGAGATAGATGTCCCGCGTCCCGGCGATCAGATCGCGGTAGGTCTCGGTCAGGTCGACCAGCTGGACGAGGTGATCGTACACGTCGCGGTAGTACTTTTCTGTCTCCTCGGAGATTGGCTTGGGATCGCCTCGGGCGAGCGTCCCGACGGCTTCCCTGGCCGGCCACAGGAGCTTGCGAAAGGAGAGCAGCTCCCGCCGGACGCTGTTGATCCCTTCGAGCAGGTCGATGTCAGTCGAGGCGACGACCTCGTCCTCGATAGATTCGATCTTCGTCTCGATGCTGTCCAGCAGGTCGAAGTACCGATCGACCATCGCGTCGATGATCCGGTAGGCCGTGAAGTCCGCGCCACGCTCGAGCAGCCGCTCGTCTCGAGATTCGACGGCAGCGCGCACCCGCCCGATCTCCTCGGCCGTGCCGGTCGTCAGCGTCACCACCCAGTCATTGCTGAAGAAGATCCCCACCGGGTCGTCGGTAATCTCCTCCTCGAAGGTGGTCGCACCCCGCGTGAGTCGGGCCGTCTTCAGCAGGACGAACACGTAGTCGGAGAACTCCTCGGTCTTGGCACGGATGTTGCCGGTGATGTCGTCGATCGCGAGCGGGTGCAGGTCAAACGCCTCACGCACGCGTTCGCGCTCGTCGTCAGTGACCCCCGTCGCGTGAACCCACGTCGTCCCCTCGGCGGCTTTCGCCCTCGCGAGATCGTCGTAGGACTCGACGGCACCGCCGCGGTAGACGAGGGATTCGATCATATCCGGGCGTCGCCGCCGAGGGAAAAAAGTCTGTGGCCTACTCGATCCGCGCGACCGGACCGTCGTCGGTATCTTGGACCTCGACGCCGAGCGATTCCAGTTCGTCCCGGAGTTCGTCGGCGCGCTCGTAGTTGCCAGCCTCGCGTTCGTGCTCGCGGATCTCGAGAACGAGGTCGATCACGTCTTCGGCCAGTTCGACATCGCCGCCGTCGGCCCCGCCCAGCGAGAGCCCGAAGACGCCACCCGCAAACTCTTCGATGGTCTCGATCGCCCGCCGGAGTCCGCGGTAGTCGTACTGGTCGTGCTCGTCGATATGGGAGTTGACCTCGCCCACGAGTTCCAGGAGTGCCGTCATCGCCGCCCGGGTGTTGAAGTCGTCGTTCATCGCCGTCTCGAAATCCTCGCGAGCGGTCTCGACGGCCGCCCGGAGGTCCTCGTCCTCTACCTTGGTCCGGGCGTCGACGCTGTCACAGACCTCGACGGCGCGCTCGTAGCCCCGCTCCAGCCGTTCGAAGCGCTCGATGGCTTCGTTGATCGTATCCTCGCCGTAGACGGCGCTGTTGTGGTAGGCCGTCGACAGCAGGAAGGTCCGTACGACGTCCGTCCCATAGCGCTCGATGGCCTCCTGGACCGTCTCGAAGTTGCCCAGCGACGAGGACATCTTCTCGCCTTTAGTCTCGAGCAGGCGGACGTGCAGCCAGTAGTTGGCGAAGGTTTCGCCGGTCGCAGCCTCGCTCTGGGCGATCTCGTTTTCGTGGTGGGGGAAGACCAGATCCTGCCCGCCGACGTGGATGTCCAGCGTCTCGTCGAGATGGGTCATACTCATCACCGAGCACTCGATGTGCCAGCCCGGACGACCGTCGCCCCACGGGGAGTCCCACGTCTCGGCGGTCCCGCAGGCCTCCTCGGCGGGTGCGGCCTCGGCGTGTTGGTGATCGGCAATCTCCGCAGGATCGACACCGCCGCCCTTCCAGACCGCGAAGTCCGCCGGGTGGCGTTTCTCGGCCTGTTCGTCCGCGCTGCCCTGGGCCTCCAGTTCGTCGATCTCCTGGTTGGAGAGTTTGCCGTAGTCCTCGAAGCTCGTCACGTCGAAGTAGACCGAGCCGTTCGACTCGTAGGCGTAGCCCTTCTCGATCAGCGTCTCCACCAGGTCGATGATCTCCGGAACGTGCTCGGAGACGCGGGGGTAGACCTCCGCGCGCTTGAGGTTGAGATCGCGCATAGACCGAATGACCTCCTGGATGTAGGACTCTGCGACATCGGCCTCGCTCGATCCGTCCTCGCCGACGCGGGCGACGATCTTCTCGTTGACGTCGGTGAAGTTCTCGACGTGATGCACGTCATAGCCCAGCCAGGAGAGCCACCGGTCCATCACGTCGACGTGGACCCACCCACGGGCATGACCCAGGTGGGGCGGGTCCGAGACCGTCAGCCCGCAGTAGTACAACCGGACGGCGTCGGAATCTTCGGGTACGAACTCCTCGCGCTCGCCGGTCAGCGTGTTACTCACGCGCAGCGTCATTGCCCGTCACTACGCGAGCCAGCGTTTCAATCCGTCGGAGTCGCCATCACGCCTCGCTTTGCTCGATCAGCCGCACCGCGTCCGGCCCGTCCCGGCGCCCGACGACGACCACAAGCGTATCCGACCCGACTGCCGCAGCTTCGACTGCAATCTCGGCGGCCGCGAACCGACCCAGGACCGTCCCCAGCAGATCGGGACTGACATCGCCGGTCGCGACGACCGCCGTCGCGTCGCCGCCGTCGGCCGCGAGTGCCGTCTCACCCACCTCGAGCAGTGGCTCGTCGCTGTCCTCGGCGGGACCGACGCCGCTGTGCATCGTCACCCGGAGTTCGCGCTCGGCCGCGTCGCGTTCGGGCAACTCCTCAGCGTAGCGCCGCAGTGCCGCCGCGACGGCGTCGGTCTCGCCGACGTCCAGAAACCGGGCCGCAGCGGAGTAGTTGAGGACCCCCGCACGCAGTCCCTCGTAGACGAACGGGTGTGCTCGAACCGCCTCCCGAGTGTCCGCAGCGAGTGACATAGCAGTGGCTCGGACCTGATTGATCAAAATACCGCCGATCACGGCCGCGAGTCACCCCTCCGAAGCGTGACCGTGACTGTCGTCCCGGAGTCGCCGGTCTCGAACGCGACCGTCCCGCCGACGCGTTCGATCGCCCAGGTGACCAGCCACAGCCCGACGCCGCTGGCGTGTTCCATCGGCGTCTCGGTGCCGGCGTCCAGGACTTCGAGTTCTTGCTCGGGGATCCCGGGGCCGTCGTCAGCGACCGCGAGTCGGGCGCGGCCGTCGTCGACCGTGAGATCGAGCCGCACCGTCGGATCCGGGCGCTCGGCGTGCTCGATCGCGTTTGCGAGTAGCTCCTCGATCGCGATCTCGATCGAGGGGTCACCGACGACGACACACGAGCCGGGCGAATCGAGCGTGATCGACGCCGCAGGGTTGTCGGCTCGGGCCGACGCCGCCAGCGACTGCAGAATCGAGCAGAGATCCAGCGACTGGGTCGGCTCGTCCGCGACCGACCGCGAGAGCGCGCTGATCTTCTCGCTGCGGTCGATCACGTCGTTGGCGGTGTCGATGATCGTACTCGCGTGTTCGCGGTGTTCCGGCGTCTCGACGCGCGTGGCGAGCAACTCGGCGTGTCCGCGGACGACGTTCATCTCGTTGCGGAGGTTGTGTCGGTACAGACGGTTCATCACGTCCAGGCGCTGTTCGCGACGAGTGCGCTCGGTGACGTCCCGAAGGCTGATGATCCGCCCGGTCACGGTCCCGTAGGCGCGATCCAGTTCCGAGACGCGAACGTCGTAGTAACAGCGCATCCCGTCGCGATCCATGGTGATTTCGGCGACGCCATCGAGATCAGCCAGTTTGGGGGCGAGCGCAGCCAGATCACTGCCAATCGCGTCCGCCGCGGAAGCGGCCAGCAACGACTCGGCAGCGCGGTTCAGATCGACGATCGTCCCGCCCGCGTCGACGATGATCACCGGATCGTCCAGTTGTCCGATCAACTCTTCCCGTCCCAGTTGCCGCGTCGCCGGCGTAACATCGAGCAAGTGCTCACGGAGGATCGCAGCCGCGATGACGGCGCCCGAAAACACGAACGCGATACCGGTCGGGTCGATCGCCCCAGGGATATACCCGAAAACATAGAGCGCGTTGACGACCATCGGGACGACGATCGCGATCAGCAACGCGGTGCTCTGATCGCGGAAGATGCCATCAGTCCGCCAGAGCACGCCGACCAGCAGCGCAGCACCGGCCGCGATCAACCCGTACGCATACGCCTGATTGCCCCAGAACGCAAGTCCCGGCACAGCGTCGAGCACGTAGTACTGGCCCGAGAGCACCACCTGGCTCGAGCGCCAGACGAGACCGTGGCTCCCGTTCGTCCAGATGAGCGCCGAAAAGACGATCGGCTCGACGACGAGCGCGAGCAGTCGGGGACCGGACAGCCAGCGCTCGCGGCCCGTGTACTCGAAGACGAGCGCGAGCCACGAGAGCGGCACCAGGGTCGATATCGACAGCTTCAGCGCCGTCCAAAACACTGGCGCGTCCGACGCGATGCTCAGTGCGTCAGTCAGCGACCAGAGGCTAGCTGCGAGCAGGAACAGCGCGAGCGGCGCTGCACCAGGCGTATCGCGGTGCAGCCAGGCGAACACAGCGAGTCCCGACCCGGCGACGGCAGCGAGCAACATCAGCGGCACGTACAGCGACGAAACCATTCCGATAGCTGTGACCTTGGACGGTGGGCCCTAAAGCGTTTGCCGGGATCGGAGCGAGTATGCGTGGCGAATCGCAGGACAGCTCACCGGCGCGCGGCGAGCGCCGCCCAGACACCGAGCACACCGAGTCCCAGCGCAGGGACGAGCGGCACAATCAGAAACGTCTCCCGCCAGGGGAGACCGACCGCCGCGACCGCGTCCCGTGCGGACGACAGCAGAATCAGCGTCCACGGGACGAGCAGAAACGAGACGACGACCGCCCCGACGAGCACCCAACCGCGCCAGCCAAAGTCGCTGTCGGCGTCGCCGGCCGACGCGTCCGGTCGATGGACGTACCGTTCCCCGTCGGTGTCATCACGCATCGTACTCGCAGGTGGAACCACGGATCCAAAACGGTGACGGGCAAATTAGTGAGTGTGTGTCACACGACAAGATACAACATAGAATGGGTCCAAGGGAACGGTATGGCAGACGAGCCAACCACACCCGACGAACTGCCGGACGTACCGAACGAACTTGCCAGCGAGCACCCCGAAGTCTGGGAGCGATACAGCGACCTCGGTGCGGCCTGTGCAGCGGCCGGGCCGCTTGACGGCGAAACGAAACGGCTCGTCAAACTCGCGCTCGCGGTCGGCGCGGGATCGGAGGGGGCCGTTCACTCACACGTCCGTCGCGGCCTCGAGGAAGGTGTCGACCCCGAGGCGTTACAACACGTCGCAACGCTGGCGATTCCGACACTCGGGTTTCCGACAGCGATGGCTGCCCGGAGTTGGATCGGCGACGAACTCGAGTGACAGTATCAGCGCCAGTCGTATACCGAAACCGCACGGTCGGACCGCGTGCTCGCGCCGTGTGGGTTGCGGGCGATCGACCGGTCGCACGCTCGGGCCGATAGGCCGTCTTTCAGTCCCACGGCTGCGCCAGAGAGGACGTCACGCCCGGTCGAGAGCCACTCCGACGGGCCAGTCTTGCGACGGACCACGTCCCGCAGTGAGTCGAGCGCGTCGCTGCCGGCGTGGCCGACCAGTCGCCCGAGGACCGTCGGCCGTGTCCCGTAGTTCTTGCTCAGTCGGTACGCGAGCGACCGGTACTTCCAGGCCCAGTCGCGCTGTAGCTGCCCGCCGTCGGCGCCGTAGGTCCGCTCGACGGCCATCGTTTGTGCCCACTCGACGCGGAACTCGCTATCGGCGAGTCGATGTGCCAGGTCGCGAGAGCCACCGATTGGGAGGTACTCGTCGTAGCCGTCGAGAGCATCGAGCACGGCCCGATCGAACGCGACGTTGCCGCTGTTGAAATGGGTAACATCCCGTCCGGCGACGGTCCGCTTTTCGACGGTCTCAGTCGCCGCCCCCGCGCGGCGCGGCCGGTGTGTCGGGCCGGTGACCACGTCGCCGTTGGAAAGCCCTGTCCGCACCGCGTCGGCCCAGGACTCGTCGACCGCCAGTCCGTGATCGACGAGCGCGACGACGTCCCCGGTCGTGTGCCCGATCCCGGCGTTGCGCGCCGTCGTGACCGACCGGTCGGCGATCTCGACGAGTACGTCCACGTCGTCTCGATCACGAACCATCCCGGTCGTTCCGTCGGCCGACGGACCGTTGACGACCACGATTTCGGCCTCGGGGACGACCGTCGCGAGGGCTTCGAGCGTCCCCGCGAGGCGGTCCCGGCCGTTGAGCGTCGGGACGACGACCGAGAGTTCCATACACGTCGTAACTCCCCCAGTGACTAAAAACGTCGCGGAACGGATATGTATAGTCGGTGGGGAGCGTACAACGGCAAATCACGGACCGTACCGGCCGGACTATCGATCCCGGGTCACCGTCTCCCCGGGCGTCGTGGTCGCTCCCGCCGAGAGAACGACGCCCGCGTTCAGGCTCGTGTTGATAGCAGTCTTGACCCCGTCGCCGGCGACGACGCCGAACTTCCGTCGGCCGGTCGAGACGCGTTCGCCCTTGACCGTGATCCGCACGTCTGCGCCGTCGTGACGGAGGTTCGCCACGTTCGTCCCGGCCCCGAGGTTCACGTCCCGTCCGAGCACGCTATCGCCGACGTACGAGAGATGCGGGACGTTGCTGTCGGCCATAACGACGCTGTTTTTGATCTCGACGCTCTGGCCGACGTGGACGTTCTCCCCCAGTAGCGTCCCGCTGCGGACGTACGCGTTCGGCCCGACCGTGGCGCCCGAGCGAAGCAGTGCCGGGCCGTCGATCACGACCCCCGGCTCGACGGTCGCGCCCGCCTCGACGACCACGGGACCGCGTAGCTCGGCGTCGTCGCTCACGTCCCCGGCGATCCGTCGGTCAAGCTCGGCGAGGTGCCACTCGTTTGCTTCGAGCAGTTCCCAGGGCCGGCCGACGTCCAGCCAGCGATCGAGTTCGACGGGCGTGACGTCGAACTGTTCGATCACCCGCGAGACGACATCGGTGATCTCGTGTTCGCCGCGCTCGCTCTCGGGGACGTCCAGCCACTCGCGGGCGGTCTCGGGGAAGACGTACGCGCCCGTGTTCGCGCGGTCAGTCGGCGGATGAGCGGGCTTCTCGACGATCCCGGATACCCGCCCGCTATCGACCGAGATCACGCCGTAGTTCGAGGGATTGGCGACACGATAGGTCGCCAGCGCCGGCCCCGAACCGAACAGCGTCTCGATACTGTCCGAATCGTAGAGGTTGTCGCCGTTCAACACCGCGAACGGTCCGTCGAGGGAGTCGCTGGCTGCTCGGACGGCGTCAGCGGTACCCGCCTGGGTTTCCTGACGTGCGAACGTGACGGGCACGCCCCGATACTCGTCGCCGAAGTACGTCCGGATCGTGTCGGCCTCGTACCCGACGACGATCACGAGTTCGCTCGCGCCGGCCTCGACGGCGACATCGGCCGTATGCGCGACCAGCGGCCGATCGGCGACCGGCAACATCGGTTTCGGGAGCGACTCGGTCAGCGGTCGCATACGGGTCCCCTGTCCCGCCGCGAGGATGACAGCTTGCATGCTCAGGGCGTCCGGGCGCGTCCGCATAAGTTCCACGGGATTGTCGGCGGCAGCCGTCAGAACGACCCTGCCCGTCGATCACTCGAACGCGCCGAGACTCGACTGCAACTGTCGCGAAGACGGCTCCCGACGTACCTCGTGACCGACCAGTTCGCGCATGTCCACAGCGTAGGTACTGTCGTTGCGGTCGAGTACGAGCACCCGCCCTTTCGTCCCCCGAATCGTGCCGGTCGCCATCCGTTCGACGACAGGTCGTTCGGTGAGTTCGAGCCCGTACTCGAAGGTGTAGGTGCCGATCGGATCGTAGTCAGCGAGCAACGCCGACCACGCGTCGGCGTCGACGGCCCGGTGAAGCCCCTCGATCTTCGTCGGTACGCGGACCCGGTCGCCGACTTCCCTGGCGATGTCGGCTTCGACCTGTCTGGCGATGCGGCCGTTCTCGACCGTGCGGATGTGGGCCGCCCGGTCGGCACCCTGTTCGCGCAGCCGGGTGTCGAGGCGCCACGAGCGGGTGACCCCGACTTTGAACGTTGCCGGCGCGAACGCCGCCAGATAGACAGCGTGTTCCTCGCGGCACGTCTCCAGGGGCAGATCACAGTCACCCGTACAGCGCGCACACGGCCAGCGGTCGGTGTGCTGCGGACAATAGGGGGCCCGGGGCGCGTCACACCGAATGTGGCGTGACGTCTCTCCGGAGCGGTCGATCGCACCGGCACAGTGGCGCTCGTCCAGCGTCAGCGCGAGTCGATCGCCCGGGTCGAGCGGCTGTCGGTCGATCTCGCCGTCGTCCGCGAGGAGCAACGCCGCCACGCCGTCCGGCGCGCCCGTCTCGTACCCGACGATCTGCACGCCCGGTCGTAGCGCCCGGGGGGATTTGGCCCTTGGCATCGCACGGCTGGTCGTTCCCCGACGTCACGGGCAGGGGCAAAACAGGTTCAAATAGACGATATTATCATGGTCGGGAACGGATCGAGATCCATGACAGACCACACACCGACGACACGCCGGGGATTTCTCGCAGGTGCGACCGCCGTCGGCTCGGCCGGGCTCGCGGGCTGTGGCATACTCGGCGGCGATGGTGATCCGGGACCGATCTACGAGCCAGACGTATCGACGGAGACGGTGACCCCTGACAGCGACGGGTTACTACCGACGCCGGTGCTGGGCGATCACGACGCCGACGTGACCGTCATGGTGTTCGAGGATTACGCCTGTGGTCACTGTGGGACCTACGTGACCGAGCATTTCCCGCAGTTGGGCTCGGAGTATATCGATCCGGGGACGATCCGCTACGAGCACCACGACTTCCCGCTGCCGCTGAACGAGGAATCCAACCGTGCGCCCAACGCGGCCCGCGCGGTACAGGACACGGTCGGCAGCGCGGCCTACTGGGAGTACTCACAGCGACTGTACCGCAACCAGTCCGATCTGGGACCCGACCGCTATGCGTCGCTTGCCGAGGAAGTGGGGGCGGATCCCGACTTCGTTCGGAACGCGGCGATCAACAAGCGATACAGCGAAACGATCCAGGCGGACAAACAGTACGGCGAGAGTCTCAACGTCGATTCGACGCCGACGGTCTTCGTGAACGAGTCCGCCGTCGCCGGCTACGACTTCGACACGGTTTCACAGGCGATCGACGACGCCTGACCGGGACGAGCGCCTGCCGTTTCGAAAGCGGCTAATCCGTGCCCGAAGAGAGATGACGTATGCAAGACGAACCGCCGGTCGTCGTGCTCAGACTCGGCCATCGACCGGGTCGCGACGAGCGGATGACCACCCACGTCGGACTCACCGCTCGCGCGCTCGGCGCCGATCGACTCGTCCTCGAAGACGCCGCGGCGGGACGCAAGGAGACTGTCACTGACATCACCGACCGCTTCGGCGGCCCGTTCGAGGTCGAGGTGACCGACCGACCGCTGGGGCGGCTCCGGTCGTGGGACGGGGCGATTGCGCATCTGACGATGTACGGCCAGCCGGTCCAGGACCGCGAAGACGAGATCCGGACGGCCCATCGGGACGAGCCGCTGCTCGTCGTCGTCGGTGCCGAGAAGGTGCCGTTCGAGGTCTACGAGCGTGCGGATTTCAACGTCGGCGTGACGAACCAGCCACACTCCGAGATCGCCGCGCTAGCCGTGTTTCTCGACCGGTTGTTCGAGGGGCGCGAACTCGACAGAACGTGGGAGGACGCCGAGAAACGCGTCGTTCCGAAAGCGGCGGGCAAGCGCGTGGTCGACCTCGACGACGAAGCGTGAAGACAGGCCGTGCCGGGTCTGTCACTGCAGTTCGATCTTGCGGACGAACGGCATTGCCTGGATCTCGTTGATCAACTCGCCCGGGAGTTGCTGATCGGTAATGACGTACAGTTTCGGCGCGTCGGAGAACTCCGGATCGTCGCTGATGACCTGCCGAATCGTGATATCCCGGTCGGCGATCGCACTCGTGACCGCGGCGACGATGCCCGTGTCTTCGGCGTCGCCGACGGTCACCGTCAAGACGGTCAGATCCAGCACCGGCGCGAGGTCCATCAGACTCGGAATCGCGGAGATGTTCTGGAAGATGCGCCGGAGCTGTTCGTCCGCGAGGATCGCGTCGGTCGTGGCGTCGACGACCCGCCGATCGACGCCGATCTCCCGGGCGATCCCCGTGTTCGGGATCTCGATCCCCCCGGAGACGACCCGCCCCTCGTCGTTGACGGAAAAGCCCCGTTCGAGCAGCAGGCGGATCACCCGCTGTTGACTCGGGCTGTCCTCGAACTTCTCCATGATCTCGTCGAACATACCCGAGACAGGACGCCCCAGGGCCTTGAGCGTGGTTATCGGTTCGGCCCGCGCAGTGCGCGGCCGTGTCGAACGAGCCGATGCATTCGAGTGGGCACGCGGAGGACAGATGGACGATCTTTCGAAGATCTCTGAGAATTCGTCTATAAAGACAGCGGATGACCAGTTATGGATCCGCTAAAGTGTGTGTCGCGCTACCAAACATCCACAAACAATTATTATACTCCGACCCGAAGAGAGTCATGTATGGCGACACGCCAGCAATCCCAGACGGGGTATCACACGTGTACCTGTGGCGCCGAGTTCGAGAGTACGGAGGCACTCCTCGAACACGCACGGGAGTCACACGGGATCAGCGTATACTAGCTGGCGACGTTCCGAACGAACGATCTATACAAAAACAGTTTTGCCCGTCGGTACGGTGGTATAATCCACCGACCAATGTCAGGTATCGAGCTTACGGCGAGTCAACAGACGATTTTGCAGGAACTGGTCAACAGCTACCGCGAGAGCGACAGTGCGGTCAAAGGCGAGCGGATCGCCGAGGAGATCGATCGGAGCGCAGGCACAATCCGCAACCAGATGCAGAGTCTCAAAGCGCTGCAGCTAGTCGAGGGCGTTCCGGGGCCGAAGGGCGGGTACAAACCGACGGCCAAGGCCTACGACGCGTTGCAGATTCAGCAGATGGACCGCTCGGCGGAGGTGAATCTCCATCACAACGGCGAACACGTCGAGGACGCCAACGTCACCGAGATCAACCTGACGAGCGTCCACCACCCCGAGAAGTGCCGCGCGGAGATCTACCTCCAGGGGTCGATGTCCGAGTTCGAGCCCGGCGACACGATCACTGCCGGGCCAACCCCGTCCGCGGGCCTGCAGATCATCGGTACGATCGACGGCAAAGACGAGACGAACAACGTCCTCGTGCTGGTCATCGACGACATGCGCGCCCCGGTCGAAGAGGACGAGTAGCCCAGCGCGATCGTGTTTCGAGCGCGGGACAGAGCTTTTCACTCCGCCGGTCGTACGTGAAGTGATGGCAGAGGTCTGCCCGACGTGTGGACTCCCGGAAGAACTTTGCGTCTGTGAGGACGTCGCGAAACAGTCACAGGAGGTCGCGGTCGAAACCGACGAACGACGCTACGGCAAACAGATGACGATCGTCGACGGACTCGATCCGGACGACGTCGACGTCGGAGAGCTGGCGTCGGAACTCAAATCCCGGCTCGCCTGTGGGGGCACCGTCGACGACGGCCGGATCGAACTCCAGGGCGATCACGTCGATCGCGTCGAGGACTACCTCCAGGACGAGGGCTACAGCGTCGAGTGACCCCGGGTACACACATACCTTTTTACGCTGCGCCACGTACTAGAAGTATGGGTAAACGAATCAAACAGGCGATGAGCCGTGCGAAGTACGCCGCTGTCGGCGCCTCGATCGGCGCCGCAGCCGGTGGACTCGTCAGCCGGAACGCGGCCAGCACCGCCGCCGGACTCGGAGCACTCATCGGTGCAACGATCGGTGAAAAGCGCGTCTCAGTCGACGAGTTCGTCGGGCAGGTCAGAGACAAAACCGGCGAGAAATCCGCCGACGAGTAGCCGAGCAGGCACGTTTTTATATTCGATCACGCCGTAGCGACGGGTGTGACCACGGACCCGTCGTTCGAGATCCCGGCCCGACCCCAGCGGCGCTATCCCTACGACAGTGGGGTCGAATACGAGGGGGAGACGGTCTTTCACCTCCGGCCGGCGGCCGGGAGATCGGAGCGGGAGTTGCGGCGGCTCGTCGAAGCGGTGCTCGACGGCGAGACCTACACGTACGGCGACTGGCTCGATCTCCCGCTCCCGCTGTATCTTGTCCACGACGAACACACGGGTGACGTCTTCCGGGTCGTCGTGCGTGACCAAACCGTGGAGCTGCACGTCCTCCCGGCGACGGAGTCAGCGGGACTTCGCGCGTTCTACGAGGCGCTCACGGATCGAAGCGACGGCGAGTGGACTGTCGAGTTGACGGTCGAGCAGGCGCAATGACGATCAGGGGATCTCTTCGAACGTAGCGTTTTCAGACAGTCAGAAGCCGCTCTGCTCGATCGAATCGACGAGTCGGTCGACCTCCGCCTGATCGACGGTCGCCAGTGGCCCGGGGATCGTCCGGGAGAGCGACGCGGTCGCGACGGCCGTCGACAGCGCCGTGTCCGGTTCGCCGCCGTCGAGCAGTATCGCGAGGAACGCGCCGATGAACGCATCGTGTTGGCCCGTATCGTCGACCGTGTCGGTCTCGATCGCGTCTCGGTCGTGGATGACACCGTCGTGATAGACCAGCGCGCCGTGCTCGCTGCGGGTGAGCACGACCATCTGCAGGTCCCACTCCGCGGCGATGGTCGGGGCGAGTTCTCTCGCCTGGCCCGTCCGATCGAGCACCGTCCGGACGTCGTCTTCGGAGCCGAACAGCACGTCGACCGACTCGAAAACGCCCGTCAACGTCTCCCTGGCCTTCGCCGGTGACCACAGTTCGGGGCGATAATCGAGTTCCAGGGCGGAGACGCCGTCCCCGCTTGCGCCCGCTCGCAACACCGCCGCGCCGGTCTCGGCGGCCGTCTCCGAGAGCGCGAGCGTGCTGCCGGCGACGAAGACGCTCGAAGCGTTCTGGATCAGATCCATGTCCAGATCGCCGGGGGACATCGTCTCGGCCGCCGCCCGTTTGCGGTCGTGGATCCGGACCGCCTCGCGTGGCTCACACGGCGGCTCGTAGAAGGACAGTCCCTGTCGTCCCTCGTCGCTCCACCCGACCTGCGTCTCGATGCCGTGCTCGTGGAGTTCGGAAACGACACGCCGTCCCAGCGGCGTGTCGGGGAGTTTCGAGAGCCAGACCACGTCGGTCCCGAACCGACTGGCAGCGACGGCGACGTTGCTCTCCGTTCCAGCCGCGTGCATCCGGACGTCGGTCGCCGTTTCGAGTCGCTCGTTGCCCCGCGGTGACAGTCTGAGGGAGGTGTCCCCGACAGTGACCAGTTCGACCATACGGGAGGTATCAGAAGCGAGGGGCTTAGGTCTAGGTGCTCGGGACAGCAGGCCGGCCCCGGAGCTACGGGTGACCGGGATAGTCACGCTCGAACCGGTTCTGTATCTCCGCGGCGTCGATTTCGATCAACACCGGGCGGCCGTGCGGACAGGCATAGGGGTTCTCACAGTCGGCCAGTTCCTCCAGCAGCGAGACGACCGACCCGTCCGTCATAGCGGTGTTAGCCGTGATCGACGGATAACAGGCCAGATCGGAGAGGAGTTCGTCGGCGACTGCTTCGACGGTTTCGGCCCCATCGCTATCACGCTCGACGAACGACGAGAGGACGTCCCTGACGAGTTCGGGGCCGCCGCTCTCGGCGATCAGCGCCGGGACCGTCCGCACCTCGATCGTCCGGCCGTCGAGCCGATCGGCCTGGAATCCCAACCGAGACAGCGCCTCGGTGAACTGCTCGAACAGCGCCGACTCCCTGGCAGTCAGTTCGATCTCGACGGAATCGGCGAGCACCTGCGTAGTCGTCTCGCCGAGGAACCGCTCGCGGAGTCGCTCGTAGTTGATCCGCTCGTCGGCCGCGTGCTGGTCGATCAACACCAGCCCGTCGTCGGTCTCGGCAACGATGTAGCTGTCCCGTATCTGCCCGAGCACGCGCATCGACGGCAGCGAATCGAACGACTCGACCGCGGGGTCGGCGTCGCCGAACCGCTGCTGTTCGGTCGCCGTCACTGTCGGAGTCGGATCGTTCGCGTCCCCGTAGTCGCCGTCGGCTACATCCGACCCGTCCGTGGCAGAGTCGTCGGCGTGACCGCTGGATTCGGACGCGGATCGACCACTCGTGTCGCTCGGTCCGGACACGTCGGGCTGTCTGGCCATGTCACTCGACCCGGATGCGGTGGGCTCTCCGCCTCTGTCACTCGATTCGGACACGTCAGGCTGCTCTCTCGTGTCGCTCGATCCGGACGCGGATCGACCCGTCGCGTTACGGGTGTCGGATGCGACGCGTTCGTCCGCGGTGAGTGTCCCACTATCGTGGTCCGTCGAACGACCGTCGGGTGCGTTCGAATCTGTGGACGGCATCGCGCTCGGTGCGTCGCTCGTGGCTTGCTGGTCGGTATCGGTCACGGACCGATCATCGTCGGATCTACCGTCGGATTCGCCGCCGGGTGTGATCTCCGTCTGCTCGGGTGCCGAGCGACCGCGTGGCGCGCGCGAGCGCAGTCCACCCTCACGTCGCAGCGCGTCCTCGACGGCGGCGGTGATCTGCTCGCTCACGCCCTCGCTATCCGCGAATCTGACGTCCATCTTCCGGGGATGGACGTTGACGTCGACCAGCGCGGGATTGACTTCGACGAACAGGACGGCGAAGGGGTAGCGATCGCTCGCCAGTTGCCCCTCGTAGGCGTCCAGCACCGCATCGCGGACGGCGTCGGCGGTGACGAACCGCCCGTTTACGTACGTCGAGAGGTACTCGCGGCTCGCGCGGTTTGTCTCGGGATGGCTGACCAGCCCCGACACCGATTCCAGCGGGCCGTCGGGCAGGGCCCCGCCGTCGATCTCGATCATCGCCTCGGCGACCTCCCGTCCGTACACGTCGAGGACGGTCTCGGTGAGGTTCCCGCGGCCGGCCGTCGCGAAGATCTCCCGGCCGTCGTGTTCCAGCGTCACGGCGACGTCGGGGTTCGCGAGCGCGTAGGCCGTGACGACGCTGTTGACGTGGGCGAACTCCGTCGCGTCCTGTGCGAGGTACTTCCGACGCGCGGGAACGTTGTAGAACAGGTCCTCGACCTCGACGGTCGTCCCGACCGGACAACCCGCCGGCCGGACCGCCCCAACGTCGCCACCCTCGACGGTGATCTCCGCGCCGCTTGAAGCGCCCTCCCGCGGACGGGAGGTGATCGTCATCCGCGAGACGGCCCCGATGGCGTGCAACGCCTCGCCGCGGAACCCCAGCGTCGCGAGCCCACCCTCCAGGTCGTCGATGGTCCGTATCTTCGAGGTCGTGTGCTGCTCGATCGCGCGCCTGAGGGCGTCCTCGTCCATGCCGAGTCCGTCGTCGCTGACGCGGATCGACTCGGTGCCGCCGCTCTCGACGCCGACGCTGACGCGACCGGCCTCGGCGTCGAGGCTGTTCTCGACCAGTTCCTTGACGACCGACGCCGGCCGCTCGACGACCTCGCCGGCCGCGATCCGCTCGACGGTCGTCGGATCCAGTTCCCGGATCTGCTGGGCCATTCGATGCCGTCTTTGTGCGGCACGCTCTTCATACTGGTGGCTATACGTTCGTCCAGATATCCGGCACGACGGCGTGTCGGATCAGTTCGAAATGGTATAGCCACCAGTATCAGTCCGCGCGTTGATCGCTGCGTGTCACGACGCGACAGCCTCGGCCGAGTGGGCGACGACGCCTTCGACGACGATCCGGATCCCCGACTCGTACTTCGCGTCGAACGTCGGCGTCCACCCGTGGGCGCGGGCGAGCGTGCGGAAGCTCGGCAACGCCATGCCGGCCTCGGCGGTCGGAACCGACTCCTCGAACTCGAAGAACGTCTCCGCGCTGGTCGTGGCCGGGCGGTCCCCGTCGGTCTCGAAGACCAGCTCGCCGCCGTCGAGCGTGACCGTCACCGACGACCCGTCGACGGCGCCGGCGAACACGAACGCCCGGTAGAGCAACTCCTCGAAACGACTCTCGTCGGCCTCGATGGCCCCGTCGCCTTCGATCGCCAACTGCAGTCCGTCCGTATCGGCTCGATCCCAGGCCGCCTCAACCGTCTCGCGGAACGCGACCGGCTCGATCTCCTCGACGGTCTGGCTGTATTCGGCCAGCATCGAGAGATCACCGATGATATCGCGCATCTGGTCGGTCGTCGACGACGCCGTCGAGAGCGCACTCGCAGCTGTGTCGGGATCACTGTGGACGTACTGCTGGGCGGCCTCGACGTTTCCGGAGACGATCTGGAGTGTGTTGCGCAGTTCGTGGCGAATCCCGACAGCCAGATCCTCCAGTTGTTCGTTGTGGCGCTTCAGTTCGCGGCGCTGGCGTTCGATTCGGCTGACATCGGTCAACACGAGCATCCGCCCGTAGCCCGTCTGTCCGAGCGAGAAGTCACTTTTCGTGACCAGGAAGTGGCGGGTCTCGTTGCCGAGCCGGAAGTCGAGGACGGTCCGTTCGGCCCCGAGCGCGTCGGCGAGCGGCTGCACCCGGTCGATCGGGTCACCGCGTCGGCCGTTCAGTCCGGGGACGATCCGTGCGGCGGCGTCGTTGAAATCCCGGATCCGATCGTCGTCGTCGAGAAAGACGACCGCGTCGTCGACGTCGGCCGAGAAGTGAACCGCCAGGAACCGCTCCTGATAGAGAAAGAGCGTCCCGATCGCGAACGCGGCGACGCCGAAGGGTGCGTGGATGATATTGACCAGTTCCGGGATCGAATACGCCGCGATGTCGAGCACGACCGGTACCGCCGTCAGCGACGCGAGCGCGGCGACGATCCGCGTGTCGTGTTCGGACTCGGCGAACTGCTCGAACAGCATGAACAGCCCGATCGACGCCAGCGCGTAGGACAGCCCGGTCACTGTCCAGTGGACGATTCCCTGCTGGATCACCAGGTGCGTGAACCCATCGTTGACGAGTTCCGCCTCGTAGTAGCCGTGATGAAACGGGTTCGTCAGTTTGATCGCGACGACGATCAGATACGTCGCCAGCCCTGCCCGACGGAACGTCGACTCGCGGTGATACGAGCGGCCGGTGTACGCCGAGGTGAAGTACAGCCACGCCCAGACCGTCGAGAATCCGAAAACGAGCCCGACCAGGTACGCACCGTTCTTCAGCTGGAATCCCGGGAGCAGGAGCACTGCGGTGTGTGCACCGGCCCACGCGCCGCTGCCAGCGAGCAGCCCCATCATTCCGACTCGAGTATCCCGGTCCGAGATCCGCCTGGCGCGGAGGAGACCTGCGAAACAGGCCAGCGACGTGAACGCGAACGCGAAAATATACACGAGATTTGAGAGAGCCGTCACAGTCGTACAGCAATCGGGGCCGGATAAATATAATTCCCTAGGGGGAGATATCCTCCATCGAGAGTAGAGTGACATCCCCCGCATTTGATAGTGATCGGGGGCGATACTCCGGGATAATGAGTCTCGAAGACTACCCGGAAGACATCGAGATCGTCGAGACGAACTTCAAGACCGACCAGCAGTCCGAGGCCGCCGAGAAGATCGCCGCGGAGTGGCCGGTTGACCTCGATCGGCTCGCCGAGGAAGGCCAGCACGTCAAGATGTTCTACAAGCAGGTCCTCGAACAGTTCCTCGGCCCCGACGGCGAGAACGCGACGTTCGCCGAGATCAAGGACGAATACGGCGACCTCGAACAGTGGGCCGAGAACGGCGATGCCGAATCGGCCGACGAAGACGTCGAGGTGCCCGACGTCGACGATATCGAACCCGGGACCGACGAAGCGGCGGGGGCAGAGCCGACGACAGTCGACGAATCGGCCGACGCCCCGACGCCGCCGGGTGCTCTGGAGTCGTCCGGGTCAGACGACGGCCAGCCGTCCCCGTCGGAGATCGGTGCGTCGCTCGCGGCGGAACCCACAGGTGCCGGTGACGTCGACGCGAACCGCCGGGCGTGGTTCCGGGCCGGGTTCCGGGAGGGCGTCGAGTTCGCCCTCGAAAACCCCGATCTGTTCGAGTCGTCCTGATTCGTTTAGGTACTTCTCGTCGCAATGGCTGATAGTGGGCCTTCTCGAGAACACTGGTCCGGGAGCGACTGCCACTGACGGGGATCCGGATTGGGCCACCTCGCCTGTCGACTCCCGCTATTCGATGTCGGCACCGGGGGCGTTTCGCTTGACGCTCTCGATGGCGTTGTGGACCTTGTTTCGCTCGGCGTAGCCCTCGCCGCTGTCGGCGATGACGTTGCCGTTGCGGTGGCGCAGCCGCCAGCGCCACTCCTCGGAGCTGTCCTCGAAGACCTCGAACGCCGCGAGACCGACGTCCAGCGCGTCGGCATCAGGTGCGGTCCACGTGATCCGCTCGACCGCCTCGTTGGCATCGGATTTCGAGGTGTACCCCTCGCCGCTCGTGGCGACGATTTCACCGTTTGCGGCCTGCCATCGCCAGCGGAACTCCCCGCGGTTGTCCTCGTAGACCTCGAAACGGTCCTCGGAGACGTCGTCCCTGAACGACTCGACCGCCCGTTTGGCGTCACGTCGCCGGGAGTACCCCTCGCTGGCCGCCGCGAGGATGTTTCCGTTGCGGTGGAGCAACCGGAAGCGCCACTCGCCGGCGTTATCGCGGTAGATCTCGAAAGACGCGGGATCGAACTGCAGGTAACTCGCCGGGCCGGCGTTGTCTTTGACGCTGGTGATCCCCTGTCGGGCCTTCTGCTTGCTCGAATAGCCCTCGCCGCTGTCGGCGATGATGTTGCCGTTGTCGTGGCGTAGCCGCCAGCGCCACTGTCCGGCGTTGTCTTCGTACACCTCGAACGTCGCCTGGCTCTCCTCGGCCACATCGGGAATGAGAGGGGCGTCCTCGAGCGCGTCTTCGGACGCTTCCTGTGGCTCCGGGACGATCTCGAGTAGCGTCGCCCCGAGGGCGTTGCGCCTGACACTTGCCAGTCCCTTCTTCGCGTTGTGCTTTCGCGTGTAGCCCTCGCCACTGGAGGCGATGATGTTGCCGTTGCGGTGGCGCAGTCGCCAGCGCCACTCCGACGCTCTGTCCTCGTAGAGTTCGAACTGTGCCTGACTGGTGTGCAGTGACTCGACCAGCGACTCGAGTTCTTCGAGGTCGGCAGTCAGCTCCGACTGAACGGTTTCCCGCTCCTCCCTAGCGGCCTCCAGTTCAGCCGCAAGCTCCGAGCTGTGCTGTTCGCTCGCCTCAAGCGCCTCGCGCGTCGCGCCCCCGACGATCGATCCGACAATCCCGGCCAACGCGATAAGTCCCATACCTGCGGCGTACAGGAATATTACTGGCTGATTGCCGGTGAGCGTCGACCAGTCTGCAGGGAAGGCGGCTGTGAACCAGGCGACCGCAACGAAGCTGATTACCTGTCCGAGATAGGCCATCGACGTGGCCCACGACTGCAAGGGCAACCGAATGACCGGGCCCGCGAGCAACATCGATAAACCCACCGCGAGTAGCATGATACTCCCTTCCCGGAGCGTGAACCCGTCAGCCCCGGACGCGGACTCGCTGAGGAAAAACAGGACGAGTCCGAGGGCACCCAACAGGATGCCGATCAGAAACACCCAGTAGCCCCGAACCTCGTCGTCCGTGTCCGGTTCGCCGACCCGGTTGCGGTAAAACCTGTACAGCACTCCGTTCTCGGTATTCGTTCCCATACAATACTACCTATCACAGACAAGACTCATAAAGGATGATGAAGATTTAGGATGTCGAAGGGCCCGGCAGCGGAACGAGCGGCGATATCACGCTTCGTCACCGAGTGTTATAGCCTCGTTAGCGGCGTTCCGGAGCGCGTCCGATCGGCCGTATTCGCCGGGCGCGATCGCGACCGTTCGCAGACCTTCGCGCGCAGCGCGTTCCAGGGCCGGCTTGAAGTCGGTGTCCCGGGACGCGATCGCCAGCGTGTCCGCCTGGTCGTGGGCGGCAACCGCCGTCGCGTCGACGGCGAGTCGGACGTCCACGTCGCCGCTAGTCGTGACGACCTCAAACCCGCGAGCCTCGGCCGCCTGGATCAGTCCCGGCGTCGCGTGTTCGTCGAGATACAGCCGTGCCGTCACGAGCCGCCCCCGTTCGCTCGCGAGTGCCCGGAGTTCGTCCAGATCCACGTCGAACTCGTCGCGAAACACGTTCGGTCCGTCGACCAACAGCGCGACTCGTGACTCGCCGGCGGACGAGCCGAACAACCGGCCGAGCAGTCCCATACGTGTCGCTACCGTCCGGTCGATATGGATGTTGCGGACCGGACGGCTCGATCTTGTGATAGTATAGCACGCACCTCTCTCGATTCGATTGGTGTGATTTATATGCCCGCAAGCCATCGATTCCGATAGCGGACGCTCGGTTGGTGTAGTCCGGCCAATCATCTTGGCCTTTCGAGCCGAGGACCAGGGTTCAAATCCCTGACCGAGCATGTAGGTCCGTTCCCCTTCTCGCACTTTTCTCGCCTCTGAGCTATGCAACTATGTCACCACGCAAAGCCAATGAGGCGGGTGTTAGGGACACATCCCTACGCCGTCTTGCGATTGTAGTATCGTATCAGGCCAAAT
Source organism: Halapricum desulfuricans (assembly GCF_017094465.1). Lineage (NCBI taxonomy): Archaea > Methanobacteriati > Methanobacteriota > Halobacteria > Halobacteriales > Haloarculaceae > Halapricum > Halapricum desulfuricans. Next base: position 2,218,218 of record NZ_CP064791.1, read on the forward strand.
ATACGAATCGCCATACGGGGGCAGGGCTATGAGCATCGAGACAGGCGGTTCCAGTGATGAACGCCCGTATCCAGAGAAAATTAGAGGCGTATCAGTCGTTCCAGAGCCGTCGCGCGAGCGACTTGGCGAGCGAGAGTTGATTGACTACGGCCAGCACCGTACTGATCTACTCCGCTGGGCATTCGACTTGGGAAAGAACCCTGACCGTGCAGACGGCTACGCACAGCAAACTGTGTATGGCCGTGCCTACCGTCTTGATCAATTCTACAGATGGGTGTGGGACGAATACGATGGATACACGACGAACATCACGCATAGTCATGCAGACGACTACACACGGTATCTTGTCCGTCGAGACGGGGGTGATGAAGACAAGTCAAATCACCAGAAAGCGATTAAGATGCTGTTCAGGTGGAAAGCATGGAACGGAACGGGAGAGACGTGGAACCCCGATGTGACGATCAACAGTAATAGCGGGACTACGAACCCCGCAGACTTCTTCACAGTCGATGAACGGTCACAGATTCGTGAGACGGTCCTATCATTCGATTCTGTCCCGAACTATAGCAGCTGTAGCCCCAAGCAACGTGATCGAATCAAGCAACACCTTGCACAACGCTTCGAGAAACCCAAGCGTGACGTGACGCCAGAGGACTTTGAACGGGCGAATTCGTGGAAACTCCCGTCACTGTTCTGGACTGCTCTGGATACGGGCCTACGTCCGATTGAAGTGAAGCGGGCAAACGTTAGTTGGGTAGATACCGACAATAACGTACTTCGCATTCCTAAAGACGAATCCTCGAAGAACAGAGACAACTGGATTGTCTCACTCACAGATCGGACTGCCGAGGCACTACGTCGCTGGTTGCACGAACGTGAGGCTTATCCGAAGTACGAAGACAGTACAGCACTCTGGTTGAATCGGCAGGGGAATCGCTACGAAGGCTACTCCCTGAATAGACGACTACGGCAAATCTGTGACGAAGCGGGCATAGACACAGAGAACCGTGACGTATCGTTCTACTCGATTCGCCACTCTGTCGGCACGTATATGGCCCGCGAAGAGGGGCTTGCGGCAGCACAGGCACAACTACGTCACAAGTCAGAACAGACGACTATGCGCTACGATCAAGCCCCCGTTGAAGATCGACGTGACGCCCTGAATCGTATGGGGTGAATTTCCACAATCCCTTTCAACAATATATCAGATATTCATAAAAAGTTCACTCTGATAAGGGGGGAGTGTGAATCTACGAAACCAGATATGGATGCTGACACTGACGATATTGCGTACGCAAAAACTCAAATAAAGGAAGCCCGTCGCCGTTTGGAATCAGTCCGTGACAGAGTGACTGAAGTGCAAAAAGAGCAGGTAGTTGGTGCTATTGACGAAATGACTGATGAGGTTATATTTGGTCTTGGGATTGACGATGTGCCCGAAGAAGATCGAAGAATGGTGAAAATAACAAAAGAAACTAATGAAGTGACAGATATTGAGGGACATATTCAAAATATTATAATCGACTGTCAGATGTCGATTGAACTATCTGTAAAAGCAATGTTCAAAGCAGTAGGTCAAGATTTTGACTACTCACATGGGGTCGGATTTGGGTCACACAATACGCAGGGATTCAATAACAAAGTCCCAGCCGATTACCCAAGAAAACAGGATCTCATACGATCAATTTTCTTAACTCAACTCTGGGAAAGTTTCTACCAACTGGCTAAATACGGTGCGCCAGAACTGAATGTAGGGCCTGATATTATTTTCAGTATAAATGATGGGGAAAGGGCTCTCAATGACGCCGAATTTTGTGTTGACTTAGCAGAAGACTTTATTGATTACATAGAAGGATAGCCAAATATGGGTGAGCAAAGAGAGTCGGCTAAAAAGGCCATTGTCCAAGGTGAATTCCACCTTTCGAATAAGGATGTATCTTCACTACTTGATCGAGACCTAGAACAGTGGGACACACTACTTGTCGAAGGGAGAGAACCAGTACATAATTTTGAGAACGCTAAATTCGGATTTGGATACTATACAATTGGTACTATCTTTGTTAGATCATCTGTTTTATATGTGCATAAGATACTTGATATCCTTGGTTTAGCCTCTGAAGACCCAATTGACGACGCAAACATTGATACGAACAAAAATATCGACGCAGAACACAAAGAGATCTGGAATAACAGTAGTTGGATTCTCCGTTGGGCCTTACTCACTCTCGCGGCAATTGGCTCAATAGCCGTTCTAATAAAGCCACAATTTATCGTAGATCTATACTGGAGAGTCTTCTACTGGTGGGATACACCATTTTGGTATACGTATCTTCTATTCTTCCCTGGATTGCCAGGATTGGTCCATATCTTTGCGGTAGTCAATCCCACCAATTCAAAAGCGAGGAACAGGATTATGGTCGAAAATGTAGTAGACTACACAGCTGATAATGACTCAGAGCAGGTGCTGATTCTAGTTGGTGAATTGCATCGTGAGGGGGTGGCAGAACGTCTTAAAGATCAGGGATGGTCTGTCGAGAGTGATAAGACTAATAGTAAGTTTGGGAAATTGCTAACCCGTGTTTATAGAATACTTGGAGATTGGAAATAAGCCTGAAACCGAAAGCAACCTCATCCAAACGCGGACCTATCCGAACCTATAGGATCTATTTCAAGGGACAGTTGTCTATATATTGGTCTTTCCCTTCACAAGTACGTGGGGGTTCTTTGTGCTGCGGAGCCTCGCCGTATTCTCGCTCGCTCACAGCAACAGCAATGCAACGCCGCTCTCTCCGAGACGGGTTTCCTTGCACTCACCCCACCGCACTTAGGAGTAGGACCGACACCATTCAACAGCGACAGCCAGCCACATTCAATTGGTTGCCCCCGATCCACCACCCTGTAGCAACACGATCGTGTCGTGTAGTAACTTGTTGGATAGGTTCGTGACGTGTAGTAATGTGCCCTGTAAATTCGTCGGGGGAATGTCTCTGCCATAGGTATGCGGGGAGAGACGTGTCCGAGGAATTTCCCCCGCACATCTTTGCGGGGAGTAATCTTTGCCGACACGCTCATATCGATTCTAAGAGCCGTGAATGGGGCCAGAATCGATTTCGTTCCCCATCGAGTGTCTTCCACCATGTACGTCTCAACGCTCTTAGAACCGCTATAAACCCCTATAATTTGAATATACTTGTGGCTGAATATAATTGTGACAGTAGACACCCATCGAGGGGTGTGCATATCCAGAATTCTTCACGGGACAACACAATCTATGTCTTTGTCAGTCCTACAGGTTCGTATCCTTCCTACGCTGTCAGGGAGCGGAAACCCGTTCGGTGAGCGTTGATCCGCTGCGGTGCGGGAAAGGATCAAAAGCGAACCAACGGTGAAGCGACCAATCAACTTGGAAGGAAGGAACACTCACCTGCCACATCACGAATCTGTCGGGTACGTTTCTAACACATCAAATATCTTCACTGTCTACTGTCACTGTCAAATATCTTCAACCATACACTCCTTCACCACCCCTCCACTACGTACTAACATTACCGCCTTTATATAGGTTTAAGTAGGGGTGTATATGGGAAAGTGGGGTGAAAGTGTAATCGCAAGACGGCTCAATTGTCATTAATATGTAATTGAGTGGAAAAAGAGATGACAGCGAACGAATCTCGAATCCGAGTGTTGGCAGAACAGTTGGCTGAATTGAACGAACTTGAACGGGCAGTATACGGCTCAGAAACCGAAGTAAGCCACAATACGATGTTGATCGAGTTGATTGACTGCTACAAAGAACAGAACAATCTCTAATCGCATTACGGAGACGTGTAGTAATTTCTATGAAGACAATCCGAATTTCGACAGATGTTCGTGACGACCTTAAGAATCAATTTTCAAATAAATCATACAGCAAAACTATCGCAGCTATGGCAGGGAGATACGCTAATCAGCAGACGGCTACGTGTAGTAACCACATCGAACGGGGACGTGACGAGACTGTTCCCATCAAAGTCTCTGACAATTGCCATAGTGTTTTGACTCGGATGGAATCTGATGTGTTTCACGATCCAGAGACAGTTTCCATCAACGACGTTGTGAGGTGTCTGCTGTGACTCGGTGGAAGAACCGTGATCCAACAGACACGGGGGTGGATATGGATACCGACTACCTCGACGTTGGTGAGTCAGAACGGGCAGACGGCTGTCAGACCGATCCTGTTGGCTTTGACACCACACCATTCGACTACAGCCGAAAGGCGAATGGGGCGGACAAGAAGCGCGAGAAAGAGGATACTACGACAGAAAAGCCCGAGCTTCAACAAAAATCAGAGATACGAACATATCCGTCTAAATATCGTGCAGACGGGGAGAAAATTCCCGAAGAAGATCAGTGGGATGCTGGTGGGAACCTGTGGCGGGCACATGTCGGTAAACCGATGAAGGATAAAGAATCTGCTGAGGGTGAGGAAGTTGCATATCATTATTGGCACGTGGGTAGCGACTTCGATACGGGTAAACAGAGCCGTAAAGATCGGGTGGAATTGATTGTTGATCACATCCTCAATGGGGACTATCGAACGGAAGATGTGGTGTACGATGTGCTGCACTCTCCAAATAAGCACAGTTGGAATTCCAAGGGATTAGGCTTCGACGGTATGGCTGTCGGCTATTCAGCATACGTTCTTAGTGACGATCCGAAAGACGCCACTGCAAACGTGCTTGAACGAATTGACGATAGTCTACTACAAGGAACTGATTTATCTCGCGGAGATGTGTTTAAGGCTGCTCGCAAGGCATTTGACGAGATTGCCGATCGGCAGACTCGGCTGTAGTCGGTATGAGAATGGGGTAACAGAAAACCGTCACCCCATCACGACTGTGATATGTCGCCACAAGACAGAGTTTGACATCGAACCCAATGCAGGTTCGTGAGTTGTCTCAGTCCCCTGCATATCAAACTAACATTACCGCCTCTTTTAAAGTTTTTATATACTAATAATTTTAGTTTGAAATAGAAGGATGCGAGTGATTAAGACTGGAATCGAAGTCGGTGACGTACTGAAATTCGGAGAACTTTCGCACATCAAATTGGACAGCGGGCACGGAACTTCACTCCGAGCAATCTCCCACGGGGAGGAACAGGAATACGTACTCCTAACAGAGCCAAATGCCCCCGAAAAAGACGAACTTGATCTACATGACGATTCTGTAGTTCTTGGATTCGTCTCGGGGCAAGGCGTCATGTCTGAAACTCTGTGGTACGGAATACCTCGAAGCGTGTACGGGGGTGACGAATAGATGAATCTATCCCCGTCGCAAGCAGCCGAGTGTACTGCGCAGAAGCGTGACGACCGCCCCGAACGTAGCAACGACCTTTACCTGCAGCGACGTGTCGGGTGGGAATCGGGTTCCCCCGCAGTCGAATCATTCGAGAAGGTTCCTCTTGACGGAGATGTGAGTGAGTATTATGACGGATATATGCGAGGCAGTCGGCTGCTCCGCCCCGAAGCACACGACTTTCTCACCAATCTGTTTGACTCTGAGTTAATCACGTCCGTGGAAAAGGCGTCAGACGAAATCAACACAGACGAATCCACCATATGGCAGTCCTGCTCGATTCACGGGATTGATATTCCAGAGGGGGGTGACGACGGGGACGAATCTAACCCGTCTGAATTGACTCTGCCAAGCCAGGAGACTTGGAAAATTAGTCTGCTAACCACCCCCGTGTATGAAGACCCTCGTGTTCTCACACAGCTGTTGGCGGGTGACGGTCTTAGCGTCAAGGAGAGTGCTCGCTATCTCAGTGACCGACTTGACACACAGGTGTCTGAGAGCGACGTAAGAGACGCTGCACGTCGCTGCAACTTGCTATGAATGAAGCACGAACCTATCTCTCGGGATAGCCTTTGTGATAGGGACGTGGTGAGGGATCTACTGAAAAAGGCACGTGATCACCCGCAAGTCGGTGGAAACGACGTGTTCGCTACGACAATGCTGGTACAGAATGGCCTTGAGACAGACGGAAATATCTTCTTGAGTGACGTAGCCACCGCTCTCGAATATTTCTGTGACATAGAAACCCCGTCACGACGATACAGTCGGTCAATGGAATTACGCATAGAGCGTAGTGACCAATAGATCCCTTTGAGAGCAAAGGATATATATGGGGAGTAGAACTACTATATAAATGTATGGGATTGATGACTGTCGAAGAAGCGAAAGAGAAGCCAATTGTTGAAAGTGTTGAAAGGCACGTTGAGTGTGGTAGATGTGGAAAAGAGTATCAACAGGAATCAACTGAGAATGAGAGTTGCCCCGAGTGTGGTCAGGAAGCTGAATGGGAAAGGGTGGAAGATGTGATCGCCCTAAATACTGAAAATGTCTGTAACGGGGCAGAAATAGGTTCAATAGAAGATCTACATGGCGAATTACAGGGTTCAGCTACGGCAATCCATGCTCTGAACGCCAAGGGTTTCCGCTTGAGCCATAACCCTCGCCCTCACAAACCCGTCCTAAGAAAAGACTACTGACGACACAGACAAATTCGGAGAGCGAGCGGATTTGAATGGCGGGTCAATCATAAGTATACTTATATTTAGTAAGACCTATTCAAATACGGGTGAGGCCGCTATACAGCCATAATCCTAAATTTAGTAACTTTTCTTGTCATACTGGTTTTCGGTAGTGTATTCGCCATACGGCAGATCCATTCGGCCCCGAAATACTTACTGATAAGTGATATATCGGGATTAGATTCTCTGACCGACACGGATCTGACTGCACGGCTCTGCCCCAATACCTCTTTAACCTGATATATCCTTTCCTGATTTGAATATCGGTTATCAATACGAATTTAGTCAAACCGCAAGAAGGCAACCGAATTCGGGGGCACGACGGTACAGTCCCACTTTCGAACCTAATGGGTTTAGTCCTTAGTAGTGACACCAAATACCCCTGATTAGGTTCCCCGATCGGGAACACGGCTGTGCCTACACACTTGTTATTGGAAAGTGATACGTATGGTCGATTGGTGTGGAGAGTCACGCGTATGCGGGTCTAATAGAAATTCTGGCCGTCTTTGCTCTCCCCAGCGGTCAACAGTCACGTACACGCAGACGCTTCTATAGACTATTCTGGCGGATTCGTGGGAGAAACGTACGATGACACCCACCTGTTTCGGAAACAACTCTGTAGACACTCACAGCAAACTCTCACCCGATTCTACTATGCATCGATGTGGGTGCATCGGCAGGTTTCTGACGGGGGTATCCGACTTTCTGACACGTTTCTGTGGCTTTCGTGACGACAGTTTAGGCTAATTTTGTTGGTTCTGTTGCAACATAGTAGGGGGCAATGTATACAGCAGTAGATCGGGAGGAATCAACCCCCTCTCGGCAGGCACGTCGGTGCTGTATCGCAAGAACCTACCCCCGTCACCTGTTCAATCTCGTTGGCCCTTGGTCCAAGTAGGCGGGTGTTTTATGACGAATGCCCCTTTCTGTATACGTACAGAGGCGTTGAAAGTGCGAATAGCGGGGTGAACCCGCTCGGTTGGTGGGAACCCGAATCTTGGCCTTTCGAGCCGAGGACCAGGGTTCAAATCCCTGACCGAGCATATTACTGCGGACAACAACGACTTGGAGTGTCATCTCAGCGTCATCTGTCGGCAGTTCTGTGGTGTGATGAGACTTGAACCACGGCAGACACGAGCAACGTTGTGAGTATGTTCGGCTCCGGGTTCAAACCCTGACTGAGCACACCACTAGTGTATACAAATCAACGCGGAATTGCTATTTAATCGAGCGAGACTGCACACAAAGCACTTATGGCCACATTGGGTCGGTTTGACGTGTGAAACGTGAATACGCACTCATCGGGGCGGCGGTGGTCGTGGTGGTCCTTACGGTCCTGATCGCCCTGCTCGTTCCGGGGACGCTGGCCGAGGACGAGCGAACGGAGCCAGTTCGGGAAGGGGACTTGCAACTGTCTGAGATCCGTCTCACGCCGGGGAACGTCTCCGAGGAGTCGGCGACGCTGACGGTGACCAACTGGCTGTCACACGGGGGCGGTACGTCGGAGAACGTCACGGTGCTCGTCCGTGCGGTCGACACGGACGACGAGCTGGTCAAGACCCGCCAGCGCCGGTCGATCGACCAGTTGACGGGCGACCGTGACGACGCGGTCGAGGTGAACGTGACTGTCGAGCGATCGGGCGGGTATCGCTTCGAGACGCTGGTCTTCGTCGATGGCGAACGCCGGGACACTCGGTCGGTCACGGTAGACGGACTTGAAGGGCTTGAACCCGCATCCGCCAAGTCTGGACTGCAATTCCACGACTTCGGATCGCTGTTCCCGACGATCACCTACGAGGTCACGACCGTCGACTCCAACGACGTGACGCTCAACGCGACGGCGTTCCTGACCAACCGTGGAGACCACTCGGCCGAGGATCTGCAACTTCTCGTCCGCGCTCGCCAGGGCGATTCGAACGTCATCGCTGACCGTGCTGTCACCGACATCAACGACGTGCGCCCCGGTCGAACGGGCACGCCGACGGTCAGTCTGACCGTACCGGACAACTACTCCTACCAACTGGACGCGGTGCTCACCCGCGACGATGTGATCGTCGACACCGCGGCTGCCGCGGCAAACCTTGATCCGACACAGACTGTCAAGGTGAACGAGACGACCGAATCGATCGACCTTGACGTCGAGGATTTCGTCAGTGACGACCAGCCAAACGACGAGGGTCGTGATACCGTGGAATCGACGACCGAATCCGGCGGCGGCGACGGTCCCGGATTCGGGCTCGTTGCCGGCCTCGCTGCGCTGCTCGTGAGTGCACTCGCCATCAGATACTCCGGGGGAGATCAACTATGACAGATACAGACGACACTGACGACGACCAGACCGACCAGTCGACCGACGACAACGCACAAGCCGAGCGATCGGTTGACGACGACGGACAGAGTGATCGATCGATCGGGACACCGCCCTCGGGCGAGGAGACACCAGAACCGGACGACTCGTCCGATGACGCGTCCACAGCTTCGGAGGACAAGTCACTGGGTTCGACAACCGATTCGGTGACGGGCCGAGAGGAAGCGACGAACGATAGGTCAATGGCGGGTTCGACAGCGGGCACTTCGCCATCCTCGACCGACCGCAGGCGGGACACCGGTCGCCGAGACCGGCATCATAACACCGAGCGTACGCCTCGGGAGTATCTCGAATTGTTCGCACTGATCGGTCTCGGGTTGTTTGCCGCCGTGAGCGCGTACGGCTTCTACGTGAACGCGAATCGGGCGATCGCACAGCTCGCTGCCGCGACACACGAGTCGCTGTTCCAGGCCGCGTTCAATCTCACGTTGCTGTTGCTCGCGCTCGCGGGACTGTCACTGCTGGCGCGACGGCGGTTCGACCTACCGTAAGACAACGCTTTTCCGAACTCCAGCCGAAAGCCGGAGCATGACAGACGAGGAACCCGACGAATCCGAAGCCGAACAGCAAGACGACATCCCCTCTCCCCGGAACACGCCCCGGGCGTCCGACCCGGACGAACAGGACGTCGAAGGGGACGACGCCGAGGGCGGCGACGACGGGAAATCCTTCCGCGAGCGAGTCGAGGAGATCCGCCAGCAGCGCGCCGAGGAAGGAGACGGCGACGAAGGCGAAATGAGTCGCGAGGAACGGATGGAAGAGATGATGGGCGGCGGTGGCGGCCCCGGCGGCATGGGCGGCGGCAACCCCTTCGCGCAGATGATGGGCGGCATGATGGGCGGTGGCGGCCCCGGTGGCATGGGCGGCGCTCCCGGCGCTCCCGGCGGTCGCGGTCGTGAAGAGGAGGACAGCGGTAACGAGGAAGTCGTTCGCGAGCTGCGCAAGCTCCGCGACGAGGTCCACGACCTGCGCCGATCGGTCGATCGCGTCGCCGACGCGCTCGAAGACTGATCGCGGTTCTTCTCTAGCCACTCGGTTGCGAAGTCGACAAGCGCCGGCTGTGCCAGAAGCGTCCCATCGGCCTCGCCGACGGACCTGCGCCTGGTGATGATCGTCTGAGGGTGTCGGATCGCAATATCCGGGGCAGCATGTGGCCGAACGGGGCGAGATTGTCAGCTCGACGAGAGCAGCTACCGCCGCGTGTCTTCCCAGTCGATCCAGTCCTGTTCCCAGCCGGGACGGGACTCGGCGTGTTTGCGGGCGAACTCCTGGTCTTCCCGACGCGTTCGATTGCGTTCGATCTCGTGGGTGGACTCGCCGTCGACCAGCATCGGCTGGAAGGCGACGGTGCCGTGGCGTTCGATCTCGCCGTCCTTCGAGACGACCGACAGCGTCTGCGTGCCCGCGCCAAGCGGCATGACGAGCCGGCCGTCCGGGGCCAGCTGTTCGAGCAACGCCCGTGGCGGCTCGACGGCGCCGGCTTCCAGCAGGATGCAGTCGTAGGGAGCGTAGGCGGCCAGCCCGTCCGCGCCGTCGCGACAGTCGACGAGCACCTCGTCGTAGCCCGCGGTCGAGAGGTTCGAACGCGCCTCGTAGACGAGCTGGCGGTTGATATCGATCGCGTGAGTGTCGGTGGCGCCGACGATCTCGGCGATCACTGCAGCGGTGTAACCCACACCGGCACCGACGACCAGCGCGCGCTCGTCGGGTCTGGGTGCGAGGGCGTCGAGCAGGCGCGCAGCGGTGCTCGGCGCGAGGACGCGCGTGCCGTGGCGCTCGCTGGTTCGGTCGGCGTAGGGAGCGTCCTCGACGAACGGCTCGCGTTCGACTGCTCGCATCGCCAGGGACACCTGCTCGTCTTCGAGACAGCCCTTGCTCTCGTGGTGGAGGCTGTCGACCATGTCCTCGCGCAGTACCGCGGGGTCCATATCGAGACGTTCGGCCGCGAGGTAATGAATGGTCCGCTAGAGGAATGCGACACCGGCAGTCCCGCCGAGTACGACCACGCCGAGGCCGAACAGCGCCTTGTTGGCGATCGAGTCAGCAGTCCAGAGCCCGAGTGAGTACGACCGCCCGAGCGGCGCGAACGGTCGGATCCCCATCGGCGTCAGCAGATCCCCGACCAGATGACCCAGCATCGAAAACGCCACGACACCGCCGGTGTAGGACCCCAGCACCACTGGATCGTAGACGGCGAGTTCGGGGACGGACGACGCGATGGCCGTGCCGGCGTAGTAGACCGGAATCGCCACCGCAACGCCGAGAGCACCGGCCGCCCAGACGGTGTGCGTGATGCCACGGTGGGAGACCAGCGGCAGCCGGATGTCGATGTCCGGCATCGACGCCGTACTGAAGACGACCACAACGCCGACAAGACCGAGCACGGCGTGTCCACTCAGCGCGAGCGCTGCGAAGGCGGGTGCAAACAGCAGGAGGTTGACGCCCTGATGGCCAATCCGGTACACGTCGCGTCCTCCGTTGTCGAGACGGATAGGTCTGTTCGAACGCCGCCGTCGCGGGATTCAGGTGCTGGAGGCCCGTACGGAGAAGCATGTGTACGATCGTGTTCGCCTGGCAGACCTTCGCCGAGGCGCCGCTCGTCGTGGCCGCGAACCGTGACGAGGCACTGGATCGCCCGTCACAGCCGCCCGAGACGTTCGGCTCGGATCCGACGATTCTCGCCCCGAGGGACGGGGAAGCCGGCGGCACCTGGATCGGCGTCAACGATCGGGACGTGTTCGTCGCGATCACCAACCGCTGGACCGACGCCGAACTGACGGGCGAGCGCTCCCGCGGGCTACTCGTCCGTGACGCGCTCGGTCAGGAGAGCGCCGAAGACGCCGTCCGTTACGTCGAACGCGAACTCGACGCGCGCGGCTACGAGCCGTTCAACCTCGTCGTCGCCGACCGTGCCGCGGCGCTGTTCGTCGAGTACGACGGCGGGGTGGCGGTCCGGCACTTCGATCCGGGCGTCCACGCCGTCGCCAATACCGGCGCGGACGGCCGCTACGCGATCCCCGAACACCGGCGCGAACACGCCCGAAAGCAGGCCGAAAACGTCGACCGCCTGCGGGAAGACCTGTGGCCCGAACCCGGTGCGGACGCCGAGACGTGGCGACGCCGGGCGCGGGACGCAATCGGCGATCACGACTACGGCGTCTGCGTCCACGGCGACGGGTTCGGCACGCGCTCGTCGTCGCTGCTCACGGTCGGGACAGACGGCGTGAGCTATCACTTCGCGGACGGACCGCCCTGCGAGACTGACTACCGGCCGGTCGAAGTAGACCTGTAGTCCACCGCAAAGGTCGAAAGCCACCTTTAAGCGAATCCGGGCGCCAACAGCACATATGAGCACGTCACCGGCCGAGGACGACCTCTCGGAGGACCAGCGACGCGGCCTCGAACTCATCCGGGAGACCGGGGGGATCCACCAGAGCGACTTCTGGAAGGAACTGGACGTCAGTTCCCGAAAGGGGAGCCGCATCGTCGAGTCGCTCGTCGAGGAGGACCTGATCGACCGCGAAGACACCGTCTACAACGGACACAACACCTACTACCTCTCGCCGAAAGCCAGGGACCTGGACTTCTCGCTTTTGATGGCCGGAGATATGCTCTCGCCGTTCATCGGCGACGAGGAGATCAACGCACAGAGCGACGCCTTCACGCAGTGGATCATGAACCTGGCCTACGAGGAGTGACCGGTCACGTCCGGAACGCATCGAACCGTGGGAAAGTCATTTTCCGAAACACCGAACCGCGAGGCGTTCGTTCCCGAAAGATCGTTTCGTTTTCTGCGGATTCGAAAGGCGTGAATAGCCCTCCGACCAATCGGACCCAATGACCGGACAGGACCACCCGCTCGCGCGGGCCGAGCCACTGTTTTTGATCGCGGTCGGCGGGTTCGTCGGGGCAGCGCTCCGGTATGCCGTCTCGACTGCACTGCCGGGTGGATTTCCCTGGGGGACGCTGGCGGTGAACGTCCTGGGGAGTTTCGCGCTGGGACTGTTGCTCTACGAGGCGCGTCTTACAGATCTGCTGAGCGCGGAGACGCGGCTCATCCTGGGGACCGGCCTGCTCTCGTCGTTCACCACTTACAGCACCTTTGCGGTCGAGACGGCGAGTCTCGACCCGGCAATGGCAGTGGCCAACGTCGGCGCGAACTACGCGCTCGGGTTCCTGGCTGTAGTCGCGGCACGTGCCGTCACCAGGGGGTCGTTACCGTGACGAGTCCGGCCGTACTCGTCGGCCTCGGCGGCGTACTCGGCGCGGTCGCCCGCCATCTCGTCGGGGCACGGATCGAGACGGACAACGCCGATACCTTCGCCGTCAACGTGCTCGGGAGCGTGGCGCTGGGGTTGCTCGTGACGCTGCCGCTCGATTCCCGGCTGTCGTTCGTGTTCGCGACCGGCTTCTGTGGCGCGTTCACGACGTTCTCGTCGTTCGCGTTCGAGACAGTCCGCCTCTACGAGACCGGCCGGCGCCGTCGTGCGATCGCCAACGCCGTCGGCTCGCTTGGGGCCGCGCTGGTCGGCGTCGCGCTGGGCGCTGGCCTCGGCAGTGTGCTCGCGAGCACGTTGTGAGAACCGACCGAGGAGTGCCACCGCCGACAACATCAAGACCGCCGGACTGTCACACTCGAATATGAATCCCGAGCAGTTGCGGGCGGACATCCCGGCGCTGGACCGTGCCGTCTATCTCAACACCGGCGCGTCCAGTCCGAGCCCGCGTCGCGTCGTCGAGGCGATGACAGCGTTCGCGGAGTACTTCGAGTACGAGGTCCCGGCCGGCGATGGGGTCTACGAGGTCGGCTGGGAGACCTACGAGGCCGCGCGCGAGACGATCGCGAACTTCCTCGGTGTCGATCCCGAAGGGATCGCACTCACCAAAAGCACGGCCGACGGGATGAACCTGCTCGCCGCGGCGATGGACTTCCAGCCCGGCGACGTCCTCGTGCGAACGGACCTGGAACACCCGGCCGGGATACTGCCGTGGAACCGGCTGGCGGATCTCGACGACATCGAGGTCCGCGTGCTCGAAACCGAGAACGGCCGGGTCGATCTCGATTCGGTCGCGGCTGCCGCCGAGGACGCGCGGCTGTTCGCGCTCAGTTCGCTCACCTGGACCCACGGGACGCGCCTGCCGATCGGCGAGATCAGCGACATCGCACACGACGCCGGCGCGCAGGTCCTCGTCGATGCCGTCCAGTCACCCGGCCAGTATCCCGTCGATCTCACGCAGTGGGGCGCGGACTTCGTCGTCGGAGCGGGACACAAGTGGCTACTCGGCCCGTGGGGCAGCGGCTTCACCTACGTCGATAGCGACGCGATCGACACGCTGGAACCGCGCCGGATCGGCTACCGATCCGTCGAGGAGCCGTCTGATCGCGACTACACCTACCACGAGGGGGCGTCCCGCTTCGAGGTCGGCACCGCCTCGCCGCTGCCACACGTCGGGCTCGCCGAAGCGATGGACCTCCTCGAGGAGATCGGGATGGACACCGTCGAATCCAGGATCGAACGGCTGACCGATCGGCTCAAAGACGGAATCGACGACGAGCGGCTGCTCAGCCCCCGGGAGTACGAGTCCGGCCTGGTGACGTTCCGCGTCGACGACCCCGAATCGACCGTCGAGCGGCTCCGCGAGCGGGACGTAATCGTCCGGTCGCTTCCGTATCCGAAGGCGGTTCGGGCGTCGGTCCACGCGTTCAACACGGCCGAGGACGTGGACGCATTGCTGGACGGACTGTAGCCTCGGGGACGGAGAACACTCCTGGTTACTCGTCACCGACCGGTCGACGACGAAGCTCGTCGATCCGGGCGCGGAGCTGGTCGAGTTCCGACTCCAGTTCCTCGCGGCGGTCGATCAGCCCGCTCAGCTCCTCGGTGTTGACCGAGTGGTCCTGTTCCAGTGACGCCTCCAGGGAGTCGTTAGTCGCCTGCACGAGATAGATCGCGACCTGCAGCACTTCCTGGGGGGACTCGGTGGCCTCCAGCAGCGGCAGTTCCCCGGACTGCATCGCATACCGGATCAGCGGGACCTCCTCCTCGGCGTGGTAGGTCGTCGTCGTCGAGAGCCCGGTCACGGGGTTGTACCGGTCGTGAGACTGCTCGGTGCGGACGACGTTGAAGGGTTCCTCAAGGGACGGATAGGTGTCGGCGAGCTCCCGGAGTGTATCGGCAGCAGTCACGTCCAGCTGGGCTTCGACATCGCCGAAGAACTGCTTGGAGCCGGTGAGACTCAGCGCGACCGCGAAGAACACGCCGGGACTGTTCTCGGCGAGCGCCCGGATTCGCTCCCGTGCCTGCTCGCGTTCGCCCTCAAGGACGAGCCGTTCGAGTTCGTCCAGCAGCGCGTGTGTCCCGGATTCCCGTTCGAGAAACTCCGTCACGAGCGCTCCGGGGAGTTCCGTCTCGTCAGCGTCGTCCCGGCTGTCCATATCTATCCGTTCGATTACCGGGCCTAAACCTTTGGTGCATCGCTCTGCCCGCGTTCGCGGTACCGAGGCAGCGCTGCGTCTGGCACAACCCTCTTGACCGACCGGCCTGGATGGCCCAGTATGTCCGAGTGTCCCTACTGTGGCGGGCCGATCGCGGAGGACGATCGTTACTGTCCGCGCTGTGGCGAGCGCCAGACCGACCGCGGCGACCGCGAGGGGTTCCTCGATCCGGCCGTCGTCCAGTACCTCGACGGGATTCGCAACGGCGCGCGCACCTTCGACCCGGACTCGCCGTACCACGATCGCTTCGAGCGGGAAGTGGCCGCTGCCATCGGCGATTTCGCGCACCTGCTGGGCGCGGGCGTCGATCTCCACGACGTACTGACAGTCGATCAGTCGGCGCCGATCGAGTCGCCGGTCGATCCAGTCGAAGCCGACCCTGCGACCCGACAGCTGCTTGGACTGGCCGTGCTGCTCGGGCTCGCCACGGAATCGTTCTCCGGCGTCGACAGCGACGAGCTGCTCGCGAGCTACCACGAATTGCAGGACCGGGATTGACAGAAACGTGCGCCGGGAGCGCGAGACTGCACGCCCGAACCACGGCGTACTTCCGGCCCCGATCCACAGGGCACCCATGCCACCACGAAACACTGACGGGCGAGATCACAGAGACGAAGCGATCCTCGCACTCGCGGACGGCGATCATCGACAGGCGGGCGACGCCTACACGCACGCGGCGTACGGTGAACTCGCAGGGCTGGAGAATCACCGTCGCGAAGCACTCGATCCCGACGCGCAGGGATGGGCCGGCGATGCCCTGTCGGCGCTGTGTCTGGCCGGCGTCTGCTATCGAATCGCGGGACGGGATCGGCGAGCCGAAAACCGAGCTACGCAGGGCCGGACGATTGCGACCGACCAGCGGGAATTCGTCCTTGCGGACCCGATCGATCAAGCCGAGGCGACGGCGTTCATCGGGGACTTTTACGTGCTCGCTGGCGACCAAGAACAGGCGGCGGCCGCCTACGATGGGGCCGCCAAGCGATACGCCGACGCTGCTCCGACGGATCCCGCCGGCGCGACCACGCGCCCCCTGCTCCAGGCGGGAACGGACCTGCTCTTGCAACTCTCGCGGCCGGACGATGTTTCCTGGGACGACATTCACGGCACCGGGAGCGACGCGCTCCATCGGCGCGTTCGCTTCCGTCGGACTCGCCTGCCGGAACTGTTCGACGACCGACTCGAAGCGAGTCGTCTGCACCCGCCGCGCGGTTCGACCGAATACAACGCCGACTTTCGGTGCCCCGACTGCGGGGCGACCGATGTCAACTACATCGCCGACGCGGTGCTCTGTCTCCGGTGTGCGAGTGTGATCGAACAACGCTGACGGAAAAAGGCATCGCGCGAACGAGACCGTCCTACGGCCGGTGGCTCGGTCCGAGTACGCTCGGCGTCTCGAAGATTCCGAGCGTCTCGACCTCGACGCGGGTCGCGTGGTTCGTCCCACCGGTTTCGCAGTTCTCGCCGGTAAACAGGTTACAGGGGTCGACGACGTTGCGCAGGTCGACCGTCGCCGGCCCGTCGCCGAAGTTAATCACGACGACGACCGACTGCTCGTCGGTCTCGCGACCGAACACGAGCACGTCATCCGGATCGATGTTGCTGTGTGGTGCCTGGGCGAGGTCGGCTGCCGGCTTGAGGACGTCCAGTTCGTGGTAGAGATCAAAGAGATCCTGATAGAACTGAAGATGCTCTTCTGGATACTCATCCCAGTTCATAAACGCCCGCTTGTAGGGGTCGTTTTTGATGTCGTCGTCCGATCGATCGTCATCGTCGCCGAAGGCGCTCTCGCGTGGCATCCCGTATTCGCCGATGAGTCGCTCCTGCCCGTAGAGGACGAAGGGGACGCCCGGCAGCGTCACGGCGGCGGCCATCGCTGCCCGCTGGGCCTTGGCGACGTTCTCGCGCCGTCCCTCGGCTTTGGCCTCGTAATAGAGCCGGCGTTCGTCGTGGTTCTCTGTCGTGTTGAGAAGGCGCGTGAACGTCGGGAAGCCGTCGATGAACCGCTGTTCGATCGCCCGGACGATATCCGAAGCGGGCCGATCGCCGCGCGCGACGGCGTGAGCGGCGTCCATGAACCCGGTCGTGTCGAAGTGGGCGTCGAACTCCGATTCGGCGAAGGACGGCATCCGCGGAATCGTCTCGTCGAGCAGCATGAACTCGCTGTCCATCGCCCGGACGCGCCGGCGCAGTTCCTTCCAGAAAGAGTGGGGGACGCCCCATGCGATGTCACACCGGAACGCGTCGACCTTCGGGGCCCAGAACTCCGCAGCGGCCATGATATGTTCTCGCAGCGCCACGTTGCCGTAGTTGAGATTGGGTTGCAGGCGCGTCCCGAAAAAGTACGTCGCCGCGGGCGGCGCGTCGGTATCGGTCCCGCCGGATTGGCGGTCGAACCAGTCGAAGTACTTCGAATCCTCGTCCCACTCCTCGACGTGTGGCAGGACGTACTTGTCCCCGATGTCCTCGCCCAGTTTGGCGATCGTATCCTGGAAGCGAGGGTTCGTCCAGCCGGCGTGGTTAATCACCAGGTCGAAACAGACCCGGATGTCGTGATCGTGGCAGATCTCCACGAACCGCTCGTACTCTTCGAGCGTCCCCAGATCCTCGGCGACGTCGAAGTAGTCTTCTGTGGAGTAGGCGTGGGGGCCGCCCGGCGCGCGGTCGATCTGAGCGGACCAGGCGGGCACGATCGGCGTCAGCCAGACCACGTCGATGCCCAGCTCGTCGAGGTAGGGGACTTTCTCGACGAGGAACTCGAAGTCGGTACCGGCGGGTTCGGCCGCGAACGAACGCGTGAAGATCTCGTAGACGACGGCGTCGTCGAGCCACTCCGGCGGCCGGTTGGGCAACTCGACGGTTCCGGCCTCGGGATCGAGCAGGACCTCGTCGACGTTGCCTACGACCTGCCCGTCGTAGGGAGCCCCGAACAGTCGCGTCACCCCATCCAGTGCGTCGGCCGGAATACGGACCTGCTGGCCGACGACCCCGTCCGACTCCGAAGGCGGCGTCGGCGACTCAGTGATCGGCGACTCGATCGTCACGTCCGACAGCGAGAGCCCCGACCCGGCTTCAGGGAGCCACTCGACGGTGAGGTCCTCGCGGAACGCGTTGCTCGTCGGGGACAGTTCCGCGTCGGCCAGCAGGACGAACTCCTCGTTCTCGGCGTCGTACCGACCGTCGAGTTCGAGCCGGGGTGGCCCACCGGCGTCCTCCGGCGCTTCCGGAAAGACGCGGACGGTCTGGCGGTGCGTGCCGTCCGGAGCAGCCAGTTCGAAGACATACGTTCCGGGCACGTCCGGCTGAAACTCGGCAGTGTGGTGATCGCCGTGGTCGTACCGTTCGGCGTCGTCGTAGGGCGTCAGCGCGAACTCCACGACCGCGTCGCTGTCCTCGGGCTGGTCGGACAGCGACCACGAGAACGCCTCGGGATCGTAGGGATCCGGGTCGCGTTCGGGCGTGCCGTCGATCGTCGGTGCGAGGTTGTCCCGATCGAGACCGTGGTGGCCGTCGACGAAGATCGGGTCGACGATCGTCTCGTCGGCGTGCATGAACCGGGGTGGACCGGGGTGGTGTCCCGCGGCAGCGTCTCGGTCAGTCATTGTTTAGTGCCTATCGAGCGCGAGAAATAACCTTTCTGGTCCGTCGAACAGCACCGATCCGGTGACGAAAGGGGACGTAGCTGATGCGATCACAGACGGAAGGGGTGCGATCACAGATGGAAGGGTTCCAGTACGCGCGACGATCCCCGTGCTGTCCTCGAACTGCTGGGATTCAGGCCGTTTCGGCTGTATTTTTCGAAAACATATATTCTCTCGTGGTGAGTTAACATACCATGTGATGGATGGGGAGCTTTCGACGGGAATCATGGCACTGGATCGGCGTCTCGACGGTGGGCTGTATCCGGGAGATGTCCTCGTGGTCGTCGCACCGCCGGCCGCACAGAGCCATACGCTGCTCTATCAACTCATGAGCGAGCGGCCCACACTGTACGTGTCGACGCTGCGACCGGAAGAATCAGTCCAGCGGGACTTCGACAAGCACGGCGGTCTCAACGTCACCTACCGAATCGAGACGACGGGGAGCAAGCTCACGATGGAGGGCGAACTGATCCACGAACTGACCGGGAGCCGGACGTACACCGGCAACTCAGCTGTCAAAGACGATCCGCTCGACGATCTGTACGACCTCGTCGAGACGATCGACGGGTCGATCAACGTGATCGTCGATCCGATGAACCCGCTCGAGCGCGGTGACTCGCGCGATGCGTACAACGAGACGCTCTCGTTTCTGGGCGCGAAGCTGGCGGACACGGATAGTCTAGGCGTGCTACTCTGTCACACGAGCGATTCTCCGCCCCCGTTCCGCGATCTGACACTCATCGTCGCGGACGTCGTCTGGGAACTCGACATCGTCTCGGTCTCGAAAGACGACGTCGAGTATCAGCTTCGGGTGCCGAAAAACCGAGGTGGGAAAGTCATCACGGAGAACCTGTCGCTCGACATCCGGAACCGCACCGTGACGATCGACGACAGTCGAACGATCTGATGGCCCACTCCGCGGATCGGTGCCTCCCTACTCGCGTTCGCCCGCACCGACAGCGCTCTCGCCGACGGGATCGTGGCCCTCGATGACCGCCTGGCCGCCCAGGTACGGCCGGAGCGGTTCGGGCACCATCACGGTGCCGTCGTCGTTCTGGTAGTACTCCAGAATCGCGACCATCACACGCGGGAGCGCGAGGCCCGAGCCGTTCAGCGTGTGGACGTACTCGGCGGACTCGTGGCGCTCGGGCCGGTACTGGATTCCCGCACGCCGGGCCTGGAAGTCCTCGAAGTTCGACACCGAAGAGACTTCCAGCCACCGCCCGCCTTCCTCTGGACCGTCGTCCATGTCGTCACCGGGCGCCCATACCTCGATGTCGTATTTCTTGGCCTGTGTGAAGCCCATGTCACCGGTACACATCTCGAGGACCCGATAGGGGAGATCCAGCCGCTTGAGGACTTCCTCCGCTTCCTCCAAGAGGCCCTCCAGGCGGTCGTAGCTGTCCTCCGGCCGGACGAAGTTGACCATCTCGACCTTGTTGAACTGGTGGACCCGGACCATCCCGCGAGTCTCGGTGCCGTGTTCGCCGGCCTCCCGCCGGAAGTTGGGCGTGTAGGCCTGGTACTTCAGGGGGAGGTCATCGTCCAGCAGGATCTCGTCGCGATGCATGTTCGTCACGGGGACCTCCGCAGTGGGACAGAGCCAGAGATCGTCGTCGTCGTACGGTTCGTCGTTGTCCCCGCCCAGTCGGTAGGCGTCCTCGACGAACTTGGGGAACTGACCCGTGCCTTCCATGGACTTCGATCGGACGGGAACCGGCGGGAAGACCTCCCGGTAGCCCTGCTCGCGGTGGATCTCGCGCATAAACTGGATGAGCGCGTGCTCCAGTCGGGCGCCCTCGCCCTTCAGGAAGTAGAAGCCGCCGCCGGAAACCTTCGCGGCGCGGTCGAAATCCAGGATGTCGAGGTCCTCGCCGACGTCGTAGTGCGGGATCACGTCCGCGGGTAGATCCCGCAGGTCCTCGAATCTCCGGCGGTAGCGCTCGACGTTGTCGCTCTCGTCGTCGCCGACTGGAGCGTCTTCGTGGGGGATCTGTGGAATCTCCAGGAGCGCGTCTTCGAGTTTCGCTTCCAGTTCGTCGGCGCGTTCCTCGACGTCCTGAAGCTGTTCTTTGAGTTCCTGCGAACGCTCGATTGCCTCCTGGGCTTGCTCCTCTTTGCCGTCCTGTTTCAGCTCGCCGATCTCGCTGGAGACCTCGTTGCGCTGGTGTCGCAGGTCGTCGCCTTCGGCCTTGAGTTGTCGCCACTGTTCGTCGATCTCCAGAACCCGATCGAGATCGACCCCCTCGACACCCTTCGTTTCGATGGCGTCCCGGACTTCCTCGGGGTTCTCGCGGAGATACTGCCGTGGAATCATTGCGTGGTGATTCTGCGCGACGGGTGAAAATCGTAGCGATACCGTGCCCCGGCGTGTCACACTGACACACGTGTGGGCTCACACTGGGGAGCAGCCGGCGCTCACAGCCACAGCAGCTGCGCGTGCCGCGTCCCGTCAAGGTCCATGACGTTGGCCTCGTCGACGAACCCCTCTTCGACGGCCAGCCCGACGGCCGTCTCGCCGACGAGGTTCGCCGTCGAACAGCGGGCGAGACTCGCGGCGACGGTGTCCGGATCGGCCGGTTCGCCGTCGTAGAACTCCTCGGAGACCGTCAACGACACGTCTTCGCCCTCGAAGGTCTCCCCGAGGATGTCGGGATCACAGACCGCGACCAGCGTCCCTTCCTGGGTGTCGCGTTCGGACAGCAGGAGTTGGCGTTCGGCAGCCATCCGTTACTCCATGAGCCGCTCTTGCTGTTCGGCCTGCAGCTGTTCGGCCTCCTCGGCGACCTCTTCGGCGCGGTCGTGCTCGCCGGTCTCCTCCAGGGCTCGCGCCTTCTCCTGGAGCACCTCAGCGTTGCGGAACCCGAGGCGGGTGGCGTTGTCGAAGGCGTCCAGCGCCTCCTCGGCGAGGCCACGCTCGAGCAGGAAAAAGCCCCTGTTGTACCAGGCCTGGCCGGAGCGCTCGTCGATCTCGACGGCCCGTTCGGCGTGTTCCAGGGCCTGCTCGGTCCGGCCGGCTTCCCAGTAGGCGTACGCGAGGTTCGTCTCGGCGGGCGCGGCGTGGACGGAGTCGTCGTCGATCCGCAGCGCTTCCTTGTAGGCACCGATGGCCTGATCGTACTCCTCCATCTCCGCGTGGGCGACACCCTTGTTCACCCACGCCTCCTGTTCGACCAGGTCGTCCTCGGCGTACTGTGCGGCCCGCTCGAAGGTATCGACCGCCTGTTCGTTGCGGTTGATCCCCATGTAGCTGAGGCCGACGTCGAGCAGTTGCTCGGCATCGACGTCGTCAGCGCCGACGTTGTGCTCGTCGAGCAGGTCCGCCAGGGCCCGGCTGTCGACCGGATCGATCTGATCGGGGTCGACTTCGAGCTCGGGCGGATCGAGGTCGAACCCCTCGTAGGGCTCGTCGAACCCCTGCCCCTCCGAGAAGTCGTGATCGCGGCGTTCCTCGTCAGTCATAGCGATAGATTGGCGAGCCGGAGGGTTAAGGGCTACGTCACGGCGAGAGCGACTCCGATCGATCGTCGGAGGTGGCCACGTCGATCGGATCGTCGATATCGCCCATGATCGTCTCCAGCAGATCGGTCACGGTCACCATCCCGACGACCTCGCCGTCCTCGATGACGAGCGCGAGCTCCTGGTTTTCGGCCTGGAACTGATCGATCGCGTCGCTGACGTCGGTGTCCGGTGAGACCGTCATCGTCGGAGCAGCCACGTCGGCGAAGTCGAGGTCGCCATCGGTCAGTTCCTCCCGGTGTCGAGAGAGGATCGGCGAGTAGACGATGCCCCGGAAATCCGTCAGTTCGTCGCCGATCAACGGATAGCGCGTGTGCGGGTGCTCTTCCATACGCCGGAAGTTCTCCTCGGTCCCGACCGCCGTCGAGAGTGCGACGATCTCCTCCGCCGGGAGCATCACGTCCCTGACTGGCTGTTCGCCGATCTGGAGGGCGTTCATCACCTCGTCACGTCGCTCCTCCGAGATATCCCCCTCGTCGAGGACGGAGCCGAGCTTGTTCCGGAGGTCGGCGCGGGACTCGATGACGTCCTGTTCGGTTTCGAGCCACGCGCCCGTCATCTCGATGCCGAACAGCTTCAGCGTCGCCTTCGCGATCCAGTCGCCGAACGTGATGATCGGGGAGATCGCGTAGTGGAACCAGTATAGCGGCGGCGCGCCGTACCGGCAGACGAACCGGGACCGCTCGACTCCGAGGTACGTCGGCGTCTGTTCGCCGTGAGTCAGGTGGACCAGGTTGATGATGAGGAAGGCGATGATCGCGCCCGAACCGACCGACGCCAGCACCGTGTTCTCGAACAGCGGTTCGAAGAGTGCCGCCAGTGCGGGTTCGGCGACGATACCCACCGCGATGCTCGAGGCAGTGATGCCGACCTGACAGGTCGTGAGATACAGTTCCAGGTTCTGTGTCATCTCCCACGCCCGTTTCAGTGCGGGGTGACCGTCACCGATGAACTCCGATCTGTCGAACTGGCGGGCCCGGGTCAGCGCGAACTCGATCGCGACGAAAAACCCGTTCGTCAGGATCAAGAACACACCCGCGGCTAGGCGGATCGTCAGTTCAAGTGAATTCATCCATCGGATGCTGTCGTTCTCGACTGAAATATGTGGTGATACGATTACATTCGTCGTACGGCCGAGGAGCAAGAAGAGCCAGAAGCCACGAGACGGATCCAGGACCGGATCGGTTTTTTTATCGACGCAGGGAAAGAGAGATCCATGAGCAAGCGACTGTTCGTCAGCGTCGATCTCGACGGGCTGGCCGAGGACGTGTCGGCCGTCCAGGAGCTGTTCGAAGGAGCTAGTGGGCTGAACTTCGTCGATCCCCGGCAGGCTCATCTCACGCTGAAGTTCCTCGGCGACACCGACGAGGACCAGATTCCGGAACTGATCGATGAACTCGACGCCGCAGTCGACGCCGCCGGGGTCGATCCGTTCACGGCGCGTTTCGGCAGTCTGGGCGTCTTTCCCAGTCTGGAGTACATTAGCGTCGTCTGGCTCGGAGTTCGAACGGGCAGTGACCAGCTAACCGCCCTGCACGAAGCCATCGAGGACCGGACCGTCGAGATGGGGTTCGACCCGGAAGATCACGACTTTACACCGCACGTCACGCTCGCGCGGATGAACCACGCCGGTGACAAGGAACTCGTCCAGGAAACCGTCCGGGAGCGCGATCCCGACGTCGGTACGCTCGCCGTCGACGAAATCCGACTCACCGAGAGTGTACTTACCGACGACGGGCCCCGGTACTCGACCGTCGAATCGTTCGAAATGTAACAGATACGGTACAACGATAGTATCCTCGGAGTCCGGTAGAGAGACGTTAGGTCGACCGAACGTCTTAGGCCGACCAAAGTAGTAATATTACTGATAAGTCTTAAGTGCGGCCGGCCCATACGAGTGCGTGATGGATCTCTGGTTCAATCTGACGCTGGTGTTCGTCGCGGGGTTCATCACCGCGCTGGCGACCGGGCTGGGCGCGATCCCGTTCTTTCTGGTCGAGGAGATCGGCGACCGCTGGAACGTCGGGCTGTGGGGATTCGCTTCCGGGATTATGCTCGCCGCGTCGTTGTTCGGACTGATCTTCGAGGGGCTGGAAAACGGCGGCAGTCAGCCGGTCCCAAAGCTCGTCGCGGGGCTGCTGACGGGTGTCGTGCTCGTCGTCGTGAGTCACCGACTCCTCAACGACAGTGATATCGACCCACAGGAGTACGAAGAAGCCGATTTCAAGAAGCTCGTGCTCATCCTCGGCATCCTGACCGTGCACAGCTTTCCGGAAGGGGTCGCCGTGGGCGTGTCATTTGCGGAACTGGGCTTCGAGGGCGTTGACGGGTTTACCATCGCTGGACAGGTCGTACCGCTGCTCGCGGTGTTCATGACGATCGCCATCTCGATTCACAACATCCCGGAGGGGATCGCCATCTCGATCCCGCTGCGGGCGATGGGCGTCAGCGAGTGGCGGATGGTCGGCTGGGCAATCTTCTCCAGTCTCCCCCAGCCGATCGGTGCCGTCATCGCCTTCTCGTTCGTCCGGGTCGCCCAGGAGTTCCTGCCCTTCGGCTTTGGCTTTGCCGCCGGGGCGATGATCTATCTCGTGCTCACGGAGTTCATCCCCGAAGCGCTCGATCAGGGCGCCGATCTGGCCGGCGGCGGACGTCGCGAGCTGACCGCGGGAATCGCCGCCGGGGTCGCGCTGATGGTCCCGCTGGCGTTCATCTAGATCGGGAGCGTACTCGAAACGACCTTCAGTGTAAGCTGGACCGTGAGCCGCTCGTCGTTGGCCGATGGATCGCTCTCGTAGTTCGAGTTATCGAGGACGAGATACCCCGTCCCGTCGACGTTCAACGGTTCGCGACCCTTGTTCTCGGTCGAGGCCTCGTGCAGTTCGTCGGGCGAGCCCCGGAGCATCACCGTCCGCTTGCTGAGCGAGTCGACACCGCTCGGCCGGTCGTCAGGTGTCTCCTCGTCCTCGTCGATGTACATCTTGTACGCTTCGAGGGCGCTATCACTCCCGAAGACGTACACCGAAAACGGCCTGTCGTCCCGTGCGATGTATTCGATCTCGTCACCGTCCGACGGCAGTTCGAAGATACGACCGTCTTCCGGAGGTACCGGGACCATTTCGTCTTTCGTGAGTATTACCTCGCCACCGATACAGCCGGCGGTTCCGACGACTGCCCCGGTCGCCGCCCCTGTCAGGAATCTACGACGCCGCATTGGATGAGTATCGCTCCGTCCGGTAAATATATCCACGCCCGCAGTTCTCAGCCGTGATAGTAGCCAGCAGTCTCGGCTCGTCGTGCTTCGAACCGATGGGCTCGTGAGTCACTGTGCGCACATTCGTTCGCACCTCGCCTGCTCACGGGTCGCTGCCGCTCCCCGTTCGTGCAGTTCGCGGACTCCCGTCGGTCGTCCGCGCGCCGCTCGCTCATATGGAAACGCTCGCCACTCACGGGTCGCTGCCGCTCCCCGTTCGTGCAGTTCGCGGACTCCCGTCGGTCGTCCGCGCGCCGCTCGCGGATCCCGGCTCACGGGTCACGTTCGTTCCCCGTTCGCTCACATGGAGACGCTCGTTACACTCGCGGATCCCGTTCGCGGGTCGTTTCTCCCCGCTCACGTGTTCGAGGCCCTCACACAGTTCAGGCCTCGCCTGCTCACGGGTCACGTCCGTTCCCCGCTCGCACATTTGGATCCGCTCGCTGACGCTCGCGGATCCCGTTCGACGGCTTTAAGTTTCGCATCGGCTTCTGATCGTACGAGACAGGCATCCGCCTGTTTCACTGACCCGTAGAAGCCATCTGGCGCACTACGGAGGTGAACAATGGCAGATCAGGAAATAGAGAACGCAGTCTCGCGCGCACTCGAGGAAGCACCTGACCGGAATTTCCGGGAGACGGTGGACCTCGCGATTAACTTGCGCGATCTTGACCTCAACGATCCATCGAACCGTGTAGACGAAGGTGTCGTCCTGCCGGAGGGGACCGGCCAGGAGACGACGATCGTCGTCTTTGCCGAGGGCGAAACGGCCATCCGGGCCGAAGACGTCGCGGACGACGTCCTCGACGGCGACGACCTCGAAGACCTGGGCGACGACGACGGCCAGGCCAAAGATCTCGCCGAGGACACCGATTTCTTCATCGCGGAAGCGTCCATGATGCAGGACATCGGTCGATACCTCGGGACGGTCCTCGGGCCGCGCGGGAAGATGCCCGAACCGCTCCAGCCGGACGACGACGTCGTCGAGACCGTCAACCGAATGAAAAATACGGTCCAGCTTCGCAGCGGCGAGCGGCGGACCTTCCACACCCGCGTGGGTGCCGAGGACATGTCCGCCGAGGAGATCGCCGACAACATCGACGTCATCCTGCGCCGACTTCACGCCAACCTCGAGAAGGGGCCGCTGAACGTGGATTCGGTGTTCGTGAAGACGACGATGGGGCCGTCCGTGGAGGTGGCCTAACATGAGCGCCGAGTCCCAGCGTAAGACCGAGCACATCCCCGAATGGAAACGCGAGGAGATCGACGACCTCGTCGCCACGATCGAGTCCTACGACAGCGTCGGAATCGTCGATATGACCGGTATCCCGAGCCAGCAGCTCCAGGACATGCGCCGTAACCTCTACGGTACGGCCGAGCTGCGCGTCAGCCGCAACACGCTACTGGCCCGCGCCCTGGAGGAAGTCGACGACGGCTTCGGACAACTGACCGACTACATCTCGGGCCACGTCGGGCTCATTGGCACGAACGACAACCCCTTCGGGCTGTACAAGCAACTGGAAGCCTCCAAAACGTCCGCCCCGATCAACGCGGGCGAGGTCGCGCCCAACGACATCGTCATCCCCGAGGGTGACACGGGCGTCGATCCGGGACCGTTCGTCGGTGAGCTCCAGGCGATCGGTGCGAACGCACGCATCCAGGAGGGCTCGATCCAGGTCATGGAGGACAGCAAGGTCCTCGATGCCGGCGGAGAAGTCTCCGCGGACATGGCCAACGTCCTCTCGGAGCTGGGCATCGAGCCCAAGGAAGTCGGGCTGGACCTGCGCGCCGTCTACGCGGAGGGCGTACTCTTCGAGCCCGAGGATCTCGAACTCGATTCCGAGGAGTACCGCTCGGACATCGAGACGGCCGCCGCGCGCGCTCGGAACCTGGCACTCAACACCTCGTTCCCGACCGCTCAGACCCTGCCGGCACAGCTCGGCAAGGCCAGCGGCGAGGCCAAGAACCTCGCGATCCACGCGTCCATCGAGAACGAGGACGTCATGCCGGACCTCCTCAGCAAGGCCGACGGTCAGGTCCGGGCACTTGCCGCCCAGATCGAGGACCAGGAGGCGCTTCCCGAGGAACTGCGTGACCTCGAACAGCCGGACACTGAATCGAGCGACGAACAGACAGCAGACGACTCCGAGGACGCCGACGACGAAGCCACTGACGCCGACGAGGCGGCAGACGAAGACGCTGGCGAGTCGGAAGACGACGACGGTGACGCCGGCGCGGCGCTCGGAGACATGTTCTAATAGGTGACAACAATGGAATACGTATACGCAGCACTCATCCTGAACGAATCGGGCGAAGAGATCAACGAAGACAACCTCACGGACGTCCTCGACGCCGCGGGCGTCGATGTCGAGGAGTCCCGCGTCAAGGCACTCATCGCCGCCCTCGAAGATGTCGACATCGACGAGGCCGTCGAAGAGGCCGCCGCCGTCCCCGCGACGGGCGGCGCCACGACGACTGAAGCAGCCGAGCCCGCCGACGACGGCGACGAGGAGGCCGCCGACGAAGACGAGGCCGCCGACGAGGAAGACGACGGCGACGACGAGGACGACGAGGCCAGCGGCGAGGGCCTCGGCGAACTCTTCGGATAACCGCGATTACCACATCGTTTCTTTCGAGCGCGATCGGATAGCGGCGCGATTGGCATCACACTCCTCGAATTTCTCCAGCAGTCGCTCGTAGAACCCATCGCCGTCTTCGGCCAGTTTCTCGACGATCAACTCCGGTGTCGAACGGGCGAGTTTCCCCGTTCACTGGCGAGCGGTTGACAATCATTTCCCAGTCTCCCAGCCCGATGACCGATTCCTGGCGATAAATAACAGTATTTCGTATAACGTTCTGGATTGGCTTAAGATTGCTGTGCGATCACCGCATTTTGGGAAGCGATCGTCCGGTTATATCTACGGACATTCAACCTATGCAGTGCATGGACGCAGCCAGATATTACGGACAGGAAGACATCCGCGTCGAAGACGTCGAACCGGACGCAGTCGGACCAGAGGAAGTTCGGGTCGACGTCGAGGCCTGCGGGATCTGTGGTTCGGATCTCCACGAGTACACCGCCGGTCCGATCTTCGTCCCCGGGGACGCACCGCACCCCGTCTCGGGCGCACAGGCACCGCTCACGATGGGGCACGAGTTCAGTGGCGTCATCTCGGAGGTCGGCTCGGACGTCACCGACCGCTCGGAGGGCGAGGCCGTCGCGGTTAACCCGATCATCTACTGTGGGGAGTGCCCCCGCTGTGAGGCTGGAGAGTACCACCGGTGTGAATCGCTCGGGTTCGTCGGCCTGGCGTCGAACGGCGGGTTCGCCGAGAACGTCGTTGTCGACGCCGAGCAGGCCGTCCCGCTCGGGGATATGCCAGTCGAACACGGGGCGCTCGTCGAACCGCTGGCGGTCGCGCTGCACGCCGCGCGTGTCGCCGACGTTTCGCCCGGGGACTCGGTCGCCGTGTTCGGAAGCGGTCCGATCGGCCTCTGTGTGATCCAGGCCTTGCGTGTGGCCGGTGCCGGCCCGATCATCGTCTCTGAGCCGCGCGACCAGCGACGCGAGCGTGCCGAAGCGTGCGGTGCGGACGTGCTGATCGACCCGGCCGAGGAGGCTGCACTTGAAGCGATTCGCGCAGAGACCGGCGAAGGTGTGGACATCGCGTTTGACGTCGCCGGCGTCGAGGCGACGTACAACCAGGCGATCGACAGCACGCGCCCCGGCGGACGCGTCGCGGAAGTCAGCATCTTCGAGGAGAGCGTCGAGACCCAGCCGAACGACCTAGTTATTCCGGAGCGCGAACTCGTCGGCTCGATCGCCTATCAGGGCGGCCCCCGATCGGCCGAGGAGTTCGGAATGGTCATCGATATGCTCGAAGACGGTCGGTTCGACCCCGATCCGCTAATCACCGACCGGATCGAACTCGACGATATCTCCGAGAAGGGCTTCGAGCGTCTCATCGATCCCGATAGCGATCAGGTGAAGATTCTCGTAAAGCCCTAGTCGGGTCACCGACCATCGATAATCGATTTGACCCGCTGTGGCATTCACGGTTCGAACTTCTCCAGCAGTCGCTCGTAGAATCCGTCGCCGTTCGCGCGGTACTTAATCCCATAATTATATAATCTTACAAAATACTGTATATCTACAGTATGAAAATGAGAGAAGGACTAAAAGACAGGATGCTCAGGACCGATCACCAGGGATGGGACCGCCAGTGGTTGCCATATCTTAATGCCGTCACATTTGTTCCGTTGGGTGTGATTCTCGCTTGGTTGTTGGTGCCAGCTGGAATTAGTCCAGTCTGGGAAGGTCTTAGCTATGGTCTCGGTGCAGGAGTTGGGAGTGTAATCGGAGGGCTGATCCTAGCTTCTATTGACATACATATGTGACTAAGCCGGTCTCTGGCCGACTGTCTCACTCCTCGAATTTCTCCAGCAGTCGCTCGTAGAACCCATCGCCGTCTTCGGCCAGTTTCTCGACGATCAACTCCGGTGTCGAACGGGCGAGTTTCCCCTTCACTGGCGAGCGGTCGACGATCAACTCGCCGTCTTCCAGGCCGACGGCCTCGATGCCGTCGACGGCGATCTCGGTTGCGGCGACGTCACGGATCTCGCCCGCCAGGTGGGAGACGAACACGGCCGTCGCGCCCCGCTGTTCGAGGGCTTCGAGGATGCCGGCCATGATGTTCGCGCTCGCGCCGGGTTCGGTGATGCTCTCCAGTTCGTCCACGAGAACGAGCGTCTCCCGGTCCGCGGCGACACCGGTGACGAGATCGCCGAACTCCCGAAGCGTCGTCTCGAAGGCCCCGGCATCGAGGGTGCCCTGGGTCTTGGCGTAGTAGTGGAATTCGTCGATCCGCCCCACTCGGGCGGCGTCGGCGGGCACGGGCAGCCCCATGTGTGCGAGGACGACCACCAGCGCGATGAGATCGAGCGTCGAGGTCTTCCCGCCGCTGTTGACCCCCGACAGCAACGCGACACCGTCGACGTGGTAGTCAATCGGCTCGACCTCGCCGAAGGGCACGTCCAACAGCGGCGAGCGCCCGCCCTCGATGGCGACACCTGTTGTCGGTGCGCCCGCGTTTTCGTCCGCCTGCGAACCGTCGGGGGCAGCGACATCTCCGATCGCAGGTAGCGTGCAGTCGAAATCCGCGGCGAAGCGGGCGACCGCAAGTTCCATGTCCAGTTCCAGCGCCGCGTCCACGAGCGCCTCGGCGTCCGCCCGGAGGTCAGCGAGATTGCCGGCCAGTTCTCGCTTCAGGCGGGCCGCACGCCGGTCGCGAGCCGTCGTCAGTTCCTCCCGCAGGCGAGCGACGACGTCCTCGATGTGCTCGACCGGGTAGGTCGGCTCGTCGGGAAACGCACGGCGGGCGATGGCTTCGGTGTCCTGCAGTTGTAGGGTGTCGATCAGATGCTCACGGGCAGCCGCGATAGCGGCGTCGTACTCGTCGGCGAGCTCGCGAGAGAGCAGCGAATCGACGCCCGCGCCGCGCTCGACCAACGAGAGCAGATCTGTGCCCTCGATAGTGACATCGCGCTCTTCAATGGCCTCCCGGAGATGGTCGTTAGCGACCGACTCAGCGGTCGAGACGGCGGCATCCAGATCGTCGACGGCCGTCGCAAGCCGATTTAGTTCGTCGTCACCGCGGGGCCGGCCGTCCTCGTCCAGCGTCTCCAAGGCCGACTCGAGCGTGTCCAGACCACAGGGGGGATCGAGGTCGGCCGCGCGGTGGACCGCGACGGCCGCCCGTAGCGGCTCGCGGTTGGCAGCGAAGAAGGCGAGCGGGCGCTCGGGGACGACTTCCTCGGGCCGCTCCAGGGCGTCAGGTTCGACTCGCACGTCGCCCTCGATGTCGACGCCCGCGAACTGTTCGTCCAGCACGACGACAGTCGCGTAGCTGCGGGCGAGTTCGGCGACCTGTCGGGTGTCCTCGACGACCTCGACGCTGACCTCCGGGATGGCCTCCTTGGCCTCGGCGTAGCGCTCGGCGTCGCTCGTGGCGAGACAGCGATCCCGGACCCGCACGTCACCGGGGACAGAGAGCGGCTCGACTCCGGCGAGTGCCTCCAGTATCGCAGGGTCGGGATCGCGCTCGATCGCCGCGCCGGTGAACGACCGCACTTCCCGGATCCGGCTCTCGGTGGCGCTGGGATAGAGCGTCTCCAGGCGGGCGGCCGCGTCGTCGGTGACGGTCCGCGCTTTGAGTAGCGCGATCGCGTCCCGGTAGATCTCACGGGCACGGTCGGTCGCCAGAAAGTCGCCGTGGTCGCCGTGGCGCCGTCGGATCGCACCCCGGGCGATGCGAGCGGCCCGACCCTCGCTGATCCCCGGGGCGCGAGCGAGCGCGGCGACGTCACCTGTTTCGAGTGCGCGCTCGGGATCGTCGAGCTGCGAGAGCGCCTCGGCCGTCTTGGCTCCGACGCCAGGCACCGACTCCAGGTCCATTATCGACCCTGTATGTAGCCACCCCCAATACACTTTTTCAGTGCACGCGCTCGGGGTCAGAAGATCGAAGCCTGCTGGTAGACGTCGATGCCGTCGAGCGTGATGTCATAGGGCTTGGTCGCCCGGGAGTGGTTGGCGTTGCGGATCTTCTGGATCTCGATCGCCAGACGCGTCTCCTGGGTGTCCCCACGGACGTACTGCAGGACGAACACGGCGTCGGTGAGATACTCGATGATGCCGTGCCGGGACGCGTAGGGGTTGTCCTCACTGGCCTCGCTGACGAGCATCGTCGTAACCCCGGCCTCCTTGAGCGACCGCGTGAAATCGAACACTTCCGTCCGGCGTTTGGACTGGTCGTCGTACATCATCTCCAGCAGCGACACCGAGTCCAACACGAGTCGTTCGGCGTCGAACTCCCGGATGAGTTGCGGGAGTTCGCCGCGGATGTTGTCCAGACTGTTGGCCATCTCGACGGGGTCGAGGTCGACGATCGCGAGGGAATCCTCGCGTTCG
The DNA here is from genome assembly GCF_017094465.1 of Halapricum desulfuricans. NCBI lineage: Archaea > Methanobacteriati > Methanobacteriota > Halobacteria > Halobacteriales > Haloarculaceae > Halapricum > Halapricum desulfuricans. The sequence goes on from NZ_CP064791.1 coordinate 2,251,033, forward strand.
TAGCGGTCGAACTCCCAGCCGCGCTCGTTGGCGGTGTCGAGGATCGCCCGGCGGCTCTGCTCGAGCGTGATGAACACGGCGTTATCGCCCTGTTGGAGCCCGTGATAGAGAAACTGCAGGCCGAAGGTCGTCTTCCCCGTCCCGGGCGCGCCGATCGTGACCATCAGGTGCCGTTCGGGAACGCCGCCCTGTATCATATCGTCGAGCCCGGAGATACCCAGATCGATCCGCGGGATCTCCGTCTCGAAGTCCTCGTCCTCGAAGTCGTCCGAATCGCCGCCGTCTCCGGGGCCGGCGTTGCGCATCGCGCTCGCGAAGTCGTCGTCGAACAGCGATCCGCTACCTTCGGCTTCCCCGGACGCGATCGGATCGTTATCGCTACTGAACGGGTCGTCCGTCTCGGTGTCGGCGAACTCCGCTGTCTCGTCTGTCCCAGAGACGCTGCCACCGCTCTCGAACGAGCCCTCACCCGTCCCGAAACTGTCGCCCTCGGTCGCGGCACCGTCGAACGGGTCCGCATCGGGGGCGTCGGACCCTTCGAACGGGTCCGCGCCGGTCTCCTCAGACCCACCGGAATCACCGTCCTCGAAAGCGTCTGTCTCGTCTTCCTCGAAGGCGTCTGTCTCGTCGTCTTCGGGAGCCTCCTCGTCGGAGACGGGATCGTCCGCAGCGTCCGCATCAGTCTCGTCCTCGAAGGCGCTCTCGAACCAGTCGTCGTCGCTCATCGACGGACACCACGGCCGTTGGCCATACCTACCGTATTATCCTTCGGTGAATTAAGCTTGTCCGTGGGAGGAGCAGTTCGCCTGGCTTTATTCGTCTGGATGAACAACCCTCCCGGGTATGCAACTCGGGATCGTCGGTCAGAAGGGGAACCCACGTGCACAATCGCTCGTCGAGGCCATCGGCCGTAGTTTCCGGGACGACGGCGTCGAGGTGCTCGTCGACTCGGTGACGGCCGAGACCCTCGCGGACGAGCAAGGCCGAGGGTACGGACCGAGCGGCAGCGAGCGGTTCGAACCCGACGCGATCGCGGTACAGGATCTCGACACCTGCGATCTGGTCGTCTGTATCGGCGGCGACGGAACCTTCCTCTATGCGGCCCGCGGCGTCGGCGATACGCCAATCATGGGCGTCAACCTCGGCGAGGTCGGCTTCCTGAACGCCATCGCGCCGGACGACGCGATCGAAACGGTCCACGAGGTGGTCGACGACCTCCGGACGGACGGCGAGACATCCACACGGGAGATGTCCCGCGTACAGGCCAGCGGCGAGGGCTGGGAGCTGCCGCCGGCGCTCAACGAGGTCGTTATCCAGGGGCCCCAGCGCGGGCACGGCAACGGCGTCGGCGTCACTGTCCGCGTCGACGGCTCGCTGTACACCAGCGGCCACGCCGACGGCGTTCTCGTCGCGACGCCGACCGGCAGTACGGCCTACAACCTCAGCGAGGCCGGCCCGCTGGTGCATCCCGACGTCGATGCGCTGGTCGTCACCGAGATGGCCGCCGAACTGGAGATGCCGCCGCTCGTCGTCGGCGAGGACAGCCAGATCACCGTCCGCGTCGAAGGCGACGACAGCGCGACCGTCGTCAGCGACGGTCGGGTCTCCCGGGACATCGACACGCCATCGCAGATCACCCTGCAGCGAGCCGAGGACAGCGTCCGCGTCGCAGGCCCGCCGCTCGATTTCTTCACTGCGCTGGGCAAGCTGGAGTAGACTCTCTAGCGACTACCGTCTGGCCGTGACATACAGGATGGGCGCGGCGAAGACGAGCACCAGTCCGAGAGACTTGTACGCGATCGGCTCGCTCAGAAGGCTGTTTTCGGCCGCAACGAGCATCGACGTCGGTGTGGCGACGAAGATGACACCGAACAGCCCCGACTGCAACGCCAGCACCTTCCGCGAGCGGACGACCAGCGCAGCGACGAGTGCCAGCCCGAAAACCAGCAGTAGCGCGTCCCCGACGTTGTACTTCAACAGAAAACTATCGATCGCCTGCAGCGGTACTGGCGTCGCCATACCTGCTATGCAGTGGCCGCGTTTCGCTGTTTAAACTTCCGCTAGCGGCAACCAGTGAGATCACTATCCGGTCGATCTAGCACGGACTCACGACCGACCGTATGACAGGAACGTATTTACGGCCTATTGCCCAGAAACGAATATGGAACTGACCGACAAGCGACTGCTCGTAACCGGCGGTGCCGGCCTGATCGGGACGGCACTCACCCGGCGGCTGGTGGCGGACAACGAGGTGCGCGTGGTCGATGACCTCTCGAACGGGATCCGCGACGCCGTGCCCGAGGCGGCGACGTTCGTCGACGGCGACCTCACCGATCCGGACGTGGTCGCGGACGTTTTGACGAGCGATCTCGACGCGGTCTTTCACCTCGCGGCGGACAAGTACGTCGACGCCGACCGCCCGCGCGAGCAGTTCGAGGTCAACGAGGCGATGACGTACAACGTGCTCGAACGGATGGACGAGGTCGGCGTCGACAACGTGCTCTTTACCTCCTCGTCGACGGTGTACGGGGAAGCACCGCGGCCGACGCCCGAGGATTACGCCCCGCTGGAGCCGATCAGCGAGTACGGTGCAGCCAAACTCGCCGAAGAGGGGCTGCTGTCGGTCTACGCGAATACGCGCGGGTTCACCGTCTGGAACGTCCGGTTCGCGAACATCGTCGGCCCCCGATACGGCGCGGGTGTCGTCCCCGATTTCGTCTACAAACTCCGGGAGAATCCGGACTCGCTGACCATCCTCGGAGACGGACGCCAGGAGAAGTCCTACATGTACCTCGCGGACTGCATCGACGCGATGTGCCACGTGGTCGAACACACAGACGGCGGGATGAACACGTACAATCTCGGAACCCGGACGACGACGTCGGTGACCCGGATCGCCGACATCGTCAGCGACGAGATGGGACTGGATCCCGAGTACGAGTACACCGGCGGCGACCGGGGCTGGGACGGCGACGTGCCCAAGATGCGACTCTCGATCGAGAAACTGTCCGCGCTGGGCTGGGAACCGTCGTACGCGAGCGACGAGACAATCCGCCAGGGAGTTCGGGATCTGCTCGACAGTCCCGAGAACGAGCCACACTTGCGTTGAACGGCGGGTGTGGTCGAATCGAGACGGTCGACAAGCTCTGGGACGAGGCGGAACGGATTTGGTGGTCTCGCCGATAGACCGGGCGTGGACGAGACGATCGACTGGCTTCGCGAGCGCCCGTACTACGACGGCCAGATCGCCGCCGAGCGAACGCTCCCGGGTCGCGACGCGACGTTCGCGGACGTGGAACTGGACGCCCGGGTCGGGAGCGTCCTCGAATCGGCGGGCATCGACAATCTCTACAGCCATCAGGCAGAGGCAATCAACGCCATACGGGACGGCGACGACGTCGTGCTGGCGACGCCGACCGCCAGCGGGAAGAGCCTCGCCTACACCGTGCCGGCGTTCGAGCGAGCCCTGGAGGACCGACGGACGACGCTGTACGTCGCGCCCCAGGTCGCGCTCATCAACGACCAGGCCGAAACGCTGTCGGAGCTGGCTCGGGGGCTCGGGTTCGCTTCGGGGGTCACCGTCGATCGATACACCGGTCGGCTGTCGAGAAGCCAGAAAGAGGACGTGCGCGAGCGCCAGCCGACCGTCCTGTTGACCACTCCCGACATGCTCCATTACGGGATATTGCCCCACGCCCACCGGCTGTGGGAGTGGTTTTTCGATCGACTGGAGACGATCGTCCTCGACGAGGTGCACGAGTACCGCGGGATCTTCGGCAGCCAGATCGCGCTCGTCCTGCGGCGACTCAACCGCGTCGTCCAGCGATTCAAAGGCGACGGTCGGGGACCGGGCGAGACGGTCGAGCAGCCCCAGTACGTCTGCTGCTCGGCGACGATCGGGAACCCGGTCGAGCACGCCGCGACCGTCACCGGACAGGACCCGGACGCGTTCACGCTCGTCGATCGGAGCACCGCGGCGACGGGCCCGACTCACTGGCTGCTGTGGAATCCCCCGACGTACGACCACGGCGGCGGAACCATGGGTCGTCGCAAGTCCAGCCACACCGAGGCAAAGCGGCTGTTCGTGGACCTGCTCCAGCGCGGGCTCCAGACCGTCGTATTCACGTCCTCCCGGCAGGTGGCCGAGCGATACGCGACCGAGAGCGCCGACGCGTTGGTCGATCGCGGCGAACACGACCTGGCGGCGGGTGTCGGGGCCTACCAAGCGGCGCTGGGAAGCGACCGCCGGCGGGAACTGGAGAGCGGGCTGCGCGAGGGGTCGATCCGCGGGCTCTGGAGCACGAACGCGCTCGAACTCGGCGTCGACATCGGCGGACTGGACGCGGTTGTCCTGGACGGCTATCCCGGGACGCGGATGGGCGCCTTCCAGCAGGCCGGTCGCGCCGGTCGCGGGACCGATCCCGCGCTGGTCGCGCTCGTCGCCAGCGAGGATCAACTCGACCAGTATCTCATGTCCAACCCCGACGCGCTGTTCGAGCAGGAGCCCGAGCGGGCAATCTCGAACCCGGACAACGAGCAACTGCTCCCCAGGCACGTGCTGGCGGCCGCCAGGGAGAACTGGCTCAACCCCGACGACGACGCCCACTTCGGGACTCGATTCCCGGCCGTCGTCTCCGATCTCGAAGCCGCGGGCGAACTACAACGCCGGGAGACCGACAGCGGGATCCGCTGGACGTACGCCGGCGACGGCAGCCCACAGCACGAGATGTCCCTTCGAAGCGCCGACGATCGGGAGATCACCCTCCAGGCCCGGAATCGTGAGGACCCCATCGCGACGCTGCCGCTCGGCGACGCTTTGCGGGACGCCCACCCCGGCGCGATCTACCACCACCAGGGGACGAGCTACGAGGTGACCGATCTCGATCTGGGGCACGACGTGGCCACGCTCCAGCGAACCTACGCCGACTACTACACGAAGGTGTTACACGACAAGGAGATCACGGTCGAGCGCGACCGCGAGGAGAAGCCCTTCCCGACGCGCGAGGACGTGACTGTCCGGCTCGCGGACGTGACCATGCACAAGCAGATCACGGGCTTCGAGCGGCGGGATCGGTCCTCCGGGGAGGTCCTGGGACGCGAATCGCTGGATCTGCCCGAGACGAGTCTGGAGACGACGGCGCTGTACTACACGCTCCCGCCGGCGCTGACCCGACACCTGGAGACGCTGGGCGATTTCGCGGGCGGGATTCACGCCGCCGAGCACGCCATGATTTCGCTGTTCCCCTTCGAGTTTCTCTGCGATCGACGGGACATCGGCGGGCTCTCGACGCCGATCCACCCACACACCGACCGCAGCACGATCTTCATTTACGACGGCTACCCCGGCGGCGTCGGACTGGCCGAGAGCGGCTACGAGACGATCGGCGACCTCGCGTCGAGGACGCTGGAACTGCTGCAGTCCTGTGGCTGTGCGGACGGCTGTCCGGCCTGCGTGCAGTCGCCCCACTGTGGCAACGCGAACGAGCCGCTTGACAAGGGCGTCGCGACCGCGCTGCTGGAAGCACTAGCCGAATGACGGTCGGGGTGGATAGCGTCCGTCGGGTCCCTACCGCGTCACGAGCAGGACGCCGGCGCTGACGACGAGGCCACCCCCAGCCCCCACGAGCAGGGCGAACGGCAGGTCGGCACGCATGCCGTAGGTGAGGACGAACAGTCCGAGAAACGTCGTGCCGAACGCGCCGCTGGCGAACGCGATGCGGAACTCCAGGCTCCCCGGCGTTGCGGCCAGCCCGACGTACGTAGCGGTCATCGTGGCCGCGCCGAACCCGAGGCCGATCGGCATGCTGATCACGCCGGGGTCGGGAAAGACCGTTCCGAGCGCGGTGGCGGCGGCCACAAACACGAGCGCGAACACGGCGATTCCCGCCGAGGTCGAGAGGACGGCGTCGACGTAACTCATCAGTCGACACGTCGAACGAACGCGGCAAATAGCTTCTGACGGACAGGATGCCGTAGCTGTTTTGTACGCACGAACCGTCGCTGCACGTGACAGGAATGACGGACGACACTCACAGCGGTCGGGAGTACGGCCGCGTCGTGTTCGTCCTCGGCAGCGTGCTCGCGGTGCTGGTTGCCGGCGCGCTGTTGCCGACGCTGATCGGCCCGCTCGGGGCGGCACCGCTCGAATCGCTCATCTCACCGCAGAGCGGGGCCGGCGGAGACAGCGGGGGGCTCGGGGCGCTCAATCCGGGCGACTCGACCGATATCGGCGGGTTCAGCAGCGACGGTGACACGAACGCGCTACAGTCACAGAGCACCGAGACGCACTTCACGGTCACGGCCACTGAGGGGGCCTACTGGCGGACCGGAGCCTACGACACCTACACGGGGAGCGGCTGGGAGCGCACCGGCGAGACGACCGCCTACGACGGCGGGATCAAGACCGACGGACTCGCCGGCGAGGAGATTACCTACCAGGTCGAGCTACGGCGAGCGGCGACGGCACTGCCGACGGCCTGGCGCCCGAAGACGGTCGACGCCGGGACGCCGATCGAGGTGACCGACCAGCGGGCGATTGCCGCACCGCGCGGTCTCGCAGCCGGAACGACCTACGAGGCGACCAGCGTCCGCCCGTCCAGAGACGCGGAGACGCTCGCGGCCGCGGGCGAGGAGTACCCGACGACGATCGAACAGCGGTACACGCAACTACCGGGATCGACGCCCGACCGACTCGGTGCGTTCACCGATCAGTTGACCAACGACACCGAAACGCAGTACGAGACGGCAGTCACCATCGAGCGATGGCTAGAGACGAACAAGGACTACTCGCTTGGCGTTTCCGCGCCGGGCGGCAACAGCGTCGCCAGCGATTTCGTGTTCGGGATGGACGAGGGGTACTGTGAGTACTTTGCGACGTCGATGGTCGCGATGTTGCGCACACAGGGTATTCCATCCAGATACGCCGTCGGGTACTCGACCGGCAATCAGACCGGCGAGAACACCTACACGGTCCGGGGGATGAACGCCCACGCCTGGACGGAAGTGTACTTCCCGGACGTCGGCTGGGTCAAATTCGATCCGACGCCCGGCCAGGAGCGGCTTGCGACCGAACAGCGGGCAATCCAGGAGCAGGAAGGAATCACGAACTACGACCCCACCGAGGAGGGGAGCCCGGGCGAGCAGTTCAGCCCAGACGAGTCCGGAACGCCCGACGACCCCACGCAGGACGACGGCGATCCCGGAACCGATCCGGGGGACGACGGTCCGGGAATAGATCCCGGTGACGGTGACGGACCAGGCTCCGGTACCGGCACTGACACGGGCGGTGAGAACCAGTCGGGGCCGTACGACGTGTCGCTGTGGGGGGATCCCGTGCCTGGAACGGACGTGACGGTACGGGTGACCCGTGACGGCGAGCCGGCGAGCGGCGTCGTCGTGCGCTTCAACGGTGAGCCGATCGGGACCACTGCCCGCGACGGCACCATCACCGGCCAGGTTCCCTACGAGGCGCCGACGCTGAACGTGACGGTGCAGGCGCAGTCGACGGCGTCGATCGACGCGACGGCTCCTGCGATCAGGGTGGACGACGACCGCAAGTACGCGCTGGACTCGCCCGTGGGGGACGAACCACCGCCGACCGCGAACCGCAGCTTCGAGGTGCCGACCAACGCGACGCTGTCAATCGCCGGGACAGCCGTGACAGGCGAGACGGTCACGCTGACAGCGACTGTCGCCGGGGAGCCCGTGCCGAACGCGACGGTCGAGGTGGACGGCGAACCGGTCGCGACAACCGACGAGAGCGGACGCACAGACGTGACACTGCCGGCGGATCCCGGTTCGACGACGGTCTCGGTTCGGCGGGGTGCGGTCGCCGGGAACCGGACGCTCCGGCTCGCGGCACTGACCGTCGAAGCCGAGCCGCAGCTGCCGGTCGCGCTGCCCTGGACCGGCGTGACCGTCACGGCCGAGCTCGGTAACGAAACGGTCTCCGGTGTGCCGGTCTCAATCAACGGCGAAAGCGTCGCGACGACCGGTATCGACGGCACGGCCGCGGCGTCGCTGCCGTTCGCGGACAGCGCGTCGCTGGCCGTGAGCGCCCACGGCCAGCGTGCGACAGCGACGGTGGGAGGCCTCTGGCGGAACCTGGCGGTCCTGCTGGGCACGTTCGCGGTGGCGGTCGCCGGAGCCGTCTTCGCGATACGGCGGGTCGACGTTCGCCTCGGGGCGATACTCGATCGGCTCGTCGGGACCGTCCTGGCGTTGCCGCGCTATCTGCTGGTCGGACTCGTCACCGGCGTCGACAGGGTCGTCGACGGAATCGACCGCGCACTCGAAGCGGGGCTGGACGGGCTGCGTTCGCTGTGGACAGGGGACAAACAGGCGATTTCGGCAGCGATCCGACAGCGGATCGAGACGGTAGCTACCAGGATCCGGTCGATACGGTCGGGGCCGGAGACGGCCAGCCGGACGGAGATGTCATCCGCACGGGTGACGATCCGCGAGGCCTGGGAGCGGTTGCTCGATCACGTGTCGGTTCGCGACCCGGGGACGAAGACGCCGGGCGAGATCGCCACGCACGCGGTCGATCGCGACGGACTCCCGGCGGACGCGGTCGCGACGCTCAGAGACACCTTCCGCGCAGTCGAGTATGGAGCCCGGTCGCCCGAACAGCGCCTCGAAGCCGTCCAGTCCGCCGTCGAACAACTCGACGGTGAGCGCGAACGAACGGACGACGAACGACCGGACGAGCGATGAGCCGGATCCGAACGCTTGTCGGAGTCGTCGGCCTGCTGGGCGCAGCGGTCGCGCTCGGGCTCGTCGTCGCACCGGGATCGCTCGCGTCGATCCGGCCGGTGGCCGTCCTGACGGACGCGCTGCCGGCTGGCAAACCCGATCTGCTGTTGCTGGGACTCGGCGCGGTCGTCGGGCTGGGCGCGGTGACGATCGCCTACTCCGTGAGCGGCGACGGACGGGCCGGCCCGCTGGTCGATCACCCGCCCGAAGCCGTCAACGCGCGGACGCCGTCCCGGCCCGGACGGGCGTTCGACCGCCAACTCGCCGGGGACGGCGAATCGAACGTTCGGGAACCACTCCGGGCGGCCGCGGTCGAGACGCTCGTTCGCCGAACGGGCATTGATCCGACGGACGCCAGCGAAGCCGTCGACCGCGGGACGTGGACGGACGACCGGGTCGCGGCGGCGTTTCTGGGTGCGCCCAGCCAGTCGCTGGGTGCCAGGTTGCGCCGCTGGCTCGACCCGGACGGCGAGCGGCGACGGCGCGTCGAGCGAACGATCGCGGCGATCGAACGGGTGCAACGATGACCCGATACAGCCACCACAGATGGAGCGTCGGCCTCGCAGCCACCCTGTTGCTGGTGAGCGTCGGGCTGCTGTACGGCTCGTCGGCGCCGTTCCTGCTCGCGGTCGTCCCGCTGGCCTATGTGGCCTACGGGGCGCTGTCGAGCTACCCCGAGCCGGTCGTCGGCATCGAGCGATCGCTCTCGCCGGAGACGCCGACGCCCGGATCGACCGTGACCGTCGCAGTGACGGTCACCAACGACGGGGACCGGACGCTCGCGGACGCGCGAGTCGTCGACGAGGTCCCGGACGAACTGGCAGTCGTGAGTGGGACCCCGCGGGCGGGGTTGTCGATCCCACCCGGGGAATCACGGACGTTCGCCTACGAGGTGATGGCCAAACGCGGGGAGTACGCGTTCGGGTCGCCGACGATCAGGGTGCGGTCGATCAGCGGGTCACGCATCGTGACCGAAACTGTCGAGCCCAGCGGGGCGAGCACGCTCACCTGCTCGACGACAGTGGAGGGGACACCGCTCGAGCGGACGGCACGCGAGCGGACCGGGACGCTCCCGACCGATTCGGGCGGGCCGGGACTGGAGTTTCACTCGACGCGGGACTACCGGCCGGGCGATCCGATCAACCGGCTCGACTGGCGTCGCCTCGCCCGGACCGAGGAACTGTCGACGGTCAACTTCCGCGAGGAACGTGCCACGCGCCTGATCGTCGTGCTCGACGCACGAGCGCCGACCCGAATCGCGCCCCATCCGGGCTACCCGACCGGGGCTGGACTGGCGGCCTACGCGGGCGAACGCGTCTACGAGGCGCTGCGGTCGGCCGGCCACCAGGTCGGCGTGACGGCACTCGGGCTTGAAAGTACCGACCTCGCGAGTGAGGGGCGGCTACCGTGGGTCGAGCCGCCGGCGGAAGGGGGCTCAACCGCGGCCGCGCGGACGCTGTTCGAGGCCGCTGCCCGCGCCGAAAGCAACGCGAGCGAGGTCCCGGACCCGACACAGCGGACGGAGGACGCGACCGAGAGCGCCTTTGGCGAGCAGTTGCTGGCCAGACTGACGCCCGGAGCACAGGTGCTCGTGGTATCACCGCTGCTCGACGAGGAGCCGGTCGCGCTGACGGGGACACTCCGGACCCACGGCGTCCCCGTGACGGTGTTGAGTCCTGACGTGACAGTCTCTGACACAGCCGGCGGTCGGCTGGCGGCGGTCCGGCGTCGAAACGCCGTGACGACGCTGCAGTACCGCGGCGTGACCGTCATCGAGTGGCCGCCGACCGAGTCGCTGGAGGTCGTGCTGGATCGATCGCTCCCGGCGGTGATACCATGAGCGAGACAGTAACCGACACCGACGCGGCAAATGGGACGTCTGACAGCGTCGGGAACACGAAACCCACCGGCGGTATCGAGCGTACGACGGCCGCAAACGGTGCCGAAGACACGACCGAGCGGCCGACGCGGCTGAGCACGGCCGTCGTCGTGGGCCTGACGCTGCTGGTGACGGTAGAGCTGGTCACAGCTGTCGGCCTGGGCCAGCGAGCGACGTACGGAGTGGTCGGTGCAGTCGCACTCGCGGCCGTGCTCGGACTGCTCGCAAACGACCGACTGGAGCCGATCGGCGTCGCGCTCGTCGGCCCGGTCTTCCCCGTCGTGTCGCTCGCGGTGATCGCCGGTGCTGGAATTACGCTCGTAGCGCAGTTACGGAACGCGCTCTCCGTCGGCTCGGTATTCGTGGTGCTGGGGGCGACGGTCGCCGTCTTCGGGGCCACGCTGGCCGTTCGGGACGTTCTCTCTCACGACGCGCTCGCCCGGGCGGTCGCTGCCGGCGTGCGCACGACAGTCGTCGTCGCCACGGCGGCGGTCGGGGCGCTCGCGATCCGGTTCGGGCCGGCCAGGACCCGAGCCGGTCCGGTGCTCGGCGACATCGTGACGTGGGTGTTCGCGCCGACAGCGCCGGTCCCGCTCGCGTCGTTGCTGGCCCTGACTGTCGCTGTCGTGTCCCTGACCCGGACGACAGTCGTGGCGCTGCCGATCAGCGAGTTGCTCGGCGACCGGGTCGGCGAGCCCACGCGAGCGAGGCTGTCGCGGTTCGATCGTGCCCTCAAACTGACCGCGCCGCTGGCGCTGACGGTCGTCGCCGCGGCGGTCGGGATCGAGGCAGTCGCGACGGAACCGTACGGGTGGCTTCCCGGCGGTCTCAGGGAGTTCCTCGGCGGGCTGGCACGCGCCGAAACGCTACGGCTCCTGCTCGTGGACGCCGTCGTCGCCGAGGGACTGATCGTCGCCACAGTCACGGGCCTCAAGCGAGCGTATCGTGGCTCCGGGCGTGCGGCACTCGTGGGGACGCTCCCGTACGTCAGCGGCGCCCTGGTCGTCGCGGCGGTACTCCAGTACCGGGAGCCGTTCGTCGCGGCGATGATCGGGGAGATCGAACGGCGACTGCCGATACAGCTACTCGATGAATTCAGACGGCTCTCGACGCAGGCCATCGATCTCTACGGCGAGGCCGCGATCGGGCTGATGGTCGTGACACTGTTGTCCGGACTGACGCTCGTCGTCGTACTGGCACTGTTCGTGAGTTCGACGTTGGGCGTGCTCACCGAGCGGGCGAGCGGAGCCGGACTCGCCGGGGCCGGCCTGTGTCTCGTCGCGGCGTTCGCGTCGACGCTGGGGGTGTCACTGCTCGTCGCGCTGGCCGGCGTCGTCGCGGCCTTTGTCGTCTGGGACACCGGCACGTTCGGCGTCACTCTCGGAGCGGAACTCGGAGACAAAGCGAGTACGGTACGGACCGAGTTGGTCCACGGCGGCGCCACAGTGCTGATCGGGGCTGGAGCCGCCGGCGTGGCGATCTGGCTCGACCGTATGACTGGCCCGGTCACGGCCAGCGGCGTCCCCGTCGTGGTGGCGCTGGTCGGCGCGATCGGCGGTCTGTTGTTGCTCGCGGTCGCCAGCCGCTAGGTGTCCGCCACGGCGGGCACCGGAACCTCCTCGAGAACGTCCGCGAGCACGTCGTCAGGTGCGACGCCGCGGACGCTGGCCTCTGAGGTGAGCACGAGCCGGTGGCGAAGCGTCGGTCCGGCGACGCGTTTGACGTCGTCCGGTACGACGTAGGTCCGCCCGGCCAGGACTGCGTTCGCACGGGCCGTCTCGAAGAGTCGCTGGACCCCGCGCGGAGAGACACCGACGTCGACCCGCTCGTCCTCCCGGGTCGCCCGTCCGAGATCGACCACGTAATCACGTATCTTCCCGTCGACGCGAATCGTCTCGGGAACGGTCTGGAGTTCGGTGACGGCCTGCCCGTCGAGCACCGGCTGGATGGTCGGGATCTTGGCGTCGCGGTCGGCGCGGCGGTCGATGAGTTCCCGCTCGCCGGCCCGTTCCGGGTACCCCATCTCTGCTTTGACCGCGAAGCGATCCCGCTGGGCCTCCGGCAGGGCAAAGGTTCCCTCCTGTTCGATCGGGTTCTGGGTCGCGATGACGAAAAACGGGTCCGGCAGTTCGTGCGTGTCGCCGTCGACGGTGACCTGGCCTTCGCCCATCGCTTCCAGCAGCGCGGCCTGGGTTTTCGGTGGCGCACGGTTGATCTCGTCGGCCAGCACGACGTTCGCGAAGATCGGCCCCGGCGAGAACTCGAAGTCGCCGGTCGATTTGTCGTAGATGTGCGAGCCGGTGATGTCCGCGGGCAACAGATCCGGCGTGAACTGTACGCGGCGAAAGGACAGCCCCAGCGCGTTCGCGAAGGTCCGGGCAGTCAGCGTCTTGCCCGTCCCGGGGACGTCCTCGAGGAGGACGTGTCCGCGGGCGAGAATCCCGGTCAGAACCGTTTCCAGGAACTGTTCGTCGGCGATGACGGCTTCGCCGACCCGGTCGAGTACGTTCCGGCAGGCCAGCGCCGCGTCCTCGGCGTCCATAGCGGCGGCTAGTGCTGGGTTGGCCTAATACTGACGGTCGGGCCCACTATCAAAAGTGATGAACGAGGGTGACCATTAAGAGCCCGCTCCAAGGATATACGGATAATGTCGAACGCAGCCGACCGCGACCGCGTCGAAGAGCAGCTCACGGCCGTCAGTGAAACGCTCTCGCTGCCGAGCAGCACCGTGCAGATCACACGCGTCCGACTCAACCAGCTCGGATCCGAGCCGGAGATCGAGGACAGTTCGCTGGCGATCGTCGGTGCGACGACGCTCGCGCTGTCCGCACGCGAGGACGGCCTGCCGGTGACAGTCTCGGACATCGCGGACGCATGGTCGGAGGCCCTGGAGGGGACGACGATCGATCCCGGCGCGATGACGGCACTGTTCGACGATATCGCGTCGAACCTGGACATCGAGGGAGTGCCGCCGGAGCCGCGAGCGTTGATCGAGCGGTTCGGAACCGAACTCGATCTCCCCGACGGGATCGTCGTCGTGGCGAAGCGGATCCTCGAAGACGCCTTCGACGCCGACCCGCAGGCGATCGCCGGCGGCACCTCGCCCGCCGGGACCGCCGGTGCGGTGCTCTATCTCGCCGCCCACGTCAACGACATCGACGGCGTCGAGGAGGACGCTCTCGGCGACGTCACCGACACGAGCCAGGTCACCGTCCGAAACCGGTACAAGGAGTTGCGCGACCTGCTGGGCGAGGACCGCCTCGAGACCGCACAGCGATACCGGCTCGATCCCGACACGGGAGCGCCGATGGCGACCAACAGCGGGGCCGGTGGCGACGAAAACAGCCAGGCAGAATCGGAGACCGGCGATGCCGTGGACGCGGGCGACGGCGAAGGGAGCTCGGCAGTCGAAGACGGGGACAGCACGAGCGCGACGGCCGGCGGAGGCGGCCCCCAGACGAGAGACGGGGCGGAACTGAGCGATGTCGTCGGAGAGCTGTTCCCCGCGGAGCTCCCGACGACCGATCGCGTCGCAGCGGAGGGGGACGCTGACGCCCAGGTGGTCGAGGACGAGCTGGACGCGCTGGCCGAGAGGGGCGTCGTCGAGCGCAAGCGTGCCGGTTCGACCGACGTCTGGTTGCCCGGAGACCGGGACGTGCTCGGCCCGGACCTCACCGAGGACGCCGTCCAGCGAGAGGTAGACACGATCGCCGAAGCGCTCGATCTCGACGCGTCGATACGGCTGTTCGCCCGCGGGCTCGTCAGCGACGTCGTCGAGGACGTCGACGTCGAGAACGCGGACGAACTCGGCGGCGCGGCGCTGCTTGCGGCCTGTCGGATCAACGACGCCGAGATCGAGGCCAGCGAGATCGCCGAGGCGGGAGCGTTCCGGAGTCGGGCGCTGTACGACTGGCTGGAGACGCTCGAGGCGGCGACCGACGTCGACATCCCCACAGCGGACGCCGAGACCTACGTCGACCGGCTCGCGGGCGCGCTCGATCTCAACGAGTCGGTCCGTACGGAGAGCCTGCGCGCGCTCGAACAGTACGAGCCGCGGCTCGACGAGCGCGAGTTCACGCCGCCGGAACTGGCCGCCGGCGCGACCGTCTTCGCTTCGACGGTAGGCGGAGCGGGCGTCGAACCGGAGGAACTGGCCGACGCGAGCGGTGCCGACCCGGAATTCGTCTCCGAGGCGACTAACGCCGTACTGGTCTCGCTGTGTCTCGGCCTCGTCCAGGAGGACATCGACTACGAGGAAACAGCCTGGACAAGTGACCTACTGGATTCGGAGCTGTCTCCGGAGTTCGGCGACTCGGAGACCGGCGCGGCGATCGCGCTGGCGAAAGCCTACGCCGCCGGCCGCGAGTCTCAGCCCGTCGACGAGACCACCATCGACGTGCTGGTCGGCCGCTGACTCATCTGGCAGTCAGTTATCTCTGTTTCTCAGTTAATCAAAACGTAAAATCTCTCTCTTTAATTAAACTACAGTCCGATGCCCAATTGCGGAGTCCGCAACACGTGCTTCTGACAGATTGACGCGAACTCGCGGACTCCCTGCTGTATTCACTCGATAGACAGCGTGGCGTCGAGACGCCACGAGCCGACGGCGAAACCGTCAGCACCGAGATGCTCTCGGTGAATTAATACGCGTCGACGGTGATCCTCAAAGCGAGAATGGCCGACGACGACATCGACGACATCGCGGACGCACTGGGTGCGGTCAAGGCGGGGACAGATCTCTCGACGCTGCCGGTCAAATCGGTCAGCGACGACGGCAACGTCGTGCGAATCATCCTCGAGACGCCGGCCGGGAACGTCTTCGAACGCGAACTGAAGCGTCCACCGGTGTGGGGTCCTAACTGCGATCTGAAGACGCTGCTTTCGGCCTACGATCTCGGCCCCGACGAGGTGGAAGCTCTGGAGGGGACGGACCTCCCCGTCCGGCGGGAGGTCGCCGACGGGCGGCCGCGGTTCGAACTCGACCTCGACGCGCTCAACGAGAGGAGTGCGTAACACGCACCGAATTGCCCCGCCTCGACACCGGCCTGGAGCCGACGCGCCGGAGATGGCAGCCGGTCGCGATACACCGCTTCGCGTATCAATTCGTCTGTGAACACCAACCGTGACATGGCCAGTCACTGCTGTTCAGTCGTGCGGTTTGTCCCAGTTAACTCCGTTTTATCGGTCGAAAACGGAATCAAAGCGGGCGTAACCGGTCGGAAGGCCTGACCGGTTCAAGGGGGTGTAGCGACTGGATCGGGTACGATGAACACGGAACGACTCGCACTGCTCGCGGTCACACTGGCGCTGCTCGTCGGTGGGGTCGCGACGCTGCTGGCACCGACGGTCGTCTCCGGACCGGGCGCAGCCCCCGGTCACGCGGACGCGGTGACGACGATCACTGCCGACGCCGGTCTCGGCTCACTGTTCGGAATCGCGCTGTGGGGAGTGACGATTCTCTTTGGCGGTACCGCACTCCTGTGGGTCGTGTTGACCTACGTGATCGGCGCGGGGTACGAGGCCCCGCCCGTCGAATACGGCCCCGAAGCAGTACAGGTCCGGATTATGACTGTCGACGCCGCCGCGGTCGTCCAGGAGACGGTCGACTCGCTCCCGGACGGGCTTGACGACGTACACGTGATCGCCGAGGAAGCTATCGACGTGGCCGGCGCGAGCGTCCACGTCGTTCCCGAGGACTTCGAGTCCCGGGCCGTCCGGAAGGGCCGCGCCCAGGAGTGGGCGCGTCGAGCGATCGACACCGACCGGGAGTTCGTCCTCTACCTTGACGAGGACAGCGTCGTCGAGTCCTTCGAGGGACTTCCCGACGCGGACATCGTCCAGCTTCGGGAGCAGCCGCGGCGGACGGATTCGAGTCTGAGCTTCCTCGCGGACGTCTACCGGATGGGCGTCCAGATCGAACAGCGAGCGTTCGCGCGACTTTCGATCCCGCTTTTCGCCTGGGGCGGCGGGATCGCCGTCCGGAGCGACGTCGAGGACGCGGTCACCTGGGATCGGGAGACGCTCGTCGAGGACACCGCCTTCGTCTGGGCGGCTTTCAGTGAGTACGACATCGACTTCGCGCTGTCGGAGTCGGTCTGTCGCAACGAAGCCCCGCCGTCGCTGTACGAGATCGGCCAGCAGCGCCGGCGCTGGTCGGCCGGCAACGTCCAGGCCGCGAAGTTGCTCCCGCGTCGCTACGAGCTGCTGACCCGTGTCCGCAATTACGCGTGGGCGCTGTCGCCGATCGTGACCCTGCTCGTGTTGCCGCTGTCGATACTCGGCGCGTCGGTCGCATACGGCGGCGCGCTGCTACTGGCATCGGTGGGGCTGGGGCTGTTCACGGCCTTCTGGTTCCTCCGCGGGGTCGCGTACTACGGGGAGGGCCACGCCGGCTGGCTGCTGGCGCTGCCGCTGGCTCCGCTCGTGACCGTCGTCCACTCGATGGGGACCGTCGCCGGCATCGTCAACCCGCCCGAGCACTTCCGGGTGACGACGAAGGTCGGCGGGGATTGACAGTCGTCCACGAACGCTGTCGCTCCCGAAATCGTTTTGACCCGCGCGGGCGCACCGTCAGTATGCCCACTGACTCCGACACGGGGTACGACCCCACACTCGGGAACAAGTTCGTCTTCGTGACCGGCGGGGTGATGTCCGGTCTCGGCAAGGGGATCACGGCCGCCAGCACCGGCCGACTCCTGAAAAACGCCGGGTTCGACGTCACCGCCGTCAAGATCGACCCGTACCTGAACGTCGACGCAGGCACGATGAATCCCTTCCAGCACGGCGAGGTGTACGTGCTCAAGGACGGCGGCGAAGTCGACCTCGATCTGGGGAACTACGAGCGATTTTTGGACGAGGACATGACCTTCGATCACAACGTGACCACGGGGAAGACCTACCGGCACGTGATCGAGAAGGAACGCGCCGGCGACTACCTCGGCAAGACCGTCCAGATCATTCCCCACATCACCGACGACATCAAACGACGGATCCGCGAGGCAGCGGAAGGAACTGACGTCTGTCTGGTCGAGGTCGGCGGCACCGTCGGCGACATCGAGGGGATGCCCTATCTGGAAGCACTGCGGCAGTTCGCCCACGAGCAGGACGACAACGACATCCTCTTCGCGCACGTGACGCTGGTGCCCTACTCGAAAAACGGCGAGCAAAAGACCAAGCCGACCCAGCACAGCGTCAAGGAATTGCGCTCGATCGGCCTCCAGCCGGACATCCTAGTCGGACGGTGCGAGGACCGACTCCACCCCGACGTCAAGGAGAAGATCGCGCTGTTCTGTGACGTGCCGACGGAGGCGGTCTTCTCGAACCCGGACGTCGAGGACATCTATCACGTCCCGCTGATGGTCGAGGAGGAGGGCCTCGACGAGTACGTCATGCAGGAACTCGGGCTGGCCGAGCGCGCGCTGCCCGAAGACGAACGCGACAACCAGTGGCGGAAACTCGTCACACAGGAGACCACCGGCGAGGTCGACATCGCCCTCGTGGGGAAATACGACCTCGAAGACGCGTATATGTCCGTCAACGAGGCGCTGAAACACGCCGGCCTGGAGAAGAACGTCGACGTCAACGTCCGGTGGGTCGATTCGGACAAAGACGACGTCACCGAGAGCGCGAACCTCACCGAGGCCGATGGGGTCGTCGTCCCCGGCGGCTTCGGCGCTCGCGGGACGGAAGGCAAGATCGAGGCGATCCGCTACGCCCGCGAGAACGACGTGCCGTTCCTGGGGCTGTGTCTGGGCTTCCAGATGGCCGTCGTCGAGCACGCCCGGAACGTCCTCGGCTACGGGGAGGCCCACTCCGCGGAGATGGACGAGGAGACGCCCGATCCGGTCATCGACATCCTGCCCGAACAAGAGCACACCGAAGATATGGGCGGCACGATGCGGCTGGGCGCTCACAAGACCGACATCACACCCGGGACACTCGCCGAGGACATCTACGAGTCGACGGTCTGTACCGAACGACACCGTCATCGCTACGAGGTCAATCCCGAGTACTTCGAGGACTTCGCCGAGACCAGCATGGTCTTCTCCGGGCGTGCCGGTCGTCGGATGGAGATTCTGGAACTCGACGATCACCCCTACTTCATCGGAACGCAGTTCCATCCGGAGTTCCGCTCGCGACCGACGCGTGCCTCGCCGCCGTTTGTCGGCCTGCTCGAAGCGGTGCTGGGCGAACGGGACTGGGCGGACCAGCAAGAGATCGAAGTCTGAGAGGATAGCAGCTCCCCGTGGTCGTCACCTTCTTTCCGAACCGGACCGAAGCGGCGCCTATGAACTACGACGGGTCACGCGATCTGTACGATCGTGCGCTGTCGGTCATGCCCGGCGGCGTCAACTCCTCGGTGCGGGCCACACAGCCGTATCCCTTCTTCGTTCAGAAGGGTGACGGCGGGCACGTGATCGACGCCGATGGCAACCGGTATATCGATTTCGTGATGGGGTATGGACCGCTCTTGCTCGGCCACGACCTGCCCGAGTCGGTCCAGTCAGCAGTCCAGCGACGCGCCAGCGAGGGTCCGATGTACGGCGCGCCGACCGAGGTCGAGGTCGAACTCGCGGAGTTTCTCGCCCGACACGTCCCGAGCGTCGAGATGGTCCGGTTCGTCAACAGCGGCACCGAGGCGACCGTCTCGGCCGTCCGGCTGGCTCGCGGGTACACCGGCCGGGACAAGATCGTCATCATGGAGGGGAGCTACCACGGCGCACAGGAATCGACGCTCGTCGAGGGCAAGCGCGACGAGACCGCCCCGTCCAGTCCGGGGATCCCCGAGAGTTTCGCCGAGCACACGGTCACCGTTCCCTTCAACGACGAGGACGCAGCTCGCGAGGTCTTCGAGGAACACGGCGAGGACATCGCCGCCGTCCTGACCGAGCCGATCCTGGGCAACCACGGCATCGTCCATCCGGTCGAAGGCTACCACGAGACGCTCAGAGAACTGACAGCGGAACACGGTGCACTCCTGATATTCGACGAGGTCATCACGGGCTTTCGCGTCGGCGGCCTCCAGTGTGCCCAGGGGACGTTCGGCGTCGAGCCCGATATCACGACCTTCGGCAAGATCGTCGGCGGCGGCTTCCCGGTCGGGGCGATCGGCGGCAAAAGCGAGATCATCGAACAGTTCACGCCCGCCGGGGACGTGTTTCAGTCCGGTACCTTCTCGGGCCATCCCGTGACGATGGCCGCCGGGCTCGAAACCCTGCGCTATGCCGCCGAGAACGACGTCTACGAACACGTCAACCGGCTGGGTGAGGAGTTGCGCTCAGGTATCGCCGATATTCTTGAGGATCAGGCACCGAACTACACCGTCGTCGGGACTGATTCGATGTTCAAGGTTATCTTCACCCGCGAGGGGGCGTTCGGCGACGGCCACTGTGAGGGTGGCTGTACGCAGAATCCGAGTTGCCCGCGCTACGAACACTGTCCCAAGAACGGGGCCGACGTCGACCGCGCCGAGACCGAGCGCTGGGAGCGGCTGTTCTGGCCCGCGATGAAAGAACAGGGCGTGTTCCTGACCCCGAACCAGTTCGAATCACAGTTCGTCTCGGCCGCTCACACCGAGGCCGACATCGAGGAGGCACTCGAAGCGTACAAAGAGGCACTGTAACGGCTAGTCGTCAATATCAGCAAGCCAGTCGGCGGTCTAGCTCACTCGAAGAGGTACTCGTCGCCCTCACCGATCGCGATCGCAGCCCCGACGGCGAGCAACGCGACGCCGGCCGCGAGCAATCCGATCGCGATGGCGAGATTCGATTCCGCCAGCAGCGTCACGGTACCCGCAACGAGAGCCAGAAAGCTCGTCGCGAGGACGACCGCGAAGACGACCGATCGCTGACGACCGTGTTCGTCCGATTCGACCAACTGCTCATCGCCGATTTCGACCATATTCTGTGATATACGATCATTCATGAATAATGTTGGGGCCCGGACGCTGTCGGTTTACTGTCCATCGACCACGATCCGATAGTGACGTGCCCGCTCGCTCCGATCGTCGCTCGCGCAAAAACGTGGTTCTCGCGAGCGAAGCGAGCGAGAGCAGGGAAGGCGCAGCCCGCATAGCGAGTGCAACGAGCGGGCAGGACCGCCTTCCCGTGGGAAAAAGACCCCACCCACCTACACACGTTCGCTCGGCTTTGCCACCCTTCAGTTGCCACTTTTTCCGCTCGCTCCCATCGTCGCTCGCGCAAAAACTTGGGGAAAAAGACCCCACCCACCTACACACGTTCGCTCGGCTTTGCCAACCTTCTTGAGTGAGTGCGCCCAACCCTGTTTCGATCGAATGGCCACCGCGGACAACACGGAACTCATCGATCGTTTCGAGGAGTTCTACCGGGACTACTATCGCAACGAGATCGGCGAACTCGCACAGAAGTACCCCTCCGAACAGAAGTCGCTATTCGTCGACTGGCAGGACCTCTACCGGTTCGACCCGGATCTGGCAGAGGACGTCCGCAACCAGCCCGAGCAGCTGCAGGAATACGCCGAGGAGGCGCTGCGACTCTACGACCTCCCCGTCGACGTGAAACTCGGGCAGGCCCACGTCCGCATCGAGAACCTCCCGGAGACGACAGGCATCCGGGACATCCGCGCGGACCACCGCGGCCAGCTCATCAGCGTCCAGGGGATCGTCCGCAAGGCCACGGAGGTCCGCCCGAAGGTGACGACCGCGGCCTTCGAGTGCCAGCGCTGTGGCACGCTGACCCGTATCCCCCAGACGACGGGCGATTTCCAGGAACCCCACGAGTGTCAGGGTTGTGAGCGTCAGGGCCCCTTCCGGATCAACTTCGACCAGTCGGAGTTCATCGACGCCCAGAAGATCCGCGTCCAGGAGTCCCCCGAAGGGCTGCGCGGCGGCGAGACCCCCCAGTCGATCGACGTCAACATCGAAGACGACATCACCGGCAACGTCACCGCGGGCGATCACGTCCGCGTGAGCGGCATCCTCAAACTCGACCAGCGGGAGAGCGGCAACGAGAAGACCCCCATGTTCGACACGTACATGGACGGGATGACCGTCGAGATCGAGGACGAGCAGTTCGAGGAGATGGACATCACCGACGAGGACAAAAAGGAAATCGTCGAGCTCTCAAACGAACCCGACATCTACGAGCAGATGGTCGGCGCGATCGCCCCCTCGATCTACGGCTACGAGCAGGAGAAGCTCTCGATGATCCTCCAGCTGTTCTCGGGCGTCTCGAAGGACCTCCCCGACGGCTCTCGGATCCGTGGGGACCTGCATATGCTCTTGATCGGTGACCCTGGTACAGGAAAGTGCCTCGCAGGCGACACGAGCGTGACACTCGGAGACGGCACGACACGTCCGATTCGAGAACTCGTCGAGTCAAATCTTGACGATCGCAAGCCGGTCGATGATGGGGTGTGGGACACAGCTGAGTTCAGTGTTCCCTCACTGCAAGCCGATGGACAGATTGAACAGCGACAGGTGACCAAGGTCTGGAAGCGAGAAGCGCCGGAGAAGCTGTACCAGATCCGAACGTCAACAGGGCGTGAAGTCGAAGTAACGCCGTCACATCCCCTGTTCGTCCGGACGAACAGGGGATTTCAGGCAGTTCGGGCAGACAACCTCAAAGACGGGCAGCGGGTTGCCGTCGAGCCAGCCGCTACGGACACCGCCAGTGAGGTCGCTGACGCGATAGCGGACGGTGGGGCCGCTCTTGCAGGAACGGATGTCATCGATCGCATCGAGCGCCTCGAACCCGACGACGACTGGGTATACGATCTCGAAGTCGAGGGAACGCACAACTACATTTCGAACGGGATCGTCTCTCACAACTCTCAGATGCTATCATATATCCAAAATATCGCCCCGAGATCCGTCTATACGTCGGGGAAAGGATCCTCGGCGGCTGGGCTCACCGCTGCGGCTGTTAGAGACGACTTCGGAGACGGCCAGCAGTGGACGTTAGAGGCTGGAGCGCTCGTTCTCGCCGATCAAGGGATCGCGGCAGTCGACGAACTCGACAAGATGGCCGCGGACGATCGATCGGCAATGCACGAAGCACTCGAACAACAATCCTACCACCCGAATTCGGAGATACTGCTCGCTGACGGTCGACGGGTCGAGATCGGGCAGTTCGTCGACGAGCGGATGGACGACAACCCCGGAGACGTCGTCGACGGCGTCGACTGCGAGATTCTCCCGATCGACGACGCCGGCGTTCATACGGTCGATCTAGAAGACAACGACGTACAGAAGACGTCGATCGACCGGATGAGCCGCCACGAGGCACCCGAAGAGTTCGTTCGGGTCACGTTCTCGAACGGCCGCGACGTCATCGTGACGCCCGAACACCCGATGTTCGCCGACGTCGACGGCGAGATTCGGACGGTTGCCGCCGAGAACATCGAGGAGGGAACGTACGTCCCCGCACCGCGGAAGCTCCCCAACAGCAGCGCGGCAGTCGAACTCGACGACGAAGCACGCATCGGCAAAGAGAAAGACGTCTCGCTGCCCGAGGAGTTGTCGCCCGATCTGGGTGAGATCCTTGGCTTGCTGACAGCCGAGGGCCACAGCTACGCCGGCTCGGCACACGAGATCGGCTTCTCGAACCAGGACGAGCGCCTCCTCGGCCGGATGGACAGACTCATGGACGACGTGTTCGGGATGGAGAGCACCGACACGACGAACGAGGCGGGAACCGTAACCAAACGGTGGGTCTCGACGAAGCTCTACCGCTGGTTCGAACGCAACTTCCCCGAGATGATGCACACTGCACGCGACAAGCGGATCCCGTCTGTCGTCCTCGGAGCGTCGGAAGAAACGATCCGCCGGTTCCTCGTCGGTGCGTTCGCCGGGGACGGCGGAGTCGAGAGCGAGGCGATGTCGTTCTCGACTGCATCGGACGGACTCGCCGAAGACTACGCCGACGCCCTTTCGAAGATCGGCGTCGGATCTCGCATCCATCACGATAGCGCAGAGGACGCCTGGAAGGTCTACGTGATGGGTGACTCAACCGGGGAGTTCGTCGAACGCGTCGTCGAACCAGCGGACGACCGCTACGAGGAGGCCGTCGCGTTCGCCGAGCGAAGCGACGAGACGGTACGCCACCACGACGTGTTGCCGCCGGGTGCGGCCGAGGAGTTGCGAACACTGCGAACGCTACTGGGGCTGGCCCTGACCGGTCGGTATCGACCAAATCTGGACGAATCATACGGCGTCCAGATCGAGACAGTCAAGGACGAACTCGCGACGTTGCGCGAACGGATTGCCACCGTGCGCGAGGGGGCTGAACGAGCCGACACGCTTGGAGAACTCAGGACAGCAATCGGCTGGTCCGGTCGACAGCTAGCCGACCGTCTGGACGGCGAGACGGCCAGCGCGGTCCACTACGCAGAGGACGGAGGCTACGACCAACAGCGTCGTGACGAGCTCGCGACCGTTGCGGAGGGAGCGATCGAGGACGCACTCCAGGAAGCCCAGCGTCGGATCAACGCCCTCGAAGAGAAGTGTGACCTCCGATACTACGAAGTCACGGATATCGAGACGGTTTCCAACGAAGACGAGTACGCGACCGAGTGGGTCTACGACGTGACCGTCGAGCCGACCAACACGTTCGTCAGCCAGGGCGTCGTCCTGCACAACTCGATCAGCGTCTCCAAGGCCGGAATTAACGCGACACTGAAAAGTCGCTGTTCGTTGCTCGGCGCGGCAAACCCCAAGTACGGCCGGTTCGACCAGTACGAACCGATCGGCGAGCAGATCGATCTGGAGCCCGCCCTCATTTCTCGGTTCGATCTGATCTTCACGGTCACGGACAAGCCCGACGAGGAGAAGGATCGAAAGCTGGCCCAGCACATCCTGACGACCAACTACGCGGGCGAGTTGCACACCCACCGTCAGGAGAACGCGACGCCGGACTTCTCGGCGGAGGAAGTCGAGACTGTCACCGAGGAGGTCGATCCGACGATCGAGCCCGAACTCCTGCGCAAATACATCGCTTACGCCAAGCGCAACTGCTTCCCGACGATGACCGAGGAGGCCAAAGACGAGATCGAGTCGTTCTACGTCGACCTGCGCTCGAAAGGCCAGGACGAGGACGCCGCAGTCCCCGTCACCGCCCGGAAGATCGAGGCGCTCATCCGGCTGGCGGAATCCTCTGCCCGAGTTCGTCTTTCGGACACTGTCGAGCAACGCGACGCCGAGCGAGTGATCGAGATCGTCCGCTCGTCGCTGCAGGACATCGGCGTCGACCCCGAGACCGGCGAACTCGACGCCGACGTCATCGAGACCGGAACCTCGAAAAGTCAGCGCGATCGCATCCAGAACCTCAAGGGAATCATCGCCGACATCCAGGACGAGTACGACGACGGCGCGCCGGTCGAGGTCGTGATCGAGCGTGCCGAGGAGGTCGGCATCGACGAATCGAAGGCCGAACACGAGATCGAGAAGCTCAAACAGCAGGGCGAGATCTACGAGCCGACCAACGGGAACCTGCGGACGACGTGATAACGGCTGGCCGCCGCGGAATCACCGACCGGCGTCGATCGTGTGTTCGTCGGAGACGAAATCGAGCGCCGTCGCGGCGTGCGCAAGCAGGAGTTCGAGCAGTTGCACGTCCTCGTCGTTGAAGCCGTCCGGATCGTCAGCCAGCGCGAGCAGGACGGCCGAGCCACCGTCGAGTTCGGTGATCCGAAGCGAGAGTGCGCCGTCGGCCCGGTCGCTGAGCGGACCGGGAAGCGAGTCGTGAATCACGACGGTCGTCGGCTCCTGGTCGCGCGAGCGCCGGGCCAGTTCGGCGAGCGCGCTGTCGGGGACGTCGACCATCGTGCTATCGACGAGGCGGTAGTCCTCGTCGCCGACGACGACAAAGGCCGTCTCGGTCAGGCCGAGAAATCCCTGGAGGGCCTGGATACAGAGCGCGCTCACGGCGTCGACGGAATCGCTACGGGTGAGCTCCCGGCCGTAAGTGTTGATGTCCATGGCCTTGTTGGCGAACTGCTCGGTGCGGTCGCGCTCGGCTTCGAGCGCGCGCTGGTGTGCCCGGCCGCGGGCGTCGTACAGTCCGACGAGGACGCCGACGACGACGCCGATAGTGACGTGGTTCACCGCGATGTACCGGGCCTGATCGAGGATATCGACCGTCGGCTTGACCTGTTGGCTGAAGACGATCAGTGCCGAAACCGAGGCGAACAACAGCCCACCGCCGAGACCCCACAGGGCGATCCGCGGGAGATCCGGTTCGTACTCGTCCTGTAGACTCAACCAGTAGCCGACGTAGGTCAATGCCAGCCCGACCAGCACGAACGGGACCGTCTCGACGCTGAAGACGATCCCCCTGGTCTGGCCCTCGAAGCCGTCGAGTTGCTGAACTCCGTGGACGAGCTGGATTGCAGTGAGAACGAGCCCGGTGAGTGCAATCGCGCCGCCGAAGACGTGCCGTCGCTCCATGTCTGCTCGATAGGTGAAAGGCGAGGACAATCAAACTACCCGACCACTTGCTCCGGTGGGCGAACGTTTTTGCCCGCGAGCGGTCAATCTACGGGCGTGGCAACAGAGCCGTCGTACCTCCGGTTTTTCCCCTACGACCAGCCCTACGACCACCAGCGAGATGCGATGGGGCGGATCCACGACGCGCTCGGGGACGGCCGAGACGTGCTCTTCGAGGGGGCCTGCGGGACGGGCAAGACGCTGGCGTCGCTGACGCCGGCCCTTGAGTACGCCCGCGAGACCGACAAGACCGTCGTCATCACGACGAACGTCCACCAGCAGACGCGGCAGTTCATCGAGGAAGCCAGTGCCATCGCACAGACGGAGGACCTCCGGGCGCTCGTCTTCCGCGGAAAGGCCTCGATGTGTCACATCGACGTGGGCTACGAGGAGTGTCAGGCGCTGCGAGACACCACGCGCGAGCAGGTCGAACTCGAACGTGACCGAGCCGAACTCGAGCGTCGCCAGCGGGAACTGCTCGAGGCCAGCCAGGCCGGCGAGGGCGAGGCCGCCGAGGCCCGGTCGGCCGTGATGGACGACCTGGAAGCGATCGAAGACGACCTCTCGGAATTCGAGGACCGTGCGACCTGCGAACACTACTACCGGAATCTGACCGTGGATACGGAGGAGTTCTACGCGTGGCTGTACGACGACGTCCGCACGCCCGAAGACATCTACGAGTACGCCGACCGAGAGGGGCTGTGTGGGTACGAACTCCTCAAGGAGGGAATGGACGGGGTCGATCTGGTGATCGCGAACTACCATCACCTGCTGGATCCGATGATCCGCGAGCAGTTCTTCCGGTGGCTGGGTCGGGACCCCGAAGACGTGATCGCGGTCTTCGACGAGGCACACAACGTCGAGGACGCCGCCCGCGAGCACGCCCGCCGGACGCTCACCGAGAACACACTCGGGCAAGCGCTAGACGAACTCGCTGACACTGACGACCCGCGCGTCGAGGCTGCCGAAAACGTCATCGAGACCTACCGGGACGCGCTCGAAGCGACCTACCGGGAGACGATGGGAGCCGACACGGTCCGGGAAGCGGAGGTAGACGATCAGTGGACGGATCTGCCGATCGACAGCCCCGACCGGAAGGACGATCTGACGCTGTCGTTCCTGCGGTCCTACACCGGTCCTGGCTACCGAGAAGAGCTAGAGCGAGCGCTCGAACTCGGCCGTGAACTCGACCAGCAGTACGAACAGGCCTACAAGGACGGTGAGACCACCGTCCGGAAGGAGTGTCAGACGCTGCAAGCGGCGACGTTTCTGGACGCGTGGTTCGACGAGGGCGACAGCCAGGGGATGTATCCCGTCATAAGCGTTCGGCGTGATGGCGAACGAAGTGAGCCATCAACGGGAGCAAGCGGGGAGGAACGACCCGCGAGCCGCGCGGACGACCGTGAGGGATTCACAGGCAGACAGGACGGCCTCGGAGACGGTGGGGCCGGAGAAATCTACGGGCGTGCCGAGTTGTACACCTGTATCCCCGAGCGCGTGACCCGCTCGCTGTTCGATGATCTGCACGCAGCGGTGCTGATGAGCGCGACGCTGCGACCGTTCGAGGTGACCGAGGACGTACTCGGACTTGAGGACCCGGAGACGATGGCCTACGGCGCGCAGTTCCCCGAGGAGCGACGCCGGACCTACGCCGTCGAGGCGCCTGCGCTGTTTGCCAGCGAGCGCGACGATCCGTCCACGCAGGACACGATCACGGGCGTCTTGGAGGACGCCATCAAATTCACGCCGGGAAACACGCTCGCCTTCTTTCCGAGTTACGCCGAGGCCGAGCGGTACTACCACCGCGTCGAGACCGACGGGAAACGGTATCTCGACGAGCCAGGGGTATCCGCACAGGAGTTGCGCGAGGAGTTCACCGACGGTGACGACGGCGTCCTCTTTTCGTCGCTGTGGGGAACGCTCACCGAAGGCGTCAGCTACGACGGCGACGACGCCCGGACGGCCGTGGTCGTGGGCGTCCCCTATCCGCATTTAGACGAACGAATGGACGCCGTCCAGGACGCCTACGGAGCGGCCTTCGGCGGTAGTGACGCCGAGGACGCCGGCTGGCGCTACGCTGTCGAGATCCCGACGGTCCGGAAGACCCGACAGGCGCTGGGACGAGTCGTGCGCTCGCCGGCCGACTTCGGGGCGCGGGTGCTCGTGGACAAACGCTACACCCGCAGCGGCGAAGTAGAGATGCAGGGGTACGCCGTCCGCAAGACCTTCCCGGCCGAAGAGCGTGCCGAGATGATCGACGTCGGGCCGGAGAAGCTACAGTTCGGACTCCTGAACTTCTACAACGACCTGGACGCCTACGACGGCAAGCCGCCACAACCCTGATCTGCGGGAATGGTTCGATGCAGGGTGTCCGATCAGACGTCGTCGACGCCGTCAGGTTCGTCCTCGACGGAGCGTTTCATCGAGTCGCGACGGGCCTTGGCGTCGCGTCCGGTCGCCTCGAGCAGGAACTCGTTTTTCAGCGAGACGGCTTCCTCGGCGGCTTCGACGTCGCCGGAGGCGATGACCTCTTCGGCGGGGCGCTCGTCGATGTCCAGCGCGAGCTTGTCTTTCTTGCTGCCGTACTCGACGGTCCCGGCGACGACACGGTTGAACACCGCGTTGTCGGGGTCCTCGACGACGTACAGCTCGGTGTCCCTGTACTCGTCAGTTCCGGTGATGGGGCCGAAATACTCCTCGATGGTCGCTTCCATGTCCGGGATGCGGTCGGAGAGGTACTCGCCGCGCCGCATCTTGTATTCTCGCATGAACGGCCGTTGGCCGGGGGACGGTATACCCTTTTCGCGTTCTAGTTGCCGTCCTGGGCGTGAACGAGCGTCCCGCGGTGACACTCCGGACAGAAGTCGCCTTCACGCAGCGAGGATTCCTCGACCGGCGTCGAGAACCCGCACTCCCGACAGACGTACGACCCGTCCGGTGCCGTGACAGCGCCGGGGCCAGCCGATTCCGGTTCGCCCGCGGCGTCAATCTCGTCTTCGGAGGGCCACTCGTTAGTCTGGGTCTCGCCCTCGTCGGCGACGAACTCGGCGTCGGTCTGCTCACCCCCTTCCGAATCCGATTCCGCCCCGGTGAGGATGTCCGCGTCGGGTTGTGACTCGGATTCGTCGTCCTCCTGTGGCCACTCCCCCGGCTCCCGATCCGACGTATCGGAATCGTCGTCGAGAATCTCGGCATCGTCGGTGACCGGCGGTTCGTCGTCGATATCCGACGTGCCCGAAGCGCTCGGCCCCGAATCCCGGGTAACGTCAGCCGGGGGGGACTCCACCTCCTCAGTCGGAGGTTCAGTCCCGACAGCATCGCTCGATGTGTCCGCGATCGTGTCGTCCGTCGCGCCGGAGGACGCCGACCCCGTCTCGGGCTGTGGACTCTCCATGGCTGCCTCCGGCTGGGTGGGTCCGGCCGTGTCCGGTGGGGACGACTCATCTGTCTCCGTATCGACAGCGTCGTCCGGGGGCTCCGCACCCACATCGTCGGGCGTTTCGAGCGTCGTCACCTCCTTGTTCTCGGAGACGATACGCGTCTCACCGCAGCGCGTGCACGTCTGAACCTCCCGGATAGTGATCACCACCTCGCTCCCCTGTTCCTCACGCTCACGTTCGACGGTGGAGTCGTCGAAGGAGTGGCCGAACAGCGAACACTTGATACTCATTGTCACTACGTGGCCGCCTTCGGACCATAAGCGTACTGCTTGGGGGACAAGTGTAAGAGAATCGCGGCCGAACGAACGCGCATGCAAGCCAAGCCGGAGTACCGCGACCGCGACGACGACGAAGTCGCGGTGCTCGACGCCCTCGCCGACAGGGCCGAGGACGGAATGACGGTCTTCGAACTGCGCTCACACGTCGACCTGGAAATCGACGATCTGGAGACGGCGCTGGCCGAACTCAAGGCTGACGGCCTGATCTCCGCCGACGAAGACGACGAGCGGACGGTCGTGGTCCCCGACGAACGCGTCGTCGGGACCCAACAACAGGACGAGGACTCGTCGCTGAGCTGGCTTCGCGATCGACTGCCGTTCTAACGGCGACGTTTTGCCTCCGGGACCCGAACCGCGTGTATGCGCGTCGTGTCGCTGTTGCCCTCGGCTACGGAGATCTGTTTCGCACTGGGCGTCGAACCCGTCGGCGTCTCCAGTGGGTGTGATTACCCGCCGGCCGCCGAATCGATCCCCGCCGTCGAGCGGTCCCGAATCGACGAGGCCGCCGACAGCGCCGATATCAACGCGCAGGTCGCGGCCGCCGAGGAAAACGGCGGCGTCTACGAGATCGATACTGACCTGCTGGCTGACCTCGATCCGGACCTGGCGATCACGCAGGGAATCTGTGACGTCTGTGCCGTCGACGAGGTGCAGGTGGCGACGGTGGTCGACGATCTCGGACTGGAGACGGATATCCTGACGACGGACCCACATTCACTGGCGGACCTCTACGAGGACGTTCGGCGGATCGGGCGCGCGACCGACACCGAACCGGCCGCAACCGAGCGTGTCTCGGCGTGGAACGATCGGATCGCCGCGATCCGCAACCGGTCGCAGGCGATCGAGCCGGAGCCGACAGTCGCCGTTCTCGACTGGATGGACCCCGTCATGGGTGCCGGTCACTGGATACCCGAACTCGTCGAGATCGCCGGCGGCGAGTATCCGCTGGCCGAGCCCGGCGATCGGTCGCGACCCCACGAGTGGCGCGAGATTCGCGAGATCGATCCGGACGTGCTGATCGCCGCCCCGTGTGGGTACTCCATGGAGGAGACGCTCGCGAACCGAGACGAGCTCACCGACCGTCCGGGCTGGGACGAGCTGACTGCCGTACAGGAGAGCAGAGTGTACGCGTTTGACGGAGACCACTACGTCAACCGACCGGGACCGCGGCTGATCGAAACGGCCGAGTATCTAGCTGGAGTGCTCTATCCCGAGGAATTTCCACGTCCGCCGGGCGACGTTGCCACCGCGCTCGACTGATCACGCGACGGCGGCGAGCCCGACGTAGACGTTCCCGGCGACGATGATCGAACCGACCGCGAGCAGCGAGCCGAACCAGAGACGCCACCCGGGCACGCTCTCGATGAACGCACGCTGAGAGAGGAGGAGGCCGCCGGTGATCGCGACGACAGCAGCCTTGACGACGATCAAAAGCGCCGGGTCGTACGCCAACACCGCGTGGATCCAGGGGTTGGCCTCGCCGCTGATCGAGCCCGTCGCCTCGATCGCCCACAGCGTCGAGACCGCGTCACCGAGCCCCCACACTGCGACGAGCGCAACGACTAGCCCGACGTACCCGGGCAACCGGACGTCGAATTTCGACTGTGATAGCTGTCGGGCCGGCATCGGAGTTACGCTCCGAATAGAGGACTGAAACGGTCATAAATCACATCGTTAAATTCTCAGTATTGATACTTGGAGAGGGTGAGCGAGGAAGCGACCACCTGAAAGAGGACAGCCACACGCCGTCGTCACTCGCTCGCGATCCGGCACCGATCCGGGTAGTCGACGTCGTCGACGGACGTGACCACGGGATCGTCGCCGCAGACCGGACAGTCGGGGTTTCGGCGGATCGGGACCGTCTCCACGTCCATCGCGGCGGCGTCGAAGCTCCACAGTCGACCTTCGAGGGACTCGCCGTACCCGAGGAGGAGTTTGATCACTTCAGTCGCCTGGATCGTCCCGATCAGGCCCGGGACGACGCCGAGGACGCCGGCGGTCGCACAGTCCGGGACGGCACCCTCGGGCGGGGCCTCGGGAAACAGACAGCGGTAGCACGGCGAGTCCGCCCCGCGTTCGAAGGTGGTTACCTGTCCCTCGAAGCGGTAGACGGCACCGTGTGACAGCGGCGTGTCCGTCAACACGCAGGCGTCGTTGAGGAGAAACCGGGCCTGGAAGTTGTCGGTCGCGTCGACGACGACGTCGTAGTCCCCGATCAGATCCAGCACGTTGTCGGGACTGACACGCACCTCGTGTGTCCGGACGGTCACGTCGGGGTTCAACTCGGCGACGAACTCGGCCGCGCTGTCGACTTTCGGCCGATCGATGTCGGACTCGCCGTGGATGACCTGTCGCTGGAGGTTGCTGCGCTCGACCACGTCGTCGTCCGCGACGCCGAGTCGTCCGATGCCGGCGGCCGCGAGGTACTGGATGACCGGCGACCCCAGCCCGCCGGCTCCAACGACGAGCACGGAGCTATCCAGCAGCGCGGCCTGTCCCTCCGGACCGACGTCGTCGAGGATGACGTGGCGGGAGTAGCGATCGAGTTGCGTCTGATCGAGCCCGAGCGACATGAGAGAGAGTTTGCCCCCTGAGGCGAATAAACGACCGGATCGACAGCGGGGGAATTATATTCCTCACAGTTGTACCCGCCCGTATGGACTGTTCCCGGTGCGGGGGCGACCTGGAGGTCTACTCGCTTGGCGAGGAAGAGGCGTACGTGTGCGCCGACTGTGGATTCGTCGACACGCCAGTCGACCACGAGGTATCGACACAGCCGGATCCGGAACCGTGGGAGCGGGCCCTACGGCGGTTCTACGAGAAACACGTCGACGGAGACGCCGCGATCGTCGGTTCAGGTGAGACGGCCGCTCTGGTCGAGATCGACCGTTCCCAGAAGCCCGCTGTCGTGCCGACCGACGACACGGGCGCCGAGCACGCGACGGCGGGGCTGGTCGGCGGTGGAAACGAACGGACGGCGGGCGGAGACGAAGCGGACGGCGAAGACGAGGCGAGTAGCGACCCTGGGGACGAGGAGACTGACGAGGAAGCCGAAACAGGCGACGAAAGCGATGCGGACGGTGGGACTGGCGAGGAAAGCGACGCTGACGACGAGGCCGATGCGAGCGAAGGGACTGGCGAGCAAGCCGAAACAGACGACGAAAGCGACGCGGACGACGGCACCGCGGGCGACGAGCAGGCAGCGTGATCGCTCGGTCGACACTCCCGAAAGCGCGGCCTCGAAACGAAACAGCAGGTGACGGTTAGTCTTCGGCCTCGACGGCTTCGGCGTCCTCTTGCTCTTCTTGCTCGGGCTGTTCCTCGTCGGAGCGGGCGGCGACGAGGCCACCACGGGCGACCGAATACATCGGCTCCTCGACGTGGGAGACACCGCTGATCGAGAACGGAATGTTGGCCTCTTCGAGGTGGCGCTCGAACAGCTCGGTGAACCCGTCGGGGGTCGAGGTGCCGCCAGTAACGACGACCGGCACGTCCAGTCCCTCCTCGACGTCTTCCTCGTCGATCTCGCGCTGGATGAGATCGATGACGTAGTCCAGCAGATTCTCGTAGTAGATGCTGAGTGCGCCTTCGACGCCGCCGACGTCGGTCGTGAAGTCCAGCTCGAAGTCCTCCTCCTTGATCGAGGTGACCTTGTCGACGGGCGTCCCCGTCGCCTGGGCGGCCTGCTCGTCGATCCAGTCGCCACCGCGTGCGACCGAGAACTTCATGACGGGCACCGCGTAGTAGGCCAGACAGACGTTGGTCATCCCGGCACCGAAGCTGATCCCCAGTCCGGTGAAGTCGTTGTCGGCCAGCTCGGAGTAGATGACGGACATCCCCTCGTTGATGGGTTCGGCGTCGTAGCCCATGTCGTCGAGGAAACTCTCGATCGTCTTCTGGTGATACAGCGTCGACAGATCCGAGTCGATCGGATCCGCGGGCGTCGAGAAGTACACCTTCTCGTTGGGATGGTCCGGGGAGCCGACGACCTGCTCGATGATGAGTTTCATCATCGGAATGGCCGACTTCTCGTCACTCGAGAGAATCCCGTGTTTCATCGGCCGCCGGGTCTCCTTGTTGAAGATGTTCGCGAAGTTCAGCGCGTCGTCGCCGACGACGTATACCTTGTCGTCCTTGCGGATGTGGAGTACGTCCGACCGACTGAGCATCTGCTCGGCCATATCGGAGTACTCGATCTCGACGAACGAGTTGCGCTGCTGGACGAAGACAGTCTCGTTGCCTTCCTGCTGTGCCGAAATGATGTTCATTGTGCCGACGTCTAGTCCTTTCGCCATGTTCTGGACAACTATGGGCGGTCTAATAAAACTATGTGAAATGGGCTAAATAGATTATGACTGTAAGTTTCCGCTGGCTGAAATCGGGCGACTGAGACGGTGTACGGCCGTTCTATCGCGAGAGACCGGCCAGGAAAGATTTGATCCGTTCGAGGAGCCCCGCCTCGGACTCCGGGGCCGATGCGGCCGTCTCCTGTTCGTCCTTCCGGCGCTGTCTGAGTTCGTTGAGTTTCGTGGTCTGATCGTCGACCGTCGACTCGGACGTGGCCGTCTTCTTTTCGCCGCCTTTCAGAGCCTTCAGGCCCTGTACCTGTGTATCAGTCGAAGAAGTGCTGGTGATCCGTTCGGCCTCGACATCCATGCCGGAGAGATCGTAATCGTCGTCGATGTCCAGCTGCAACGACTGTCCCTCGTGGCGCTCGACACCGCCCCAGGTGATGTCGACGTCCGCCATCGCGGCCTCGATGTCCTGTCGGATTTCCTCGTCGGTGTAGGATTCCTCGGGTTCGGGCTCGTCCATCGGCTCGATGTCCGCGGGGCTGGGCTTGGCACGCTCGATCTGGTGAGCGACCAGCGCCGCCCCAGTGGAGACAAGCACCAGAGACATCCCGACGGCGTATCCGAGGACGACGTGGGCCGTGTACTGGGCCCCTTCGACGTTAAACTCGTAGGGGTAGAGATAGACGAACCCGGCGACGGAGACGACAGTGATCACAGTCCCCACGAGTCCCGCGTATATCGCCCGCTCGTCGACGGGTAACAGGACCAACACGCCGAGCAGCAGCGTCGGGACCGACAGCATTCCCATCCCGAAGGCGATCTCTCGGAACAGCCAGAACGCGTCGCTGCCGTGTCCGAACAGATACGCCACCAAGAAGAACACGAGGCCGAACGCTGCCAGCGCGATCCCGCCGAAGAACAGCCCGAACCCGAGATAGACGTCAGTCTGGTCGTCAGGCTCGCCGATGTACTGCCGGTACAACTCGAAGAGGACGTTGTCCGGGAGGTCGTCGTCCGAAGGGTCGTCTTCCGCCATTAAACTGTGTTTCCCGCCCCTCTGTAATTATTGTTCCCCCATATGTGGGCGTTCCAGTAGTAAAATATTACATATCTTTGGGCCGTGATTATATTGGACTCGGGAGCGTCGGAGGGGCCTAGCTGGAAGAGAGGTGCTGAAGGCAGCGACGGTAATCCGTCCAACATGGTTGGATCAGCGGGACACGGCAGATCCAGGCGTTCGAATCGTGTGTGCCGAGACGTATCGGCAAATATTGTAGGGATAGATCGGGCCGGAGCGGATCTGCGACGGTTTTTCTCGGACGTTTTCAACAGCTTTGTATCGGCGCCCGTCCGAAGCACGGGTATGACTACACAGGTCGTCGTTTTGGGCTCGGGATACGCCGGTGCGGGCGCTATCAAGAGCCTCGAAGACGAGTTACGGGGGCAAGCGGATATCACGTGGATCTCGGACGTCGACTACCACCTGGTTTTACACGAGGTCCACCGCTGTATCAGCGATCCGAGCGTCCAGGAGAAGATCACGATCCCGATCGAGGAGATCAAATCCCCGAGTACGCGATTCGTCGAGGGACACGTCAAGGACGTGGCCGTCGACACGCGGGCGGTCGAGCTGGCGGACGGACGGACGATCGAGTACGACTATCTGCTGGTCGGTGTCGGCAGCGAGACTGCGTTTTTCGGCCTCGATGGGCTCGAAGAGCACGCACACACCCTCAACAGCCTCGAGGACGCACTGGGGATCCACGACGCGACCAGGGACGCGGCGCGTCAGGCAACGCCGGACGATCCCGCACGGGTCGTCGTCGGTGGTGCCGGACTGTCCGGGATCCAGGCCGCCGGCGAGGTCGCGCGCTTTCGGGACGACGTCGACGCGCCACTCGAGGTGATGCTCGTCGAAGGGCTCGACTCCATCCTGCCCAACAGCGACAGCGGGCTCCAGCGGGCGCTTCGAGAGCGACTCGACGAGCGGGACGTCCGGATCCGGACCGGCGACTTCATCCGCGAGGTCGACGCGGAGTCGATCACTGTCGGCGACGAGGAGATCGCGTACGACGTACTGATCTGGACGGGCGGGATCACCGGCCGGCGGGAGATGGCAAGCGTCGATCTCGAGAAGGACCACGACTCCAACCGCGTCAGAGTCGAGACCACGTTCCGGACGAACGACGAGCGCGTGTTCGCGATCGGTGACGCGGCGATCATCGAGCAGTCCTCGGGCGAACCGGTCCCGCCGAACGCACAGGCAGCCTGGGATGCGGCCGAGGTCGCCGGCGAGAACATCGCCCGGGCGATCCGCGGACAGCCGCTCCAGACCTGGTCGTACGAGGACAAGGGTACGGCCATCTCGATCGGCGAAGACGCCGTCGCACACGGCGTGCTAAACCTCCCGATCACGACGTTCGGCGGGCTCCCCGCACGCCTGCTGAAAAAAGCGATCGCCGCTCGCTGGATCGCCGACATCACGTCGCCGGGACGTGCGCTGGGTGCCTGGAACGACATGTAAAGGCAGGTCGTGAGACTTATTCCGCCCCGCGCGTAGGTAGGGATATGGATCTGCGGGTCATCGAGAAAGACGACACCGCGCTCTCGATCGAGATCGCGGGCGAGGACCACACCTTCATGAACGTACTCAAGGGCGCGCTGCTGGAGACCGACGGGGTCGCCGCCGCGACCTACGACATGAATCCCGAGCAGTCGGGCGGTCAGACCGACCCGGTGTTGACGATCAAGACCGAGGAAGGGACCGACGCGCTCGAGGCACTAGAAACCGGGACCGACCGCGTCATCGAGAAAACCGACGCACTGACCGACGCGTACGACGACGCGGCGGCCTGAAGACGCGATTTCTGGCGGGGCTCGATTTCTGGCGGGCTAGCAGTACGCGATCGTGACAGCGACGGAGTCGTCCGGCGTCGCGTGCGCGTCGATTCCGAGTTGTGCAACCTCGCCATCAGTGGTCGAGGGGTAGTCAGCCAGTAACTGCAACAACAGCCCCGACACGACGCTGTCAGCGGTCGCGTTCGCGCCTGCCGGGCGTGCGGCCCCGCCGAAGACGATCTCCTCGTCACACGTCGTGTCGAACTGCCGGAGCTCCGACTCGCTCGTGACGTTCTCGGCGCCCGTGTAGGCCTCCTTGACCGCGCCTCTGTTGAGGTACGTCGCCATCGCGTCGAGTCCGTCAGTTCGGTCCGGCGACCCGGTTCGGTTGCTCGCGAGCGCTTCAAACAGACGTGACTCGACTTCGGACAGGTCGACACCGTTGACGGTCGCCGGATCCCCGGGCACGTCGTCGATCGTGGGTTGCGCCTGGGGGGTGAGACCCGGCACGTCGACGACGCCAGTGACACCGAGTGCGGCGACGACAAGCAACGCCACGATTGCCAGGGCGGCCGCCAGTTCGAACCGGCCAGCGAGATCGAAGTAACTGGCGGAGCGGCCGGAGTCGTCGTCGTACGTGAGCGGTTTCTTCTCGAAGGTCGTCCCGCCACAGCGGCTACAGGGCGGGTTGTTGCGCTGGTGGTGGCGCCCACAGTCCGTGCAGGCCCAGACGAACTGTTCGCGGCCCTCCTCGGCGGTCGTCTGTGGGACGACTGCCCGCTCGAACGCGTGGTGTCCGCAGTTGTCACACGGCGGGTCGTTGCGCTCATGGGGTTTGCCACACTGCGGGCAGCGCCATTTCATAGTGACCGTTGTACCGATTTACCGGCACAACTGCACGCCGTCGTACGGTCGATTCGAAACAGCCGGACAACGGTCAGTATCATAGCCGGACGGGCACGTCACGCTCGTCCAGGTACTCCTTGGTCTCCTGAATCGAGTACTCGCCGAAGTGGAAGATCGACGCCGCCAGCCCGGCGTCGGCGTCGGCCTCGGTGAACACCTCGTACATGTCCTCGGGGCCGCCACAGCCCGACGAGGCGATCACGGGCGTCGAAACGGTGTCGGTGACGGCTTTCGTCAGCGGGATGTCGTAGCCCTCCTTGGTGCCGTCGGCGTCGATCGAGTTGACGAACAGCTCGCCCGCGCCGCGCTCTTCGGCTTCCTGAACCCACTCGATGACGTCCATGTCCGTCCCCTCGCGACCGCCCTTGACAGTGCACTCGAACCAGGCCGACTCGCCGTCGATGTCGACGTAGTGTTCGCCCCCCTCGTCGAACCGGCGGCGGGCGTCGACACTGATGACGATACACTGGTTGCCGAAGGCCCGTGCGCCGTCCTCGATGAGGTCGGGGTTCGCGATCGCCCCCGAGTTGATCGAGACCTTGTCCGCACCGGCCCGGAGCGTTTCCTTGATGTCTTCGCGCGTCCGGACCCCGCCCCCGACCGTCAGGGGGATGAACACCTCGTCGGCGACCCGCTCGACGGTTTCGAGCATCGTCGCCCGCCCCTCTGCAGAGGCCGTGATATCCAGAAAGACGAACTCGTCGGCCCCGGCCTCGTTGTAGCGTTTGGCCATCTCGACCGGATCGCCCGTGTACTCCAGGTCCTCGAAGTTGACCCCCGTGTACACCGCCGCATTGCCGTCCTCGTCGAGATCCACGTCGATACAGGGGATGATCCGTTTGGTGAGCATCGCTTGTCTTCGTTTCGACCGAAGCGGGTATGACGGTTTCGCTCGTTGGAGCCGTCCGACATCTAAAAGAGACCCCCGATCGAACGGCAGGTATGGACGAACCAACGACCCCAGAGGGGACGTACGATCCGGGAAACGTCTCGTTGCCGTCGCGAGCGCCACCGCTCCGGAGCACGGCACCGCAGAGCCCGTTTACGGCCGGCCAGGTCGCGACCGGTGCGGTCGTGCTCGCGATCGGGCTCGCTGTCGTGTTCGGCGTGCCGCTGGCGCTGGCGTGATCACTGCTCGACCGGCGCGGACTCCCGATACTGCTCGCGGAACTCGCTGATGAGCTGTCCCATCTTGGCGTACCAGTCGTTGAGCACTCGCTGCATGTCGTCGGCGATCTGGTCCGGATCAGTCGGGTGATAGACGTGATAGTACCCACCCTGGTCGTAGTTCACCTGTTCTTTCTGGATGAATCCCGACGAGAGGAGACGCTGCACCGACCGATAGGCCGTCGAGCGCTCGCGGCCGACTGTCTCGGCGATCTCGTCGACGGTCAGCGGCTCTTCGGCATCCGACAGCGTCCGGAACACCTCCTTGTCGAGTTCCTTGAGACCGTGAATACACTCGAGAAGCCCCTCACAGTGCATGTCCTGTGAGAGGTACTCGGTCATCGCTTCTGGCATTGTGACTAGACTATTGGCGGAGCCAGCCTAAAAGCCTTGTGAGTAATGTACACTACCGCTAAATCCGGTGGAAACGCCGTTTCGATCGGGAATACAGGAGTATCGGTGTGGCGGAATCGCGGCAGACGTACGGCAGGAATATACCCCGACCGCGGAAACGAATTAGACCTATATTGTAGTAATAGCGAATCTCCGCCGGTATAATTGGAGGTTAATAGACGGTCGCACTGGGATAGGCGGCCGTCAAAGGTCTGTTGTCCCCGAACAATATTGTACAACAAGGTCAAAACTATTAAGAAGTCTGGACGGGTAGAGAGAGGTACAATGAGTGAAGCAGACGACATCGAGGAGATCAAGAAACAGAAGATGGAAGAGCTACAGTCCGAAGGAACGGAGACGGACGCGGAGGCGCCTGAGGAGCCGATTCACGTAGAAAGCTCCGATCACTACCAGGAGATCCTCGAGGACCACGACGTCGTCCTCGTCGACTTCTACGCCGACTGGTGTGGCCCGTGCCAGATGCTCGAGCCGATCACCGAGGACATCGCCGCCGAGACCGACGCTGCCGTCGCGAAGGTCGATGTCGACGCCCACCAGCAGCTTGCCGCGGAGTACGGCGTCCGCGGCGTTCCGACCGTGGTGCTGGCAGTCGACGGCGAGACGGCCGAGCAGATGGTCGGCGTCCGCGACAAGTCCCACTACGTCTCCCAGATTCAGCAGCACACGTGAACCCCCTCGGATCAAGTCCCGAGGCACTCGGCCTACTCCGCCTGTAGACCGAGACGCGGCCAGTTTCCGCGTCGGCCCATCGGACGAATTTCTGCGACCAGTCGTTTTTTGTGCGAACTAGCTGTAGCAGTCGTATGCCCCGCTATTTCGAGGACATCTCCGTCGGAGACACGGAGTCGTTCGGTGCCTACACGGTCACCCGCGAGGAGATTATCGAGTTCGCCCGCCAGTACGACCCCCAGCCGTTTCACGTCGACAGCGAGGCGGCCGCACAGTCCCCGTTCGGGGGGTTGGTCGCCAGCGGCTGGCACACCGCCGCGATGACGATGCGAGTGCTCGTCGATGGCTTCCTGGCGGAGAGCGAATCACGGGGCGCGCTGGGCGTGGACGAACTCCGGTGGTACGACCCGGTCCGCCCGGGCGATACGCTGACTGCGGAGACAGAGGTGATCGCCACGGAGCCCTGGGACGACAACTACGGAAAGGTCGAGGTCCGCGTCGAGACGCTCGTCGAGAGCGATGTCGTCTGTTCGATGATCGGGTTGATCCTGTTCGCAAAGCGGGAAGTCTGACACGGATCAGTCGTCGGCGGGCCGTTCAGCTGTCGCGACGGCAGTGTCGACCGCCGAGGGGAGGGCATCGAGATCCGCCGTCTCCGAGCGC
Organism: Halapricum desulfuricans; assembly: GCF_017094465.1. NCBI lineage: Archaea > Methanobacteriati > Methanobacteriota > Halobacteria > Halobacteriales > Haloarculaceae > Halapricum > Halapricum desulfuricans. The sequence continues at coordinate 2,291,799 of NZ_CP064791.1, forward strand.
TCTCGGAGTCGCTCGTATCGCCCGCGGGCACGCTCGCCGGCGTGCAGGCGTTCAGCGAGCGGCCGCGCCTCGATCAGGACCGTCGACGGCGCGCCCTCGGCCAGATCGAGCGTCCACTGACGCGGCCCGATGTCGGCGTCGGCGAAGACGAGGACAGCGGCGTCGGCGGCCAGATCGTGTGCCGCCGCGATCGCGTCCGGATCGGCGGGACCGACTGCAGGCGTGGTCGCGACCGGGACATCGAGCGATCGTGCGGTCTCGAGTGCGAGATCGCCGTCTCTGAGAACGCCCGCGCTCGGTTCGTGGCCGGCGTCCCGGAGCGTCGCGATCGCACGTGCGCCGGCCTGGCCACCGCCGACGACGTGGACACGTCGGGCGTCGACACCGAGCCCGTCGACTACTGTCCCATCACCAGCGCCAGCGGTCACGGTCGGCGTGCCGGTGACGGGGTTGGTCGCCGTCGCCGTCGTCGTCTCGAAGGCCGGATCGAGCACCTCCGAGCGGAGGACCGACTCCGGTGGGCCGACCGCGCGGATCCCCGCGTCAGACAGCAGCGCGAGCCGGTCACAGAAGCGCGCCGCGAGTTCCAGATCGTGGATCGCGGCCAGGGCCGCCCGCCCCTCGCCGACGAGTTCCCTGACGAGTCGGAGGATCTCGACCTGGTGGTTGACGTCGAGACTGGCCGTCGGTTCGTCGAGCGCGAGCAGGGGCGTGTCCTGAGCGAGCGCGCGAGCGACGAACACCCGCTGGCGTTCGCCGCCGCTGAGTTCGTCGATCGGTCGGTCCCGCATATCAGCGGTGTTGGTCAGCTCCAGAGCGTCCTCGATGCGCCGGCGGTCGGTCTCGGTAGTGCCGAACTGCGTGCGCCGACGGTGTGGCGCCCGCCCCATCTCGACGATGTCCGCGACGCGAAACGAGAAGGAGACGCTGGTGTCCTGGGGCACGGTCGCGACCCGGCGGCTCCACTCGCGGGCCGAACAGTCGGCCCGTCGGTCACCGTCGACGCTGACCGTCCCCTCGTCGGGGTCGCGGACGCCGTTGATCGTCCGCAGCAGCGTCGTCTTGCCAGCACCGTTCGGCCCGACCAGTCCGACGAACTCCCCGCGCCGGACGGCCAGCGAGACCGAGTCGAGTACGCGAGCGTCGCCGAACGCGGCCGAGACGTCGTCAACCGAGAGCAGCGGCTCGCTCACAGTTCGTGCACCTCCCGGCGACGGAGCAAAAACAGGAAGAAGGGTGCGCCCAGCGCGGCAGTGACGATCCCGACGGGCAGCTCCTGTGGGTTCGCACGGGCGATCGTGTCAGTCACGACCAGAAAGAGCGCGCCGGTGAGGGCGCTGGTCGGCAACAGCAGTCGGTGATCGGGCCCGACGACCAGCCGCATCATGTGCGGGACGATGAGCCCGACGAAGCCGATGACGCCGGCGACGGCGACCGCGGCGGCGGTCAGGAGACTCGACAGTGCCAGCAACAGGCGCTTGGTCCACTCGACCGGAATCCCCAGCGTCCGGGCGTCTTCCTCGCCGAGCATCAGCACGTTCAGATCGCGCGCGAACGGGACCAACGCGAGAAAGAGGACGGTGATCGCGGGCAGCGTCGCCCCCACATCGGCCCAGCCGGCCCCGTAGAGGTTGCCCATCAACCAGTAGACGGCCTCTTCGAGACTCTCGCCGCTCTGGAGCAACAGAAACGACACGACCGCGCCGAGGAACGTCTGGACGGCCACGCCCGCGAGCAACAGCGTCGCGACCGGCGTCCGGCCGCCCTCGGTCGCGAGCAGGTAGACGACGAAGGCCGTCACGACCGCGCCGAGGAACGCGGCCGTCTGGAGCCCGAACGGGACGGCCATCGGGACGGCGATCGTCGCGACCGCGCCCACCGCCGCACCGGTCGAAACGCCGATGATCGAGGGGTCCGCCATCGGGTTCCGGAAGAAGCCCTGCATGACAGCCCCGGCCCCGCCGAGCGCGAACCCGACCGTCGCCCCGAGGACGATGCGAGGCAGTCGGATCGACCGAACGATGAGCTCGCTCGTCGGGGCGATCTGAAACGCGAACGGATAGGCGTACTGCACGTCGACGGTCGGCCACGGTACGGACGCGCCCGCGACCGAGGCGGTGCCGATCGAGACGCCCAGACCGGTGGGGATCCCGACGGCGTTCAGCGCGGCCTTCGCGACGACAGCAAGCCGCAATTCAACAGGTCCGATCGTCGCGCTGGCGAGGACGGCAGCGACTAACGCCGCCAGCAAGAGCCCCGACCAGACGGCGACTCGGTATCGGATCCGCATCTACTCCAAGTCCATTTGCTTTAGATAAATATTTATTGGACTGTCCGCAACGAGCGAGGTGATGACGCGATCACGACTCGCGGTCGTCGCGATGGCGCTACTGTTGGTCGTCTCGACCGGCGCCGTCGGGGCGGTCGCACCGACCCAATCAGTCGAATCAGCGGACGGAGCACAGGCACACGGCGCGTCGATCGCGCCGGAGATGGATCACGGACAGGTCCTGCAGGCACAGCAGTCGAGTTGTTCGTTCCCGGTCGAGGTGACCGACGCGACCGGCGAGACGGTCACCGTCGAGGAGGAACCCGACCGAGTGGTCGCGCTGGGTGCGAGCGTCGCCCAGACGATGTGGGCGATCGACGCCGAATCGAAGGTCGTCGGGTTGCCGACCGGGTACACGACGGCGTATCTGAACGGCTCGCAGAACCGGACGAACGTCCTCGGGACGAGCATGAACCCAATCGTCGAGAATATCGTCGATCTCGATCCCGATGTGGTGCTGGCGGCGAACATCATCGACGAGGACGACGTCGAAACGCTCAGGGAGAACGGGTTGACAGTCGTCTACTTCGAGGAAGCGGGCTCCCTGGACGACGTGAGCGAGAAGACACGACTGACGGGCGAACTCGTCGGCTCGTGTGAAGACGCCGACGCGGTGGCCGACGAGATGGAATCGACGATCGAGTCGATCCGCGAGAGCGCCGACGACGGGGAGAACCCGACTGTCTACTACGCGATGGGCGGGGGCTACACGGCCGGTCCGGACACGTTCATCGGCGACGTGATCGCGACCGCGGGCGGGGACAACGTCGCGGCCGCGGCGGACATTCAGACGTACGGCGAGATCAGCGAGGAAGTGATCGCACAGGAGAACCCCGACTGGATCGTCATGCCGGAGGGACGGCAACTCCGGACGAGTGCCGCGATCAACGCCACGACGGCCGTCCGGAACGACCAGATCATCAGGGTGAACGCGAACTTCATCAGTCAGCCCGGACCGCGCGTGACTGAGCCGTTTCAGGATCTCTCGGCGGCGTTTAACCCCGAAAACGCCCCCAGTTCGACGACAGACACACCGGGGACGACCGAGGCCGGCGACGGCTTCGGTCCCGGCTTCGGACCGGTCGCAGCACTGGTCGCGATCGTCAGCGCCGGACTGCTCGCGCGTCGCCCCTGAGATGCACGCGGGGTCGCACGACGCAGTCTCGTTCGATTGCTTCGGGACGCTGCTATCGGTCGATCAGCCGGACGATCCGGCCGCCGCGATCGCCGAGTCGCTGGCGAGTCGCGGGATCGAGCGACCGGACGACTGGGAGCGCGCCTACGCGACGCCACACCAATCTGTCGAACCCGGCCGCGAACAGTCGCTGGTGGCCCACGTCAGTGCGGCGCTTTCGAGTCGCGGGATCGATCCCCCGGATTCGGCCGTGCGTGACGCCGTACTGGCGGCGTTCGAGTCGCCCGTCCGGACGCGTGACGGCGCAGGCGAGGCGGTCGCGGCCGCCGAGCACGTCGGCTCGGTTGGGGTCTGCTCGAACTGCAGCGTCCCCGGACTGGTCGAACGCTCGCTGGAGCGATCGGCGCTCGGCCCCGACCGGTTCGACGCGGTCGTGACGAGCGTCGGCTGTGGCTGGCGCAAGCCCGATCGGCGGGCGTTCGAGGCCGTCGCGGACGCGCTCGGAACCGTGCCGGCCGACCTGTTACACGTCGGTGACGATCCGGAGACCGACTGGGCCGCGCCCGAATCGGTCCTGCTTTCCGAGCGGTCGCTGTCTGAGCTGGCCGGGCGATGGAGGGGCGACTGATGGGGGCGGCTGCCGCGCTAGCGATCGGACTGGCGGTCGGCCTCGACGGGCTCGTCGGCGAGTTACCCAACCGGCTGCACCCGGTCGCGTATCTCGGCCGACTCGTCGGATGGACGGATCGCGAGTGGCGCCATCCCCGGCTCGTCGGCGCGCTCGCGGCCGTGACGATCCCGATTATCGCCGCCGCGATCGCCTGGGGGTTCGTCACGGGCGCTGGGCGCGTCGGCTGGATCGCCGGCGCGCTCGCGGCCGGGTTCGTCCTGTTCGTGACGACGAGCCTGCGCGCGCTCGTCGAGACTGCCCGGGACGTGATCGAGGCGACGGAAACCGACCGCGAACGGGCCCGCGAGCGGGTGCCGGCACTGATCGGTCGCGACCCCGAGGACCTGTCGCCGTCGGAGCTCCGCAGCGGTGCCGTCGAGAGCGCCGCCGAGAACCTCGCTGACGGGCTGGTCGCGCCGCTCGTAGCGTTCGTCGTCGGCGTTTCCCTGGGCGGAGTTGCGCTCGGAGCCGCGGCCGCCGGCTGGGTCAAGGGCGTCAACACGCTCGATTCGATGCTCGGGTACCGCTCGAAGCCGGTGGGCTGGGCCGGCGCCCGCCTGGACGATCTCGTGATGGCCGTGCCCGCCCGCGTGGCCGCCGTCGCGATCGCGCTCGCGGCCGGTCGGCCCGGTGCGGTCGTGGCCGCTCGCCGGTGGGCCCGCGAGCCCCTGTCGCCGAACTCGGGGTGGCCGATGGCGACGCTGGCGGTCGCGCTCGACGTGGGGCTGGTCAAGCCCGGTGCTTACGATCTCAACTCCGATGCGGCACTGCCGGATCGCGAGCGAGGCCGACGCGGCGTACGGGTCGTCACCGGGGCGGGCGTCCTGTCGATCCTCGCGGGCGGGGTGATCGCGTGGTTGTAGACGCCCTCCGCGGGGCGGTGGGCTTTCTCTCGCGGCTCCCGATCGGCCAGGACGACACCGCCTGGGAGGCGTTCCGGCACCGGCCCGCGTCGTTCCCGCTCGCGGGCTACCCCATCGGCGCGCTCGCGGCGGTCCCGCTGGCCGTCCTCTCGCCGCCGGCGACCGCCGCGGCCGCGTTCCTGGCGTGGACGTACGTCCTCACGGGGGTCGCCCACGCCGACGGGCTGACCGACCTCGGTGACGCGCTGGCGGTCCACGGCGACGCCGCGAAACGGCGGGAAGTGATGCGAGACACGACCGTCGGCGTCGGCGGCGTGCTCGCGCTGGCGATCGTGGTGCTCGCGCTGGCGCTCGGCGCGATCGGACTGACCGGGACGACTCGCGGGTGGCCCGCGATCGTGGCCGTCGTCGTGGCGAGCGAAGTGGGCGCGAAGGGGGCCGTCGCGACGCTGGTCTGTCTCGGCACGGCGACCCACGAGGGACTCGGCTCGGCGCTGACTGCAAACGCGGGCCCCGGGTCACTGCTCGCCGTCGTCGGTGCGCTCGCCCCCGCGTTCGGCCTGGTCGCGATCACGCCGGCGGCACCGGTCGCGACGCTCGGCGCCCTGACGACCGGAGCGGTAGTCCTGTGGCTCGCCCGCTCGACGGTCGGCGGGGTCAGCGGCGACGTGCTCGGCGCGACCAACGAACTGGCGCGGGTCGTCGCGATACACGCGGGGGTGGTCGCGTGGGCACACTGGTGACGGGGCGCGTGGAGGTGATCCCGTGGACGCGCTAGTGATGTGCGGGGGCCGCGGGACGCGTCTGGACGCCCCCGTCGAGAAACCGCTCTACGAGATCGGCGGCCGACCGATGGTCGATCGGGTCCTCGAGGGCGTCAGGCCGGCCGTCGGGACGACCTACGCCGTCGTCTCGCCGCACACACCCGAGACGGCCGCCCACGTCGACGCCCCGACGATCGAAACCCCGGGCGAGGGATACGTCGCTGATCTCGAACGGGCGCTTTCGACCGTCGAACAGCCGGTACTGACAGTGGCAGCCGATCTGCCGCTGCTGACTGGTTCGATCGTGGCCGGCGTCGTCGACGCCCACGAGCGGGGCTCGCTGTCGGTGTCCGTCCCGGCCGATCTGAAGCGCGACCTCGGAGTCAGCGCCGATACGACCGTCGAGAGCGAGAGCGGGGAACTCGCTCCGACCGGCCTCAACGTCGTCGGCGACGGGCCGGAGCGGCGACTCGTGCTGGCGGACGAACGGCTGGCGGTCAACGTCAATCGACCCGGTGACGCGAGGATCGCGGAGGAGTTACTATGACCCACGACACGAACGAACACGCGAGAGCAGCGATGGGACTGGTCGTCGGGACGACCGAGACGGCGACGATCGAGGGGATCAGCGCTGCCGGGGCAGATCCCGAAGCAATGGCACACACGCCCGCGGCCGACGCGGAGTTGATCGCCTACGGCGACGTGCTCGAAGCGCCGGCGGTGCCAGTCAGCCCGAGCGGCTGTCCGACCCCGGCGCTGGTTACCCGCGCCGTCCGGGACCTGGTCGGGTTCGACCTCGTGACGATCGACGCCGGTCTCGGCGTCGAAACGGCCGCTCCGACGGTCTCACTCGGAGATCGGGCGGGAAACGACATCCGCAAACCGACCGCGGTCCCCGACGCGGCCTCGCTGTGGGAGCGGGGACGACGGTACGGCCGGCGGCTCCCGGCGGATCGACTCGTGCTCGCCGAGAGCGTTCCCGGCGGCACGACGACGGCGCTCGCGGTCAGCGAGGCCCTGGGCGTCGACCTGTCGGTCTCCTCGTCGCTGCCCGAGAACCCTATCGACCGCAAACGGGCGGTCGTGACCGCGGCACTCGCGACGAGCGGCTACTCGCCGGGCGAGCTGGCGGGCCAGCCACGAGAAGCGCTGGCGGCGGTCGGCGATCCCGTGCTGGCCGTCCTCGCCGGGACTGCGGCCGGCGCGCTCGAAAGCGAGACCGACCTGCTGCTGGCCGGCGGGACCCAGCAACTCGCTGTCGTCGGTCTGCTGCGGGCGGCCGGAATAGATCAGCCGGTATCGGTCGCGACGACGCCGTTCATCGCCGAGGACCCGTCGGCGAACGTCCGGGAGGCGGCCGAGCGGCTGGGGGTGGAGGTGCTCGTGACCGACCCCGGATTCGATCGCGAGTCCGGGACCGTCTTCGAACGCTACCGCGCCGGCGAAGCCAAGGAGGGGGCCGGAATGGGCGGCGCGCTCGCGACGGCGGCCCGCGAGGACGTCTCGATGGAGCGGGTTCGAACGCGAATCGCCACACGCTACGAACACCTATGATCAGAGCACGGACACGAGTATGAACCGAGAGACAGCACACGGCGTCGGGCCGGTCACCCACGGGAGCAGCGACGATCCGGACCTGCTGGATTTCAGCGCGAACACGAACCCGCGGACGCCACCCGGCGTCGACGAGGCCTACGAGACAGCACTGAACGCAGCGACGTCGTACCCCCCGGAACCGCCGAGCGAGTACCGCGAGGCCGCCGCGGCGTACGTCGGCGTCGCGCCCGAAGCGGTCATCCCGACTCCGGGCGGGCTGGCCGCGATCAGGATGGCGATCGGGCTGGCCGTCGAGCCCGGGGACAGCGCACTCGTTCCGGCCCCGAGTTTCGGCGAGTACGCCCGGGAAGTCCGACTGCAGGGCGGGACGCCGGCGTTCGTCCCGCCGGCGGAGATCACCGAATCGGATCCGGGCGATTACGCGCTGGCGGTCGTCTGCAACCCGAACAACCCGACGGGCGAGGCGATCGACCACGGAGCGCTGCGCGCGTTCGCCCGGCGGTGTCGCGAGGGCGACACGCCGTTGCTCGTCGACGAGGCGTTTCTGGGATACACCGACCGCCCGTCGATGGCCGGCACCGAGGGCGTCGTCGTCGCGCGATCGCTGACGAAGCTGTTCGGACTGCCGGGGATCAGGGCCGGCTTCGCCGTCGCGACCGGCTCGTTCGGCGACGCGATGGAAAACGCCAGACGCCCGTGGAACCTGGGTGCGCCGGCGCTGGCCGTTGGAAGCCACGCGATGAGACAGACGGCGTTCGTCGAGGCGACGCGAACGCGAGTCGAGCGCGAGCGTCGGCGGATGCGCGAGACGCTGGACGGTCGGTTCGACGTGCGCGAGTCGGCGACGCCGTTCCTGTTGCTCGACGTGGGTGACCGACCGGTCGGCCCGCTCGTCGCCGCGGTGCGCGAACGGGGCATCGCCGTCCGGGACGCCACCACGTTCCGGGGGCTGGATTCCCACATCCGGGTCGCCGTCCGCGAGCCCGAGGAAAACGACCGGCTGCTGGAGGTCCTGCTGGATGTTTGAAACGACAATCCGAGAGGGAGTGTTGCAGCTCTCCCGGCCGGGGACGCGCTGGCTCTCGACTGGCTGGGACGGCGGCCGCTCGCACGGTAAGGCGGCCTACAACGTGACCGTCCCCAGCGGCTGGGAGCGGACTGACCTCGAACGCTACGCGACCGATCGGCTGGAATCGGCCGGCTTCGACGCTGACGGTCCCGTCCTGCTGACCGGCGTCTCCCAGGAACACGCGCGGTTCGCCCGACACGGACCGGTCGTCGCGGTGGCCACTGTCGGGCTCTCGAACCCGGCGGCGCTGGCGGTCGATCCGGACGACGAACCGGCCGACAGTGACGCGACGACAGAGCGTGGTCGCGCGCCGACGGGGACCTGCAACCTCTTCGTGGGGACGACCCGGGATCTGGCAGCCGGAGCGCTGGCGAACGTCCTGACCGTCGCGGCGGAGGCGAAGGCGGCGACGCTCCTGTCGGCAGTCGGATTCACGGGGACGACGAGCGACGCCGTCGTCGCGGCGTGCGATCCGGCGGGTGAGCCGGCGGCGTTCTCCGGCAGCGCGACGCCCGTGGGTGACGCCGTCCGAGCCTGCGTCCGGGACGCCCTGACAGCTAGCCTCGAGTCGCGGTACGCCGACGGATCCCCGCCGGCGAGCGTCGCCGACGCCGACCACGGAATCGTCACGACGACGACAGCGGAGGTAGACAAACTATGACAGACAACGGCCGAGGGGACCACGCACAGCAATCGGAAACGCCGGGGCAGGGCGTCATACGGTCGGTTGTACCGATTTACCGGTCGATCGCCTCCCGGCTCCGATCGATCCGGAACAGACGTACAACCGACCGTATCAGGCCCGTCGCGGAGCCGATCGAGGCAGCTGCACCCGAGGAATTCGGCCGCGTCCAGGCCTGGTACGGCGACGGGAAAGGCAAGACGACGGCCGCGCTCGGGATGGGGCTGCGGGCGGCCGGTCACGGCTACCGCGTCCACGTCCTGCAGTTCATGAAGGGCGGGGCCGACAGCGTCGAGGCCGCCCGCGGCGAGTACAACGCCATCGCACGGCTGCCGGGCATCACCTACGAGAACAGCGGTCACTACGGCTGGCACGGGCTGCTCGACGGCTCCAGCGACGACGAACACGCCGCCACGGCCCGGGCGGCCTTCGAGCGCGCCCGCGAGCTCGTCGACGCCGCGAGCGAGGCGGATCTGTCCTCGCCACTGCAACTGGACGGCGAACCCGACGCGGGCGTCCGGGGCAGCGTACGTATTCACACGCAGTGACGGCACCTGGAGCCAGCAAGCCAAACTCACCGCCAACCGCGGCGATGGTGACGACAAATTTGGGAGTTCAATCGCACTGGCAGGAGACACTGCCCTGATTGGATCCGAGGGTGACGAAGAGCCAGACTGGGATAACGCCGGATCGGCATACGTCTTCACCCGCAGTGACGGCGCCTGGAGCCAGCAAGCCAAACTCACTGCGTACGACAGTGATGAAGGCGACTACTTTGGCAACGCGGTGGAGCTGGCAGCCGATACTACATTGATTGGGGCCGAGCGCGATAATGATCCAAATGGAGAGAATGGCGGATCGGCGTATATATTCGATATCAAATAGCCCTCGAAATTCGGCGATATACTGAGCCCTGTCCTGGCGAGGAAAGACGCAAGACTGTCAAAGGGTCGGCTATGGTCTGAACGCGTTCGATACGTGATGACGAAGACGGGGCCATTAACGCTCGAATAGCCCCGAGAACTGAGAGGGAAACAGCGCACTCGCCCGACCAGTAAGGCGTTTACGTCCGGCCCGCCCACCAGAAGATATGGTCGAGAACGTCATCTGGCCCGCGGCCCTCGACGCGACCCGGACCCGCAACGAGGGGCGCCGGGTCGCCGAGGACCTGGCCGTCCCGGAGCCGACGGTCGAGGAGATCGCCAAGTCCGTCCAGCAGGTGGGCTACGACGCCCGGATCGAACGCGAAAAGACCTACCCGCGGGAGTACGAACCGCGCGGGCGGGTCGTCGTCACGAACGCCGACGACGCGAGCAAGAGCGATCTCCTGGGGGCCGTCGCGGCCTACCTCCAGGTGCTTCGGGACTGATGCAGCGCGCCGGCACTGTCCGGGAGATCGCCCAGAGCGTCGCCGTCGTGCGCTGTCCCGGCGACGCCCATCCCGACCTCGGAACGCCGCTGCTGGACGACCAGCTCGATACGGTCGGGCGGGTGGTCGACGTGTTCGGCCCGGTGGATCGGCCGTTCCTGGCGGTCTCGCCGGACGACGGCGTCCGGCTCGCCCCGCTTCTGGGTGAGACACTCTATTATCGCGATTCCTGACACTCTCGGGTACACGATCGGAGGCTAATCCGACCACGAGTTGGAGACCGGGTCCGACCGCGACTCACAGGAGTTATTCGGCTCGCTGGCGGATGGCCGCCCATGGAACAACGGACGCGAGCGGCCGTGGCTGCGCTTGGGATTGCGATGATCTTCCTGCTGGTCCAGCTCGGTGCGCTGGCGCTGGTCGGGCCGTTCGAACAGGCGGGACTGCAGGCGACCGAGGACCCACAGAACGCGACCAACAGCGTCGTCTACATCGGCGCGTTGCTGGTGATGACCGGGTTCATGCTGCTGGCGTTCAAGTACGATCTCGACATCGTGATCCGGGGGCTCGTCGTATTCGTCGGTGGCTACATCGGCTTTATAGTCCTCGCGTCAGTCGTCCCGACCACGATCGTCCCCGTCGCCGGTGCGAGTGCGCTCGCCTGGGCGGCCGCGGGGGCGATCGTCCTCGGGTTGGTCGTCCACCCGGAGTGGTACGTCATCGACGCGGCCGGGACCCTGATGGGTGCCGGGGCGGCAGGTCTGTTCGGGATCTCCTTCGGCGTGCTCCCGGCGCTCGTGTTGCTCGCCGCGCTGGCGGTCTACGACGCGATCAGCGTCTACGGGACCGAGCATATGCTCACCCTCGCGGAGGGTGTGATGGATCTCCGCGTTCCGGTCGTGCTGGTCGTCCCGCTGTCGCTGTCGTACTCGTTTCTGGACGCGGACACGCCCGACAGCGTCACCGAGGCGGAATCGGAGAGTGAGGGCCGAGAGGATTCAGACAGAGCAGACGGGGACGACTACAGCGAGCAAGGCGCAGACACGGAAACGGACGGCGACGAAGAGCCGCTCGACCGGGACGCATTGTTCATCGGGCTGGGCGACGCGGTGATCCCGACAGTCCTGGTCGCGAGTGCGGCCGCGTTTGCCCCCGCATCGGTCCCGACGGTCGCGGCCGGCGGGCTGGCGGTGCCGATGACGGCCATCGGCGCGATGGTCGGGACGTTCCTCGGGCTCGCCGTGCTGCTTCGGATGGTCCTGCGCGGGCGCGCCCATGCCGGACTGCCGCTGCTCAACGGCGGCGCGATCGCCGGCTACCTCCTCACCGCACTGGCGAGCGGGCTCTCGGTCGCGGAGGCAGTCGGGCTCGCCGGCGTCTAGTCTCGCGACCCAGTTGCTGACGAGCTTGTTATAGAAAGCTTCGCAGGCTCTGCCTACTGTCAAGACTCGCGTGTGAGATAGAAAGCGCTTATCGGCCACCTGTGTGCTCTTATAAAGGGCAAGGAGAATACCCGCGCCTTTAGACTGGGATGAGCCGATGCAGTGCCCGACTACCTGGCAGCAACCGTGAACGCGGAGAGGGATGTCAATTCTTTTCACTCACTTGGGAGACTCGTAATAATCGATTCAGTGAGAGCCGGCTCTAGTCCAGTGTCCCGGTATCCCGCTGCGAGGTTGACGTCGACAGCCCAATACTGGCCGTCGCCATCTTTGACCAAGTCAACCCCGACACCCCGAAGGTCAAATCGTTCAACAAATTCTCGGAGCGACGCTGCAAGTGCTGGCCTGATCTCTATCTGGCCGATGAATTGTTTCTCCCCGTGGAGCTTCGAGGTGACGCGCCGCCCCGCGACGTGTATTTCTGACCCGTCGTTGACGGCATAATACTTGTAATCGACTGGTTCCGTCGGAACCAGCTCCTGATAGAAATCTCCCTCGCCGTTGAGTTCGGGTTCGTCGTTCCAGATGTAGTAGCCTTTAGCGACGTACTCACCATCAGGTTTCTCGAAGGAGACTTCAGGTGTGAGAAATCCCATCTCCGAAAGCGCTCGAAGACCGACAAGCCGTGAACTGAACAAAATCACCGCCTGCAAGTTGTTCCACAGCACTATCCCCGTCCGTCGAGCATGCCTGAGAGCTGGGAGTGCACTCGGGAGTGTTTTCTTGTTAACGATCAACGAGAGGTCGGCGATCTGTTCTGGTGAGAGGGGTGATTGGGGATGGAAGAATCGAACCTGAAAGCCTGCACTCCGAAGACGCTCGGCTACGTCGCTGAACACCGGCTTGTGCTTTTGACACAGGATACCGATACCGCGATTACGTTCCATACGGCTCTACGGTGGTGTTCAAGCGCGAATTTGAATAGCATTCGGGTGTGTAGCGATTTCAATGAGTGGGGATGGCCCGACAGATGTGAACACACTGGCCAGTCCTATCGACTCAATACGGCGGGCGCATTTATTGGTGCAGGCTGTGTACTACCTTTTGTATGCCTGAAGAAGTACTGTTCAAATCAGAAAGCGACCAGAGTCGAGAAGAGATTGCATCGTACCTACGGAAAGTCGCGGACACCCTCGACAGCGGCAACGCTATCACGCTGAAAGCAGGCTCCGAATCTGTAACGCTGAATCCCCCTGCCCGACCGACCTTCGAAGTCAAAGCTGAACGCGAAGGTCCGGCTGGCAACATGACTGAACGAAGTATCGAGTTCGAACTCGAATGGGACGAGAACGACGGGGAGGAGGGTGGCGGAAGTGATCAGTTAGAAATCGAGTAGTCACTTCGGACGCACGCTGAGCAGCTGATTCAGGGGAACAGGTCTGGAGCAAATGTGGCCTCTGTGCTGACTTGGTCTCCTACATCTTTCATAATGGATTGAATATGGTTTGAGACTGACGGATAGATTAGGAACTGATGCGGAGGTGCGCTAATCGACTGTGAGATGTCTTATGAAACGCTATGCTGGCGTTTAGTCCATCGCTTCGCTCGCGGGGGCGAACGAGATCGACTCACCGAGATCGCGATCGGCGGCCTTCTCGTAGAGCATATGAGCGGCAGCGACGGTCTCGATCGCAGTGCCGCCGCTGTCGAACAGCGTGATCTCCTCGTCGCTGGTTCGGCCCTCGGCGGTCCCCGCGACGACGTCCCCGAGTTCCGCGTGGACGTGGTCGTCGTCGACGGCGCCCGCCTCGCGAGCGAGGATGAACGCCCCGGCGTCCTGTTCGATCCGGGCGCGCAGGTCCGGGACGTAGGTCGCCCGCTCGACGGTCCGCGCGTCGACCTCACGTTTCTCGGGGTGATATTGCCCCATCGCCGTGACGTGCGTGCCGGGTTCGAGCCGATCGCCGTCGAACACCGGCTCGCCGGATTTCGTCGCCGTGATGACGATGTCTGCGCCTTCGACGGCGGCCGCGGGCGAGGCGACGGCGGCGACGGTCGCGTCCAGTTCAGCGTTCATGTCGGCGGCGAAAGTCTCGCGGTGGTCGGCAGTCGGCGAGTAGACGGCCACCTGATCGAGGTCGCGGACGGTCGCCGTCGCCCGGAGCTGCCCCCTGGCCTGGATGCCGCTGCCGAACAGCCCGACCGTGCTGGCGTCGGCACGGGCGAGCGCGTCCACACCGACGGCCCCGGTCGCGCCGGTCTTGCGCGGATTGAGATGCGCTCCGTCGAACACCGCCAGCGGTCGCCCCGATTCGGCATCGTACACCGGTAACATGAAGTGCGCGTCCCCATCGCCGAACCCGGCGGCGTACGTGTAGCCACCCATTGCGCCCGTCTCGGGCAGAATCGCGAGATACCCCGTCAACATCCCTGGCGGATCATCCCGCGTCAGCGCGGTCCGTGGCTCGGCCGGGGCACCCTCGCCGCGCTGGCGATACCCCTCCCGAACCGCCGTGACGTACTCCGCAGGCGTCGCGAGCTCCTCTGTCTCCTCGCTCCGATAGAACGGTACTTCGACCATACGAGATGGGTTCGGTCCCGACGGTTGTATACCTGGCCGTCGCTGGATCGCGCCGGTCGAAACGGAGTTATCGGGCGTGATAACAGAGGTTGGCAGCCAGTAGCAGCCGGAAGAGCGTAGGCAGACCAGTACAAGGGTGGCATGTGGAACGCTCCGCAGTCAGGCAGTTTCAGTACCTGACGGCGAGATTTGTTGTTTTATCGAATGATAATCAGGGGCTAGCCCTTATACGAGAGGGATCCCCAGTTGAAAGTAGGCGGACGGTGGAACAAAACCCCGTCCACACAGGACAATGGACAGTGATGCTACGGACGACACGGCCGGGCTAGCGGGGGACGACGACCAGTCTCAGCGATACGCCGAGCTGACACTCGACGACGAGTTCGTGATCTACGACCGGGAGAACCACGAGGCCTGGATCCAGTCGACCGTGGCGGTGTCGATCGAGGACTATCAGTAAGGGTCCGTTTTCGTGCGGCGTTCGTTTCGCAGTCGATCACCCGCCGTACAGCCACGCGATCGTCATCCGCCAGGGAACGAGCAGCGCCAGTCCGACGCCGATCGAGACGGCCACAAACGTGAGCGCGACGCCGCCGGGGACGAACGGCAGCGCGCGAATCGCCATCGTGATCAGGACGGCCATCACCCAGGCTGGAGCCGTCCACGAGAACGCCCGAAGCGGGAATTTCCACGCGTCCGCCGTATAGAGACCCCCGACGAAGGCGGCCAGCAGCCAGCCGAGCAGGAAGGGGACGAACGCCTCGATTGCCGCGACCGGGGCGTTCCACGGCGGCGAGCCGTGTGTGAACTCCCCGATCGCGACGAACAGCCCGATCAGGACGACGTCACCGGCGGCGACCAGCGCGGACAGCCCCGTTCGATCGACGCGGCGATCGATCGCTCCGACCACCTGTATCATACCGGTAGCTCGGACCCCGAGCCTATGTGCCTTCGCGTTTCGAGGCGACACCGGCGACCGTGTATCCGAACCCGCCGTCGAGGAGGTGCGTCTCGAAGCCGGCAGTTTCGAGGCGGTTTCGAAGCTCGTCGGGAGCGACAAAGCGAGAGTCGAAGCCCACGAGTCGTTCGCCGACAGCCAGCACCCGGCCCGGGACAGTCGTCGGGTCGAAGTCGCTGACGACGATCACGCCGCCGGGGGCGAGCACGCGAAACGCCTCTTCGAAGAGACGGTCCCACTCGTAGATGTGATGGAGCGCGTCGACGATCGTGATCGCATCGACGGCGCCCGTCGACAGCGGCATGCGGCCGGCGTCCCCCTGCACGCTCGGAAGCGTCGCCTGTTCGAGCATCCCTCTGGACGCGTCGAGGACGAGTCGCTGTTCGACCGCGAGCGTCTGCGCCGCACGCCCGGTCCCGCCGCCGACGTCGACCAGTCGCCGGACGGGACGGTCGGCCAGTTCGAGCCCGCGAGTGAGATGAGTCGCCTGTGCGCCAGGCATAAACAGATCGTAATAGCGCGCGAACCGATCGAAGAGAGCGACGTCGCCAGTGGACATGCTACAGATAAGGCCCGGGACGATCAAAAGGAACGCGGAGCAATACGTCTTTGCCGCCGGGCGCCCTGGCCGACGTATGGAATTCGAACTGCTCGGCTGGGCCGACGACGGGCCGACGCTACGGCTCGACCACGAGCGGTTCAGCTACGCCGGGAAGTTCGTCATGTCGGCGACCGGCAAGGCCGCCGTTCGCGACGGAGCGATCGTCGCCGCGGCGGCGTTCGACCGCGACCGGACGGACGAGTCGACGCTGCGGATCCGCTACGTGACGGTCCGGCGCGACCGCCAGGGTGAGGGGATCGGATCGCAGCTCCTGCGGACGATCCGGGAGCGGGCGGCCGCTCGGGACTTCGAGCGAGTCGTGATCGCGGTGAACAACCCGTTCGCCTACGAGGCCGCCTCGAAGGCCGGGTTCGGCTACACGGGCGAGCAAACCGGGCTGGCCGAACGCGTCATGGCGTGGCCCGCGCCGGATCGCTCGGGATGGTACCGCGAGGGGATCGAAAGTTTCCGTGACGAAGAACTACCGCCGGAAGCCAGTGCGTTCATCGACGCGCGCGAAACGGCCCCACCGGTCGTCGATTCGTTTCCGGACGCGTAAGTCGGCGTTCGACCGTCGATTCGTTTCCGGACGTATAGGTCGGCGGCTACAGCACAGCGAGACGAAACAGCGCTCGTTCACGCCGACTGTCCGTCGATCGGCGCGGACTCGAACAGCCGCGAACCACACTCGTCACAGTCGACGGCTGCGACCTGATAGCTGCCACAGCAGGACTCGACGGTCTCGGTGTCGAACACGACCGGCGTGCCACACTCGGGACAGGTCTCCAGAAACAGTCGCAGTCCCTTGAGCAGGCGGCTCCGGTCGGCAACCGGCAGATCGTGCCACTCCTCGAGGCGGTCTTCGAGCAATCGAGCGGCGGCCAGATCCGCGTAAAAGGCCGCCTGTGACTCCAGCGCACCGATCAGCGCGCCGTCGACGGTGATGCGAAACGCATCGTCGACGGCCTCGAGTTCGACTTCGCCCGCCGAATCGATCCCCATCACGTCGATCAGTTCCTCGCGGTTGGTTCCGTCGCTGGACTTGACGGCCGCGATCTCCGCCTGCCAGGCCTCGTTGAACGACGAGGTGACCTGCAGATCCCCGGATGGCGCTTCTTCGAGGGCACCCGCCGCGAGTAACTCCGTCTCGGGATTCTCGACTGTCGGCCCCCCGTCAGTGCGAACCCGCCGTCGTGACGACGACTGTCGGTCTCGATCGGTCATACGCCCGCCGATTAGACACCGGGGCTTGTAAATTAATCCACTCGTGTCGTCGAACGCACGTCCGGTAAGGTGAAACCGCTGTCGGCCTAACGGCCGCTCGATGGGAAACGCAGCGCTTCGCGATCTGGCGGTTATCGAGGACGTGCCGTTCGCCGAGTTGCAGGGCTCGGTCGTCGCGGTGGACGCCCACAACTGGCTGTACCGCTATCTGACGACGACCGTCAAGTGGACCAGCGACGACGTGTACACGACGAGCGACGGCGAGGAAGTCGCAAACCTCGTCGGCGTCGTGCAGGGGCTCCCGAAGTTCTTCGAGCACGATCTGACGCCGGTGTTCGTCTTCGACGGTGCGGTCACGGATCTCAAGGACGACGAGGTAAAGCAGCGACGCGAAAAGCGCGAGGCGGCAGAGCAGCGCCTCGAGCAAGCACGCGAGCGCGGTGACGACCTCGCAGTCGCTCGATTGGAGTCACGGACCCAGCGACTGACCGAGACGATCGTCGAGACGACACGGGAGTTACTCGAACTGCTCGACGTGCCGATCGTCGATGCGCCGGCCGAAGGAGAGGCCCAGGCGGCGGTGATGGCCCGCCGCGGTGACGTCGATTACGCCGGCACGGAAGACTACGACGCCCTGCTGTTCGGCGCGCCGCTGACGCTCAGGCAACTGACCAGCAAGGGCGATCCCGAGTTGATGGATCTGGACGCGACGCTGTCCGAACACGACCTCACCTGGGAACAGTTGATCGACGTGGCGATCCTCTGTGGGACCGACTTCAACGAGGGCGTCTCCGGATACGGCCCGAAGACGTCGGTCAAGGCGGTCAGGGAACACGGGGATCTGTGGGGCGTCATCGAGGCCGAGGGGCTACAGGTCGAGAACGTCGACCGGATCAGAGGGCTCTTCCGGGATCCGCCGGTCGCCGAAACGCCGGCGTTGGATCTCGATATCTCGCCCGACGTGAGCGCGGCCCGCGAGTACGTCACCGAGACCTGGGAGGTCGACCCCGGAGAGGTCGAGCGCGGGTTCGAACGGATCGAGCAGTCACAGGTCCAGACCGGGCTCGATCAGTGGTCATAGCCGGGGTCGCAACACTCACCAACGGTCCAGTCGGAAGGTACGTGTATGTATCAAGTGCGTTCTCCCGGGGCGACAGTCCTGTTCGGAAGCCGGACGATGGACAGCGACGGATACGCGCTGGCGATGGCGACGGACCGAGCGACGACGATCGAGGCGACGCCGTCGGAGGCGGTGACGGTCACCGCAGGGGGCGAAACCCGGACGTTCGCGACCGACGAGACCGACCCAGTCGGCGACTGGACCGACCCGATCCGAGGGTGTTATGCCGTCCTGGCGGAGCGCGGTTTCGAACCCGGCGGGTTCGAGGGGACGATCGACGGGGAGCTGTACGAACGCTGGGCGGAGGTGGGCGATTCTGGAATCGGCGACCCGGAGGCGAGGGTGAGCCTGGAACTCGCGGTCCTGGCGTTGCTGGGCGCGGTGTCCGACCTGGACCTCGATCGGGCGGACATCGCCGGATTGGCAGAGCGCGTCGAGGCCGAGTTCTTCGGCCGCGAATACCGGACCCCGTTGCCGTCCGCGATTGCGCTTTCGAAGGCCGGGTCGGTGCTCTTTCTGGACGGGAGTAGTGACTCACAGGCCCGAATGGCCGTCCCGGAGCCCCTGGAGTTTCTCGCCGTCGAAACCGACGGCAGCGGGACACACGCTGACGACGTGCGGGCAAGCGTCCGGCAGGCACTGGACGAACTGGGCGTCGATTCCTCGACGGCGGTCGACCTGGCGACGCTCTCGCGGTTGGAGGGGGCAGACGCCGAGGACCTCGGCTACGTCGTCCGCGAAAACGCCCGGGCGCGCCAGGCGACAGTGGCCCTCGACGACGGCGAGTCCGAGCGGTTCGGCGCACTGCTCGACGAAGCACACCACGACGCGATGGAACACATCGGAGTGGGGACGGCCGAAGAGAGTCGAATCATCGAGACAGCAACGGAGAACGGCGCGTACGGTGCGCGAACGACCGAGACAGGTATCCTCATCGCGGTCGAGGGCGCTCGTATGGCCGCAGTGAGGGAGGCCATCGACGAAGTCAGCACGGACGGACGAGAAACGATACGTCTCGACCCGGCCGACGGCGTCGTCGTCTCGGAAGACGAATAGCGGTTACTCCGGGTCGCTCCGGGCTTCGTGACCCAGGTGCTGTTCGACCGCCTCGACTTTCTCGCTGGCCTGCTGTGCTGTGGTCCGCTTGTCGTCAATCTTCAGGAACGTCTCGACGCGGTCGGCGTCCACGGCCTGGTGGGCCGCCTGTGCGGCCGCGAACAGCTCGTCGGGATCGTCGGTCTCGATGATCGTCCCCATCGGCGTCGTCTCGTAGCTGACCCCGAAGTCCTCGAGGGCGGCGACGGCCTTCGCGACCTCGCCGGACATGCTCCCCTCGATCACCGGTGCGACGCTCAGAAACGCGATCAACGTCATATCTGAATGCAGCGGAGATCAGGAAATAAAGGTCTCGATGCGATCCAGCGCCTCCTTCAGGTCCGACATCCCGGTCGCATACGAGACGCGGAGATGGCCCTCGCCGCCCTCGCCGAAGGCCGTGCCGGGGACGACCGCCACGTGCTGGTCTTCCAGCAGTGCCTCGGCGAACGCTTCGCTGTCGTCCCAGGGCGATTCCGGGAAGGCATAGAAGGCACCCGAAGCGGGGAAACACTCGATTCCCATCTCCTCGAACCGCGAGAGCACCAGCCGACGGCGGCGGTCGTACTGCCGTCGCATCTCCCCGACGGCGTCGTCACAGCTCTCCAGCGCCTCGATCGCGGCGTACTGGGCGGTCGTGGGCGCCGACAGCATCGTGTACTGGTGGATACGGTTCATCGCCGCGATGGCCTCGGGCGGGCCGAGCGCGTAGCCCAGCCGCAGCCCGGTCATCGCGTAGGCCTTCGAGAAGCCGTTGAAGACGATCGTCCGCTCGCGCATCCCCGGCAGCGTCGCGATCGAGGTGTGGTCGTGTTCGTATGTCAGCTCCGAGTATATCTCATCGGAGAGGACGACCAGATCGTGCTCGCGCGCGAACTCGGCGATCGGCTCCAGCTCCGAGCCGGTCATCGTCGCGCCGGTCGGATTGTTCGGATAGCACAGCACCAGCGCGTCGGCCTCGTCGGCACCGGCGTCGTACAGCGCCTCAGTCGTGAGCTTGAAATCCGTCTCCGTGGTGGTCGGGACGGGCAACGGCTCGCCGCCGGCGAAGATCACGCCGGGGACGTACGAGACGTAGCTCGGCTGGACGACCGCGACGGTGTCACCGGGGTCGATGACCGCGCGCAGCGCCAGATCGAGGCCCTCGCTCGCGCCGGTCGTGACGAGGACCTCCTCGTCGGGATCGTACGTGAGGTCGTATCGGCGATCGGCGTCCTCGGCGATCAGCTCCCGGAGTTCGCGCCGGCCACGGTTGGCGGTGTAGGAGGTCTTGCCGAGCTCCAGCGAGGTGATCGCGGCTTCACGGGCGGC
This sequence comes from Halapricum desulfuricans, assembly GCF_017094465.1. Classification (NCBI taxonomy): domain Archaea; kingdom Methanobacteriati; phylum Methanobacteriota; class Halobacteria; order Halobacteriales; family Haloarculaceae; genus Halapricum; species Halapricum desulfuricans. The sequence goes on from NZ_CP064791.1 coordinate 2,312,509, forward strand.
CCACGGCGCCGAGAAGTCCGGCTCGCCGACCCCCAGCGAGATGATCTCGTCCATCTCCTCGGCGAGTTCGAAGAACCGACGGATTCCCGAGGGCGGGACCGTCTCGACACGCTGGGACGGTTCGATCGTCATGGTGAGATCGAGAGCCGGTCGTCGTCGTCGCCGTCCCCGAGGACGATACCCTGTGTCTTGTAGGTGTCCATGTGGTAGTGAGTCACCGTCTGGGTGATCTCGGGGATGGGCGCGATCTTGTCGCTGATGAAGTGGCTCACCTCCCGCATCGAGTCGCCCTGCACCTCCATGTCGAAGTCGTAGTCGCCGCTGACCAGCCGCAGCTCCCGCACTTCGGGGAACTGGACGATCCGATCGGCAATATCGCCGTAGCTCGTCTCCCGATCGAGCGTGACGTTGAGTTCGACGATCGCCCGAACGCGCTCGCGCTCGGTCTCCTCGAAGTCCACAACGGCCTGATACCCGCGGATGACCCCCTCCGACTCGAGGCGCTCGATCTCGGCCTCGACCTCGTCTGGTTCGGCGTCGGTCATGCGGGCGAGGTCGTCGATGCTGTACCGGGCGTTCTCCTGGAGTAACTCCAGAAGTTCCTCGTGCAGGTCCATATCGGCTCAGGGGCCACCGCGAGCAAAAGGATTTCCCATCCGTGAGACGTCTTGTCGATCGACCGTTTGCCGGCCCCAGATAGATGACAGCGAGATCGACGACTGTGTGTCGTCGACAATTGCCATGATAAAGCGTGATATTTTGGCCGTGAATCCGGATACAGGCCGGCGTGAATCGAATTTCAATCCTGAAAGTGGGGTTTCTCAACCACAGAAAACGGCAAAACACCCACGGTCTTTATACCAATACAATCGAATAGCACTGCACACGCACGCAGAAGCAGCGTGCAGGTGAACGACAATGAACCCGAAAGAACTACTCACAGACGACGACGCAGTCAGCCCGGTCATCGGCGTGATCCTGATGGTCGCGATCACCGTGATCCTCGCGGCCGTCATCGCCTCGTTCGTCCTCGGACTTGGCGACTCGACGAGCACGACGCCGACCGCGGACTTCAACTTCGACTACGACAACAGCACGAAGAACGTGACGGTCTCACACAGTACTGGCGACAATATCGACGCTGATCGAGTCGAAGTGCTGATCGACGGTGATCCGGCAGACGTTCAGTTCTCGGGCGAGATATCGTCCGGCTCTTCGATCTCGTTCAACCAGACTGAGACTGGTGACAAGATTGGCGGCGGCGAGACCATCAAGGTCACCTGGGAGTCCGAGGATCAGGAATCCTCAAGTACGCTCAGCGAGTACGACGTCCCGGACAACTAACGACTCACCATCCACCCGCATTTCGGGTGGCGCGTTTCGAACCACAGAGACCGAAGAGACTGCTTGCTGCCGGAATATAACCATCGTCTATCTTGACTCGGCAAACGGATAGCTTGCCGAGTGTGGCGTGTGATTCCGCCTGTTCGGACATCGACGCAGACGTCGTGACTGTCTATTCCACCCACCGCAAACATTTTCAGATGAAGAAATCTGAGAAAGATTCGATGTATTTATTACGGTGCGACTGGTCGTCACCGATTGCACACGTGAAATCGGGTGCGAAGAACATCATGAATCCGAAGAAACTCCTCACAGACGACGACGCAGTCAGTCCGGTCATCGGCGTGATCCTGATGGTCGCGATCACCGTGATCCTCGCGGCCGTCATCGCCTCGTTCGTCCTCGGTCTTGGCGATTCGACGAGTACGACGCCGACCGCAGATTTCGACTTCGAATATAACAACAGCGGCGACGGTAACGTAACCATCACGCACAACACTGGCGACACACTCGATGGCGACCGAGTGTCGGTACTGATTAACGGAGAGGAAGTAGATTCGAAATATCAGTTCGGCAGCGGTGACATTTCGTCAGGTTCGAGGACTGTGCTTGATAATAGTAGTAGTGGTCTCTCGGACAAGATTAAAGGCGGCGACACGATCAAGGTCACGTGGACATCCGAGAGTGGCGATTCGTCGAGTACGCTCGGCGAGTACACCGTCCCCGACAACTGACGACTCCTAAGCTCCACCCATATTCAGGTGGGCGTTTTTCACGCTCGGTAGTAGCAACTGCGTGACCCCTGTTATTGAGCATACTCAGCCCGGTATCGGCCCGATCAGACGATGCTGTAGTAGAATGATCTCAACAGTCTGCATCTGCTATGCAGTCCACGTCAAGCCGTACCGCTGGCGAGGACGCCAATTAGACAACCAGAACAGCCAACACATCAGTCACGTTCACGGGCTCACCACTGTCCCTTCTCGTTTAGTTCACAGCAGAATAATGGGCCAAACCGGATTTGAACCGGTGACCTCCCGGTTATCAGCCGAGCGCTCAACCTGACTGAGCTATTGGCCCAGGCGAGCGCATTCCTGCCTACTGGGCAAGTAGTTTTAAACGTTGCCTTTCGATCCAGTCTCGGGGACGGCTCCCGTGTTAGTTGTCGTCACCGTCGTCGATGTCGTAGTCGTCCGCGCCCACGTCGTACGTGTCATTGCCCGGTTGCCCGCCGGGGACTCCGTCGCCGCCGTTGCCGGGGAACCCGGTGGTATAGATCCGGCCGGTGGCGAACCCGCCGGTCTTGCTGTCGACGTAGGGAGTGATGACCCACTTCTTGAGCGCGACGCGGACCGGATAGCGGGTCACCGGGACGACCAACAGCAGGCCGACGAGGTCGGTCACCAGCCCGGGCGTCAGCAGGAACGCGCCGGCGGCGATCAACAGCCCGCCGTCGATCAGCTCGTCGGTCGGCGGCTCACCCCGGGCAAGTTTGCGCTGGATCTTCGAGATGGTGTGGCGTCCCTCGGCGCGGGCCAGCAGCATCCCGACGAGCGCGGTCAACACGACGACCAGCACCGTCTCGAGCCCGCCGATGACCCCTGCGACCGCGAGCAACAGCAGGATATCTAACAGCGGGATGAGTAGCAGGACCGCGATCAACCGAAGCATCATCTCTCCCTATCGGGGCACGATGTATCAACCTTTTCGAGTTACGCCTCGTAGTGCAAGCGTTCTTTTCTCCGCGCCTCAGACGAGGCCGTATGGACGAACAGCCGAAAGTCGAGTGGCGCGAGTGGGGGCCGGAAGCGTTCGCGACAGCCGAGCGGACGGGCTCGCCAATCTTGCTGTCGCTCGTGACGCCGTGGTCGCCCGAATGTGCGGCGATGGACGCGAGTACCTACGCCGAGCCGCGGATCGCCGCCCACGTCAACGACGGGTTCGTCCCGATCCGGGTCGACGCGGACCGACATCCACAGGTCCGTGATCGGTACACGATGGGCGGGTTTCCCTCGACGGTCTTTCTGACCCCCGACGGGCGAGTGCTCACCGGCGCGACGTACCTGGGTGTCGACGGCTTCCGGGAGATCCTCGATCGCGTCCGGGAGACCTGGGACGCCAAGGGCGAGGCGGGCGGATCGATCCCGCGCCAGTTGCGGGAAACCGAGCCACCGGGCGGGTCGCTGTCCGCAGCGGTCGAAGAGCGGATGATCGAGCAGTTGCTCGCGGCCTACGACGAGGAGTTCGGCGGGTGGGGTGCGGACGTGAAGTTCCCGCTGCCCCGCACGATCGAGTTCGCGCTGGTGCGGGCGCGCGAACAGGCCACACGAACGCTCGAGGCGGTACGGACCCACCTGCTGGACACCTACGGCGGCGGGTTCTACCGGTACGCGACCGAGCGCGACTGGAGCGAGCCCCGACGGGCGAAGTTGCTCGACGACAACGCGGCGCTGATACGGGCGTTCGCCCACGGGTATCGCTACACCGGCGAGGAACCCTACCGCGAGACGGCCGAGCGAGCGATCGAGTACCTAACGACCACGCTGTGGACCGACGACGCGCCCGGGACCGGCGCGTTCGCGGCCAGCCAGGCCGGGCGAGCCCGCTACTATCAGCTCGACGCGACCGAGCGCGAAGACGCCGACCCGCCGCCAGTCGACGGCACAGTGTTCGCCGACCGGAACGCGCTGGCGGTCGACGCGCTGTGTACCTACTACGCCTACACCGACGACAACCGCTCGCGACGGTTCGCCGAGCGTGCGCTGGATACGGTAACTGAACTCGTCGATGAGGAGGGGGCCGTCACACACTACCCGGGAGCGGACAGCCCGCGCGGGCTACTCGTCGATCAGTCACGCGTGCTCACCGGACTGACGACCGCCTGGCAGGTGCTTGGCGAGCCCGGGCCGGCGCGAGCGGTCGCGGACTGGACGATCGAGCACCTCGCCGAGGACGACGTGTTCAGGGACGGGCCGCCCGGTGAGGCCGGACTGCTGGATCGGTCGCTGTATCCGTTCGACTACGCCGTCGCGTTCGCCGACGCCGCGATCACGCTGGCGGCGCTCACCGGCGAGTCGAGCTACCGGGAGACGGCTCGCGAAACGCTCGCGGCCTACGCGGACGCCACCGACCGGATGGGCGTCGAGGCGGCCGAGTACGCCACGAGCGTCGCCCGCGTCCGCCAGCCGCGGACGATCGAAGTCGGCCCGGCGGCGGGCAGTGACCTCCACCGTGCCGCGCTCCGGCTGGCCGATCACGAGGCCGTCGTCGTGCCCGGCGTCGGCGGCGAAACGACGACAGTACTCGACGGGGAGGCGACGGTCGGATCGGCCGAGACGCCGACGGAACTGGAATCGCTGCTCACGGACGCGTGATTGGATGCGTAAACTCACGATAGGTTTTTGATCGGCCGCCGCGACAATCCGATATGGCCACACTCCGCGACCTCGGGCTGTCGGAATACGAGACTCGAGCGTACCGATCGTTGCTCGAAACTGGGCCGACAACGGCAAAGGAGTTGTCCAGGATCAGCGACGTGCCGATGGGTCGGATCTACGACGTGCTCAACAGCCTGGAGACACAGAACCTCGTCCGGAGCCAGGCCGCGAGCCGACCGAAAAAGTACGTCGCGGTCGAGCCAGAGACCGCGCTCGATCGGCTACTGGAGGACAAAAAGCAGGAGCTCGAAGAACAGGCCAACCAGTACGAGGAGATCGTCGACTCGCTGGCGGAGGACCTGGAGGCGGCCGAACCGATCGGGGAGACGTTCTGGACGGCCGCGGTCGGGCCCGAAGAGACCGCGGAACTGCTCATCGAGCGGTTGACCGCCGCCGACGATCGGATCGTCATCGTCACCTCGCAGTTCTCACAGCAGTTCGACCTCGACGAGATCGGCGATCGGAGCGTCGCCACCCTGAAAGACGCACTCGACCGCGGCGTCGAAGTCAAACTGCTCATGCCGCCGGAGATGGTCGAGGCGCTGCCGGACAGCGTCGGCGAGCGCTACCGGGAACTCCTGCAACCGCACGACGGCTTCGAGGTCCGGACCAGCGAAGACGTCATCGGAACCTTCGAGACGATTGACGACACCGAAGTCTGCATCGAGGTGCCACACCCGCTCCGGGAGAACGAGACGTTCGCTGTCATCGACTTCAAGGATCCGGAGTTCGCCGCGACGGTCACGGCTGAATTCGAGGCGCGCTGGGCGGACGCCGATCCCCTCGAACTGTAGCGCGGAATCACCCTACTCGAAAGTCGTTACTCGTCCTGCATCGGGACGAATCGAACGCCACCGTGTCGGGTACGCTCGAGGGTGCCGTCCTCGCGTTTGATCGCTTTGACCAGCGTCTGATGACCCTCGCCCAGCGGCCCGAGCAACACGCCGCCGGGCCGGACCTGCTCGACGACCGCCTCGGGAAAGGCGGGCGCAGCGCAGGTCAGGTACGCCCGGTCGTAGGGGGCGTGCTCGGCCCAGCCGTCGTGGCCGTCGCCGGCGCGGATGGAGACGCCGTCGTATCCCAGCTCGGCCAGCCGCTCGCGGGCCTCGCGGGCGAGCGATTCGTAGTATTCGACGCTGTAGACGCCCTCGGATCCGACGAGCTCGGCCGTGACAGCGGCGTGATAGCCACAGCCAGTGCCGATCTCCAGGACCGTCTGGCCGGCTTCGAGATCGAGGAGTTCGGCCATGATCGCGACCATGTGCGGGGCGCTGATGGTCTGGCCCTCGCCGATCGAAAGCGGACGGTCGGCGTAGGCGCTCGAGCGCTGGCTGTCGGGGACGAACGCCTCGCGCGGGACCGCGGCCATCGCGTCGACGACCGCCTGGTCGTCGACCCGCTGGCGAAGCCCCGCTAACAGGCGGTCTCGGCTCGCGTCGTCGTCGCTCCCGAACATCCTACCACGCCGACCACGCGGTCGAACTCTCATCGCGGACGAGCAGGCGCTTGATGTCCTTGGCGAAGGCCATATCGCCGTCGTGATCGAGTTTCTCGTGGTTGTAGCCGTGGGCGTCCTCCCGGAGGTGGATCCCTTCGACGGTGAACTCTAACTCGCCCAGTTCGTCGATCTCGCCGACGACGAACTCGTAGTCGCCGGGGACGTGCAACTCCTCGCTGCGGGTTCCCTCGCGGTCGCCGCCCTTCGGATGGACAGTCGTGTTGACGCTGACGTTGCCGACCGCCCGTGTCCAGATCGTGCGCACGTCCTCGGCCGGGGCTTCCTCGACGCGGCCGGTGGCCAGTTCGAGGCTGGTGATCCGGACAGTCAGAATCGCCTCGTCGGTTTCCAGCAGAAACTCCTCGCCGACTGCAAGCGTCTCCTCGGCGGGCACGTCGGTGCTCGCGCTGAATGAGTCGCCGTCCTGGGAGACGACGACGTCCCGCTGGAGTGTCGTCTCTTCGGGCAACGTCGTCTTGTGGACGTGCCCGCACTCGGTACATTTGACGGTGGCTTGCCCGCCCTCCGAGAGCACCTCGTGGACGGTCTCGAAGTCCGGCGAGCAGGCCGGACACGGCACTGCAACCTGATCCGTGGCGTCGGTCATACGTGTCGATACTCGGCACGTACGTAAAAGCCGTGTGACAGCCTGCGGGAGAAAGATCCGGTCCGAACGCCGCTACTCGGCGCGGTCGATATCAAGTTGGTCTTCGACGCCCTCAAGCCACTCCGAATCCGCGAGTTCCTCCATCCGCTCGCGGAAGTGCTCCTTGCAGACGCCGACCTTGATCCCGTCTTTCTCGACGGTGACCTCGGCGTCGCGATCGCAGTAGTGACAGTTCATGCCTGACGGTAGAACGGCGACGACATTGAACCCTGCGCTGTCGTCTTGCGCGTGTCGGACGGCGCCCGTCAACGACGGGGATGAGGGAGTCGCTTGCGGACGCGTTCGAACTGCTCGGCGTCGAGCCCGGCGATCCCGAGTCGGCGCCCGTGTGCGTCACTGCCGCCGGTCGCCAGCAGGCCGTGGCGATCGATCGCACGCCGGACCGGGCGTCGGTCGGCGTCGTGATCGTAGGGATAGGCCAGTTCGACGGCGTCCAGATCCGCCGCCAGGGCGAGCGCGTGATCGGGGTCCCGATAGCGAAGCGGATGCGCGAGCCCGACGAACGCGGCCGCCTCCGCGAGCAGTCGCCGCCCGGTCTCGAACGTCGGGATCTCCCTGGAGACGAAACAGGGGTCGTCGTCCCCGATGAGTGTCTCGAAGGCTTCCTGATACCCGAGATCCGCGTCGCTCGCGTCGATCGCGCGAGCGATATGCGGTCGACCGACACCGGGGTGAAACTCGACGTTCAATGTGACACCGAGTCGGTCCTCGACACAGTCGACGATCGCGCGGGCGCGCTCGACCCGGTCGCGCTGGATGCGCTCGCAAGCCGCCTCGAGATCGGGTGTCGGATCCAGCCCATATCCGAGCAGATCGACCCGCTGTTTTCCGGCATCGACCCGGAGTTCGATACCGTGGACGACAGTCACGCCGTCGCGACGGACGACAGGGGCGTCCAGGCCGGGCTGGATCCGATCGTGGTCGGTGATCGCCACAGCGTCGAGTCCGGCCTGTCGCGCGGTCGCCGGCACCGCTGCCGGGTCGAGTTCGCCGTCGGAGACCGTCGTATGCACGTGGAGATCCGCCCGGACCATACCCCGCGTTGGACCGACTGGCCAAAGCGACTTCCGATCCTAGAACACATACCGATACCTTCGAGCATTCTGTATGATTAATAGTTAAGGTTTATTGCCGTCCACCAATTTCACGGTTGTATGCGACTCACAGCCGCAATAGAGCAGTTCGAGACCCACGAGTATCCGGCGACGACCGAGGAGTTGATCGAGGCCTACGGCGATACGGAGTTGGTCCTGCCGAACGGAACCGAGTCACTGGGCGAAGTCCTGGGACGGCTCGGCAACGAGACCTTCGAGTCGGCGACCGACGCGCACATGGCCGCCTACGGTGCTGTCTCGAGCAAGGGCATCGGCCGCAAGTACTACAGCGACAGAGATCCGGTCGGGCCCGGCGAGGACGGACCGGATCCGCTCTCGCTGTAGGATCGCATCGATCGATTACTTGTCCAGGAAGTCCGGTTTCGAGACGCGATCGCGACTGTCGGCGTCCGGACGGTCGAGGATTTTCGCCTTGTCGAGGGCCGCAGGCAGGCGGTTCTGCCCGCCGGTCGGCACCTCGTCGCGTTCGACGGTGACCGTCTCGCCCTCGACCAGTTCGGACCAGACGTCGTCCTCGTCACCGTTGTCGCTCTCGTGGCGTTTCTTTTTGGCCTTGTTCTTGCCCTCTTCGAAGGCCAGCTCGACGATACTCCGGTTGTAGGAGCTGTCCATCTCGGCGACAATCCGCTCGTACTCCTCGGAGTAATCGTGGCCGAACGACGCCGCGACACCGATGGCGAACGCGCGGCTCATCGCCCCGTCGCGATCGAGCGATTCCCAGTCGGTGTCGTAGGTCTGTTCGTACATGTCAGCTCTGTATCTTCTCGTCGGTGTGGACCATCAGCCCGCTATCGCTGAAGGAGATTCGACGGATGTCACAGTCGATGGCCGTACCGCGCATCTTGATCACCTGAATACCGCGGGTCATCCCACCGGACTCCAGGTAGTTGTGGAAGAAGATGACGCCGTGGGCGAGGTAGTGCTCGTCCGAGTACGCTGAGGGATCGGTCATCTCCGAGATCAGTATGATCGTCGTGTCGGTCTGTTTCAGCGCCGAGAGGAAGCCGGTGATCTCCTGGTTGGCGTCCGAGAAGAAGTGCTGGAGCAACATCGTCGAGTCGATCACCGCACGGTCGATGTCGTTCGAATCGAGAAACGCGACCAGCCGGTTGGTCAGTCCACCCTCGTGGCCGAACTGCGTGATGGTCCGCTTGCCGCTCTCGGTGACCAGATTGAGGAACTGGACGGCGTCGGACTGCATGGCCTTGTCGAAGCCGAAGTCGAACCCGGCCATGTCCTGCATCAGTTCCTCCTTGGTCTCGTGCATCGTCACGTACAGGCAGTTGTCGCCCTGCTTGGCGCCCTGGGTGATGAACTGCGAGGAGAAGGTCGTTTTCCCGCTGCCCGGCGGTCCGCTCACGACGTACAGTCGCTGTGGGAGCAAGCCGCCGTCGACGAGCTCGTCGAAGCCGGGAACGCCACTCGAGATGCGCATGTCCGAAACAGCGTGACCTCGCGACATAGATGTTTCTGCATTGTTCCCAAGAGTGATAACTCCCCCGTCACGGGACCGGATGCCAACCGTCGGGCTGGTCGGGCAGCCCGCGGACCCGAAATTCCGGGCCATCGTCACCCTCTCGAACGATCACGCGAGCGTCGAACGCCTGCGCAACTGTCGCGAAGGCCTCGTCGTCGATCGCGTCGGGATCGATCGCGAACACGCCGAGTCCGTCGGCGGTCCTGATCCGGCCGGTAACAGTATGCAAGAATCGATAGACTGCCCGGAAGTCCTCGGCGAATGCAAGCAGCGTCGGGATCGAGTACAGCCCGACCCGTGCTCGGTCGACGCCGCTCTCGCGCAGCGATTCGTACAGCGAGGAGAACTCGATGCCGATGCCCGTGAGGTCGCTCGGCCCCGAGACCTGCCTGACAGCGCCGGTCGACTCCGGACTGTGGTCGGTGCAGTCGATGACACACATCCGGCTGGGGTCGAACGTGTGCCCGGCCGTCTCGTAGTCCTCGATGATGCTGACTCCGTCCTCGTCGGCCGAGACGAACAGCAGACCCTCGCCCTCGTCGGCCCCGGTGACCATCGAGAGCAGGAGTCGCTGGGTCCCGACCAGCGGCGGGCCGGTGAGCAACAAGTTCGTTCCGGCGTCGACCGGATCGAGCGGCAGTTCCGGGAACGCGTATGCGTCCTGTAGTTGGGCCGTCATTTGATCCCCTCGTGATCGGGTTTCGGAACGGCCCGCTCGACGTCCGAGAGCCGTCGGCGCAGTTCCAGTTGCTCCATCAGTTCCTCGGCGAAGCGGTGCAGATCCTCGATGTCGTCGTCGGAATACGACCGGGGCTCGTCGTGGATGAGGCACATCGCGCCGATCGGAAGCCCATCGGGAGTCGTCAGTGGCACGCCCGCATACGATCGGATGTCCAGCTCCGCAAGGACCTCAATGTCGGCGAACCGCGCGTCGGACTGGACGTGTTCGACGATCAGGTGTTCGTCCTCGAGCAGTGTGTGGCTACAGATAGCGTCCTCACGGTCGAGGCGGTCCCAGTCGGCCCCCTTGCAGGCGAGAAACCGCTCCTCGTGTGCGTCGACGATCCCGACGAACGCGACAGCGACGTCGAAGTGGTTGGCGAGCAGTTCGGTGAGACGATCGACCGCCGTCGTCGCCTCGAGGTCGTCGACATCGTAGCGCTGGATGGCCGCCAGTCGCTCGTCTTCTGTCTCCGGGAGGGGGTAGGCGAGCTGGCTGCGTTCGTCGAGGACGTTCCGGACGAGCCGGGCCAGCGACCGGACCGGGTCCGGGATGTCTCGCGGGAGGTATTCGACGACGGCGTCCCGCGCAGCCCCAGTGTGGATCGCATCCGGCCCGACGTCGGTGTAGAGGATACAGGGAACGTCCGGGCGGTCGTCTCTGAGCCGGTCCAGCAGGTCGATCCCGGTGGCATCGGACAGTTCGTACTCGGTGACGACGCAGTCGATTGCGTCGGCTTCCAGCGTCTCAATCGCCGTCGAGAGGGAGCTGCAGGTCCGGACGTCCACGTCGAGCAGCGGAGACGCTTCGAGATCGGTCCGCGTCTCCAGGCACGCCTGCTCGTCGGGGTCGACATAGAGGAGTGAGACGGCCTCGTCGCCTGACATAGCACACACTGACGGCTCCGACCCTATAGATTTGCTGGGGGAGTCCCGAACGCGAAGCGCTTTTGCTTGCAGGCTGACTGCAACACATCAATGACTGTTCGAACGTGCCGGATAGCGACGACGGTCCGCACGCGCCGGAGGTGTCGCCCGTGACGAGCGAGATGACCGAGATCACGGTCGTCGGCGAGGACGACACCGGACTGATCGCCAACGTCACCTCGCTGTTGTTCGAGCGTGGCATCAACATTGAGGACCTCGACCAGGCCGTCCGGGAGGGAGTCTTCCGGATGACGATGCACGTCGACACCGGCGAGATGGTCTGTACGGAGGCGAAACTCCGCGAGGACCTCCGAGAGCTGGGCGACGAACTCGACGTCGACATCAAGGTCCGCTTCCCGAAAGACCGGGAGACCCAGTCGATCGCCGTCCTCGTGACGAAGGAATCGCACTGTCTGGAAGCGATCTTCGAGGCCTGGGCCAGCGGCGAACTCGGGGCCGACATCGACGTGGTGATCGGCAACCACTCCGACCTGGAGCCCCTCGCCGAGAAGTACGAGGTCCCGTTCCACGACATCGGCGACGAGAAGGGCACGCCCGACGAGGCGGAGCTGCTCGATCTGCTCGAGGAGTACGACTCGGATCTGATCGTACTGGCCCGATACATGCGCATTCTCAGCCCGGACGTCGTCTTCCGGTACGAGAAACAGATCATCAACGTCCATCCGAGCCTGCTGCCCGCGTTCCCGGGCGCGTCGGCGTACATGCAGGCCATCGAGGAGGGCGTTCGTATCGCCGGCGTGACCGCCCACTACGTGACGACCGACCTCGATCAGGGGCCGATCATCACCCAGCGCGCGTTCAACGTCCCCGACGACGCCACCGAGGAACAGCTCCAGCGGATCGGCCAGCCGCTGGAGGCCGAAGCACTGCTTGAAGCGATCAAACTCCACCTCGACCAAGAGGTCTCGGTCCATCGCGGCCGCACGAAGCTCCGCAACCCCGAAGAAACCGACGCGCAGTTGGGCGCACCGGAGCAGCTAGACGAACTCACTCCCGACCGGCCGGTCGACGGGCTCGGGGAGTTCCTCGCGGAGCAAGACGACGCCCAGGCCGAAGCCGACGACTAGGCGAACGCTGTCCGCTGTCGGGACCGTGATAGCGCGGAATTATAAATTGTAAACTCGTGTCGAGTTGTCAAACGCTTATGAGCACTCACCACAGAGCTACGGATAGAGAACGATGTACGCCACGAGCGACCGGACAGATACTGTCGTCGCGTCGACTTCGGCGGACCGGTTGGTCGGACCGGAGAGACGAGTACGCCCACTAGACGATAACTATCGCGACCGAACGGCTCTGAGGCGGGTGACATCACGGGACGATCGTCCCGGAAACGTTGGTGGTGGACGGATCGGGGGCGGTCGTGCATGACCCGAACGCGGCGATCGGGGGGCCGAGGCGAACGGATCGTCGCGCTCGCGCTCGTGACCCTGCTCGTGGCGAGTTCGATCGGCGGCGTCATCACGTTCGAGACGGGTATCGCCAGGGCAGCCACGTCCGGATACGTCGAAGGGACGCCGTATCTCAACGCCAGCGCGCCCGACGCGCAGCTGACGCCCGGAGAAGACGGCTCGATTTCGGTCAGCCTGACGAACAACGCCGAGATCGACGACAACAACGAGACCCACCCGGCCGGGGCGCGCGAGCGGGCCGGTGAGGCACGGTCGATCGAGGTCAACGTCAGTGATACACGGGACGCGCCGTTGACAGTCGAGACGGGGGCACAGCAGGCCGGCACGATCCAGGACGGCGACACGGGCGGGCCGTACACGTTCGACGTACAGGTCGAGGAGGACGCCGAACCGGGCACCTACGAGGTGAACGTCACGACCGACTACCGCCACGCGAAGAACGTCACCTACGACGAGGTCGCCGACGGCGAGTACCAGTACAGCGAAGAAGTCATCAATCGGACGGAAACCAGTACAATCACCGTCGAGATCGAGCCCGAACCCGACATCGCGGTCGAGTACGATTACCACGACGTCCCCGTCGGAGGCGAGGGGATCGTCTACGTCAACGTGCACAACGACGGCGGCGAGGGTGTCACGGACGCGACGCTATCGCTGAGTTCGAGCGACTCCGACTTCTATTTCGGCTCGGGCACGGCAACCTCCGAGACGAATATCGGTGATCTGGGAGCCGGGGAAACGAAGGTGCGCCGGTTCCGCGCGGGGACCGTCGAGAGCGCGGTCGATCGACCCTATCCGATCGACGCGACGGTCCAGTACACCGACAGCGACGACAACCAGGCGAGTCAGTCCGACTCGTTTTCGATCGTCCCGGACGAGCGGACGCGCTTTACCGTCGGGGAGTTGACCCACGACGTGCCCCGTGGCGGTGAAGGCACCGTCACGATGAACGTGACCCATACCGCCGGCAAGGACCTCGAAGACGTCACCGTCACCGCGACCACCAACGACGGTGACGTGTATCTCGGATCCCAGGGCTCGCGGTCCTCGTCCACGCAGTTCGATCAGTGGGGTGCCCGGCAGGCCCGCCAACTTACCTTCCGGGCCGGGACCGACGACAGCGCCGTCAACCGCTCCTATCCGATCGAACTGGAGTTTCAGTATACCGACAGCGAGGACAACGACAACACGCGGACGACGACAGTCGAGTTCTCCCCACGCGAGCGAAGCGAGTTTCGCGTCAGGGAGCTCGCCCACAGCGTGCCCCAGGCCGGTGAGGGCACCATCACGATGAACGTCACGCAGATCGTCGGCAAGGACATCGAGGACGTCACCGTCACCGCGACGGCCCCCGACACGGCGGTGTATCTCGGCACAGAGGCCTCTCAGTCGGCGACGACACGATTCGAACAGTGGGACGACGGCGACTCCCAGCAGCTCACCTTCCGGGCCGGCACGGACGACAGCGCCGTCGATCGCTCCTATCCCATCGAGTTGCAGTTCGAATACACCGACAGCGAGGACAACGACAACACCCGCACCGAGTACGTCCAGTTCACGCCGCGGGCGCGACCGGATTTTTCGGTTCGGACGGTCGACCAGCAGGTCCCTCGCGAGGGAACCGGATACCTGACTGTCAACGTGACCAGTGCGGTCCCACGGAACATCTCGGAAGTGACAGTAACCGCGACATCCCCGGATTCGGAGGTCTATCTCGGCTCGGAAGCCTCCCCGTCGGGGACGGCGTTCGTCGAGACCTGGAGGGCGGGCGAGCGAAGACAGCTCACCTTCCGTCCGGGAACGACCGCGAACGCGGTCGCCGACCGGAGCTATCCCATCGAGTTGCAGTTCCAGTACACTGACAGCCAGAACAACGACAACACCCGCACCGAGTACGTCCAGTTCACGCCGCGGGAGCGTCCGCAGTTCACAGTCGAATCAGTCGATCACGGGGTTCCGATCGGCGACAGCGGACTGATCGAGGTGACGTTGCGAAACGAGGGGCCGTTGAACGCGACCGACGCGACGCTGACGGCCAGTTCGAACGTCGACGCGCTGTTCTTCGGAACGGGCGGCGCACAGGACCCGGTCGAGGCCCCGGGCGGGTTCTCCTTCGAACCGCCCCAAACGGGAACCCCGACCTCGGCCGCCTACATCGGCGAGTGGGCCGCGGGCGAGACCCGGACGGTGACGCTCCGGGGCGGATTCGACGAGAACGCGATCCGGCAGGCCTACACGGCGGATCTCAGCGTCGATTACGAGAACGAATACGGCGACGATATGCCAACTCGATCGACGACAGTCGGGATCGAACCCGCGCCCGAGCAGACGTTCGACTTCGAGCGCGTCGAGAGCGACCTCTACGTCGGCGAGGAGGGCGACCTAATCGGGGAAGTCACGAACCGCGCGAACCGGACCGTCGACGGCGTCGTCGTCACCGTCGCGAACGACCGGCAGGCGATCAACTTCTACAACACGCGCTACGCGGTGGGACGGCTCGAACCGGGCGAGTCCGCGACGTTCCGCTATCGCGTCGGCGTCACCGGGGAGGCCGCACACGGCCCGAAGCTGTTCGAACTCTCCACGCGGTATCGCGGCAGCGAGGGGACGGTCCAGCAGACCGACTCGCGGGACCTCTCCGTCGAGGTCCGGCCCGAGCGTGACGATTTCTCGATCGAGCGCACGGACGGGTCGTTCAATCCCGGAGGGGGTGGATCGCTGACACTCACCGTCACCAACCAGCGCAACGAGACTGTCTCGAACGTCCAGGCGAAACTGTTCAGCGACGATCCGCTCGACAGCAGTGACGACGAGGCGTTCGTCTCGTCGCTCGAACCCGGCGAGTCGGAGACGGTGACGTTCGACCTGTCAGTCGGCGCGAGCGCGATGGCCAAAGACTACTCCGTCTCGGTGGATTTCCGGTACGATAACGCTCGCGGCGAGAGTCAACTCTCGGATACCTACCGAGTGCCGGTGACCGTCGAAGTCTCCGATTCTGGCCTCAGTCCGGCGTTCATCGGGGGCGGGCTCGTCCTGGTCCTGGTCGCCATCGCGCTGCTGGTCTGGTGGTTCGATCTCGTTAGCGCGCTACGCGAGCGACTGAGCAGCTGACTACCATGACCACGCGAGCCAGGGGTGAGAGGCGGTGATCGATCACGAGCGCGTGCTCGACGCGCTGAGTCACTGGATCGTCGACAACCCCGAGCGGATCGTCGTCGCGTTCCTGCTCGTGACGGCCGTGTTCGCCGGCGGACTCAGCGGCGTCGAGATCGACTCCGGGACCGATCGGTTCTTCGAGAGCGTCCCGGAACACGACACCCAGCAGTACGTCGACGATCAGTTCGGCGCGACCTTCGAGACGGGCGAGGACACGACACAGCTCGTCGTCACCGACGAGAACGTCTTCAGCAAGCGCGCCGTGTTGCGGACGCTCGAACTCCAGCAGGATCTCCAGTCCGACCCGTCGTTGCGGGTGCGCGAGACGACCGGGCTCGCGACCGGGATCGCACAGGTGCTCGATCCGTTCGCGACGACGCCCGAACAGCGGATTCAGGCCGTCGAGACGGCGTCACCGGCCGAGATACGGGACGCAGCCAGAACGTTGCTCGATCGCAGACCGGGGATCACACAGGTGTTGAGCGAGGACCGCAACCTCGAGGAGCCGCGGGCATCCGCGACGATCGTTGTCGTCACACACACAGTCCCCGAAGGCGATCAGGCGACGCTGGAATCCATCCAGGAGCGGATGAAAGGCACCGCTGAAACCGCGGACGGGGACATCCGGGTCTTCGGCGCGGCGATCCAGCAGGCCGGGTTCGATCAGGCGATCTTCGAGTCGCTGTCGTTGATCGTGCCGGCGGTGGTCGTGTTCATCCTGCTGTGTCTCGTGCTCGCCTACCGGGATCCGATCGATCTGTTGCTAGCGCTCGTGAGCCTGATCTTCGCGCTCGTCTGGACGTTCGGGTTCATGGGCTATGCCGGCATCAGGTTCAACCTCATGATGATCGCCGTCCCGGTGATTTTGCTCGGCGTGGGGATCGACTTCGGGATTCACGCCGTCAACCGCTACCGCGAGGAGCGGGTCGACGGCGCCGAGCCCCGCGAGAGCATGCTGCTGGCCAACGATCAGTTGCTAGTTGCCTTCTTCATCGTCACGGTGACGACCGTCATCGGCTTTCTAGCAAACGTCACCAGCAAGCTCGAACCGGTCCGGGAGTTCGGCCTCGTCGTCGCGGTCGGACTCGTCTTCACCTTTTTTGTGTTCGGGATCTTCCTGCCCGCGCTGAAGCTCGCGACCGACCGCCGTCGGGCAGCGCTGGGGATCGGACAGTTCTCGATCGCGCCATTCGGCGGGGAGGACTCCCGTCTGGGCGCCGCGCTTCGATCAAGCGCCGTCGTCGCCAAACGCCATCCGTTCGCACTGCTGGCGGTGATCCTGCTGATCACCGGCGCGGCCGGCGCGTCGGCGACCAACGTCGAGTCGAAGTTCGAGACCGAGGACTTCCTGCCCTACGCCGACCATCCGCCACAGATCGAGGTCATTCCCGAAGAGATCGCCCCCTCCGAGTTCGAGATTACTGACACGTCGAATTACATCAAAGACACCTTCGAGACGACCAACACCGAACAGGTGACCGTCTACGTCGAGGGGCCGATGGAGCAGGACAACGCCCTCGAAGTCGTCCATCGTGCGGGGGCGGATCCGCCCCCGTCGTTCGTCCGCGAGGACGGGCGTGCGGTCTCGCAGGGCCTGATTTCGGTCATCCGGACCTACGCAAACCAAGACCCTGAGTTCGCGGCGATGGTCGAGCGCAACGACCTCACCGACAACGGCGTCCCCGACCGGAACCTCGATGCGATCTACGCGGAGCTGTTGCGCTCGGAGTACGCCGATCAAGCCGAGCAGTACCTCACCGAGGACCGCCGCGCGACGAAGGTCGTCTACCAGGTCGAATCGAGTTCGACCCAGAAGGAGATCACCGCGGACTCACGCGCGTTCGCGGCGGACGTACACTTCGACGCGGAGGCGACCGGGGACACGATCGTCTTCCGGGCGCTGACCGAGGCGCTGATGTCCTCTGCCGTGGTGAGTTTCGCAGTCGCGTTCGGTCTGACGGCGGTCTTCCTCGTGGTCGTGTTCGGCCTGCTGGAAGGGCGGTGGTCGCTCGGACTGGCGACGATGGCCCCGATCGTCGTCGCCGTCGTCATGCTCGTCGGCTCGATGCCGGTGCTCGGGATCGCGTTCAACGCGCTGACGGCGACGATCCTGGCGATCACGATCGGGCTCGGCGTCGCCTATTCCGTCCACATCGTCCATCGCTTCATCGACGAGTACGACGAGCGCGGGGACGTCCACGGCTCGCTGTTGACGACGCTCGGGGGCACCGGCGGCGGCGTCACCGCGAGCATGCTCACTACTTCCGGCAGCGTCGCGTGTATGACCCTGGCGGTCAACCCCATTCTCGGGCAGTTCGGACTGTTGACCGCGATCAGCACCTTCTACTCGTACGTGACTGCCATCGTCGTTCTGCCGCTCGCACTGCGTGCGTGGGCACGGCTGTTCGGGTGAGTTCGGCGCGGAATCGACTGGTTCCTCGCAGTCCTACAATTCCTGCACGGCTTCGACGGCGTCCCCGATATCGGGGGCGTCGAAGATATCGCTGCCGACGTAGGCGTTCGTGCCGGCACAGTAGAGATCGCTCGCGGCCTCGATCACGGCGTCGTCGAGCGGCTCCGGAGTGCGATCGCACAGCGACTTCCAGTCGGCGACCCCACGCTCGTCGGCCTCGGATTTGGCCTCGGAGACGGCCTCGACCCATTCGGGTTGGGTGCGCTTGTGGTACTGGCGGATGACCTCCTTGCTGACCTCCTGGCCGTCGTAGGAAAAGCGGTTCTCGTCGAAGGTGCCGACCACGTCGGCGACGCGGATCTCGCCCCGATAGTAGAGACACTCGATCTTGCCGTCCTCGTGGACGAACCCGGCCCGCTCGGCCTGCCGGTTCAGGATGTGATCGACCGACAGCGCGAGCTCTTCCAGCCGGTCGATATCGACCGTCCCGGCGATCCGGTCGGCCTCCTCACGGTCGAGATACCGGTCCTGGCGCTCGTATTTCGTCGAGAACTCGACGACCGGCTGGGGAAGGTCGACCGGCTCGTCGGGCCAGACATTGTAGTCCAGGCCGTGATCGGCGGGGTCAGTGCGCTTGCGCAGCGAGGACCCGACCGGGACAGTGTTCCGGAAGACGATCTCCAGGGGGATCAGATAGTTCTCCCCGGCGGCGTCGTGGTAGGCGTCGTAATCGTAGTCGTCACCGTCGTGGGGAAGGTCGGGGACCTGTGTCAGCGAGATCGCCATCTCGCGGGGCGCGACCCCGGCGGCGAGCGCGTCCGCGAGATCCACCGTCACCCGCGAGTCCGCGGCCCCGACCGCGTCCCCGTCGATGGCGACGCCCTCGTAGTGTGTCGGGACGTGGTTCTGTTCGAGCAGCTCGAAGTTGCGTGCGCCCATCGCGCACAGCGACGCGCCCTTGTGGGGTATCTCGTCGGGCATCTTCCCCCAGTCGAACACGGAGTAGTCGTCGGTGAACACGAACGCCCCGCGGCCGAGTGCCTCGGCGGTCGGCTCCTCGTCGACGCGGAAGTCTTTGACGCTGGTCATTGGCGGCGTTTCCCCCCGGACCACCATAGGGTTTCACATCGACTCGCGAGAAACACTCTAGTTGGGATGTACGAAAAGATCCTCTTTCCGTTCGACGGGAGCGACGGGGCGGCCGAAGTACTCCACCACGCGGGCGAGCTCGCCCACTGGGCGGACGGCTCGATCCGGCTGTTGTACGTCGCGGACACCAACGAGGCCAGCGTCACGCGTGTCGGCGGCGAGGTCGTCGACGGCCTGATCGAGCGGGGAGAGGAGATCCTCACGGAAGGAGGTGGCGCGCTCGATACGCTCGAGGTGCAATACACGACGGACGTCGTCCAGGGGACGCCCGCGGAGACGATCGTCGAATACGGCGACGAGCACGACTTCGACGTGATCGTGATGCCGACACAGGGGCGCAGCGGCCTGTCACGGTACCTGCTCGGGAGCGTTACCGAAAAGGTCGTCCGCCTCTCGGAGACTCCCGTCCTGACGGCCCGGATGGCCAGCGACGAGAAGTTCGTCGTCCCGTTCGACCGGCTCCTCGTGCCGACTGACGGGAGCGAGGCGGCCGAGAGCGCGGCGAAACACGCCTTCGATCTGGCGACCGCGATGGACGCCGAAATACACGCGCTGTCGGTCATCGACACCGGGGCCTTCGGTTCGGACGCCCGGACGGAGCAACTGGCCAGCGCGGGCGAGCAACACGCGAGAGAGGCCGTCGAAACCATCGAGAACGCCGCCCAGAAGGAAGGGATGGGTGCCGTGACGAGCCACGTCGAAACCGGGTCGCCCGCGGCGGAGATTCGTGACGTCGTCGAGCGCGAGGGAATCGACGCCGTCGTGATGGGGACGACCGGTCGCCAGGGGGTCGAACGGATCCTGCTCGGCAGCGTCGCCGAGAAGGCCGTCCGGTCGGTTCCGGTGCCGGTCATCACGGTCCGAAACGGCCCCCGAGCGTTGCTGTAGAAGGGTAGCGATCGGTAGATAGTTACAGCCGACGGCCGACCACCGACCTAATGGCGACGCTGGTAGTCGATGTCGCGATCATCCTCGTGACGACGGGAGCGATCTGGCTCGGAAGCGGGTGGCTCGAAGGCGCAAGCGAGAAGCTTGCGGCCTACTACGGGCTCCCGGAGGTCGTCCAGGGGTCGATCGTCACCGCCGTGGGATCGAGTTTCCCCGAACTGGCGACGGTCGTCTTCGCCGCAATCACGGTCGGCGACCTCGAACTCGGCGTGGGGGCGATCGTCGGGTCGGCGATCTTCAATATCCTCGTGATCCCCGCGGTCGCCGGCATCGCCACCGACGAGGACATCGAGTCCAACCGGACGCTGGTCTACAAGGAAGCGCAGTTCTACATGCTCGCGGTCTCGGTACTCGTGATCACCTTCGCGCTGGGCGTGATCTACTATCCCGCGCCCGACGCCGCCGACCTCGCGGGCGATATCACGCGTCCGCTTGCGCTGATCCCGCTGGGGCTGTACGGGCTGTACGTCTTCATCCAGTATCAGGACACCGCCGACTACGACGCTGACCCGTCGGACGCCGACGGCATCGACGCCACCCGCCAGTGGGGACTGCTCGTGGCGGGCCTGGTTGTCATTCTGGTCGCCGTCGAGCGGCTGGTTCACTCGGTTGATATCATCGGCTCCGCGCTGGGCGTGCCCGGGTTCATTATGGGTGTGACAATCGTCGCGGGTGCGACCAGCCTCCCCGACGGACTTGTCAGCGTCCGCGCCGCCCGGAACAACCGCGGAGTGGCCTCGCTGGCGAACGTCCTCGGCAGCAACACCTTCGACCTGCTCGTGGCGATCCCAGTGGGCGTGCTCATCGCCGGGAGCACGACGATCAACTTCGCAATGGCGATCCCGATGTTCGGCGTGTTGACGCTGGCGACGATCCTGCTGTTTACCGTGTTGCGGACCGGTCTGGCCCTGTCGGACGCCGAGTCGTACGCGCTGTTGGTCTCCTATCTCGTCTTCGTCGGCTGGGTCGTCCTGGAAACGGTGAGCGACGCGGTGAATCTGCTGCCGAACTGATAAGACAGGGGGATCTGGCGACAGAAAGATCTACGCGACAGCTTCCTCACCGTCGACGCTCTCCTCGATGTACTTGTCCTTCCAGGTCCCCCGGAGGAACCACGGGATGGCGATGAGTGCGCCGACGATATTACCCATCGCCATCCCGACCCAGATCCCGGTCGCGTCCCAGCCGAGCCCGAACACCAGGAGTGCGATCGTGCCGACGCGCCCGACCCACAGCGTCAGGATCGACAGTACCATCGCCGTCCGGGTGTTCCCGGCCCCGCGGAACGCGCCGAAGAGCACCTGCGAGACGCCGATGAAGGCGAACTCGACCGACCGGATCCGGACGTACTCGACGCCGAGACCGATCGTTTCGATCCGATCCTCGACGCCGCTGCCGAGGAAGACGCTGACGATGGGCTCGGTGAACGCCAGCGCGACCACGGCGACAACGAGCATGACGCCCGCGCCGGTCCCGGCCGCGAGCCACGTCGCCCGTG
This sequence comes from Halapricum desulfuricans, assembly GCF_017094465.1. NCBI lineage: Archaea > Methanobacteriati > Methanobacteriota > Halobacteria > Halobacteriales > Haloarculaceae > Halapricum > Halapricum desulfuricans. The sequence goes on from NZ_CP064791.1 coordinate 2,334,291, forward strand.
CCGCCCGGTCGGCGCGGTCGGCTCCGAGGTTCTGGCCGACCATCGTGTCGATGGCCCGCCCAAGCCCCATCGCCGGCAGGAACACAAGCGAGATGAGCCGGTTGCCCAGCCCGTAGGCGGCCACGACCGGCGGCGCGAACGTGACAACGACTGCCGTGAGCGTGATCATCGCCAGCGCGCTCGCGGACTGCTCGACCATGCTGGGCGTCCCCAGCCTGATGATGTCCTCGATGACGCCCAGATCCGGGCGGAGATGCGAGAGCGACACGGCGGGGCCGATCCCGGTCGCGAACAGCAGGTACAGCCCGATCGCGGTCGCGACGCCGCGCGAGAGGATCGTCGCCAGGGCGGCTCCGCCGATCCCCATCCCGGTAAAGCCGGTCGCCGACTGCAGCGCCGCTTCGAGTCCACCCAGCCCGAGCATCCCAAAGAGCGGGTTAGACTGGAAGCCGAAGATGAAGATCGGATCGACCACGACGTTCAGCCCGACCGAGATCGCCATCACGAACATCGGCGTCCGCGTGTCGCCGTACCCGCGCATCAGCGCCGAGAAGACGAAGAATCCGAACATCAGCGGGATTCCCAGGAAGATGACCTCCATATAGTCGGCCGCCAGCGGAATGACCGCGGCGGACGTCTGAGGATCGCTAGGGAGCAACTCCAGGGCCGGTCGGGTGTAGAAGTACCCGACGATCCCGATCACGACCGACAAAAGCGAGACGAACGTGACGGTCTGACCGGTGACCAGCCCCGCAGATCGCTCGCCTTTCGCCCCGGTGTACTGGGCGACGAGTATCGCACCCGCGGTGGTGAACCCGCCGGCGACCGCGATCAGCAGGAAGATCAGCGGGAATGCGAGGCTGATCGCGCCGACGGCGTCCGTCGAGAGCCGCCCGAGCCAGAGCGTGTCGGCGATGTTGTAGGTGACCTGCAGCAACTGGATGACGATGATCGGCCACGCGAGTTTGATCAGCGGGCCGATCAGACCGCCCTCCGTGATCGAATCGGCCGGCTCGTCGCCCGGCCCGGAGGACGGATCGTCGCGTTCATCGGAGGGCGATCGCCGATCGGTCTCGTCCCACGAAGAGCGATCGGACTCCTCGTCGGTGGGATCTGTCACTGCAATACCGGACGGGGGTCCGGCAAATCAGCGTTGCGTTTGCCGGGCGTCAGCGCGTCAGTTTCGATACAGGACAACCGCGACGCGACCCGTGCCGTTTTCACGCTCGCAGCCCCGTGTCGAACTGATGGTTGCCTTCGAATCGGGGACGAACACCGCCGGGGGCGCGCTCGATTTCGAGCATCGCCCCACGAGTGACCAGCACTTCGAGAACGCGCTGGCGAAGGCTCGCGACGGGACGCGGCTGGCGGTCGCGGACGCGATCGAACTGCTGACGACCGGCAGCGACACCGCGGGGATCGACCGCGAGCGCAAGGAGGCCGTACTGGAGGTTGCCGACCGCCGCCGTGCCGAGGTCGTCGGTCAGGAAGTCACGTTCGTCGCCAACCTCAACAACAACGTCACGACCGCCTGCAACACGGGCTGTCTGTTCTGCAACTTCAAGGACCGCTCCGATCAGTTCCTCGAAGCCAACGACGATGATCACGGCGGGTTCACGAAGACGCCCGAACAGTCCCGGGAGATCGTCGCCGACGCCGTCGATCGCGGGATCTACGAGGTGACATCCGTCTCGGGGCTCCATCCCGCGCTGGCGCTCGATTCCGAACACCGCGAGCTCCTGGAGGCCAGCGAGCGCGGCGACCTGAACTACCGCTCACCGGCGGCCTACGAGGTCGACCCGGGCACCTACGTCGAACAGATCGAGGCCATGAGCGTCGACGGCGTCCACGTCCACTCGATGACCCCTGAGGAGGCCGCCCACGCGCGCCGCGGCACCGACTGGAGCTACGAGGAGGTCTACCGTCGACTCGTCGATGCCGGCCTGGATTCGGCGCCGGGGACGGCCGCCGAGATTCTCGTCGACGAGGTACGGGACGTCATCTGTCCCGGCAAGATCGACACCGACGGCTGGCTGGAAGCGATGGCGGCCGCCGCCAGGGTCGGGCTGGACGTCACCGCGACGATCATGTACGGCCACGTCGAGAACGAGGCCCACCGGGCGATCCATCTCGACCGCGTTCGCGATCTGCAGGACCGGACGGGCGCGATCACGGAGTTCGTCCCGCTATCTTTTGTCCACCAGAACACGCCGCTGTACGACTACGGGATGGTTGAAGGCGGGCCAAGCGTCCACGAAGACGAGTTGCTGATCGCCGTCTCGCGACTGTTCCTCGATAACATCGAGCACATCCAGGCTTCGTGGGTCAAGTACGGCGACGAGCAGGGCCTGAAGATGCTCAACGCCGGGGCGGACGACTTTATGGGGACGATCCTCTCCGAGGAGATCACCAAACGCGCCGGCGGCGAGTTCGGCGAGTATCGCTCGTTCGATCAGTACGTCGAGTTGATCGAGTCGATCGGTCGGATCCCCGTCGAGCGCTCGACCGACTACCGGCAGCGTCGCCGGATCGACAGTGAGCCACCCCACGGGCCGACACTCGGCCCGAAGGCCGACGGGACACCGCTGCTCTGATACGGTGGGTTGTACCGATTTACCGGTACGATCGCATACCGGGTGCGATCGATCCGAAACAGACGTACAACCGACCGTATGAGGCAGTGTCTTTCATACTGGTGGCTATACGTTCGTACAGATATCCGGCACACCGTCGTGCCGGATCAGTTCGAAATGGTATAGCCACCAGTATCAGGAATCGTCCAGCACCGCACGGAACCGCCGGCCGGCTTCGTCCGCTGCTTCGATGGCGTCCTCGATGCGGTCCGGACACCATCCCTCGCGGTAGTAGCGTTCGTACACCGGCAGTCGTTCGCGCAGGGGGACACCCGCCGCCGAAGCGATTGAGCGCAACTCCTCGACGGCCGGCCAGGCGTGATCCGGGTTGATGTGATCGTCAGTCACCGGCGAGACGCCGCCCAGGTCGTCGATCCCACAGTCCAGCAGTTCTCTGACGGGCGCGAGGTTCGGCGGGGACTGAATGCTGACTGCCTCGGGCAGCGCGGCCCGGGCCATCGCGGTCGCCCGCCGCAGCGTCGCCAGATCGGGCGTGCCGCCGTTCCACCGCTCGTTCTCGACGACCGGCTGGACGATCACCTCCTGAATGTGGCCGTACCGTTCGTGGAGCGTGCGGATGGCGAGCAAGCTCTCGGCGCGGTCGCGCCAGTCCTCGCCGATCCCGACGAGGATTCCGGTCGTGAAGGGCACGCCCAACTCGCCGGCCGTCCGGATCGTCGCCAGACGCTGGCCGGGCGATTTCGCCCGCGGGCCACCGTGAGCCTGTACGTCGGCGGTCGTCTCCAGCATCACGCCCATCGAGGCGTTGAGATCGGCGACCGTCGCCATCTGCTCGCGAGTCTGGTCGCCGGGGTTGGCGTGGGGAAGTAGCCCCTCCTCCAGGGCGATCTCGCTGGCTGCCCGCAGATACTCGTGGATAGAGTCGTGACCCCACTCGGCCAGCTGGTCGTGAACGTCGGTGTATCGAGCGTCTGGATCGTCACCGAAGGTAAACAGCGCTTCCGTACAGCCTCGCTCGGCGCCGGTTCGACAGATATCCCGGATCTCCTCCGGTGAGAGGAGCGAAGCCTGCCCGGGCGGATCGTAGTAGGTACAGTACGTGCACGTGTACCGACAGGCCGTCGTCAGTGGAACGAAGACGTTCCTGGCGAAGGTCAGCTCCCCAGCCGGCTCGACGTCCGCAGGCATCACTGTCAGCAACCGCTCGACATCCTCCTCGTCGATCGCGATGTCCACGTCGTAGTCGTCCGATCCCGGAAACACGGGCGAGCATAGCAGTGAGAGGGGCAAAAGGGTGGCTTTCGGCCACGCTCATACTGCCGGCTGTAATCACGTGACGAATTTCGCCACCCCGGGGCGGCGAATATTTCCACGAAGTTACAGCCGGTAGTATCAATCCGGATATCCGGGCGAGTCTACGAGGAATCCGGCATCAGACTCGTGAGAACCACGATAAGCGCCATCAGCCCCGCGAAGACGAGATACCCGACATCGAACCCCGAAAACACGAGTGCGTCCGTGCCGGCGAAGATGAAGTCCGGGATCGGGATTTCGAAAGGGCCGCGTTCGGCGATCGAGCCGAACGCAACGGGGCCGAGCGAACCGAGCGAGGCGGCGGTCGTCCGCACGACGCCGAGTCCGGTCCCGCGGATGTCGGCCGGGATCGCGTCGGAGAGATACGACTGGGTGATCGCGCCGGATCCGAGCATCGTCGAGATGACGGCAGTGAGCCCCACGATCGGCCAGAACCCCTCGACGAACGGCAACGCGGCCAGGCCGAACACCGGCCCGACGAGCACGGCCAGAAGCGACCCACGCATACCGATCCGATCGTAGGCAGAGCCGGCGATCGGCTTCACGACGACGCCGAAGCCGAAAAACAGCGCGAATATCGACCCGGCGACCGGCTCCGAGAGCCCCTTCATCTCGGCGAGATACGTCGGGTAAAAGCCGGTGAACGACTGCCAGACCAGAATGTACAGAAAGAGAACGACAGTGACAAGCGCCATCGTCTTCGTCCGCAGCGCCGCGAATACCTCCCTGGCCAGGTCCGGCGACAGTTCGATATCCTGTGAGTCGACGACGCCGTCGGGGACGACGACCCAGACGAGCCCAGCCAGGACGAGCAGGGCCGGCACGAGGAGTCCAAGCCCGAGTTGCCAGGCGACGGCAGCGGCGACAAACCCGACCGCCGGCGGGAGCACCGTCTGGCCGATGTCACCGGTCGCCATCGTCACCCCCAGCGCGCGCCCGACTGCGTTCGGATAAATCTCCGTCAGCACGGTGATGCGAGCGATGGGATACAGCGAGAGCCCGAGTCCGACGAGTCCCGTCGCGAGAAAGAGGACGACCGGGCTGTTCGTCGAGGCGACAAGCGACAGTGCCACCGCGACGGCCGCCAGCCCGACGGCCATGATGCGTCGCTCACTGTAGCGGTCGGCCAGGATCCCGCCGGGGAGTTGTCCGAGCGCCGAGCCGAGCCAGAGGACCGTCACCAGCAGCCCGGCGACCGAAAGCGAGAGCCCGTAGGTGTCCTGAATGTACGGGAGGAGCACGGGATAGGCCATCCGCGTCCCGACCAGCAGTCCCCAGCCCGAGGCGACCGCGAACAGGATCCGCCCGCGACCCGCACCACGAAGCGACGCGATCGACCGCTGAAACGACCGAAGTGGGTTCATCGAGTGGCGGGAGTTAGAGACAGTCCGTGAAAGGCCGTTCCGTTCGACGGCGATCCGTGAAAGAGAGACACGGTAGCACGCCACCTTCGATGGACACGATAGCACGCCACATCCGAGGGGCACGATAGCACGTCACTTTCGATGCACACGCCAGGTAAGCAGGCTCTCGAAGGTGTAGTTGACGAAGAAACCGACGCCGATCCCGACGGCGTTAGCCAGCGGATACCAGAGTCCGACCGTCTCCGTGAGAGTGAGCAGCACTACCGTAGCCGTCACAAGGCCGCCGAGACGGACGCCGTTAGAAGTTCCGAACCGTCGGATCCGGGCTCGAAACGAAGAGTCACCGAACGACGAGAACGTCCAGCGCTCGTTGATCACGAACATCACGAGATACGAGATCTCCGCCCCGGCGAGTTTCGAGACCACCAGCGGCAGACCCGCGACGCTGTGAAAGAGGACGAGCAAGGACATATCGACGCTCGCGCCGATCGTTCCGACCGCGACAAACTGCATGAGTCGGTCGGCCGCGACCAGACTGCGGAGCCGGTCGCGAAACGGGATCGACACCATGCGATTCAGTCGTCGGTCTCGTCTCAGGGCGCATATATGCTTTCATGTGTGACTCGTCAATCGAGTGAAACCACGTCGACCGTGGATACCGTTGATGATCGGTTGTGGCCGCGCTATGTACCCCGATCGATCGTGACGCGTCCCTCAGAGACAGCAGGGGTGATATCGTGCTCACGAAGCCAGGTAGCCGCCGCACGGTCGCTGTGCAACAGGACTTCCGCGAGATCCGGCGGCTCGTCCACGTCCGTCGCGAGCCGAAACGAATCGACAGTCGTGGGCTCGACGCCGATCGCGGCCGCCTGCTTGCGGTGGTCGCGGATCGAAACCCCGTGATAGTCGACCCGGAAGTCGGACCGACGAGTGAGGACGGCGTTCGTCCCGCCGCCCCGCCCCGGCACGAGGACGACCTCGCCGTCAGCCGCGAAGACGCGTTCCAGCGATTCGGGCGTCGCCAGCGCGAGATCCGCCATGACGACCGCGACCGCCCGGTCGCTGTCCGCGATGGCGCCGTTGACAGCGTCGCTCAGCGGTCGATCGTCGACCACGACGGGCCAGTTGGTGTCAACGTCGGTCGTCGAAAGGACCGTCGGCTCACGATCGGTCGCGGCGATGGCCGCACAGACGTCAGCCAGCATCACGCGCGCAAACTCGCGGCGCTCGTCGGTGTCGAGAACGGGGAAAAGGCGGGTTTTCGGCTCGCGAGCGTCGAACGGAACGAGAACGTCCATTACCGGAGTTTGTCGTAGCTGTCCTGCTGTTGGCTGCGGTAGTAGTAGACGCCGCCACCGATCAGCACCAGGACGACGATGGCACCGATCCCGTAGAGGAGGACGGGCGTGTCGTTGGATCCCTGGGCGTTATTGGCGGCCTGTTCGGCGCTCTCGGCGTTGCTGATCGCCCGATCGAACTCGCCTTCGTTGTACCAGTCGATCGCGTTCTGCAGGTCCGACTCCGCGTCGGCGCTGTCGGTACCGTTGACCGCGGCCTCTGCGCTTTCGATCGCGTTCCGGGCCTCGCGACTATCCTCAGTGTAGTGGTGGATCTCGACGGTCTCGATGTCGGATTCGCCGCCACCGAGGGCTTTCGTCAGCTTCATCCCGTCGAACGTCTGCGGGGAGTTGTAGGAGAAGTCGTCGATATCGGGTGCGTCACCGGTAACTGAGATAGTTATCGACCGGAAACTATCGCCCGAGGACACGTCCAGTTCGAACTCCGACTGCCCCGCGTAGTTCTCGTCTGGCTCTACGGTTGTGCCGTTGAGAGATGTCTGAGTTACTTGCCAGGACGTGACGTTGTCGAGCTGGGTCGTCCCCCGGAGCGTCCAGTCGTCATCCGGCTCGTACAGCTCCGTGATGGTGACTTCGACGGTCACTTCCTCGTCGACTTGTGCCTCCTCGGGAGCCGTCGTCTCCGAAGTCGTGACCGCAGCGGCAGTACCGACTGCCGCCATCGCGATCAACAGCGTTACCAGCAGCGCCGTGCCCTTAGAAGAGGGGATCGAGTTCATCTTCGTCATCTTCGACCAACTGCTCTAAGTTTTCTTCGCTTTCTGCGCGGATCTCGTCGATGTTCTCCTGGGCCTCGATGGCCACCTGCTGGAGTTCCTTGATCCGGGGCACGTTGTGCACGCCGGATAGCAGGATGACGCTGGCGACGTACGAGGAATCGGAGACGGGGTAGTCGCCGCCGCGGACCTCCATGCTTCCGGTCTGCTCTTCGAGCCACTTGCGGCCGCGCTCGATTCCCTTCCGATTGAGTTCCGTCGGCGGACCCGATAGCACGAGCAGCGCACGCTCGGCGCCGTCGATCTCACAGGGTAGCGTCAGCCGGCCGAGTGCGGCCTTGCGGACCAGCGACGTGATCCGATTGGTGGTGTTGGCCGCGTCCATGTTGTCGTCGCTGCCGTCGCTTTTGAACCGCGAGAGGAGCCCACCGCTGGATTCCCTCGTGACCTGTTCGGCGGCGTATCCGACCGTCGAGACGCCGCCGGAGGCGAGCGTGTTGACGATCTCGCTGGAGTCGACGACGCTCTCGGCGACCTCGCTGTCACCGGTGACTTCCCCGGCTCCGAAGAGGATGCCGAACCGCTTGACGATCTCGTCGTTGATCTCCTCGTAGCCGCTCTCCATCGACTCGCCGGTCTTGCGCCAGGCGTCGTTGTCGAACACCAGGAGGTTGTCGACCTCGCGGACGAACGTCTGGAACGACCGGGCGGCGTTGAGCGTGTAGATTCCACCCTCGTCGCTGGAAGGGAGGATGCCAAGGCCATAAACCGGCTCGGTGTAGATCCGCTTGAGATGCTTTGCGAGCACCGGCGAACCGCCCGAGCCCGTCCCGCCGCCGAGACCGGCGATGATGAGGAACGCGTCGATCTCGTGGACCGGGATGTTGTCGATGACGCTCTGGACCTCGTCGATGTCCTCCTCGGCGATCTCCGCGCCGAGTTCGTTGTCGGCACCGACGCCGTGCCCTTTCACGCGTGTCTGACCGATCAATACGCGGTTCTCCTCCGGGACGCGTTCGAGTCCGAGCAGGTCTGCCTTCGCCGTGTTGACCGCCACGGCCGACCGGACGATTCCGCTACCCGTCCGATCGTCGTATTCCAGGAACTTGTCGACGATCTTCCCGCCGGCCTGCCCGAAGCCGATCATGGCGAGCTTCATAGCTGGTTCTTGACGTGGAAAGTGACGTATAACCACTAAAAGCCTTGTGCCCGACTATCGCTCCTAATAACGAGGCAAGTGTGGAAACAAACACGGCCGGGCGGTGTTCGTCGCTGACACGACGGACGGGACTGGTCGGTCGTGCTCCGTTCACTCGACGCCGAGATACGCCGCGAGAGTCGTCAGCGAGTCGGCCGTGACGCCGAACGCCTCGATGTCGTTGTCGTCGGTCGTGTTGTCGAACTGCAGCGACCGGTACTGGTCAGCCCCCATCGGGAACCCGGGGACGGACCCCAGCGTCTTGAGTCCGATGCCGGCCAGTCCCATCGGCAGACTCACGATCCTGATCGATCGGTCCTCGCTCTCGTAGACCAGTTCCGTGACCTCCCGGAGCGTCAGTACGTCCGGTCCGCCGAGTTCGTAGGTCTCGCCCGCGTGAGATGCCCCGGCGACCGCGTCGGCGAGCATCGGTGCCAGATCGCCGACCCAGATCGGCTGGAATCGCGTCTGCGTCCCGCCGCCGGGTAGAGGATACACCGGCACACCCGGGGCGAACAGCTTCTTCAGGCGCTTGGTGAAACTCACGAACTCCCCACCCTCACCGAAGATGACCGACGGCCGGACGATCACGTCCGCGAGCCCCGACTCCCGAACGACTCCCTCGGCGCGTCCTTTCGCCCGGATATAATGGGTCGGTCCGTCCGGGTCGGCACCGAGCGCGCTCATCTGGACGATGCGATCGACGCCGGCCGCTTCGGCGGCCGCGACGACGTTCTCGGTGCCACCGAGGTGGATCCGTTCGTGCATCTCGTCGCCGCCGCTGGGCGTGAAAAGCGGCGACAGCGCCACGAGGTTGACCACAGCGTCGACACTCTCGAACGCGTCGCCAAAGGAGTCGGGATCGGTGACGTCGCCCGGGACGGTCTCGACGCCGTCGGGTAACACCGACGGGTCAGGGTCCCGGGAGAGGCTCACCACGTCGTGGTCGCGATCGGTCAGTTCGGCACACAGGTGACGGCCGACGAAGCCGTCACCGCCGGTTACGAGGACGCGCATGTCGATATACAGGGTCGGATCCTTGATAAATCCCTGGCGCAACCGGTTCGGTCGCCGGGAGTTGAAACCGTCCACGGATGTGACCGCCCGTGCCGAGGGCAAGCGCGGCGTTTACGGGTCGGGGCCGCGAGGTGCGGATATGCTCATCACGCTGGAGGGGATCGACGGCAGCGGCAAAACGAGCGCCTGGGAGGCGCTCCGGGCGGCCGAGCTGGGCGTCGAGACGACGTTCACGCGCGAACCGACCGAGTCGTGGTACGGCGAGGCTGTCGCCCGCTCGATCGCCGACGACGACGCCGATCCGCTGGCCGAACTGTTCCTCTATACGGCCGACCACGCCGATCACCTCTCGCGCGTCGTCCGGCCCGCGCTCGACCGGGGCGAGGTCGTGATTTCGGATCGCTACTCGGACTCGCGGTACGCCTATCAGGGAGCGACGCTTTCGGACCATCCCGAACTCGACGACCCGCTCGCGTTCGTCCGCGAGGTCCACGACCCCTGGACGCGCGAGCCCGATCTGACGATCTATCTGGACGTCTCGCCGGCTGTCGGAGCCGAGCGGGCGGGCGCGACAAACAAGTTCGAACAGACGGGCTATCTCCAGTCGGTCGCCGAAAACTACGAACAGTTGATCGCGGCCGAGCCCGAGCGGTTCGTCCGGATCGACGCCGAGCGGCCGCCGGACATCGTTCAGCGTGATGTCGTCGAAACCGTCCGTGAACGACTCTGAACGTGCAGAGCAAGGGTATTATCGATGCCGGGTCGACATCCAGTCGTCATGCACTCTCTCGGCGAGTACTTCGACGAGTTTACCCACCGAGACTGGCAGACTCTCGATCCAACTGTCGTCGACGACACAGTCAGGCTTGCAGTCGTCGGCCTCGGCTGGTTCACCCGCGAGTGGGCACTTCCCTCGAATATGCCGAAATCGCAGCCGATCAGGGCACTGCTCTCCTCTGTGAGAAACCGCTGGAGGCATCTCTCGACCGAGCAAGACGCCTCGTGACCGCTTGCAACGATGCTGATATCCCCCTGATGGTGGGATCTCGGATGCGGACCGACCCCGTAGTGCGTCGTCTCAAAGAACTGCTCCGCGGGGACTTCATCGGTGATGTCCTCCACATTCACGGCACCATGTCACAGTCGATGCTCGGAGAGTTGAGCGAGGAGACCGATCAATGGCGATTGGACCCCGACCTCTCGGGCGGGTGTGCACTCATGGACATCGGCATCTACCCACTCAACACGACGCGGTTCATCCTTGAGGCCGACCCGACAGAAGTGTACGGTCACACACGCTCGGAGCACGATCCCTTCGAAGCGGTCGACGAACACGCCACCTTCCAGTTGCGATTCCCCGATGGCGTTCGCGCGCTCTGTTCAGTGAGTCAGAACGCACAGCACGCCAGCCGACTTGAGATCACTGGCACCGACGGACAACTCTTACTCGATCCCGCGTTCTACGAGCGGGAAGACCGAGAGCTCACACTCGTCCGCGATGGCGTCGAGTCGGAAATCGAATTCGACCCCGTCCACCAGCTCGAAGAGGAGTTCGCGTACTTCGGCCATCACCTGCTGACCGACACCAATTTTGTCTCTATCAGAGATCGTCACTGCCAGAAGTCGCGTTTCGACGATATCTGTGGTGATACGTCCCCGATATCTTGTACGCCCATTCTAACATCTATCCGACACGTCCCTCTCTCGGGCAAGACAGAGAGCGCGTATCTCGCACCGAACCCAACACGAGCGAGGCAAAGGTGCACCTGAAGAGGGAGGGTTCGAGTAGGCGAATAGTAACTGTCTTGCCTGAATCTTGTGCACCTCAGACGCGCTACTGCATCTGGATTGTTTAGGAGAATTACGAACACTCTAAGACTCAGAGATGGGTTTCGACTGGACGGTTAGGAAGATCCTACTCCGAACACCGGGACGGAGGCATCCTCCGTATCAGTCACGCCGTTCCTGATGGACTTCGGATAAGTAAATGCGTGCAAAATGGAGTTCCGATAGTTAGCGACACGGTGTCTCTTGTTGAGTAGTAATTAATTCACTTCGAGAGGGAAATTATTTCCCGAGTGGTCACATTATCTCACAAGAATGACTGGTCCACGAACGACAGCGGATGGGCGGGATGCTGAGTCTCCGTTGCGGCGGATAATCGAGCGCCGACCGCTCCAGTCGTTCGTGCTCCTGGCGATACTGGTTTCATGGCCAGCCTGGGGGATGCTTGCCGTGTATGGCCTCGTGCCCGGCCTCAACTTGGCCGGCGTGTTGTGGTTACTCGGTGGGCTCGGCCCACCGATCTCGGCAGTCATCGTGCTCGGTGCCGCCGAGGGGGGCCATGCAGTGTGGCGGCTTCTCGACCGATTGATGCTCTGGCGTGTCGAACGCCGATGGTACATCGTTGCGGTTCTGCTGCCCGGGGTCGTGGTAGGTGTGGCTCTTTTCATTGACGCGATAGTGTTCGACGTACCCACACCGGTACCCTCGCTCGATTTAGTGCCCTTATTCGTCGGTTCGATTCTCGCAAACATGGTGATCGGTGGCGGGTTAGAGGAAATCGGTTGGCGTGGCTTTGCGCTCCCTCGATTGCAGGCAGAATACAGTGCCTTGACTGCGAGTCTGATGATTGGCGTCGTGTGGGTGGGCTGGCACGCACCGCTGTTCGTCGTGCCTGGAGCGATCCAGGCCGAGTTAGCTTTCCTGCCGTTCTTCGTTCAGGGCATTGCACTGTCGGTACTGTTCACGTGGCTGTACAACAGCACGCGGGGTAGTCTGTTGCTCGTCGTACTCCTTCATGGCGCGGTCAACGCCTGGCTGACGAGTGTGTGGTTTCTGCGTGGGGACGTCAATTCAACTACGCTGTGGGTGTTCGCCGGTCTAGTTGGTGTGACGGCGGTTTGCGTGGTCGTCATGTACGGCGGCGAGCATCTCTCCCGGCATCGGCGACAGATTGATCGGACGACTGGTTCGGACGGGTCGAGGTGATGCCATGAGCGAGTTTTACCAGTGAACACATCTCACGGACCGCCGGGAGACTCAGCCTCCAACTCGCTCGCCAGCCACGACGCGACCGTCCGGGCGATCCGGTCGCGCTGGCCGACGAAGAAGTGATCGCCGTCGACGCACTCGACAGTCGCACTGCGCTCGCGGGCGGCCTCGAAGACGCTTCGCCACGCGACGGTCTCGTCGCGATCGCCGACCAGTACCTGCATCGGGACGACGACATCGGCCACTGCGGCTGCCACGTCGCGATCACCGATCGTCGCCGCGGGCGCGAGCGCTGAGAGCGCGTCAGGCTTGGCCTCGGGTGCAGCCAGGATCGCGACCCCACCGCCGAAACTGTAGCCGAACAGCCCGACGCGGTCGTATCGCTCGCGCGCCCATCGACAGGCTGCGACGGCGTCGCTCACCTCCCCGTACCCCTCGTCCCAGGTGCCGTAATCGAACCGCAGCGTTGCGATCGAGCGCGTTGCGAGGGTGTCGGCGACAGCTGTCAGCCGGCTGTCCGTCCGCGAGCCCCCCATCTGTGGGTGCGGTGGACACGCCACGACGAGCGCCGGGGCGTCCGCAGGGCCGTCCAGAGTCGCCCGAACGTCACGTCCGCCCGGAATCGGAACGCGATCGGCCATACGGACGCATAGCTCGCCTCGTCCTTCAGGATGGTCGTTGTGCCCCGTTCAAGACCAGGGCACACCATGTGACGAGACGTGTAAGAGATTTAAGAGTGCCCACACCCAAACGACGGGCATGGGAATCATCTCGCGCGCGTCGTACATCATCCGGTCGAAGGTCAACAGCCTCCTCAACCGGGCGGAGAACCCCGGAGAGACGCTGGATTACTCCTACGAACAGCTTCGCGACCAGCTACAGGACGTCAAGCAAGGAATCGCAGATCTGACCACCCAGAAAAAGCGCCTCGAAATCCAAAAGCGCCGTCTCGAACAGAACGTCGAGAAACACAACGACCAGGCTCGCGAGGCAGTCAGACAGGATCGCGAAGATCTGGCCCGCAAGGCCCTTGAGAAGAAAAAGCAGAAAATGAGCCAGATCGAGCAACTGGAGAGCCAGATCAGTGACCTCCAGCAACAGCAAGAGCAGCTCGTCGAGCAGAAGAACACCCTGCAGAGCCGGATCGAGGAGTTCCGGACCAAAAAGGAGACGATGAAGGCTCGCTACGAGGCGGCCGAGGCCTCCTCGAAAGTCAGCGAGGCGATGACCGGCGCCGGCGACGAGTTCGAGGACGTCGGCCGGGCGATCGAACGCGCCGAGGAGCGGACCGAGGACATGGAAGCACGGGCAGAGGCGATGGACGAACTGCAAGAGACCGGCGCGTTCGAGGACGTCATCTCCGATAAAGATCAGGTCGACCGGGAGCTGGAGCAGCTGGGAACCGACAGCGCGGTCGATTCCGAGCTCGAGACGATCAAATCCGAGATGGGTGAGGCGGAAACGGACACCGCCGACGAGTCAGCGTCAGAGAGCGCGAGCGAACCGGCAGATACGGATGAATCCGACCTCGAGACGGATGACGTCGAAGACGTCGACGTTGAGGCGGAGATCGATCAGTCGGAGGTCGACGCGGAACTCGAAGACCTCAAGCAGGAAGAGAGCAGCCAGTGACGACGGCTCCGAGTGGTGTGTGCACGTACAACTATGTCGGGGGCGGCCGAACACACGGGTGATGTACGATCACATCCTCGTGCCGACCGACGGGAGCGATGGGACTGTCGAATCGATCGATCACGCGAGTGCGATCGCCCGGGACAACGATGCGACGGTCCACGTCCTGTACGTGATCGACGAACGGCTCTACCGGGCAGCGTCGAAAGACACCAAAGACGAGGTCATCAAGTCCCTCGAGGAAGAGGGAGACCACGCGATCGAGGACGCCGTCACCCGCATCGAGGAGCGCGGAGTGGACACTGTGACCGAGCGACGGCGCGGGATCCCGTACAAATCGATCCTGAGCTACGCCGGCGAGGAACCGATCGATCTGATCGTCATGGGGACCCACGGCCGAACGGGACGCGATCGGGTCGCGACGCTCGGTAGCGTCACCGAGCGCGTCGTCAAACAGGCCGAGGTGCCGGTGCTCGTGGTCGACATCGACGGGGAGTAGCGGCGATCCACAAGCGTTTTCTCCCGGCGTCACGGCCGGTCCAGTAATGGCTGACTACACCGCGACAGTGACAGTGCGGCTCAAAAGCGGGGTGCTCGATCCCGAGGCCGAGACGACCCAGCAGGCGCTGGAGCGACTCGGATTCGAGCTGGCGGATCTCCGGTCGACCGATCGCTTCGAGATCGATCTGGACGCGGAGTCGGCCGACGCAGCCGCGGACCGAGCCGACGAGATGGCCGAGCGACTGCTCGCGAACCCGACCATCCACGACTACGAGGTCGCTGTCACGGAACGATGACTGTCGCTACACCGACGCCGACGTGCTGTCCGCATGTGGGGTGGTCGCTGTGACTGTCGCAGTCATCAGATTCGGGGGGAGCAACTGCGACCGGGATACCGTCCAGGCCCTGGAGTCGTTGGGGATCGACGCCGAACTCATCTGGCACGAGGATAGTCTACCCGGGGACACCGACGGTATCGTCCTGCCGGGCGGGTTCTCGTACGGCGACTACCTGCGGGCCGGCGCGATGGCCGCCCACTCCCCGATCATGGACGAGGTCCGGGACGTGGCCGAGGCCGGGACGCCCGTACTGGGAATCTGCAACGGCGCACAGGTCGGCTGTGAGTCGTCGTTGACCCCCGGCGCGTTCACGACCAACGAGAGCGCACGCTTCCAGTGTGAGCACGTCCACGTCCGGGTCGAAAACGCCGACACGCCCTGGACACGGCAGTTCGAGGCGGGCGAGATCCTCGAACTCCCGATCGCGCACGGCGAGGGACGGTTCGAGATCGAGGACGAACGCCTGGCGGCGCTCGAAGCCGATGATCGCGTGCTCTTTCGATACTGCGAGTCCGACGGGACTGTCACGCCGGAGGCCAATCCCAACGGCTCGAAACACAGCGTCGCCGGCGTCACGGGCGAGGCCGGCGACCACGTGGCCGTCCTGATGCCCCATCCCGAGCGAGTCACGCTCGAAGATATCGGCCCGACCGACGGACAGGGCATCCTCGAAGGGTTCGAAGCGTAGCAGGCGCTCCCGGACAGTGTTCCGAAAAACGGTCCGTGAGGACCGAGTGTACCATGGCAGGCTGGCAGCGTGTACTACCGTCCCGCCAGGTTGGCCTACGCGCGGGAGAACTTACGTTACTCGGATCGTGCAAAAGTTGGTGACAAGCAATCGGCGGCATGGCCACTCGCAGCGTGGAAGCAAAGGGGAGCGGGGCCATGGAGCGTGTGACAGTGATCCGAGGCCCCGTAACAGTAGTTAGCGACTCCCCGGATATGAACCCCAGCCTACCGTGGCGAAAGTGAAAGTGCGGGACGCGACGGAGCCGTCGAATCAGCGCCGCCGGAATATCGGGGCCGCATCGAGCAGCGCCTTCCGTTTGAGTAGCGCGAAGCCGGTGAAGATCGCGGCGAACCCGCCGAGCGTCGAGAGCGCGATCGTCTGGCCGAGCACGAGCCAGGAGAGGCCATTGGCCACGACGGGTTCAGTGTATCCGACGAGGTTGATCTCCGTCGGGCCGAGCTGATCGAGCAGGCGGAAGTACAGCGCGTATGCGACAGCTCCGGAGATCACGCCCAGATAGACGAGCGCGGCAACCGTCGACGGCGTCACGGCTGCGGCCGAAAACACCTCGCCACGCAACGGACTCGCCAGATGCAGGAAGGCAGCCCCGACGAGCATCGCCCAGGCCTGGACGGTCGACAGCGGCAGATCGACGTCGATCGGCCGGGACGCGACGGTTCCGAACGCGAAACTGACTGACCCGAGCAGGACGATCCCGACGCCGATCGTGTTCGTGTCTAGCAGGGCTCCGGGGCTGGGATCGGCGACGAGCACCACGCCCGCAATCGCAGCGAGGAAGCCGAGCGCGCCGATCCGGTTCGGCGGCTCCTCGATGCCGAGCGTGGTCGCGAAGCCGGCAGTCAGGACCGGCCCGAGGCTGATGACGATCGACGCGACAGCCCCGGAAACGTGGTCGATCCCGATGTAGATCAGGGCGTTGTACGCGCCGAACATGAACAGTCCGAGAAAGGAGACCAGCGTCCACTCCCGGCGCGAGCGCGGCCGCCACCGATCGGTCCTGTGAGCCGCATATCCGAGGACGAGCGCGCCCGCGATGTCGTAGCGCATCGCCGCGAACAACACCGGCGGAAGATCCCGAAGCCCGATGTCGATCGCCACGAACGAGCCGCCCCAGAGTAGCGAAAGCAATACGAACAGCAACCCGGTCGTTGGGACAGAGATCCAACTCCTCTGCGATATCATAGATCCTATTCAACAATCTCTCTCACCATCAGTTAAATCTTTCTTCAATAGATTTCGCGTTGGGAGGTAGAATTTCTCAGAGAAGTGTTCCGACTTGCATTTATCTACAAAATATCCCCTATATTCGGAACAGATCTAGTGGTGTCTTTATCCCCGACGTTGATAGGGGAGTACGTCGAACGCTCGGGCGATGGACGAGCGCGACATCCGTATTCTCAAGGCGATCGCAGATCTGGGGACGGGCAGTCCGGACGAGTTACACGAGGAGACCGGGATTCCGGTCTCGACGATCCACTACCGGCTGGGGAATCTGCGGGAGGAGGGGATCATCGAGAACGACCTCTACGACCTCGACCTCTCGGAGCTGGGGCTAGACGTCACCGTCCTCGTCGAGGTGCTGTCGGATTACAGCGACGACCACGAGGACGTCCTCGAAAAGCTTCGCGAGGTCGAGGGCGTGACCCAGATCTTCTCGACGATGGGCGAGACGGACTTCATCGCCATCGCGAGACTCCCCGGCAGCGACGAAGTCGAGCGGCTCATCAGAGACTTCGAGATGATCGAGGAGGTCGACCGCACGAACTCGACGTACGTGATCTCGACCGACCGGGACTTCACGCGCGGTATCGAGAGCTACAGCCTGGAGACGCTCGTCGAAACGCTCGTCGAGGAGTGACGACGAGGGGGAGAGTGAGAACGCAACAGACGGACGATTACCGCGCGAGCGGGAGATTATAGCCTGTCTCCCGTTCGACGACGGTCTCCCAGGTCAGTTCACAGTCACAGGAGACTTGCCCGAAGACGCTGGGATCCTGGCGGAGGTTGAAGTCCTTGATCGCCGTCTGGACACGGTCGTCACACTCCCCGCAGTTGTGCGCGCCGCGGTCGGAGCCGTGCCCGACCGGATCGGAGACGACGATGACGTCTTCGTCGACCGTCGCTTCCAGCACCTCGGCGACGCTCCAGAGCCACGGCGGTCGGTAGCCGTCCGCAAAGTACAGCTGCTCGACCTCGGTGTACTTCTGGACGTTGGTCGGGTTCATCGAGACGGTGTGACAGCCCTCGACGCCCGCACAGCGACGGATCGAGGATTTCATATCCTCGATGGCTTCCGACTCGCTGAGGAACGGGGGCTTCATCAGGAGGTATGCCTTGATCCCCACGTCGACAGCGTCGGCCTCGGCGTCGGCAGCCCGCGCTTCCGCGCAGGCGTCCTCGAAGTCCGCGAAGTCGAAGTACTTGTTCACGCAGTCGTGGCGGACGCGATCCGTGGCGGTCTCCAGGCCGACGGCGACGTCGGTCGCCAGACCCTGGTCGGTGAAGTCGGCGATCTTCTCGCGGTCGACGAAGTCAGGCAGGCTCTCGACGACGATCCGCTCGCGATCACTGAAGGTCTCGGCGATGGCCTGTCTGGTCTCGGCCGGGACCTCGCGCTCGTCGAGGAACGAGCCCGAGGTGTAGATCTTGATCAGCCCGGATTTGTCGTCCGCGTTCTCTTGCTCGTGCTCCAGACAGGCGTCGATCTGAGTCATCAGGTCATCGTGGGCAACAGTGCCGCCCTCGACGCTCTCGGCGACGTAGCCACACATCGTACAGCCGCCGGCGCGGGCCCACCGACAGCCGCCGGTGTTGAGGATGATCGTCAGGCTCTGGTAGACTCCGTCGGGCGTGTTGTCCTCGTCGAGCCAGACCCGCGTCGGCTCGGTCGGGTCGTAGCTCTTGTCGTTGCGCCCGCGGATCTCCCGCATCACCTGGTTGTGGGCGTCCATCCCCTTGCCCTGCTCGTAGACCTCGGGGCTCGGCTTGCTCATCGCCGTGACGTAGCCGGTGCGGTCGTAAATCCCCTGCGTTCGGTCGCGACGCTCATCGCAGGCGGACGTACAGAGCCCATCCAACGAGCACGATCCCCGCGCCGATGGCATTTGCTATCGCGTCTGCGACGCTGGCGTGGCGGTACGGCACCAGCAACTGGACTCCCTCGATGAGGAGGCCGTAGGCCGTCACGACCGGGGCCGTCACGGGGATCGACAGCGCACTGGTCGGTAGCGACAGCTCCCGGGAGCCGACGATCGCCGCGAGAACCGCGGCTTCCAGCACGGCGTACGCCAGCGCGTGGAGCCACAGATCCAGCCCCAGGCCGAACGGACCGGCCCGGGCGACGGCGTCACCAGTCGGGACGACCGCCGAGACGAGAATCACGAGGGCGACGACCGCGACGACCACGATCCGTCGAGAGCGATTCCAGTGCACGGAGGCCGATCACTTCTCTTCGGTGTGCCGAACTTCGCTCGCGATCCCGCGAGTACTCTCGACCATCTCCGGGCCGGACATCTCCGCGCGGCCGATCGAAATGGCTTTCGGTCCCTCGAAGACCACCTCGTCACCGGGTCGGATGTCATCGTCGGCGTCGACGATCCCCGGCGCGAGGACGCTCCCTCGCGGGACGAACGCGTCGATCTCGGCGCGCTTGGTCGGGATGTCGCTGTCGAGCCAGCGTCGCGCCCCCGCGAGCGTCAGCGACAGTGTCCCGTAGTTCGGGACCAGTGCCGCCAGCTGCTCGCCGTCGGCGTCGTGGGCGCGTAGCTTGGGATAGCGACTCTCGATGTGCAGGTCCTCGAAGAGCTCCTCGCCCGCACCCTCGCCGAACTGGTAGTCTGCGATGGCCCTGATCGTGTTGTGCTGGCGCTCGCGCTTGCGATACTTCGGTTCGCCCGAAAGGGTGCTCGCAAGGTTCGCAAGTGACTCCGTGTCTGTCGGGTGCTCGGCGACGGTGTACTCGAACTCGATATCCAGCCGGTCCTCGACGCGCTCGACGATCGGCAGGTAGTCCTCGGGCAGGTGAGCGATATACCGGGGATACTCGTTGCGTTCGAGGTAGGCCGCCAGCACGTCGGCGACGAACTCGATCTCGGTTGCACTCCAGCGACCGGTCACGACCGAATCGTAGTGCTGGGCGGGGTAGGTCAGCTCCAGTTCCTGCGGGACGACGCCGATGGGTGACGTCATCGAGACGGTGTGGCCGCGGAACTGGACGGCGTCGTGGAACTGCCCGTGACTCCGGGACTCGCTGTATGGCTTCCGCGCCGAGCAGGGAACGAGCACCAGTGGGGCCTCAAAGCGGTTGCGATAGCGGTTCGTGACCCGGTCGGCGAAGCGCTGGATCTCGACCCGCCGCAGCGTGTCGTCGCTGGCGGCGGTGATCTCGGCCCCCCGGACGATCGGCGTCCGCTGTTCGAGATACGCGTACTGCTGATCGAGCCGTCGGAAGGCGGCTGTCAGCCACTGGTCGTGGCGGGCCTGGCCCTCGATGTAGTCCCGGAGCCGGCCCGACCGGATCCGCTCGCGAACGCGGGCCAGTTCCGCCCGCAGGGCGTTGACGTTGTGCTCGATACAGGCCTCGCGGTCCGCGCTCTCGGCGGGTTGCTGGCAGGCCGGGCACGAACAGGGCAGCTCTTCCAGATCCTCGAAGAAGACCTCGCCGTCGCCGGTGAGATACTTGCCCTGGGTGCCCTTGATCACGGCACGATCGGTATCGACGAGATCGACGCCGGCGTAGACCAGCGTCGCGACGTTGGCAGGGGTGGCGACACCCGGCAGATAGAGAGCGCTGTCGGCGGGAATCGACTCGCGGACGTCGACGATCGTCTCGACGAACGCCTCGGCGTGGCCGACGATGCCCTGTGCACCCGAGAGGACGTAGACGTCCGCACCGAAGTCGGCGGCCGTCTCCTGGGAGACGACGACGCCGTTCGGGTACTCGACCTCGGGATACTCGGGCGCGAACGCGTCCTGGACTTCCTCGGGCGTCCCGCTGGGGAACCCGCGATGGGGCAGGATCGTTACCTCGTCCTCGCTGCCCGCCGGGAACTCTCGACCGCCGGGCCACTCGCTGCCGGCGTCGATCGTCAGATCGTCGGCCAGCGTCGGCGTCCGGACGGCGTCGGACAGGCGGAGTTCACCGACCCGCGCGGCCCCATCGCGGTGGTGAACCTCGAAGTAGTCAGTCATACCTGCACTGGGTGGCGGCGCGTGAATGAGACTGTCGGTCCCTGTCGGAGAGCACGAGTCGCGATGCGGTGATCAGTAGGAGTCGACGTTCGTCCCGACCGAGCAGACGTACTCGCCGGTCGCGACCTGCGGGAGCCGGCGGGTCCGCCAGAAGATCCCCTCCGAGTCGGCCGTGACCCGTTCTTTGACTTGGCCGAACACGTCGGTGATCGCAAAGAGCGTCTCTCCACGCTCGACTTCGTCGCCGAGTTCGAGCTTGAAATCCACGAGCCCGCCGGCGGGTGCCCCGTACTGATCGAAGCCGCCGGCCCGGGTCTGGGTCGAGAGGGTCACGTCGCCTTTGAGGAAATCGTAGTATTCGAGGACGTTCCACAGCCCCTGGAGGCCGTATTCGATGCTCTGGTTGTCCCAGCCGACGGCCCCGCCCAGTTCAGGGTCAATCGTCGGGACGCCCTCGTCGGGAGCGGCACGGGCGAGCTGGCCGTCCGGCCCTTTCTGATCGAGTACGTACCCGCAGTTGAACACCTTCGCGAGCTCCAGACAGGACTGATGGCGGCGGTGGCGCCGTCCGCACCGCACCCGGACCTCGTTGATCATCCGGCTGGTCGATCCCTGATGGAGGTCGACAACCAGGTCGGCACGGGTGGCGGCCTCGAAGGTCGCCGCCGCGATGCGCTCGCTGGAAGTTCCCTCCTCGTCGCCTGGGTAGACCCGGTTCATCTTCGTGTCGTCGACCGGGTTGCGGTGTTCGGCGACCTGGAAAGCGTGGTAGTTGACGATTCCGGTGACGAGAATCGTCCCGGAGATGGCCTCGGGATCGAGCCGCGGGAGCCAGCGCTGGAGGACGCCGACACCGTTGAGTTCGTCGCCGTCGCTCGCGGCCTGCACGTAGAGGGTCTTGCCCGTCTCGGCGCCGTTGACGACCGCTACCGGCAGCTCGATGTCGGTGCCGTCGCGCGTCTCGCCGACCCACAGCCGCCCCGTGTCGATCTCGCCCGGGGCCGCACTCGCCGTGCCGAGGCTCGTCATTACCATAGAGAGACGGACGGACGGTCTTAGTCGATTCGATCCCGGCCGAAAAACACGCTCACCTCGCAGTGACGGGCGCGTCGGCGGTCGCGACCAGTGCGGTTTTGTCGCCCGGAGCCGAACGGTCGGGCGTGTCGAACGATCGCCCCGAGTCCGGCCGCGCGCGCTTTCTAGAAGCACTCGAGGTCCGCAAGCACGCGATCCGCGGGTTCGGGCTCGGGATCGCCCTGACGGTCCTGGCGTACGTCCTCCTCGTCGTCCTGCCGGGCGGGGGCGAGTCGTGGATCTGGTATCTCGGACTGGGCGCGTCGCTGGCGCTGTCGCTCGGCGGACTGCTCACGATGGTACTCGTGGCCGTCCAAGCGCGCAGACTCGCGAAAGAGCTGTGATCCAGCCGCTCAGCCGACGAGTTCGGCCAGTCGATCGGCCCCGGTGCGAGTCCCCTTCGCGAGGAGGATGTCACCGGGTTCGATTTCGGTCGTCGCCCCCGGAGAGATGACCCAGTCGCCGCCCTCAAGGCCGGTGCGGCGGCTCTCGCGGTCGGGGTGTCGAACCGCGATGACGCGCATTCCCGTCTCGGTTTTGACCGCCACCTCGCCGAGGGTCCGCCCCGCCAGGCCGCTGTCGGGGTCGACAGTCGCGCGGACGATCACCTCGTCGCTCTCCTCGACGGCCGCCGCGACGACGGGGTGGGTGCCGATCCCGCGGAGGACGCCCTCGCTGATCTCCAGGGCGGCGTCGGAGATGACCTCCGTCGAACGGGCAAGTTGCACGAGTCCCCGCAGATCGACCGGATCGTCGACGCGGCTGGCCGCCCGGAGCACCCAGGCCTCGAAGCGCGATTGCAGGGCGTCGACCTCGGCTTCCAGTTCGAGGACTTCCTCGGCGACGGGTTTGCTGTCGAACAGGACCGACCCGTAGGCCAGATCGACCGCGAGTTCGCTCATATTCTTCATCAGGACGATCGAATCGACCGCCCGCTCCAGGTCCGAGGAGTCGCGTTCGGGAGGGTCCGGCGGGACGTATTCCTCGCCGGTCAGCGTCTCGTAGACCTCCGTGAGTCCGTCGCGCGGACCGCGAAGCAGCGCGACGTCCTCGGCCCGGACGGTCGTCTCGGGGCCGGGGTTGAGCAGCCACTCGCCGTCCCGGCGGATCGCGATCACGCGGACGCCGGTCTCGGTCTCTAAGGTGATCTCGCCCAGCGTCCGCTCGGCGTAGGCCGACCCGAGGGCGACCGTCGCGCGCTCGACAGACTCGACGGCCTCGGGCAGGGCGGCCCGCATCGCCTCCGGGAGGCCGATGTCCTCCAGGACGACCTTCGCGATGTCGCCGGCGGCGTCGCTGATCTTCTCGGCGGCCCCGACCACGCCGAGCACGGGCGCGAGCGACTCGGCGTCCTCGGGGCTGCGCGCGGCCATCAGCAGACTCATCCGCGCCTGTAGGTGCAGCACTTCCATCTGGGATTCCAGATCGAGCACCTCCTCGGCGATGTCGTCGCTGCCCAAAAGCACCGCCGAATACGAGAGGTCGATCAGCAACTCGGCGGTGTCTTTCATCTCGGCCAGCACGTCCTTGACGCTGACCGGTTCGTAGGCCACCCTGTCCTCGTCCATACCCGGTCAGTTCGCGGGCCGCCGGAAAAAGCGTTCCCCAGAGGATGGGAAGCCACCACGGCGGTCGCACGTGCCAGCACCTCCCGCGGAACGCTTTTGCGACCGAGACACGTACAGTCGGGCAACAATGGGAATCGGCGGCTCGGATATGTACCGACAGCAGATCCTCGATCACTACAAGAATCCCCGCAATTACGGGGAGATCGAGGACGCGACGTTCACCCACGTCGGGGAGAACCAGTCCTGTGGCGACACGATCAAGATGGACGTGGTGCTCGACGACGACGAGGAGACCATCGAGGCGGTGGCCTTCCGCGGCGACGGCTGCGCGATCAGCCAGGCCTCGGCCTCGATGCTCAGCGAACGACTGCCGGGCACCTCCATCGAGGAACTGCGGGAGATGGACCGGGACGACATCATCGACATGCTCGGGGTCGAGATCTCGCCGATGCGTGTGAAATGCGCCGTGCTGGCCGAGAAAGTCGCTCAGGACGGTGCGGAGATCTACCTCGGCGAGAAAGATCTTGAGACGACCCAAACCGAGGGCGACGATCCGGACGTCCCCGAGTAATAGGACCGCTGGCGACGCCGACGGCGAGCCAGCGGGTCGTTTTATACTAAATTTTGCGACGAGTGGTTCCCGCAGTGAGCGGCGTCGCCGCGAGCGAGGAAACCCGAGGAGTGAAATTTAGGTGAGAAAGATCTTGAGACGACCCAAACCGAGGGCGACGATCCGGACGTCCCCGAGTAATAGGACCGCTGGCGACGCCGGCAACGGTCGCCCGGCAGACTACTCCTCTGGAGCGGTCACGACCGTCTGTTCGTCCTCACCGTGTTCGATCGCCACGCTGTGGCGGGTGTGGCGGGCGTGGGTCTCTGCCCACCGCTTGGCGGCGCTTTCTTCGAGACGTTCGACGGTTTCTGGACACTGGCGGCAACTCGCCTGCCAGGTCGCGATCCCGTCGGGGTAATGACCCGTGTGTCGGTGGTGATCCAGCGCGAACTGCTGAACCGCCTGATTGCCGACGGCCAGCTCCGTCAGTTCGTACTCCAGGTCCCAGGCGCGATCGCAGCGCTCGCAAGTGATCGTCGGCGTGTCGTCGACCTCGCCCGGCCCGAGAGCGTCGTCGCGTGGCGGTCGGTCGGGGTCGCGTCGGTCTCGGTCGTCCATCACCCTGCGATTTGGGCTCCCTGAAGAAAGAGTCTACTGACTATCCGAACCGAAACAGACAGACAACCGACCGTATCAGTCCTGAGGGAGGGCCGTCTCCTCGGGGGCCAGCGTCACGGCTTCCGGGCTGTAGCGCTCCCACAGGACCAGCAGACTCGGCAGGACCAGCAAGCTCACCAGGAAGGCAGTGAGCAATGCGATCACGACGATCGAGCCGAAACTCTGCAGTTGCGGGTGTGGCACGAGCGCGATCGTCGCGAACGCTCCCGCTGAGGTCAGTGTACTGCCGAGCAACGCGCCGCCGGTGCCGGTGACCGCGGCCTCGAGGGCCTGGACAGCTGTCTTGCCCTCGCGGCGCTCGTCGGCGAAGCGATCGCCGATGTGGATGTTGTAGTCGACGCCCAGCCCGATGACGAGGCTCATCAGCAACGCTGTCAACAGCGTCAGCGGGATCGACAGCAGGTACATCCCGCCGATCACCAGCCCGAGGACGAGCGCGATCGGGACGGCGACGACGAGACCCAGCGTCGCACTGCCGTGCATCACCCGGAAGGCGATCGCCATCGTCAGCGCGATCGCCGCCAGCGCGAGCGCCATCGTCTGGAGGATCCCACCGACGATCGAATCCAGGACGGCCACGTTGATGGCCAGTGAGCCGACGACGGTCGCCGTCCGATCGCCGCCGTCCATGCGAGCCGCGCCGGCTTCGAGGTCGGCGACGGTCTCGTCCGCATCGGCGTAGCCGCCGTCGAGCGTCACGCGAACGAGCATCGATCGGTACTCGCCGTCAGTGCGTTCGAGCACCCGGCTCGCGATGTCGCTGTCGGCCTCGTAGAAGGCGTCGTAGACGGTTTCGAGGTCACGATCCGGCAGCCCGTCGCCGTTCGTGTCTCGCGTGTCGGCTTCGAAGACCGCCCGGAACGCCGGATCGCGCTGGGCGACGGCCCGCATCGCCGTGACCGGTGAGGTAACCGATTGGACGCCGGGCTGTTCGAGCAGGACGCCCCGTTCCTCGATCGTGTCGACGCCCGCCTGGAGATCGGTCAGCGTCCCGTTGGCCGTCACGTCACCTTCGAGCAGGATGCGTTCCTGGATCGCGTCGTCGGCGGTCGC
This sequence comes from Halapricum desulfuricans, assembly GCF_017094465.1. Taxonomy (NCBI): domain Archaea; kingdom Methanobacteriati; phylum Methanobacteriota; class Halobacteria; order Halobacteriales; family Haloarculaceae; genus Halapricum; species Halapricum desulfuricans. Next base: position 2,360,184 of record NZ_CP064791.1, read on the forward strand.
CGGCTGATAGACATCCTGGACGTGGTTCAACTGCTCGGCGACGGGATGGGGTTCCCAGCCGACTGGGTCCGGAAGCTGTTGTTTCCACTCCGCAACCTCGCCGTCCGGTTGCTGGAAGCTCTCCTCGTCCAGATCGGACCAGGCCGCCGCGCCGAGCGATCCGACGACGATCGCAACGACCAGCACGACCGGCGCGCCGCGGCGGGCGAGATCGACCGTTCGCGAGAGGATCGGTCGCAGGAACCGACCGTGGCCCAGCGCCCGCTTCCGTCGGCTCCAGCCGATGCGTTCGAACAGGCCGTCGATGCTGATCTTCAGCGCCGGCACGACGGTGACGAACAGCAGCAGCGACGCGATGACACCGAGCGTGATCGAGACCCCGAGATCGCGGATCTGCCCGAGCGGGTTGACCACGTTCGAGAGGAAGCCGATCGCGGCGGTGACAGTCACCAGCACGAGCGCGGTCGCGACGAGTTTGACGCCGCGGTTCATCGGCTCGCGGATCCCCTCCTCGACGCCGCGTTGCTCGCGATATCGGTTGAAGACGTGGAAGCCGAAGTCGATACTCAGCCCAGTCACGAGGACGACCGGGACGATGCTGACCAGCCCCGCGGAGACGCCGAGCCACCCGAGCAGGCCGAACATCCACAGCACCGACAGGATCACACCGGTCATCCCGACGACGATATCGACCAGATCCCGATACGTGAACGCGAGCACGCCCAAGATCAACACCAGTGCGGCCGGCAGCACCAGCCAGACGATCTCCCCGAAGAAGTGGCTGTTGTACGCGTTGTAGGCGAACTGGTTCAACACGAACAGCCCGCTGTCGGAGTGGGCCTGTGCGGTGTCGTAGAGCGCCGCATCGACGGCATCGCCGGCCGTTGCCGATCCGGCCGTCGCGTTGAGCACGACGAGCAGCCGACGGTCGGTCGCGGCCGTCTCCCCGGGCTCGTGACCGGCAGGCAACAGCCGGAGTGCCTGTGGATTGTTCGCGAGCGTCGACTCGATCTGCGACTCGACTGTCTCCGGATCTGCACGATCAAGGGCGGCGATCTGTTCGTCGATCGACGCGTTTCGGTCGTCGACAAGCGCCACCGCGACCATGTTCGCGATGTCGACGATTCCGTCCTCGTGTAGTACTGTGGCGACAGAGGCGTTGGCACGGATGTCCTGCTGGTATCGCAGCGTCGCCAGCAGCGAGGATTTCGAGAGGACGTCCCCCTCTTGCTGGCGGACGTACACCGTCGCAACCGTCCGATTCGAGTCGTTCCGGGAGGTGTCGTAGTTGGCCGCGACGTAATTCGCCTTCTGGACGCGGTCGATGTCCTCAAACGCCGACGCGTCCGCCCCGGCCTGGCTCGCCGTATCGAGCATCGGGATACCCGCCAGCACGACCGCCGAAACGACGACCATCACCACCAGCGTGAGTCGATTGTGTTCTGTAACGAGATCGACCGCTTTCGCTAACCCCTCACGTAGCATTCCTGTCAGTGTGTTCACCTACCGGACACATATAGGTCCTGTATGGACAAACAGCGATGGGCGTCTCAAAAGGGTTTATACCCGGCTAATCGGCCAGGAGGCCCTACGCCAGGAAGACGTGTCGCGGTGTATCGGCGAGGACCTCCCGGCCCCACTGGACGGTCTCGCGGAAGTCATCCGACCGGAAGAACGTCATCGCGTCCTCGCGGGAGTCCCACTGCGAGGCGATGAACATGTCGTTCTCGTCGTCGTCGTTGACCAACAGTGCGGTCTCGCGGTGGCCGTCCATCGTCGCGAGTTGCTCTCCGACGGTTCCGAAGGTCTCGACGAACTCCTCGCGGTAGTCGGGCTTGACCGTGTAGAACATCCCCATCGTCCCGAAGCCGTCGCCCTCGCCCGCCTTCCGGACGACGCCGGGGACCGCCTCCAGGTCGTCGCTCGCCGCCTGGGCCGCGTCCTCGTCGGCCCAGAGGCTGACGACGGCCGCGATCTCGCTGTCGGGGTCGTCGTAGACGGCCGTCTTGACGTGGTCCTCGCCCTCGAAGGCCCCGCGGAGTTCCTCAACAGTCGGTCGAAGCCGGTCGAGATCCGCCTCGGAGTAGACCACGAGCGCGTAGACGTCCTCGCCGTGAGGCTGGCCGGCGTAGATGTCCTGGTCGGCCAGTCGCGACCGGATGTCGCTGTCCCCGTCCGTCCCGGCCGGTTCGCTCGCGCCGTCGGCGTCGCCGGCGCCCGCCCAGCCGCGCGCGCCGGTGTTGACGCCGTCGAGATCGGTCAGGAATCCCGAGGCCGTCTGGGCGGCGTCGTCGGTTTCCCAGAGACTCACCAGGAAGGTGTGCCCGCCGCTCGCGCGGACCGCCGTCGTGACGTGGGTGTCGTAGTGATCGAAGTTCGAGGCCAGCCCCTCGACATCCTCCGCCAGCTCAGCGGCGTCGCGGTCGGTCTCGAAGACGAGCGCGTACGTGCGGCCTGCGTAGTCCTCACCCTCATAGAGCCCGGCTTTGCCGAGGCGAGCGTTCATCCCGTCGATCTCGGCGATCGCCTCGCTCCAGGAGTCGGTCGTCGTCGGCCGACCGCCGCCGGTACTGGGATGGCTGTCCCCCTCGTCCGTGTCGTCGCCCGAGTGCTCGGCGTCGCCGTGGGGATGGCCGCCGCCAGCATCGGACTCGCCGTGTGGGTGATCGCCGCCATCGTCGTGTGGATGTCCACTGCCGTCGTGCCCGTGGCCCTCGTCTGCCGCGGCATCCTCGGGCGTCGCTGGCGGCTGGTCGTGCGCCGGCTGCCCACTGGTGTCGTCCCAGGGCGTCGAAAGGGGGTCGCCGGCCAGCAGCGCGTCCAGGTCCGCGGGGTCGAAGCGCCGGCCGATCCAGAAGGGGCCGAACTCGGCGAACTTCGAGGAGGAGGGGTCAAAGCGCATCTCATAGAGGAGGTCCTTCACGTCGGTCATATCGTCGGCGTACAGCGTGACGCCCCACTCCCAGTCGTCCATACCGATCGCGCCGGTGATCATCTGGGTCACTTTGCCGGCGTACTCGCGGCCGACCTCGCCGTGGGCGTCCATGTGCTCGGCCCGCTCTTCGAATGGGAGGTCGTACCAGTTGTACTCGGGGTCGCGGCGCTTGTCCATCGGGTAGAAACAGACGTGTTCTTTCTCGGGGATCTCGGGGTACAGCCGCGAGCGCATGTATCGTGCCAGTCCCGAGTCGTCGTCGAGATCGCCCTCGATGAACTCCCGGCCGCGTTCGGAGTAACCCGACGCCTCGGTCACGGAGACGAACGACCGATCCCGTTTGGTGAACGTCGCCAGCGCCGTGCGCTCGAATCGCCGCTCGAGGTCGTCGAGATCCGCGAGCGTCGGCCGCATGTGGACGAGCATGAGATCGCCCTTGTGTCCCAGCATCGAGACGACCATCGAATCTCCCTCGTCGTCTTCGACAGTCGTAGCCGACTGGAGAAATTCGATGCCCTCCTCGATAGCCCGATCGCGGGTGCGCTGGGATGCCTCGTTCCAGGCCGCCCAGTCGATCGTCCGAACGTCGTGTAGCACGTACCACCCTTCCGCCGTCGGGGGCGCGTCCCGTCGCTCCGTGGTCATCGTTGCCCGCTCTTGGTGCGAGAGCGTAAGGAACCTTGCCCTTCAGGAAACGGGCGCTGTCTTCAGGAAAGGAGTTGCGGGCCGAACAGCATCAGGAGCAGGCTGACGCCCATGATCAGCCCGATCGAGATCGTGACCACCTGGACGTGCCGGCGGTGGTTCAGCGGCGTCCGGGCGAGAATCGCCTCCGTGCTCGTCCGCAGGAGGTGCCCGCCGTCAAGCGGGAACGCAGGGATGCAGTTGAACAGCCCGAGATTGAAGTTGATCCAGCCGGTCCAGAACAGCAGGTTCGCGAGCAGGAACACGCCGCCGCCGAGCGGTTCGAGCGGTCCCTGGACGACGTAGAAGTTCGTGATCGGGTCGAGGAAGCCGGCGAAATTAAAGCCCAGCGACGGCGACGCGACGGCCGCGAAGGGCAACACCAGCAGCGTCACGGCGATCGTCGCGAGCGACCCCTCGCCGAGTCCGCCAAGCGCGCCGTCACCGGACAGCGCCGCCAGATAGGACTCGGCGGGATAGACCTGGACCCCGAAGTCGTTGACCACGATCCCGCTGTAGCCGGGCTGGACGCCCAACACGCCCACGAGCGCGCCGCCGGTTCGGCTGTTCTCCTCGAGTTTGACGTCATACTGCTCCGGGGAGCCATCGACGTACGCCTCAATAGTAACAGTCGTCCCGGCATCGAGATCGGCAAGGATATCCTGCAGTGTCTCGGCGTCGGGCGTGCGAGTGCCGTCGATACGGGTCACGACGATCGGCTCGCCCGCGGGAGCACCGGCGTCGGCCAGGGGGCCGTCCTCGCCGACCGCGCTGGCATAGGCGCCGACCGGGGCGGTAACGGTCGAGCCGTTGTCGATCGTGAGCGTCGCGACCGTCCGGTTGCTCACCGCGTCGTGGAACTGGCTTTCAGTCGAGACGGTCGTGTCGTTGACGGCGACGATCGTATCGCCAGCATCGACCGCGAGCGGGCCGTCCGCCAGCGCGCGTGTCACCAGCGCGGAGCGGTTGACCATCACGGATTCGCCGGCGGCGGTCGTCACCGATACCGTCTGCTCGCTATGGTTGGCTAGCACGGCGTCGATGTCCGACGCCGACTCGACGTCCATCCCGGCGATAGAGACGAGACGATCGCCACCGTCCAGTCCGGCCGCCCGGGCCGGCGAGTCCTGCATCGAGCCGCCGACCGGGACGCCGCCGGCGACGGCGATCGATCCCGTGACCGGACCGAACAGCAGGGCGAAGGCGATGACGGTGATCGCGAAGTTGTTGGTGACGCCGGCGGCGAACATCCGGCTCTGTGCGCCGCGGCCGGCCGCCTTGCGGTCGTCTTCGTCAGGTTCAACGAACGCGCCGAGTGGAATGATCGTCAGCAGGACGACGCCCATCGATTCGATCTCGATGTCCTCGACGCGACTGAGCAGACCGTGCCCGCCCTCGTGGACGACCAGCCCGACGAGAAGTCCGAAGACGATCTCGGGGGCGGCCGACAGCGGCAGGAAGTCGTTGAGACCGGGGATGACGAGCGCGTTCTGTGGCTCCTGGATCGCCGAGGCCGACGGCTGGCGGAGGCTCTGGTAGGCCGACAGCAGGACTGTCAGAAAGAGTCCGACCAGCAGGACAAGCGCGATCCCCAGCCCGAGGTTGCCCCAGGCCCGCCAGAACCGCTCTCGTCGCGCCAGTCGGTCGAGAAACGCCTTGCCACGCTGTGTGTGAATCGTCGTCAGCGGGCCCGAAACGTGCACGAACTCCGGCAAGATCCCACGCTGTCGGAGCCCCATGACGACGACCGTATAGAGGACCATCCCCGCGACCACCAGGGTCAGCGTCGAAACCATTACCCGAAGCCAGGGGGTACGCCGTCAAGAGGATTGTGCATAGGGGATTGCAGGCCGCCGAGTTGGCGCGGCCAGTCGTCACACCTGATCGTCCGGATCGTGCCGCTCGATCATGCGCTCGGCTTCGGTAGCGTAGCGCTGTCGCGTCTCCTCGTCTGGGACGGATTCGAGCCGCTCCGGTTCGACGTCCTTGGCGGCGGTCGGCGGCCGCTTGGTCAGCAACGCGGTCGACAGTTGCTGGGTGAGATGGCGCTGTCCGTCCGGGGTCGCGTAGACGAGCGTCACCAGGTCCTCGTCGTAGTAATCGCGCTCGACCAGCCAGCACCGGACCGTCTCTGACATATCGTCCGTTTCGATCGGCCAGGAGTTGTATCCTCCGACTGCCGGTCGACGGTGCTGTTATACCGGCGGGTACCGAATGGACCGATCGATGAGCCGCTGGAACGATCGGGTCGAGGAACTGCTCTACGAGGGCGAGTCAGTTGTCGACCGAATCGAGGTCGGGACGGCGACAGTGGTCGTCACGAGCCACCGGGTGCTGGCGTTCACGCCCCGGCAGGACGGCGCGAACTTCCAGCAGGCCGACCGGCCGAACGTCACTGGCGTCTCGATGAGCACGGACAGCGACTCGGCCGTTCTCGGGTACGCGCTCCGGGCCACGGCGTACGGTCTCGTGTTGGTCGTCGCAGGCGTGTTCCTCCCGATCGACCGGTTTCTCTCCGGAGTCACGATCCCCGAGACGACGGGGCAACTCGGTATCGGCGGCGTGCTGGGACTGTTCCAGCGGCTCCTGTCGTTGCTCAGGAACCTGGACGATCTCATGCAGGTGTTCGGCGCGCTCCTGTTGCTGTTCGCGATCGTCCCGTTCGGCATGTACCTCTGGTCGCGAGAGCAGTCACTGGTGATCGAACTCGCGGCGGAAGACGAATCGATCTCCCTCCCCGTCCCCGAGTCCGACAGCGAGGCGGTCGCCGACCGGCTGGAGGGGGCTCTCGTGCCCGGTAGCGATAGCGCGGACGGGTAGCGCTGGCCGTACGCAAGTGGACAGACCCACGGGCAGCGGCCGACAGACAAGCCTTTTTACTGCGCATGCGAATCAACCGGTAGTGCCGGACGACGATCGGAGCATCGAAGATATCCTGGATACGATCGGTGACGAGCACGCACGGCGCGTCCTCGCGGCGATCGGTCGCGAGCCCAAGTCCGCGAAGGAACTGAGCGAGGAGTGTGAGCTCTCGCTGCCGACGGTCTACCGTCGCATCGAGATGCTCGAGGAGTACGACCTCATCACCAACCGGACCCTGGTCGCGGAGGACGGCAACCACTACAAGGTCTTCGAATCGAACTTCGAGAGCACGGTCATCTCGCTGGAAGACGACGAGTACCGGGTCCGGATCTACCGGACCGAGAATCTCCCCGATCGGTTCAGCCAGCTCTGGGACGAACTCGGTTCGGAGTAGGGACTGATGAAAATAGCTTAGTACGTCAGCGTCCCAGACAGGGACGATGCCGGATCTCACTATCTGGGCCGCCCGTGGCGTGTTGATCCTGCTTCGCCTGGTGTTGTTCGGGCTGTCCCTCGGGCTGACCGTGATCAGCTTCCAGGCCTATCAGTCCCAGCAGACCGAGCGGCTGCAGTACGCGTTTATCGGCTTCGCGTTCATCAGCATGGGCGTCGCCGTGAGCAACGTCGTCGCCCAGATCGGTTGGGTCGCCGACACGGTCGAGATCGTCCGGATCTTCTTTCAGGCCTCGGAGACAGTGCCGTTCATCGTCGGATTCGCGATGCTGTACCTCTCGCTGTACCGGTGACTGCTTCCGAATATCGAAACGGATATACTTCTGGCATGATCCGCTGTAACCAACGGGGTGTGGGAATATGCCAGAATGTCAGAACTGCGGTTCGTTCGTAACTGAAGCGTACGCACGAGTGTTTACGCCGCGCGGCGTCGATAACCCGCGAGTCTGTCCGGAGTGTGAGGACAAACTCCGGGACGGTGCCGACATCAGGGAGGCGCGGTCGCCACGCCACTCCTGATACCGGTAGCTGTACGTGCGCGCGGATAGTCGGCCCACCGCAGTGCGATGTCACAGCCGCCAGTAGGAAACTCGGGCCCGCGGCAGCCAAGTCACGTTGTTTATGAGGGACAAGCCCGTTTCTAGCGTCGATGACTGACGCGAATCCCCAGATCGTCCGCCTGTTCGGCGGACCGGGGAGCGGGAAGACCACCGCATTGCTCGACCGCGTCGAGGAGTTGCTCGAACGCGACGACATCGACGTTCGCGACGTGCTAGTGGTCTCCTATACCCGTGCGGCCGCAGCGGAGATCCGGGACCGACTCGCCGAACGGCTGGACATCTCGCCACGTGCGCTGAAAGGCAACGTGAGCACGATGCACGCGAAAGCCTACGAGTTGCTGAACCTCTCGCGAGGGGACGTCGTCGGCGAAGACGACAAAAAGGAGTTCTGTGAGAGTTACGGCCTGGATTTCGAGGACGAATACGAAGGGTCGAGACGGCGATCGGCCCGGTCGACGACGATCGGGAACAAGATCATCGCGACCAGCCAGTGGCTCCAGCGGACCCGCCGGGACGTCGCCGACTGGTACGACGTCCCCTTCAAGTGGGACGAAGAGGAAGTCCGTCTCCCGCCGGAGATCGACGACAACGCCCAGACGGGCAACAAGTACACGCCGACCTGGCCGAGCGACGACGACCGGATCGACGTACCCGAGGCGATCCGCGCCTGGCGGTCGTACAAGGGCGAGCAGGGACTGGTCGGGTTCGCGGACATGCTCGAACGGGTCAAACAGCGCTCGCTGTTGCCCAGCGTCGATTACCTGATCATCGACGAGTTCCAGGACATCACGACCCTGCAGTACGACGTCTACGAGGAGTGGAAGCCACAGATGGAGAAGGTCCTGATCGCGGGCGACGACGACCAGGTCGTCTACGCCTGGCAGGGGGCCGATCCGGATCTGTTGTTGGACGAGGACGTGACCGACGACGAGATTCTGCCCAACTCCTATCGACTACCGTCGCGGATCCTCAACGTGGTCAACAGGCAGGTTAGCCACATCGACAAGCGCCAGGAGAAAGACCTCAATCCCCGCAAGGAAGGCGGGACCGTCGAAGCCGTCTCCGGGCCCTCGATGCTCGATCTGGCTCGTAACGTCAAAGCGACCATCGAGGAAGACGACGACGGGACGGCGATGGTGCTGTTCCGGGCGCGCTATCAGATGTTCCAGTTCATCGACGAGTTCATCGACGAGGGGATCCCCTTCCAGTGTCTGACCGACCAGCGGATGTGGACCGATCGACTCACCCAGTACGTCCGGGGGATCGAGAACCTCGCCGCCGACGAGCAGCTGACGGCGCTACAGGCCCGCCGGCTGGCTGATATGCTGGCCGATTCGGCCTTCGGCACCGGCGAACGCGACGACCTGTTCGACGCGATCGACGAGATCACCGACGAGAAGGAAACCGACGACCTCCAGGAGATCTACGTCGAGCCGGGCCTGATCGAGGAGCACGCGCCCTTCGCGCCCGATCCGGTCGCGGCGGGGGACATGCTCCGGAAGATCACGAGCTTCCAGGAGCGGACCGTCGACGCGTACTTCGGCGGCGAGTACGAGGGGATGGCTCCCGATCGGTTGCGACTCGGGACGATCCACTCCGCGAAGGGTCGGGAAGCCGATCACGTCTTCGTCGCGACCGACCTCACGGAGAAGGTCGTCGAGCAGATGGCCGCGACGGTCGAACAGGACGGCATCGACGTGCCGGGCATCGACGAGTTCACCAAGCACACCTCGCCGGTGCCGACGCTGACGGACAACGAGCGACGGGTCTTCTACGTCGGGATGTCCCGAGCGCGCGAGCGGCTGGTGATCCTCGAAAACCTCATCGACGGGGCGCCGACCCTGCCGGTCGACGTGTTGCTCAACAACGAACCGACCGACGCCGACCTCGAAACGCTACTCGACGAGGCCCAGGGTATCGCCCCAGCACAGTAGCCGGGCGCGTCGACTCCCCGGCGCCGTCGTCGGCTTCGGGATGTGTTTTTATTAGTTACTTCCCCGAATGTATCGGTAGCTTGGCCGCCGTGATCCGGTCCGGATCGCGGCGGAGGATGGATCGCATGGACTCGAACACACCGAAACTGATCGCGGATCGACGGCGCACAGTCGGCGAGTTGGATCTAGCCGCGGAAACCGGGATCGCGGCAGATATCGAACGGATCGCGGCGGCCAGCCGCCGACGGACCACACAGATCGAGCAGAGCCACGAGGCCGTCCAGCGTCTGAGAGGAGGGAGCGACTGACCGATGCCCCCGGATTCGGAAGCCCCTGGTACCGTCGTGCTCGTCGACCCGGACGGTCGCCTCGAGCCGATCGCGGACGCGCTCACGGCTGCAATCGACGATGTCCGGACCGTCGGGCGAGCCGACGCCATCGAGTCGGTCGCGGAGCCGATCGCTTGCGTCCTCGTCGCGCACGATCCGCGAGACGGCGAGGAGCGGATCGACGGCATCGAGGCGATGGCGACCGCTCGCGACCGTCTGGAAGACGTGCCCGTCGGCGTGTACGCACTCGATCAGCGGCGGGAGACAGTGACGGACCTGTGTGAGGCGGGAGCTGATACCGTCGTCCGCGTGCCCCCGGAGCGCCAGTCGTTGCTCGTCGATCGGATCCGCCATCTCGCCGGTGTCGCCGAGAACGAGCCGCTCGGGACGCAGTTCCAGTCGTTCCTCGATCACTACCCAAACCAGGTCTATTTCAAAGATCGGAACAGTCGCTTCGTGAACGCGACACAGAACGAGAGCGTCGAATCGTCGGGACTGGACCGCCAGCAGGTGATCGGGCTCACCGATTACGACATTTACGAACGATCGCTCGCCGATAAGTTGTTCGAGGAGGAACAACGGCTGCTGGAGACGGAAGAGCCGATCAAAGAGAAGATCGAACACTTCACCGAGGGCGGCGAGGACAGGTGGATCTCGACGACGAAAGTCCCGCGATACGACGAGGACGGACAGCTCCTCGGGCTGGTCGGCAACGTCAGGGACATCACATCGATCAAACAACAGGAACGGGCGATGGCGACGCTCCACGACGTGAGTAGACGGCTCGTTCGCGCCGAATCGCGGCAGGAAGTGGGCGAGGCAGCGGTCGAGATCGCGACGGAGATAGAGCAACTCCCCAAGGCGCGTATCGATCTGTTCGATCCCGAAGACGGCGGGCTCCGGACGGTGGCCGAAACCGACAGCGTCGATTGGAACGAACAGTCGTTCCGGCACACGGCCGCGACGCGGACGCCGCGCTACCGGGCGGATGCCGGGGAGTTCGTGTCGGTCGAGGTCGACGAGCACGAGCATCGCGAACTGGAGTTGCCGGGCGACATCGATGCGGTGTGTGGGTTGCGGCTACCGGTGGGCGAACACGGTGTGCTGGGGGTCGACAGCGGGGGCGAGACGCTCGATCCGTTCACCGTCGAGCTCGCGCACGTCCTGGCCTCGAACGTCGAGGCCGCGCTCGACAGGGCACAACAGGAGCGTCGACTCACCGCCCAGTCGGAACGCCTCGAAGAGTTCGCCGCCCTGAGTTCTCACGAACTGCGCAACCGCCTCCAGATCGCGCTCGGAACGGCCGAGCGGGCGCGTGCCGAGGACGACCTCGGCGCGATCGAGGAGGTGATCGAGACGCTCTCGCGGATGAACCGGCTCGTCTCGCAGCTGTTGACGCTGGCTCGGACGGGATCGGTGACCAGGTCGACTGAGTCGATCGCGCTTTCGGGAATCGCCGAGCGGGCGTGGGACGTCGCTGGCCGGGGCGGGATGAGCCTCGCTATCGAGGACGACGCGGTCGTCACGGCCGATCGGGACGCACTGCTCGAAGTGTTCGAGATGTTGTTCCGGGCGATCGTCGACGCCACCGGGAGCAGACACGTTCGCGTCGGGACGCTGCCGGACGGCTTTTGCATCGAGGACGACGGGTCGGCGGTCGACCCCGCTGATCTGTTCGAACCGACTCACTCCGACGGCGGACCGGCGGGCGACAGCATCTATCTCGTCTCCGCGATCGCGGACGCGCACGGCTGGGACATCGAAGTCGAACCGAGCGATGGCGGCGGTACGCGCTTCGCGTTCCGCGGGGTCGACATCGCGCACGTGGAGTGAACACAACGGTCTGCTCTCTGAGCTTACGAGTCGGGAATCGGGGGCGTGTCACTCTCGGGATATATACTCTTGAGATGCGATTGCTATGATCGTGAATACGAGATAGATAGATATCGTGAAAAGGAAAAACCAACTGAGAGTCTCGATATCGGTTGATAGATATTGGCTCCCAGAGTTGAAATACGTAGATGACCCACCGGCGAGGAGTGCGATAAATCCGCGCTCTGGCGACCACCAGTAGTCTTTGTGTCGTGAATCCATATTTGAACGAGCCACGCTGTGATTTTTGCCTGGACTACGGTAATCGCTCTCAGAGCAGGTCCCGAACTTCCGAGTAGAACATGTCGTGATCGTCGACGGCGTCGACCTCGCGGGCGATCTTCACCGCGAGGGCGTGCCAGCACAGCTCGGTCGGGTCCTCGGCATCGAGGTTGTACTCGGCGTCCTTGCAGGTACAGCCGTCGTCCTCGACGATGTATTCGTCGTCGTGGCCGACGACGACCGTGAAGTCGTTGTACTGCTTGACTCGCCCCTCGGCGACGGCCTCGATCGCCTGGACGCCGCGGGAGCCATGCACCGAGATGATGCGGTCGGTCACCTCGGAATCGATTTCGCCGGCCTCGGCGAGCGCCTGTCGCCACTGTTCGACCGCGTTCACGCACTCGACTATGGCAGGGCGGGACAAAACGCTTCGGTGCTGGCGTCGGGGGACGACAGCGTGTCGGCGGATCGATTACTGACGAACTTGCTGGACCCAGTCGGGCGCTTCGACCGTCGTCGAGCCGACGTCCGAGATCGTCAGTTCCCACTCGAACCACTGTGAAGTCCCATCGCTGTCGGTCCCCTCAACCTCGTAGAGCTGGTATCGCGGGACGCCGTCACGGTCGACGAGTAACTCGAAGCGAGCGCTGGCCACATCGAACTCCGAGTCGGGGGTCTGGCCGCCGAGGTACTGGTCCGTCGCCTCGTAGACGTAGCGGCGGACAGTCACGCCGTCGTAGGTCTCGGTTCCCTGATTGGTCCACTCCTCGAAGGCCGAGGTGTCGTAGGCGAACCCGTAGTCCCAGACGGAGCCGGCGTCGTCGAAACTCGACTCGGACTGGAAGTACGAGGCATCCGAGCCGTCATTGGAGGAGAATCGAGTGTGCTGCACGCCGTCGGCGTAGTAGTTGTCGATGAGGGTGACCTCCTCGCCACCGATCCGCATCGTATTGTGAACGCGATCGGTTGTAAAGTCGACCCGGGCCGTGAACGTCATCTCTTCGACGTCGTCGGCGTTGGATCGCCAGACCCAGGTGCTAGTGTAGCTGCCCGCCGACTCCAGTGCGACCCGGGCGTTCGTGCGTTCCCAGTCGTCAGGATCGTCGGTCGTCGGCGGTTCGTCGGTAGCCGGCGGTTCGTCGGTAGTATCATTGCCCGAATCCACCGGCGTGTCGGTCGTCGGTGACGCCGCAGGGCCGTCACCAGTACCGCCCGAACAGCCCGCTAAGACGATGACGAGCCCGAACAGCAGTGCGACTAGTAGCTTTTGTGTCATGCCCACTATACAACCTGCAAGAACATAATGTTTTTTATGGTTAGAGTAGTGTGACGATGTCGACAGCACAACGGCTCGACAGGTCGGCTGCCTACTACATCGACGCGGACGCCGCGCTGCTTCAGAGCGCAACGACTTTGCTCGCGGGTGCGCGAGCACCGGTATGCGCGTCACGGAGGGCAACGTCGAGGTCGAGGTCCCCGAGCAGGCCGAGGACGGAATCGGCGACGGCGTCTTCTACAACCCCGTCCAGGAGTTGAACCGCGATCTGACCGTCGCCGTCCTGCGAGCCGCCCGCGAGCGCTTCGAGTACGCCGACTCGTATCTGGACGCGACCGCCGCCAGCGGCGTCCGCGGCGTGCGGGCCGCCGCCGAGGGCTGGGACGTTACACTGAGTGACCACGACGAGGAGGCAGTCGAACTCTGCCGGGCGAATCTCGATCGCAACGATCTGGACGGCGAAGTCGTCAATCGGGACGCTAACTCGCTCATGCACGAGCGACGCTTCGACGTGGTCGATCTGGACCCCTTCGGGACGCCCATTCCCTTCGCTGATGCGGCCGCTCAGAGTGCGATCGATCTGCTTGCGGTCACTGCGACCGACACCGCGCCGCTGTGTGGCGCACACTTCGAGAGCGGCGTCCGATCCTACAGCGCCGTCCCCCGAAACACCGAGTACCACCAGGAGATGGGCGTCCGGATCCTGCTGGGTGCGCTGGCCCGGACCGCCGCCCGCTACGACCGGGCGATCACGCCGATCATGACCCACGCCACGAACCACTACGTCCGGACGTACCTCGCCATGGCGGACGGCGCAACGGTCGCCAACGGAGCCATCGACCAGCTCGGACACGTCCACCACTGCCAGCACTGCCTGTGGCGCACCCACGAAGCGGGGCTGATCGCTGATCCGCCCGCCGAGTGTCCCCACTGCGGTGAGCACCTCCAGACGGCGGGCCCGCTGTGGCTCGGCTCGGTCCACGACCGCGAGTTCCTCACGGGCGTCCGCGAGAACGTGACCGAGGAGATGGGGACCGCCGAGGAAGCGCGAGCGTTGACCGAGCGGCTGGCCGTCGAGCTGGAGACGCCGACCCATTACGACCAGCATCGACTCACCAAGCGCTGGGGCGAGGGCGCGATCGCGATGGACGACTTCCTCGAACGGTTGCGATCGGCCGGTTACGAGGCCTCGCGAACCCACTACGGCGGGACGACGTTCAAGACCGACGCCGACGTGACCGAGATCCGCGAGGCGGTCCACGCAACCGAGTGACGCGGCTCAGACGGCGCGTGCGATCCGCGAGAGCAGGCTGCCGAGAGTGAAGTAGACGGGACGGAGCAGATAGTTGAACAGTCCGATCAGCCCGACGACCGCACCCAGCGTCTGTAACTCGGCGGCCGTGGCATCGAGGAACGCGACGAGCACGAGTGTTGCCACGGCGACTCCGGCCCAGACGGCCTCGAAGTACAGGCCGAGCCAGGGGGCTGGCGCGAGCGCGCGCACCTCCTCACGAACGACGAACGCAAGCACGGTCACGCCGAGAGCTACGGCCGCAAGCGCAGCCGAAGGAGCGACCCCGGCGAACGCGGGGGCGAGCAGCGCCGCGGCAGCGACCAGCGCGATCGACGTGAGGACGCCGGTCGCGCGCTCGATTCGATCGTGCATGCCTATCCGTTGTTCGGACGGGGCGAAACGCGTTTCGGTCCGATCCGCAGCTATTTGCCGGGGACGAACGCATGTGAAAACGTGCGCGACCGAATGAACCGAACGGTGGCCGTCGGCTGGACGCTACTGAGTGTCGTCCGGGACTCGCAGCTGACGCTGCTCGCGGCGGCGATCGCCTACTACGCGTTCGCGTCGCTGCTCCCGCTGTTTCTGGTGGTCCTGACGGTCGCTTCGGCGGTCGGTGGCGATGCGCTCGCCAAGGCAGTCGTCACGCAGTTGAGTGGCGCGCTTACCCCGAGCGGGGAATCGCTCGTCCGGAACGCGCTGACGAACGCCAGCGGGCGCGGCAGCGTGACCGCCATCGGGCTCGCAATTTTGCTCTGGAGCGGTCTCAAACTGTTTCGCGGGCTCGATACCGCCTTCTCGATGGTCTACGGGACCGAGCAGTCGGTGACGCTGCTCACCAAGGCCCGCAACGCCGTCACCGCGCTCGTAGCGGTTGGAGCGGCGATCGGGGCGGTCGTCCTCGCGGCGGTCGCTGCCGGCATCGTCGGTCTCTCGACTGCCGGGATCCCGACGGTCGTCGGCCTGCCGTTCGTCCTGACGGTCGCGTTTCTCCCGCTGTACTACATCTTCCCCGACGTCGAGATGACGCTCCGGGACGCGGTTCCCGGGGCGGTGTTCGCGGCGGTCGGCTGGACGGTACTCAGCGCGGCGTTTCAGGTGTACGCCGTCAGGGCCAGAAGCGCAGTGCTGTACGGAATCCTCGGGGCGGTCCTGTTGCTGGTGACGTGGTTCTACGTCGGTGGGATCGTCCTGTTGCTCGGGGCGGTACTCAACGGCGTGCTGGCCGGAGACGTGGGGGCCGAAAGCATCGAAGACCGGCAACTACAACAGGGTCGGCTTCCAGATACCGAACAACGAATGAGCGACTCGGGGGCCGACAACGTGGCCGATGGCACCGACGAGTCCCGACGGGACGACGTCGACGTCGCGGAGTTACGGGCCGAGATCGATGCGCTCCAGGAGCGCATCGACGAGCGGACGCTTCACCGCGACGAGATCGAGCGGGACCTCAAACGCTACGTCCGCAAGCGCGTCCGCCGCGGGCACGCCACCGGCTGGGGCCCGTATCTCGTGTTGCTGTACGGGACCGTGATGACGCTCGGGGCCTTCTACTTCCTGTCGGGCTGGGTCGCAGTGGCGTCGATGCTCGTCATCTGGCTGTCGACGCTGGGACTGTACGCGCTGATGCTGCTGGTCGGCGTGACGGTCAACACAGTCGGCGTCCCCTGGAAGCTCCTAGACAAGGTCCGTGACTTCCGGCGATAGCGATGCGCGGACTCGGCGTCCAGTCGTGGCTGAGCGGGTTGCCGGACGCAGTCGTCGTACTGTTCTCGCTCGTTACCCAGCTCGGCGACGTGTGGTTGCTGACGCTGCTAGTGCTTTCGACCTACTGGTTCGGGCCGCGACTCCCGCGGGTCGGGGACGCAGTCGACCGCGAACGGGCCGCCGTCGCCGCGGGGATCCTCCTGGCCGGCTTCGCCGTCGTGGCGGTGGGCAAACCCATGTTCGAGTTGCCCCGCCCGCCCGGTGCCGGGCAGGCCTCGCCGACGGCCCTGGTTCCGGAAGTCCTGTGGCCACTGTACGAGTATCTCTCGACGGGGACCGGTCACGGCTTCCCCAGCGGGCACGCCGTCGGCTCGACGACGGCGTTCGGCGGGCTGGCCTGGGCGATCCGGACTGACCGACACCGCCGGCGTGTCGCTGTCGCCGCCGGGCTGATCGCGGTCGTCTCGCTGTCCCGGCTGGTGCTCGGATTGCACTATCTCGTCGACGTGCTCGCCGGGATCGGATTCGGTGTCGTCGTGCTCGGCGTTGCGATCCGGCTCCGGTCGCCCACGCGCGTGTTCGGGTTCGGGGCGCTGATCGCCGCGGTGGGGCTCGCGGTCGTCGGACCGCTGTCCGATATCGTCCTCGTGGCGGGCGTCACTACGGGAGCGTGGCTCGGCTGGATCGCCGTTGGTGACGAAATGGCACGTCCACCGACGCGAGAGGGGGCGGCCGCGACCGCGACGGCCGGTATCGTATCGGGCGGCCCGCTATTGATCGCCGTAGAAGTCGTCCCGACGACGGCCGTTACCGCCGGGGCGGTCGCGTTCGTCGGCGGCCTGGCGGTCGTCGCGATGCCACTGACCGGCGAGCGCGTCGCGAAAAGAATCGGCAGTAAAACCGGCTAGGAAGCGCGTCTAGAACTTCTCGAGGTACCGGTCGATCTCCCACTCGGAGACATCGACCAGGTAGTCACGGAACTCCTCGGTCTTGGCTTCGACGAACTTCTCGGAGATGTGCGGGCCGAGCGCCTCGAGCACGACCTCGTCGTCTTCGAGTTCGTCGATCGCTTCGCCGAGGTTGGTCGGCAGCGTCTCGATGCCGTACTCCTCGCGCTTTGCCTCGTCGAACTCGTAGATGTTCTCCCGGACCGGGTCGGGACACTCCAGGTCGTTCTCGATCCCGTCGAGCCCGGCGTGGATGAGTGCCGCGAAGGCGAGATACGGGTTACACGACGGGTCGGGGAACCGTGCCTCGATGCGGGATGCCGCCGGGATCCGCGCGGCGGGCTTTCGGATCAGCGCCGAGCGGTTGCGGTCGGACCAGGCGACGTAGACGGGAGCCTCGTAGCCGGGCACCAGGCGCTTGTAACTGTTGACCGTGGGGTTGGTGACCGCCGCCAGCGCGGGCGCGTGTTCGAGGATCCCGGCGGTGAACTGCTTGGCCGTCTCGCTGAGGTTGAACTCGTCGTCCCCGTCGTGGAAGGCGTTCTCGCCGTCGTCGGTGAAAAGCGAGAGGTGCGTGTGCATCCCCGAGCCGTTGATCCGCGGGATCGGTTTGGGCATGAACGTAGCGTGCAGATCGTGTTCCGCGGCGATGGCACGGACGACCGACCGGAAGGTCGCGACGTTGTCCGCCGTCGCCAGTGCGTCGTCGTACTCGAAGTTGATCTCGTGTTGGCCCTCGGCGACCTCGTGGTGGGAGGCCTCGATGTCGAAGCCCATGTCCTCCAGGCCGTAGATGATGTCACGGCGCACGTCGCTGGCGAGGTCCTTGGGCGCGAGATCGAAGTAGCCGCCGGCGTCGTTAGTCTCGGTCGTCGCGCGGCCGTCCTCGTCTTCCTCGAACAGGAAGAACTCGGGTTCGGGCGCAGCGTTGACCGTATAGCCCATCTCCTCGGCGCGGTCGAGCGCGTCCTGCAGGACGCCACGCGGGTCGCCCGCGAACGGCTCGCCCGTCGAGGTGTTGTGAACGTCACAGATGAGTCGTGCGCTGTTGCCGCCGTCGATGTCATCACGGCTGCGCCATGGCAGGATGGAGAACGTGGCCGGATCCGGGACCAGACGCATGTCCGACTCCTGGATGCGGACGAAGCCGTCGATCGACGACCCGTCGAAATAGATGCCTTCGGTGAATGCTTTCTCGGCCTGATCCGCCGGGACGGAAACGTTCTTGACCGTCCCGAGGATGTCGGTGAACTGTAGACGCAGGAAGTCTACGTCTTTGTCCTCGATCTCGTCGAGGACGTCCTGTGCCGCCTCTGAGAGTTCGCCCGTCATGGTTATCGACAGGTGTGAGATATGGGGCTGCCATAAAAACCCTGCTGCTTTGCGCAATTCTGTTCGAACACCGAACTAGAAATGCATGTTCGTAAAATTCTAATGGGACGGTACCGAGGTGCGCTAGTATGACGTACGAAAATCTGGATCGAAAGTTGGTGAATGCGCTTCTGGGGGATGGACGGGCAAGTCTACGCAGTCTCGCCGACGACCTCGACGTGTCGGTGACGACAGTCTCCAATCATCTCTCGACGCTGGAAGACGAGGGAACAATCCGGGGGTACACGCCGAAAGTCGATTACGACAAGCTTGGCTACGACGTGACAGCGATCGTCCAGTTGAAAGTCGAAGGGAGTGCGCTCCCGGACGTCACCGAGACGCTTCGCCAGCACGATCAGATGGTCAGTGTCTACGAGGTGACCGGCGATTACGACGTGATCGCCGTCGGGAAGTTCCGCGATACCGACGATATGAACGAACAGATCAAGGGACTACTGACCGACCCCGAGATCAACGAATCGAACACGAGCGTGGTCCTCAACGCCGCAAAGGAACACGAGCAGTTCGATCTTGAAACCGAGTGAAACTGCCGGTTGATTGGGTCGTCGACGGCCGAATCGGCCGATTGGAACTACGGACGCAGGGAAGGGGGAACCTTCATTGTCGTCGGCGAACCACTCCGTGGTATGTCACCCGGGGTCGCTGGGGGGGCCGTCGCCCAGGCCGACGCCGTCACGTCACTGCCCGGGGGCCGCCCCGCGATAGCAGCCGGTGCTGTACTGGTCGTCGTCGCGCTCGTCGCCGTCGGCTGGTGGTTCAGGCTACGACGCTCGCCAGCGGCCCGATTCCGGGCCGTCCTAGCCGGCCGCGACGAGATCACGGTGTTGTTGCACCCCAACCCGGACCCGGACGCGATGGCCGCAGCGATGGGCGTCCAGGCGCTCGCTGGGACCGTCGACACCGACGTGACGGTCCAGTATCCCGGTCAGATCCAGCGACAGGAGAACCGTGCGTTCCAGACCGTGCTCGAACAGGACTTCGAGCAGATCGAGACGGCGGGTGATCTGGAGGCGGACTCCGTCGTCCTGGTCGATCACAACGAGCCTCGCGGGTTCCACGGCTCGGACGCCATCGATCCGGTCGCCGTCGTCGACCACCACCCCGGTAGCGGGACGGGTGCGGAGTTCACCGACGTCCGGCCCGAGTACGGGGCGTGTGCGACGATCCTCGCGGAATATTTCGACGAACTGGGATGGGAACCGCATAACACGGACGGTGGACCGAGCGTATCGGATACACTCGCGACCGGACTGCTGTATGGCATCCAGTCCGACACGAAGCGGCTGACGAACGGCTGCTCGCCGGCGGAGTTCGACGCTGCCAGCTTCCTGTACCGGGGTGTCGACGAGGAACGACTGGACCGGGTTGCCAACCCACAGGTCAACGCCGAAGTCCTGGAAGTCAAAGCCAGGGCGATCACGAACCGCGAGGTCCGCAACGCGTTCGCCGTGAGCGACGTTGGGGACGTCGGGAACGTCGAATCTATCCCGCAGGCGGCCGAGGAACTGCTCCGGTTAGAGGGCGTGACAGCGATCGTCGTCCTCGGTCGTCGCGACGGCACGCTCCACCTGTCGGGGCGCTCGCGGGACGACCGCGTACACATGGGCAAAGCGCTGAAAGCCTCCGTGAAAGATATCCCGATGGCCGAGGCCGGCGGCCACGCCCGCATGGGCGGCGGACAGCTCTCGATCGAGCACATGGAGGGGCTCGGCCCCGGTGACGGTCTCACTGTCCCGGAGTTTCGCGACCGGCTCTTCGAGGCGATGACCGGCGAACTGCAGTGACGACGCGATCCGGTCGTCGGTTGTTGCAGCCACCGCGCGGCTTTTGCGCGTGCCGACCCAACCGCGCCCATGGCGACCCACGAGGGGACCTGGGCCTATCGCGACCGCTTCCACGAGCGCTTCGCTCGGACGTACTTCCGGCCGTTCGGCGACCTGGCGCTGTCGAGTATCGGCGTCGGCACGTACCTCGGCGACCCGACCGACGAGGCCGATTCGGCCTACCGGGAGGCGATCGTCGCGGCCCTGGAGTCGGGGAGCAACGTGCTCGACACGGCGATCAACTACCGCCACCAGCGCAGCGAGCGCGTCGTGGGCGCGGCGATCGACGATAGCGAGATCGGCCGCGAGAGCGTCTTCCTGGCCACCAAGGGCGGCTTTCTACCGTTCGACGGCGAGCGACCCGACGACCCCGGTCGATACATCTACCGGGAGTTCGTCGAGCCCGGAATCGTCGACCGCGAGGAGCTGGCGGCCGGCCAGCACTGCATGGCGCCGGCGTTCATCGACGATCAACTCGACCGTTCGCTCGACAATCTCGGGGTCGATCGCGTCGATCTGTACTACGTACACAACCCCGAGACGCAGCTACAGGCTCGGTCCCGGGCGGACGTCTACGACCTGATCGAGGCAACGTTCGAGCGACTGGAGCGACGGGCCGAAGCCGGCGACATCGGCGCGTACGGCGTCGCGACCTGGGACGCCTTCCGGGTCGGTCCGAGCGACGGGAGTTCGCTCTCGCTGCCCGAGGTGATCGATCGTGCCGAGCGTGCGGCCGGGGCGGTCGGCCACGAGAGCAGCCACTTCGAGGCGATCCAGTTGCCGTTTAACGCCTACATGGCCGACGCGTTCACGGCGGCCGTCCACGACGGTCGGAGCGCACTCGAAGTCGCAAGCGAGCACAACCTGCACGTCTTCACCAGTGCGAGCCTCATGCAGGGGAAACTGGCCCGGGAGATGCCCGATCGGGTCGAGGCCGAGCTAGCGGGCAAGACTCGCGCCCAGCGGGCGATCAACTTCGCCCGGAGCGCCCCCGCCGTGACGAGCGCGCTGGTCGGGATGGGATCGACGGAACACGTCGAAGAGAACCTGGCGGCAGGCACCGACGAACCGATAGGCGCGAACGCGTTCGACGCGATCTTCGAGTGATCGGTCATCCCACCTCCTTCCACTCCGCACCACACGCCGGACAGACCCGGACAGTGCCGATCTCGTCGGGGTCGTTCTCGGATTTCAGGACCTCGTCGCAGCCGGCACAGATGAGCCGCTCGTAGGTGTCTTTCTCGATATCGCCCGAGCGGATCCCCTTTCTGACAGATTCCATACTGAGAGGTATGCGAGCGACTCTCAAAAAGCTCGGGGCGGGAGCCGTCGGATGGCGGTTCGCAAGTTTTGACACCGCCCCGTCCGAAGCGCGGTCGTGACACGACGCCGGCTGTTCGGCTCGCTGTGTACGCTGGTCTTTCTGGTCAACCTCGCCCGCGTGGTGTTCGCGCCGCTGGTCGAACCGCTCCAGGCGGCGTTCGCCACGACCAACGCGACGATCGGGCTGACCGTGACGCTGGCGTGGCTCGGCAGCGCGCTCCCGCGGATCCCGACGGGCTATCTGCTGACGCGGGTCCCACGTCACTACGTCGTCGGTTCGACCGGGCTGGTGCTGGCCGCGGCGTCGGCGTTCATCGCCGGGGCCGACAGCGTCACCGAAGTGATGGTCGGTGCGTTCCTGATGGGGATCGCCAGCGGCGCGTACTTCATCGCAGCCAACCCGCTGGTGAGCGAGCTGTTCCCCCGTCGAGTCGGCACGGCGCTTGGCGTCCACGGGATGGCGAGCCAGATCGGCGCGGCCGTGGCCTCGCTGCTCGTCTCGGCCGCGCTGATCGTCGGCGACTGGCGGACGACCTTCCACGCGATCGGGGCGGCGGCCCTGCTCTCGACGGTCGGCCTCGCGATCGCCACCCGGCGGACGCCGCTGCCCGAGGCGGGTGCGGACGACCGGGACCTGCTCGCGGCCGTCCGCCACCAGTGGCGGATCGTCCTCGCCGGCGTGGTCGTCATCAGCGCCAGCGGCTTCGTCTGGCAGGGCGTGTTCAACTTCCTCGACAGCTATCTTCGCACCCGGGGGTTCTCCGGCAGCGACGCGCGACTGCTACTGACTGGCGTGTTCGCGGCCGGCGTCCCGGCGTTCGCGGTGACGGGCTGGCTGGCCGACCGCGTCCCGATCGTCCCCCTCCTGCTGTCGATCCTGGCCGGCTTCGCGCTCTGTGTGTTCGCGCTGACGCTGCCCTTCGGCACGGCCTGGGTGGTTGCGGTCGCGCTGGTGATGGGCTACGTGATCCACAGCCTCTTCCCGGCGATGGACACCTACCTGCTGGGCTCGCTACCGGATCGCCACCGCGCCAGCGCCTACGCTGTCTACAGCGGGACGATGATGCTGCTCCAGGCGACCGGGAGCTGGTCCGTCGGGCTGTTGACCGACGCCGGATTCTCGTTCCCCTCGATCTACCGATCCTTTGCCGTCGGGCTGGCCGTCGTCTTGCTCGGGCTCGTCATCGCCTATCGGGCAGGTCGGTTGCCCACCGGAGCGCGCGCCTGACTGCGTCGGCGACACGGGGCAACATTCAACCTGCCCGGGACCGCATCTCCCGGCAATGGAATACGCCCAGGAGCGGATCACGACGCTCCACGATTTCGAGGGGGCCGACCCGGCGGCACCGACCGACCGGGCGACGGTCGTCGTGCCGATGACCGAGCGCGATCACGCCAGCCTTGCGGCCGAGCGGGTTTTCTCGACGCTTGCAGCCGTCTCGCCCGGTCGCGTGCTGGTGGCGCTCCGTTCGGATCCGGACCGAGTCGACCAGGTTCGCACGTGGCTAGAGGGGTTCGACCTGTCCCTGGAGGTGCTGTGGTGTGACGCACCGCCGTTGACGGAAACGCTCGACTCGGCGGGACTGAACGGCCGTCGCGGCAAGGGGCGGGACGTCTGGCTGGCGCTGGGGATCGCCGCCGCCGACAGCGAGTTCGTCGTCGTCCACGACGCCGACGCGAAGAGCTACGCACCCACGCACGTCCCGCGGCTACTCTTCCCGCTCGATCGCGGGTTCGCGTTCTCGAAGGGGTACTACGCTCGCGTGGAGAACAACCGGCTGTACGGCCGGCTCAACAGGCTGTTTTACGAGCCGCTGCTCCGCACGCTCGAGGATGCCCACGACGCGTCGGTCCTCTCGTATCTGGCGGCGTTCCGGTACGCGCTAGCCGGCGAGTTCGCGATGACTGCCAGCCTCGCGCGCCGGGTCCGCGTGCCTCGCACCTGGGGACTGGAGGTCGGGACGCTCGGCGGCGCTTTCGAGTACGCTGGCTTCGAGCAGACCGCGCAGGTCGATCTCGGCCAGCACGAACACGATCACCGCTCGGTCAGCGGTCCGGACGGGCTGGGCGAGATGTGCCGGTCGGTCGGCCGGGCGCTGTGGTGGGTACTCGAGGACGCCGGGGTCGAACCCGACTTCGAGACGCTGCCTGCCAGGTATCGCGAGCACGCCGAGACGCTGATCGACCAGTACGGCGCCGACGCCGCCTTCAACGGGCTGGCGTTCGACCGAGGCGACGAGCGCGAACAGGTCGACGCCTACGCCGAACGGATCGCACCGCCGGAGGAGGACACACGACTGCCGGCCTGGACGGACGCGCCGATCTCGCCCGAAACTGTCCGAGAGCGCTCGCGAGCGGGGCTGAACGCGGTCGAGTGATTCACAGTTCGAACGACAGCTGGTCGCCAGTTTTGACGCCACGGTCGGTCGCCCACCCGTACAGGACTTCGAGGACGTACTGTCCGCGACCGGGATAGTGCTGGTCACTTCCGTCTTCGTCAGGCCCTGGCGCGGGCGCGTGGTGAATCGTCGTGATCGTCCCGTCACCGTTGGCGTAGACGATATCGATCCCGAAGTCCATCTCCCGCATGACGAACGATCGGTCCGCGGTAGAGTCGAAGACAAAGAGCATGCCGCGATCGCCCGGCAGCGCCTCGGTGTCGCTGAGGCCCCGGTATCGGAGGTCGTGGGTGTCCGCAACGGCTGCCGTCACCGTCCCGAGGAGTTTACCAGTGGGCGTCGAGACGCGGACCTGCGTCGTCTCGTAGCTCTCGTGGATCGTCGATCGGTCGCTCGTCGGTCGCGATCCGGCGGTCGTCCCCGTGGATAGGGGCCGGTCGGGCTCGCGACCGACACAGCCGGCCAGTGCGGCGACGCCACCGCCTGCGATCCGGAGATACGTTCGGCGATCCATGGGGGGCGTTCGACCGCCAGGGTGAAGACGGCGGCGGCCGCTCTACCACGCATGGAGTTCTCGTCGGACGAACTCGCCGGGATCGCCGATCTGTTCGGCGCAGTCGATCGGCCGACGCTACGGCGGGCCTGCGTCGAGCTCGCGTACAAGCAAGGCGTGGACCGCGAACCCGCGAGCTTCGACGACGCGATCGACGGTGCCGTCGACGGCTACCACCTACTCGAAGTCGAGCGCGACGAAGGGACCTTGTTGGTTCCCGGGCCGGTCGCGTTCCCCGAACTGCCCGAGGGCGCCACCGATCTCCCGCACATCCTCGACGTCGAGTCCCGGGCGATCGACGACGATCGACTGGCGGGGGCGGCACAGGAGCGGTTTCGCGCCGACGCCGCGGGTGCCATCGAGGCCGGCGAGCGCGAGCGCATCGAGCGACTGCTGGACGTGAGCTACGAACTGGAAGTCTGGGCGCCGGTCGAGCTTGCGGACGCGCGGCGACGGCTCGACGACGCACTCGAATGAACATCGCAGATGTCGAAAGGCGGGTGAGTTATTACCGCTCGCGTTCGTGTATCGATATGGACCTGGGAGCGATCCGCGAGTACGAACCCACCGAACTCGACGGCGACGCACGGGAAGCGTCGGTGTTGCTCCCGGTGATCGACCGGTCGGCAGGCCCACATCTCCTCTTCACCAAGCGTGCCGAGCACCTCAAAGACCATCCCGGGCAGATGAGTTTCCCGGGCGGCGGACGCGAACCGGAAGACGAGGATCGAGTCGCGACGGCCGTCCGTGAAGCCAACGAAGAGATCGGACTCGAACCCCCGGAAGTACAACTCCACGGGCGGCTGGACGATCTCGAGACGGTCTCGGAATACGTCATCCGACCGTTCGTCGGGACGATCCCCGACCGGTCGTACACGCCCAACGACGGCGAGGTCGCGGAGATCACGGCCTTGCCGCTCTCGGAGCTTCTCGATCGGGACAACCACGAAAGCGAGTGTCGCGAGCACCCCCGTTACGGGGACATCCAACTCCACTTCTTCCACGTCGACGGCTACACCGTCTGGGGCGCGACGGCGAACATCCTCGTACAGTTCCTGGAACTCGTGGCCGACTGGCAGCCACCCTCACAGTCCGACTGCGCGACCAGCCCCGGGGATCTACTGACGTGATCGGCGAGTAGCGATCACGCCTCGTCGTCGACCGTCTCGGAGTCGGTCTCGTCGTCTTCGGTCTCGGCTTCGGTCTCGGCTTCGGTCTCTTCGTCCGTCGTCTCGGCTTCGTCTTCCGTCTCGGAGACAGTCTCCTCGGTCGCGTCCGGTTGCTCGTCGGCTTTCGGGACCTCGACGTGAAGCGTCCCGTTGTCGTGCAGCGTCGCGGTCGCGTCCTCGGGTTCGATGGCGACATCGTCGGGTAGGGTCACGGACCCATCGAGGGACAGTCCCCGTCCGGGCAGCACCATCTCGAAGTCCTCGTAGACCCCCCGGAAGCGGTCGATCCGCACCTCGATCGTGCGGTCGGTAAAGCGGACCTGCACGTCACTGCTGGTTGCTCCGGGCGCGTCGAAGACCGCCAGATACGCCTCGTCGCTCTCCAGCAGATCGACCGGGAGCGGCGTCCGTTCCTGTGCGCGTCCCATCGCTCGGCCGACGTTCTCGAGCACGGCACTGCTGATCGTCTTCCCCACGTCTCGAATGGAGGTCATACCCCTACTTTGGCCGGTAGCATCTTAGGGGTTGTGTCCCACCGGTGAGGACAGAAGGGTCGCAGGTGCCAATCAGCGTCAACGGAGCTGCTCGGTGACGAGTTCGTCGCCGAGGCCGGTGTACTCGGCAGGCGTCAGTGTTCGCAGTTCCTCGCGAACGGAGTCGGGAACATCCAGCTCGTCGAACAGCGCCTGGAAGTCCTCCAGGGAAGCGCGCTGACCGCGTGTGAGGGCCTTCACCTGCTCGTAGGCGTCGCCGTGGCCCTCCCGCCGGAGGATCGTCTGGACGGCCTCGCCGATGATTTCGGGATTCGACGCCAGGTCCTCGCGCATGACGTCTGCGTTGGGCGTGACCTTCCCCAGGCCCCGCTGGAGCTTCTCGTAGCCGATCAGGCAGTGAGCGAAGGCCGCGCCGATGTTGCGCTTGACCGTCGAGTCCGAGAGGTCCCGCTGCAGGCGGGAGCTGGTCACGTAATCGCCCAGGAAGACCAGATCGGCGTTGGCCTTCGAGAGGTTGCCCTCGCTGTTCTCGAAGTCGATCGGGTTGACCTTGTGGGGCATCGTCGAGGAACCGGTCTCGCCTTCCGTGGCTTCCTGACCGAGATACCGGTCGGAAACGTACAGCCACATGTCCAGATCGAGGTCCAGCAGGACGTTGTTCGCGCCCCGCAGCGCGTCGAAGACGGCCTGGAGGTCGTCACAGGGGTTGACCTGGGTCGTCAGCGGTTCGTGCTCCAGCCCCAGCGAGTCGACGAACGACTCGGCAAAGGCCGGCCAGTCGACCTCGGGGTAGGCGGCGTGGTGGGCGGCGTAGGTGCCCGACGCCCCGGCCAGTTTGCCCGAGAGGTCGCCCGTGGCTCGCTCGATCCGGGCGATCGCCCGACCGAGTCGTGAGGCGTAGACGGCCATCTCCTTGCCGAAGGTCGTTGGCGTCGCGGGCTGGCCATGGGTGCGAGCGAGCATCGGCAGGTCGCGGTGCTTTTGGGCCAACTCGACGAGAGCGTCCCGGACCGCCCGGAGTTGTGGCACGAGCACGTCCTCGACGGCCGGCTTGACCAGCAGTCGGTACGCGAGGTTGTTGGCGTCCTCGCTGGTCAGCCCGAAGTGGATCCAGTTGGCAACGTCGAGCCCCTCGGGTAGCCCCTCGCGGACGAAGTACTCGACGGCCTTGACGTCGTGGTTGGTCGCGCTGTAGTCCTTGTAGCCGGTCGTCTCGATCCGCTTGACGATCTCGGCGTCTTCCTCGTCGAAGTCCTCGTAGAGTGCGCGGAGTTGCGTGCGCTGCTCGGCGTCGATCTCGAAGGGCGTTACGTCGAGATCACTCAGCGCGATCAGATACTCGACCTCGACCTCGAGGCGGGCGCCCAAAAGCGCCTGTTCGCTGGCGTAGGGGACGAGCGGTTCCGTGTATCGGGCGTACCGGCCGTCCAGCGGCGAGACAGCCTGGAGTGTGGACCGATCTGTCATAGATACGTCTCCCGGGAGCGAGCGCAAAAGATTGCCGAAGACCGATCGGTGTCGATTCCGCAACTACTTTGCGCGCTGCCCGCGCGCCTGCAGATATGAAACTCGCCGGTATGGCCTCGAATCGGGGCCGCAACCTGCTGAACATCGCCGATCGATCGCCGGGCGGCGCGGAGTTCGCCGTCGTCCTCACCAACGAGGAAGGCGCTCCTGTCTTGGAGAAAGCAGCCGAACGCGACATCCCGACGGAAGTCGTCCCGCGGGCCGACGACGAGAGCCGTCGCGAGCACGAACGGCGCGTCGAGGAGGCGCTGGCCGAGTACGACGTCGATCTCGTCTGTCTGGACGGGTACATGCGCGTGCTGACCGAGGCGTTCGTCGACGGCCAGCCGACGATCCTCAACGTCCACCCCTCGCTGTTGCCCGCCTTCCCCGGAATGGACGCGCACGAGCAGGTACTGGACGCGGGCGTCAAACAGACCGGCTGTACGGTCCACGTCGTCGACGAAACC
The DNA here is from genome assembly GCF_017094465.1 of Halapricum desulfuricans. Taxonomy (NCBI): domain Archaea; kingdom Methanobacteriati; phylum Methanobacteriota; class Halobacteria; order Halobacteriales; family Haloarculaceae; genus Halapricum; species Halapricum desulfuricans. The sequence goes on from NZ_CP064791.1 coordinate 2,388,385, forward strand.
GTCGACGGCGGCCCGATCGTCACACAGGAACCGATCCCGGTCTTCGAGGGCGACGACGTCGAGGACCTCAAAGAGCGCGTCCTCTATCAGGGCGAGTTCAAAGCCTATCCCCGCGCAGTGAAGTGGTTCGCCGAGGATCGGGCGACTGTCGACAACGAGAACAACGTCGTGCACGTCGAGGGCGACGAAGGAGGGGAGTTCCCGGCACGACGCGTCACCAGCGAAGACCGAGTCGAGAGCCTGCGATACGGCGAGAACCCACACCAGGACGCCGCGCTGTACGCCGACACCACTTGCGAGGAAGCCAGCGTCGTCTCGGCCCCCCAGCTCAACGAGGGCGCGAAGGGGATGGGCTACAACAACTACAACGACGCCGACGCCGCCCTGAACATCGTCAAGGAGTTCGAGAAACCGGCGTGTGCGGTCATCAAACACACCAACCCCGCGGGTGCGGCGGTCGCCGACTCGATCTCGCAGGCGTACGCCGACGCCCTGTCGACCGATCCCAAGAGCGCCTTCGGCGGAATCGTGGCCCTCAATCGCGAGTGTGACGCCGCCACCGCCGAGCAGATCATCGAGTCGTTCAAAGAGGTCGTCGTCGCGCCGGGCTATACAGAGGAGGCCCTGGAAGTCCTCTTCGAGAAGGACAACCTCCGAGTACTCGACGTGAGCGAGCAGTTCGAGACCACCGAGACGCTGACCGAGAAGGACCTGGTCGGCGGACGACTGATCCAACAGCGGGATCGACAGCGTCTCGACCGCGAGGATCTGGAGGTCGTCACCGACCGGGTTCCGACAGACGAGCAGATCGAGTCGATGCTCTTCGCCTGGCAGACGATCAAACACGTCAAATCCAACGCGATCCTCTTCGCGAAAGGCACCGAGACCGTCGGCGTCGGCGCGGGCCAGGTCTCGCGGGTCGACGCCGTCGAGATCGCGAAGATGAAAGCCGACAGCGACGCCGAGGGCAAGGACGCCGACGGCGGGGTGATGGCCTCTGATGCCTTCTTCCCGTTCCCGGACGGGATCGAGGCGGCCGCCGAGGCCGGCATCGAGGCGGTCATCCAGCCCGGCGGGTCGGTCAACGACGACGACGTGATCGAGAAGGCCGACGAACTCGGGATGACGATGGTCATGACCGGGACGCGGTGTTTCCGACATGACTGAGCGCTAGCGAGGGAATGTCGGACGCTCGAAAACGAGCGAAGCGAGTTTTCGGTGTTTCCGGCACGATTGAGGCGAAGCCGAGTGAGTGCCGGAAGCTTGCGGCAGCTTCGCTGACGCAGTGTTTCCGACATGACTGAGCGCTAGCGAGGGAATGTCGGACGCCCGAAAACGAGCGCCAGAGCGTTACAGCTGGCGCTCGATCGATTCCGCGGTCGCCTCGCCGACGCCCTCGACGGACTGGAGAGCGTCCCGACTCGCCTCCCGGATCGCTTCGACGCTGCCGAAGTGTCGGAGCAGTCGCTTGCGGGTCTCGGGACCGACACCGGGGACCGCATCCAGCGGGGTCGAAACGTCGTCCCGGAGCGACTGGTGGTACTGGACGGCGAAACGATGGGCCTCGTCCCGGACGCGCTGGAGGAGATGCAAGTGGGGAGCGTCGTCAGGCCAGTTCTCGACGCCGTCGGGCGTCACGACGAGCTCCTCGGCCTTCGCGAGAGCGACGACGGGCACGTCCCAGCTGGTCTCGGCCAGCGCGTCCCGCGCGGCCCCGAGTTGCCCCTCGCCGCCGTCGATCAACAGGAGATCCGGATCCGGACGGTCGTCCCGGCCCTCGACGGCGCGTTCGGCCCGCCAGCGGACCAGCGTCCGCATGTTGGCGTAGTCGTCGTTGCGCTCCGGGAGTCCCTTCCGGCGGTAGTCGGCCTTCTCGGGGGAGCCATCGACGAAGGCCACGTCGCTGCCGACCACGTCACTGCCTTGGGCGTGGCTCACGTCGAACCCCTCGATCCGGTCGGCACTCTCGATTCCGAGCGCGTCGGCCAGGGCCCGCGTCTCGTCGCGGTCGCCGCCCTGCCTGCGTGCGTTTTTCAGGGCTAGCTCGACCAGCGTCGCCTCCCGGCCCGCGCCCGGCACACGGACGTCGACGCCCTCGCCGTCGAGCCACGCCAGCAGTTCCTCGTCGTCGGGTCGATCCGAGAGCAACAGGGCGTCGGGCATCTCGCGCTCGGCGTAGTACTGGGCCACGAACGCCCCCAGCACCGCTCCGGCGTGCTCGCCCTCGGGGGCGTCCAGCCGGTGGCGTTCGCGCTCGACCAGCGAGCCGTCCGAACTCCGCAGGCGGGCGACAGTCGCCCGTTCGCCCTCGATAGCGACCCCGAGAACGTCGACGGCGCGCTCGCTCTCGCCGGGGTCTGCGACCGCGTCGCTCCCGGACCTGTGCAGGGACTCGACAGCCTCAAGCCGGTCCCGGAGGTTCCCAGCGCGTTCGAACTCCCGGTTCTGTGCCGCGGCCTCCATCTCCCGGCGAAGCGGGTCGGCGACGACGCCCGTCTCGCCCTCGAAGAATCGCCGGACTGCCTCGCAATCCTCGCGGTACGCCTCCTCGCTGATTTCGCCGGTACAGGGGGCGGTACACAGCCCCATGTCGTAATCCAGGCAGGGCCGATCGCGATTGTGATACTTGTGATCGGAACAGCCGCGCAGGCCGTAGGTCTCGCGGATCGCCTTGCGGACCGTCTCCAGGCGGCCTTTGTCGGTGAAGGGGCCGTAGACGGTCGCGTTCTCGTCGGGGTCGCGAGTGATTTCGATCCGCGGGACTGGGTGGTCGGTCAACTGTACCAGCGGGTAGGACTTGTCGTCTTTGAGCCGGACATTATAGCGGGGCTGATGGCGCTTGATCAGGTTGGCCTCGAGCAGTAGCGCCTGCGTTTCGGTGTCAGTGACAACCGTATCCACAGTTTCAGCCCGCGTTACCATCTTCCGGATACGCTCGCCTCTGGGATCGGCGTACGAGCGCACCCGATCGCGGAGGTCGACGGCCTTGCCGACGTACAGCACCGTGGCGTCGTCGCTCTCGCCGTCGAGAAACCGGTAGACACCGGGTTCACGAGGGAGGGCACCCGATCGCTCGCGCACTGCATCGGCATCCATCGCCAGTCCCTAGCGGTAGCGACGATTTGAACGTGACGCTGGGCTCAGCAGGTCACGACCCGACAGGGCTGAATTCAGATCTGCGTTGTCACTGCTCACTGTCGTTCCCAGAAGCGGGCCGGATGGGAATTGAACCCATGACCGTCTGGTTAAAAGCCAGACGCTCTGCCTAACTGAGCTACCGGCCCTCACTCACAGGTCAGACGGTGACCGCTTAAGACCTTACGGTTGGTCGTCGCATCGATTCCGGATCGGCCATCCGATAGCGGGCAGTCGAACCAACGCCAGTCAACACGCTGGGTCGTCGTACTCGATGGCGTCGGCCAGGAACTCCCCGGGTTCGGCGTTCGCCAGCGACGCCTGTCGGCGGAGGCAGAGGTACGCATCGACCGGCAGATCGATCGTCAGTTGCCCGAGTCGGGATCCGGTTTCGGCCTCGAGTGCCTCGGCAACGCTGTCGCCGTCGTTGATCCGGCTGGCGATCGATCGGATTTCCCGAACAGTCAAATCGTGATCGAGCGCCACCCAGGCCAGCAGATAACGTGCCGTCCCGGAGACGCGAGCGATGTGTTTCGCGGCCGTCGGTGCGATCTCACCGCGGGCGACGTACCGGCGGATCGCCTCCGGGAGATCGTGGACGCGCGACCACTTGCGGATGAACGCGACCGTCACGCCCGCGCCGGCGCGCTCGGCCGCGGCCTTGTAGGACCCCTCGCCACGGACCAGCGCCGCACAGGCGGCCGCGCCCCGCAACACGTAGACGTTATCGGCGTCCCCCGCGGTGTTGTCGGCGAACGACGCGACCGTCTCGGCGGCTTTGGCGACGCTCTCGGAATCGTCGGGATCGAACTGGACCGCCTCGTCAGGCTGCTGTCCCGTCAGCTCCGGATCGCCCCGGATGACTGGCTCCCCGACTGGCGACTCGCGATCGACTGGCGGCTCTGGTCCCTCCGACGGCATTACTCCTCGAAAAGGAGTCACCGCGGAAAAGTCTCTCGTCGCCGGCGATTTCTGGACGGTGTCATCGCGTCCGTGCCGTCATCTCCCGGACGCCCGCGAGATCACTCCCGCTGCTCGACTGGGACGTACGCCTGGTCGGTCGCGCCGACGTAGCGTGACCGCGGTCGGATGAGACGGTTGTCTTCCTGGTACTCCAACACGTGGGCGATCCAGCCGCCGACCCGACTCAACGCGAATATCGGCGTGAACAGATCGATTGGGATCCCCATCTGGTAGTAAGTAGAGGCCGAGTAGAAGTCCACGTTCGGCGCGATGCCCGTCTCCTGTTGCATGAACTCCTCGATGACCTGACTGTAGGAGAACCACTTGAGCTCGCCGGAGGCGTTGCCCAGCGCTCGCGATTGATCGCCGAGGATCGCCGCGCGGGGGTCCTTGACGTCGTAGACCCGGTGGCCGAATCCGGGGATTCGCTTGCCCTCTTCCAGGGCGTTACGGGTCCACTCGACGACGCTCAGCTCGCTGTCGTCGATCTCCTTGAGCATCGCCATGACGTTCTGGTTCGCCCCGCCGTGGAGGCCCCCCTTCAGCGTCCCAATGGCGCTCGTGATCGAGCTGTAGATGTCCGACAGCGTCGAGGCCGTGACCATCGCGGCGAACGTCGAGGCGTTGATCCCGTGATCGACGTGCAACACCAGTGCCATATCGAAGACCTCGGCAAGCTTGTCGTCCGGAGCCTCGCCGTTGAGCATGTACAGGAAGTTCGCGGCGTGATCGAGGTCCTCCCGCGGTGCGACCGGGTCGTTCCCGTCACGCAGCCGCTTGAACGCCGCCACGACCGTCGGCATCTTGGCGGTGATCCGTTTGCCCTTCGACAGGTCTTCCGCCCGCGTGCCGGGCTCGCCGTCCTCGTCGTCGTAGGCCGACAGCATCGAGGTCGCCGTTCGAAGCGCTGCCATCGGGTTCGCGTCGGCCTCGGCCAGCCGCCGCACCGTTTCGAGAACGTCGTCGTGCACTGTCCGGTTCGCGGCGAGTTCGTCCTCGAAGGTCGAGAGCGCCGACGCCGTCGGCAGTTCCCCGTGCCAGAGCAGGTAGAGCACTTCCTCGAAACTGGCCCGCTCTGCCAGATCCCCGATCTCGTAGCCGCGATAGACGAGTCGCCCCTCGTCGCCGTCGATGTAACTGAGTTCCGACTCGGCGACGAGGACGCCTTCGAGCCCCTTCTTGAGGTCGTCGGACATACTGTACTGCAATCAACCTCGGCGGAAAAACATTGTCGTTTCTGCGCTACACGTTCCCACATCCCCGACCCGTACGCCTATAGGCCGTCCCTTCGTATCCCCGGATCACCGCACGCCGATGGCCCCGTTCGACGACCTCCCTTCACCGTCGCTGCCGGAGTTGACGGCGAGACGGATCGCCGCCACCTACTTCGCGTTCGGGGTGCTCTGGATCCTGTTTTCGGATGCAGTCGTGTATCTGTTCGTTCCCGATCCAGAGGCCCGGTTCCGGATCGAGGCGCTCAAAGGCGGCCTGTTCGTGGTCGTCTCGGCACTGCTGGTCTACGGGTTGACCGCACGCGCTCACGAACGCCAGCGCGAGACGGAACGACGGCTCCGCCAGCAGACCCGGGAGCTGAGTATCCTGCATCGGATCGTCAGGCACAACCTGCGCAACATCGCGACCGTCATCGGCGGCCGAACGGAGACGGCGCGCGAAACCGGAGAGGTTGAACCACACCTTGAAATCGTCGAACGCAAGGTCGACAGGCTGGAGACGCTGGCGGAGAAGGCGAATATCCTGCGTGGAATCTCCGAGCAGTCGGCCGACCGGCGCGTCGAGCAGGATCTCACGAAGGCGATCACCGAGATCTGCGCCCAGCTCCGAGCGGAACATCCAGATGTGACGATCGAGTTCGACAGTCCAGAGCGCGTCGAGACGCTGGTCCCCGCACGAATGGGTTTTGCAATCTCCGAACTGCTCGAAAACGCGATTGTCCACGGCGGGCCGGGTGGGTCAGTGGTGATCTCACTGGCGGTCAACAGCGACGAGATCCGGATCGCTGTCGAAGACGACGGGCCGGGTCTGCCAGCGGGCGAACGGACAGCCATCGAGGGAAACGTCGAAGACGTTCTCACTCACTCGGAGGGGCTCGGCCTCTGGCTCGTTCGGCTGATCGTCGAGAAAGCCGACGGCCACCTCACCGTGACCAAGAGCCAGCTTGGCGGTGCGGCCGTGACGGTGTCGGTCCCGCGTGTCGACAACGAGCAACCGTAATGGCACTCTCCATCGTATTCGCCCGAGGACCTCCGACTCGAAGGGGGACGATACCGGAAAATGATTCCCCGATGACAGCACTCTGTCACATCGAACACCTGCTGTAGATATAGGTATATCGCAGATACGGGACCTTGTTGCCGGTATTTCGATCTACACATAACGAAAGATCGGATCTGATATCAGAATCTGAGAACGCTTTCCAGCCATCGAGAACGAACTCGACTATATAATCCCCTTCACAGTAAAGGCAGAGTGAGGTCAACACAGATGTCATACCAGGCGACGAACCCCCTATCAAACGAATTCGAACTCGAGCTGTCGCGACCGCTGACTGCCTACTGGCTCGCGACGCTGCGCGTCGTGGTCGGCTGGTGGTTCTTCCACGCAGGAATCACGAAGCTCATCGAGAACGGGCTGTCGTTCACCGGCGGCCCGGCATATCTCAAGGGCATGACCGGCACGGCACTCGGGCCGATCCCGGTCTGGATGGGTAACAACCTCGCGTGGCTGATCGAGCCGGGCGTCCCGCTCGGCGAGACGCTCATCGGACTCGGGCTGATGGTCGGTGCCCTGGTCCGGTTGGCCGCTTTCTTCGGGGCCGTGTTCATGACTCTGTTCTGGGTCGGCAACGCCGGGTTCGGCAACGGCATCGTCACCGGCGACTTCCTGGGACTGTTGCTGTTCGTGACGATGATCGTGCTCGCGACGGGCCGGTACTTCGGCCTCGACGCGCTCATCGAGCGGACCGAATTCGTCCGGAACCGCCCGCGGCTCAAATACCTGCTCGGCTAAGGAGGGACAAAATATGGAATACAACACTATCGACAGAGTGCTGCTCGGAGCCAGTAGCGGCCTCGTACTGTTCAGCGTCGTCGTCCTCGGCGTCCTCGAGATACTCGCCGGCAAACCGTACAGTCCGGTCGAGATCACCAACGAGGCGGGCGAAGTCGTCGCGACACCCGCCATCGACCCGACGATCCGCACCGGGCTGGTCCTACTGGGGCTCGCGGTCCTGCTAGTCTGGTTCGGCTACCGCGCCCTGGTGCCCGCGGACGCCGGAACGTCCGAATCAATCCACAGCCGCGAACAGACCGCGGACTGAGCGTCGAAAAACGGCTCGAACCAGTACCGTTTCTGCGGACCGGGACGTTTTTACTACACCGATCACGGACCGCCAGTCACAGCGGCCCGTGACGTATCAGGCGAACAGCTGCCGTGCGTCGTCGATCGCCTCGACCAGCACGTCGATCTCCTCGCGCGTATTGTACACGTAGAAGGACGCGCGCGCGGTCGCGGCGACGCCGAGTTTGTCGTGCAGCGGCTGGGTACAGTGATCGCCGGCCCGGATCGCGACGGCGTAGTCGTTGAGGATCGAGGAGAGGTCGTGAGCGTGGACGGAGTCGAGATTGAACGAGACCAGGCCGCCGCGTTCCTCGCCGGCGGGCGGGCCGAAGGTCTCGATGTCGTCGAACTCCGCGAACCGCTCGAGTGCGTATTGGGCGAGTTCGTTCTCGTGGCGAGCGATAGCTCCCATGCCGATCTCATCGAGGTAGTCACACGCCTCCGCCAGCGCGATCCCCTGGGCGATGGAGGGTGTCCCGGCCTCGAACTTCCAGGGGAGTTCGTTCCAGCGGGACTCCTCGAATGTGACCTTCTCGATCATGTCGCCGCCGTAGAGGAACGGACCCATCGATTCAAGCAGGTGTTGCTTCCCGTAGAGAACGCCGATCCCGGTCGGACCAGCCATCTTGTGACCCGAAAAGGCGTAGAAGTCAGCGTCGATAGCCTCGACGTCGACCGGGCGGTTCGGGACCGCCTGCGCGCCGTCGATAAAGGCCAGCGCGTCGTGATCGTGCGCCAGATCGACGAGATCGGCGACGGGATTGATGGTCCCCAGCGTGTTCGAGACGTGGAGCGCCGACAGCATGGCAGTGTCGTCGTCGATCACCTCGCGGGCATGGTCCATATCCAGGTAGCCGTCCTGGTCAACCCGAATGTACGCGACGTCCGCACCGGTTCGCTCGGCGATCTGTTGCCAGGTGACCAGCGAGGCGTGGTGTTCCATCTCCGTGAGGACGACCGTATCCCCCGGCCCGAGTTCGCGCAGCCCCCAGGCGTAGGCGACGAGGTTCTCGCTCTCGGTGGTGTTTTTCGTGAAGACGATCTCCTCGCGGCCCGCCGCCCCGATGAACTCGGCGACGCGATCGTGGGCCTCCTCGTAGGCGATCGAGGCTTCCTGGCTGAGCTGGTGGAGTCCGCGGTGGACGTTGGCGTTGTACTCCCGGTAGTAGTCGCCGATGGCATCGATTACCCGGTTTGGGGTCTGGGTCGTCGCGGCGTTGTCCAGATACACCAGCTGCGTGCCGTCGAATTCCCGGTCGAGCACCGGGAAATCCTCGCGGATGCGCTCGACGTCGAGCGCCCCGGATTCACGTACAGTCATTACTCCGATATGAGAGCCAGAGACACCTGGTTCCTTCGGTCCGCCTAGACCAGTCGTACCGACGAGCCGTGACTGGAGTCTGGCGCGCTCGCCGGGTCCCGGACCGCGTCACACGAGGACGTCGACCGCGTACCCGTTCGCCTCCAGGGACTCGATCAGTGCCTCGACGTGGTCGGAGCCTTTCGTCTCCAGGTCGAGCTCGACTTCGGCGTCGTTCAGCGCGATGTCCCGCGAGGCGCGGTCGTGCTCGATGGCGTAGATGTTCGCGCCCTGTTCGGAGATGATCTCGACGAGTCGTTCGAGTTCGCCGGGGCGGTCCTTGAGAACGGTCCGCAGGCGGAGATACCGACCGGTCTCGATCAACCCGCGCATGATAACCGTCGTCAGGACGTTCAGGTCGATGTTCCCGCCACAGAGCGCCGGGACGATGACCTCGTCGTCCTCGTAGTCGAACCGTTCGGCCAGCAGCGCCGCCAGCGGAACCGCGCCCGCTCCCTCGACGAGGGTCTTCGAGCGCTCCAGCAGGGTCGTCAGCGCGACGGCGATCTCCGAGTCACTGACCGTGACGACCTCGTCGACACGCTCGCGGATCACCTCGAAGGTCCGCTCGCCGATCTTCCGGGTGGCGATCCCGTCGGCGATCGTCTCGACACTATCGCGTTCGACGATCTCGCCGCTCTCCAGGGACGCACGAGCACTCGCAGCACCCTCCGCCTGCACGCCGATCACCCGGATATCCTCGTCTTTCCCTTTGAGCGCCGTCGCGATCCCCGAGATCAGCCCGCCACCGCCGATCGGGACGACGACCGTCTCGACATCCGGTAAGTCCTCGTAAATCTCCAGACCGATAGTGCCCTGGCCGGCCATCACCATCTCGTCGTCGAAGGCGTGGACGTACGTGCGTCCCTCCTCGCGTTCGATCTCGTGGGCGCGCTCGGCCGCGGCATCGTAGTCCGCCCCGTCGAGGACGACCTCGCCGCCGTAACTTTCGGTCGCCTCGATTTTCGAGACGGGGGCGTGCTCGGGCATGACGATCTTGGCGTCGACGCCCATTCGCGTGGCTGCCAGCGCGACCCCCTGAGCGTGGTTGCCGGCGCTGGCGGTGACGACGCCAGCCGCTTTCTCGGCGTCGCTCAACGTCGCAATACGGTTGGTCGCCCCACGGATCTTGAACGCACCCGTCCGCTGGAAGGTCTCCAGTTTCAGGTGGACGGTCGCGCCGGTCATCGACGAGAAGGTATGGGAGTACTCGAGCGGCGTGTGGCGGGCGGTCTCGGTGACCCGGTCCCGCGCGGCCAGTACGTCCGAAAGCGACAGCATGCCCGCCAGTTGCGTCGCTGGCCAGTTAGGTGTGAGGGAGAAGGATGGAACGTGTGACTGCATCAGAATCTGGGTCGGGAATGAGTATAAACGTCAGGGAAGCGGACTGAAAGTGAAAGTGCCGGACTGGGACCGGATCCAAACCTCCGTCAGACGGCTGGCAGACGACTGGTCGACCACTCAATTTCGGGGCCACCGATCAAAGAGAGAACCTCTCAGGGCCTATGGTAACGGGACTCTCGGAAGCCTTACATATCCCCCTCCCATCTGAACAAAGGCAATGGCAAACGGTACGGTTGATTTCTTCAACGACACAGGCGGCTACGGTTTCATCGAGACTGAGGACGCGGACGAGGACGTTTTCTTCCACATGGAAGACGTTGGCGGCCCGGACCTCGAGGAAGGACAGGAGATCGAATTCGACATCGAAGAGGCCCCCAAGGGTCCGCGCGCGACTAACGTCGTCCGACAGTAGACTTCGCACTATCGCTTTATTGCGATCCCGTTTTTATCGACGCTACAATCGAGAGCGGCAGTGCCAGGTAGGCCCCGGCACCGGCTGCCGCCGAGCGGCTGCTTGTATCCGACAGATTCGAAGAAGCCTCGAGAGCAAAACAGCCAGCCTACCGTCGATCCTCTAGCTCCGTTCGGAGATCCGACAGATCCATCCCCTTCATCGAGAGCAACACGAGCATGTGATAGACGATATCGGCGCTTTCGTGTGCAATTTCCTCGTGATCGTCGTCCTTCGCGGCGAGAACGAGCTCGGTCATCTCCTCGCCCAACTTCTCCAGGACGGCGTTCTCGCCTTTCTCGTGGGTGAACAGCGAAGCCGTATAGGAATCCTCGGGCAACGTCTCCTTGCGATTCTCGATGACCTCGAACACCTCGTCGAGCACATCAGCGTCAGCCATACTCGGGATGAAGCGGGCGGGGAGCAAAAAGGCCGCTACTCGACCGTAATCGCGACGGTCACGTTCACTCGAAGAAGGCCAGGTCGTGGATCCGCGAATCGCCGGTCAGTTCCGGGTGGAAGGAAGTTCCGAGGACGGGACCGTCCCGGACCGCGACGGGACGGCCGTCCCAGGTAGCCAACACCTCGGCGTCACCGACGTCGTCGATGACCGGCGCGCGGATGAACACGGCGTGGAACGGGTCGTCCAGACCAGAGACGTCGAGATCGGCCTCGAAGCTGTCCTTCTGGCGGCCAAAGGCGTTGCGCTGGACGCTCACGTCGAGCAGATCCAGCGTGTCGACGCGCTCGTCGTTGGCATCGCTCGAGGTGACGATCAACCCGGCACAGGTCGCCAACAGCGGCTTGCCGTCCGCCACGTGGGCCTGCACTTCCCTGTCGATGCCTTCGCGAGCGAGTAACCGCGAGATGGTCGTCGATTCCCCGCCCGGAATCGCAAGCAGGTCACATTCGGGGACGATTCCAGATTCGCGGATCTCGCGAACGTCGACGGACTTGTCGTGGGCAGCGGCCGCCGACTCGATCGCCGCGGCGTGTTCGCTGACGTCGCCCTGGACGGCGACGACACCGGCTGTGAGACTCATTGACGGCGCTAACTGACCGACCGCGAAAAACCTCTCGTTCCGTCCTTCGGTAGGGAACTTCGACGCAGCCGGTAGTGAACCGCCGGGAGTATTAGGTGCCGCGAGTCCGAGAGCCGGATATGGGCACTCGACGCGATCCGGTTCAGGCGCGCACCGACGGATCGCTCGACCTGCACGACGTGGTCGAGTGGGAGCAACAAACGCTGCTGGACGCAGTCGCCGTGTTCGTCTATCAAGCGCTGCTCGTCGCGACACGGGCGTTCGTCGTCGTCCTCGCGCTGTTCATCCTGCTCGCCGAGATCGCGCTGGGCACGCTCGGTGGCCTCACGGATCCGTGGATCGGGGTGATGACTGTCCTCTCTGCGGTGCCGGCGCTCGGGCTCGCGGCGTACGTCTGGCACGCCGACGTGACGACCCAGGAGCCGCTGTCGCTGCTCGTCGGGACCTTCCTGCTTGGAGTCCTCGTCGCGGGATTCGCCGGGATACTCAACACGGCAGTGCCGGCCGTCTTCATGAGCTGGGGGGTCGACATCGGCCTGATCGGACTGTTCTTCCTGGTCGTCGGTCCCGTCGAGGAGGGGGTCAAGTTACTCGCGGTCAGGCTGTACCCGTTCCGCGACAATCGCTTCAACGCCGTGATCGACGGGGCGGTCTACGGCGCGGTCGCCGGTCTCGGGTTCGCCACGATCGAAAACGCGCTGTATATCACCCAGAGCGTCGCCGCGACGAGTGCGAACCCGCTGGCGGTCGGCGGCGGAACCTCGATCGTCCGCGCGCTGGCCGGTCCGGGGCACGTCATCTACTCGGCCATCGCCGGCTACTACCTCGGGCTCGCGAAGTTCAACCCCGACGACGCCGGCCCGATCGTGATCAAGGGGCTGTTGATCGCGGCCGTCATCCACGGCGGCTACAACACCCTCGCGCAGTTCGTTCCGGAAGCGCTGGCGGCTGTGACAGGGCTCAGTTGGTTCGGCGGGTTCGTCGTGTTCGTGCTCGTCTTCGATGGCGTGTTCGGACTCATCCTCGTCTGGAAGATTCGGGCGTACCGTCGGGCCTACCGGCTCGTCCACGACCGGCCGATCCCGAGGTCGGAACCCACGGAGTTCGATCCGTGACGGTCGCGCGTCCAGTTACAGGAGCGAATAGATGGCCCTGAACACCGACTCGCGGGTGCTGACGCTGTCGGTCGCCCGGATGGCCGACGCGCTGGGCAACTCGTTTCTGATCATCGTCCTCCCGCTGTACATCGCCAGTGGCGAGATCTCGCTCGTGGGGATCGCCGGCACCGAGATCTCGCTCCCGGGTACCGCACTCGGCGGGTTCGTCCTGCGCGAGGAGACGCTGATCGGTGTCGTCCTCTCGTTGTTTGGCCTGCTCAACAGCTTCGGCCAGCCCTTTACCGGGCGGTGGTCCGACAGGCTCGGTCGGCGGAAAGTGTTCGTCCTCGGCGGGCTCGCCTTGTTCGGGGCCGGCAGCGCGGCCTATCCGTTCGCCGGCACGTACTGGACGGTGCTACTGGCACGGGCGCTCCAGGGCGTCGGAGCAGCCTTCACCGTCCCGGCGACGGTCGCGCTGATCAACGACTACGCCGAAAGCGACAGCGAACGCGGCAGCAACTTCGGCGTCTACAACACGCTCCGGTTGCTGGGCTTTGGCTTCGGGCCGATCATCGCCGGCGTCGTCATCACGGGCGGGCTCGCCGCCGAGGGAGTCGTCACATACGACCTGCTCGGACTCGTGATCTCCGGGTTCGACGCCGCCTTCGCCGTGGCCGTCCTCGGCGCGGCCGTCAGCGCCGGCCTGGTCGTGCTGTTCATCGAGGACCCGCCGGAAGCGGCCGACGCGGCGAGCAAGGACCTCTCGATCGCGATTCGCGGCCCCGACGGTCGCGGTCTCGATTCGGTGTTCGTCCTCGGGATCGGGACCTTCCTGATGGCGACGACGATCGCACTGTTCGCCACGCTGGAGGGGCCGATCCGGGCACGACTCGGCGAGTCGACCTTCTTCTTCAGCGTCCAGTTCGCCGCAGTGACGCTCGCGAATGTCGCGTTCCAGATCCCGATCGGCCGGGCCAGCGACCGGTACGGTCGCCGCCCCTTCGTCGTCGCCGGGTTCGCCGTGTTGATCCCCTCCGTGTTCGTCCAGGGTCTCGTCACCGATCCCTGGCTGATGCTCGGCGCGCGATTCATCCAGGGCGTGGCCGTCGCGCTCGTGTTCGCGCCGTCGCTAGCGCTGGCCGGCGACCTGTCGGGCGAGCGCGGTTCGGGAACGACGCTGTCGGTGCTGACGATGGCGTTCGGCCTCGGCGTCGCCGTCGGGCCGCTGGCCTCCGGCGTGCTGTACAACGTCGGGAGCTTCGAAACGCCGTTTTTCTTCGGTGCGGTCCTGAGTGTGCTCGCGCTCGTGCTCGTCTACAGCCAGGTCGAGGAGACGCTGACAGAGCCGACACGAGAGTCAAAAAATATATAATACCTTGCTATCACGTCCGATATGCATGTCCTCCAATCCACAGCCGGCAGACGAACGTGGCTGTCCAAAATGCGGGCACGACGAAGTCGACGTCAATCGTATCTCGACGACGGGTGGTGGCCTCTCGAAGCTGTTCGACATCCAGACGAACAACTTCCAGGTCGTCTCTTGTCTGAACTGCGGCTACTCCGAACTGTACCGGCAAGGTGGCGACACCGGGAGCGATATCGTCGATGTCTTTCTGGGATGAGCGCCGCTGGGACTATCTCTCTGATCGTTCTTCTGTCGGTCGGGGTCGGTAGCGGCCTGGTGCTGTACGCGCTCGTTCGGCGCGAGCGTGAGCAGGGGACGGTCACCGACCGTGAGACTGGCGAACAGCTAGCGCGTCGAGATACTGACGAACCGGGGGAGTGAACGCGGCGCGCGAGCGAGGATCCGCGCTACGTCCCCGACAGCTGGATCGCGCGTACGATGACGTACATGAGCACGATCCCCGACCCGACCGCGAGGATCAGCTGACCGAGCCACGTCAGTACGGACCCGATCAGAGATCCGACTCCGTACGATACGGTGAAGGATGCGCCGACGTAGAACGGTAGCAGTCCGAGGACCCCGAACAGCAAGACGAGTCCCAGAATCGGGTAGGCTTCCCGCCAGATCTGTTCGAAGTCGAACGTGCCGGTGTCCATGTCGACGAACGGTGGTGAAGATGACATCGAGCGTGCCTTCGGACACCCAGCCAAAACCGCTTCGGGAAAGTACAGTCGCTGTTTGGGTTTCACACCACCGGCAGTATCAACACAACATAGATTCGAGCGTCCCGGTGACGGCCTCGGCCGCGGCGTGTACCTCGGGCAGTCGGACGTACTCCCGCTCGCTGTGGGCGACCGCACCAGTCTCGTCGGCCAGCACGCCCGGCCCGAACACGACCGTCGGCGCCTCTTCGGCGAAATACGAGGCCTCGGTCGCGGCTCCGAACGGCCGCACCGCGCCGCCGCTCTCGGCCGCGAGCGTCTCGACAAGTGTCTCGTCGGGGTCGGTCGCGAACGCCTCCAAAAACGGGGTCTCGCGATCACTGAGCGCGACCGAGAGGTCTACGCCCTCGGGCAGTCGCCGGCGGAGCCACTCGGACAGCCCCGACCGGAACCCCTCGGCCGTCTCGGGAGGGACGCTCCGGCGATCGAAGGTGAGACGACACTCCGCGGGGATCTGGTTCGGGGCCTCGCCGCCCTCGATCAGCGTCGGCACGAGCGACGGTCGACCCAGTTGCTCGTGCTCGCCTGGCCCGCCTGACTCGTCGTAGCTCGCCAGTCTCTCGAGGATCGGGGCGGCGGCCGCGATGGCGTTGTCGCCGCTCTCGGGTTCCGCGGCGTGGGCGCTCGTGCCCGAGATCGTGATGCTGCCCTCGAATCGCCCGCGAGCGGCGGTACAGACGTCCAGTCCAGTGGGTTCGCCGACGATGAAGCCGTCGGCATCGAGCCGTCCCCGGAGCGCCGCCGCGCCGGTCGAGTGAACCTCCTCGTCCGGCGTGATCGCCAGCGTGACCGCCCCTCGCTCGGGTTCGACGGCGAAAAAGGCCGAAAGCAGCGCGGCGAGCGGCCCCTTGGCGTCACAGGAGCCGCGCCCGCGGACGATCTCGCCGTCGCGCTCGTGGGGGACGTGCGGCGGGACCGTGTCGATGTGCGTGTTGAGGACGAGATGCGGCCCCGCTCCGTCCCCGTCCCGGGTCGCCAGCACGTTGCCGGCGTCGTCGACGGTGGGCTCGAACCCCGCATCTCGTAGGGTCTCGACCAGCAGCGATCGCATCTCCCCGACAGACTCGTGAGACGGAGTGGTCACGGCGCGTTCGTGGAAGGACTCGATATCGAACGTCATCGCTGGGCCACCTGTCCGTCCGCTGGCACGGTCGTCTCGAACTCGCGTTCGACCGGTCCCTGCAGCGTCGCGCCCGTCTCGGTTCTGGTGACGACCAGTCGTCCGCCCGGCGGATGGACGGGGACGGACTGGCCCGTCTCGACGTCCCCGCGTTCGTGGGCGGCGGCGACGACGGCGACCGCACCCGTCCCGCAGGAACGGGTCTCGCCCTCGACGCCGCGTTCGAAGGTCCGCTGGTCGTACCCCTGGACGGGGCCGGCGGTTCGCTCCGAGGCGATCGTGACGTTCGCGCCCTCCGGGAAGACGTCGGCGTGCCGGACGGGCGGCGCGACGCGTTCCAGATCCACGTCGGCGACGTCCTCGACGAACGCGACGGCGTGCGGGACGCCGGTGTTGACCGCCGTCACGGTCAGCCCCTCGACCTCGCGCTCGATCAGCGACTCCCCGAGCGTGGTCGGGACGGCCCCGGAGTCGAAGGTCGGCTCGCCCATCCCGATGGTGACGCCCTCCCGGCCGACTTCGGCGGGATATTCGCCGGCTGGCGTGTCAATGACGAACGCCCGTCGACCCGTCTCGGCGGCCGCCCAGGTCGCGACGACGCGAGCGCCGTTGCCGCACATCTCCGCGATCGAGCCGTCGGGCTGGACGAGCGTCATCTCGACGCGGGGCGGTTCGGCGTCGGCGTCCAGGTCCAGAAAGAGGACGCCATCGGCACCGACCCGCTCGCCGTCGGGGTGGTCCAGTCCCGTCTCCCGATCGGCGAGCCGCCTCGCGAAGGCCTCCCGATCCTCGACTGGAGCGTCGGCCGCGACCACGACGAAGTCGTTGCCGGTGCCGTGGTACTTCTCGACAGTGATCATTGCTCGATCTCTAGTCGGGTCAGGTCCGAAAGGGTTTCGCGTTCGACGGCCAGTTCCGACTCGCTACCGTCGAGGGACACGACCGCCGGGCGCGGCCGGGAGTTGTAGTTCGAGGCCATCTCGTAGCCGTACGCACCGGCGTTGCCGATCGCCAGTACATCCCCGCGTTCGGGTGCCGGGAGTGGCCGGTCGCGACCCAGTACGTCGGCAGTCTCGCAGATCGGGCCGGCGACCGTCGCAGCGGTCGCCTCGCGGTCGTCGGCGTCGGGGGCCAGCGATCGGATCTCGTGGTAGGCGTCGTACATCGCCGGCCGCAACAGCGTCGTCATTCCCGCGTCGACGCCGACGACTGTCGTCTCGGGGGTCGGCTTGACCGTGTTGACGGTCGTCAAGAGGACGCCCGCGTCAGCGACGACGTACCGGCCGGGTTCGATGCCCAGCGTCGCGTCGAGATCGCCGGCGGCCTCGCGAGTGGCGCTGGCGACGCGGTCGAGGTTCAGCGGCGCCTCGTCTGGCCGGTAGGGCACGCCCAGGCCGCCACCGACGTTGAGAAAGTCCAGATCGTGATCGAGATCGCGCGCCAGCTCGCCCATGCGGGCGACGAGTTCGCGATGGGCCTGCAGATCGTCCTCGTCGTGGATCCCGCTGCCGGCGTGAGCGTGCAGTCCGACGAGATCGAAGCCGCGATCGAGGACGTCGCTTGCGAGGTCCGGGACGCGGTCGAAGGGGACGCCGAACTTCGGGGCGTCACCCGTGGTGACCTTCGCGTGGTGACCCGCACCGACACCGGGGTTGACCCGGATCGCGAGCGGGCCGTCGTAGCCGCGTTCCTCGAGCGCCGCCAGCGTGTCGGCCGCCCCGATGGTGATCACCAGGTCGAGGTCCTCGACGGCGTCCGAAAGCGAGACGACGTGATCGAGGTCCGCCGCGGGCGGGTTGACCGCGGTGTAGCGGACCGCCTCGAAGCCGGCCTCGACGGCACGCTTGACCTCGCCCGCGGAGGCACACTCGGCGTCGAGGCCGGTGTCGGCGACGGTCTCTAGGGTCGTACGGACTGTATTGGCTTTGACCGCGTAGCTGATCGCCTCGGCGTGGAAGGCCTGCTCGAGGTTGGCGACGTTCTCGCGGACGCGCCCCTGGTCGATGACGTACAGCGGCGTACCGTGTTCGTCGGCGAGATCGCGCAGGCGAGCGGCGTCCCACTCGGACAGGCGACGGATTGGCGGGGGATCGTCAGTAGTCATTGGCTCGGTATCGGTGTGGCAGCGGTTCAACGTTTGTGATCGTAGCTGCTCGACAGACGAGTGTACCACCGGAACCGAAACCCGGCTAATTATCCCGCAGGATGTCCTCTTTCTCGGCGGCTTCGAGCGTCTCTTCCTCGACGTGAGTCGCCACCACGGCAGGCTTGTACGCGCCGCCGTCGAACAGGTCGTGCTCGCTCACAGAGGACTCGACGAAGCGGGTGAAGGCCCGCCGTTCGGGCGGCAGTTCTCCGTAGATTACCTCCTCCTCGACCAGGTCGTAGACGGGAATTCGCGGGGTCAGCAGGGTGTTCTCGCCGACGATCGAGTTTTCCCCGACTTTGAAGCCGCTCGTGACACGACAGCCAGCGCCCAGCGAGGCGCCGTCCTCGATGATGACGGGGCTGTCTTCGACGGGCTCGAGCACACCGCCGATCAGCGTGTTCGCGCCGAGTTTGACGTTGTCGCCGATCTGGGCACACGAGCCGACGGTGTCGCTGGAGTCGACCAGCGTCCCGTCGCCGACGTGCGCGCCGACGTTGACGAAGCTGGGGCTCATCATGATCGCGTCGCTGCCCACGTAGGCCCCGCGGCGGATCACGGTCCCAGTCGGCGTGTTTCGCGTGCCGCGCTCGCCCAGGTCCTCGGTCTCTCGAAGCGGCAGGACATCGTGATAGGTGACGCCGCCGTGCTCGCGGGGCTTGGTCTCGCGCAGGCCGAAGTTGAGGAGGATCCCCCGTTTGACCCACTCGTTGACGGTCCAGTCGTCACCGGCAGGTTCGGCGGCCCGGACCTCGCCGGCTTCCAGGGCTGCCAGGAACCGTTCGAGCGTCGCCAGGGCGTCGCTGTCGGCCTCGGCGGCAGTCAGGCCGTCGTCGTAACGCTGCCAGAGACCTTCGATATCGGATTGCAGGCTCATTAGAGGGTGCTGGAGCCTCAATAGATAACTATGCGTCGGTCCTCACCCGTCGATCACGTCGCCGAACTCGTACCAACCCGGTTCCTGGTCGGTGAGCCAGACCGCCGCGTCGATCGCGCCCGCCGCGAAGACACCGCGGTCCTCCGCCCGGTGAGAGAGGGTCACGACCTCGTCGTTGCCGGCGAGCATGATCTCGTGTTCGCCTCGGATGTCGCCCGCCCGGCGGACGTGTACGCCGATCTCGTCGTCCTCGCGAGGCTGGATCCCCTCGCGGCCGAACTGCTGCTCAAAGTCTTCCTCACGCGCGTCCCGGATCTCCTCTAAGATGGTATTTGCGGTGCCACTGGGGGCGTCTCGCTTGCCATTATGGTGGGTCTCAGTGACCTCGATGTCGTAGCCCGGCAGCGCCTCGACGGCCGCCGAGACGGTTCGCAGCAGGGCTTGAATCCCGCGAGCGAAGTTCGTCGCCTTCAGCACGGGCGTGCGCTCGCTGGCGGCCGCGACCGTCTCGAACTGCAGGTCGTCGTGACCGGTCGTCCCGGTCACCAGCGGCACGCCGGCGTCTGCACAAGCGGTCGCGAACTGCATCGCGGCCTTCGGTACTGTGAAGTCGATAACTGCGTCCGGATCGTGGGTTTCGAGCAGGTCCTCGAATGCGTCTGGGTCCTCGACCGGCACGCCCAGCACCGACTCGACGTCCGCCTGATCGACGCCGAAGACGACCTTGACGTCGTCGCGGTCGGCAGCGGTCTCGATGACCGCCTCACCCATTCTCCCGGCAGCACCCGTGACACCAAGCGAGATCATCGCTCAACCTCCGCGTAATCGCCCTCGATATCCGCCTCGGCCAGCCGGTCCAGTTCGGCTTCCAGGGCCTCCCTGTGGGGCTCCGAAAGGCGGGTCAGCGGCGACCGGAGATACGGTGTGCCGTGCCCGCGGATGTGCATCGCTTCCTTGATCGGGATCGGGTTGGTCTCGACAAACAGCCGTCGGGTCAGCTCCCCGAGTTCGTGATGCAGGTCCCGGGCGAACTCGTAATCGCCGGAGAGGGCCGCCCCGACCATCGCGCAGGTCCGCTCGGGTTCGACGTTGGCGACCACCGAGACACAGCCGTCCGCGCCGGCCGACAGCATCGGCAGCGTCATCCCGTCGTCGCCGGACAGCACTGCGAACTCCTCGTCGCGGGTCCGCTCGATGATCTCGCTGATCTGGCCCATATCACCACTGGCAGCCTTGAACGCCGCGATATTGGGATGACTAGCCAACTCGACGGCGGTGTCGGGATCGACGTTTCGACCCGTCCGGGAGGGAACGTTGTACACGATCTGGGGGGCGTCGACCTCGTCGGCCAGCGTCCGGTAGTGTTCCAGCAGGCCCTGCTGTTCGGGCTTGTTGTAGTACGGCGAGATGAGCAACAGGGCGTCAGCACCGGCGTCGGCCGCCCGCTGGGAGAGTTCCAGCGCCTCGCGGGTGTTGTTGCTCCCGGTGCCGGCGATCACGGGGACGTCCTCGACGGCGTCGATGACCGCCTCGACGACCTCGACGTGTTCGTCGTGCGAGAGCGTCGCCGACTCGCCCGTCGAGCCGACGGGGACGAGCCCGTCGACGCCCGCCGCTTCCAGCCGCTGGGCGTCGGCCTGCAGTTGATCGAAATCGATGCTTCCGTCCGTCTCGAAGGGCGTCACCATCGCGGGGTAGACGCCCTCGAAGAGATGGGTTGTCATGAGTGGTGGTTGTTGGTGTCGTTAGCGCGCGAGCTATTAAAACGGGACCGACCCGTGACGGGACGCCACCCCGCCGCGAGTCAAAACCCAAGTTTGCGTTTCGAAACCGCCGTCTCGCCGGACCGATCACAAACCGCAGCGGCGAGACGGGCCATACGTATCATATCAGCGTTCGGCAACTTATACCCTATCATTAGTCCAGAATTGTAAACCTCAAATTTCGAGGGTCATAATCCCATACCGTAAGAAAAGTAACCCTCAGTCTCGGAGTGGAAGTGAACAATGGCACACAGTATGTTGCACGACAGTTGCGGACCGGACGGTAGCGGTCCGCTACTGCCGTCGTGGGAGGTGTCGCCGTGATCATCGGCGTCCCGAGCGAGGTCGGCGAGGAGGATCGTGTCGCGCTCGTGCCGCCGGTCGCGGCGGAGCTAATCGAAGACGGACACGAAGTCATCGTCGAGACCGGCGCCGGGGAAGATGCCGGCTGGGCCGACAACGAGTACGAGTCGGTCGGCTGTACAGTCCTCGACGATCGGGCAGCGGTCTTCGAGGACGCGACAGTGATCCTGCAGGTGGAAGCGCTTGGGAACCACGAAGACCCTGACCTGGAGCGCTACCGCGAGGGGCAGATCGTCGTCGGGATGCTCGGCCCCTACGAGGTCAACGACGAGCAGCTCGAAACGTTGGCCGACCGGGGCGTGAGCGCGTTCGCGCTGGAGCTCATCCCGCGGATCAGCCGCGCCCAGAGCATGGACGCGCTGTCCTCGCAAGCCAGCCTCGCCGGCTACAAGTCCTGTCTGCTGGCCGCCGAGGAACTGCCGAAGATGTTCCCGATGGAGATGACCGCCGCCGGGACGATCCAGCCGGCGGACGTGTTCGTCATCGGGGCCGGCGTCGCCGGCCTAAAGGCCATCGCGACGGCCGAACGGCTCGGGGCGTCCGTCAAGGCCTACGATATCCGCCTGGAGGCCAAACGCGACGTCGAGAGCCTCGGCGCGGAGTTCGTCGAACTCGATCTGGAGACCGAGGGATCGGGCGACGAGGAAGGCTACGCCCGCGAGATGGACGAGGAGTTCTACGCGGCCCAGCGCGAGCAGATGGAGCAGGTCGTCCCCGAATCGGACGTCCTCATCACGACGGCCGCGATTCCCGGTGCGCCCGCGCCGGAGCTGGTCTCGACGGAGATGATCGAAGCGATGGACGACGGCTCGGTCGTCGTCGATCTGTCGGCCGCGACCGGCGGCAACTGCGAGCCGACCGTCCCCGGCGAGACGATCGAACACGACGGCGTGACGGTCCACGGGCCGACGGATCTGCCCTCCCAGATCAGCCACACTGCGAGCCAGCAGTACGCCAACAACGTCGCCAACTTCCTTGAGAACTTCCTCGAAGAGGGCGAGCCGGCCTTCGACTTCGAGGACGAGATCATCGAGTCGACGCTGCTCGTCCACGACGGGACGGTTCGGAATCCACATAAGGACGATGGCGATGCGGACGCCGACGAAGACGATGCCGACGAGACCGATACAGACAGCAATGGCGACACCGAGGAGGTGAGCGAGGCGTGACGTTCGTCGAGAACCTGACGCTGTTCGTGCTTTCGGCGTTTATCGGCTACGAGGTCATCACGAAGATCCCGACGAACCTGCACACGCCGCTGATGTCCGGGGCCAACGCTATCTCCGGGATCACCCTGCTGGGGTCGGTCGTGGTCGCCGGCCAGGGCGAGACGACTCTGGCGACGGCGCTTGGCTTCCTCGCAGTCGTCATGGCGACGATCAACGTCGTCGGCGGCTATCTGGTGAGTCACTTTATGCTGAGCGAGTTCAGCCAGGGGGGGCGGTAAGATGGCCGGAATCCTCGCCCAGCAGTTGCCCGAGCAGGCGCTGCAGTTCGCGTATCTGGTCTCCGGGATCATGTTCATCCAGGGCCTGCGCGATATGACCCACCCGCGGACGGCCACGCGCGGGAACCTGATCTCCTCCGGCGGGATGTTCCTGGCCGTGGCGGTCACGATACTGTGGTTCGAGATCCTCACGCCCGCGATTCTCGCGGCCGGACTGCTCATCGGCGGTGTGGTCGGTGCGTACCTCGCGGTCGCCGTCGAGACGACCGAGATGCCCCAGCTCGTCGGGCTGTTCAACGGGTTCGGGGGCGGTGCCTCGGCGGTCGTCGCCGGCGCGGAACTGGTCGACGTGCTCGCCGGCAGCGGCGACCTCGGCGTCGGGCTGACGGCGTCGGCGGCTATCGCCGCGATCATCGGGTCGGTGACGTTCTCCGGGAGCTTCGTGGCCTCGGGCAAACTCCACGGAATCGTCGGCGAGTCACCGGTCAGCACCAACGTCGGGCACGCGCTCAAGGTCACGTTCCTCGG
Source organism: Halapricum desulfuricans (assembly GCF_017094465.1). Lineage (NCBI taxonomy): Archaea > Methanobacteriati > Methanobacteriota > Halobacteria > Halobacteriales > Haloarculaceae > Halapricum > Halapricum desulfuricans. The sequence continues at coordinate 2,411,506 of NZ_CP064791.1, forward strand.
GGTCGCCCTCGTCGCCGGTGCCGTCCTCGTCGTCCAGCCGTCGCTGTTCGGCGGCGTCCCCACGGCCGAGTGGGTGCCCGTCTACTGGGTGATCGTCGCCGCAGCCCTGCTGCTCGGCGTGTTCCTCGTAGTGCCCATCGGCGGCGCGGACATGCCAGTGGTCATCTCGCTTCTGAACTCCTACTCGGGACTGGCGGCCGCCACGACCGGGTTCGTCCTGAACAATACCGTGTTGATCATCGCCGGGACGCTCGTCGGCGCGGCGGGAATGATCCTGACGATCATCATGTGCGAGTCGATGAACCGCTCGCTGGCGAACGTCTTCTTCGGTGGCCTCGGCGGCGACGATACTGCCGAGGAGATGGAGGACATCTACGAGGGACAGATTACCGAGACCTCGCCCGAAGAGGTGACGATGCTGCTGGAGACCGCCGAGCGCGTGGTCATCGTCCCCGGATACGGGATGGCCGTCGCCCAGGCCCAGCACGCCGTCGCCGAACTCGTCGATCTGCTGGAGGACAGCGGCGTCGACGTCGAGTTCGGCATCCACCCGGTCGCGGGACGGATGCCCGGCCACATGAACGCCCTGCTAGCCGAGGCCGACGTGCCCTACGACAAGATGCGGGAACTCGAGGAGGTCAACCCGACCTTCTCCCAGACGGATCTGGTGATCGTCACCGGGGCCAACGACGTCGTCAACCCGCGGGCCAACGAGGACGACGACAGCCCGATCGCGGGCATGCCGATCCTCAACGTCGAGGATGCCCGCCACGTCGTCGTCAACAAGCGCAGCCTCAGTCCCGGGTTCTCCGGGATCGCCAACCCGCTGTTCGCTCGCGACAACACGAGTATGCTCTTTGGCGACGCCAAGGCGTCGATGCAGTCGCTGGTCAACGAGTACAAGGAATCGAACTCGTAGGTGTCCGTTTCCACCCCGCGTTGATGCCAACGTTTTCTACGATCGGCCCGAAGAGACGGGTATGGACCTCACAGAGCGCCCGCGGCGGCTCCGCCGGGACGGTATCCGGGGGCTGGTCAGCGAGACCGATCTCTCGGCCAGCGATCTGATCGCCCCGGTGTTCGTCGACGCGACGACCGACGAGCGAGTCGCGATCGAGTCGATGCCCGGCCACGAGCGCGTCCCCGTGGCGGAGGCTGTCGATCGCGTCGAAGAAATACGGGACACCGGCGTCGAGGCCGTCATCGTCTTCGGGATCCCCGAATCGAAAGACGAAGCAGGGACTCGCGCCTGGGCCGAAGACGGGGTCGTCCAGGAGGCCGTCCGGCGGATCGACGCCGGGACCGACGCCTACGTCATCACCGACGTCTGCATGTGTGAATACACCGATCACGGCCACTGTGGGATCCTCGAACCCCACGCCCACGAGGATCCGACGCTCACCGTCGAGAACGACCGGACGCTCGACGCGCTGGGGCGGATCGCCGTCTCCCACGCCGAGGCCGGGGCGGACATGGTCGCACCCTCCTCGATGACGGACGGGATGGTCGGCGCGATACGGGAATCGCTCGACGAGGCGGGTCACTCGGCGGTGCCGATCATGAGCTACGCCGCGAAATACGAGTCGGCCTTCTACGGGCCGTTCCGGGACGCCGCCGACGGCGCACCCGCCTTTGGCGACCGCCGCCACTACCAGATGGATCCCGCCAACAGCCGCGAGGCCATCCGCGAGGTCGAACTGGACGTCCAGCAAGGCGCGGACGTGTTGATGGTCAAGCCGGCACTCCCCTATCTGGACGTGGTCCGGGACGTACGCGAGCACTTCGACCGGCCCGTCGCCGCCTACAACGTCTCCGGCGAGTACGCGATGCTCCACGCGGCCGCCGAGAACGGGTGGCTGGACCTCGAAGAGACGGCCTACGAGTCGCTGCTGTCGATTAAACGTGCCGGTGCCGACCTCATTTTGACGTACTTCGCCGAGGACATAGCTGCCCGGCTGTAGGTGCCGGCCAGCACGCTCTCGCTGCTCGGCTGCAGGTGCCGGCCAGCACGCTCTCGCTGCCCGGCCGCAGTTGCCGGCCAGCACGCTCTCGCTGCCCGGCCGAGGCGTTTCGCCAGCGCAACAGTCGGCCCGTCACAGCAATGCTTCGATCGAGCAGTCCGACGCTGGAGGACGGCAATATTTGCGGGACAACGACAACCGAGACCGAGCGCGCATGCCGAAATAGCCCCGCAAACAGAGGATCAAACTCGGATATGGGTGGACGAACGTCCAGATTGTGACCGAAATAGCAGTATGAATATTTACGTTCAATGTCCTTATACACACTATATTCTACACAATATTAGACGATCGTCTACCACCACATCCCAATTTTTTCGATTCTGAAGCAAATCCTTATGTAGGCTTCTCCCATGGCCCCAGGCGTGAGAAGGCGAACGAACGTAGCTAGAATGAGCCAGAAGTTGGACAAACAAGGACAAAAATCGAGGTAGACAACATATGATCGAATCAATACCACTGCAGGTCGAACCGAGCGCGATTACCGACGCCATCAACAACACGTGGATCCTGACGGTCTCGTTCCTGATCTTCTTCATGCACGCCGGCTTCGCGATGCTGGAGGCGGGTCAGGTACGGGCGAAAAACGTCGCCAACCAGTTGACGAAGAACTTGCTGACCTGGAGCGTCGGCGTCACGGTGTTCTTCTTCATCGGAGCTGGCATCTCCGGGCTCGTCGGCGGCAGTCCGTTCACCGAATCGCTGCCGTACCTTGCCGACGACGCCAGCGGATACATCGGCTGGCTGTACGGCGCGGTCTTCGCGATGACGGCGGCGACGATTGTCTCCGGGGCGGTCGCCGGCCGCGCGAGGCTGCGCGCGTACGTCACCTACACGTTCCTGCTGGCGGCGATCATCTACCCCGTCGTCACGGGGATCACCTGGGCCGGCGCGTACCTCCAGATCGGGGACGCCGTGTTCCACGACTTCGCCGGCGGGATGATCGTCCACGGGATGGGCGGTATCGCCGGTCTCACCGCGGCGTGGATCCTCGGACCACGCATGGATCGCTACGACGCCGACGGAACGGCGAACGTCATCCCCGGTCACTCGATGACCTTCGCGGTGCTCGGGACGCTAATGTTGGCCTTTGGCTGGTACGGGTTCAACGTCGGCACGGCCGCGGCGATGTACGAGACCGAAGCGGGAATGATGGCGTACAACGGCGCGGTGCTCGGACGGGTCGCGATGGGAACGACCATCGCGATGGCCGCCGGCGCGATGGGCGCGGGACTCGTCGCGTGGCTCCGCACCGGGAAGGTCGATACGCTGTACGTCGCGAACGGCCTGCTAGCCGGGCTGGTCGGGATCACTGCCATTCCGGACACGACGCACTACCTCGGTGCGCTCCTGATCGGCGGACTCGCGGGCGCACAGCTCCCGATCGTCTTCAGCTTCGTCGAAAAGCGACTGAAGATCGACGACGTGTGTGCAGTGTTCCCAGTTCACGGAAGTGCCGGTATCCTCGGCACGCTCGCGTTCCCGTTCGTCCACTACGATCTGGGCGTCCCGCTCGCGGAAGCGGCGCTCACCCAGTTCGTCGGCGTCGTCGTGATCGCAGGCTGGACGGTCGGCGCGACGGCCGTCGTCTGGTACGCGCTGAAAGCCACGGGTCAGGCTCGCGTCACGCCCGAACACGAGCGTGACGGGCTAGATCTCTCCGAACACGGCGTCGATACCTACCCCGAATTCGGCGACGAGGAAGGCGTCGTCGCCGACGGCGGCCGCGTCCGTACCGACGGCGGCAGAGTCAAGACCGACGGCACCGTCGCAACCACGGACGGTGATGCAGAATGAGCGAGACTGACATCAAGATGGTCGTTGGGATGATCCGCCCCGATAAGCTCGGGGACGTGAAACAGGCGCTGGTCGAGGCCGACGCGCCCTCGATGACGGTAACGAACGTCTCCGGCCGCGGTTCGGAGCCGGCCAAGAAGGGCCAATGGCGCGGCGAAGAGTACGTCGTCGACCTCCATCAGAAGATCAAAATCGAGGTCGTCGTCGCCGATACGCCCGTCGATGACGTCATCGAGGCGATCAGAGACGGCGCACGTACCGGCGAGAAAGGCGACGGGAAGATCTTCGTCCTGCCCGTCGAAGGGGCGACCCAGATCCGTACCGGCAAGGAAGGTCCCGAGGCCGTCTGACCCACTGACTGGACGGATTCGTGACCTCTGAACTATGACATCGACCGACGCCGACGCCGATCTACCGTCGGAGCTCGACGACGACGACCGCGCAGTACTGGAAGCCCGGATTCGGGACGCTCGGATCGACGCCGGCGAGATCGCCGCTGAAGCGGGGATCGCCGCGGACCGCGTCGAGGCGAAACTCGCGCGTCTCGAAGACGGCGGCGTGATCGACGGCTACAGTGCGCGTCTCGATTACGACGCGCTCGGGCGGGACGTGACGGTCCTCTTCCGGCTGTCGGTCGCCGACGACGGGGCGCTCGAACGATTGCGAAGCGATCCGCGACTGGTCGCCATCTACGCCGTGACCGGCGGGGACGACGCCGTCGCGATCGGGAAGTTCAGCGATACGGACACGCTCAACGAGGCCGCGACGGAGCTGCTGACCGACGACGGGGTCCGCTCGCTGACCGTCACCGTCGTTCGGGACGTGCTCCGGGAGTTCGACCCGACGGCGCTGATCGACGCTGACCGCGACTAGCGGTCGCGGATTCACAACTGTTTTGACCGCACCACGAAAGAAAGGGCATATGAGACGATCGTACACGGATTCTCCAGTGACCGATCCGAACGCGCGGCGACGGAGGGTGACCGCCTGATGGTCGACGTCGATTCGTTCATCGACGAGAAGATCGAGGAGATTAGCGAGGCGATCGGCGACGCCGAAGCGATCATCGCACTGTCGGGCGGGGTCGACTCCTCGACGGCGGCCGCGCTGGCCTACGAAGCCGTCGGCGACCAACTCCACCCGGTCTACGTCGACACCGGCCTCATGCGAAAGGGCGAGACCGAGCAGATCCGCGAGACGTTCGCGTATATGGACAGTCTGCAGGTCGTCGACGCGAAAGACCGGTTCCTCGGAGAATTGGAGGGGGTCACCGATCCAGAGGAGAAACGCCACGCTATCGGCGAGCAGTTCATCCGCGAGTTCGAGACCGTCGCTCGCGAGGTCGACGCCGACTATCTCGTGCAGGGGACGATCTACCCCGATCGCATCGAGAGCGAGGGGACGATCAAATCCCACCACAACGTCGGCGGCCTGCCCGAGCACATCGACTTCGAGGGGATCGTCGAACCGATGCGGGACCTCTACAAGGATGAGGTCCGGGAAGTCGCCCGCGAACTCGATCTAGAAGAGATCATCTCCGAGCGGATGCCCTTCCCCGGACCCGGGCTCGCAGTGCGAATCATCGGCGAGGTCACCGAGGAGAAACTGGCAGTCGCCCGGGAGGCCAACCACGTCGTCGAGGAAGAACTCGAGGAGTACGAGCCCTGGCAGGCCCTGGCAGCCGTGATCGGCAAGGCGACGGGCGTCAAAGGCGACAACCGCGTCCACGGCTGGGTCGTGTCGGTGCGATCGGTCGAGTCCCGCGACGGGATGACCGCCCGCGCACAGGAGATCGACTGGGAAACCCTCCAGCGGATCCAGTCCCGAATTACCGGCTCACACGAAAACGTCGCACGCGTCGTCTACGACGTGACCCACAAGCCGCCCGCGACCATCGAGTACGAGTGACCCTAGCCAAAAATACTAACAATTAGCCGTCCTATCGGTTACTCGTAATGTTCAGGGTACTACAACAAGGTGTGCCGACCAGCCTTAGCGAATTTACGAGCCAGTACGGCGACTTGCTCGTTTCCTTTGCGGTCACTGTACTGTCCTTCGTCGTCACGTTCCTGATACTGTATCTCGTCGGGAAACCAGTGCTCGTGCGCGCGACCAAGCGGGCGCTCAACGAGCGGGAGTTCTCGCAGTCGATCGTGAGCCTCGGGTCGAGTCTCGCCGGGACGATCGCCGTCTTCGGCGCGGTCGCCATCGCCGCGGTCGTCGCCGGATTCCCGATAATCCTCTCGGCGTTCGCGACGATCTTCGCCGCCCTGGCACTCGGGTTCGCATTCGCCGCGAGCGACATCGTCGAGAACTTCATCGCCGGGATCTTCATCATCAAAGACAAACCGTTCGAGGTCGGCGACTACATCGAGTGGGACGGCAACGGCGGTGTCGTCCGCGAGATCAACCTGCGCGTGTCGAAACTCGATACGTGGGACAACGAGCAGGTCACCGTCCCGAACGGTGATCTGGCGAACGGCACCGTCACCAACCTCGTCGCGAACGAGACGCGGCGAGTTACCTTCGACTTCGGGATCGAGTACGACGCGAGCATCGAAGACGCCCGATCGATCATCCTCGAGGAAGCCAGCAAAATCGACGGCGTGCTCGACGATCCGGAACCGTCGGCCCCGGTCACCGGGCTCGGCGATTCCGCGGTCATCCTCAACGGTCGCGTGTGGATCAACCCACAGGAGACGGGTGCCGGCGGCGTCAAGCACAAACTCGTCGAGAACGTGAAACGCCGATTCGACGAAGAGGATATCGGGATGCCGTATCCCTACACGGAACTCACCGGCTCCATCGAAGTCCGAGAACAGAACGGCGAAGGAGCCGTCGCCGACGACTGAACGTCGTCCAGGTCGCGCGCCGCCTTTTTGCTTGACGCTGTTTTCGTCTGGCTAACCTGCAATCCCCACGACGACGATCCCGCCCCCAAGGACGGTAAAGACCGCACCGAGCAGCGTGCCGACGACCGCGACGACGTACGGCCAGGAGTTCGTCGACCGCTCCAGGACGGCCTGGCCCGGCATGCTCGTCAACAGCGTCGCCGTTACAGTCTCGCCTTCCTCGTAGTCCGAAAGGAACGACTCGGCGACCTCGCGGCTCCCCGAGGGCGGCTGTGTCCCCTCCCGAACGATCGTCGAGTCGTAGGTCTCGCCGTCGAACTCGTAGCGAAACCGGACAGTCGGCTCGAAGACGCCGTCCTCGATCTCAGTTATCGATACCTCCCGGATGTCGGCTTCGACGGTTCGGGTCTGTCGGTGTCGACGATAGAGACCAAGCCCCAGCCGACTGCCGTACTGCAGAACCAGCCCGCCGACGAGCAGGAAGGGCAACCCCACGAGGGCGAGCAACTCGACCATACGCTGAACGAGGTGGCGGGGCGAAAAGACGCTTGCGACCCGTGACGGAACACCTTAATTCGCGCCCGCCGAGCACAGCGTATGCACGTTATCGTCGCCGGAGCCGACACCGAGGGGATCGCGTCCGCGATAGAGGAAGCGGGTCACGACGTTGCAGCCATCGACGTCGCGAACCAGTCAGCACTCGACGACGCCGGGATCGAACGCGCCGGCGCGCTGGTACTGACTGACGTGTCCCAGGCGACCGCCGTCCCGATCGCCAAAGAACGGAATCCGGACGTGCGGACAGTCGTCTACGCGCGCGAATCGCTGCCGGAGTTCGTCCGCGGACAGGTCGATCTCGCAGTCGATCCCGAACTGCTCGACCCCAACACCGTCGCCGAGGAACTGGAGCAGTAGCGATCGGAACGGAGCTGCGACCGCACGAACGCACGAGTCGATCCCGTAGTTGCTCGATTTCTGTGGCTACCCGATCGGGAAACGTCGGAACGCACAGCGAGACGGAACTACCGCCACTCGGGGAGCGCCGCAGCGTCCTCGAGCGGGGCTGTTACGTACGCGTCGTCGCGAGTGATGTCGGCGAGGATGAACGTCTCGCCAGCGGGGCCGGTTTCGACCGAGGCCATGACCTCGGCGTCCTCAGCAACGGCCGCGACCGCGTCCGTCTCCTGCGACATGCTTGTTACTCTGTAACACGTACACATAAACGTGCCGGAAGCAGGACGCGAGTCCGGTTCGAAAAGGCAATATTCTAACAGTATCGGAGAAGTGCGGATATCCGGCGGAGACTCACGCGCGTGACCAATGTGTAAGGTCTTAGTAGATGGACGCGGGAGTAGTTGGCATAATGAACGTCGCAGACGTCATGACGCCGCGCGAGGACGTGGTGACGGCGGTAATCCCCGGCACCAGAGACGACGTCCTCGAATACCTCCAGGAGCGGACGTTCTCCTCGGTACCGGTGATCAAAGAGACCGACGACGGCGAACAGTTCCGCGGGATCGTCTCCCGGGACACCCTGATCAACAACCCCGACGAGGACCAGCTCGCGCTGCTGGTCGAGGAGGTCCCGACGGTCGCCGCCGACGCCACGATCGAAGACGTCGCCCGTCTCATCGTCGAGGAGGGCGAACGCCGGATCCCCGTCGTCGACGGTCGCCTCGAAGGGATCGTCACGGTCACGGACGTCATCCGCGCGATCGCCGAGGGTGCAGTGGACGGCGACGTGCCAGTCGGTGAACTGGCCCGCGAGGACGTCAACTGCGTCTACGCCGGGACGCCTCTGCCCGTCGCCGAGCGGGAACTGTCCTACGCCGACGTGCCGTACGGCGTCGTGCTCGACGAGGTGGGGGATCTCACGGGGATCCTCACCGAGGTCGACATCATCGCGGTCGCCAAGGTCGTCGAGGGCGAGGCCGACACGGGCGAGTCCATCGCCAACCAGGACGACGAGTGGATGTGGGAAGGCATCAAGGCCGTCGGCAACAGCTACATGCCGACTCGAAACGTCGAGATTCCGAACGAGCCGGTCAGCGAGTTCATGACCAGCGATCTGCTGACCGTCGGCAAACGCCGGACTGCCCGCGAGGCCGCACAGACGATGCTCAACAACGACATCGAGCAGATCCCGCTGCTGAGCGGCGATACGCTCGTCGGCATCGTCCGGGACGTCGACCTGCTGGAGGCGCTCGTATGAGCGAGGGGAACCCGGTCGTCGAACTGGCCAAACGGCGCGGGTTCTTCCTCCAGTCGGCCGGTGCCTACGGCGGCGTCGCCGGCTTTTACACGTTCGGTCCGGAAGGCGCAGCCCTCAAACAGAACATCGAGGACACGTGGCGCGAGCGGTTCGCGATCCAGGAGGGCAACATGGAGGTCGACGCCCCCACGGTGATGCCCGAGCCCGTCTTCGAGGCCTCGGGACATCTCGACGGATTCGACGATATGCTCGTCGAGTGTCCCGAATGCGGTGACTCCCACCGGGCCGACCACGTCGTCGAGGACAACACCAACATCGAAGAGGCCGAGTCGATGGCCATCGAACGCGTCGAGGAGGTCGTCGCCGAGTACGAACTGACCTGTCCGACCTGCGGCGCAGGGCTGGCCGGGCAGGCAATCCGGCAGTTCAACCTGATGTTCGAGACGAACATCGGCCCGGGGTCGTCCTCGCCCGGCTACCTGCGGCCCGAAACCGCCCAGGGGATCTTCGTGGAGTTCCCCCAGCTGGCCGAGTACGCCCGCAACCAGCTCCCCTTCGGCGTCACCCAGATCGGACGGGCCTACCGCAACGAGATCAGCCCCCGGAAGTCCCTGCTACGGGTCCGGGAGTTTACCCAGGCCGAACTCGAACTGTTCATCGATCCCGAGGAGGACGAACCCGATCTCGGAAGCATCGAAGACGTGACGGCGCCGTTCTACCCGGCCGACGAGCAGGGGGCCGAGGACGGCGAGATAATCGAGGCGACCGTCGGCGAGGTCTTCAAGGAGGGAATCGTCGGCGATCCGTGGATCGCCTACTACCTGGGGATCGCGAAACGATGGTACGAGTCGATCGGCGCCGATATGGACCGGTTCCGATTCCGCCAGCACCTGCCAGGAGAGTTGGCCCATTACGCCGCTGACTGCTGGGACGCCGAGGCGGAAGTCGACGGCGACTGGATCGAACTCGCCGGCTTCGCCTACCGTGGCGACTACGATCTCTCGAAACACGCGGCCCACTCCGACGAGGAGTTCACGGTGTTCAAGCAGTACGACGAGCCGGTCACCGTCGAGCGGCCGACGGTCGATCCGGACATGAGCTACCTCGGACCGGAGTTCGGCGGCGACGCCGCGGCCGTCGCCGACGCGCTGGAAACGCTTGCCGAGCGCGATCCCGACGCGTTCCGGGACGCGCAGGCCGACGGCGGAGCCGTCACCGTCGAAAGTGACGGAACGGAGTACACCGTCCCTGTCGAGCGGACCGGTTTCGAGGTCGAGGAGGTCACCGAGAGCGGCGAGCACATCACGCCCCACGTCGTCGAACCCTCGCTGGGGATCGATCGGGCGCTGTACACCGTCCTCGATCACGCCTATCGCGAGGACGAGATCGACGGCGAGACCCGACGAGTCCTCGAACTCCCCGCGGACGTCGCGCCGACGACGGTCGGGGTGTTCCCGCTGATGGATCGGGACGGCCTGGCCGAGCGCGCCCACGAGATCGTCGATGGGTTGCGAGACGCCGGGCTGGCGGTCACCTACGACGACTCGGGCGCGATCGGGCGGCGCTACCGCCGCCAGGACGAGGTCGGGACGCCCTTCTGTGTCACCGTCGACTACGAGACGCTGGGGGAGGGCGACGATCCGGACCTGGAGGGGACGGTCACGGTGCGGGAGCGAGACACGACCGAACAGCGACGCGTCCCGATTTCGGAGTTGCCGGAGACGCTGACGGCACTGCGGGACGGGACGCTGCCCTTCGACGACCTCTAACCGTGCCATCGCGACTCGAAGCCATCGAATCGGAGATCGCGCGCCGGGGAGTCCACGTCAGCGGCAGCGCCGTGCCACTCGCGTACGTCGCCGACCTGCTTACCTGGCGGCAAGTCCAGGCGATCCTCGTCGCGGGGCTGGTCGCCGTCACGATCCTGGAGGTGATCAGGCTCGGTATCGGCCTCGACTGGTGGATCTACGAGTATCTCACCAGGGAGTACGAACAGGACAACGTCGCGGGCTACGCGCTCGCGCTCGTCAGCACGACGACCGTCGGATTGCTGGCGCCGCCGACGATCGCCGTCCCGGCGCTGCTCATGCTCACACTCGGAGACCCCGTCAGCGGGTTGCTCGGATCGGGGAAGATCCAGTCGGTCGGCAGCGGGCGGTATCTGGAGTTGATCCTCAAGTCGCCGCGCGCGCTCGCGGTGACCTTCGGCGTCTGCACGACGATCGGCCTCGCCTTCGTCGCCCCGCTCGCGGCACTGTTCGGCGGGATCGCCGCGACCGTCGCCGACGGCATCAAACCCGTGATCGTGACCTACGTGATCGACGACAACCTCACGATCCCGCTGGCGTCGGCGGTCGGCATCGCTGCCGGTCTCGCCGTGATCTAACGCAGAACAGAGACTATTGTGCGGCCGGCGAGCCGTCGTCGGGATAGGCCTGTTTCATCTGGAGGGCTGCGCTGGCGGCCAGTCCCGTCGCGAGGTCCTCGCGTTCGTCGTCGTTGATCGAGACGTCGTCGTCACCGTCGGGCGCGTAGCCGGCACTGACGGGCGAGCCGACCGGCGGCTGGACGGCGATCGTCGCTTCCAGTCCCGTCGCGCCAGTCCGAAGTTCCGAGCCGACGACGAAATCACCGGGCAGGAGTTCGCGGGTTCGGGCAGCCACGCTCGCGAGATCGCGCCGGAGCGCGCGGCGTTGCTCGGGCGACAGCGGCGGATCGTCGGCAGCGTCGATACCGCCGGAGAGGTTTCCGTACATTGATTGCTACACCAGTATGCGAGGCGGACTTAAAAAAGCGCTGGTCACCGACCAGACTTGCGGACGGTCACCACGGCCCCGCTCACAGGAGCGGTTCACTCCGCCCGTACGCCGCGACGACGACCGCCGCGGCGTGCTCGTCGGGGTCGGGATCGGCCGTCGCGATCTGGATCTGTGGCTCTTCGTCGAACTCCCACTCGCGGAGGTCACGCCCGGCAGAGATCCCCTCACGGATAGCTGCCTCGACACCGTCACGGTCGGTGCCCGAGACCTCGTAGAAGATGCCGCGACCTGACTCGCTGCGGAGCCACCCCACCCCGGCGACGGCGGGGTCGTCGCTGCCTGGTTCGACGATCTCGTGACTCTGGACGACGTGCAGGCCCTCGCCGGCGGGTCCGAGGTCCGGTGCGGTGTCGACGCGTTCGATCGTCGCGCCGGCGGGGATGACGGAAGACAGGGAGAGCAGATTGTAGTTGTGGACGTTCGCCGCCGCCAGCGCGGCGTCGTAGGCGGACAACGCCGTCGGCGCGGTGGCGTGGCCCCAGGCGACCCGAATGACGCTCATAGTCGAACATCGATCACTGCGACAAGAAGGCGTTTCGTTTTCCTCGTGTCGAGCGTCGTCTTGGGTAACGCGCCATCCGAGCGGGCGCGTGTCACCGCTCCAGAGCCCATATCCGCCGACCTTACCGGCCGTGTTTGGTCACGCAGGTCGCCAGCCCCTTCAATTCGACCGGCTCGGAGTTGTCCGGCGAGTAGACGACCATCTGGCCCTTCTCCATGTAGGGCACCTTCGATTCCAGATTCGAGGGGATGTTCACCGCCGAGATGGCGTCCTCGTCACCGAGGTTGAGGACGACGGTCGTGTTGATCTGCTTGAAGACGGGATCGGCGATGTCCTGGGGGTCCTGGGTGATCAGGAAGAGCCCGAGCCGTTCCTTGCGGCCCTGTTTTGCGGCGTCGGTGAACTTGCCGATGACCTTCCGGGCCTGGACAGTGTCGGCGTCGGTCAGGAAGTTATGGGCCTCATCCATACCCAGGATCAGGGGTGTCTCCTCGATCCGGTCGAAGGTCGGGTCATTCGAGAGTTTCTCGTCGACCAACAGTGAGGCGAGCGCGAGTACGACCGTCTCGGTCGCCCGTGAGTCGTTGATGTGGTAGGTCGGGACGACCGTCAGCCCGCCGGGGCGGACGAACTCGCCGACGAGATCGGTGATCGGGCGGGCGTCCTGATCGAAGACGCCACCGAACCCGAGTGCGCGCCGCCGGACGGCGTCGAAGGTCGCCTCGTGGACTGTGCCCGATTCGTCGAGTTCCTCGCGGAGGGCCGGATCGTCGAGGAAGGACGTGAACTGCTCGTAGGTTCCGCTTCGACCGTACTCCTGTTTGAAACGTTTCAGGAGGACGTTCACCAGCGCGTTGTACTGGTTGTCGTTGAGCCCGCTGGAGGCGATCAGCCAGGGGTTGTCGTAGACCATCGAAAAGGGAATGGTAAAGGGGACCTGCTCGGCGCGGTGATGGTCGGCGGCGTAGCTCGCGCCCTCGACATCGGGGACGAACGCGACGGTGTCCTCAACGCCCCCGTAGGCGACGCCCTGTCGCTCACACCGTCGTTTGAACGCCTCGGGCAGTTCGCCGTCGTCGTGCATCTGGGCGTACTCGTCCTGGGGGTCGAAGACCACGAGCGCGGGCGAGACTGTCCGGTCGCTCCCGGATTCGACCGGATAGGCGCGTTCCTCGTCGAGGTACTGCCGGAGGACGTTCTTCGCGCCGTGAGTCTTGCCCGAGCCGGTCCCGCCGGCGATCAGGGTGTGTCGGAACACGAGCGGGTCGCCGTCGGCGTAGTCGTCCTTCAGCCGGTAGTCGATCGTCGGCGGCTGGGCCGCGGTCTCGACGCGCTCGCCACCGACCGAGAGGTGGCCGAGGAAAACCCCCTCGGCGGGGATCTTCAGGCCGGTCTTGATCTCGGTCGGGTCGTCGGCCTGCCGGACGACCGTCTCGGGTTTGGGGACGCGGTCGGTCATTCGCCGCTTGAGGTCGCCATCCTCCGAATAGAGGACGGCGACGGGCTCCAGCGTGGCCATGAACTTGAAGTCCTGCTCGTCGATCTCGCGGGAGGCCATCGCGCGCTGGGCGTGGATCTCGGTGGCGTCGTCCGCGCGGAACTCCGGAGCGTACTCCAGGGCGGTGATCCGACAGAAGAGTCGTTCCCCATCGGGATAGGGCACCAGCAGGTACTTGCCGATCCGGACGGCCGAGCGATTCGAGACGGTGATGTACGCCCGCAGACGGGTGTCGTCCTCGTCTTCGCTGATCGTCAGTCCGTCCGCAGCCGAGAGGACGCCGATACCGTGCTCGGCGCTGACGGGATCGACGTCGACCTCCTGGAAATCGTCGGTCCGGTCGGCGTCCACAGGAGCGTTCGCGGCACTCTCGTCGTCGGCAGAGCCGTCTTCGTCGCCGTCGAATTCGGTGAAATCCCCGAGATCGGACATACCCTACTCGAGGAGTGGCGGCGACTAAGTAGTTCTGCCACGCGAGAGACCGGTGGAGAGAGAATCCCGTGATCGTGTGGCTACCTTCCGCGTAGGAATTCCTCACAGCGATCGATCATACGGTCAGTGAACACCTCCGTGATTTTTCCCTGTGGATTTGCGACTGCCTGGTGTTTGACCGTGCCGATGACCCACGGCGAACAGTACGACGTCTTATCGGGGTGGCTCCCGGTCACCCAGTCGTCCCCAACCTTGTGATTTGCCGGGAGGTCACTCGTCGTGAGCGCGGCACAGAGGTATTCTTCCCCCGGAAACGGGAGATTGTCTGCGGTAAGGACTACCCAGAGACGCGGATGTGACCCCTTTCTGAACGGGTCCGGAGCCCAGAAGACATCGCCTTTCCGATAGCGCTCACGCACGGTCCTCACGGGGATCAACCGCGTAGTCTTGCCAGTCGTCGTATGCCATCGGTTCGTCTTCGTGGCTCGCCGCGACATCGGCTGCGTGGCCTGCAGCAGCGTCGACGCTCCGAACGTGGTCGCTCACACGCCAGTAGTTCCCCTTGTGGTCGACGCGTCCGGCTTCGCGAAGACGAACGAGCGTCGGCCCGACGGAGCCGTCGGTAACGTCGGTCGCTTGCGCGATCTCTCCCCGAGTGAACGCCTGATCGGCGTGGGACTGGAGAAACGAGAGTATCTCGTGTGCATTTGTCTCCGGGGATGGACCACTATCGTCATCAATTTCATCAAATCGATCCGTGCTGATCGGCATATGTACTAATTTGTATTGGATGTACTAATTCGTTCGGGCCTGGTCAACTGTACGATTCGGGAGTGACCTGATCAATGCGCCCCATCCAGTTGCATCCCAAAAGGACACCAAGGGGGACACCCAATAGGGGAGTGATGACCGCGTGGTTTCGCGTCATGACCTACAACGTCCGCTACGATAACCCCGAGGACGGCGACCATCGCTGGGAGTACCGCCGGGAGGGCGTCGCGGACACCATCCGCTTTCGGGAGCCGGCACTGCTCGGCCTCCAGGAGCCGCTTTCGAACCAGCTCGCGTACCTACAGCGCCACCTCCCCGGCTACGAGTGGGTCGGCGACCCGCGCGTCGACGGCGACGGCGAAGGGGAGTTCTCGCCGATCGGCTTCGACGAGAAACGCTTCGCCCTCGAAGCGTCCGACACGTTCTGGCTCTCGGAGACGCCCGACCAGCCCGGGACCGTCGGCTGGGACGCGCGCCATCCGCGGATCGTCACCTGGGCGCGCCTGCGCGACCGCCGCTCGGACACCGTGTTCGTCCACGCCAACACGCACTTCTCCCACGACGGCCCGCAGGCACGCCGGGAGAGCGCTCGACTCCTGCGCGAACGACTCGACGACGTCACCGACGGCGAGCCCCTGATCGTGACGGGCGATTTCAACTGTATCGCCGGCGAGCCCGCCCACGAGACGATCGTCGATCCCGAGGCGGGCAGACGGCGACTGGACAACGCGCTCGAACGCGCCGAACACGGCCATTACGGTCCCGAAACCTCCGTTACGGACTTCGAACATCTCGTCCCCAACCGGAAGATCGACCACGTCTTCGTCACCGACAATGTCGAGGTCCGCCAGCACGGCGTGTGCACGGATCTGTACGCCGTGGACCGCTACCCCTCCGATCACTTCCCCGTGCTCGCGCAAGTGCGACTCGAGTGAAGAAAAACCGGGCGAGGAGCAGCGGCCCGAAAGACTCGTGTCGGCGCCCTTTTTCGTATCAGCCACATAGATGTTGGTATGTTACTCGTCCGTGGGGAGGCCGGCGGGACGGCCCTGACGGGAACGCTGTACGAACCCGGCGACGACCCGCCGTCGTTCGAGGGCGCGCCCGACGAAGGAGCGCCGTACGTGTGGGTCTGTGATGCCTTCTACGAGGTCGAAAGCGGCGGGCAGGTCCAGCAGATCGGAGACCGTGAGATCAACGTCGCCTTCGAATCGCCGAGTCCGCGCGGATTCGAAACCCGTGATCGGGCAATCGAGGCCGCGAAAGAACACGTCCGAACCCAGTTTCAGCGGATCGGCGTCAGCGCCGGGGACGTGGCGATCGCGATTGAAGAATCGTGATCTCGGGTATCGGATCGCTGTGACGGTTTAACCAGGTGGCTATCAACAACAGAGCAGGCTGCCGTAGCGGTGGACTCGCAACCGCCGTCCACAACTTCTCGGGAGTCGAATCCGGGGAAATGACGTCTTTTGTGGGATCATTCCGACGACCACAGAGACGCTAGTTCGTCGTTTCGGGTTCGGAGACGGCGACGACCTGCTTGCCGATGTTGTCGCCGGAGAAGAGCCCGAGGAACGCGTCGGGCGCGTTGTCGAGGCCGTCGACGACACTCTCGCGATGGCTGATCGCGCCGGAGACGACCCACTCGCCGAGCTGTTCGCTGGCTTCTTCGAACCGGGTGGCGTAGTCGCCGACGAGCAGTCCCTGGACTTTCGCGCGCACCGAGATGAGTTGTGGGAGTTTCCGCGGCCCGGTCGGCACGCCCTCGTCGTTGTAGTGGGCGATCTGTCCGCAGACGGCGACGCGAGCGTCGAGATTCAGCTTCGTGAACACGGCGTCGGTGATCGGACCGCCGACGTTGTCGAAGTAGACGTCGACACCACCGGGCGCGGCGTCGTCGAGTGCCGCACGGTAATCCTCGACCTGTTTGTAGTTGATTGCGGCGTCGAAGCCGAGGTCCTCGGTGAGCCACTCGACTTTCTCGTCGGTGCCCGCGAACCCGACGACCCGGCAGCCGTTGCGTTTCGCGATCTGGCCGACGACAGAGCCCACTGCGCCCGCAGCACCGGAGACGACGACAGTGTCGCCGGGGTTGGGCTCGCCGACCTCCAGCAGCCCGAAGTACGCGGTTCGGCCGGGCATGCCGAGGACGCCGAGGTACGCCGGCAGGTCCGCGACCGACGGGTCGACGGGAGCGACGCTATCGGCGTCCAGCACGCTGTAGTCCGCCCACGTTCCGTTGCCGGTCACGAGGTCGCCAGGGTCGTAGGCGTCGCTCTCACTCTCGACGACTTCGCCGACGACGGCACCCGCCATCGGGTCGCCGACATCCCACGGCTCGGCGTACGACTCGGCGTCCCGCATCCGTCCTCGCATGTAGGGATCGACCGAGAGGTAGCGTACGCGCACCAAGAGTTCGCCGTGTTGTGGCTCCGGTACGTCGCCCTCGCGGAGTTCGAAGCTGTCCATGTCCGGTTCGCCGTCAGGGCGCTGTGCGAACACCCACTCGCGATTCGAGTTACGCATGCGTTGTCTTGCGTTCTCGCACCGAAAGCAGTTCCTCTTCCAGCAGCGGCGTCCGGTAGCGGAAGCGTTTCTAGTCGTCGGCCCGGGCGGCCGTCGGCGTCTCGGGCGGAGCGATCGGTTCGCCCATCGCGTAGACCGTGTTGTGGCCGGTGATCTCGACGTCGACGAAGTCGCCGATCTGCAGGCCCTGAAGCTGTGCCTTCGGGAGTGCGACCTGGCGGTGGGCCTCGTCGTATCCGACCAGCGAGTCGTCGGTGCCATCCTCGGTGAGCAGGACCGATCGCTCGGTGCCGACCATCGCCTCGTAGGCCTCGCCGACGACATCCATCTTCACCTCGCTCATCGCCTTCGAGCGTTCCTTCTTGAGCGTGCCGCCGAGCCCGTTCATCTCGGCGGCGTCGGTGCCCGGCCGCTTCGAGAAGCGCGTGACGTTGAGTTTCTCCGGGCGGATCTCCCGGATGAGATCCATACTCGCCGCGTGATCGTCGGGCTCCTCGGTCGGGAACCCGACGATGAAATCCGTCGCGAGCGTCCAGTAGTCCAGATGCTCGTCGAAGGTGGCGACGATCTCGCGGAACTGCTGGACCTGGTGCTGACGACGCATGTCCGCGAGTACGTCGTCGGAGCCGCTCTGGACGGGCGCGTGCAGGAAGTTGTAGATTTCGTCGTGTTCGGCGAAGACTGCTGCGAGTTCCTCGGCGATGCCATAGACGCCGCCGGGGTTGGCCATCCCCAGGCGAACCCGGAAGTCGCCCTCGATCTCGGTACAGATCCGGCTCAGGAGTTCGGGAAGCAGGCTCTCGCCCTGATTGATGTCCCAGCCGTAGACGCCGGTGTCCTGGCCGGTGATCCGGATCTCGCGTGCGCCGCCGTGCACCAGCGCGCGGGCCTTCCGGACGTTCTCCTCGACCGACGGGGAGTCGATCCGGCCGGTCGCCTGCTTGGTGATGCAGTACGAGCAATCGCTCATGCAGCCGCGGGCGATCGGCAGGATCCCGGTCGCGTCCGTCAGGACCGGCTCCGTGTCGGCCGTGATCGTCGGACACTCGCCGTTGAGGACGTACCCGGGGACGTCGTCCCAGTGGAGGATCTCGGCGTCGAGGTCGTCGAACTGCTCGCCCTGAGCCAGCGCCATACAGCCCGTGACGATCAGGTCAGCAGGCGTCTGTTCGTCGAGTTCTTTGGCCCGCCGGAGCATATTGCGCTCGGTCTTCTCGACGACCGTGCACGTGTTCAGGATCGCGACATCTGCCGCCTGTGGCGAGGACGCCGGCCGGTGACCGCCCTCCCGCAAGGCGCGCTCGATCTGCTGGGTCTCACCCCTGTTCGAGGTGCACCCGTAGGTCTCGACGTAGTAGCGGGCCATCGCTACCGTTCACTAGACGTGTGGGGGCAAAAGGACGGCGGATCCGGAATGGCGCTCTCAGACGGACCCATCGCGGATCGAATGGAGCGACACGTCCACCGGCAGGTCGCCGAACTCCGGATCCCCACCGATCACAAGTGTCGCGTCCGATGCAAGCGCGAGCGCGGCCGCGTAGGAATCACCGAGTGAAATACCACCGGCGCCTTTGATACGGGCGACGGCGTGCCAGGGCGGGGTCTCGATCGTGATTCCGTAGCCGCGAAGAATGCGCAGGTCATGCTCCCCGACATCGAATTCGTCGTCACCGGGCGAGACGTGGTTTGGATCACCCGTTTCGAGACGCGCGATCTTGTATACGAGTTCGGTCGCAGTGGCATGGGAGAGTGCGCCGGTCGCCTCGTCGTTGTCGATTGCCGTCAGCCGTTCAGTCACGTCCGAAGCGCCGGGCTCGTCGTAGAAGTACGCAATGAGCGGCTCCGTATCGAAGACGTAGTCGGTCACTGGTCCCGGGCCTCATCGCGTTCGAGTCGCTTGTCCGCTTCTTTCATTTCCTCCAGGTGTTCGAGGACGTCGCCCCGTTCGTATCGGCCAGCATGAACGCCCTGCATCTCCTCGACCGAGGGGAGGGGCTCGACGACGATTTTCCCGTCGTCTTCGTGAATGAGTACCTTGCCCGGCGCCTCGATGCCGAACCGTTCGCGGTATTCCTTGGGGATCGTCGCCTGCCCCTTCCTGGACACGCGGACGACCGTTCCGTCGTCAGTATTGCTCGGCATATATGTATTACATTTCGAAGTCGTACTACTAACCACTTTTCGTAGTACGTATGCTCCTGAGAAACAGGACACGAGTCCCCATGTATCGGATCGATACCCTTTCTGTCGTCGCGGACGGCCCTATGCACATGCCACTCCTGCCCAGCGGGTTAGTCGTGCCGCCGCTCGCGTATCTCCTGGGGTTGCTCGTCGGAACTGTCACGGTGACCGCGTTCCTGCTCGCGTTGGGGCCGCGCGTCCAACAGCGCCACGTGCTCGCGCTGGTGCCGTGGATGGTCGTCGGGGCGAGCGCGCACGCGCTCTATCAGATCGATCCAGCGGCCGGCGTCTACCCGGACGTGGTCGAGCCGCTGTTCGGTGCGCCCGCTGTCTACGTCACGACGTTTGTCGCGACCGGGGGCGTCTGGGCCGTCCTCTCCTTTCTCTCGAACGTCAACCCGAGCGAGAACACGGTCGCGCGCGATCTCGGGGCGATCGGCACGATCGCACTCCTCGGACTCGGCGTGTTCGCGAGCCAGCAGGACGCGTTCGTCGCTGCCAGGCCACTCTGGTCGGCCATCGGGATCGTGATCACGGTCCCCGTGACGGTCGGCGTGTATTTCGGGATGGCGTATCTCACGACGGAGGTCGTCGCCAGAGCACGACTTGTCGGCGGGCTCGTCATCTTCGCGCACGCGCTCGACGGGATCACGACCGCCATCGGAATCGACGTGATCGGGACGACCGAGCGGTCACCGCTCCCGCGAGCGATCATGGACCTCGCCGGCTCGCTGCCGATCGCCGAGACGGTCGGCGTCGGCTGGCTGTTCGTCGTCGTCAAGCTCGCGATCGCGATCGCGATCGTCTATGCCTTCGCCGAGTACCTCGAGGACGAGCCCGTTCGGGGCAACCTGGTGTTCGCCCTCATCATCGCGCTCGGTCTCGGGCCGGCCGTCAACAATCTCGTGCTGTTCGCGCTGCGGGAGAGTGCGGTCGCTGCGGTCGTCGCCGGATAAGGGTACTGATCCGTCCTGTCCTCGTGGCCGGTTCCACGTCGATACGTGATCATCGCTCTAGAGATCGCGCGCTGACGACCCGCTTCGATACGGGATATCGTGGATATCCGGTTCAGCAGTCGCGGCCGGACCGGGACCGCCCCTGGCGCTCCAGGGAATGCGGCATCGACCGCTCGCAGATCAACCCCCCTGAGACGTATCTCCCCCATTGATCGCCGGAGCGCAATGCTTCCTGCATCACGTGTGTGACCGTCTGGATCGACACGATCCGGACGGACACCGACACCGCCGGCATCGCCCGCGTCCGTCTGTGCTCGTTCAGCGGGAGACTCAGCCTGTGATTTCTCGGATAGTGAGTTCGCGTCTGCTTCAGCCGGGCCGCCGTTGCTGTACCCGGCCGTGGTGGCAGAGATTTCGACGACGGGGTTCGTGTCGAGGAAGCGCGTCAGGACAACGCTGCCGGAGCACGAGTGCTGCCGCTATCGGGCGCGAAAAAATGAAGAAACGTCAGGAGTCGGCGAAGCCGACTTAGTTGTTGCGGCGGACAGCGAGCAGCGCAGCGCCGAGGAGCGCGACGAGCGCAACGGCGATGCCGAAGCCGGGTCCGTCACCGTCACCTTCGTCGGTGGTGGTGTCAGCCGGCTCGTCAGTCGTCGTGGTCGTCGTGGTCGTCGGCGTGTCCGTCGGCGTGCTCACGGCGGAGTCGGGCACTCGGACAGTCGCGCTGTCGGTGACCGCGTCGCCGTCAGCGTTGGTGTACGGCGCGTCGGCACCGGGGAAGTCGAACGTCTGGTTGTCGTTGTCGTCCTGGTGGGCCATCGCCGTCACCTGGTTGTCACCAGCGGACAGCGTGGTGTCCAGCAGAACGTCAACGTCTTCGACCGTGCCCGGAGCGATGTAATCGGAGCTGCCGATGACGTCACCGTCCGCGTTGTGGATCACGACGAAGCCACCCTCGGGCAGGTAGGCCTCGGCGACCGTGACGACGTCACCGGTGGAGCTCTGCTGCTGGCGGAAGTCGACCGTGGCGATCTGCGGTTCCTGGACCGTGTAGGTCTGGCTGTCGTCGTCGATCGTGGCGGTGACTTCGTCGCCGGCGCTCAGGTCGCTGAGATCGAACTCGCCGGCGAAGGTGCCGTCATCCTGGACCGTCGCGTCGACAGTCTGGACGAGGCCCGGACCGCTGAGCTCGATCGTGACGGTCGTGCCGGCATCAGAAGTGCTGGTACCGGAGATGACCTGTCCGTCGGCAGCGTAGAGCTCGAGGTCCTCGTCGAGCTGCGCGTCAGACTCGACCTGGAAGCTCTGGGTCATCGGCTCGAAGCCGGCGGGTCGGGTCTCGAGCGTGTAGGTCCCGAGTTCGGCATCCGAGGCGATCTCGATGGTCGCGACGCCGTTCTCGTTGGTGGTGAACGAGCCGATCACGTTGCCGTTCGTGTCGGACAGCGCGATGCTGGCGAGGTTGAGCGGCTCACCGTTGGACTCGCGCGTGACCGTCACGTTGAGCGTGCTGCCCGGCGTGACGGCCTCGCTACCGAGTGCAAGGTTGACCTGCTTGTTCGAGCGCAGGACGTCGAACGTGATGTCCTCGTTGTCGATCGTCTTGGTGATCGGACCGCTGGCGTTGCCGCTGCGCAGCGCGATGATTCCGTCACCGGTACCGGTCGGCGTCACCGTGAGGTAGCCGACCTGTCCAACTTCGTACGGGACGTTCGGATACGGCGCCGGGTTGTCACTGACGAGCGTGTCAGTGTCGTTGATCAGGCTCGTGTCCGTGTTGATCGTGGTCTCGGCGACCGGGTCCGAGGCCGTGTCGATCGCGAAGCTGAGCGACGGGACCGGGAGGTCGCCGTCGTCAGCCGGGAAGGCCTCGACGCGCAGCGTCTGGGTCACGTCGTTGGCCAGGATCATGTTGCCAGTGTCCTCAGCGGTCGGCAGCATGGCGCCTGACTGGTCGTAGACCTCGACGCGCGGGAGCTGGCCTTCGGGCGTGTCGTCCCATTCACCGACCGGACCGTTGCTTCCAGGGGTGAATGCACTGGCGTCCGTGTACGCCTCTAGCGAGTACCTTGAGAGGTACTCGCCGTTGGCGTCGGACTCGTTCGGCTTGATGTCGAACATGACGAGACCGGTCTCGTTGTTCAGCGTGACAGTCGAGCCGGCCGCGGAGTTGTTACCCGTAGAGAGGAACTCAACGGTAGCGTCACCGACGCCGCTGTCGATGAGGGTCAGGTTCGTATCGTCAAGCACGGTACCGTTGATCGGCGTGCCGAGGGCGTCAGTGACCTGTCCCTCGACGCGGTACCAGCGGTCGATACCGATGGTCATCGTCTCCACGCCTTCGACAGACGTGAAGTTGTCCGCAAGGTCGTGGTTGACGTCGGACTCGTTGACACCAATGATTTCGGTGTCGATGTTGGGGTTCGCAGCGTCGAAGTAGCCCGTTTCCTCATCGGTCATGTAGGAGGCGTCGGGCGTCGTGATCCCCAGCTGGAACGTGTCGACGTCGTTGGCGCTGTTGTTGAATCCGAAGACATCGCCAGGACTCGCTACATCGTTGTTAGCGCTGTCGACGTAGGTGCTGTTCTGGATGTCGTCGATCACGTAGGTGCCGTTGGCCGGGTCGCTGGCGCTCTCATTGAAGTAGACGCCGTGCGAGTTCCCGTCCGGGCCAACAATTTCGACGAACGGTTCGCCGTCGAGCGATGCGTTGGCAAGGGTGTTCAGCGAGACGGACGTATTGCCGATTCCTTCGGTCAGGTTGACCGGCTCACCGTCTGCGGTGGTGAGCTCGAAGGCGATCTGTTCGTATTCGACGCCCTTCGTGAGCGTGAACTGCTCACCGTCTCCAGTGTCCTGGAATCCGCTGTACGTGCTGGTCTGCTCCGGCAGGTATTCGACCTGGAGCGTGTCGTCAGCAGCGAGGTCGACCGTGCGGACCGCGGCATGGTCGACTTCCTGCTGTTCCAGCGCGTTGTCATGCGGGTTCTGGTCGGCATACTGGTACGCCGTGAAGGTCAGCTGCGAGATGTTTTCGGCGAGACCGTCAGAGTTGTCGTCGATCCCGCGCGGACCGAGCGAGATGTTCTCGAAGACGTACTCGCCGTCGTTAATGTTCGAGGTCCGGCCGTCTGTCTCAGTGTCGAGCGCGTGACCCGACTGAGTCAGACGGACCAGACCGTTGTTGACCGGCGCGAAGTTGTCGTACGGCGCGTTGACGACGGACGTCAGATCGACGTTCTGGTCACCGAGGATCTCATCGGTTTCGTTACCGTCGATGAGGAACTCCTCGATTTCGAGACCGGACGCGTCCAGCGGGAGGGTAACCGGATCCTCGCCCTGGACGTAGATCTCGTGAGTGATCTGCTCGTCAGCCTCGTCCGTCGCTGTCGGACGGATCAGGAACGCGTACTCGAGATTGCCGTCAGTGTCGACATCGGTGTAGTTCGCGTCGAGCACGTTTCCGTTCTGGGCGTCAACCTTGAGGGCGCCAGTATCGTTGGCGTAGACGGTCGCATTAATCTCAGCGCCGTTGATCTCGATCCGGTCGAACGACCCGTTAGGCGTGATAGCCTGGTTGGTCTCGTTGCGGAGCTCGAAGGACGGACGGTAAACCGTCATCCCGTCGAGATCCTGGAAGCTGTCGTTACCGAAGCGCTCGTTGTTGCTGATCCGGTCGCCGGTGGAGTCAGCGAGCGGGAGCACTTCGACAACAGCCGGACCGTCGTCGGTCAGGATGTCGGTGTAGGTGCCACCGAATCCAGTCTCGTTAGTGAAGCTGGGGTTGGCGGTCTGGGGCTCTTCGACACGCTCGTCGATGATGTTTACCGGGTCGGCACCGCCGAGAGGGATGGACTCACTCGCCGTGTAGTCCGGCTCGGACGGTGAGGCAGCCGCGTCGTCCATCTGCTCGAGACCTTCGTAGGTCTCGCTGCCGTTCTGCAGTTCGAGCGTCGCGGTGACATCAGCACCCTCTGCGGGCGTCGCGTTGAACGACGCTGCACCGGTGCTGTCCGTCTTGACGCGGATCCAGTCGATTTCGCCGTCTGTAACAGAGTCGTTGGCGAGGATGCCATCCTGAGCGTCATCGAAGGAATCCGCAAGGAACGGTCCAGTGACGTTGATGTATCCGCGGACGTGGCTCTCGTTGGACGTGTTCGAAGCCTCAACGTACTGGTCAGTCACCAGCGGGAAGCCGTTCTCCGAGTCGTTCAGCTGGATGTTGTACGTTTCTTCGAAGGTCGCCAGGTTTTCGCCCTCAGCCGAGAACTGCAGGTCGGCCTGCTGGGCGTCAACGACGATGTCCTGGTAGCCGATGAACGCGCCCTCGTTCGTGCCGAGGTTCCACGTTCCGGCGTCGTTCAGTTCGAGCGTGAACCCGAAGGAACCGTCACTCGCTGACGTCGTGGTCTTCTGGGTCGAACCCGTCGGGTCCTCGACGCGCAGCGCGTAGCTGCCGAGGCCGCCGTCGGCGTTCGCGACTGAGCCATTAACGACGTCGACGGTCTGACCGTAGACCGGGTCAGTTTCCGTGCCGTCCTGATCGACGACGTCACCGCTGACTTCCAGTCGGGTGTCGATCTGAGCACTACCGTTGTGCAGGTAGTCAGTGTCAGTGGTCGTGTTGGTTCCCGCGTAACTCTCCGCCACATAGGCGACGTAGCTCGGCTGTGCGTCGACGCCGACCTCCGCGTCGTCAGTGGGGTAGTCGTTCTGGAAGTCGGTCGCAACCTCGTCGAAGGTGCGGACGACCTGGAACAGACCGCTTCCCGTGTCCGAGGACGCGACGACAGACACAGTGCTGTTAGCGTCCTGGTCCGAGATGTTCGAGTCGTAGGCGAGTCGGTAGTCGACGGTGTGATCGTCGACGAGGTCACCGGGGTACTCGTAAATCATACCCTCGATGGTCGAGGTCTCGCCCTGGAGGACGGTATCGTCCTCAAGCTGGACATCATAGTTCGAGGTGTTGTAAGTCTCTTCCATCTGGCTGTCATTCGCGCCAGAGACAACGACCTTGCTGGAACCATTATAGGTCTTCCCAGCGGTCAGCTCGACCTGAATCTCGCCAACAGCGTTGTTCAGATCGTTTGTGCCGTTATCAGTTACCTCGATTGTCTGTTTCACTTCACCATCGACATAGTTCTCGACGGTGACCGTTTCGCCGTTGCCCACAGTGATATTCACTGTGAACGAGTCGCCAACAGTATCCTGGTCTGCGATGGGATCAACAGCAGTAACGTCGGCTGCTGCTCCACCCGTGAACGCAATACCCATCGCGAATGCCGATCCGACCATCAGCACTGCGAGGAATATCGCGCGCAGTTTCTCACCAGGAGTTGTATTGTGTCCTGTCATGATTGGGTATAGGGTGTGTTACTGCCGCGCACATACGTGCGGGAATCCGATCCGCCTGTAAGAGTTCGTATCATTGCGTTTACCAGCCTCAGTTATGGCTACGTCAGAAACAATCCGATGGCGTCGTTAAATACTTTGTGTCCTCGATTGAACGCCAATTACGGATTTCGTATATATCTTTGCACATCCAGATGCCGGCAAAAACACAGTTTCAGGCACATATAACACACAGATCGGCTAATAGGCTGCCGGCACATGATAGAAATATGACTGAGAAAATCGGGCCGCGTCAGACGCTCGTGTGACGTGGTACCACTCGACAGGAGACGGCCGTACAGCGCGTGAGAGGGTGGATTCGCGACTCACGCACGCGAGCAGACGCGACCGCGCAGAGATTGTATCTATTTGAGGAGAGTTCGTAGAGAGTCATACTGGTGGCTATACCATTTCGAAATGATCTGGCACGCCGTCGTGCCAGATATCTGTACGAACGTATTGCCACCAGTATCAGCCCGCACATTGAAATAGCACACAAACCAACTAGACAGCAGATGTCCACACAGACTGCTCGCATCGCCAAGGACCTGCTCGATGAACCCCACATCGAGGGTCGCCGAATCCCTGTCCTCACGATCGCCGAGCGGGTCGAGGGGCGAGGATTAGAGCCGAAAACCGTCGCCGATCGGTATGATCTCGACGTCACCGAAGTGTATGCCGCGCTCTTGTACTACCACGAGCATCCCCGAGCGTTCGAGGAACTGCGACGCGAGCGTGACGAACTGATGGACGAAATCGAGGCCGATATCAACCGGCCTGAAGGTGTATCGCCGCCAAACTGACGATGCGCTGGGCCTTTTTCGTCGACTCCAACCTGGAGGCACGAGTCGCTGAATTGCTCCAAAAAGAGGGGTATCGGGCCGAACATTCCGACCGGACGCTTGACCCGGATGCAGACGACGTCGACGACATTCTCCCGTACGTTCGCGAGGAAGAACTCATCGTCATCACGTCCGATGTGAAGAACTTCGCCCGGTTCGATGAATCCCGGCACGAAGGAGTCTTCTTTCTCAACAACCAGCGCGAATCTGCCTACACGATTGCGAACGCTATACTCGACATCGTCGACGCCTACGGCAGCCCGGACGAGATGAACGGCAAAAGGGAGAACCTCGATAAGTGGATTCGATAGCGCCCACTGCTGTGAGGAGAGTCGGGAGTCCGCCGCTATGCTTCGAAGGGGTCGTCAGCCGTCGTAAGACGGGTGATCTCGGGTACACTGTCGAATCCGTCATCGAAGCTATAGAGGTATTCGACATCCTCGCGTCGCATCGCTGCGACGATGACTGCATCGGTCAACGAGAGTGCCTCGTACCGACGAAACAGCGATCGACCGGTGCTGAAATCGGACTTTGACGTCCAGAGGACGGTGAACCCACTACTTTCGACGAGCGCGTCGAGCGTTTCGGTGGCGGCGTCGTGGCCGGCTCGCGCCTGGAGGTAATTGAGGACCTCCGTGAGCACGTCAGTGAGGACGTACGCCGTCGGTAGCTGGCCCTGATCGATGGCCGTCGAGATAGATCGCCCTCGCTCGTGGTGCTGATCGCGAGCGAGACGGGCTGCGATGAGGACGTTCGCGTCCACGACAGTTCGGGCCATCAGAAATCCCCGAGAACGAGATCGTGATCGTCCGCTGCATCGGTCGGTTCACCGATATCGATGGCATCGAGCTTGAAAAACGCGCCGTACTGTTGTTTGACGAGCTCGACCGAAAGTGCGCCGTCCTCGTCGACGCGCCAACGGAGCTTGTCACCCGCCTCGACGCCCGCTTCCCGCCGGACCGCGGCCGGGACCGTAACCGAATAGCTTTCGTTGACGGCCGTTTCGTCCTCGATCTCGTGGGACATAGCCGAATGTACGCCGCACGTGCACAAGTAATTTGCCTCCAAATTTGCCGGGATCTGGGGGCAACCTGCGGGTACCGGCCTGAGACAATCTCACGACAGCGTAGCTACCAGCCGAACATAGCGATTACCGGACCACTACGACTCGTCCTCGTCGGGATCGTCCGCCGTCTCGGCGTGATCGCCCGTCTCGCCCGCCTCGATTGCGTCGTCGGTCTGCGTTTCGACATCCCCACGCCCGCCGGCTCCGCCCGAGGCCGCAAGCGGATCGTCACCCCGTGGCAGCGAGGGCGGATCGTAGCTGTAGACGGTCCCGTCCGCGACGACCAGATACCGGTCGGCAGGCGTTTCCAGTACCCGTCGGTCGGTGTCGATCGCCAGGTCGACGAGCCCGCCGAGCGTCGCTGTCTCGATCCGGTCGTCGGCGTCGGCGAGTCGGGCCGGGGGCGTGTCGACCGCGGTGATCCACTCGTCGAACTCGCGGCGGTCCGAGCGGTAGTCGAGATACGCCCGCTCGCGGTCGCCCACGTCGAGCCAGCCCCGGCGGTGGGACACGGCGACCCCGAGCAGACCGCCGAGACCGACGATTGCGAGCAGCGGCCCGCCGTAGGACCGAAGCGGCCCCGTCGTCACCGGTACGGTCCGTTCCGTGAGGACCGTCCGCTCGCCGCTTTGCACGTCCGGGCCGCTGTCGTTGACGCGATAGACGCCGTCTTCGATGGTGAAGGGGAGCCGATAGGACCGGGTGGTCTCGACGGGCTCGCCGTTACGGCGGCCGTCGAGTGCCACCGTCGTCTCGAAGAACGTCTCCGTGGTACCGACGGTCGCGCCCAGCTCCGACCGGATCTCCTCGACCGTCGTCTCGACGGCCGTCACGTTCTGCTCGAAGCCCATCCGAAGCGTCTCGCCGGGTGCGAGCGTCCGCTCGGTGCGGTCGAGGGGCTCCGTGACACGCCACTGTTCGGTCCCGTCGTCGGTGACCGAGCGTACGACCAGCGCCGTCGACGCGTTCGCCGTGAGCGAGCCGTTCGAGGCCGCGTAGTCGTAGGTGAACGTCCCCTCGAGCGTCGGCGCGATCCGCTGGAAGTACTGCGTTCGGTTGGTGAGCGTCTCGCCCGCATCGAAGACCCGCGTGTCCTCGACGACCGTCGCCTCGTGGGCGAACTGTCCGGTCGCATTCCAGGTGACGACCTGTTCGGTCGTCGTCTCAGTTCGTTCGTCCGGTCCGGTGTGTGCGTCGTACGCGACGCCCCCGCCGACGACGACCAACACCGCGAGCGCCAGCACGACGACGCCGAGATATCGGTCGACGGCAGCGCGGACGCGGAGTCCCCGAGATCCCATCACGTTGACCATTCAACGGCCCGATATTAATACTGTCGCCGGGTGGCCCCGCTGGCGCTATCGCAATCGGGCGAGCAACCGGTCGACCGCGGTCGGTCCGTCCCTGTCACGCCGGCGGACCCGCCCGGACCCGACGAGCGCGATCCCGACCACGTAGAAGGGCACCCCGATCAGGGCGTCGATGACGACGATCGGGAGCCAGGGATGGAGCTCGTACAGCGTCCGGACGTGCGGTTCGGGGAGCACGCCGAGATACCGATATTCCGTGAGGAAGAGTCTATACGTCCCGGTCTCCGGCGGTGCGGTGAGCGTCAGCGTCCCGTTCCGAACGTCGTTGCCCGCAAGCGTGAACGACGCCGGCCGCATGTCGACGTTCTCACCCCCCTCCTCGAAGTAGACGTACACCGGCACCTGACCGCCGTTGCCGACGGTGTACTGCAGCGTCTCGTTGGTTCCCTGCTGGATCACGTCGGACCGCTCGGACTCGAACTCGGCGCTGACGATCTCGAACGACTGCGGTCCGGCGGGAGCGACCATCGCCGCCGTCGCGGCCAGCACGAGCGACGCGGCCATCACCCCGACGAGCAATCGCGCGCTGAGGCCACGGTCTCGGCCGCGGCTGCGATCCCGGCGACGGTCGTTGCTGAACCACACGTCAGCCGCGTACAGCACGACCGTCAACCCGAAGATGAGATACGCGAGCCCCTGGGTCCCCAGCAGCGACCGAGTGCCCAGAAGGCCAGCCAGCCGGAGCTGTGCGGCCTGGACGACCGATTGCACGCCCTCGGCGAACGTCCCGAGATAGGGAATCGTCACCGGTTCGCCGCCGACCTGCCAGGCCACGGCGACGATCTGTTCGCGTTTGACCGGCGGCTCCCCGCTGTCCTGGTCGGTGAACGGGTTGGCGTCCCCTCGCGTGACGTAGCCGCGGTCGGTCTCCTCGACGATCCGGTGAGTCGTGAGGCCACCGCCCTGGATCTCCTCGGCCTCGAACACGACGATATCGCCCTCCTCGATCGGACCCGCGGCCTCCGCCGGGATCGCGACGAAGCCGTCGCCGGCGGCGATCGTCGGCTCCATGCTGCCCGTGGTGACGTAACTCAGCAGGACCGGCTGGCCGAGCAACTGACCGGCGACGAGCGCGAGGAGCACGAGGGCGATCACCGCCCCCGCGGCCTTCGTGACTGTCCCCCGCCAGTCCATTGTCCGGTCTTTGTGGCCGTCGTGATAAATAATCGATGGCTCACGCAACCGGATACGGCGCGCGCTGGAGGTGATGATAGAGATACGACGCGATGAACCCCAGCGCGTAGCCAACGACGTGAACGTAGAGGTTGAACACGCGGGTGCCGGAGACCGGGTCGGACGGAAACGTCGCGAACGGCACGGCAAGGAACAGCAGCAGCGCGCCAGCCGCCAGTTCGGCGTAGCCGGGTCTGTCGATCGCCGCCCGGAGCCGCGTGCGCGCGCTCGGATTCCCGTCGGCGATCCCGAGCGCGTACAGCGCCACGACCAACACGAGGAGGACCAGCAACTCGGCGAGCGTCGCCGCGAGTACCCACGTGACCGGCGCCGGGACGCCGTCGACGGCGACCGTGACGGGGTTGGCCAGCACTGCCCGGAGCGTCTGAACGGTCACGAAAAAGAGCCCGGAGAAGAACAGCAAGGGCGCGCCGCTCGTCACGTCGCCCAGGTCCAGACGCGACTGTGCGTAGGCGGCAAGCGCGAGCGGCAGGGTCCCGTAGTAGACCATCACCACGCCGGAGAACCCGAACGCCACGCCGCGACGGACGACCGCGAGGTTGAGATACGACAGCAGCGGCGGACTCGCGACCAGCAGCGACGCGAAGACGATCAGAAACTCCCGGCGACGGTCGCTGGCGACGCTCAGCACGTACGTCGTCCCCGCGATGAGAGCGTACCCGACGACGTTGAACAGGAGATGTGTCCGCTCGAAGTGGACAAACGGAGAGGCGGCCGCGGTCCGGGCTGTCGGTGACGCGTACCGGAACACGAACGCCTCGCGTGTCGCGGTCGGCAGGGCGTAGACCCCCAGCAAGGCGACCGGAACGACCGCCAGCAACAGCACGTCGACGGCGGACGCACGCCGTCGGACGGTCTGCCACAGTGGCCGCGGTGGGGGTTCGGAAGCGTTCGCGTCCATCTCGTACGTGGCGTGCGGGGGAACGGTCCTATTCTTGACGGTCCGGGAAAGACGCCGACGGCGTCACCGTCGATACCACGCCAGAGCGGCCAACAGCAGCGCCAGCACCAAGAGGACAGGAAGCAATACAGGAGACCCGAAGCCACCGACTTCGGAGGGGAGGCCGCCGGCGGGCGGCTGCTGGGCGTCGTCCGCATCGGTCGTCGTCCCGTTAGTCGGCGGCTCGGCGGGCGGTGCCAGTTCGATTGTCGTCGTCACTGTCGACGCGGTCTCAGTCGCACTCCGCGTGGGTGTCGTCGGCGTGTCGGTCGTCGTGTCGATCGGCGTCGATGTGTCAGTCGGCGGCGTGTCAGTGGAGGTCTGCGTCGTCTCCGTCGGCGGTTCCGGCTCCGCGGTCGGCGTGTCAGTCGGGTCGTCCGTGACCGGCGTCTCCGTCGGCGATTCGGGTTCCGTGGTCGGCGTCTCCGTCGAGGTTTCAGTAGGGGTGGCCTGTCGGGCGCGAACGTCGAACGACGAGACACTCTCGACGTCGTGGTCGCCGCGGGTGTCGACGAGTAGTCCGACACGCACCGTTTCGTTCGGACCGAGCGTGACGGCGTTACCCGCGCCTTCGAGGGGATCGTCCGGGTCGTCTCCCCGATAGAACCGGACATCCTCGGCGTCGTCGGTGATCCAGACCCGCGCGAACAGATCGCCGGTGTAGGTGATCGTGAACACGCGGTCGAGCGGCGTGACCGCGTCGTCGGCGACCCCGCCAGCTTCGAGATCCGGGTTCTCGTCGGCGAGCAGTAGCGCGATCTCGCCGTCCCCGTCGATCACTGCGTACTTCCCGTTGGGGCCGTCGGCGGGCTGCATCACGATGTCGCTGCCCTCGATCTCGTCAGTGCCGTCAGAGAAGGGGACCGCTCCCGTCGAGACAAGCAGGGCTGTCGAAGCGACGAGCACGGCCACGAGCAGAGCGGTTCGGGTCACGGGCAGACTGCCGACAGTGGCGTCGGTACGAGAGACTTACCGGTCGAACGTCCCTTGTATTGATCCGCGAGACAGGCTTCAAGCAGTGTCTGAACTGGGTCGTCCGGCCGCTGACTGCGGATCTGCGATGTCAGTTTCGTGATGCTTGTTATTATGTCTGATGCTGCGAGTAGAGACTGCTTGAGGGAGCACACGCACGATATTACAAAGGGGATCGGAGTCTAGACTCCTACTGGGATGCCCATCGAAAAACGGACCGACGACGCGGATCTCTCGTCGCTCCAGAGCCATCTGACGGAGGCACTGGAACACGCGGAGGACGAAACCACGAGATACCATATCAGGGAGGCGTATCAGAAGGTCGTGTTCATGGAAGTCGAGGAGTGAGGGTGGGCGCTACTCTGTCTGTGGGGGATGGCGTAAAAAGCCGGGTGGTGCTGCTCGTTGCAACGCCGAAATCTGCCGTGTAACGACTACGTGGATGGTGGGTACGTCGGTGTGAACACCTCATCAAATCGGTGGGTTCGTTCTGTCGTATCCGCCACCGTTGGTCTCCTGTCGGGCAACAAACTCTGCGATTCCCGAGAGGTCGTCGTCCGGCGACGCATTCGGGCCAGTTGTATCGACTGTGATCACCATGTAGTACTCTTCGCCAACGTTGAACCGGTAGCCCTCGGTATTCGATCCGAATCCGCTTCCGGTCGGTTGTGCAAGTGGGTAGTCCTTATTGTAGCCGTTCTGAATCGGGAAGCTCTGCGAGGAAGAGCCAGTGGGAGCGTCTCCAGTATCGTACAGCGTGAAATTGATGAACGACTGGCCGGCCCCACCATCCAGCCAATCCGTATTGGTAAAGTAGTAGCTCATCTTGAGCATCAGGCTCTGGGTTCCCTGATTGACGATTTTGAACGCGTGCTCGTCCGCAGGGTTTTCGTGACTCCCAATTCGCGTAACTGCGTCGAAGTTAACACCCGAGGCATTGGTGCTAGCCCCGTCAAGATTGATCTGAAGCATTCCGTTGCTCTCCTCGACAAGTCCGGTATCACCTGGCACAAGACCGAGGAACGCGTTCGAGTCATCGGCTACCCGAACGCTCATAGTCCGATCTGCACTGACGCTCGTGAACGCACCACTGCCCACTACAGCCGTCCCACCGGCGGTGATCGCCCCTAACGTTGTAAGGTATGTGCGTCGTTTCATTGTTCTGTCCCCACCTACGGGGAAGACCCACCGGCGGAATCGAACCGCCGAGATGCCAGCGTGGGAGACAGCTGTCGCACTATTCGAGTCTCGCAGCGACCAGCAGTCCGGTCGGGTTCCCGTTCGAACCGGTCAGGTTAGTGACCTCGGCTCGCAGGGTGTGGGTCCCGGCGTTGACCGACTGCGTGGGGATATCGGACCGGAGTGGGTCGAACGCCTCCTCGCCAGAGTAGCCCCCGATTGAACTCTCGTCAAGGAAGAACTCGACGGGGTTGTCCGCGCCGTACTCTTCGATCACGAGGTCGCGGCTCCCCGCGTCGACCTCGAAGTCGAGTTCGTAGACGTAGGGGACCTCATCGTCCGCCGGGTCGCTCTCCAGGCCCCCTGTTCCGAAGGGGTCGACCCAGTTGGCCTGATTTGAGGTATCCCACGCGCTCGGCGGGTCGGTGATGACTTGCGCGTCGCGCGTGTCTGAGAGGGTCGGACCGCTCGTCACTTTCCAATTTGCTGTCCCTGTGTCGAGTCGCCGCGCACTCGGCTCGGGCGGGAACGCCGGTTCGCCGCAACTGGCCTCGGCGTCGGCGTGGACAAGCATCTGGTGTTCACCATCCTCGTCGACAGGCTGGAAGAGATTTTGGAATTCGTCGGGGTCGATGCCCTGCGTTCGTGCGACGAGGCCGACGCAAATACACTGGCCTGTATCGAGGCAGATCGCGTTGTCTGCCCCCGTGACTGGCGCGTTCTGCGTGCTGTCTCGGTACAACGACACGGCGTCATCACCATTATCGTTCTCAACAGGATTGGTTTCGAGCCAGACACCAACCGACTGAGTGCCCTGGTTGCAGATCTCGAAGATATTGTGGATCACGGTCGTAGCGTCGGGATTGAGTCCCGATCCAGCGACGTTGTTGTTCGAGTCCGAGAGATTCAGCGTCATTGTACCAGAGTCCGCCCCAGTCACGTAGTCACCGTTCTGGCTCTCCGAACACGGGGCCAAACGGAGGAAGGCGTTAGCGTCACTGGCGACTGAAATCGAGACGTTTCGCTCGGCGCTGACGCTGGTAAACGCACCCGATCCCATCGTTAGGGCCCCACCAGCACTGAGCGTCCCGAGTGCGGCCAGTACGTTGCGTCGTTTCATATGTTACCCCACCTACGGGGGAGGCCCACCGGCGGAATCGAACCGCCGTGACGCGCACCAACGTGGGTTGACTGATTTATTGACTGCTCTCTTATGACGAAGGGTCGTAATCCAGACCAGTTTCGTCTAGCGCGATCGCATTGAATGTGAGAGTCGCTTCAGAGAGATCCAAGTCGTCCGGAGGATCTCTGAAACTGAAACCAACATCGTTCATCGTTTCGCCAGGCTCAACAACAGGAAGGTTTCCGCCGTCCACACCGCCATATACGTTTGCGTTCAACGATGAACTCGAATGGTCTTTAGATTCGATGTAGTTCAACTCGGAATCATCTGTGTATACACTCATATTGGGCTCACTAGGAACAGACACACTGACGACAACAGGTTGGGTTCCCAGGTTAGTGACTTTCAGAACATCCCGAATAATTGTGGTAGCGTCTTTGTTCAGACCTTGACCTGCTTCAGAGTAATCTCCCTCTTGAGTTTCGTTCGTATTCGTGAAATCAAGACTCACAGTCCCGTCAGACCCAACATCCGCATACTCGTTTCCGTTTGGTGTGTCTTGGGGTTCAATAGCAAGGAAAGCCTCGGCGTCGTCCGCAACTTGAACTGCCATACCCCTATCTGCACTCACACTCGTGAACGCGCCACTTCCAATTGCAGCTGCCCCACCGGCAGCGAGCGATCCCATTCCGAGCAGGAACTTGCGTCGTTTTGTCATGGTTGGTCTACCTCTTGTCCGCACGCCCCCGAACCCCACCTACTTCGACACCGACCGTTCGGCGTCACCGGCCTGATCGTGGTCCCGGGGCGCGCTTGTGCAAGACAAGTGGCCCTTCCCACCTTGTATTGACCCGCTTGACCGACCCGATATCGGTGTCTGAAACCTCGGATTACTCCCTTTGAAACCGGATCGCGCCGTCCAAAGGATCCCTGAAATCACTCTTTGAATGGGCGAATTAACCAGCTCCGTATCATTCCGTGAGTAAGAGGATAACATCAAGGGAATAGTTAGAAAAATCACCAGAACCAGAGGTAGGCGACCGTTTATCGATCGGGAATATCACACCGTCCCATACCTTTTTGTTCGATTAGGTAGATGTGTCTGACGCGTAGGTGGGCCTTAATGGCAAGCAAACCGGAGGCAGTTACAGCCTCACGAGACGAGCAACCCGTCGCACGTGTGGGGACGGACGACGGGGCAGAGGGAAAGGACGAACGCGACGCGCCCGCAGGGCCGGATGGGGCGACGCTCTCCAGGGACGACGCGTTCGAGATACTCAGCAACCGTCGGCGTCGGTTCGCGCTACATCACCTCCAGCACAACGGCGAGCGTGCGGAGCTGGGCGAACTCTCCGAGCACGTCGCCGCCTGGGAGAACGACAGTAACGTCCAGGAGATCTCCGCGAGCGAGCGCAAGCGCGTCTACACCTCTCTCCAGCAGTTTCACCTGCCGAAGATGGACGACAAGGGCGTCATCGAGTTCGACGATCGCGAGGGCGTGGTCGAACTCACGCCCGCCGCCGAACAGATGGACGTCTATCTCGAGGTCGTCGAAGGCAACGACGTCCCCTGGAGCCAGTACTATCTCGGGCTCTCAGCGGTAAATATCGGCCTGCTCGTCGCCGCCATGGCCGGGACCTACCCGCTCCGACTGGTTCCGGACGGCGGCTGGGGACTATTCGTCGCGACGACCTTTTTCGTCTCTGCGCTCGTCCATACGTACTACAGTCGTACCGAAATGCGACTCGGTGACTCCGAGAGCCCGCCCGAAGTGGAGGACTGATATGAACCGCCGCTGGGTGTACGGCGCGCTACTCGCACTCGCCGTGGTCTTACTGCTCGGTACAGGCGGCTTCAGTGCCATCTCTGCCGACCGCGGCGTTTCCGTCGCCGTAACGGGCAACGACGATGCCTATCTCGGCTACGAGACTGCGTGTCACAACGGGACACTCAATATAACGATCACCAACCGGTTCGACGAGACGCTCACGGACGGTTCGGTCACGGTCGACGGGAACGAAACGGAGCTACCCGAGATCAAACCGAGCGAGAGCGCGACTGTCACGTTCGACGTGTCCGCGTCGGACGGCCAGACCATCGAACCGGGCGATCCAGTGACTGTCGAGGCCAGTGGATCGGGAATTTCGGTCGAACTTGACCGCACCGTTCCCGAGCAGTGTTGAGAAGACAAATCAGTCCGATCGAGAACCCCCCGTCGGACGGAAAAAGCAGTTACGACGACTCTTCGGCGAGGTCAAGCACGTCGTCGAAAAAGCCGAGCGAGTCGTGTGGTCCGGGGTTCGCTTCGGGATGGTACTGGCGGGTGATGATCCCCAGCTCCTCGTTTTCGAGGCCTTCGGGCGTGTCGTCGTTGACGTTGATCTGCGTGACGTCGAGATTATCGCCGGGATCGGCCACGGTGTAGCCGTGGTTCTGGGTCGTCATCACGACCTGGTCGGTCCGCAGGTCACGGACGGGCTGGTTGACCCCGCGGTGGCCGAACTCCATCTTCTCGGTCTCGCCGCCGAGCGCGCTGGCGACGACCTGCTGACCCAGGCAGATCCCCGCGATCGGTACGTCCCCGACGTAGGTGTCGACGACCTCGCCCGCCTGCTCGAAGTTCTCGGGATCGCCGGGTCCGTTCGAGATGAAGAGCAGATCCGGATCGACCGCCTCGATATCGTCCTCGGTCGCGTCGTAGGGCAGGACGTGCACCTCGGCGTCGCGCTCGACCAGCGACTCGATGATCGACCCCTTGGCCCCGCAGTCGACGAGCGCGACCCGCTGGCCGTCGCCGTCCTCGTTGTAGACGACCGGCTCCTCGACGCTGACCTGCGCGCCGATGTCCCGGTGCTCGGACATGTGCTTGCACTGCTTGAGCTGTTCGAGGGCGTCTTCTTCGGTCGCGTCCGGGCCGGCTGCGATCCCGCATTTCATCGCTCCCTCATCGCGAATCTCGGTTACGATGTCCCGTGTGTCGAGATGATCGACCGCGGGCACGCCCTCACCGTCAAGCCACTCGGCGACGTCGTCGGTCAACTCGCGGGCGACGACGGCGTTGGGCTGGACCCGGTCGGACTCGAAGCGCTCCTCGCGGACCCCGTAGTTGCCGATCAGCGGGTACGAGAACGTCAGGATCTGCTCCTCGTAGGAGGGATCGGTCAGACTCTCCTCATATCCGGTGTAGGCGGTCGTGAACACCAGCTCCCCGTTGGCTGTTCCGGGAGCGCGTGCGCGCGCCTCGACGATACGTTCTCCTTCGAGCGCCACGTAGGCGTCAGTCATTACGAGATGCGTATGTGAGACCGGCAGATAAGCGTTGCTTTCGAAGCTCCGTTACGAAATTCGTAATACTCAAGTGACGACCACGGGAAGGTACACACCTCGATGGACGAACTGGACCGGGAAATCCTCGGAATCCTCCGTGAGGACGCCCGGACACCGTACACGGAGATCGCCGACGACGTGGGAACCTCGGAGGGAACCGTCCGGAATCGGGTCGAGCAACTGATCGAGGACGGCGTGATCGAGCGCTTCACCGTCGCGACCCGGACGGGTAACATCAAGGCGATGATCGAGCTACGCGTGGACGTCAACGTCGACACCACGGGCGTCAGCGAACGCCTGGCGGAGTGGCACGAGGTGGACTTCGTCTGGCAGGTCGGCGGCGAAGAGGACATCGTGCTCATCGTCGACTGTGCCGATACCGCCAGCGTGAACGACCTCATCACACGGGCCAGAGAGTTAGAAGAGGTCGTAAACACGAAGACGAGGCTAATCCTCGACGAGCGCGTCGGGTGAGCGATAGCGAATCAACGCGAAGGTTCGAGGATTCGCCGAGTATGGCTACTCCTCGACGAGCGCGTCGGGTGAGCGATAGCGAATCAACGCGAAGGTTCGAGGATTCGCCGAGTATGGCTACTCCTCGACGAGCGCGTCGGGTGAGTAGCGGGACGCCGAACGAGATGAGCGATCCCGAAACAGCGAGTGGCGAGATTACGACCGGACCCACGACGTTACAGCGACAGCGACGGCCACGACGAGCGTGATGCCGACGAACGTCACAAGGTCGATCCGCGATCCCAGCCCGGCGATATCGACGTAGAGGACGGCCAGCAGTAACACGACCGTGAGGCCAAAGCCAGCAATCCCATCGAGGAGGCACCGGGCTGTTGGTCCGAAACGACTGTATCGCCAGCCGACCAGCACCGCAGCCCCGGCTCCTGTCAGGAGGCCGACCGGGAGACCGACGATAGCCGAGAACTCGTAGGGCAGTGTCTCGATCAGGAAGACTGCGACCAGGAGCGCGACCGTGATGCCGGTCCCGAGCGCGGCCAACGTCGTTCGGGTACCCATGCCAGATCGTTCGGCGGCCACGGGGGTATATCTACGGGGAAAGGAGTTCATTTTATATTCGGTCCGCACGGGCGTTCACCTATGCGAGAAACCGTCAACACCGACGACGCACCGGCCGCGGTCGGGGCCTACAGCCAGGCGACGGAAACGGACGACCTGGTGTTCACCGCGGGTCAGATCCCGCTCACGCCCGAGGGAGATCTGCTCGATCACGCCGATATCGACGTGCAGACCGAGCAAGCGCTGGAGAACGTCGAAGCCATCCTCGAAGCGGCGGGGTCGAGCATGGACGACGCCCTGAAGATCACAGTCTACCTGACCGACATCGAGCAGTTCGAGACGATGAACGACGTCTACGAGACGTTCTTCGAGGCGGATCCGCCGGCACGTAGCGCCGTCGAGGTCGCTTCCCTGCCGAAAGGCGTCGACGTAGAGATTGAGGCTGTCGCAGCGAAGTGACATGAATCCACAGCGTCGAGGTGCCGTCCTGTGGGGACTGGTCGCCGCGCTCGCCTTTCTGGTGTTGCTGCAGGGATACGAGCTGTTGGCCGACCGGCGCACTACCCTTCTCGTGAAGTTCGGTGTCGCGGCCGCCGTCGGACTCGTGGCTGCAGCGACGACGTGGTCGCTCGCGCCCCGCTTGTCACGGATCTGACGGTACTCTCCGACGGTACCAGTGCCGAACACTTATCCAGTCCCATCGCATAACGTCGGCTATGCAACACGTGAAGATTCCGCAGGACCGGATCGGTGTGCTCATCGGTGAGGGGGGTGAGACGATGCGCGAGATCGAGTCCAGGGCGGAGGTCCGCCTGGACATCGACAGCGAGAGCGGCGCGGTCAAAGTCGAGTCCGTTGGCGACCCGGTGACGGCCCTGAAAGGGCCGGATATCGTGAAGGCGATCGGTCGCGGGTTCGCTCCCGACGACGCGATGGCGCTGCTCGAGGACGATCTCATGCTGTTCGATATGATCGATATCGACGAGGTCGCTCGCAACAAGAAAGACCTCAAGCGGATCAAGGGCCGGCTGATCGGCGAGAACGGCCGGACCCGGGAACTGATGGAGGAACTCTCCGGCGCGTCGGTGTCGATCTACGGATCGACCTTCGGCATGATCGGTGATCCCGAACAGGTCGAGGCCGCCCGTGAGGCCGCCGAGATGATCATCGAGGGGGCACCCCACGGATCGGTCTACTCGTTCCTCGAACGCAAGCACAACGAGATGAAACACAAGGGCATGGACTACCACCAGTTCACCGGGTGATCGCGGATCAGTCCCGCTCTCCTCAGACGCAGCGACCGGTTACACGCGCCAGCCCGCGTCTGACGCCCGTGTGACGCTTCTTTCGACGTATTTCGCTCGTTTGGATGGGGAAACGATATGTCCTCGCACCGCAAACCACACCATGATAACCGCCACAGGGGGTAGATAGTGACCGAAAACTCCGATTCCGCCGTCGACGTCACTCGCTCGGACGGTCAGCGCGTCGGCGACGTCGTCGAGCGGTTGCGCGAGATGCGCGAGGAGGACCAGGACCGCGCGGAATCGCCGTCGGAGGGGGTGTTGCTGGACCAGCTCGCGGAGGTCAGAGAGCGGCTGCTTTCCTTTGGCCGAGCGATCGGCGGCGAGCCCGAAGAAGTGACGGACCTGCCGTTTACCGAGGAGGCTAGTCTCTCGCGGATGCCCGAACCGCTGTACGTCCGCCACGACACCGAGATGCTCAATCAGGTCACTGCCTGGCTGTTGCAGGACCAGCATATCGGGCTGGTTAGCCCCTACGGGACGGGCAAGACAGCCTTCAGAGAAATCGTCCGCCGAGATCTGGGCAAGCACGACGGCTACGTGCTGGCGTATCTGGACAACCCACGGGAGACGACACCACGGAAACTGTACGCGACGCTGCTGAACGCGGCCGCCGAGGCCGGCTACGTGATCGATCCCGAGGAGTACGAACAGGTCCGGGACGGCGTCCCCTGGGTCACCGAGGAGGCCAAGGCCGCTGTGCGGGACGTCGTCACCGAGATCCGCGAGTCGGGCAAGACACTCCTCTTGTTGGTCGACGAAATCGAGGTCCTGCCCGAGGGGCTGCTCTCGACGTTGCAGGTCGCCGGCGACATGGGCGTGCGCCTGTTTTTGATGGGGACGCCGGAAGGCAAGCGTCGGATCGCGGAGCTACGTGGGACGCTGGGGTCGCGGCTGCGCTATTACGAGGGGATCGACCCCTTCGAGCCCTCGGACATCGCGGAGTACGTGGGCCGGTCGCTGGCGTATTTCCGCGGCGAGGAGTACGACGGGTCGTTCCCCGATCTCTTTACGCGGGAGGCGATCCGGGACATCCACGAGCGGACCGAGGGCAACCCGCGCGAGGTTCGCATCGAGTGTCGCGAGCTGTTCATACGTGCGGCCTTTGTCTGGTATCGGACCGGCCAGGACGTAGAGCGTATCCAGATCACGCCGGAACTCCGAACGCGTCGGTTCGGGATGGAATACTGATCGGCCTGCACCCGAATCGAAACGCCGTTCTTTCGCTGGTCCCGAGCCGTCCGTATGAGCTCCGGGCAGCGCCGTGGCACGCTCGCGGTGATCCTGGCCTCGGCGACGCTGACGGTGATGGCGGGCGCGATCATCGGCCCGGTCGTCCGACAGATCCAGCTCGGCGTGGGCGTCTCCGAGTCGCTCGCGGGACTCATCATCACGACCCACGGCGTGTTGATCGTCATCGTCAGTCCGATCGCGGGGCTGCTCGTCGACCGCGTGGGACCGCGCCGCCCCTACGTGTTCGGACTGTTGCTGTATGGCATCGGCGGCGGCGCGGGCGTGTTCGTCGATTCCTTTGTCCCCCTGCTTGCCTCACGAGTCGTTCTCGGTGTCGGCGTCGCGTTCGTCTACACGGGCGTGACGGTCCTGCTCTACACGCTGTATGCGGGCCAGCGGATGGAACGCGCGCTCGGCCTCCGGAGCAGTGCCAACAGCGCCGGCGCGGCGGTCTGGCCGCTGGTCGGCGGCGCGCTGGGAACGCTTACCCTACAGGTGCCGCTTTTGGGCACGCTCACCTGGCAGACTCCCTTCGCCGTCTATTTCGTCGCGATCCCGCTGGGGCTGGCCGCGATCGTGGCGATCCCTGAAACTGAGCACGGCGGTCGGTCGGGCTCGACCGGTCGTACTCGATTCGAACGGCTCCGGGAG
This sequence comes from Halapricum desulfuricans, assembly GCF_017094465.1. Classification (NCBI taxonomy): domain Archaea; kingdom Methanobacteriati; phylum Methanobacteriota; class Halobacteria; order Halobacteriales; family Haloarculaceae; genus Halapricum; species Halapricum desulfuricans. Next base: position 2,453,694 of record NZ_CP064791.1, read on the forward strand.
TTTCTCGCCGTCTTTCGGGACGTGCCGGCCATTCCGGCGGTGTATCTGTTGTATTTCGGCGCGAACCTCCTGCTGTACGCGATCGTCGTCTTCTACCCGCAGCTGCTCGCGGAATTCGGGATCACCTCGTCGGGCATCGTCGGGATCTATCTGGCGGTCAACGGTGCGGCCGGCGGCGTCTCGGCCGTGCTGTACGACCGCCTCTTGGGGCTGACTGACCGACACACGCTCGTGCTCGCGGCGTTTGCACTGTGGGTCGGCGGTCTCGGGGCCGCGACCGTCGCCGCCTCGCCGCTGGCCGCGCTCGTCCCGGTCGTCTGCTTCGGACTCGGGCTCGGGCTGGTCTTTCCCTCGTCGTTCGCCTGGATCGAAGCGCTCGCGCCGTCGGATCGCCAGGGCTCTCTCAGCTCGTATCTCGCGTCGGCGGGGTATCTCGGCCAGTTCGCCGCGCCGATCGTCTTCGGTGTCGTTCTCAGCCTGAGTGGTATCCGCGGTGTGTTCGCGGGTGCGGCACTTGCGGCGCTTGCGGCGTTCGCTATCTTCGGTTTCCTGCTGGTCCGGCGCGAACAGTCCGGCCGCCCGTCCTGACACGCGAGCGAGGCGGGACGGCCCGCGCGGTCCTGAACTGTTATCAGTTCTCTGTCACGGCCTCCCCGACAGCGCGGCCGGCCCGTTCACAGGCGGTACAAGGCGGATGCCTCGACCCTTGAGGTCGGGGAGGACAGCGCGGAACCGAGTTCCGCGGGCCGTGCGAGCGGGCCTGCGGCCCGCGAGCAGAAGCCGACAACCGATGAAACAAACCACGCCACAATGGCAGGCCGACTCCCAAACATATAATTAATACCAACTGTATGTGTGAAAATTCAGTGGAATGCCGTCGTACCGCCGTCATCAAACTCGACACTCCCGAAGGAGCAGACGCCTCCCTCCGAGAGACGGTCGAGCAGTTCAAACACTGCGCCAACACCGCGAGTGAGTGGTGCTGGCACGGCGACGACGGCTACCACGTCACCTCGAAAGCGAAAGCCGAACGCGCCCTCTACGACCGACTCCGCGACGAAACCGACCTTACCGCGAATCTCGTCCAGAAGGGGATTCGCAGGGCAGTCGAAGCCGTCAAAAGTGGAGTTGAACACCTCAAACGTGGCGAAAACACGTCGCAACCGCACTTCTCGGCGGACAGCGCGGTGTACGACAAGCGGAGCGCGACGTTCCACCGCGACCATGTTTCCCTCTCGACCGTAGACGGGCGCGTCGAGTGCGACTACATTCTCCCCGACGACTCGGAGACACCGCCGACGAAGTATGTCTCCGACGAGGACTTTGAGTTTCGGATGGCGCACTTGCAGTACCGCGACGGTGACTGGTATCTCCATGCGTCGATGCGGAACGTCGAAGCAGACGAGGACCCGACTGAATACGAATACAAGCACAGAACAGTCCTTGGTGTGGATTTGGGCGTCAACAACCTCGCCGTTGCTTCGACGGGGCGATTCTGGTCGGCAGACGAGTTCAACCATTGGCGACGAGAATACGAGAAACGCCGTGGCTCGCTTCAACAGTGTGGTTCTCGCTACGCCCACGAAAACATCGAGAGTGTTGGGCAGAAAGAGTATGGGCGGTTCGAGATACACCTGCACACGGTAGCGAACGAACTTATCGAGGAAGCCGTCGAGAACGACTGTTCGCACATCGTGTTTGAGGACTTGACCCACATTCGGGAGAACATCCCCGAGGCGACGTGGCACCACATCTGGGGGTTCCGACGCCTCTACGAGTACGTCGAATACAAAGCCAAAGAACACGGCGTCGAAGCCGTACAGGTTGACCCGCGCAACACCTCGAAGCGATGCTCGACGTGTGGGTTTACTCACTACGATAACCGTAACGGGGAGTCGTTCGAGTGTCAGCAGAGTGGGTATGAGAACCACGCTGATTACAACGCTTCCAAGAACATTGGTTTGCAGTATCTCCGTCGTCCCCAGAAATCTTCGATTTCTGGTGTGCGAACGAGACGCTCCGCGTCTGGTCAACGTCGGCAAAACGCAGGCGACGGAGGCGCACCAGTAGATGTGCGCCTGAATCGCGGGACGCTGAACGTGAGCGGGGAGTACGTACCCCCTGCCTCTATTGAGGCATAGAACGGGAGTCCACGCGAAAGCCTCGGGGTCGTACGGAAATCGAAGATTTCCGTGATGAGCGTGGGACGAAGTCTCTCGAACCACTTGGCTCCGAGGCGATTTACGCTGCCAGCGGTAGCACGACGAATGCCGCATACGATAGTGCAGTCGCAACCGATGGCCCGATAATCCAGAAGGCCACGAACCGGACGACGGCCCTGCGGTCGAATAACTCAGTCGCGTCCTGTACGTATTCGGGGTCTTCGTCGCCGGCGCTCGATACGTCCGCTGGGGTCTCGGCTGTCACCGCGTCCACGGCAATGTCTGCCTCCAGGTTGCCCCGGATCATATCAGCCGCCGAGGTCGGTCTGGTCGCTCGCCCCCATCCGAGTCCGACGATACACATCACCGTCGAGAGAGCCAGGCTCATCGGGATCCCCAGTGACGACGCGATCGTCGTGATACTGGCGGCCACGACCATCACGATCATCGCCGCCAGGAGGGGGAGATCAGTGAGGTCGTTGCCGACTGATTCCATCGTCCGACGGGCGATCGTGAACGCACCGAGACCGATCGCGACTGTACCCAGTCCAACACCGCCTTCGACGCCGATCAGTCCGCCACCGACGAGCGGTGCGACCGCGTTTGCGACGTTGCTCGCCCCTGCACTGAACGCCATATAACAGGCGATTACCAGCACGATGGCCGTACTGGCTACCTCACGCGGTGTCGTTCCTGGTCCCAGGGCCGGGCGGGGGATCACCCCGGACCGATCGAGCGTGAGCAGCGGCCCGTCTGACTGGTCGAGTGCGATCCGCTGGTCTAGATACGCGTAGAGATACCGACCGATGACGGCACCGAACCAGAAGCCCACGACCGGTGCGATGAGCCACCAGACCATAATCGAGCCGACGACTGCATAATCAAGTTGGCCTGTCGCCAGACCCAGTCCAGCGATTGCCCCGACAGCCGTCATTGAGGTCGAAACTGGGACGCCGTAGAGGTTTGCTAACAACATTCCCAGGCCGATAAAGAACAGTACGACAACGCTTGCCTCGGCCGAGAACGCCGTTTTGGGCACGAGATCTCCGCCGAGCGTATCGATCACGTTCCGACCGACAGTCCAGCCCCCAAGGAACACGAAAAACGTCATCAGTGCCGCGGCGGCGGTCTTGTTGATGATGTCAGCGCCGACCGGTGGCCCCCAGGCAACACCTGTCGATGAGCCTCCGATGTTGAACCCGACAAAAATCGCGGCCGCAATAGCGATCAGGAGGATAGCAGAAACCATAGGGTAAGTTATGCTACTTTCGCAGATAGAAGTTCTGTTTCGCCTGTCTCTCGACCGCTGTTTTATCCCTGATTCCCACGTAGATATGATATGGTATCCCAGATACTCGTCCCGATGGATGACTCGGAGATGGCGACACGAGCGCTCGATCACGCCCTTACGATTCACCCCGACGCGGAGGTCACTGTGCTTCACGTCGTCGGGAATCCGTCGCCGATGATGGGCAAGGCGATGGGGCTGGCGATGGAGGACAACCTCGAACAGGCCGCAGAAGAGCACGCGTCGGAGATCTTCGAGCACGCCCGTGAGATCGCTCAGTCTCACGACACCGAGATCGAAACAGATGTCGCGTGGGGCAGTCCAGCGAAAGTCATCGTCAAGCGGGCCGAATCGTTCGACGCCGTCGTACTCGGGAGTCACGGGGGCTCGATTGCCGACCGGCTCTTCGTCGGAAACGTCGCCCAGACTGTCTTTCGTCGATCGCCCGTTCCCGTGACCGTCGTCCGGTAGGCGATCCGGAGAGGAAACGTCGATCGTCTCGCTGACCGAGACCGAAGTCGTCTTTTCGGTCCCTGTCCGACAAGTATTCGATGGACGGTTCCCGACCGCTTCGCGTCCTCGCGATCGAAGGCACGGCCTGGGCGGCCTCAGCCGCGGTCTTCGAGACGAGCGACCCGACCCGCCCTGACGACGAGCGCGTCGAGATCTACACCGACGCCTACGAACCCGACAGCGGCGGCATCCACCCCCGTGAGGCCGCTGAACACATGCACGAAACGATCCCCGAAGTGGTCGCGAACGCCCGCGAGACGGCTCGCGAGTGGGCCGACGAGTCCGGTGGGGTAGACGCGGACTCACACGACGGAGACGCCCGACAACCCAGCGACGACGACCGACGATCGCGGGAGGCGTCGCCGATCGACGCCGTCGCGTTCTCGCGGGGCCCCGGACTCGGCCCCTGCCTGCGGATCGTCGGCACGGCCGCTCGCGCCACGGCCCAGCGCTTCGGCGTGCCACTGGTCGGCGTCAATCATATGGTCGCTCACTTGGAGATTGGTCGTCACCGCTCGGGGTTCGACTCGCCGGTCTGTCTGAACGCTTCCGGCGCGAACGCGCACATCCTGGGCTACCGCAACGGACGCTATCGCGTGCTCGGGGAGACGATGGACACCGGCGTCGGCAACGCGATCGACAAGTTCACCCGCCATCTCGGCTGGTCCCATCCCGGCGGTCCCAAAGTCGAGCAACGCGCGAGAGACGGCGAGTTCGTCGATCTCCCCTACGTCGTCAAGGGGATGGACTTCTCGTTTTCCGGGATCATGAGCGCCGCAAAGCAGGCCGTCGATGACGGCGAGGCCGTCGAGGACGTGTGCTTTGGCCTGCAGGAACATATCTTCGCGATGCTGACTGAAGTGAGCGAGCGGGCGCTGTCGCTGACCGGGAGCGGCCAGCTCGTCCTCGGCGGCGGCGTGGCCCAGAACGACCGGCTCCGGGAGATGCTGCGGGAGATGTGCGACCAGCGTGGCGCGGACTTCTATGCTCCTGAGCCGCGATTCTTGCGTGACAACGCCGGGATGATCGCGGTGCTCGGCGCGAAGATGTACGAGGCCGGCGACACGATCTCGATCGAGGACTCGGCTATCGACTCGAACTTCCGGCCCGATCAGGTGCCGGTCACCTGGCGCGAGGCGGACGACTGGACTGCCGACGGCGACAGCGTCCGCCTCGACGACACGGCCGTCCAGGGGGCGGAGGCGACCGTCACGATCGAGGACGGGACCGTCTCCAAGCGCCGGAATCCACGCGCCTATCGTCACGACCGGCTCGATTCGCGCCTGCGCCGCGAGCGAACCCGTCTGGAGGCCAGGCTCACCAGTCAGGCCCGCCGCGTCGGCGTCCCGACGCCGGTCGTCGAGGACGTCGATCCCGACCGTGGACGCCTCGTCTTCGAACACGTCGGTGACCGCGATCTCCGGGCGAATCCGACCGAGAGTCGCGTCAGAGCGGTCGGTCGCCATCTCGCGACGATCCACGACGCCGGGTTCGTCCACGGCGATCCAACCACCCGGAACGTCCGTCTCTCGGCCGATCGGACGTATCTCATCGACTTCGGGCTGGGCTATTTCACCGACGATCCCGAGGACTACGCGATGGATCTCCACGTCTTCGATCAGTCGCTGACCGGGACGGCCGACGACAGCGACTCGCTGATCGCGGCCGCTCGCGAGGCCTATCGTGCTAGCAGTTCGGATCCTGGCCCCGTGCTCGACAGCCTCGAGGCGATCGAGGGGCGCGGCCGGTATCAGTAGCGCTTGCCGCTCTCAGGTCAGTAATTCTTCGAACAGCGCCAGTAGATCCGTCGGCGTCCCCGCGAGCCCGTCGCCGTCGACAGCTCGGATGGACAAACGACTTAGTGTGTGCCCACCTACACCAGGGTATGACGGACAAGCCACAGTCCGGCGAGATATTCGGTGTGCCGTACAACTTCGACCGACCGAGTCTGAAACGGCTGCTGTCCGCCTACTGGCAGCCTGGCGAGAGTATGCTCGTCGAGAAACCGTTCGGCGTCGGCTACACGCTGAACCTCGCAAACTGGCGGTCCTGGATCGTGCTGGCGACCGCTGGCGTCCTGCTCTATCAGGAAACCGGCGGCGATGACGACCACGAGGCGGCGTCCGACGAGGAACCCGTCGAGGTCATCGTCGACTGACTACAGCAGGTCCCGCAGTACCGTCCCGAACCCGGCGGCGCCCACGAAAAACGACACGAGCCCGCCGATTCCCGTGATAGCGAGCCCACCGTTGATCCCCGCGGCGACGACGAGTGCCACGAGCCACCCGTCCTCGTGACCGACCAGACTATCGGCGATCGCCAGAAACGCGATGGCCGCGCCGATCGCCCAGAGGACGATCGCGAGCACGAGCAGCGCGACCGCAACCGGGACGCCGATGATCGTGATGAACAGCAGCAGCGACAGAAGCAACAGCGCGACTAGCGATATCACTCCGTAGACGAACGCGCCGACGACGTTCTCGCGTATCTCGTCGATCCGTCTCTCGGTGTAGCTGGGGACGAGCGCTACCAGAATCGCCCCCATCAGAAACGTCGTCAGGAACGCGCTTGCGGCCCCACTCCCGAGGCTGAACACGATATCGACGCTGCCGGGATCGGGCGGGTCGAACGACTGGAGGGGCGCCGTGTGTAGATCCATGGTAATACATCTCAATCGATCGAGAAAAGTCCTGCGACGCGGACATACGGTTTCGGTCGCTCCATCGCCGAGATATAAATATTCGAAGGACGACGACACAGTCACATGCGCCGTCGAAGGTTTCTCACTGTAACAGGGGGTTCACTCGCCGCCATCGCGGGTTGTGTCGGCGACGAGACACCGGACGAAACACAGACGGTGCCGGATACACAGACCGCCACCGAGACCACCGAACCCACGCCGACACCGGACGGTACCGAGCAGCCGGCGGATGTCGTTGCCGCCGGCGAGTTGCTCGTTTCGGATATGCAAGCCGGCCGGTTCGAGGCGGCAGTCGAGCGGTTTCGCTCGGACGCCCAGTCTGCCATCTCAGCGGGCCGACTCGAGGAGATCTGGCTCGGCTACACGGCTGTGGGGGGCTCGTTCCAGAGAATTACCGACACGGAGGAAACCGTCCAGTCCGGGTACGACGCTGTCGGCCTGTCTCTGGAATTCGACCGGGGGACCCACGTCCTGCGAGTGCTCGCCGACGATCAGGACGCGCCCGCAATCGTCGGTATCTTCGTCAACGACGAGTACAGCAGGCCCGAATACGTCGACCCGAACGCGTTCCGGGCCGAGGAAGCGACGGTCGAAACTGACGACTGTCTCATGGACGGCGAACTGACGATTCCCGCGGAGGGCGACGGCGTCCCCGGGATCGTTCTCGTCCACGGCAGCGATCCGAACGGCGCGGCGGATATGGATCTCACCACTGGCGGATCGAAACCGTTCAAAGACCTCGCGGAGGGGCTCGCGAGTCGCGGGGTCGCCGTGTTGCGGTACGACCGCCGGTCACACGCCTGTCCGAACTCGCTTGCCCCCGAGGAGTGGACGCTCGACAACATCACCGTCGACGACCCGCTGGTCGCGATCGAGGAACTCCGGGCAGTGCCGGCCGTCGATAGCGACAGGGTCGCCGTCGTCGGCCACAGTCTCGGCGGGATGGCCGCTCCGCGCATCGCCGAGCGCGACGGCGGCCTCGCGGGGATCGCGATGCTTGCCGCCCCTGCGCGGAACTTCTATGAGATCTTCATCGAGCAGTTCGAGCACCTCGCGACGGTCGGCGAGTACGAGTGGGACGCGATGGCCGAGCAATACGAGCGCTGGGACGAGCGCATCGACCGGATCAGGGCGGGCGATTACGAGGCCAGCGACACCGTCCTCGGGTATCCGGGCGCGCTCTGGAGCAGCGTCGACGCCTACGACCAGGTGGCGACGGCCAGAGCGATCGACACGCCGACGTTCGTCCTGCAGGGCGATCGGGACTATCAGGTGTCCGTCACGGCCGATTTCGAACGCTGGCAGACGCAACTCGCCGATCGTCCCGACGCCACGTTCGAGCTGTACGAGGGACTCAATCACGTGTTCCAGTACGGTGAGGGGCCGTCGACCCAGACCGAATACACGCTGGCGAACCCCGTCGATCGGTCCGTCGTCGAAGACATCGCGTCGTGGGCGACCCAACTGTAGTCCGATGCAGGTGCGGGGCAAGCGGGGCTCTAGAAGTCGCTCAGTTTCGCCTGCAGTCCGGCGACCAGCTCTGACTTGCGCCGGAGCGCACCCAGCGAGACCGGCAACTGCTCGGTCACACCCGTGATGGCCTCCCGAAACGTCTCGCTTTCCCCGTGCTGGCCCTCGAAGGCGTTGCGGACCCCCTCTCTGACCTGCCAGACGCCGACAGGTGCCCAGTACTCGTCGGTCACCTCCCGGAGGACGAGACACTTCGCCTGGCGGCCCCGATCGTGGAGGTGCTCGAGCACGCCCAGTCGGGAGGCGTAGTACGCGCCGGCGGTCTCCTCGACGTAGCCGGTGCGGCCCTCGTAGCCCTCGTGGGCGCTGGCGAGGTAGTAGGCCTCGCCGGCGGGGTTCCAGACGCTGTCGGGGGCTTTCATCTCGACGAGTTCGAACTCCCACTGGCCGGGCGTCAGGACGACCCAGTAGCGGTTGCCCATGTACTCGTTGTAGTGCACCTCGGTCTCGCTGATGGTCGAGGCGTTCCGAATGCCGCCCCGCAGGTACTGCCCGACGGTGTCGTCGACGGCGGTGATCGACCACCGCGTGGGGACGAGTCGTCGGTCCCGGCCGCGACCCAGCGCGCCCGCCGAGAGGATCGTGTTGATGTCGTAGACGTCGAACCCCCGCCGGTAGAGATAGGCCATCGCGCCCTCGGCCTGCCAGTCGTCGTCCTCCAGCGTCTTCTCGACCGGCCGGGGGACGTGGGGATTCTCGGCCAGGTCCGCCGACTCGGCGCTGGCTCGCGGCCCGGTCGGTGCGCCCACGTCGTCAAGCGAGAGGTCGATGTCCGGTTCGCTGTCCAGTCCGACCTCGACGTCGACGGGGTGATCGGCGATGGCGACTTCCCGCTGGACGCCGACGAACCCGTCCCAGACGTCCCGCACGTCGACGTTTGCCGACCGGGTCGAGTTCAGCAGGCCGGTCCGACGCTGGAGCACGTCGGAGACGCCCAGGCCCTGCCGGTACCACTCCCCGGAGGTGGCAAAGTCGGCGGCGTCGCCGTCCGTGACGGGTGAGAGCACGCCCGTCGAGACGTTGGGGTACGACGAGCGACCGACGAAGATCTCCGGGGCCGTCGCACCGAACAACGAATCCCCGGAGACGGCCTGTTCGAACTCCCGTTCGACCTCATCGAGGTAGTCGGTGATCTCGTAGGACTTCTCCTCGGCGAGGCGTCGCTTCTCGGCGGCCTCGTCGCGCTGGAAGTCCTCGATGAAGTCGTCTAGTTGCATCTATCGACTGTTCGGCGTTCAGCGTCATGAATGTTGCACTCGTCGTGTCTGCCCAGGACGGGCGATGGGAGGTCGACGAACAGCGACCAGATCGCCCCTGCTGTATGTTATGTTTAACCAAGGTATTCCCGCCCGAATCTCGGAGTATGCACCTGCGGTTGATCTCACCTTCGATCGAACTGTCGCCGGATCGTTCGATATGGGTGACTGCGATCCTGTTTTATGGTGTCGGTGACGTGGTGACGACGAGTATCGGGGTCGGCATGGAGGGACTCACCGAAACGGGGCCGCTCCTGGCGTTTCTCATCGAGCAGTACGACCTGGATTTGGTGGCGACGTTCGTCGCCGCTGTCGGGGTGAAGGCTGCCTTTTTGGGTGGTTGCTATGCGGTATGGATGCGCTTGCCCCGGCCACAGTGTGTTTCCGTTCCACTCGGACTAGCACTCGTTGGCATACCGGTGACTGCGTGGAACCTCTATCACGTGATATCCCTGGCCCGGCCGTTCTAGTGTCGATCGGACTGGCGGCTGTACTGTGCGAAACCGTCTTTCGAAACAGGCGGAGTGCGCTAGGTGGAAAGAACACGGCTGTGCTTCGAGAATCGGCCACGCGACGCCGAGAGATCGCTACAGGTTTTGCTCCACCCTCGATCTGTCCGAATGTCCTGCCGAGGTGCGAATGTCAGCGAGGTGTTCGTCGACACTGAACAGTTCCCCGTCGGTGACTGCCGGTGAGCAAAACCGGAGTTGCCCGCCCGTGTATTCGAGAACCATCTTGTGGGGGACCATCGTCACGGTGTACTCCATGTCGTTGAAACGAGTTTCCGAGACGGTCGTCGTTCTGATTCCGGGGATACTGGCGTCGTTTTCCTCGGCCCACGCTTCGATTTCAGCGAGGCGCTGGGTGAGGTGTTGGGCGATCGGGACTCCGTCGTAGTCGCCCTCGTGAATGATCCCGTCCCCGACGACGTGGATCGTGTACTCGGAAACGAAACCGTCCGCAGCCAGCGTCTCGAGGGTCTGTATTCGTTCGATATGTGGCCTGATCGCAGTCCGCGGAGCCAGCGACCGAACGTAGAGTTCGAGCGAATTTTGTCGGTTTTCTGTCATTGTATTCACGATTATCCTAACTGTGTCGTTCGAGATTTACCGCCCAAAACGCCCCGGTTGGATCGCCACGGTGTTTTTCTGTTGTGCGGCGATCTGATTGCGACACACGGTCTGGCCGAACGTCTTCACGGGCGTGCAGCCGGCAGTACGAGGCGTCCACACCGGGACAGTCGCGCTCAATCGATCAGATTCTGCGATTCGATCTGTTGCCAGATGTCGTTTCCGTCGGTGGTGATCCCGTAGACGCGTCCTTTCTTGCGCTCTTCCGGCACCAGGAGTTCGACGAGCCCCCGATCGCGCAGTCCCTTGAGTGCCCGGGAGACGTGGGCGATACCGATATCGGCTTCGTCGGCAATCTGTGATGGCGTGGCCGGTCCCTCAGCGAGGCGTTTCAGCGCAGTGACCCGGTAATCGGAGCTGATCACGAATCCGATTTCATCCCATTCATCCGACATTTTTGCCCCCGCGTGTCTGCTCTGCCCGTAGACGTGCTGGTCGAAGGTGTGACACGGATTCGATAGCCTCGGAGGATTCGGCGACCTCCACGAGGATATCCGAGAGGTTGACCATGTCTTTGACGTACGCGTCCCGTCGCTGTCGCCACGTCGATTCGGTCTCGTCGTCGGTGAGCAGTGAGATCGCCTTGTCGACGATTTCGGTCGCGTCCCGGAGGTTGACGATCAGCCCGGCCCGCTCCAGTTCCAGGAAGTTGCCCATGTCGTCCTCCCCGACGAAGGAGTTCGATCTGATGGCGGGCGTCCCCAGCAGTGCGGCTTCCGTGACCATCGTCTGTGTGTCCGCGACGAGCACGCTTGCTTCGGCCAGTGCGTCGTGCAGCTTCGCCGGGTGGAGATCGAACGGGCGGGCCGAGACCGTCGAGAAGTCGAGCGAGTCGTCCTCGTCGGAGACGAAGACCGTTGCGTGCTCTGCCAGGCGCTCGATCAGTGGCCCTCGTACCTCCGGCGTGAGGCCAGCCTTACCGACGTCGTGGTGGGAGCCGAAGGCGTTCAGCCGGAGGATGACGTACTGCTCGTCGGGCCCGACACCGAGATCGTCCCGGATCGTCGGATCGGGCTCGAACACCGACGGGTGGAGATACGCCGATTCCTTGAACCCCTCGAAGGTGTAGTGGGACTCCCCCAGGTCTTTCCGGAAGGCCGACGGCGTCAGGATCACGCGTGCAAACGGCGTCGATATCGCGTGATCGAGCGACGTGGGTTCGGAGTCGAGAACGAGTACCGAAGGCGTTCGCGAGAGCAGCCCCGCGTGGGCCCCGTACGCCCCCATCCCGAAGATGAGGTCCGGGTCGAGTCGGCGGACCGTTCGAGTGATGTGGTAGTAGTGACCGGGCAACTGCTTGAACAGCGACCGCCGGTCGGTACCACAACTCCCGTAGACCGTGTAGTCCAGTCCCTCCCAGTCGAGCAATGCGAGCGTACACCCGTAATCTCGTGCCAGAATGGACGTCCGATGACCGCGCTGTTGTAACTTCCTGATCACATGTTTGTACATGTGGACGTGGGCAGGCGTGTTCGTGAAGAACAGATAATGCATCACTCTCTACACAGTTCAAACTGTGACGGTATTGTTAGTCAGCCCTTGCGAGCGGTGAACGCGACCAATCCCGACCTTTCTCAGATGGGCCGATCCACCTCTTAGCCCGACGGACATCTCGACTGTCGGGGTGGCAGCGTCCGAGAAGTGATACGGATTGCTGTACCGATTTACCGCTCCAACCGCTATCGGGCGGTCGATACGGAAGGGACGTACAGCGATCCGTACGAGGGGTTTCGTCTATCCCGTCTCGCGGTAACCACCGCCTACGCCTTCGGGAACAGGACAGGAATGTGTACGTCCCTCATAACAAGGATGGCAGACGGAGACAGGCACTTGCAGGATGAACTACTTTGTCTGTCAGCACCGTCGCCCGAAGCGGCGTTCGGTCCCGCTGTCCCCGGACAGGTGCACCTGATGTGGCCCTGGGAACATCTCGCGCTGGCGTACCTGTTCGGGTCGGCCGTCCACAGAGTCGCGGCCGGTCGTGGTCCGACCACTGCAGCGGTCGGTGCGATCGCGGTCGCCTCCCAGCTGCCCGATCTGATCGACAAGCCGCTGGCCTGGACGTTCGGGGTGCTTCCCAGCGGGCTCTCGCTGGGCCACTCCCTGCTGTTTGCGGTCCCGCTGTCAGCACTCGTGATCCTGCTCGCCCGCACCGACGGGAGAACGACCCTGGGTATCGTGTTCGCACTCGCCTACGGCTCACACCTGCTAGGGGACGCCACGTACTCGCTTTTGACCAGCGGTGAACTCGCGACCGGGTTCCTCCTGTGGCCGCTGATCCCGGCCTCGTCCGAGGCTGGCATCGGACTCCTGTCCCAGGCAGGGGTGTTCTTCGATGCGTTCGTCGAGTTCCTGGGAACGCCACGGGGGCGCCTGTATCTCCTCTTCGAGGCGACGCTACTGGGTGGTGTCACCCTGCTCTGGCATCTCGACAGGCGGCCTGGGCTGTCGTGGTTCAGACGACGGCTTCGTGTGTCGACGGAGTGATCCCCATGCGATCGAACGGACAGCTGTCCCACAGGCTGCTATCCGTCAATTCCGGATCGACCCTGGGCGATTTCAACGCCACATCCGCACAGGAGTCCGTATCAGGAGATGCGATACTCCGAGTCGGCTCTGGCTCCGATGGTCCCGTCGTCACTGATCCGGATCTCGTGCTGCTGGCAGGTAAAGTGGAGCTCGTTCGCCCCGCGATCGGATGAAGGCCCTCCGAAGAGTGCGTTGATCGCCTCGGGTTCGATATAGTCGAAAATAACGACATCGTCCTCGACACCGTCGAGTTCGTCGAACGCACGGTCTAGCGCGAGTACGATGTCTTCCTGCCGGTCCCAGTGAGTGAGAACCGTCCACGACTCGCCACGAGTGTTAGATTGCACGACCGCCAGTAATTGCGAACACCATATAAATCTCATCATATCATATTTGAATTAAAAAGAGCCAATAGCAGAGATGTGGCAAGTATCTGGAAACCAGGCGTCATCAGCGAAGCGCACCGAGACAGGCAACAGGGACGCGGACAGAGCGGCAACTACTCCGGATGTATTCGTGGACAAGTGGCAAGAACACCTAATACGGTAATACCGTCATACCAATGTATGGCTCATAGCGACGGAGAGAAACAATCTCCTACCGACGCCTCGTCGACGAGGAAGGAACTACTTACCGAGAGTAACGTGAACCAAACACGGGGATCGAGTGCCGGTTTCGGCCCAGCGGGGATACTCGGACCGGCCGCAGATTCGTTCGGACGGGCAGGGGCTGACCGATGACGAGTGATATCGATGGCGACGAGCAACGCTCTGAACCGGTCGACTGGGAATCCGTGCCTCCCGATCCCGATCTGGAGGACGATCTCGGGTACGAACTCGGGGACATGGACGTTATCGAAACCAACAACGGATCGGGACAGATCCTCCTTCTCCCCCCGGACGAGGAATCTATTCGGGACCAGAGTTTTATCGTTTCCCAGGAGAGTTTGCTCGTCAATCTGATCGACAACTGTTAGCTGGTTGCAGGCGCTAGAGGAGAACGCTCGTCCCATCGATGCAGTAGGGTGCCTTTGACTAAGGGGACAGCATCCAAGACCCCACACACGAATGTCGTCACAGGAAATCCTGATCGTGGGACCGGAACAGAGCCGGACCGGTGGTGTGTCCCGTTACATAGCCGAGCAACAGCGACATCTCGATACCGTCACGACGACCGTATACGAGACTGGACCTGCCAGCGCCGCCACGACACGGGCCCTGCTCGTCGGAGCCCTCCTGTCGATCTGGCGGATGGTGCAGTTCCCGCTGGAGCGACGGCCCGACGTCATACACGTCCACTCGTCGTTTCATCACTCCTTCTATAGGAACTCGTTCTACGTCCTCTTCGGGCGGTACGTCTGGGGCTGTCCCGTCGTCCTCCACGTCCACGGGTCCTCGTTCGATACGTTCCTGCAACCGGACTCGCGGGTCGTGTCGTGGTTCCAGTCGGCCGTTCTCAACGCGACCACGCGGGTCGTGGTCCTCTCGTCGTACTGGCAGTCGGTGCTCGCAGCGGTCGTCCCCGAGGACCGGATCGTCGTCGTCCCGAACGCCGTTCCGGCCGGGGGATACGACCCCGAATACCCGGAGATACCCCACGTCGTCTTCCTTTCGAACCTCATCGAGCGCAAGGGCATCACCGAGTTCGTGGCCGCCGTCGAAGCCGCGAGCGACGACCCCGACGTGGCGCCCTTCCGAGTCTCGATCGCGGGGAGCGGACCACTCGCCGACCGCGTGGAGCGGCTTGCCGCCGAGCACGACCACGTGACCTATCTCGGCTACGTCGACGAGGCCGAGAAACGGGCGTTGCTCTCCTCGGGGACGATCTACGCGTTGCCGACGCGGGCCGAAGGCCTCCCGATCGCGATTCTGGAGGCGATGGCGGCGGGCATGGCGATCGTCTCCACGCCGGTCGGTTCGATCCCGGAGGTCGTCGGTGAGGACAATGGTCTCCTGGTCCAGCCCGGCGACGCCGACGCGCTCACCGAGGCCCTCGTGGAGTTGCTGGCCGATCCGGACCGTGTCGATCAGATGGGCCGGACCAACCGAGCGGTCGCCATCGCTGACTACTCCTGGGAGGCCGCTGCCGACCGGCTCACAGAGCTGTACGCGACGGTGGACGACGCCACGACGGCACGCGCCACCCCGGTCACTGCGTCGTGATCGCACAGCGGGTGCGACCACAGGTTGTTTCGAAGCGACACAGCGATCCGCGTCACTGTTCGGGGATGTATTTGCGGATGAAGCCCAGTCGCATGTTCGTGTGGTTCTCGACGAGTTCGACGAGCAGTATGTCGTCCGGTTCGAGGCTCCTGACGGCCAGGGCGATCACGACGGCCAGCAGCGCAAACGAGACGGTGAAGAGCATGATCATCGGGAGCGTGACCGGGACCAACTGTCGGACGCCGAAGCCCAGTGGAACGAGCACGACCGGTATCGCGATAAATGCTCGCCGGGATCGGCGAGTGAACGGCGTGATACCGAACCGATACCGAAGGAAGACGTAGACGGTGGCGTTCAGTAGGATGTAAGAACCCGCTGAAGCCACGGCGGCACCCATAAATCCGTACCGCGGGATCAAAAAGAGGTTCAGCAGGACATTGACGACGAACGCGACGGCGTTGGAGACGAGGATGACGCTTGTCTCCCCGAGCGCCGACAACGTCTCTTTGTTGCGTCCCACTGCCGCGTTCGTAAAGAACCCGATCGCCACGATAGCCAGTGCACTGCCACCCGCGGCGTACTGGCTCCCGAAGACGATCGAAATAATCCGGTCAGGAAACACTAACAGGGTCACAAATAGCGGCACGAGGAGAACGAATACCCACTTTGTCGTGATCTCGTACACGTGTTCGACGGAGTTGTGGCTGTCACTATCGAGCCGAGATGCAACCGGGAGATACATGTAGCCGACCGCCCCGCCAGCGATCGTCAGCACGCCGGCGAGCGGATACGCGGCGTTGTAGATGCCGACTTCGGCGGACGAGCGGAAGTACCCCAGCATCAGTGTGTCCGTCCGTGTCAGGAGTGTCCCCACGATCGTCGAGACGATCAAGGGGGCCGAAAACGTCGTCATCTCGCGTGTGTGCAGTCGAAACGCTCCGCGAATGGGAAACAGTCGATTGAGGAGAGCGTACGTGAGAACCACGGTGATCGAGAGGGTGAAGAGGTAACTGAACCCGGTCGCGACGATCCCCACACCGGATGCCAGGAGGACACTGACCAGCGCCAGGCGGAACCCGGGATAGAACACGTTCGACGTCAGGACCTTGTACATCGTGTTCTCTTGTCCTCGTATCGCAGCGACCCCGATAGTGTAGACCACATAAACCGGGATGGCGATCACGAAGATGACAAACAGAGTGGTCGCTTCGTTCGACTCGAACAGCTGTGGGACGATAATCGGTGCAGCAAGTATGAGTACGATAGCGATCAAGACGGACAGCCCGGTGGTGAACAACAGGCCCGTGAGCCACGCGCCCCGGACGTCTTCGAGGTCGTCGAACCGGGCCATGAAACGCGGGATCCCCTGGGTGTACCCGGCAGCTCCGAGCGTCGCTCCGAGCGTGAACACGGCGAGCGCAACGCTGAATTCACCGTAGCCGCCAGGGGTCAACAGTCGGCCGATGACGACCCGTTCCAGTAGCTTCGCCGCCGAGCTCACCATGGTGGCGATAAACACGAAGACGGCACTGGACAGTATCTTCCCGAGGTCGCCCTGTTCTGAATTCATGACTCAGACGGCACAATCTTCTTCGACGCGTCCGAGTGCCCCGACCCTGGACGTACGCGTCTGGTCCTCCAGCTGCTGTCCGGGCTGTGCGGCGTCCGGAACGTCCAGATCACCTTTGCTCGGGTTGCAGACGCCGAACCAGTCCTGTTCGTGCATCTCTACCGTGAGATCGACGACAGCACTCGGGGGAACCGTCCTGAGTGACTCGTCCCTGCAATCGAGCACGTCAGTGTAGCAGACACGGAAGAACACGTCGCCGTCGATGCCCTCAATGAACTCCCGGCTATGTGTCCCTTGTGAGACGATCCAGTGTAGTTCTCCGTCTATCGTGTTGTATTCGGCGAAGTGATCGAACTGACAGCCATCTAGAACGACGAGGTTATCCAAGTCCATCACGTTCATGCCCGGCCCGTATCGACGTCGAAACTGAACCTTCGAGAGGGCTCGTTCGGTCTCTCTGACGAACGCACGCAGCGATCGGATCGCGTACAGCAGATTCGACAGCGCGTACCGCTCGCGGAGACGAGTTGACGACATCGAGTGTACACAGACGTCTCCCTCGTATTGTTATGGCTTGTTTACTGTACGGCGGACGGCTGTCCCGGCACGGCGAGATTCCCGGCCGCGACCGGCAGTGTCACTCGCTCGAGCCGACAGTGACCCAGAGTGAGAGCGTGCGGTACGCGGTCTCCTCGTTGACGTCCTGCGGTGGCTCGCCCCGATAGATGAGATACTGCAGACGGAGGTCCTCGCCGATCATCGTCGGCGCGATCGTGTGGGGTTCAGTCCAGGTCTGCCCGGGCTGGACGGTTTCCTGCTCTTCCAGGATCCGCTCCGTCTCGCCGACGGCCCCCGACGCGTCCACGCGCTGGAGCGATACGATAGCGGTGTACGTCGTTTCGACGCCTTCGTGGTTTTCGACACGGAGCGTCAACTGCTCGCTCGCTCCGGCATCGAGTGTCGAGGGATATCCGGATGCGACGAGCTCCCCCTCGCCGTTTTCGGTGAGGAGCGTCGTACTGGTGTACGCTTCACCACTCGCAGGGAACGTAACGGCGAACCCGATCGAAGCGAGCGCCACGACGACGGCCAGGACGAATACGACTGAAAGCAAACCGCTTTGGTCCCGGCCGAACATCGTTCCCAGCGAGTCGCGCACCGAGCGGGACGGGAGCTGCAGTCGCTCGTTGGCGGGGAGGACGCTCCGCCGAGCGACCGCGGCAACGGTCCCGACGAAAACAAACGCGTTCAGCCCGTGAAACACCGACTGCGGTGAGAGCGAGCCGGTGAACGGCGTGACGAGAAGACCCAGTATCGGAACGATCGCGACGCTGAGACCGAACGACAACACGAAGCGCTCGCTCCAGGACGGACGGCCGCCGTGTGCGAGCCTTTGGACCGCTGGCGTGGCCGACTCGACCGGACCGGTCCCATCGACGGTCGACTGTCGGCGCGGAAAGAGGACGGCCAGAAACAGATAACCGGGGACGAACAACACGACTGCCAGACCGACCACCGCACGCAACGGCGGAACGGCAGCCGGGTAACCGAACACGAGACCGTCGAAGACGATGAGCAGGATGGCGATACCGACGAGATCGGTGGGAATCGCAGCAGTGATCCCGCCGATCCCCCTCGTCGTGTTTTCCGTAGTCACCATTGTTCTCCTGAGCAACCGCAAGCGATCGATATGGGGGTTTCTCCATCCGGGTTGTCTCTCTCTACTCTCATCCGTATCGACTACGTACCCACGATAGACCCATTGTAATGGTGATCCTTCCGGTCAGTGTCGTCGGGTCCTTTTGGACCAGTCTCGTCATGTCGGTTGTGCATCGGCATACCCGGGCCGGCACGCGCGTCACTACAGGTATCCAAGGTCGTCGAGTTGTTTCCGCGTTTCCGCATTGAACTGGGCGGTACGCGTCTCACCGATCGGCTGGCCGAATCGCTCGAGCCACTCCTCGGCACGGTTCCGGAATCTGTCGACTGTGTCCTGGTTCCCGTCACGCTGGTCGACGTCCTCGCTCGGACGCTCGAACAGCCGTGAGTACGACCCTGCCGTGTCGTATCGATATCCCTGCGTTCGGAGTGTGGTGAGGTCGCCAGCGGGAAAGTCCCCGACTGGGAACCGTTCATTATAGGCGCTGATCGCTTCGAGTTTTCCTCTCGCGCGAACCCCGCCACGCTGTGTAACAGCGACGTCTCGCCGTCGATCGCGCACGTCCTGACCGACCGGGACGGGATGGTCGACATCCAGCTCCGAACAGAGTATCTGCATCACGTCCGCGTGCTGAACGAGCCCCCCGTTCGGTAGCCCGTCGAGACCACTGACTACCAGCGGTACCCGTGACACAGCGCTGTGAGTGGTCAACATGTGTGCGAGCAGCCCGTGTTCGTCAAACAGCTCGCCGTGATCCGCCGTGACCACGACGATCGGATCCGATAGGTTCGCTTGCGCGTAGTCTATCAGTTCGCCGGCGAGTGAATCGACGTACGCGATCGCCGAGTCGTACATGACACGCAGTGCCTGCCATTCCTCGTCGGTGAAGGGGTCGTCCTGCGCGATATATCGATGAAGGTTACTGGACATGTCGAGTGCGATGTCGACGGCTTCGTCGACGGTCACTGGGAGGTCGTCGACGAACCGGTCGCGCCACGTCACCGGAGGGACGTACGCGTGGTGTGAGTCGCCGTGGTGAATGTACAGAAACAGCGGTTCGTCGTCGGCTCCGGCGTTTCTGATGTGTTTCTTTGCGATCTCGTTGCCGAGATATCCGACACAGTGCTGGTTGCCATCGGTCGTCAAGCCGCCGGAGTGACGTCGGAAGTTCAGTAGCCACTTCGCGACGGATGTCGGTCCGGCTTCGGAGAGCAGACTCGATTTGACGAGGTAGTGGAAGTCGTCGAACCCGCGATCGAGACCGGTGCTCGCACTCAGCTGTCCGTTCGGTGAGATGCAGGCGGTTCGATATCCCGCGCTCCCGAATGCCTCAGGGATCGTCGTGATCTCATCGGGGAGTTTCGCGTCAGTTGACCACGTCCGGTGGGCCGACGGAGCCTGCCCAGTCAGGATACTCGCACTCGAGGAACGCGTCCAGATGTCGTGTGAGAAACACTGGTCGAACGACTGGCCTTCGGAAGCGAGGGCCGAGAGGTTCGGAGTCGTCTCTCGGTCGTGACTCGCAAGCGACGTGTGATCGAAGCGGATACTCTCTAGGGTTATCCACAGGATATCTCTTTGGGACATGCTCGGTTTTCAGGGAACGAAGTACAGTTCCGTATCGCCGTTCGAGAAGACCCGGTCCACGCCTCGCTGGCGTTCGAGGGACTCGAAGGACCCGCGCGAGAAGCGATACTCTCGATACGCGGTAACTTCGCGCTCGTAGGTGTTCCGGGAAAGTACGAGGTACCACTCGGAGCCTGGTCGATCCTGCAGGTTCCGTAGTTCACTGTCGTTGAGGGTATCAGACAGACGGGGGTCGCTATCGACGGAGCGCAGCGCGTCGTGGTACCGGTCCGGTTCCTGGACGACGCCGCTGATCACGGCCGAGTCGCTCGTCACGTCGAACGTCGTCTGGTAGCCGTCGATACGTGATTCAGTCACGTGCTGGTTGGCGAGATTGAGATACGGGGAGTTGAAAAAGACCACTGCGGAGAGCACGAACAGCACCACGAACACGGTCACAGCGGACGGCTTCACGGCTGTCTGAAGCCCCGTTTTGGAGAGTTTCAACAGCCCGTACGTCATCGCGATCGCACCGAGGATCGTCACGATGACCATCATGAAACTAGCCTGTCTGAAGTAATACCGTCCGACGTTGCCAAACAGGTACGCGCCGAAGACGGGTGCCGTCAGAACGAGTCCGCCGACGAGAGACAGGAGTAGCCGTCGGGTATCGGCCGAATCTTCCAGCCACGTCGGGCGGTTAGTGAGAGCGGCCACAGCCAGCGCGACCGCCGCAGCGATGTACAGCGTACTCACGGTGAACAGTTTGAGGTAGATCACCGCGGGACTCGAGCCGATCGACTGGAGGGAGTTCGACTGTGTGCCGATCGCAGCACCGGCACCGGGGGACACTCCGGAAACGTATTCGCCCAGCGAGGCGACGATGATACCACCCGTATCTAGCACGCCAGGGGACTGGATGATCCAGGCGACGTAGGCGATCACGGAGAGGAAGACGACTGGAACCAGCGACCGATGGTCCCACCACGACTGCGTGTTCGACCACCGGGAAGCCACGAAGCCGACGAGAGCGAACGCAACAAGTAGCAGGATGACGTTCAGTGCCTGCATCGGGTGCAACAGGATCGACGCACCGATCGTGACCAGCACGACGGCACTGAACGCCGTGGCAGACCCGTATCCTAAATCGGGTGATCGAAGATAACCGACGATGAGATACAGGATAATCGGCACGAACAGCACCGCCTGGCTGCTCGGGTGCGGAAAGAGGCTGGTCGCGAACTGGTGTATCGGGACGAGCAGAAACGCCGTGAACGCACCGACGACCAGTGCCATCTCGCCGCCGACGACCGCGCGAACCACCAGCGGGACGAAGACGAAAAAGGTGATTGCCACGACCGGCGGGACCAACAGGGCGGATTGCCACACCGAAAATCCGGTCACGCCGGACAGGAACGCGGCGAGCGTGTGGACCGCCGGGTAGGCCGTTCCGTAGGGCGTCAGTGTCCCGGCCGTGAGTTCTCTGGTTATGCCGGCGTGGGTCATCGCGTCGTTGACACCGTAGTAGAAGTATCCTCGAATGAGGGGGAGTGCAACGACCGCGAAACTCCCGGCCCCGCCGAGGACGAGCCCGAGGCGCCGGTGCAAGGCGTTGGTCGTCGAAAACGAGACGACTGCCGCGGACAGATAGGCGATGCCGATGCCGACCCAGAAGAGCGTCGGCGTCGACGCGTAAATCGACAGTTCGTAGGCAGTCGCAGGGTTCACGTGTGCGATCAACACGGCACTCGTGAGACTTACAAACCCGACGAGCCCCACGATCGCCGTGAACCGATCATCGCTGTGAGCGGGCCGCTTCATCATACCCTCACTCGATCCATGAGACGCGTAGTTATCATCATCCTACTGCCTTCGATCGGACCGCTGTTTTCGGAAGGTGCCATCGAACATCGCGTTAGGAGCTCGTTACTATTCTAGAGGAGTCTTACTCAGCAGTATGCTCATAAACACTTTCCAGACGCACGAACAGTGTACAGGTATGACTCTCTCCCGCCGGCAGTATCTACTGGCTGCCGGAAGCACCCTTGCCTTCGCAGGATGCTCAAGCAGTGGCACGACCCCGACGGATACACGGACAAACTGCACGGTACACCTTGACATTCCCACCCTCGAAGACGCGATGTACGATCTCGATTACACAGTCGGAAAGAACGGGGTTGGCGAGTATGAGACGATCGCCGACGCGTACCGAAACGCAAGTGCAGGGGACGTGATCGGCCTCGGAAACGGGAACTTCTCACTGAAGCCAGTAATGACGACGATCAGTGATTCCCCTATCGGATCGTTCGGATTCCTCGAAATACCGGAAATCACCGTGGTCGGCAGAGGAATCGATCAGTCGGTGGTGGATTTCGGGTCCGAACACGAGGTGCTCGCGCTCCCGTCGTGGCAGTTGCGACACCTGACGGTCAGGGCCGGAGACAGTATCGTCGGGCCCAGGAGCAACACCTTCCGAACGTGTCGCATCACGTCCCCGATCATGGACCCGCCAGGGTACGGAGGCGAGTCCCATCGAATCGAGACTGACGACGTAATCACTGCGTCCGGTTTGCCACGGACACAGTCGGCAGCCCGGACCTATTACGGAATCGCCTTCGACACGGTTCTGGACGCCGTCGAAGATCTCGGGTTCGACAACACGGGGACTGAGCCGATCGACGATGCGTTCGAGGCGGCATACGAGTCGGGGACGCTCATCGAGTTTCCGCCGGGTGAGTACCTGACCGGGCGCGAGCACGAGGGTAATGACGTCTCCCGGTTCGGCATCAGGGGTCTCGGCGCCAGTCGCCGGGACGTCCAGATCAAGCCGGTCGAAGGGACGGCACTGAAGTGGCTGAACGCCACCAACAGCGGCCCACACCTGGTCGAGAACCTCTCGCTACACGAACGTAGCGACGACACGAGTCAGTTGTCGCTACGACTCACGACGAGTGACGGATCGGTCCTCAAGAACGTCGAGTGGCTCGGCCGGACGCCGAACGACTCCGGTGTGGGATACTCACTGGCCGCGGAGGTGACTGACCAGGACGGCGTCTTCGTCATCGACGGGATCTACGCTGGCCTCGACGAACCGGCAATAGAGGTGTCATACCCGAACGGCGTCGCATTCCTCCGATCCGGGCCGCTACACGAAGGAGAGGTCGTCCTCAGAGATCCGGTGATCCACGAGCGCAACTCCGCTGCAACCCGTTCGACGGCACCGACCGGCGTACTGACCATCGAGGGTGGGGAGTTCGTCAACAACCAGAACGCGAACATCCGCTTCGGTGCCGGCGATCACCCCTCGAAAGTCTCCAGCGCGACCGGCTGTTACGTCAAAG
Source organism: Halapricum desulfuricans (assembly GCF_017094465.1). Taxonomy (NCBI): domain Archaea; kingdom Methanobacteriati; phylum Methanobacteriota; class Halobacteria; order Halobacteriales; family Haloarculaceae; genus Halapricum; species Halapricum desulfuricans. The sequence continues at coordinate 2,477,102 of NZ_CP064791.1, forward strand.
TCGATGGATCCCGAAATTCGGGGGACGCGGTCCGCGTCGAGGCTGGCGACAATGGGTATTCCGGGGCGATGTTCCGTGACCTCGAGATCGAGTGGTCCAAGGAGGCTAGCCGGGGTGTCATCACGATCCCGGACTATGCGACCCACGGCCGGGCGGAGTTCTACGACTGCGTCGTGCGCAACGACGGCGCGGACACCCTGACGGTCAACGCAGCCGCGACATCGACACCGAACAAAAAAGACGCGGTCGTGTTCGAGAACTGCTCGTTTATCGGTTCCGGGCGTGGTTTCGATGCGGCGAACCGCGACGGGAGCGTCATCCGAGACTCCTGTATCGACATGCCGAACGCGTCGATCGAAACCTTCGCGACGGAGAACGTGAAGCGGGCGAATTGCAGGGAGCCTCGACGGCCGGCGAGCGTCGTCCCGACCATCACCGCGAACAAGCAGGACGGAACAGAGGTCACTCTCTCGGCAGCAGACGCTGCCTATCGGGACCGACGCATCACGAGCTACAGTTGGTCCATCGAGGGCGGGACCGCCAGGGGAAAAACCGTCTCGCAGACGTTCCCGGAACCGGGAACCTACATCGTCGAGCTCACCGTCGAAGCCGACGATGAGACGACAAAGTCGACGACGGCCGAACTGATCGTGAACTATCCGGACCTCGTGTGAAGCGCGGACGTACTCGATCTTCCTCCCGAATACACGGTATATTACTATTACATCACAGCGATGACTTGCTCGACATGTCTCGGGATCAAGACGAGGGGTGGCGCTGTCAGTCCGATGGTTCCCTGTATCCGATCCGTCGTCGCGACGTCATCAGTGCCGTAACGGGGGGGTTCCTCGTGGCTGCTGCGGGGTGCCAAGAGCGCTCCCCTCTCGATGATGGTCGTGACCGGACCGACGCACGCTCACGGACGCAGGCGTCGACGGACAGACACGTTCGGAACGGACTCGGTCCAGACACGTTCGAGCGACTGTCGGACCTCGAAGTGTCCGGCGGGACACTCCTCGCGAACACGGACCGTCACGTCACCGGAACCCAGTGTGCGGAGTTGCGAACAGACGGTGACGGGACGTGGCTCCACATCCCGCTGGACGAGCCACTGGATTTCAGCAATGCCCGTCTGTCGTGTGCCATGTCGGTCGGTGGGACGGTCCCGGGACGCTATCCGTACGTTGACTTCCGCGACACGGCGGAACGTAGATTCAGGACACGAGCGGCTGTCCGGAGTCGCAGCGAGTTGGTCAGAGTGGATTTCGGCGTGCTGGACCCGCAGGTCGACGAGGCCGACGTCGATCTGGAAGCCATCACTCGGGTCTCGTTCCGGATGGCGCCCAGGGACGAAGCCGGGACCGAGACCCTGTATCTCGATGCCCCGGCCCGCGTGCCCGTTCCGGAGACGCCGCTGGTCGTGTTCATGTTCGACGACGGGAACGAAACCGACTACACGGAAGCACTGCCCGCGCTCTCGCGGTACGGCTACCCCGCGATCACGTACGTCAACACCGACACGATCGGCGACGACGGAAACTTGGACGAGGCTCAACTCGACCAACTCGCCGCGGCGGGGTGGCTCGTCGGCTCACACACGGCGGACCACACCGACTTGCGAGACGCCGAGCCGGCGGCGATAGAATCGACCGTCCGGCGGGCACAGCAATGGCTCCTCGAACGGGGGTTCACAGAAGGTGCCCGACACTTCGCGTATCCCTACGGGGGCGTCGACGCGCAAGCGATCAGTGTCGTCTCCCAGTTTCACGATACCGGACGCGCCGGCGGCTGGCAACCCATTGCCTACCCGTCGAATCTCCAGTTGATCCCCGGTAAGGGCGAACTGACTGTCTCGGAGGTGCGCAGATCGCTCGGGCAGCTGGTCCGATACGGTGGCACTCTCTCGCTATTCTACCACGGACTGAACACTGACGAGGACATCGAACAGTTCCGGGGCGTCGTCGAGGAGGTCCACAGACGTGATCGGGCCGGCGAACTGAATGTCGTCCGACTCGACGAACTGGCGGCCAGAGCACAGTCCGTGATTGGTGCCCAGTAGGGATACTCGTTCGTTCGGCACGGCCCCTGGCAAGAGCGGGGAGACGGCGGTTGACTTCTCGGCGGCGGACTCCACGTACCGTGATGGCGCTGTCACAAGCTACACGTGGGAGTTCGACGATACGACCGAGACAGGCGAGACCGTCTCACGGACGTTCCCGGAGGCAGGCACGTACAGCGTCACGCTCACTGTCGAAAGTGAGAGCGGAGAGACGAGCTCAACGACGGCCGAACTGATCGTGGATTATCCCCGGCTGGTGTGATCTATCCTTCGACCGTGATCTGTCCGTCCCCGTAGACGGTGACCCTGTACCCGGAATAATAAAACGTCACTTCGCCGGGCGGTCCATCGGCCAAGTCCTCGAACATTTTCTCCAGCGACTCGACGTCGATCGAATCCTGCAACGGCGGGAGCTCAGTCTTCTCGACACCCTCGTGAGACGCCACGGCCGTCAGAATCGAATCGACCGGGAACTCGTCCGTCGTCGGCGACTGGTGTGTGGTCTCCCGGGCGAGCTGCGTGATTTCGATGTCCCACGCCAGCGTTGTCTCGCTCTCGGGAACGATCTGCCACCCACCGGTAACATCGAGACCGTTTTCGTGTGCCGAAATCAATAGTTCTCGCAGGGCCTCGCGGAAATTCCTCTCGGACCTGGAACCGCCCCCTGAAGCGTGTTTTTCTACGTCTTCAGACACAATGGCGGCGTTTAGTGTCAGTAGGGTAAATAAGTTCCCCCCAAGGGAATTGGTATTCGTCACCCGTCGCACGCGATCCGGACCGCGGGCGTTCGTGTACGCACGTGTCGGCTACTGTTACTCATATAATCAAAATCTCCCCAATTGTGAAAATATCGCACAGTGATGTGTGTGGAGGTCGAACGTTCGCCCATGAGAGAACCGATCATGGACGAGTGTCTCCAGTTGCTCGCTGACGGTCGACGGCGTCGGGTGATCCGGAGTCTACAGGTAGAGGGTGAGACGACAGTCGAAGACCTCACGATGCGGCTACTCGCCGATGGTCCCGAGAATTCCCGTGAGAAGATCCACACCGAACTCCATCACACGCACTTGCCGAAGCTCCAGTCCTACGGGATCGCCGAGTACGACCGCGACAGTGGGACCGTGCAGTATCAGTCCCACGACGGGCTCGAGCAGGTCCTGGATTCGCTCCCGGAGCAGACGATCGTTCCGCCCGCTACGGCTGGAAACAAGTAGGGCTCACGCCGACGAGTCGGTTCCGTCGTCGTCAGTTCGATCGAGTTGCCAGGTGAATATCGCTTTCAGGACGACGACCAGGCTGTTCGTCTCACCCTTGCCCCAGATCGCGGTTTCCGACCGTGGGTCGGACGGGGCCGCGTCGTCGCCGTTGACCAGGACACTCACGAGCGTCCGCTCTCTGTCGATCATCAGCAGTCGGCCGGCGGGCGTATCCGACCAGTCCCACAGAGACTCGAAGGTCTCGACGTCCGGGACTTCCGCCTGGATGCGATCCCGGACTGGAGTCGAGACGCCCGCGAGGTTGACCGTGACGCCGCGCGCGCTCGCGTCCTGCAATCCTTCGAGCAGGTCATCAGTCAGGAGGTCCGCGACGGTCATGTAAACGATCTCGTCTTCGGCACTGGCGAGAAACTCCACGATCCGCTGGGTGACCGCTCGCTGGCCCTCGACCGTCCAGACGCCTCGCTGTTCGTCCTGTCGGGTTTCCGGTTCGAGTTCACTCAGTGCCGTCCGGAGCAGATCCGTACGATGCTGGAGTTCGCGCTCGAAGGTTCGAGTCGCGGTTTCCGCCGAGATGGCCCAGAATTCCCTGGGCGAGGACTGCCGGACGTCGACGAGGCCCCGGCTGTGTAGTTCATCGATCGCGTCGTAGACCCGCGTGCGCGGGACATCCGACACTCGGCTCACGTCCCTTGCCGTTCCCGTACCGAGACTCGAGAGCGCGACGAACGTCTGCGCTGCGTACGCGCTCAACCCGAACTGTTCGAGTTGCTCGATGGCGGCCGTCTGTGGGTCCGCTGTTGGATCGGGTGTCATCACTCGGGAGTAGTATGTACCCAGCCGGGTGGACCGGCTGGGTGACACGCAGCAGCAAGGTGGTTGGGACACAGCACTGGACTGCGTGCCAGTTGCACGGTACGGAACCGTACCGTATATCTCTTTTGTGATTAACTGAGTTACGTGATTCCACATCTACAGTTCGGGGCGCAGCCGGACCTATTCCGGACCCGAAAAGTGTGACTCGAATACTCACAAATAGTTCGGCACCGTCGAATTGCGGGGCATAACAGCCGACAAACCCCAGCAGCCTGTCCGTCCAGTCACAAATAGAGTGACAATACATATCCGTTGTGGACGCGTACCAGTATACAAGGCCCGGGACAACTCCCGGGCGGTTGGGACACAATGAGCACGAAGGAAAACCTGGAGGAAGCGATCGAACTCCTCCAACAACTCGGCTTGAAAGAGTACGAAGCGAGGTGTTTCGTCGGACTGTCGCGCCTGGAGACGGGCACGGCCAAACAACTCAGCGAGATGACCGAGGTGCCGCGCACGCGGGTCTACGACGCGATCCGGGTGCTAGAGGCACAGGGACTGGTCGAGATCCACCATTCGAGCCCACAGCGGTTTCGGGCAGTCTCGATCTCGGAGGCCACCGAGACGCTCCGTGATCAGTACGAGGCCCGCGTCGAGCGGTTGCAGAACTCCCTCGATACGATCGAAGTGGTCGAGCAGGACGACGAATCGCCCGTCCAGCAGGTGTGGTCGATGGTCGGTCAGGAGGCCATCGAGAACCGGACGAACGGACTCATAACCGATGCGAACGACGAGGTCGTGCTGGTACTCGGCGACCAGTCGCTGCTGACCCCAGCACTCGTCGACACGCTCAACGCGGTTGAGGACGACATCGAGTTGATCGTCGGCGCGTTGAGCGAGCCGCTCCAGGAGCAGATCCGGGACGCCGTACCGAACGCGACGACGTTCGTCTCCGGGCTGGAGTGGCTGCAGGGAGGGAACGATACCCAGGACGAGACCGCTATCGGCCGGCTGCTCATGGTCGACCGGTCGACGCTTCTCGTGAGTTCGATCATGCCCGAGAGCAAGGAAGAACGGGCCATTTTCGGTGAGGGGTTCGGGAACGGACTCGTCGTGATCTCACGGCGACTCATGGCGCAGGGCCTGCTACAGAACCGCGATCCCAAACACTGACAGCAACCGCTGTGAAGGATCTGCGTCCACGGCCGGGCGACAGATCTCGCGAGAGCGGTGTCTCGGTCGGCACGAAACGGAAGGAATGTCGGATATGGTGGGTGTGGGAGCTACGTCGACGGTTCCTTCCGGTTGGAACGCAACCGATCAGGCCGGTCGTGGGTCCGCGCCAGGATTGGGCACGAATATACCCGTCTGAGGTGGGGGCGATCGATCGGGGGGATCTATCACAGTGATCGGAAACCGATCACGATCAGCGGGTGACCGATCCCGGCACAGCCAGCCGACCTGACAATATCTTCGGTCGGAATCGGGTTGTACGTTAGCATTGGATATCCACACCCAACGAGGCACACGACAGAACAGCGACAATCGATTCGGTGCCCGGCCGATGGTGGAAACTAGCGCTGTTTCGGTGGTGCCTGCTTGTGTTCCTCGGACTGGTAGGGCAAGAGCAGTTGCTGTGAGAGCTTTTTGGTGGCTCGACGGATCCGGGCCGAGACCGCCTGATCGGAGATGTCCAGTTCCGCCGCCAGTTCCACGAGCGTCGTCTTTCGCGGCACGTCGAAATACCCCTTTTCGAGGGCGAGCTGGACGGTCCGGCGCTGGGATTTCGTGAGCTTCTCCTCCAGCGGGTCCGAGACGCTCTTGGTGGTGACTTTGTCGACGGAGATCGAGATCTCCCGGTCGGCACACTTCTTCTGGAAGGCGGAGACGGTTTCCTGGTCGGCAAACCGGAGTTCAAACTCCCAGGCGCTGGCTGTGCCGCCAGCCCGGAGCACGACCAGGTCGGTGGTCCGGAGACAGCACAGGAACCCGTCCGTGTCGTCACACCAGGCGACGTCGTACAGTGCCCGATCGTCCTCCTGGTGAACCATCTCCAGATCCTCGACGGCCGGATTCCGCTGGAGGAGCTGACAGAACAGCGTGTGATCGTCCGTCGAGACCCACATGTACGGAAACAGCCGGCCGCCGGTCGGTACCACTCGATCGAACGTCACGTACACGTCCTCGATCGGCGCGAGCGACGTGCCGAGTTCGAACGCATCGCCGGGGACAGTGATCTCGGTAACGATCCCCATTGATCAACTCGCCTGTCCCGGGCTGTCGATCACCGGTCCGATCCTGGGCTGGCAGTGGCGGCCGTATCGTTTCGACAGGGTGCGACCCCCCATATCGTCGCACACCCGTCTAAACGGATGATCGCCTATCCGAGTACGCTGCTGTGTCCCACACATGCTGTCATACACACACTCCGGATTTACTTAAAAGGTAGCTATTGTCGCATAACCAGTCACAGGTAAACGAATCTATGTGCGAGTATGCTGCTTCTAGTGGCCGACACCTGAAGGAAGTCGGAACGTACTTATACGGCTTCCAGTCCAAGTGGGGGTGATGACGAAACACCTCTCGAAAGAAGACAAGGAACTGATTCGGAAGTTCGCGAACAGACCGCGGTACAAGCGGAGTCCGGAAGAACTGGTTCCCGTCGAGGACGAGGACTAGTGCTCACTGCTCCTGGACACCCCCTGTGACTCACGGCGCCGCACGAGGAAGTACTGGACAGTGAGGACACCGAACGCGAAGAGAATCGTGAGACCGACGATCGTCGGTGTGAGTGCAGCAAAGACGGGAAGCTCGAGGACTGTCGCGGTGAAGACGACGGTGCCGGCCACGACCAGAGCCAGATAATAGCGGTGCCACTGGTCGGACCGGTCTTCGTCGTCCTGTAGGTAGGTCGTGACATCGTCCGCATGGCCAGTCAGCGTGATCAGCCCGCTCTCGCTATCGTAGTCGACGACCCCTTCGGCTTCGAGTTTGGGAATATGTGTCTGGTACAGAGAGACGTACACACGTTTTTGCTGTTTCTTCGAGACCTCTTCGGCGGCGATCTCGTTCTCCCAGGCGGCGAGCTGGCGTGCGAGTTCCTGAAGCTTCTCTCCCTCGGGCTGGTCCGAGAGGTAATGCAGGGCATACCGACGACGCTGGTTGCTCAGGATATCGAACGCCTGGTCGGGCGAGAGCATATCTTTTTCTTCTGACATTATATCGGTGCTGTCTTGACCGCGTATACTCGTCCGAGCGATCAGACCTGCCGAAGAAGAGACAACGTATCCACTTTGTTACGACGTGACTATGGTCACCAGCGGAGCGTAGTATTCACCTACTGTGGAGCGATACAGCCGCCTACCAATACGCGTAGATCGTCTCTCGGGAGTCCATTTATCGTGGTTGGTATGCGTCTTTTTCGGGTTTGACCGCACGACAGCGAAGCGGTGAGTGCCGAGAGCGAACGGCGTGACCGCTTCCGACGTGTGGTCGTCTCGGCAGGTCGGTATCGCAACCACGGCCACGCGGCTCACGGGAGAATATCGGACCGATGTCCTGCGATAGTACGAACCTGTGGTCCCCGCAAAGCACTCAATAACAAAGCGGCAATCGACCCGAGTCATGGCGTAAGCGCTGGCCACCCGTGAAACCGGTCAGCGAGGACCCGCAATGGAATACGTCACACTCGGTATCGACTGTACAGTAGACGAGAATGCGACGCTCGGCCACTCCAACGGCAGCGACACGGATCAGACGCAGATCGGCAACGACGCGACGATCCGGTCGGGAACGGTGATCTACGACGACGTCGAGATCGGTAACTCCTTCTCGACCGGTCACAACGTGCTGGTCCGGGAAGACACGACGATCGGCGACGACGTCCTGCTCGGGACGAATACCGTCGTCGACGGGGCCTGCACGATCGGTTCGTCGGTGAGCTGCCAGACGAACGTCTACGTTCCCCGGCAGACGACGATCGGCGATTCTGTCTTTCTCGGGCCGAGCGCGGTCCTGACCAACGACGAGTACCCGGTCCGCGTCGAGCAGGATCTGGAAGGCCCGACGCTGGAAGACGACGTCTCCATCGGCGCAAACGCGACGATCCTCCCCGGCGTGACCGTCGGCCGCGGATCGTTCGTCGCCGCCGGGAGCATCGTCACCGAGGATGTCCCACCGGAGACGCTGGCCGTGGGCACGCCCGCGCGACACGAACCGCTGCCGGACCCGCTCGAAGGGGGGAACACGATCGCATGATCTCGCTTGCAGCCCCGGACATCGGCGAGCCGGAGTTCGAGAGCGTCGAAGACGTAATCAAAGAGGGTCGACTCGTCGCCGGAGAAGAGGTCGAACAGTTCGAGGCGTCGTTCGCGGAGTACGTCGGTGCCGAGCACGGCGTCGCGACCGTCAACGGGACCGCGGCGCTGCACACCGCTCTGGAAGCGCTCGGTATCGGCGAGGGCGACAGCGTCGTCACGACACCGTTTTCGTTCATCGCGACCGCGAACGCGATCCGGTTTGCCAACGCCGAGCCGGTGTTCGCCGATATCGATCCCGAGACTCTCAATCTCGACCCCGACAGCGCCGAGGCGGCCGTCCGCGAACACGACGCCGACGCGATACTCGTCGTCCACCTCTACGGCCAGCCGGCGCGGATGGAGCGGTTCCGCGAGATCGCCGACGCCCACGACCTGGCGCTGATCGAGGACGCCGCCCAGGCCCACGGCGCGACCATCGACGGCGAACACGTCGGCACGATCGGGGACGCCGGCTGTTTCTCGTTTTACCCGACCAAGAACATGACGACCGGCGAGGGTGGGATGGTCGTCACCGACGACGAGGCCGTCGCTCGTCGAGCCGACCAGTTCATCAATCACGGGCGCACGGGCTCGTACACGCACGCGACGCTGGGACACAACTACCGGATGACCAACATCGCCGGCGCGATCGGTCTCACCCAGCTGCAGAAACTCCCGTACTACGTCGACCAGCGCCGCCGCAACGCCCAGCGCCTGCTCGAGGAACTGGACGGCGACAGGTTCGAGTTACCCGAACCTCGCCCTGGAACCGAGCACGCCTACCATCAGTTCACCGTCCAGTACCCCCAGCGCAACGCGCTGAAACTCGACCTCGAGGAGCGCGACATCGGAACCGGCGTCTACTACCCGACGACGATCCACAAGCAGGGGGCTTACGCCGGCGAGGAGGCCACCACTCCGGTCGCCGAGCGAGCCACGGATCAGGTGCTCTCGCTGCCGGTCCATCCGGGGCTCACGGACGAGGACATCACCGCTATCGTCGAGGCAGTCGAGAGACACCTCACTCGCGCCTGGGAGGCGATCGGCGAATGACCGACGAAACCCTCGCCGCCGGCGTCTACGGCGTCGGACAGATGGGTAGCCATCACGCCCGCGTCTACGAGGAGCTCCCGAACGTCGATCTGGTGGGCGTCTATGACAGCGACCCGGAACGGGCGTCGTCGGTCGCCGCCGACCACGGGACGAGTCCCCGCGACCCCGAGGACCTCTTCGAGAGGGTCGACATCCTCTCGATCGCGGTCCCGACGGCGTATCACTACGATATCGCCAGCCGGGCGATCGACCGCGGCGTCCACGTGCTCGTCGAGAAACCGTTCGTCGAGACCGACGGACAGGCCGAGACGCTGATCGAGCAGGCCGAGGACAACGGCGTGGTGCTGCAGGTCGGGCACATCGAGCGGTTCAACCCCGCCGTCAGGACCCTCCAGGACGTCGTGGCCGACCTGGACGTGATCGCCGTCGACGCCCGCCGGCTCGGACCGCCACTGGACCGGGACATGGGCACCAGCGTGGCGCTCGATCTCATGCTGCACGACCTGGACGTGGTTCTGGACGTGCTGGACGTTCCGGTCCGAAGCGTGACGGCCGACGGGACCGAGGACGGTCAGTACGTCACCGCCTCGGTGACCTTCGAGGACGGTGTCATCGGGACGTTCACGGCCAGTCGACTCACCCAGCAGAAGATCCGGAAACTCTCGATCACCGCCCGCAGTTGTAAGGTCGATGTCGACTACATCGATCGCTCGGTCCACATCTACCGCAAGTCCTACCCCGAGTTCGTCGAGGAGCAGGGGTCGGTCCGGTATCGATACGAGAACCTGATCGAGCAGCCGATGGTCGGGAACGGCGAACCGCTGAAAAACCAGCTCGAATCGTTCACGGCCGCCGTCCGATCCGGCGAGGAACCGATCGTGACGGGCGAAGACGGACGGCGGGCACTGGCGCTGGCCAACCGTATCGATGCGCTGGCCGCGGACGAATCGGAGGTGGCACCAAATGTCACGATCTGAACAGTCACTGGAGCGGTTGTACGGTTCGGGAGCGACGCCGGACGAACAGCGGCGTGCGTTCACCGACGGACAGGTACCGGTCGCCGTGTACGGACTCGGAAAGATGGGGCTGCCGCTCGCGGCCGTCTACGCGTCCGTCTCTGGAAACGTCACCGGCGTCGACATCAGCGAGTCGGTCGTCGGGACGATCAACGACGGTCGCTCGCCCGTCGAGAACGAACCCGGGCTGGAGGCGGAGATCGAGCGAAACGTCTCCAGTGGAGCGCTGTCAGCCACCACCGATGTCGAGGAAGCCGCCGCCGGTGCGAGCATCCACGTGTTGATCGTCCCCACCCTGCTCGACGATCAGGACGTGCCGGATCTGTCGACGCTGACGGCCCTTATCCGAGACATCGGCATGCATCTCGATCCCGGCGACATCGTCGTCGTCGAGTCGACGGTGCCGCCCGGGACCTGCGCGGAGACGCTGTGGCCGATCCTCCGCCGGACCGTCCCCGATCCCGAGAGCGTCGGGCTGGCGTTCTGTCCCGAGCGGACGATGAGCGGACGCGCGTTGCAGGACATCCGCGGGGCCTACCCGAAGATCGTCGGCGGGATCGACGACGAGAGCACGCGCGTCGCGAAACTCGTCTACGGGGAGATCACGACCAACGACGTCCACGCCGCCCCGGACGCCCGGACTGCCGAGTGTGTGAAAGTGTTCGAGGGGATCTACCGCGACACCAACATCGCCCTGGCGAACGAACTCGCCATGGTCGCCCCCGAACTCGGCGTGGACGTCCCCGAGGCGATCGAACTCGCCAACACCCAGCCGTTCTGTGACATCCACAGGCCGGGTATCGGCGTCGGCGGTCACTGCATTCCGGTGTACCCCTACTTCCTGCTGGACAGCATCGAGACCTCGGCACCGATCGTGCGCATGGCCCGCCAGATCAACGACAGCATGCCGCTGTACGCGATCGAGCAACTCCGGGAGGCCATGGACGGGTCGGATCACCCGCTGTTCGGCGCGAACGTCGCCGTCCTCGGAGTGACCTACCGGCCGGACGTCGACGAGATCCGGTACTCGCCGGCGTTCTCCGTCGTCCGGGATCTGAACCAGCTGGGCGCGAACGTCTACCTCGTCGATCCAGTCTGTTCGGACCTCTCCCCGTTCGAGGGAACGCCGGTAGCCGTCGAGCGACTGCACAGACTGGATCTCGACGCCGCCGTCCTCGTCACTGATCACAGCGCGTTCGACCGCATCCGGTGGGACCGGATGGACCCCATGGTCGTCGTCGACGGTCGGCAGGCGCTGACCCTCTCGGGTTCGGGTCACACCGTCCGAACGATCGGCGACGGCCGCGGGGTGGAGTGATGTACAAGGGCCAGACCGTTGGTGTCGTCATTCCCGCCTACAACGAGGCGGGGTTCGTCGGAGAGGTCATCGCGACGGTCCCGGCCTTTGTCGACCGGATCTACGCCGTCGACGACGCCTCGACTGACGACACCTGGACAGAGATCACCGAACAGGCACAGCGAATGAACGACCGACAGAGCGAGCAGCCACTCGTCACGGCCGACGGCGGCGTCAGCTACCGGCAACGCGTCGTGACGGCCAGACACGAACGGAACCGGGGCGTCGGGGCCGCGATCAAGACGGGGTATCGCCAGGCCGTCGAGGACGGCATCGACGTCGTGGCTGTGATGAACGCCGACAGACAGATGGACCCCGACATCCTCAATCGGATCGTCGACCCGGTCGCGGAGGGGCGGGCCGACTACGCCAAGGGCAACCGGCTCGAACGACCGGAGTACCGGGCGGCGATGTCCCGCTGGCGACTGTTCGGCAACGCAATCTTGACCCTCCTCACCAAGGTCGCCAGCGGCTACTGGGGGATGATGGACCCACAGAACGGGTACACGGCAGTCTCCCGGGAAGCACTGGAGACGATCGATCTCGACGCGGTGTACGACCGGTTCGGGTTCTGCAACGATATGCTCGTTCACATGAACGTCCATCGGTTCCGGATCGCCGACGTCGACATGCCCGCGGTCTACGGCGAGGAGACCAGCCACATCGAGTACTCCTCGTTCGTGCCACAGCTCTCGCTGTTGCTGGCACGACAGTTCCTGTGGCGACTCCGGGTTCGCCATCTCGACGACGGTGTCCATCCCCTTGCCGCCTGCTACGGGTTCGGCGCGACCGGGTTGCTGGCCGGGTTCGGCCACGGCATCCGGTCGCTGTGGAGCGCCGGAGAGAGCGGGCGCACAGCCACGTACGGGCTGCTGTTCGGCGTCGTCATGTTGATCGCCGCGGTCCTGTTCGACCGGCGGGACAACGAGGAACTGGAGGTCGAGGGATGAAAGTCCTCACCGTCGTCGGTGCCCGACCGCAGTTCGTCAAGGCCTTTCCCGTCTCCGAACAGCTCAGCCGCCACGAAGAGGTACTCGTCCACACGGGCCAGCACTACGACGAGATGCTGTCGTCGGTGTTCTTCGAGGAACTCCCGATCCCGGAACCAGCGTACAATCTCGGCGTCGGCTCGGGCAGTCACGCCGTCCAGACCGCCCAGGTCATGGAGCGACTCGACGACGTCGTCGACGAGGAAGCCCCCGACGTCGTACTCGTCTACGGCGACACGAACTCCACGCTCGGGGCTGGTCTGGTCGCCGCAAAGCGCCCGGTTCGGCTCGTCCACGTCGAAGCCGGCGTCCGCAGCGGCGACTGGTCGATGCCCGAGGAGGTCAACCGCGTGGTTGTCGACCAGTGTGCGGACCTACTGTGTGCCCCCACTGACCGGGCTGCCGAAACGCTGCGAGCCGGCGACGTCCGGGGCGAGGTCGTCGTGACCGGCGACGTGATGTACGACGCGCTGCTGGCGGTCCGGGAGCACGCACTGGCGCACTCCACGGTCGTCGATGACCTGGGACTGACCGGCGAGTCGTACGTCCTCGCGACGGTTCACCGCGAGCGAAACACCGATTCCGAGGATCACCTGCGGTCGATCGTCGAGGGACTCGCGAGCGTGTCAGCCACGGTGGTCCTGCCCGCTCACCCGCGTACGGTCGCGGCACTCGAGGAGTACGGTCTCCACGAGGAGGCGGCCTCGGCACTGGAACTCGTCGACCCGGTTGGCTACCTGGACTTCGTGGCCTTGCTTTCGGGCGCAGAGCGAGTCGCCACCGACTCGGGCGGCGTCCAGAAGGAGGCGTTCTATCTCGACCGCCCCTGTGTGACCCTCCGGGAGACGACCGAGTGGCCCGAGACGGTCGAGGCCGGCTGGAACGTCCTCGTCGGTGCCGACCCGGCGTCGATCCGGACAGCACTCACACGCCCGCTTCCGAACGCCGCGGCGAAGCCGACGCTGTACGGTGGCGGGGAGGCAGCCGAGCGCGTCGTCCGGGCGCTGAGTCACCCACACGCTGCCACCGCGGACGATGATTGACGATCACTCCTTCGCGCTGTGTCTCACGCACGACGTTGATCGGCCGTACAAGCGGTTCCACCAGGCGCTGTATTACACACTCGCGGAGCGGTCGATGGATCACCTGCGGTCGTTTTTCGCCCGGGAGAACCCCTACTGGCAGTTCGAGGAGATCATGGCGTTGGAAGACGATCTGGGCGTTCGATCGGCGTTTTACTTCCTCAGCGAGCCGGGACTCTTCGCCAGCGGAAGACCCCTCGACTGGGTCCGACCCGACACCTGGATCCAGAAGCTCGGTCGGTACGATCCGACCAACGACGACATCGCAGCAGTGATCCGAGAACTCGACGACGGCGGGTGGGAGGTCGGTCTCCACGGCTCGTATCACTCCGGAGACGACATCGAGCGTCTGCGTCAGGAGAAAGCGCGACTGGAGGACGTGCTCGGCCATTCGGTCCGTGGCGGCCGCCAGCACTACCTCCGGATGAACACACCAGGAACCTGGCAGATACAGGCCGAACTGGGGCTGGAGTACGACTCGACGCTCGGATCCAGCACCGACTACGGCTTCGTGTATGATTACGGACTCGTGAAGCCACTCTCGGAGTCGTTCACCGTGTTCCCGCTGACGCTGATGGAACAGGCCCTTCCCGATCCCGCGTCACGACCCCAGGCGGCCTGGCAGGTCTGTGCGGACCTCGTCGCCGAGGCGCGCGAGAACGAGGGCGTGATGACGGTGCTGTGGCACCCGCGGTATTTCAACGAACGGGAGTTCCCGGGCTACCGACGGTTGTACCGTCGATTGATCGAACTCTCCCAGGACGCCGGCGCGTGGATCGGACCGCCGGCGGCACTGCTTGATCACCTTGACGAGTCTACCCCGGGGACGACACGCTCGTCTCTGGCGGCGGGCACGGAAACCTGGTAGCCCGCCACCGGAGAGACGGACCGCCCGAGCGAGACGCACTCGTCCGGACAGGATCGTCACGGGCGCAGACGTGTCGGATAGTAATACCCATAGGATAATGATTATATTGATCTATAATGAATAATATCGTATGGCCAATCCCGAAAAGACCGATCGAAGAGCCGCCAGTAGCAGCGACTCACGGCTGTCCGAGGACCGGTTCTACGACGCGCTCTCGTCGGTCCAGCGACGCCGGGTGCTGTATCACTTGCTCGAAGAAGGGGAGACCCCGATCGAGGAACTCGCCACTGTGCTCACGGGATGGGAGGCCACCCAAAGAGGAACGATGAGCACCCCAGCCGATCACACGAAGCACCATCTCGCGCTCCACCATATCCATCTACCGTTGCTCGCCGAGGCAGGCCTGGTAGCCTGGGACCGCGAGAGCGGGGCAGTCACGCCCGAGTCGCTCGAACCTCTCGTCCGGGATATCGTCCGCCGGAGTGTCGAAGCCAGCCGTTCGTGACGATGTTCGAGTCGTACTTCCAGGAGTTCCAAGCCACTGATTACCGGCTCACAGTCTATCGAAGCGATGGGCCAACCGACATCGAGGAGTGGTTCGACGCACACGGCGTCACCGTCGAACACCGCCACCTGCCTCCGGGCGGTCCGGACCCGTTCGTCGCCCTCGAGGCGGACGGCGAGTTCGTGGGATCGCTGGGAGTCACGGCACTCGAAGGGTTGCTCGAACCGCCGCTCGTCCGGCCGACCGAGCGCGAGGGGGTCGCGGCGGGCTACAGCGCTGTCTTCGATCTGATCGACGACACGCTGGTCAGAGGAATGACTCGACGCGAACTGCTCGCGGTCAGTCGGGAGATCGAAGACCGCGCCTATCGCGTCGGACGCGGGACGCTCCGGGTGAGCTTCCAGGCGCTCTCGACGTTCGAGTCCCAGGCCGACGTGTATCGAACGCTCGCGACCGACACGGACCTCGACATTCACATCTACGGCGTCGCCGACTGGAACCCACCGGGGATCCAGGGAGTCACCTACCACGGCCGGCCAGCCGAGGGGATCGACCGCCACTGGGTCCTCGCGTTCGACGGCGGGACTGACGTGACGCAGGCCTGTGGACTGCTCGCACGGGAGCAAGCGGACGGATACGACGGGGTCTGGACCAACGATCCCGAGCAGGTTGCGGAGATCGCGACGACCCTCGCCGAGAGTGGTGCCGACGAATGATAGTGACTGCTGTACCGATATACCGCTGCGATCGCCTGCAGTCGGGCAATCGATCCAGAAGGGACGTACAGCAGCCACTATGATAGGGATTAGCGTCGCCGATCGGAGGGACCCCCACTCCGATCGGGCGACCGGATCATCGTTCCCGGGCGAAATCTACAGCGTTCTACGCTCGTCCCGATGAACGAGACCGGTTCTTCCCCCGACGCGGTCGTGACGACGTTACCCGGGCGGAGTCCCCGTGCCCGCAAGTAGCCGATCCATTACTAACTGGAATAGCCGCCCTGAATCGAACAGGCCTTCAATGCAGTCTAATACTGAGCCAGGTTCCGACCGCTCCGACGGGCGAGTGCCGGTCCATCGCGAGCGTAACACACCGGGGGACAGCCCCCCGACAGTGCTGCTGCTCGACGGTGACTACGACAACACGCTCGCTGTCGCGAGAGAGCTATCCGAGGATCTCGACGCCCGGATAATCGGGACGGGGACGACCCGATACAGTCGACTCTTGCGGTCGAACTACTGTGATATTGGCGAGGTCGTTCCAGCCCCTGGCGAAGCTGGGTATGCCGACGCGCTACTCAAACTGATGGCCAAATACCGGCCGCAGATCGTCTTGCCCGTCGGATACGACTCGATGGCGGCCGTCGATTCGATCCGATCGGAGATCCCGGACGCGGTCGAGATCTGTCTCCCGCCGTCGCAATCGTTTCACGTCGCCGTAGACAAAGCCAGCACGTTACAGCGGGCCGACCGTCTCGGGATCCCCGTCCCGACCGACTATTCGGGTGCTGCCGAGGAACTCGACGAGATCGGGCGCCCGACTCCCGCCGACACGCTCCCGTTTCCGGTGTTTCTCAAGGCCAGACGCGAGAACGGAACCGTGACGACGGCCCGTGTCGACGAGCCGGCGGATTTCTGGACGGCCTACGACGGCATCGCTGCCGAGGCCTCCGACGGAAACGTGCTGGTCCAGGAGTACATCGACGGTCCCGACGTGACGTTCGGCTGTGGCGTGCTCTGTCTCGACAACGAGATCGAGTTGCTGGTCAGCCACCAGGAACTCCGTTCCGTGCCGCGCCACGGCGGCAGCGGGACCCATCTCCGTCTCGTCGGAAACCCGACGATCGAAGCGAACACGGCAGCGTTGCTCCGCGATATCGGCTGGAACGGGATCGCTCTCGTCGAGTTCAGACAGCGGTCCGACGGCACGTACGTGCTGATGGAGATCAACCCGAAGTTCTGGGCCTCCTACGCGCTGGCCAGCCGGTTCGGCTACCGGTTCGCCTCGACGATGGTCGCCAGTGCCCTCAACCTCGACGTGCCCCGCCCGGTCGGCACCCCACAGCGAACTGGAGAGATGGTGTTTCCCCTCCGTGAACTCCAGCAGTACGTTCGGAACCGGCGTGACGAGCGCCTGCTCGACTGCGTCGGCACGGTCCTGGCGGCCGACGCCTGCTGGGACATCGACACGTCGGATCTCGGTGCCTGGTTGACGCCACCGACAAGGATACTCCGGAAGATACCCACGCTCCCCGGAAGCCGACGAGCGGAGCGGACGCGCTCCGGGCCCGAGCGAGCGACAGCACCCAGCGAAAAATAGGGACAAAACACATGGATCAAAAGCAGGTCACACCGTCAGGAGAATCACACGCCGTCTCGACCGACGTCGTTACCCTCTGTCGAGACGTGCTCGCGTATTCGCGCGAGCGAGACTACACCGGCTGGGATTACGTCGACGGGTTGAGTAGCGAGTTCGTCCAGCGACTCCCCATCGAGAACAGGTACCTCAATCTCGCCGTCCAGGAAGGCATCAAGCGTGCGCCCGTCAATCTGCGCCCGTACTTCCGCGTCGAGCAGCGGCGCAGCTACCTGGGGGCAGCGCTGTTCGCGATGGCGAACATCGATATGTACCGGCTCACCGGGGAGGACCGATACGCCCGGGAAGCGACGGCTCTCGTCTCCTGGCTGGACAGCGAGCAAGTCGAGGGGTTCAGCGGCTACGCGGGCGGCGGTCACCGACACCCGATCCAGAGTCTGGGGCGTGACACGGCCTCGACGCCCGGAGAGAGCTCGGGCGTCGTCTCGGCGACGCTCGGTGCGGAGGCGTTCCTCCGGTACGACGAGACGTTCGATGCGCCCGAATACGCCGAACTCGCACACTCGGCCGCCGACTTCGTCATCGAAGACCTCGAGTACACGGCGGTCGATGAGGGTGCACATATCAATTACATCCCAAGAGACACGGATGCGTACACGCTCAACGCCAACGCACTGGGCGCTCGCCTGCTCGTGAACCTGTATGCGCGGTTCGACGAGGACCGGTTGCTCGACGCCGCGAGAGAGATTATGGACTACGTCGCCTCGAAACAGGCCATAAACGGCGGGTGGATGTACATGGACCCGCCCTCGGCGTCTCACCTCTCGATGGACAACTTCCACAACGGGTTCATCATCGAATCGCTCCTGCGCTATCGGGCGGTGACTGACTCGGACCGGTATGATCCGACAATCCAGCGTGCCCGGGAGTTCTACCGGGAGCAGCTGTTCGAGGCCGACGGTGCTCCGAACTGGGACGAATCGAGCACGTACCCCCGTGACATCCACGCGGCCGCGCAGGGGATCATCGTGTTCACCGAACTGGGCGAGTTCGCGTTCGCCCGCCGGATCATCGACTGGGCGCGGGACACGCTCTACGCCGGTGGCGGTCAGTTCTACTACCAGCAGCGGCGGTTCTACACGAAACGGTTCACCCTCATGCGGTGGTGTCAGGCCTGGATGGCTTACGCGCTCTCGACGTACGCCGCGGCAAGCGAAACCGCCCGGTAGCCGGGTGTCACTTCTCATCCGGCAGGAATCTTGGAGGGGGTTTTATAATTTTGTGGGTTACAAGCGTATACTATGGGAGCCTCTGATCTGGCGGAGCCTGCTACCTTCAACGTGGTAAATACCGTTGCCGAGACGAAGGGCGTTTCGCCCGAAGACCTTACACCCCTTGCGGACGTCATCGATCCGGATGCACTCGAGGCGCTGTTCGATTCTCCGTCGGATCATCGACAGGAGTTGCGGTTCGAGTACGAAGGTTGCACTGTGATCGTAACGAACGACACAGGAGTCACGGTGCGTGCACACGCCGACCAACACGCTGCAAACCCACCAGTCAACTGATTCGCTCGGCAGAGATCGCCCCCAGCGGCCGCGAAGACCGGGCTACAGCAGCTGGCTCTCGACGAGACGCTTGACGCCGACGACAGCCGGGAGCGGGTCGTCGGCGTGGAAGTCGTCGAAATTCGGCGTTTCGGCGAATGACGCGAGTATCTTCAGCAGTTCAACAGGCGGTGACGGGCGCTCGACGAACGGCGACTCTTCCTGAAACAGGCTGCGGAAGTATTTCATCTCCCCGTACAGCGTGTGGGTTCCGACGCCGGTCTCGTAGTCGCTGTCGATCTCGTCCGAGCGTCCCTGCGACTGGAGCCAGTAATATACCGGAAAGTCCGCTCCCGCCTGGATCGCACAGTTGGTCGACTGCCACAGCCGCGGGTTGATCTCGATGAATTTGAACTCGCCCGTTCGGGCGTCCTCCATGTACTCGATACAGGCGAGCCCGTGCCACTCGAGGCTGTCGAGCAACGCCCGCCCGGTCGATTCGAGTTCCGGGATGTCGACCGATTTCCGGTAGACACCGCCGCCGTGAGTGTACGAATCGCCGCGGATCTGTCGGTGCTGGAACGTCGCCAGCGCGTCGCCGTGATCGTACAGCGCACCGAAGACGTACTTCCCGGCGCTGTGGATGTACTCCTGCACGACCGGTTCGTGGTACATCGCCTCCCTGATCGCGTCGGTGTCCGGGACTGTTCCGTCCCGAACGAACTCGACCGTTTTGACTGTGCCGGGGATCACACTCGTATCTTGACCGAGGTACTCGTCCGCCAGGAGGTTGTACCGGGCTTTGATTATCAGATCGGAGTCCCAATCATCCACGTCGCCGAGCAACCGCGTCTCAGCCGTCGGGACGCCGGCTTCCCGGGCTGCTTCTGCCAGACGGAGTCTGTCGTGACAGAGCCGCAAAGTATCGAACGACGGGACGACGAGATCGACGTACTGTTCGAACTCCGATCTGTATTTCGCGAAGACGTACGGGTCCTGGGGCCGTATCGGGAGGATCGTATCGACGTCCGGCCTGGCGGCAATCCCGACGAGCGCGTCCTTGTACGCCTCCAGGTCCGCCGAGATCGGCGGAATCGATATCGATTCGTCACAGCTCCGCGACGCAGCGGCGGGAAGATCATCGTACTCCGATGCGACGATCGTGTCGAGACCGGCACGCGACAGCGACCGCACACAGGAGTAACTCTTCCCGGGATCGATTCCCGCGGGCACGACGACCGTGTTCTGGTTCGGCTCCGGCTTTGCCATGTGCGATCGTACACGACTCGGTCCCATCAGTATAGACTTGATACCACCCAGACGGCCGTTCCAGAACAGCGGACGTTCACTGTCGTCTGGCGATCGATCCGAGGCAGGCACATGGTGATCCGAGGTAGTCGCCGAGCCGACGCAGGCACACAGTCGTCTGTATGTGACTCTATCCGTCGTCTCGGCGGGCGCGTCACTTCCGGTGTTTGTACAGCCGTGCTGCAAGTGAGCCGAGCAAGGAGGCCCGCTCGATTTCGTAGAACGGTGTCAGTCTCGGCCCGAATTTCGACTTGTAGCGGTTGATACGGGGGGTGTTCGCGCCGACGAGATCGTACGTCGTGCAACCGATCTCCCGCCCGGCGCACAGCACTTCCCAGTCCAGCACGTCGTTGACCGGGAAGTCCCGATCTGCGTCGGGTTTGACACCACCCTGCCAGCGGGCGATGGTGTCGCCGAACGCCACGGTCAGGATGCCGCCGACGAACGATCCGTCAACGCGGCAGGTAAAGGGGCGAATCGTTCCGTCGGGTGTTTGCTCGTACAGCTCCCGGACGAACGAGGGTGTCACGTCGTAGGGAACGTCCTGGGCCGCATAGCGCGAGCGGACCTGCTTGACGATCCGGTCGATCGCCCCCGGGCCACGCTCGTCGACGTCGTAGTCGGTCGCCGCGGCGTCCCTGATGTTGGTGCGGGCGTCCCGACTGAACCGATCGAGGAGGTCCGACTCCGGGCCGGTGATATCGAGGTGATAGGTGTAGGTCGGGGACACCGCACAGTCGTTCCAGGTGAACGGGCGGACGTCCGGGTATCCCGGCGTGGTCCGGACGTGGATGTAGCTAGGATCGATGCGCTCGTCGATCCACGCCAGGACGCCGTCGATGAACGCCCGCTGGCGCCGCTCGGTCTTTCGCTGCGTGAGTTTGTCCATGTTGAGCAGCCCGGGACCGAGATAGACGATCCGGAGCCCCGGCGGCGGGGAGAAGACTGCCGTTATCGGTCCATAGCGTCGTTCGAATACCGGGAAGACTCCCACAGGCTCCTGACCCTTGTATCCGATCAACCGGTGGACAGTGCTGTCGGTCTCTCTCGCGATGACCGCCAGCGCTTCCCACTGGTGCATCGCGTCGGTGTAGCGCGCGCGTTCGACGAGGCCGTTCCACTCTGCGGGCGTCAGTCCCTCCGCGCTCGCGATCTCGATGGTCATTCTATGTAGCCCAGATCTGTCAGGCGTTGCTCGACGGTCGCGTCGTCGGTCGTGGTCCGCGTGGCCCGCTGTGGGTCGGGATAGTCCTGCCGGCCAACCCCCTCGACGATCCGTAGCACCGTCCCGTCCATCCGTCGGTCGGCCGGGACATCGAACGTCGCGAGGACGGTCGGCGCGATATCGAGCAGCGTCGCCCCCTCGAGCGACTGGCTCGCGTCGATCGCCTCGCCTCGAGCGGCGACGAGACCGTCCAGCTTGTGGTTCCAGGATTCGGTCGGTCGGCCGAACACCGAGCCCCGGATCTCCGCCGACAGGAAGTGCTCGAACCCCGCCGGGACGAGGACGATGTCGACCGCCCGCTCGGTCTGTGGCCCCTCGAACACCGCTTCTCGCGGCAGAACCCCCTCGAACAGGGAGGAGCCGTCGGGAGCCTCGACCTCACGGAGCACCGCGATCAGTTCGGCCCGGACGGTCTCATACTCCGCGGGCGGGACGACGCCGTCCGGCTCGCGCCCGACGAGATTGAGGCGGATCCCGCACTCGGTTCTGGAGCGCATGTACGCGGCCGAGTTCGGGAAGTCGACCCGCTCGGTGCCGGATCTGATCACGCTCGTCGGAACCGCGCGAGCAACCGTCTCGGCGAGCCCGACGCGCTCGAGTGCGCGACCGATCCGCTGACTCGTGAGTCCGAGGCGAGCGGCCGTACTGACCGCGGCTGCCAGGGCGCTGTCCCGCAGTGCCGCCACCTGCTCCCGGCGCGGCGGATCCGCCGCGTCCCCGCCGGCTTTCAGCTCGCTGTCACGAACCGTCGACCAGGTCGGCATCCCGTCACCGCCTGCAACGGTCCGAACGTCCCCGCGCCCGGCGAGGAAGTCGTTGGCGCGGAACTCGACGCCCGCGAGCGGTCCCATCCCGTGGTCGCTGACGACGAAGACGTTGTCCGGATCGCAGGCGTCCAGTACCAGCTGTATTTCGGTGTCGACCGCACGGTAGATCGCCTCGATGGTCTCCCAGTCGTCCGGCCGATCGTGAAAGACCGTGTCCGTCGCCTGAAACTGCAGGAAGCCGAAGTCCGGGTCGAACCGATCGGCGAGGTAGCGAAACGCCGCGCCCCGAGAGGAGACAGCGGCCGTGTATCCGTGCTCGCCCTCAGACTCGTCGGGATAGATTCGATAGGATCCGATCGCGTCTTCCAGTTCATCGAAGAGACCGGCCGGATGGCACGTCGGCGATTCTGGAGCCATATACCCGGGCACCAGCGCGCCGTCGAACGCCGTCGGCGGATGTGTCACCGGGACGTTTACGACGACGCTACGGAACCCGTAACGATCGAGCAGTTCCCAGATCGGTCGTTCTCGGCAGTGGGTGGCGTTGACGACGTCCCACTCGTATCCATCGAAGGACAGGAAGTCGAAGATTCCGTGTTTGCCCGGATTCATCCCTGTATAGATGGAGGGCCACGCGCTGGGTGTCCAGGGAGGCACCTGTGACCGCAGGGGGGCGTCGACACCGGCCTCGAATATCGAACGGAGCGTCGGGACCGCGTCCTCGGGGAGTCGATCGAGAACGCTGTGACACGCGGCGTCGAGGCCAAAGACGACCGTCCGCACGCCGCTATCCCGATTGTCCATAGCCGACAGACGACCGCACGCGGCTATTGTTATGGCTATGCTTACGAAACACCTCACAGAAACAACAGAATGGGCCGCGGATAACGACTGTATACTAATACGCGGATACGGCTTGCATTTCAGCATGGTAGACAGGAAAATCGATTCGCTGACCAGACGAACTGTTCTGGGCGCGACCGGCACACTGATGCTTGGCGGGACCGCCTTCGGGACGAGCCGGGTCGGGGGCGAATCGGGAACGTTCGTGCTCGAGCAGGGCGAGAAGTGCCTCCCGATCACGCCCCTCCGCGGAGACGAAACGGCCGAGGACCTCTACGACTGGCGAAAGGCACAGACTCAGTACAGCTCCGCCGGCACGACCGATCTCCAGCGTGACGATACGAGTCTCCTCTTCCTGTATCGAGACCCGCAGGGCGAGTACTATCTCGTCGTCGTTCACGACAGATACGACACTGACCGTTCCGGGAGTCAGTACGGCGGTGGTTCGGCCACGTTCCGATTCAATGGCCCGGATTCGGGACAATGGGTCGTCACCGACGACCTGTACTCGGGCCCGGCGCGCTACGACAGGTGGGCGCTCGATCAGGATCCCCAGCAGATCGACTGGACCTGGGACGACTTCCGGACCGACGGCGGCGTGTACGGTCCGCTGGGCGATTCCTTCGAGGTGACGATCGATCCGGCGTTCAACGAGGACGCTGCACTGTTCGACCAGCACTACGAGGGTCGGATCACCGACTGGCAGGTGCTCTCGGGGGATCGGTCGGATCCCGATCGGACCTCGATATCGATGGTCGAGCCGATCCGGATCCACACGGGTCACTGCGAGGACGAGCCACAGTCGGGTCGACTCGACGTCAGGATCCCGCAGGACCGCGTTAACCCACGCAGTCGCGGGCTACTCGGTGTCGATCTCTACTCGACCGACACGCATCCGGTCGAGGACCTCGATCACGGAACCATCCGCACGCATAGCGGTGTTCGACCCGTCAAGATACGCCGCCAGTCAGACCGGGACGGGGTCGTCAGGCTGTTCTTCCGGATGTCGGACGTAGACCTCACGGGCGAGGAAACCGCGACGATCCGGCTCGAAGCCGAGACCGCTGCCGGCACCCACGGGACCGGATCGGCGACCGTCCGGCTGGTCCCTCGGTCCCGAGGGGGGCGGGACGAAGCAGACCGGGATCGTTCGGGCCATCGCGAAGACGATGGCGGTGACTCGAAGGACAACGACGATGACGAACAGCGAGGGCCCCCGGACCACGCGAATACGAACGGTCGAAACGGAGGTGATACCGATGATGCGAAGGAAGACGATGACGAACAGCGAGGGCCCCCGGACCACGCGAATACGAACGGTCGAAACGGTGACGACAGCCGTGGAGGCCCACCCAGGGGACCTGGCCGACGCAGTCCCTGATGGTACGCATGTCCGTGCCAGGTCGGTCGCGGGATCGTTCAGCCCCATCCGCGCTGCCGGCCGCTGTAACTGTCTGCAGGGACGGCAGCCACGACACCGTCGTCGGAGTTTCGAACCCAGCGTATACCGTCGGCTGTACTCGCGTGAGTGACGGCGTCACCCCCGGATGGCGACTGTCCGCACGGAGAGGCAGCCAGCAGTATCAAACACAGCCGATACCACAGTACTAGGCCATGGAAATCAAACGAGTGACGCTGGACGAGTGGGGACAGCTGCTCCCGGCGTCCGGGTTCGAGGTGTTTCACACTCCGGAAGCGCTGTCAGTTCTCGATTCCCACACGAGCGGCGACTTACAGTTGCTCGGCGGTTTCAAAGGGACGTCCCCGGTCGCCCTGTTGCCGGTGTTCGTCCGCGAACTGTCTGTCGGTCGGGCGGTCTTCTCCCCGCCGCCGGGGATGGGCGTGCCGCGTCTCGGGCCGATCGTCATGCCCAACAGCCCCAAGCGGAGCAAGCAGGAAGCGGTCACACGCGCGTTCATCGAGGGCGTGATCGAAGAACTCGACGCGAACGATCCGCTGTCGCTGCTCAGAATGCAGTGTGGTCTGTCGTTCACTGATCCCCGTCCCTTTCACTGGGAGGGGTTCCACGTGGAACCGGCGTTCACGTATCTCGTCGACGTCGACAAGCCGGATCTCGAGACGATCCTCGAGTCGTTCAGCCGGAGCCGTCGCCGGGAGTTTCGGCGGGCGGCCGAGACGGAACTCACGGTAACGAGAGAGGGGCTGGAGGCCGCCGAACGGATCGTGGATCACGTCGGCAATCGGTACGACGAGCGCGACGATATCGGACAGGTCGCGTGGCCGTACGTCCGGGATCTGCTCGATGCACTCCCGGATCGTTCGAGAGTCTACGTCGCCCGAGATTCCACTGGAGAGTACCTCAGCGGCATCATCACGCTCATCTCTGACGGTATGGTGTACTTCTGGCAGGGAGGCGTCAGTGAAAGCTACGAAACAACTGACGACGGTGACGGCAGCACCGTCAGCGTGAACTCGTTAGTACATCGGACGATCATCGAGGACACCCTGATGGACCCGGAGTTCTCGAACGTCGGCTACTACGACCTGGTCGGTGCGAACACCCGCCGACTGTGCGCGTACAAATCGAAGTTCGGCGGGCAGCTATCCCCGTACTACGTCGTCGAATCCTCGGGCATGAGTACGACACTCGCGAAAGCAGGCTACCGGTTTCTGACCCGTCACCGGTAGCTATCGGCATGAGCGTAGAAACCCATAGCGGGAAGCTGACATCCGTCTCCCGGTCGGAGTGGGGCCCACCGACGGCGACGCTACTCCCTGTGCTGGCAGGACGCGAGCGGTAACTGCCG
This sequence comes from Halapricum desulfuricans, assembly GCF_017094465.1. Lineage (NCBI taxonomy): Archaea > Methanobacteriati > Methanobacteriota > Halobacteria > Halobacteriales > Haloarculaceae > Halapricum > Halapricum desulfuricans. The sequence goes on from NZ_CP064791.1 coordinate 2,503,136, forward strand.
GCGTCGCTGTGGCGGTTCCTGGCTGGTGACACGGAGGTGTTCTGCGAGCGCGTAGGCCATCCAGGCCTGGCACCATCGCATGAGTGTGATCCGCTGCGTGTAGAAGCGATGCTTCCGGAAGTAGTACCGCCCATCACCGACGTAGAGGTTGTCGAGGACCCACTGAATGACGGTCCGCGCCCTGCCGAACTCCCCGGCGTAGGTGAACACGAGGATTCCCTGGGTGGCTGCGTGGATGTCCCGCGGGTACGCTGCGGACTCGTCGAAGCGCGGCGCACCGTCGGCCTCGAACAGTGACCGATAGAACGGTAGCGCTCGATCGAGCGTGTCCGTGTAGCGAGCGTCGTCGGCGACCTCGGCGTATCGCTGGAAGGACTCGATGACGAAGCCGTTGTGATGGGTATCCATCGAGAGATGGGACGCATCGGCCGGGTCGCGATAGTACCATCCGCCGCGATCGGTCTGCAATCCGGCGATGTGATCCAGCAGAGCCGTCGCCCGGTCGAGATGCGTCTCGTCGCCGACGGCCACGTAGAGGTCCAGAAACAGGCGGGCTCCGAGTGCACCGGCGTTGATCGTGTAGTGATCGCCGTGGTTTAGGTGATAATCGATGATCGCGCCGTCCTCGACCTCACGGTAGTCGAGGTCCTCGACGACGAACTGAGCGGCACTGCGGGCCGCCTGCAGATAGCGATCCCCGAGGTCCGCGTTCGAGAGTAACGCCCGAACGGCGTAGGACGTCGACACCACGTCCGGATCGGTTGGGTCCCCGACTTGCCCGTTGAGATGCTGCAGTCGGTGCTGGTGTCCGCCACAGAACCCGCTGTAGCCGGGACACTGGTTGTCGAGCAACCAGTCCAGCAGTCGAATCGTTTCCGCTCGCACGTCGAGATCTGTGTGCTCACCTGCCCCGTCAGTGAGCTGGTAGCACGTTCGGTTGGCCATCGCGAACAGGGCCGTTCCCTTGAAGTTGCGGCGCTGTTCGACCAGAAACAGCGGCCTGAGGTTGATCGGCGGTCGCTTGACGGTCTCCTGGAACGCGATGTTCAGCCACTTGCTCTCGATAGGGAGTGCCTGCAGGAGTCGACTACTCATCCCGTCCCCGTAGTCCCAGCCTGTGTAGTCGTGGCGGCGACTGTACGCCAGTGTCTTCCGAAGTAGTGAAACCACTTCCCGGTCCGTGAGATGGGGGCCTGCAGCTGATGGGTCGATTGAGCCGACTCGAGCGCGCTGTTTAGTCATCTGTGTGGACGCCCCACGGGACGAACTGCGCACGAGAGAACGACGATGTGGGTCATATAAAAGATATCTCGGCCTGACCTGAATTGGTAATATTCGTATTACCAGCGGAAAGGTGCTCTGAACAGGTGGGGCATACTAAAAGCGTTGGTGGCCCAACCAGTTAGTTCTCGGTAGTATGCCAGAAACGTACTCCTATGAGCGTGGGGATACGGCCGCTCGGTGGTAGAGAGTTGACTAGCGGTGGTGGAGAGTGGGCTAGGAAACTCATACTGGGGCATCGATGCAGGGACACAGCTAAAACAGGGGGCAATCGCATGACATCGAAACGAACCCGTACGACGATCGGCGAATCGAGTCTGAACAGGTCACACACGGGAGGAACGGCTCTGCAGAGGGGGGTTCGATGAGTAGTATTGGTCAGGCTACCAAAGAGGCGCTGGAAGATGCGACATCGAGTGTGGCCTCCGAGAAGAGCGAAACCGAAGACGAAACGGTAGTCGAGGAGCCAGCCGAACCAGCGCCTGATCTCTCGGTCGACATCATCTTCGAGGTTCTCAAGAACGAGCGCAGGCGGCGAGTGATCCAGTACCTGCAAGCGAACGAGGGCCCGGCGAAACTCGGGACTGTCGCCGAACACATCGCGGCGCTGGAAAACGACAAGGACGAGTCGGCAATCTCCTACGACGAGCGCAAGCGCGTCTACGTCGGCCTGTATCAGTGCCATCTTCCGAAGATGGACGACATGGGGGTCATCGACTTCAACCGGGCGCGCGGCCGGATGGAGCTGACCGATCAGGCCCAGCAGCTCGATCCCTACCTGCAGGGACCTGTGTCGCGCCGCCCGTGGTATCACTACTACGGTATGATCGTGCTCGGCGGTCTGGGGATGTACGCCGCGGTGCTCGCACAGATCGCACCGTCGATACTGACGCCACAGGTGGTTCTCGGCGGTGTACTCGCCGCGATGGCCGTGTGTACGGTCTTTCACTCGTTCGACGAAACGTCACAGGACGCCCCGGACCTATCGCTGCAGTCGCGATAGTGACCGGTATACGTCACTCGCGGTGTCGATCGAAGTGTTGCTGGAGCCAGATCTCGAGCGTCGTGAGTGCGCTGATCACGTTCATGTCGGCTCCGTCGCCCAGTTGTTCCCGGTAGGCGGCGACCGCCTCGTCGTCAATAAACGGTCGTTCACCGACGGCGTCGAGGAGATCGTCAATTTTCGTCCGGAACTCCTCGTGGGTGTTGTACCACGTCTCGGTCCTGCTGCTTGCGCTTCCGTAGGTCGGCCTGGACAGCAACTGTGCGATGGCGGTCGCGGTGTAGAACCCGATCACGTGGAGGGGATACGGCATGGAGGGTTTCAGCCGCGACCGCTCGTAGGGGATCTCCGCGAGGTCGGCGTTGAGCGTACGGATCAGTTGGATCTTCGGCTCGACGAGACCGTAAATGAGTTCCCCGTCCGAGAACGGGAGCGCGCCCATCCGCCAGGAGACGGGGAGTTTCGCGGCTTGCGACAGGAACTCCCCGTCGGCGTAGGGGACGCGTGTTCCGACCTGATTGCGCGCGACGGGATTGCTCGCGTGCGCGAGACGCGGGAAGTAGTTCTGGTAGTGGGCGTCGACGATTCCCTCGGTGAGCGTCGGTTCGTCGATCCGGCGGGCTTCCTTGCGGAACGAGCCCAGCGGGTCCACCGGCACGGTCAGCAGGTCTTCGACCGCTTCGGCCGTCAGGGTCGCCTCGCTCGCGTACATCGACTCGACGAGCGACGACGGTTCGGTCAGGTGGTGTCGGGAGAGATGGTGGCCGGCGAACGACCCCGCGATCCCCTCTAGCATGATGTCCGGGTCGCGATCGTCGATGTTGAACGTGGCGGTGAGGTTGAGCAGCGTGTTCCACTTCAACATCCCGTCAGTGACGGAGACCGCCTTCTCCAGCATCGGGGTGAACTGCTCGACCGTCAGCGGAACCGTCTCGTTGTCGAGGCCGAGGACCTCGGCCGTCTCCGCGGCCAGCCTGAGGTTGACCCCGCCGCCGGGGTTCGCGTCGTAGGTGTACGTCACCAGCGACTCGAGGGTCCCGTCGTCGGCGCGAGCGAGTTCGTTCGCCGTCGCTCGGCTGTCGAGGCCGCCAGACAGCCACAGCCCGACGTCACCCGCCATCGTGTTGACTGTCCGTTCGGCCGAGCGCTGGTAGGCGTTCGTCCACTCGTGACGGTACTCGTCGGTCGGCTTCGCCGGCCTGTAGTCGGGCTTCCAGTATCGTCGTTCGTCGATCTCCCCCGCTCGATACTCGATGACCGTCGCGGGATGGACTGCGTTGACTCCCTCCAGAAGCGTCGTGTCACTCCACATGTGCCCCATGAGCAGGAGGTCGCTGACGCCCTGGGTATCGATCGCTGCCTCGTCGAGATATCCCAGGAACGGTGCCAGCCTGGACGCGAAGGCGAAGCCACGCTCGGTCGTGTAGAGGGGGATTCGACTGCCGATCCGGTCGGTCGCGAGAATCACTCTGTCGTCGGCGGCGTCCACACAGGCGATCGTAAACGGCCCGTCGAGCGCTCGAAGCGTCGCCTCCGGGGAGCGAAGGAGGCGCTCGAATATCTCCCGGTCGTCCCAGCCCAGCGCGTCACGGTTCGAGACCGCGCCGTCGATCACGCCCGCGGCCTGCCCGTCGCCCCAGAACGTGTATCCCTTGGGGTCTTTCTCACCGTGGTGCTTGAGCGCGAGGCCGAGTTCACCGGCCTCGAAGCGCTCTGTCTCGTACCACGGCTCCTGTGGCAGTGTCTCGACCATCCCTTCTAGCTGTGCCCGATCGACGGTGCCGCCGACGATTCCGGTCATTGGGGATACAATACCCGGTCCAGTCAATCAGTATACGCCCGCTACCTGTCGAGACAGGGGCCTATAACGAAGTGTCCGCCGGCGTCACCCACGGACGCACGTCGATTCACATGGTTGCCAACCGCCGGTCGCCTGCCGGGCGACAGCACGCGAGTTCCTCGACGGACAGCGCCGCGGCCGCCGGGCTCGCGGCGCTCGAGTACGCCGCCCGACGGGAGTACACGGGCTGGGACTACGCCGACGGCATGAGCAGTCGCCTCCGGGAGACGCTCCCGTTCGACAACCGATGGGTGAACCTCGCCTTCCAGGAGACGATCAAGCGCAGTCCCGTCAACGTTCGCCCGCTGTTTCTGGTCGAACAGCGCCGCAACTTCAAGGGAACGGCACTGTTCGCGCTGGCCCACCGGGCGTTCGACCGCACGTCGCTCGACACCGACTTCGAGCACGCGCGCGAGGCGACGCGACTGGCCGACTGGCTGCTCGACAACCAGTGCCCCGGCTATAGCGGGTTCTGCGGTGGCCATCGCCACGAGAACCAGCACCTCGACCACCGGACGTTGCCGACCGAGCCCGACGTCGTGTCGACTGCCTACGGCGTCAAGGCACTGCTCGCGGTGGCCGAGTACGATCCGGAATACGCGGCCGTCGCACGCACGGCCGAAGCGTTCCTGGTCGAGGATATGCACTACCGCGAGGTCGAAGACGGCGCGAAGATAGACTACTACCCGAAAGACACGGCCGACCACTACACGCTCAACGCCGGCGCGCTCGCTGCCCGGACGCTCGTGGACCTCTACGCCCACGTCGGCGACGACCCGCTCCGCGAACGGGCACGGAAACTCCTCGATTACGTCGTCGCGCGCCAGACCGACAGCGGCGGGTGGTACTACCGCGACCCGCCCGACGCGTCCCATCTCTCGATGGATACCCATCACAACGGGTTCGTCATCGAGTGCCTCCAGCGGTACCGCGAGGTCACGGGCTCGCGGCGATACGACGGGGCGCTCGATCGCGCGGTCGAGTTCTTCCGGGACGCGCTGTTCGAGGCCGACGGCGCGCCGCGCTTCGACGAGTCCGCGGCGTACCCGCGGGACATCCACGCGGCCGCGCAGGGAATCCTCGTGTTCACCTACGCCGGCGACCTGCAGTTCGCACGCCGGATCATCGACTGGACGCTGGAGCACCTCTATGCCGGGGACGGACGGTTTTACGTCCAGAAACGCCGCTTCTACACGAAGCGGATCACCCTGATGCGGTGGTGTCAGGCCTGGATGGCCTACGCGCTCGCGGTGTACTGCCGGTCAGCAGAAGCCGATGGCGAATGATCCCTGCCAGTCGGCAGCAGCCAGTAGCGAGTGACTCCCTCAACGCGAGCGAGCGCTCGGGAACGACGGGGTAGCCGGAGCGATGGAATCCGCGTCAGAGGACGAACGTAATGATCGCGAGCACGACAAAGAGAATGACGAGCCATTTGGCGATGGTCATACTCAATCCGGCGACCCCGCTCGCGCCGGCGATCCCCGCGATCACCGCCAGGATGAGAAAGAGAATCGCGAGTTCGATGAGATCGCCGCCGAACTGGAGCGGTATGCGTGTGGCTTCGGTGAGTGTGACCGGTGTGAGTGCCATGTCAGGGCCTTCGACAGCAGGTCGTATAGTTAACAGACCGTTACGACTGGCTCTCGCCAGGGAGCACGCGCTGTCGTATCGACTCTGCAGCCAGATAGGCACCTTGCAGGAGCGCACCGGCGGTCGGAACCGGGTCGTCGAGCGAAACGAACGTGTGGCGCGTCGTCCCGAACGAGCGGACGAACGGGACGACTGCTCCGGGGCGACCGCTGGCGAGGTGCTCTCCGAGCCACTTGATGTCCTCGTAGAGCAATCGGCGCTGGAGCACGTCGGTCCGGTAGGCCCCGACGTCGATCAGCGGTGACGGATCGAAGCCCCTGAGCAGGAGATAGTGGAACCACGGGATGTCCACGCCGCTCTCGACGGCGAACGGGAGCGATCCCCAGTATCTGCCGTTGACCTCGATGACGTAGAACTCCCCGTCCGGCGTCCGCATGAACTCCACCATGACCGGCCCCGTCCAGTCGAGGCGGTCGAGCACGCGCTCAGTGTATTCGAGCATCGTCGGCTCTCGAACCGCCGCCAGTAGCGCCGAGTTCCCGCCCGAGGCGGGGTAGGTCCGGAGTCGCTCCTCCTGGAAGTACGCCAGCACGTCACCGCCGTCCGCGAGCGCGACCGTCGTGGTCGTCGTTCCCGGCACGTACTCCTGAACGAGGGGATAGCGCCCCTCTGCGTAGTCCTGTTCGCGACTGAGTCGCCGATAGGTTCGTCGCAGTTCCGCGGGCGAGTGGACGTAGTTCTCGTCACCGACGAGCGTCACCGTATAGCCGGTGTCGTGGAGGTGACTCTTGCAACGGGGCTTGACCAGCGCCGGGTATTCGATCTCGTCCGCGATCGCAGCGACGTCGTTCATATCGGCCGGACTGTGCGTCTCCGGCGTCGGCACGTCGATTGAGGCGAGCGCGTCCGCGAGTTTGCCCTTGTCGAACGCCCGGTCGAACGTCTCCCAGTCCTCGACGGCGACGGTCGTTCCCGTCCGCTCGATCCGCTCTTTGTACCGCGAGAGGATGAGCGAGGAGTGATCGGTGGCCGGGATGACGGCGACGTAGTCGGACCGACGCAGGTGATCGACGAGGTGATCGACGAACGCCGTATGATCCGAGTCGGGATCGGGATAGACGTACGTCTCGTCGCTATACCGCGAGAACATCCCCAGCGACCATCGGGAAGAACCACCAGCAGTGATCGGCACGTGTTTGCTACCCAGCGAGCGGATCACGCTCATCGCACACTGCGTGTCGCTGTCCAGAACGAGCACGCCGTCGGTGCCGTCACGGGATGTCACGCGAGCCCCCTCCGTTCGGACGAGAGAACGCCGTGATGTCGATAGAACCGGCGCACGCGGTCGTCGGCGAGGAGCGGACCGTGTGCCTGTATGTCCGCGTCGGCTGACTGTGGATCCCCCTCTAACACCGTGATGGACCCCGCGTCGTCCCGGACGACGACATCCCAGCCCACGTGTGGCCACAGTCGGGCGTACGCCCCGGCGAGTTCGCGGACGGACGCGCTGATCCGTTCCCATCCGGGGACGGTGCAGTCGACGATCCGGGTTCCGGTCTCGGGGTGACTGTCGTTCCATCCCTCGACGACTGTGTCACTGTGTGGATTCGCCACGGCCCTGCTCAACGTCCCGGTATCGAGATCGATCTCGGCGCTGAGCCCGCCCGCCTCCCAGTTGTCGATGTGTCCGCTCGATGGTGTCCCGAACCGATGGACCGCTCTGGCGACGAACGGCTCGCCGGTTTCGGGATCGGACATCGTGAGAAGCCGGATCGTGTTCGTCGAGTCCGGGGCGATCCGTGCCGCGTACTCGGCCTGACTGACGTGTTCGATGAGGAGTCGGTCCCGGCCCCCGGTCAGGGTCTCGGACAGGGCCGTCCGTTCGATCGGGCGACCGTCGAGACGGAGTTGTCCGTCCAGCCTGTCGATGCGCTGTATCTCGTCACCCCTGGCGGCCTGTATGGGTTTCGCGATAGCGGGGGCGTCCGCCAGTCTCTCGAGGAGCTGTTCGAACGAGCCGGCCTCCGAGATCCCCGGGACATCGACGAACGTGCCGTCCATGACGACGCCGTAGATGTCCGGGAGGAGGTGGTCGTGCGTCGGCGAAACGAGCAGGTGAAACAGCAATTTGTTCGCCAGGGCCTCGGTATAGGGATCGTCGATACCTCTGACCCGGCGGTACTCGACGTCCGACAGGTACTGTGCTACAGTCCCGGGTGTGAGATCCCAGACGGCGTCTTTCGTGGAGAGAAACCCGTGCCGGTAGAGCCAGAGCCGACGCTCCCACGTGAGATCGGATTGGTCGACCCCTCGAATCTCGGTCTCGAGGGCCGAGCGGGTCGACTCGAGAAGTGCGCGCAACCCCATTGTCGAGGCGTTGTATCCCGCAGGCGTTGTTATGAGCCCCATTCACCCGCGACGGCGGACTGTCACGACGGAAGACAGGTACTACTGGATCGATCCGACGGTAGCGAACAGCTTACAACACGGCTGTGACGCCATCCTCGACCGACAGCAACCGCATGATCTCTACACGGCAACTCAAACAGGCACTCACGTGGGCCATCGCGAGCCCGAACCTCCTCGTGAGAGAGGCGAACCGACTGTACCACACGCGCGGCTACAGACGCTCGTTCAACCACGACGGCATCGACGTCGTTGCCGAGGACTGGGACACGCTGATCGTCCTCGATGCGTGCCGATACGATCTCTTCGCAGAGCGGTCCACGCTCCCTGGGACGTTGCGCGCGCGCGAGTCACGGGCGGCCCACACCTCCGAGTTCATCCGGGGGAACTTCCACGAGCGGGACCTGACGGACACCGTCTACGTGACCGCGAGTCCGATCCTCCAGCGGGGGTACCCCGAGCGGTACAACCCGGCGTTTCACGCCGTGGTCAACGTCTGGCAGGAGGACGGCTGGGACGCGGAGTACAACTCCGTCCATCCGGAGACGATGGTCGAGTACGCGCTCGACGCCGCGGAGCAGTACCCCCAGAAACGACTCGTCGTCCACTTCATGCAACCGCACTACCCGTTTATCGCGTCCGATACGAAACTGGACAAACAGACCGTGCCCGACCCGACCGAGATCACGACCGACATCTGGAACGAGATGATGTACAAATCGGCCGACATCGACCCAGAGACGATTGTCGACGCCTACCGAGCGAACTTCGATCTGGTCGTTCCGTACGTCCAGCAACTGCTCGACGAACTGTCGGGAAAGACAGTCGTGACGTCTGACCACGGCAATATGCTCGGCGAGCGGTCCTGGCCGCTGCCGATCCGCGAGTGGGGACACCCACCCGGCGTGTACACCCCCGAACTCGTCCGCGTCCCCTGGCTGGAGTACGAGTCCGGGCCGCGGCGGACGATCGTCGCCGAGCCCCCCGAAAGCGACACGGCAGACGTCGAAGACGACGTCGTTCGTGACCGGCTCCGACAGCTCGGCTACGCGGAATAAACTATCATCTTCTGCGAGTGAGTTGGCAGTGGTAGCGGATGACTGTCTTCGTCACAGGGAGCACACACCCCACCGAAAACAGCGACCGGCCATATCAGTACGAGAACGCGCTGTGACGGGGGGCGGTAAACATCGATTATCGACGGACAGGCCGATCTCCGCCCCACAAGCCCGTTCATAACAAAGAGAATATTGAACCGTCTGTCTGTATGCGCCTCAGAGACGCGAATCGTGATCCGACGCGTGCGACCACGACTCGCAGCGCTCCCTTCCGAACCCGTGTGCAACTCGCGCCCGGCAGTGGCCCGGTGCAACGTCCGTCACTGACCGGCTACTCGAAACGGCCATCGACATCCGGTTCGAACGCTCACTGCCAGCCGTGTTGGGCAATATATCATACTGGAGTGGCTGAGGACCCGTCCGCCGTCACGTCGGAGGTGTCGCTCTGATGTGTGGGATCACCGCCCGGGTCGGGAGCGACGACTCGCTCGACCCGCTGCTGACCTCGCTCCAGAACCTCGAATACCGCGGGTACGATTCGGCGGGTATCGCAATCCAGAACGGGACAGGCATCGATATCAACAAGCGTGAAGGTCAGGTTTCGGAACTGCAGTCCGAACTCGCCGCGGGTGACGTCGACGGGCCGGTCGGCATCGGCCACACGCGCTGGAGCACACACGGTCCGCCGACTGACGACAACGCCCACCCACACACCGACTGTCACGAGCGGGTCGCGGCCGTTCACAACGGGATCATCGAGAACTACACCGAGCTTCGGGAGGGACTGCAGGCCCGCGGCCACGAGTTCACCAGCGACACCGACACGGAAGTGATCCCCCACCTCGTCGAGGAGCGACTCGCCGCGGGCCAGGACCCCGAATCCGCCTTCCGCGACGCGGTCGACCAGCTCGAGGGCAGCTACGCCATCGCGCTGCTGGTCGACGGCGACCCAACAGTGTATGCGACTCGAAACGGCTCGCCGCTGGTGATCGGAGACGGTCAGTCGGCGAACTACCTGGCCAGTGACGTCCCCGCGTTCCTGGAGTTCACCGACCGCGTCGTCTATCTGGAGGACGACGACATCGCTGCGATCACGCCCGAGGGGTACCGGATCACCGACGTCGACGGGACCCCTGTCTCCCGTCCGGTCGAGACCGTCGACTGGGATCCCGAAGACGCCGAGAAGGGGAGTTACGACCACTACATGCTCAAGGAGATCAACGAGCAACCGATGGCACTCCGGCAGACGTTGCACGGTCGGATCGACGGCAGCGACGTCGTGCTCGAGGACTTCCCGCCAGGGTCGTTCGAGGACGTCTCGAACGTCCAGTTCGTCGCCTGTGGAACCTCCTACCACGCGGGGATGTACGGTGAGCGACTGCTCTCGGATTGGGGAATCAACGCCGACACGTTCATCGCCAGCGAGTACGCCGCCTATCCTGCCCCCGTCGACGAGAACACGCTGGTGATCGGTGTCACCCAGTCCGGCGAGACGGCGGACACTCTGGAAGCGCTGCAGCGCGCTCGGGACCGTGGCGCGCGGACGCTCGCGCTGACGAACGTGATCGGCTCGACCGCCGCCCGCACGTGTGACGACGCGCTGTTCATCCGTGCCGGACCCGAGATCGGCGTCGCCGCGACCAAGACGTTCTCCTCGCAGGTCGCGACGCTGGTCCTCCTCGGGGAGCGGCTCGTTCGGGACGTCACCGGTGAGCCGACCGAGGGCCACGAACAGCGCCTGCGTGCGCTCGAAGCACTCCCGGAGAACGTCGAGTCGGTGATCGAAACCACCGACGCGGAAGCCGTCAGCCGACGCTGCCTCGGTGACAACGGCCACTTCTTCATCGGCCGCGGGAGCGCCTTCTCGGTCGCGCTGGAGGGCGCCCTGAAATTCAAGGAGATTACCTACGAACACGCCGAAGGATTCGCTGCGGGAGAACTGAAACACGGCCCGCTGGCGCTCGTGACCTCGGAGACGCCGGTCTTCGCCATCGGCACGGGCCAGCACCTGAACCGCCTCGAGAGCAACGTCCGGGAGATCCAGACCCGCGGGGGGCCAGTCGTCGCCGTCGGACCGCGCACGGCGTCGCAACTCGCACAGACGGCCGACGAGTTCCTCCCCGTCCCCGCGACGCATCCGGATCTGGTCGCTGCGCTCGCGAACGTCCAGCTCCAGCTAATCGCCTACCACGCCGCCAACGAGATGGGGCGCTCCATCGACAAACCGCGCAACCTCGCGAAGAGCGTGACCGTCGAGTAATCGCCTACAGACTGATCGCGATACTACAACAATATGGCAGACGACAAAAACGGCAGAGAAAACCAGGCGGATCGAGAGGTACAGAGACAGCGAGAACGGGAGATCGAGGCGGAACTACAGCGCGGGGACGAACCCGAGCCCCCGGTCGATACCTCCACGCTCGCCTTCTTCGAGACGGAACTAGACACGGTAGCGTTCCCGGCAACGGGGGCCGAGATCGTCGAGACGGTCGGTGATCGGGAGATCGAAGCCGAGACCGGCGTCTACACCGTCGCCGAGCTGCTTCCGGTGACGGACGTCGAGACCTTCGAGTCGCCAGCCGCCGTCCGGACGCGGGTCCAGCGGCCGACGATCGCCTCGGCCATGAAACGGATCGTCGAGGCAGCTGCAGGGATCGCGCAAGCGGACTTTGGCACGTCTCAACGGGAGGCCTACGAGCGGACCTTTCTGGAACTGCAGGCGATCGACGCTGTCGACGACGACGAGGGCATCTCGGTGGTCCGTGACTGGGTCGTAGAACAGATCGATACGAAGGGCAAACTCCCGGGATCACGCGACGTGCGCCGGCGAGCGGCGAAGTACTGCCGGGCGAACGGCTATCAGGTCAGCAACGACGAGTGGCTCGGTGTGTGATCGCAGTTTGCGACCCTTTCGTCGACGGGATCAGATCGCCGAGACGTCGACCGCTTCGCCGTCGACGAAGACGTCGGCTTCGCCTTGCAGGAACTCGACGCTCGTCAGTTCGCCGGTAAAGGTGAACTCGTCGACGTGCGAGGAGTTGGTGACCCAGCCGTTCGCGGTGTCGCCGGAGACGTCGTCCCAGCCTTCGAGAGTGTCCGAGACGCCCTCGATCTCGCCGCCGACCTCGACGGCGTATTCAGTGGGCGTGCCGGTCCCCTGAATCGTCAGTGTGCTCTCCGTCGGGTAGATCCGGTCGCCGTTCCGATAGACTTCCGCGCGGCCCTCGAGGAACTCGAAGGACGCGATCTCGCCCTCGATCCAGAACTCGTCGCTGTGGCCGGTCTCGGTGACGTAGCCCGTGGCGCTCGTACCCGAGACGTCGTCCCACTTCTCGATGGTCCCGGAAACGGGTTGCAGCTGTTCGCTCACCTCGAAGGCGTACTCGGTGGTGGTGCCGGTCCCCCGGATCTCGAGTCGATCCATGGTCGGGTCGATCTGCTCGCCGTCGACGAAGACGTCGGCCTCGCCTTCGAGGAACTCGAAGGACGTGATCTCGCCGTCGAAGGTAAACTCGTCGCTGTGGCTGGTTTCAGTGACGTAGCCCATGGCGCTCGTCTCGGTGACGTCGTCCCACTCCTCGATGGTCCCGGAGACGGGTTGCAGCTGTTCGCTCACCTCGAAGGCGTACTCGGTGGTGATGCCGGTTCCGCGGATCTCCAGGTGCTTCTCCAGAGCGGTTTCGCTGACAGACACCTCGGTCGTCGTCGAATCGGTCGCACCGTCGTCGTCCTCGACGACCAGCGTGACGCTGTAGGTCCCCTCGGAATCGAAGGTGTGTGAAACCGACTTGCCCTGGTAGGAACTGCCGTTGACATCCCAGTCGTAGGCGACGATATCGCCGTCACTGTCCGTGGAGTCCGCGCCCGAGAGCTCGACCGTGAGGTCGGTCTTGTCCGTCACCGTAATCGACGCCGACGGTCCTCCGTTGGTGTTTCCGCCGCATCCGCCGTTCGAGACGTTCTCCGTGTCGAAGGTTTCGATCGACGCGTTCGGCATGTCGATACAGGAGTCGCGGATGACGCTCCCGTCGCGGTCCGCCGCGTCGAAGCCACGCCCGGAGCCGGTAAACGAACAGTTCTCGAGTACGACCGCGTCGTCGTCGGGCGACACCGAATCCGCGTTGACAGTCAGCGTCTTCTCGCCGTCGTTGTGGACGGTGCAGTCGTAGAACTCCGCGCTCCCGTGACCGCCCCAGTCGGGCAGGGCGATGACGCCACGGCCCGCTTCTTTGGTCCACTCGATCTCGATGTCACGAAAGACCGCTCCGGCGTAGCCGTTGTCACTCGCGTCGACGCGGATGGCATCGCCGGAGTGGCGGGACCCGTCGACCTTGACGTAGCAGCCGGTCGCGCTGGAGACTTTCGATGGGTGATTGCCGGCACCGAAGCGGATGTTCGCGTTCTGGTTGTTGACGAACTCCACGTTCTCGAGGGTCGTCACGCCGGGCCCGGCCGTCAGCCGCGTCGCGGCGGAGTTGCGCTCGTGGATCGCGGAGTCCCGGAGGATGACCTCACCCTCGTGGCCGACGCCGGCGCGGAAGAAGGCCACACCGTCCGGGTAATCAGCCTTTACTGCCGGCTTGTCGAGGCCAGCGTAGACGTTCTCCCAGATCCCGACGGCGTCCTGATCCCAGACGTCGACCGCGAGCGAGTGGCCGTTTTTGTCGTCCAGCGGGGTCACCCCGAGGAACTCGATGTTGTTGACGTACACGCCCTTGTTCGATCTGATGTCGAGATACATCATCGATACCTCGTCGTCCCGTTCGTTGAACGAGACGTTCTCGACCGTGTACGGGCCCGGGCCGCCTCCCTCGAAGAACCCGATCGCCGATCCTTTCGCCGGAAGGAACTGGACATCCCGACGATGGTTCCCGAGTCCACGGACGCCGAACCGTGAGACGTCCGAGATGTAGTGATCGTCTTCGAGCAGGTACTCGCCAGGCGGGAACTCGATGAGCGTCCCCGTTTCGAGCGCGCTCTCGAAGGCAGCATCGATCGGCTCACTCCCCGTCGGGTCCATTCCCAGATCGTCGACGGCGTCGACCACTCGATCGAACGTGATCCCGTTGTACGTCGTCTCGGCGGACGCGATACCGGACAGTCCAGAAACTGCGGCCGCAACTGAGGTCGAACCGATCAGCTTCAGAAGCGAACGGCGCTGTAGGTCGCTGTTACTGCCGGTAGGGTCTTCATTCTCCCCGTCACTGAAACTGGTAGTATTATCTTTCGTGCCACTCTCCGTCTCGTCGCATGGCGTATGATCATCGTACCTGTCTGCCATGGCTCGGTAGGAGTACCATTCCCGTAAAACTCTTCTCGCCCGTTCAGTAGTGGTACGGCCAATTTCTGTGCCGGATGGATACCAGATACATATTATATATTCCCGGATAGCGATATTTGACCATCTCTATCACTTGATCGATCTGCGATCGAGTATGATACTCTTACTGCGCGCCAGCCCAGGTAGGAACAACATACGATCGGCAGAACCGTCGAAATCAGCCGGTAATATCACCTTACTGCCGATCGCACGGATTCTACGCCGACGTGCTGCTTGACTACCGATCGAAGCGGTGGCCGTACGGCAACTGGCATAGACCACAGTGGACAGTACCAGCAACGAGGGAGCTTACTGCGTGTATCGAAGTAATAACTACCCGTCCAGCGTGACAGGACTGTACATGGCCGAACAGACACACCGAGAGCGAGCCCGGGATACGAGCAAGCAGGTCTATACGATGGCCTTGCAGGCCACGGCCGCACTCGTCGTCCTTCTCGTCTTCGCGGGCCTCGCATACCTCGTCAGTATCGATCGAATCGACGGAAGCGCGCTCCTGCTGTATGCTGGCGTCCTCCTCGGGTATATTCTCAGCGCCACGTGGCGCCGACGGTGAGACGGACGGAGGGGCTCATTCGGGGGTGTACCTAAGCCGCGAGTGCGTCGAGATATTGGCCACACTGGGATGGTGGATACCCCAAAATGTCACAGCCGGCAGTATCAGCTGTGGATCCCCATCGCTTCGATCTGCTCCTGGTAGCGGTTCCGGATCGTGACTTCCGTCACCTGAGCGACGTCGGCGACTTCGCGCTGGGTCTTTTTCTCGTTACAGAGCAGGGAGGCGGCGTAGATCGCGGCGGCAGCGTACCCCGTCGGGGACTTCCCCGAGAGCAGTCCCTGCTCGGCTGTCTCTTCGATTATCTCGTTGGCTTTCGTCTGGACCTCTTCGGAGAGGTCGAGTTCAGAACAGAAGCGGGGGACGTACTTCTTGGGGTCGACGGGCTCCATCTCCAGGGCGAGTTCCTGGGAGATGTACCGATACGTGCGGCCGATCTCCTTGCGTTCGACCCGCGAGACCTCGGAGATCTCCTCGAGGCTTCGGGGGATTCCCTCCTTCCGGCAGGCGGCGTACAGCGCCGAGGTGGCGACGCCCTCGATCGAGCGTCCGCGGATGAGATCGTCGTCGAGTGCGCGCCGATAGATGACCGAGGCGACTTCACGGACGGAGCGCGGGACCCCGAGCGCCGAGGCCATCCGGTCGATCTCCGAGAGTGCGAACTGGAGGTTGCGCTCGCCGGCGTCTTTCGTCCGGATCCGTTCCTGCCACTTCCGGAGGCGGTGCATCTGGCTGCGCTTCTTCGAGGAAATCGAGCGGCCGTAGGCGTCCTTGTCCTTCCAGTCGATGGTCGTCGTCAGGCCCTTGTCGTGCATCGTCTTCGTCGTCGGTGCGCCGACCCGGGATTTCTCCTGGCGCTCCTGATGGTTGAACGCCCGCCACTCCGGACCCGGGTCGATGTTCCCCTCTTCGACGACGAGCCCGCAGTCGTCACACACCAGTTCACCCCGATCGTCCTTGACGAGTTCTCCCGACCCACACTCCGGACACTCCTGAACGGCTTCCTCCTCCGCTTCTGTTTCCGTCTCGGACTCGCGCTCCCGCTGACGGGTAGACCGTGTCATCGCACTTTTATAGTAGTATTTTCCCCCAACTTAAATCTTCGGCGAGGTGGAAAATATGACCTTTCGTTAAGGACAGGAATCGACAGTTCCCGTAATCGCAACCCGTAAGCCCGTTCCGGCGTGAAATCGTCTCGAATGCCGGTCATAGAGTGCGATCCAGAACGCGCGCGAGAGCGACTAGAGGCGGCTGGAGTGGCGATCGAGTCCGGAAACACGGACCACGAACGCTGGCGCGCGCACCACGGCGGCGCGACCGCGGTCGCCTACGACGGGAAGATCGTCGTGCAGGGCGACGACCCCGAGCGTCTCGCCGGCCTGCTCCGTGACCACGGCGGTCGGGCGCACGCGTACTTCGACGGCGCGTCGCGGGGCAATCCCGGCCCGGCGGCGGTCGGCTGGGTCCTGTTGACCGGTGAGGGCATCGTCAGCGAGGGCGGGGAACGGATCGGGCGGGCGACCAACAACCGCGCCGAGTACGAGGGGCTGATCAAAGCGCTGGAGGTCGCCGCCGACTACGGCTTCGAGGAGGTTCGGATCCGCAGCGATTCGGAACTCGTGGTCAAACAGCTCCGCGGGGAGTGGGACACGAACGATCCGGACCTTCGCGAGCGGCGGGTCCGTGCCCGGGAACTGCTCACGCAGTTCGACTCGTGGTCGATCGAACACGTCCCGCGGGAACTAAACGAGCGCGCCGACGGACTGGCCAACGAGGCGCTCGACGGGGAGTGACTGTGATGGGAATCCGACCACGACTGGCCCGCTGGAGGCGACTATGACCGAGTTACCGGACGACGTTGTCGACGAGGCCGAGCGACTGACCCGGCTGACTCGCCGGGCCAGCGGCGAGGAGGCCGCGGCGTATCGGCGCGACCGCGACGAGCGGCTCGCGGAGTACGGTTACACGGCCCGGATCCGGGAGAAAGACGATACGCTCGTCTGCTACCCCGCCGAGTGGCTCGACGAGGACGAGCAGGTCCGGACTGAGTGGATCGAGGATGTCTCACGCGGCGTCGAGCGGTCCCTATCCGGACCGGGCGACCCCGACGACTGGGACGCCGTCGACGCACACAACCGCGAGGTCGCCGCCCGCGTCGCCGACGAACACGGCGAACCGCACGGGGAGACGGCGCGGGCGCTGGCCGCGTTCGCGAGCAACCACTACGCGAAACCGATCGAGGATCTCACCGAGCCGGAACTGACGGAGTTCCGCGAGGAGTACTTCCCGCGCAACGCCTGGCCGAGCGACGAGCAACGCGAACAGCTGTCGCTCTCGGTCGAATATACGAAAGCGATAGCCGAAGAGAACAGTTAGTTCGCTCGCTCGATGCGCTCGCGCAGATCCGCCGCCCGGTCCTCGTCAGTCGCGATCTTCGAGAACTCCCAGCCGAGCTGGTCGAGCAGCGCCTCGTAGCCCACCTCGGTCAGCTCGTACTGGTTGGTTCGCTTGTCCAGTTCGCTTTTCTCGACCAGATCCATCTCGACGAGGTCGTCGAGGTTCGGGTACAGACGGCCGTGGTTGACTTCCGAGTCGTAGTACGACTCCAGTTCCCGCTTGATCGCGAGCCCGTACCGTGGTTCCTCGGCCAGAATAACCAGCACGTTCCGCTGAAACGCCGTCAGCTCCTTGGTCACGCCAGGATCGTTCCGAACCGCTTGTGCTTCTGACATGGTTAGTTGAATGTCACCAGGACATTTAACCCTTATTAACTCTCTTTTCCAGTCCGGTCGTTTTCGAGGCTTTTCGGCGGGATGACTACTGTATCGGTTGTATCGGAATAATGTAGTATATCTTTCGTAGTAGTAACTATCGGTCGTCTCGTTGTCGCGCCCGCTTCCCGTAGGGACTGCTGTCGAAAGGACTTTTTGGCCGCTACCCGGAGGAGCGAGTGATGACGAACCTCTGGGAAGACCTCGAAACCGGACCGAACCCGCCCGAAGAGATCTACGCCGTCGTCGAGTGTCTCAAGGGCGAGCGAAACAAATACGAGTACGACAAGGACATCCCCGGCGTCGTGCTGGATCGGGTCCTCCACAGCAACGTCCACTATCCCTCCGACTACGGGTTCATCCCGCAGAGCTACTACGACGACGAAGACCCCTTCGACGTCCTCGTCCTCGTCGAGGACCAGACGTTCCCCGGCTGTGTCATCGAGGCGCGCCCGGTCGCGCTGATGAAGATGGACGACGACGGCGAACAGGACGACAAGGTCATCGCCGTCCCGAGCGAGGATCCCCGCTACGATCACATCGAGGATCTGGACGACATCCCACAGCAGACCCTCGACGAGATCGACGAGTTCTTCGCGACCTACAAGAACCTCGAAGAAGGCAAGGAAGTCGAGACGCTCGGCTGGGAGGACAAGCAGGCGGCCTTCGACGCGATCGAACACGCCCAGGACCTCTACGACGAGCAGTTCGCGTAGCGACGGCTCGTTTTCGCCGCTTCGTTCGCACTGTCGAGTCACTCGTACCGGAAAGATTTGTCACCCCGGCTTTCGTGAAACATCGTATGTCCTCGTTCTTCCGGGCGCGGCCGACCGTGTGGCGGCTGGGCGCAGCCGGGTTCATCAGCCTCCTCGGAGTCGTATTGGTCGTCCCGACGATCGCGCATCTGATTGCCCTCCAGGGACCGCTCTCGGGACTCGTCGTCGCCGGCGTCGGATCCCTCGTTGCGGCGGTCCTCGTCGCTGCGGGATTTCTCCTGTACTGGGCGGATCTCACCGGCGCTCACCTGCTTCGGATCGCCGGCTGGGCGACGCTCGGAACGGTGCTGCTTGGCCTGGTCATCACGCTTATCGTGTTTGCGGGCATCGATCTGCCGGTCTACGCCGCGGCGACGTTGCTCTCGGTGAGTACGTTCGCTCACGTCCTCATCGGCGTCCGGGACGTGCAGCGAATCCGCGCCGAAGAACTCGCCCGGCAACGGGAACAACTGGCCGTTCTCAACCGGATCGTGCGACACAACCTCCGGCAAGTGGCCCAGCGCCTGCTGGGGGTCGGCGGCCGGCTCCCGCACGTCGAGGACGACGCGCGGGCCGAACTCGGGGACGACATCGAGGGGATCGCGACGGATCTCACGGAGATGAACGAGATGCTGGATCGTAGCCGTGCCGTCATCGATACCGACCGGGCCGGCGAGTCAGTCGTGAACCTGACACAGACGATCGAAGACGTCGCCGCGAAGTACCGCGATGCGCATCCGAACGCGGCTATCGAGACCGACTTCGGCGGGAAATATCACGTCCGCGGCGGGGATCACTTGCGGGACGCGCTCGCCGAACTCGTGGAAAACGCGATCGTCCACGCCGAAACGACCCCGCACGTGACGATCGCGGCGAACGCGCGTGGAGGACGTGTCATCGTCGAGATCGCGGACCGAGGGCCGGGGATCCCGGAGAGCGAGCGGGCAGTGATCATGCGGGAAGCCGAGATCGACCAACTCACGCACAGTCAGGGGCTCGGACTGTGGTTCGTCCGATGGGTCATGGATACCTACGACGGCGATATCGAAATCGAATCCGACCGATCGGGGGGCACGACGGTCCGTCTGGAGCTGCCCCTCGCGCAGCCTTGAGGTCAGACCCGTCCCGCGCCTTCTGACCTCGTTGGCTTCTGTCCACGACGTGTCATTCCTCGTGCGCATCGTGACCGCCGTCCGCATGAATTATGAGCATGAGTAATTATATGTGTGTCCGGCCCGTCCGTTCGATTGCAATGTCATCTACCCGTCCGCCAGCGGGGATGGACCATCCGACGGTCGTTCCCGAGCGCCGTCCCGAGTCGGGGCTCGACCACGTGACAGTCGTGCCGGCGAACTACGATCCGTCGGCGGACGAGAACGAGCAGTAATTGCCGATTTCTGGAACGCAGTCGCTAGAAGAAGCTTCTTGTGCCCGTCCCTGGTAGCGAGGGGTATGGGACTGTTCGATCGGATTCGCGGTGACGACGGCCCCCGCGTCGCGTTCTTCGGGATCGACGGGGTGCCCTACAGCTTGCTCGCTGAGCACACTGAGGAGTTTCCGAACCTCGCCGCGATGGCGTCGGAGGGTAGCGCCGGCGCGATCGACAGCATCGTACCACCGGAATCGTCCGCTTGCTGGCCGTCGCTGACGACCGGCGTCAATCCCGGCGAGACGGGCGTCTACGGCTTCCAGGACCGCGAGGTCGGCTCCTACGACACCTACGTCCCGATGGGTCGGGACGTCCAGGCCACCCGCGTATGGGACCGCATCGAGGACGCCGACCGGAGCGCGACCGTCATGAACGTCCCCGTGACGTTCCCGCCCCAGCGCGACGTCCAGCGGATGGTCTCGGGCTTTCTCTCGCCCGGCGTCGAGAAGGCCGCCTACCCCGACGAACTCCGGGACTACCTCGAGGGGATCGACTACCGGATCGACGTCAACGCCAAACTCGGCCACGACGAGGACAAGAGCGACTTCATCGAGGACGCCCACGAGACGCTCGACAAACGCTTCGAGGCGTTCAAACACTACATTCAGGAGGACGACTGGGACCTGTTTTTCGGCGTCTTCATGACGACCGACCGGGTCAACCACTTCCTGTTCAAACACTACGAGCAGGACGGGGAGTACAAAGAGGAGTTCCTCGAGTTCTACCGGACGGTCGACGACTATCTCGGCCAGCTTCGGGAGCTACTCCCCGACGACGTGACGATGATGGTCGCCTCCGATCACGGGTTCACCAGCCTCGAATACGAGGTCCACTTCAACGAGTGGCTCGCCCGTGAGGGGTGGCTCTCCTACGCCGACGACGACCACGAGGAACTGGGCGACATCGCGTCGGAGACGACGGCCTATTCGCTGATCCCGGGTCGCTTCTATCTCAACCTGGAGGGGCGCGAACCCCGCGGGAGCGTCCCCGAATCCGAGTACGAGGCGGTCCGATCCGAACTCAAGGCTGAACTCGAAGCGCTCGAGGGGCCTGACGGCAACCCGGTCGCGGATCGGGTCGTCACCGGCGAGGACGCCTTCCGCGGCGACCACGACGACATCGCGCCCGATCTCGTCGTAATTCCCAACCACGGATTCGACCTGAAGGCCGGGTTCAAAGGCGACAACGACGTCTTCGGCGTGGGGCCGCGCAACGGCATGCACAGCTTCGACAACGCGACGCTGTACGTCGATGACCCCGACGCGACGATCGACGACGCCGACCTGTTCGACATCACGCCGACGATCCTCTCGCTGATGGACATCGAGTACGACCGGACGGAGTTCGACGGCCGCAGTCTCGTCTAGCTGACGCTGTCACACCCTTGGCTCTTGCACAACTCCGCGAAACACGTTGGCGATGAAGCAGTCAAGAAGCCCGTGCAGTGGTGCTCCAGCAAGATTGAGCGTCCGGACGAACCCGTACGGACGGACTGCTCCAGTCCTGGTTTGGAGAGCCCACGGAATTTCTCCAGCCACGGATTCAGTCGCTGTAGTCCGCTGTGAGTTCCTGCAGTCGATCGATCCGTGTAGCAGTTGCAGGGTGAAACGCGGTTCGCCGAACGATCCACTCACGCAGTGTCTCCGGGAGAATCTCGAGCGGCGTCTGCCAGCCACTCGTCCAGGCGTCGGTCGAATCGGCGACAGGAACGATCGCCAGCGGGTTCGCCCCGCCAATCCGCGGATCAGTGTCCGGGACCGAGCGACCGTCAACGGTCTCCAGTGCTGTCGCCATCGCCGTCGGGCTCCCCGTTAGCGCGGCCGCACCGCGGTCGGCTGCTAGCTCCCGATAGCGAGCGAACGCGGCCGTCGCGAACGAGGCGAGAATCCAGAACAGTCCAGCGAAGACGCCATATACAGCGGAGACAACTCCCTCGAACTGCACGCCACGATAGACTGCTCTGGGATGAGATGCGGTCGATTTGTCCTTGGGACCGGTCGTGGCCGCCGTCCAGAGCCCGGACGCGACGACGACCGGCAGCATCACTGCATTCATCACCGCTGCGTCGCCGTTCTTGATGTGGCTCAACTCGTGTGCGAGGACGGCACGACGCTGCTCGGGCGAGAGAGTCGCGACGAGTGCGGTCGTGACTGTGATCTGTGCCGACGCAGGTCGCAATCCGGTCGTGAACGCTGTCAGGGCGCTCGACTCGATCACCCGAAGGTCGGGAACCGGTACGTCCGCGGTCGTCGCGAGCATCGTCAACTGGCGCTGGAGTTCCGACGGCGGGTCGCGCGTTCCGGCCCCAATCCGCTTTCTGAGCAGGCCCCGACGCCAACGGTGTAGCCACGTCAGGCCAGCGAACACGGAACCGGCTGCCACGACCGGGATTCCCCATGCGTACCACCAGGGTCGGCCGCCCGACTCGACGGAAAGGACGATATCCGGGAGACGTGCGAGCGACTGGACGGACAGCGCGAGTATCGCTATCCGGACCAGCAATGCGAGGACACACGCGAATAGGACCGTCAAAAGCCCGATCAGCACCGCCGTAACAGCCATATGTGCGATCAGTCTGTAATCGCGCGACCAGCTGTCGGACATAGTCCTAGTCGAAGTATTCCGGCCAGAGCAGCGTCGATGCGATAGCGATCGTTCCAATAGCAACGATAGCGGCTATTGTATCTAGAGATGCCTGGAATGTCACGTATCCCCACATACCGCTAGTGATTGACACTAATCCAACCGTTTGGATAATTCTAATGTTTTGGATATGGTTGTATGCGATGGCGACCGTTCCGAGAGCAACGAAAGCGGCTAATGCATACAGAGACGCTATCTGTATCACGTATGTCCAGATTCCAAGGAAGACTGAAATACTCCCAATCATTTGCATAATTCGCTGTTTCGGCACTACCTTTACCGGCCCTAGTAGCATAACCGAAGCAAGTGTAATATAAGCCACGCGAATCGACAATGATCTATCTGCCCACGGAGGAGGAACAACACCGACAGCGATAACAAGGACAACGCCAGTCAAAAATATTGCACTCGGAAGTATATATCTTGGATCGGTATTAATATAATTTGATAAATTAGTCATTTTTTATGATGAGTTTGTTATGCAGCGGCAGGGATAAACACTGATCCAATGACGATTGCGAGGGCTACGAATGCTAGCTTTACTGCAACAGAATTCCCCGTTGTCCCACGGTTCAGACGCCGGTCGCTAAGGTATTCGATCATCTTTGAAATATCCGGAGAATAGTCCTGAAGTTCATCGACAACATCATCAACTGCTGCAGTAGGACTGGGTGGACAGTCCGTCGCTTCATATCTGCAACTGGTTCGTCTTAGTACGCAGAATTAAATCTTTTGATCTATACTATATTCAAGTATTTTTTACGACAGGTATATAAAATCCGGAATAGACGATATCGACGATGACTCGCGGATCCGACACAGGTGTATTTATACCTCGACCGAGATATTGGAAACGATGGCGGACGTTTCCCTGGACCTCGATGCGGCGATGATCGACAATCTGCGCCGCGAGGCCGACGAGCACGGGTTCGACGACATCGACGGCTACGTCGAGTGGCTGCTCGGCCATCGCGATACGGTGCTCGGCGAACACGACGTCTGGGACGAACCTCCGGGTGTCGACCCCGACGCCGATCTTGGGCAGTCCTCGGGTCCGTCGCTTGATCCCGGCCGCTCCGGCGAGGCCTCGCTGGAATCCGATAGCACACCTTCGGCTGCGGACGCCGCTAGCGACGCCGAACCGTCCGAGTCGGACGCCGACGACACGGCATCGTCCGACTCGGACGGCGAATCGCCGGAAGACGGCGCTGACGACGACGACGTCGCCGCGGCGCTCGAAGAGATCGAATTCGACGACGAAACGGAGTGACGGCCACCCCCATCCGACCGTCCTCGGAACAGATCGACTCAGTGATCGGCCTCAGAACAGATCGTCTAGCTGCTCGTTCTCGAACGCGTCGTCGGGATCCGGCGTCGGCTCGCTGGCCCGCTCGTGGGCTTCGCGGGCCCGCTGGAGGAATTCGTCGATCCGGTCCGATCGCTCGACGCCGCCGAGCAACACCAGCGCGGCCAGCCGCTCGCTGTCGAGCGGGAAGTCACCGCCGCGGACCTCCAGACTCCCGGTCTCTTCCTCGACCCAGTTGCGCGCACGCTCGACGCCCTTTCGCGAGATGCGATCGGGGTCGCCGGCGACGACGAGCAGTGCCGTGTCGGCTTCGACCGCGTCCGGCAGGCTCGTCCCCGCGAGCAGGGCGTTTCGCGTCGCAGTGATGATGTTGTTGACGTTGTCGGCGCTGTCCTCGGCGGCCGCCGCCGAGGCGTAGCCGATCGAGGCGATCCCGCCAGGTCGGAGCGTGTTGATGACCTCGCTGGAGTCGACGACGCTCTCGCCGACGCCGTCGACGACCTCGCCCGAGGCGAACAACAGTCCCACACGCTGGGCGATGTTCTGATTGATCGTCTCGAAGCCGGCCTGGATGCTCTCCTCGTTGTCGTGCCAGGCGTCGTTGTCGATCAGGATCGTCGCGTTGGCCTCGCGTGCGACTGTCTTCAGCGACCGGCCGGCGTTGGCCTGGTAGATCGCGCCCTCGTCCCGACCGGGGAGCACTCCGAGCACGTAGATCGGGATGTCGTAGATCCGCTTGAGCTCGCGGGCGAGCATCGGCGCGCCGCCGGATCCGGTCCCGCCGCCGAGGCCAGCGACGATCACGACCCCTTCCGCGCGGGAGGTGATCCGGCCGTCGAGTTCGTCGATCACTTCCGTCGACCCCTCGCGCATGATCTCCGCGCCGAGTTCGTTGTCGCCGCCGACCCCGTGGCCTTTCACGCGATCGCGTCCGATCAGCTGTGTGTCGATATCGAGTGCCTGCAGATCGGCCTCGGCGGTGTTGACCGCCAGCGCCCCCTGTACTGCGTCGAACCCCATCTCGTAGTCGTGTTCGGCGAGGGCCTGGGTGATCTTGCCGCCGGCTTGACCGACCCCGATCAGGACGACCTTCATACACGCAGGGTCGGCACACCGCGTAATCAACGTTTGGTCCGCATCGGTCGATATCTGATCGACGTTCGATCCGCGCCGAGCGCCTCGGTGGCTACACTAACTCTCCGACCACGTCCTCGACCGGGACCTGTTCCTCGTCGCCACTCGCCATGTCCCTGACGGTCACTTCGTCGTTTTCGAGGTCGCGCTGGCCGACGATCAGGACCGTCTCGGCGTTGATGCTGTCGGCGTAGCCGAACTGCCCGCCCAGACCGCGACCCGCCAGCCCCGTCTCGACGACCAGTCCCGCCTCGCGGAGTTCGCTCGCGAATCCGAGTGCCGCCTCGCGCACGTCGTCCGAGACCGCCGCCACGTACACGTCCGTCGACAGCGCTTCGCCGGGCCACTCGCCCTCTTTTTTGAGCAGCTCGCGGGTCGTCGAGTAGCCGAAGGCGAACCCGACGGCAGGCACGTCCTGGCTGCCGAACAGCCCGACCAGGTCGTCGTAGCGACCGCCGCCGAACAGCGCGCGCAGCTCGCCCTCGCTGTCGAAGGCCTCGAACACCAGGCCGGTGTAGTAGGCCAGCCCGCGGACAATCGACAGATCGAGCTTGCAGGCGTCGGCGACGCCGTACGATTCCAGGGCGTCGGCCAGATCGGCCATGCGGTCGACCGCGGCTTGGGCGTCCTCGTCGTCGGGCGCGATGGCGGCCATTCGCTCGACTTCCTCACGGATCGGCCCCCGGACGCTGGTCGTCTCCACGACGTTGTCCACGATATCGCTGCTGACCCCCGCACCGAGGAGTTCGGTTCGGAACTCCGCGTCGGAGAGTTTCTCCTTGTCGTCGATCACTCCCATGACCGCTTCGGTATTGTCGATGCCGTAGGCGCTGAGAATCGACTCCAGCAGCGTGCGATCGTTGATCAGAAACTCGACGCGGTCGGCGACGCCGAGCCGCTCGTAAATAGTCGCGGCGACGGCGATGACTTCGGCGTCGGCCTCGACGCTCTCGATCCCGAAGACGTCGATGTCGGTCTGGAAAAACTCCCGGTCGCGCCCCTTCTGGACGTTCTCGTAGCGCCATCGCTTGGAGGTGTCGTACCACTTCATCGGCGTCTTGAGGTCCTTGCGCTGCTGGACCAGCCGGGCGCGAGTCGGGGTCTGCTCGGGCGTGAGCGTCACCGCTCGCCCGCCCTTGTCCTCGAAGCTGTAGGTCTGGTCCATCAGCTCTTCGCCGGATTTGATCTCGTACAGCTCCCGGCGCTCGACGGCCGGCGTGTCGATCTCCCGAAAGCCGAACTCGGCCGCAGTGGTCTCCACGACGTCGATGACCTCCCGCCAGGCCGCGAACTCCTCGGGGTACCGGTCGTAAAAGCCCTTCAGGCTCTCGATGTCAGTCATTACCCCGTTGTGGTCACGGCAGCGACATAGGGGTTCGGAAACGCGACTCCGACGCTGGATATCTGTATTTCTCTTGTGCGACTCGTCGCCGATACTCCAACGGACCGGGCCGTGACGCCGAAGTAGCAGCCGAAACGGCTATCTGTTGGTCGGGAGAACACTATTTATGGACGCTTTCCAGATTACGCTCGCCCTTATGGGTCTGGCCGGGTTCGTCATACCCATCTTCTTCATTATCGGCCAGGACACTGACGGAGCAGTCGCTGACCCCTCCCTCGAAGAGATGGAGCAGCGACAGCAGCGTGATCGCGACGACGAATAGTTCCCTCTCCTGGATTTTTCGGCCGGATTTCTCGGAATCGTAATCGTTCATCCCGACGACTGTAGTCCTGTATCCCATCTATAGCTAGTATCGACTGCCCGGGCCGTCCATACTCCATCTTTGAAGACAAAATATTTTCAGTACTGCAGATAGCATGGCTAGATACATTCAGTGATCCACTGTGCCCGCAATGAATGCAGCAACGTTCGACACTGACCTCAGTTTGTTCAAATACGACAATCTGGAGCAGTTGCCACCGGAGTACCGGGATCTGGACGAGTCGGAGCGAGCCGACCGCATCGGGGCTGCCCTCGAAACCCTCGGTGACGATGTCGTCGTGCTGGGCCACAACTACCAGCGCAGAGAGATCGTCGAGCACGCCGATTTCGTCGGTGACTCCTACCAGTTAAGCAAACAGGCAGCCGAGGCCGACGCCGAGTACGTCGTCTTCGGCGGCGTGACGTTCATGGCCGAGTCGGCCGACATCATCACCGACGACGATCAGACGGTGATACTGCCGAGCATGGAGGCCTCCTGTCCTATGGCGGGGATGGCCGAAGCGCTACAGGTCGATGCCGCCTGGGCGGAGCTGACCGCCGAGACCGACGCCGATATCGTGCCGGTCACGTACATGAACAGCTACGCCGATCTGAAGGCCTTCTGTGCCGAGCAGGGCGGGCTGGTCTGTACGTCCTCGAACGCCGGGCGGGCCTTCGAGTACGCTCTCGATCGGGGGGAGACGGTCCTGTTCATGCCCGACAAACACCTCGGGGAGAACACCGCTCACGCGATGGGACTGGCGGAGGAGACCGTCGCGTGGGATCCCTGGGATCCCGACTCGAAGGACGCGAGCAGGATCGTCGACAACGACGTGATCCTCTGGGAGGGGTACTGTCAGGTCCACGAGCGCTTCCGGGTCGAACACGTCGAAGCGGTCCGGGAAGAACATCCCGACGCCAACGTGATCGTCCATCCGGAGTGTCGTCGCGAGGTCGTCGAGGCCGCCGACGAGGCCGGCTCGACTGCCGATATCACCCGCGCCGTCGAGGAGGCCGACCCCGGCGAGACGTGGGCGATCGGTACGGAGGTCCACCTCACCAACCACCTTCAGCGGTGGCACCCCGAGGTGAACGTCGTCCCGCTGTGTGGTGATTCCTGCATGGATTGTAACGCGATGCGTCAGATCGACCCCAACTATCTGACGTGGGTCCTCGAAGAGCTGGTCGAGGGTCGCGAGCGCAACGTCATCGAGGTTGATCCCGAGGAGAAAGAACTCGCGGAACTGGCACTCGACCGAATGCTCTCGATTTGAGGTGCTCAGAATGAGCGAACACACCACCGACGTACTCGTGATCGGTTCGGGCATCGCCGGCTGTGCCGCCGCGCTTGCGGCGACTGGCCAGGGGGCAGACGTGACCATCGCGACCAAGGCGACCCGCCCGGAGGGGGCCTCTTCGTGGTGGGCACAGGGTGGCATCGCCGTCTCGAAAGACGACCCCGAGCAGTTCAAACGGGACATCGTCAAGGCCAGCGACGGCACGGCCGATCCCGAGGCCGTCGACGTACTCGCCGAACACGCAAACGACGCCGTCCGCGAGGTGCTACTGGAGACCCTGTCCGTCGAGTTCGACCGCGTCGAGTCACGCACGACGGACGACGAACGGGCGGAGCCCGTGAGTAGCGCCGACGGCACGGGTGACTCGTCTGTGGGCAAACGGAACCTGGATTTCGGACAGGAAGCCGCCCACAGCGACGAGCGGATTCTGCACGTCGACGCCTCCACTGGCAAGGCGATCCACGTTCCCTTCCTGAACTACCTTGAGGATCACGACAACGCCGAGATCCGCGAGGACACCGCCGCCCTGGAGTTGCTCAGCCGTGAGGGGCGCGTCTACGGTGCGATGGTCGAATCCGACGGCGAGGTCGAACCCCTCTTCGCGGATGCGACGATTCTCGCGACCGGCGGCATCGGCGAACTCTACCCGAACTCGACCAACCCGAAGGGGATGACCGGCGACGGGATCGGGATGGCCGCGCTCGCCGGCGCGGCGGTCACCGACATGGAGTACGTCCAGTTCCACCCGACGGTCTGTACCGAGGCCGACGAGCAGTTCCTGGTCAGCGAGGCCGTCCGCGGCGAAGGTGCACTCCTGCGAAACGGCGAGGGCGAGCGGTTTATGCCCGACTATCACACTGACGCCGAGCTCGCGCCCCGGGACGTGGTCGCGCGTGCGGTCACGACCGAGCGCGACCGGACCGGCGAGGTCCGACTCGACGTCAGTCCCCTCGATTTCGCCGGCGAGTTCCCGGATCTGGCCGAACTGTGCGAGGACAACGGCATCGACTACCGTGAGGGGGTTCCAGTCGCGCCGGCCGAACACTTTCTCTGTGGCGGCGTTGTCGTCGACGACCGGGGCCGAGCCTCTCTGGAGGGTCTCTATGCGGTCGGCGAGACTGCCCGGACCGGCGTCCACGGCGCGAACCGCCTGGCGAGCACGAGCCTGCTGGAGGGGCTGGTCTGGGGACTGCGCGCTGGCGAGGACGCCGCCGGGTCGCGCCGTGACGGGGAGATACGAACGATCGATCCCCCGGAGCTGCTGGAGCGTGATCCCGACCTGCCCGAGCGGTTCGCCCGCGAGAAGTTCCGCCGCCTGCGGCGCGTGATGGACAAACACGTCGGCCTCGAACGCACGCCCGAGGACCTCGAACGCGCTCAGGGCGTCCTGCGGCGACTCAAGGGCGAGGTCGATGCGTACGCTCGCACGCGAACCTCGCGGTCGCTGTACGAACTCCGCCACGCGACGGTCACGGCGCTGTTGATCGCCCGGGCCGCGAGCGAGAACAGAGAGAGCCTCGGCACCCACTACCTCGTCAACGAAGCGAGCGCGGACTGACAGCATGCTCACCGACAGCAAAATAGAGTCCTGGCTCCGGGAGGATCTGGGCCATCACGACGTGACGAACGCGGTACCGGGCGTGACTGAGGGTCGACTCCTCGCCAACGAAGCCGGCGTCGTCGCGGGACTGGACGCCGCTCGTGCGGTCTTCGAGTACCTCGGCGTCGACGTCGAGACGCCGGTCGAACCCGGCGATTGGATCGAGGCCGGTGATGTCGTCCTCCGGACAGACGGACCTGCTCGCGAGACGCTGCGGGGCGAGCGCGTCGCGGTCAACGTCGCCGGCCACGCCTCGGGTATCGCGACCAAAACGCGCCGGGCAGTCGACGCTGCTCAGGCAGTCGAGGATAGCGTCCGGATCGCCTGCACGCGCAAGACGACGCCCGGCCTTCGGGGGATCGAGAAGCGCGCGGTCGTCGCCGGCGGCGGCGACACCCATCGGCTGGACCTCTCGCATATGGTGATGGTCAAGGACAATCACGTCGCCGAGATGGGGCTCCCGGGCGCGATCGAGCATTTCCGGAAGCAGGCGTCCTTCACAACGAAGATCGAGGTCGAGGTCGAATCCCCGGACGACGCCCCGCGAGCGGCCGAAGCCGGCGCTGACATCGTCCTGCTGGACAATATGGATCCGGAGATGACCGCCCGAGCCGTCGGGTTGCTCCGTGATGTCGAGTCAGACGTGCTCGCGGACGCCTCGGGCGGGATCACCGTCGACGACGTGCCTGCCTACGCCGCGACGGGCGTGGACGTCATCTCGATGGGGTCGCTGACCCACTCGGCGGCGACGCTGGATCTGTCCTTTCGGACGGGCTGATGCCGTCCGGATTCACCTAATTCGAGGCGGAGGCCCCACCCTCAAGGAGTCGTGCGAGAATCGAAGATTCTCGTGATCCCGAAAATCGGAGATTTTCGGACGACGCCGGGCTTCCGGCCCCGGCGGAAGCACAAGCGAGTAGGGTGGGGAGGACAGCGAGGGATCGAAGATCCCTCGGGCCGTGCGAACGGGCCTGCGGCCCGTGAGCAGAAGCCGACCCAGTACTGACCACTCTCCAGACTATTGCCTACTAACCCCCAACTATTAAGTAACCACAATTAGATATATGAAAATATTGTGGAGTACCGTCGTACCGCCGTTATCAAGCTCGACACGCCCGAAGGCGCGGATAAACATCTGCGGGAGACTATCGAGCAATTCAAATACTGTTCCAACACCGCGAGCGAGTGGTGCTGGCACGGTGACGACGGCTACCACGTCACATCCAAGGCGAAGGCCGAAGATGCGCTGTACGACCAACTACGCGAGGACACGGAGTTGACCGCGAATCTCGTCCAGAAAGGGATTCATCAGGCCGTCGAATCCATCAAGAGCGGCGTCGAACGGCTCAAAAACGACCAAGATACGTCCCGTCCGAAATTCACGGCGGATACCGCCGTCTACGACAAGCGAAGTGCCACGTTCCACCGCGACCACGTTTCGCTATCGACACCGGACGGGCGAATCGAGTGCGATTATATTCTCCCTGAAAATCCCAAGACACCGCCGACGAAGTACGTCGCCAACGAGGACTACGAGTTTCGGCGGGCAACACTACATCGGCGCGACGGTGACTGGTATCTCCATGCGTCGATGCTCAAAGAGGACGACGACACCGAACCCACCACCGGGCACAGAACAGTCCTCGGTGTGGACCTCGGTGTGAACCAACTCGCAGTCGCTTCGACCGGACGGTTCTGGTCGGCAGACGAGTTCACCCACTGAAGCAAGAGTACGAACAGCGGCGGGGCGACCTCCAGCAGTGTGGAACACGGGCGGCACACGACGCGATAGCAGGTGTCGAGCGCAAGGAGGACGGACGCTTCGAGATATTCCTGCATCGTGTCGCCAACGAAATCGTTGCTGAGGCCGTCGAACACGACTGTTCGCATATCGTATTCGAGGACCTGACCGACATTCGTGAGAACGTCCCACAGGCGTCGTGGCACCATCTGTGGGCGTTCCGCCGCCTCTACGAGTACGTCGAATATAAAGCCAGAGAGCAGGGCATCGAGGCCGTCCAGGTGGACCCACGGAACACCTCGAAGCGGTGTTCGACCTGTGGGTTTACCCACGATGATAACCGCGACGGTGAGGACTTCGAGTGTCTGGATTGCGGCTACCAGAACCACGCCGACTACAACGCGGCGAAAAACATCGGCCTTCAGTATCTCCGGCGTCCCCAGAAATCTTCGATTTCTGGTGTGCGAACGAGACGCTCCGCGTCTCGTCAACGTCGGCAAAACGCAGACGACGGAGGCGCACCTGTAGACGTGCGCTTGAATAGCGAGGGATCGGAGATCCCTCGGACCATGCGAACGGCGAAGCCGTGAGCAGATCGCGGGACGCTGAACGTAAGTGGGGAGTACAACCCTCCTGCCTCAGCTGAGGCATAGAACGGGAGTCCACGCGAAAGCCCTTCCCTCAACGAGCGAGCGGGGCCATTGCCCCCGAGCGAAGTAGGGGAGGGTAGTTTACTCCTCTTCGAGCAATCCCAGATCGTCGGCGACCAGGTCGGCGATTCGATCGGCAATCTCGGGATCGACCTGTGCGATCTGCTCGCCGTCGTGGCGGTTCTCGTTGTGCCGCTCCAGCGTGTCGGCCAGGCTCTCCAAGGGGACGCGCGTTTCCGTCCCGCACGCCTCACAGATGATCGGCACTGTCGGGTCCTCATCAGCCATAGCTCGTAGTGGGTACTCTCGCGCCCACCGAAAAAGCGTGTTCGGTTCGACTGTCCCGGCCAGTCGTATTTTGCCGCTGTGTGGTATTGGATGCGATGCAGTGCCTAAAACAAAAAATTATTAATAATCGACGAGAATATCATCCCGACGATGCAACGCGACAACCTAGTGCTTGCGGCTTCGATCGTGGCCGCGATTGCTGGCGCATATCTCGTCTCCGGTGTAACGGGTGACAACCGACTCGCGGTTGGCGTGCTCCTCGCCATCGGTGTCGTCGTGCCGACGATTCTCACCGGCGGCTACGGCGCACTGCCGGACCGGTCCTGACGTTGTCGGTATCGCTTCCGGGATTGCACAGATACATCTAGCTTCACTGACTATTCCATCACCGAAAACAAGGCTCTGACGCTACGCTTCCTTCTGGTCGGCACCGGCGACGGCGCGGTCTTTCAGCGTCGGCAGCGCCTCTTTCATCTGCTCGATCTCCTTCTCGGAGAGGCGGACGCCCGATTCGATCGTCGTGTCGACCGACTCGCCCGATTCGACGTGGGTCGCCGACGCCTCCAGCGTGCCGTCCGATTGCACCTCGAAGTCGATTTCCAGCGTCGGCTCGCCGGCGGGTGCTTTCGGGATGCCTGAGAGCACCATCTCGCCGAGTTTGGTGTTCTCCTCGGCCGCCTCGGCCTGTCCCTGATAGATCGGGAACCGGACGCCGGTCTGATCGTCCATGACGGTTGTAAAGCGGTCGTCGCTCTGGCTGATCGGGACCTTCTCGTCCTGGTCGACGACCGGCGCGAAGTCGCCGTCGTGGAGTTCGATCCCGATCGGCTGGGGCGTGACGTCCACGAGCAGCAGGTCCTCCTCGCCCGGCAGCACGTCGTCGGCAGTCGTGTCCCCGCTCGTGGACATCAACTCGGCCTGGGTTGCGGCACCGAGCGCGACCGCCTCGTCGGGGTTGACAGAGCGCAGCGGCTCCATCCCGAAGTAGGATTCGACCGTCTGCTGGACCTGTGTCATCCGGGTCGCACCGCCGATCAACAGCACCTCGTCGACCTCCTCGATGTCCTTCTCCGAACGGTCGAACAGCTCGTCGACCGAGTCGATAGTCTGATCGAGCAGGTCCGCGGTCAACTCCTGGAACGTCTCGCGAGTGAGCGTCGTCTCCAGGTTGTACTCGGGACCGAGATACGGGATCGTGATCTCGGTCTGCTCGCGACTGGACAGATCGTGTTTCGCCCGCACCGCGGCGTCGTAGAGCCGTTGTTCCTGTTCTGGATCGCCCGCGACCTCAAGGTCGCCCTCCTCGCGTGCGATATCTGCGAGGTGGTCGACGATCCGCTGGGTCCAGTCCTCGCCGCCGAGCTGGCGGTCGCCGTCGGTGTTTTTGACCTCGATGTGGTTGTGTTCGAGATCGATTTCGACCAGCGTCGCGTCGAAGGTTCCCCCGCCGAGATCGTAGACGAACACGTGCCGGCGCTCGTGGGTCTCCTCCTCGTCGGCGTCGCCTGTCTCCTGGAGTCCGTAGGCCAGACAGGCCGCCGTCGGCTCGGTCATGACGTGTTCGACGTCGATCCCCGCGATCTCGCCGGCGCTGCGGGTGGCCTGCCGTTCCGCGTCGCCGAAATAGGCCGGCACAGTGATGACCGCCGAGTCGACGTCACGACCCAGGTATGCCTCGCCGTCGGCCAGCAGCCGCGAGAGGATCAGCGCCGAGATCTGTTCGGGCCGATACGCCTCGCCGTCAATCTCGACGGCGTAGTCCTCCTCGCCCATGTGACGCTTGATGCGCTGTATCGTCCGCCCGGCCTTGCTGACGGCCTGGTTGGCCGCCGACTGCCCCACGACCGTCTCGTCGTTCTCGTCGATCATGACGACAGACGGCGTCGTTCGTTCCCCGTCGCTGTTCGGAATGATCTCAGGTTCGTCCCCCGTGACCGCCGCGATGGCGCTGTTGGTCGTTCCGAGGTCGATCCCCACTGCGTACCCGTCTACCATACCCCTATGTGCTCGGTCATCTCCTAAATGGTTTTTTGTTGTGTCCGTCCGACACGAGATCCTTATACGACGCCGGTGTTACACGTCCGATACGGCAGGCATGCCAGAGCCCGACCCGGACGCCATCGATTACTACGCGCGGATCGGCGTGTCGCCCGAGGCCGACCGCGAGGCGATCGAGCGCCGGCGCAAGCAGGCCGATCGGCGCTTCTCTCCGATGGGGTCCAGCCCCGACGCCGACGAGAAACGCCACATGCGGATCAACGAGGCCAGTAACGTCCTCGAAGACGCCGACAGACGGCGCCGCTACGACAGTCTCTACGAGTCGCTCGGCCCGATCAACGGGACGCTGGCGTTCGAGACGCTCTCGACGGACGTGATCGACGCCGTCCGGGACAGCGAGCGTCTGTCCGCGCATCTCCGCGGGTTCATCGAGGTTCTCGGGCCGGAAGCCGGCTCCCGCCAGTTCGCCCGCTATTACGACCGTCTGGAGACGCCCGTCCCGGACGCGATCGACTCCACGGCGTTACCGAACGGCTATTCGGTCGCGGACACCGGATTCGGCATCGCTGCCTGGAGCTGGCAGCAGGCCGGCCGACCCTGCTCGTTCTCGCTGTGGGTGACCGGCGGCCAGCAACTCTGGCGCACGGCAGTTCTGGAGCCCGAATCGGTCGATCGGCTGGTTGGCGACCTTCGGGCGAGCGGTCCGGCAGCCGTCCCTGATCCGGCCGGCGACGCGTCGTCCGACCCGTCCCTGGATCACAGTGACGGCGTGTCGAGCGACGGCACGCCGACGACACAGATCAGTCTCGGCCATCCGAGCTCGGCCGTCGTCGACCGGCTCGAAGACGACGACTCGCTCCCGTCGATGGCCGAGACCTCCTCGTGGGTATCGACGCCGGTCGACCGACTTCGCCGCGTCGTCTCGTACGTCGTCGCGACGGGCGGCTGGGCCGTTGGCACTGCTGTCGGCTCGATCGGCAGCGGGGTCGTCGGCTCGCTCCTGGCGGCAGTCGCGTTCCTGCCGCTGTTGGCCGTCACGCTCGTGGTCCAGTCGTCGCTGCCCGAGCTATCGATCACCGGACTCCCGCTTGTCGACCCCGCCAGCCCAGTCACGTCTCTCGGGCTCTTCCACTACCTGGTCGCCGGTGTGGCCGCGACCACCGCCGCGTGGATCACGGGACGACTGCTCGTGCGGATCCACCGTCACAGAGCGGCGTCGCTCCCGCGTGACGCCTGGCTCGTGTTCGGCTCGGCGCTGCTGGCGCTCGCGGGCGCGCTGTTCCTCGGTATCGGCCAGTCCGAACTGTCACAGTGGCCGGGGCTGGCCCTCACTGCCGTGCTGGCGGCGTTCACCTTCCAGGCGTCGATGGACGTCGGCGCACCGCGGTCGCTGGCGCGTCTGTGTCGAACCGTCGCGACGCTCTCGTTCGCGCTGGCCGGCGCAGTCGCCGCTCTCGCCGTTCTCGC
Source organism: Halapricum desulfuricans (assembly GCF_017094465.1). Classification (NCBI taxonomy): domain Archaea; kingdom Methanobacteriati; phylum Methanobacteriota; class Halobacteria; order Halobacteriales; family Haloarculaceae; genus Halapricum; species Halapricum desulfuricans. Next base: position 2,538,990 of record NZ_CP064791.1, read on the forward strand.
TCTCGTCGCCGCGAACGTGTCGTCGTCGGCCTTCGAGGCCGTCGCCACGGTCGTCGTGACTGTCCCGGTCGTCGATTCGACGCTGTTCAGCCCGGCAAACGCCGAACTGGTCGTCGTCGGGTTCGCCGCGCTGGCTATCGTTCCGCTCGCGCTGACGACGCTGTACAGCCTGGCCTACGCGCTCGAATCAGCCGCGCTTCGCATCCGCTCGTACGTGTCCTGATTTGTGCTTGCGACGCGACCGTACGGATAGCCGGGCGTATCAGTACTCGAACCCCTCGGCGAATTCGCTTCTCGTCTCTCGCCAGTCCGCGACGAGCGCGTCAATGAACGCGTCGTCTTCGCTGGTTATCGCGTCGCGCTCTTCGAGATACGCGATGACCTCCCGGGCGCCGCGTTCGAGGCTGATCGACTGCTCGTAGCCCAGGTCCCGACGCGCTTTCTCGGTGTCGAAGGTCGTGCTGTAGCGGCCGTGGTCCGCCAGAAAGTCAGTCTTCTCGGGCGCAATCTCCAGCAGCACGTCGGTGGGGACGTGCACCAGTTCGGGTTCGGGCGCACCCAGCGCGTCCGCGAGCGTTCGGTAGTACTCGTTCCAGGTCGGGACCCCCTCGGCGGTGACGTTGTAGGCCTCCCCGTAGGCGGCCCGGTTACCCACAGCACCGACGTAGGCCCCGGCCACGTCCCGCCGGTGGGTCGGGCCCCACAGGCCAGTCCCGTCGCCGTGGACGACGATCGGCTCGCCGTCACGGAGCCGCCGCAGATAGGTCGTATCGACGCCGAACGTGTGACAGAGGTTTCCGTTTCCGTGCGGGCCGTAGGTCGTCCACGGGCGGACGATCGTGGCCGCGAACGCCCCGCGGTCGTGGGCAGCGCGGATCGCGTCTTCGGCGTTGGCCTTTCTGGCCCCGTAGTCGCTGGTCGGCGGCCGGCGCGGGGCGCTCTCTGTGACGGGGTTTGATTCGACCGGGCGGCGATACACGTCGATCGTCGACGTCAGCACGTACTGATCGATCCGGTCTTCGAAGGCCTCGATCGCGAGCTCGGCGTCACTTTCAGAGAAGCACAGCATGTCGATCACGACCTCGGGATCAGTGCCCGAGACTCGTGCGGGGAACTCGTCGCCGAACCGATCCGCCCGGACGTGATCGACCGACTCCGGAATCGCGGCGTCGCTCTCGCCGCGGTTGCAAACGGTCACGTCGTGGCCGGTGGCGTCGAGTTGCCTGGTTATCGCCGTCGAGATGAGGCCCGTACCGCCGAGGATCAGCACGTCCATGTCCGTTTCTCCGTCGGGCATCGCTTAGTAATTAGGGCAGAACGAAACTCGACCGGGGAATACAAGCCCGATATCCGGCACGTGAATCTGTGAAGCCGCTCTAGACCCCATTCATGACAACTATCTGTGGGATAAACGGCGGGAGAATCGATCATGTGCCATATATTTACTCATCACTATGACAGATATTCTATACTCGCTTCGCTATCGCTCAATATCCGAATATTCTGAGATCTTTTCTTTACTACTGATTCAAGTATTCGACGGGATAGGACGATATAGTCATTCAGTGAAACTACTCTGCAGAGAGTTATATCCATCTCCAAATAAGCGCATTTCAGTCGTTAAGGCGTGTTTTAGGGCGATCAAGACCGGAAGCAGTCTGCCACAATCCGTATCAGGAATGATAGGATATGGGGGCGGCCGATCGGCGCTATCTCCACATTTTTACTAGTACTCTCGAACCAGCAGTAAACATATGTATTAGTAGTGCAACACACTACCTATGGCGACGGCCCAACAGGGTAGGCGTCCCACGGAACGGCTACACCAGGACTCGAAGTACGATTTCCTCTCGCTGGCAGTCGACCGCGAGCCGGGCGACGTGATCTCGGAGTTCTCGACGGAGATCAACGCTGCGCTGGATCGTGCCGTCGAAGACGATCTCGATGTCGCATGGCTTCAGGGGCAGAGCTGCACCGGCTGTACGATCTCGCTGCTCCAGGGGGAGTACCCGGAACAGTTCCAGCTCGAACGGTTCCGGGAGTCGATCGCCTTCCACCCGACGCTGATGACCGACGCTGGAGACAGGGCACTCGAGGCGATCGAGACTGCTCCGGACGTGTTGATCGTCGAAGGATCGATTCCGGTAGACGTCCCGCGCGCAGCGACGCTCGGCGTCGATCGGGACGGGGCTCGTCGACCGATCCTCGACTGGGTGGTCGAACTCGCGGAACGCGCCGAGGTGGTCATCGCCGTCGGGAGCTGTGCCGCCTACGGCGGGCTGCCGGCCGCCGGGAAGCGTGATCCGGAGGCGGTTCGAGCGAGTCCGACCGGTGCGTCCGGCGTCCAGTTCGAGGGGATCGACCGGGGCGGCGTGTTGGGTCCGGAGTTCACCGCCGGCTCCGACCTTCCGGTGATCAACGTTCCCGGCTGTCCCACGCACCCGGATCACATCCTGTTGACGCTCGCGACCGTCCTGAACGGCTACATCCCGACTCTCGACGAGTTCAACCGGCCGCTGCCGCTTTTCGCCCCGCTCGTTCACGACGACTGTACCCGTCGGCCGGACTACGAGGCGAAAAACTTCGCGTCGGAGCCGGGCGAATCGGGGTGTCTCTACGAGGCCGGCTGTGCCGGCGTCCACGCCAACTGTGACGACTCCAAGCGGCTGCGAAACGGCGGGACCACCATCTGCCGGGACGTCGGCGCGCCCTGCATTGGCTGTGTCGAGCCGGCCTTCTGGGACCGGTTCACCCCGTTCTACGAGACCCGCGAGACGAGAGAGGAGATCGGCGAGCCCGAACCGATCGAGGAATCGAGTCGCGCGATACCGAGGCCGGAGAGCCGTCTCGCCGGGTTGCTGATCGCGATTCCGGTGTGTGTCCTGCTTTTGCCCCTGCTTCCCGTCGTTGGGGCGTTGTGGCTCGTCGGTCGCTGGTTCGGCCCGGACGGACCGATCGCCTGGCGCGACGATCCACGAAACCGAACGGTCGGTGATCGCTGATGCCGGAGATCGAGATCAACCCGACGACGCGAATCGAAGGCCACCACAGCACGACGATCGACGTGCGGGACGGACAGATCGCGTCGGCCAAAAGCCACATGGAGATGTTCCGGGGCATCGAGAACATCACCGTCGGACGACCCCCCTCGGACGTCCCACAGATCACGCAGATGGTCTGTGGAGTCTGTTTCACTTCCCACCGGAAGGCGGCGACACTTGCGCTCGAGGACGCGGCCGCTCGCGCTGGCGTCTTCGGCGGTGTACCGTACAACGCTCGCCTCCTCCAGAACGTCATGGAGGGGATGTTCCTGCTCTGGAACCACGCGATCCACCTGTTCACGCTGGCCGGACCGGACTACAGCGACGCCGTCGCGGACACTGGCTACGCGCGACTGAACCCGAACGAGGGAGCGGGGTACGAGAGCGCGCTGTCCAACCAACGGACGCTGTTACAGGCGTTCACCGAGTTCGGCGGCCGCGCACCCCATCCGCTGACGTACGCGCCGGGGGGCGTCGTCGCCCAGCCCGACGAAGAGACGATGGATCGGGTCCGCGAGCGCATCGCGTCGGTCGACGAGTGGGTTGGGCCGACCGACGCGGTCCCGGAGGTGCTGGCTGCGGTCCGCGACCGGCGCGGGCCACCGAGTGACGCTCGCGGGCTGTACGACATGGTGAGCGTCCTCGTCGCGGCCGCGGAGGAAGGCGCCGACGAGTTCGGTGTCGGTCCCGGACGCTTCTACGCCAACGGGATGTTCTACGACGACAGCGGCGGCCTCGTGTTCCCCGGCGGTGTCTTCGTCGACGGCTCGGTACGCGACCCGAGTCGGACGGAGTTGCTCGCGAGTATCACGGAAGACACGAGTCACGCCTGGTACACCGAGGAATCCGGTGGCCACCCCCAACGTGCGCCGCCGCCCGAGCCGGCACCGGACAAGGAAGGCGCGTACTCTTGGGGAAAGGCCCCTCGGTTCGACGGCCAGGCAGTCGAGACCGGGCCGCTCGCCCGGCTGATCGCCGCCGGCGACGACCCGTTCGATCTCCGATCGGAACTCGGCGGCGATCCCCAGCGGAGCAGCACGCTGAACCGTCTCATCGCCCGCGTGCAAGAGTTCCTGCTCGTCAGGGACATGCTCGGAGAGTGGATCGAGTCGGTGGACATCCACGGGCCACTGCGAGCCGAGTGGACCGACGACTTCACCGCCGAGGGCGTCGGTCTCTGGGGCGCTTCGCGGGGCGCGCTCTCGCACTGGGTGCGGGTCGAAAACGGCGAGATCGCCAACTACCAGATCATCTCACCGACGCTGTGGAATCTCGGCCCCCGGGACAAAGCGGGTAACCCGAGCATCCTGGAGTACGCACTCGAAGGGATGGCAGTCGAGGATCCCCGCGACCCGGTGAACGTGATGCGGACGATCCGGTCGTACGACCCCTGTCTCGGCTGTGCCGTCCACGTCCAGGACGGCGAGGAAACGCGGTTCGTCGGGGATCTGGAGCCACCGCGCCCCACGGATTCGCTCGGCGACTAGAGCCGAAGGGCGGACTCGCGGATCGTCAGGACGGTGCGATCGCTCTCGGACAATAGTGGCTGCGGGGAGTAAGCCCCCTTCTGTTCGGCCCGGCATTCGGCTGAGCGTCCGCGCCGCGTCCGGGCTACCTTGTGGCGCGGACTTGCACCGGTGAGGATTCGCCGTTCCATCCGTTCTCTGCTGTCGGCCTTCGGCGGGTCAACTCCCCGTTCCTTTCTCGGCAGGTCACCCTGCCGGGCTTTCGTCCGGCAGTCGACCCGACCTTCGTCAGTCGGGGTTCGCACGCCTCATTAGTCGAGCAGAGCGGTCTCGTTTCTGTTCCAGTGCCAGCGGTCTCCCGCTCCGGGTTTGCACCCGGTCACCTGCCCGGTCGGTGGGGGGACTTTCCTCATGCCCGTTCTGCGGAACGCAGTCTCGGGCACGGGAACCGGGCTCCCGCTGCCATCAGCGTTACTCCGCGCTCGGGATTAACGCTGTCGACTGACCGACCCGTTCCTGCCGTTCGAACTAAAAACGTGGGTTTAACAGTCCGGGTCACGACGGTCCGGGTATGCAGGGTAATCTGCCGCCGGAAGCACAGGAGAAACTCGAGGAACTGCAGGATCTGCAGGAGACGGCACAGCAGGTCGCAACACAGAAACAGCAGGCCGAGACCCAGCTCGCCGAGGCCGAGAGTGCCCTCGACGCGCTCGAGGACATCGACGAGGACACGGGCATGTACCGCCAGGTCGGCGAACTGCTCGTCGAGAGCGACTACGACGAGGCCTACGACGACCTCGAAGAGAAGGTCGACAACCTCGAAGTCCGCGTCGAGAGCCTCGACAAGCAGGAAGAGCGCGTTCAGGAGCAGTTCGAGGAGCTCCAGCAGGAACTCCAGCAGATGCTCGGTGGCGCTGGCGGCGGTGGCGCTGGCGGCCCGAGCCCGGATGTCGGCCCCGGCGGCGACTGAGACGATGGTCGAAGACAGCGAGGTCGTCCAGACGGCCGCTGACGCGGCCGAGAACGTCATCTTTTCGCGCTGTGACCGCTCGGCAGTCGCCGACTTCGACATCACGGTGACTTTCGAGGACGACGTACTGGAAGTCGACGTCTATCTCAACGTCGAGGACGACCGGATCGACGAACAGCAAGTCGCCGACGACGCCGCGCTGGCCGCCCGCGGTGCCGTCGACGAACTGTTCTCCTAGCTCTGGCCCTGGTCGCGGACGAAACCCGTCCGGAACGCGATCCAGCCAAGCACGCTGATGAACAGAATCGGCGGCAGGATGAGAAACGCCCACAGCGGCTTCAGTCCCCAGCCGAGCAACAGCGCCAGGTTGCCGAGCCCCAGTACCAGGAAGGGCGCGACTGCCAGCGTCGCCTGCTTGCGGTCAAGTTCCCGATCGGCGCTGGGGAGGCTCATGACGATCCGTATGTGAGTCCGGTAGAAAAGACCGACGTTACCGGCGATCGGGTGTCGGATCGGTGGAGGGCCGAGCGGTCGGGAACGGATCCTCTCAGCTTTCGACCGTGGTGTCGTCGTCGCTATCGGTCGATTCGTCGTCCGTCTCCTCGTCGTTCATTTCGTCGTCCGCTGCTTCGTCGTCTTCCATGTCATCTTCGGGCGTTTCATCGTCGCTGTCAGACGCGCGCTCCGCTTGCTCGTCGAGTTCTCGATCGTCAGCCGACTGCTCGTCATCGGCCGAGTTCTCGTCGTCCGGCACGTCGTCAGCGTCCTCGGGCGTGACGTCGGCGATCGCTGCACCCAGGTCCCCCTCGAGTTCGCCGGAGAGGAACTGGTTGATCGTCTCGTGGAGTTCCGTCACGAAGTCGGGAACCTGCTCGGGCATGTCAGTCGGCGGGCCGCGCTCGGCAGCCGAAGCGTTCTCGCTCATGTGGGGGCCGCGCTCGGCGGGCGGTCCGCGCTCAGTGGCTTCGTGTGGCCGGCGGTCCGCTCGGTCCGCCGACTCGTCCGTCTCGTTTGCGTCGGCTGCGTCGGTTACTGTTTCGTTCGTGTTCGCCTGGTCCGGAACCGGTGCGTCCGCGGGTGCGTTGCCCGGCAGTGCTGCCGCCGTGCCGCCGGCGATGAGCACCACTGCGAGGGCAATGCCTGCGATCTTTGGTAGATTCATTTTCGTTCGCTCCGACTGACCCTCTATCGGGAAGCCGTTTTAACCGGGTACTCCCCGAAGGCGATTCAGCCTCGATTGCGTCAGCTTTCCCCGGTTTGTCCTCTCAAACGGCGTTAATCGACGACAGATTTATATACGAGGTTCGGGTTCCGGCGCCAGGGTGTCAGTTCCGGCCCCTGGCACGCCCGAGTACTTTTGGGAATCGCCGCCGAATCTCGTGGTATGGAACACGAGGCCACAGTCGAGGGGGTCGGCGTCGGCGTCGGGGACGACGGGGCGGGTGCACCCGTGGTGCTTCTGCAGGCGCGCGACCAGTACGTGCCGATCTTCGTCAGCGCCGATCAGGCCCAGTCGATGCAACTGGCCATCGACGAGGAGCCGTTCGAACGCCCGCTGACCCACGACCTCATGATCGAGATGCTCTCCGAGTTCGGTGGGGCGATCGATCGCGTCCGGATCGACGATCTCGCTGATGGCACCTTCTACGCGAAGATAGATGCCGAGCAGTACACCGGGGGCTCGCGCAAGGACGCGGTCTTCGATGCCCGTCCGAGCGACGGAATCGCGGTCGCGCTCCGGGTCGACTGCCCGATCATCGTCGACGACGCGGTCATCGATGCGGCCGGACAGCCCCCGGAGGCATTCAAGACCGACGCCGAGGCCGATCCGTTCGGGGCCGAGGACGATCTCGATGAGGGATCCGACGTCGACGCCGAGGACGACCCCGACGACTTCGAGTTCTGATCCCGCTCTGACTGGCGACCGAAACTGTCAGGGCTATCTATGCCGTACGATCGCGCATGTACGAGGCGGTCATCTTCGATAACGACGGCGTACTGCTGGAGTTGACGGGCATGCCCCCGCACTACGAGGGTGCTCGCGAGGCGTTCGCCGCCGTCGGCGTCGATGACCCGGACGGCGAAGACGTCGAGGCGATGAGTCTCGGCGTCACAGTCCCCAAACTGCAGCGAGTCTGCGAACGGTACGGTCTCGATCCCGAGACCTTCTGGCGGGCTCGCGACCGTGCGCTGGCCCGCCGCCAGCAGGCCGAGATGCGCGCCGGCCGGAAACAGCCCTACGACGACATCGGGTATCTCGCCGCGCTCGACCGTCCGCTGGGTGTCGTCAGCTCGAACCAGCACGCGACTGTCGAATTCGCGTTCGACTTTTTCGACCTCGACCGACACTTCGAGACGGTGTACGGTCGCCCGCCGACTGTTGAGAGCCTCCGCCGAAAAAAGCCCGCACCCTACTACCTCGAACAGGCGCTCGCGGACCTCGGGACGCGCGATGCGCTGTACGTGGGCGACAGCGAGACGGACGTTCAGGCCGCCCACGCCGCCGGCATCGACGCGGCGTTCGTCCGGCGATCCCACCGGGCCGACACCGAACTGTCGGTCACGCCCGACTACGAGGTCGAGGGACTCGGGGCGGTCGCCGAACTGGTCGCGGGCCGGTCCGCAAGCGACTAGGTAGGCTTTGCGCGCGCCCGATCGCGCCGGGTGTCGTGGGGTCGCTACTTGCCCCACTCGCGCTGGTCTTTGGGGCGGTCGCCGATGGCCTGGACGTTCAGCGGCTCGTCGGCGGAGTTGATCGCTTCCAGGACCGCCTCGGCGCTCTCGATGGTCGAGAAGTAGGTCACGGTCTCCTCGACGCAGGCTTCCAGCACCTCGCGGTTGCGCGAGAGCACGAGATCGATCTCGCCGTCCTGAATCGCATCGACGACGGCCTCGGTGTCCTCGAAATCATCGAGATCGACTGTCTCGAAGTGCTCTTCGAACCCAATTACCGGCAGATCGACGAGCGCCGTTCCCTCCAGGGGGATCGGTTTGCCGACGGCCATCTGAGCCTTCTGATAGGCCTTGCCGAAGCTGCCGGCAGTGCCCATGACCTCGCCGGTGGATTTCATCTCCGGGCCGAGACGCGGGTCGGAGCCGGGCAGACGGTCGAACGGTAGCACGACCTCCTTGATCGAGACCTGATCGGGGATCTGCTCTTGAATGTCCAACTCTTCGAGTGTTGTGCCGGTCATCACCTGTGCGGCGATCTTGGCGATCGGAACGCCCGTGCTCTTTGAGATGAACGGCACAGTACGGGACGAGCGCGGGTTCGCCTCGAGGACGTACACTGTTCCGTCACGGACCGCCAGCTGGACGTTCAGCAGGCCGACCGTATCCAGCGCGTCCGCGATCTGCTCGGTCACCTCGCGGATGCGTGGCATGACCTCCTTGATCTCCTGACTGCGCGGCGGGATCATGCAGGCGGAGTCGCCGGAGTGGACCCCGGCGGTCTCGACGTGCTCCATCACGCCGCCGATCAGCACGTCCTCACCGTCGGCGACGGCGTCGACATCCAGTTCAGTGGCGTCGGCCAGGAAGTCGTCGACGAGGATCGGCTTGTCGGGACTCACCCGGACGGCTTCCTCGATGTAGGTCTTCAGATCCTCGTCGTTGTAGACGACGTCCATCGCGCGGCCGCCCAGCACATAGGAGGGGCGTACCAGCACGGGATAGCCGATTTCGCGGGCCAGTTCTAGCGCTTCTTCCTCGCTCGTTGCCGAGCCCCCTTCTGCCTGGGCGATGCCCAGATCGTCCATCAGACGGTTGAACCGGTCGCGGTCCTCCGCCAGGTCCATCGCGTCGACGCTGGTCCCCAGAATCTCGCAGTCGAGATCCCGACGCTGCAGTTCCTGCTCGAGCGGGTGGCCGATGTCGACGGAGGTCTGGCCGCCGAACTGGACCATCACGCCGTCGGCGTTGGTCGCCTCGATGACATCGGCGACCTCCTCGGCGGTGACCGGTTCGAAGAACAGGCCATCGGAGGTGTCGTAGTCCGTCGACACAGTTTCGGGATTGTTGTTGACGACGTGGGCGTCGATGCCCATCTCCCGCAGGGCGCGCACCGCGTGGACCGAGCAGTAGTCGAACTCCACGCCCTGGCCGATGCGGATCGGGCCGCCCCCGACCACGACGACGCTCTCGACGTCACGGTCGACCAGCAGTTCGTCCCGGTCGATCCCCGAGAGCGGGTCGCGCGTCGAGTAGTAGTACGGCGTCGTCGCCTCGAACTCCCCTGCACAGGTGTCGACCAGCTTGAAGTCCCGGTCGGTGGTCTCGGCCTCGACGGTCTCGACGGTGACGGTGTCGGGGACGGCGGTGGTACCGCCGTCTTGACGAGACGACTTCGCCGTCTCGCTCCCACCATCGGCAGTCGCCTCTGCCCCGTCGCTGTCCTCGCCCTCGACGTCCGCGGGCAGCCAGGAGTGGTGGGTGTCGTTGAACTCGCCGCCGGCGATAGCGGTGATCTCCTGGTCGGTAAACCCGGCCTGGCCGGCGGTGTAGAAGTCGCCTGCGGCGGCGTCCTCGGCGGCCTCGGCGACCTCCTGGTAGCGTTCGAGATACCACTCCTTGATGTCGGTCAGTGCCGCGACCTCATCGACGGCGTAGCCGCGCTGGAACGCCTCGAAGATCGCGTAGGTCCGGTCCGGAGTCGGGCGTTCGAGATACTCCGCCTCCAGCGTTTCGTCGTCGAGTTCTCCGAGGTCCTCTGCGGGGTCGTACTCGCTCGACCGGAGGGCTTTCAGCAGGCTCTCGGGGAACGTCCGTCCGATGGCCATCGCCTCGCCGGTCGATTTCATCGCGGGGCCGAGTTCGAACTCCACGTCGCGGAACTTGTCTTTGGGCCAGCGCGGCACCTTCGTGACGATGTAGTCGATCGCGGGCTCGAAGGCGGCGGTCGTCTCGCCGGTGATCTCGTTTTCGATCTCGTGGAGGCGCTTGCCCATCGCGACCTTCGCGGTGACGCGGGCGATCGGGTAGCCGGTCGCCTTCGATGCGAGAGCGGAGGAACGAGAGACGCGGGGGTTGACCTCGACGACGCGGTACTCGCCGCCGGGCGTGCCGTCGTCGTGCCAGGCGAACTGGATGTTACAGCCGCCCTCGATGCCGAGTTCCCGGATGACCTTCAGCGCGGCGTCGCGCATCTCCTGGTGGCCCCTGTCCGGGATGACCTGGCTGGGCGTGACGACGATCGACTCGCCGGTGTGGATGCCCATCGGGTCGATGTTCTCCATGTTGCAGATGATGATCGTCGAGTCGTCGGCGTCGCGCATCACCTCGTACTCGAGTTCGACCCAGCCGTCGATGGACTCGGTGATCATCACCTCGTCGTTCCGCGAGAGACGTAGCCCCTTCCGGGTGGCCTCCGTGAGTTCGTCCATGTCGTCGATGACGCCCGATCCCGCGCCCCCCAGGGTGTAGGTCGTGCGCATGATGACCGGCAGCCCGCCGACCGATTCGACGGCGTCCTCGACCTCGTCCATGCTCCCGATGGTGACCGACTGGGGGACCGGCTCGTCGATCTTGTGCATCCGGTCGCGGAACTGCTCGCGGTCCTCGGTCGCGTAGATCGTGTCCAGCGGCGTGCCCATGACCTCGACGTCGTGTTCCTCGAGGACGCCCTCCTCGGCGAGTTCCGCAGTGACGTTCAGCCCCGTCTGACCGCCCAGCCCGGCGATGACGCCGTCCGGCTGCTCCTTGCGGATGATCTCGGCGATGGGCTCGGTCTCGATCGGCTCCAGATACACCTTGTCGGCCATCTCCGGATCGGTCATGATCGTCGCCGGGTTCGAGTTGACCAGCACGACCCGCGCGCCCTCCTCCTGGAGTGCGCGACACGCCTGCGCGCCGGAATAGTCGAACTCCGCGGCCTGTCCGATCTGGATCGGGCCGCTCCCGATCAGCAGGATCGTCGGTCTCTCGTCGTCTGTCATTGTCCCACCGGAGTCCGTACATCGTAATAAGCCCGGCGAAAGATTACGAACCTCGAAACCCATTTTCGGAAATCGTAATGGCATCCGGTGTCACACTCGGTGATGGCCTCGACCCGGCGGGACCCCTACAGCGTCGTCGAGAATTTTATTACTTAGTAATACAACTCGATAGTACATGGCACAGACACAGCTACAGCGAGCCGGAGACGGCGAGATCACCGACGCGATCGAACGGGTTGCCGAGCGGGAGAACCGCGATCCCGAGTTCGTCCGCGAGCAAGTCGCCGAGGGTCAGGCAGTGATTCCGGCAAACCACAACCACGAGTCGCTCGATCCGACGATCATCGGCCGGGAGTTCGCGACGAAGGTCAACGCCAACATCGGCAACAGTGAGGAGTCAAGCGATCTCGGGACGGAACTGGAGAAACTCAAGACCGCGGTCCACTACGGTGCGGACACGGTGATGGATCTCTCGACGGGGTCGGACCTCGATCGGATCCGTTCGACCCATATCGCACACTCGGCCGTTCCCATCGGAACCGTTCCCATTTACGAGGCGATCACACACGTCGACGAGCCCGCGGATCTCACGCCCGATCTCCTCCTCGACGTGATCGAAAAACAGGCCGAGCAGGGGGTCGATTACATGACGGTCCACGCGGGCGTGCGAAAGGAACATCTCCCGCTGACGGACGGTCGGAAGACGGGCATCGTCTCCCGTGGTGGGTCGATCCTCGCTCAGTGGATCGAGGCCCACGACGCAGAGAACCCGCTGTATACGCATTTCGAGGAGATCTGTGAGATCTTTGCCGAGCACGATGTCACTTTCAGTCTCGGGGACGGGCTCCGGCCCGGTTCGCTCGCGGATGCCTCCGACGAAGCCCAGTTTGCGGAACTGGACACACTCGGGGAGTTGACCCGGACTGCCTGGGACCACGGCGTCCAGGTTATGGTCGAGGGCCCGGGCCACGTCCCGATGGATGAGATCGCCGACAACGTTCGGCGCCAGCAGGAGGTCTGCGGCGGTGCGCCCTTCTACGTGCTCGGCCCGCTGGTCACGGACGTCGCACCGGGCTACGATCACATCACCAGCGCCATCGGTGCGACCGAGGCTGCCCGGGCCGGCGCGGCGATGCTGTGTTATGTCACTCCCAAAGAACATCTCGGACTGCCCGACAAAGAAGACGTCCGGGACGGGCTGGCGGCCTACCGGATCGCGGCTCACGCCGCGGACGTGGCAAACGGCCTCCCCGGTGCGCGGGACTGGGACGACGCCGTCTCCGAGGCCCGCTACGAGTTCGACTGGCGCGAGCAGTTCGATCTCGCACTGGACCCCCAGCGAGCCAAGACCTACCACGATCAGACGCTGCCGGGAGACAACTACAAAGAAGCGCGCTTCTGTTCGATGTGCGGCGTCGAGTTCTGCTCGATGCGGATCGATCAGGACGCTCGAACCGGGGGCGGCGAGATGGAGACCCTTGAGTCAGGAACCGATCTCGCGGACTCGGAGGCGGCCGAGGTGAACCAGCCGCCGGTCGGCACCCACGACACCAGCGGCGTCCCCGACGAGATTGAGATTGACGGTGTCACCTTCACCCCCGAGTGTCACGCCGACGATTGATACGGCCCATGTAACTCTGTTTCGGGGCGGTATCGGTCAGTCTTTGACCGTGACGCCGCCGAACACGGCGAATCCGGTCACGATCAGATCGACGTCATCGTGTTCGTGTTCCGTCCGGAGCCGATCGTCGCTCGCCCCACCGAAGATCGGCAGGACGTCGAGCGTGACGTTCCATTCGCGGGGGACGATGATGTCGACGCCGCCGAACGCGGCCGTCGCGGCGATGGTCACCGGGCGGTCCTCGAGCGTCGTATCGCGTAGATCCAGCGACGCGCCGCCGAACAGCGCCGTCAGCGTGCCGCCAGTGAACAGTTTCGACGCTCGCTTCTCGGATCCGCCGAACACGCCCAGTCCGCTGACATACGATCCATCGACGGTCTTGACCCGCGAGCGGTATTGTCCCAGCACGATCGACAGACCAAACAGGACGATCGCGAGCGGCCACAGCTGGATGACTTCCTCGGCCGTGAGATACTCCAGGGCGACGAGCTGCCACGCGCTTGCGACGGCGACGACGATCACCGGCCCGACGACGTTCCGGAACCCGCTGGCGACCAGTGTGAACAGCCCCAGCAGGACGAACAGCGACGGCACGTACGTCCAGAACACGCTGACGTCGGCGTATCCCGTCGTCTCCGCTAAGAGTGCGAGTCCGATCACGATCACGAGCGCTCCGAGTACTGACTGTGAAGAGATGCGACGCGTTTGCATACGATATAGACGATCGCAGAAGCGATAAGTGTACCTGAGTGACAAGATGGCATGCGGGTGGCTGTCGTTCCGGCCGTCACAGCAGTGCGGTCACGCTGGCGAACCCGACGATCGTCACGAGGAGCCGACCGACACTTCCGGCGAAGGTCGCGGCCGCGAACCGGACGTAGTCTTTCTCCAGTACCGAAAACGCGTAGATCGAGATGGTATCGGGAAAGCCCGGGACCGACAGCGCGAGCGCGAGCCCGATGTAGCCGTACTCCTGCGCGAGCTGGACGGCGGTCTTTTCGGACCACTCGACGATGTCGAACCGCGAACGCCGGACGAACCTGATGATCGGTCCCGACTGTTTGGCTTCCTGGCCAATGTGGAACGCGAAGACGCTGCCGGCCGCTTTCCCGAGGCCACTGACGAGGACGATCAGTCCCGTCGTAGCGCTGAGGGGAAGCCCGAGACGCATCGACTCGGCGGGCGCGAGCACGATCTCGCTGGGCAGTGGTAGGACGAACGCGATCAGAAACGAATAGATACCGATCAACACGAGCCCGATCGGGCCGGTCGCGGTCCTGACAGCCTCTTCGGTCGCGGCGTACACCCCCTCAAGCATACCACTCGCGAGGACGGGAACCAGTTCGACGGGCACGGTAGTCACTGGGTCGCATAGGACGCTAAAACCTACCGGTTTCGGTTCGGCAAACTCGGTCAGCGACTCACAGCCGGTAGTATCAGTACCAGTCGAGATCGGCGACGAACGACCGCAACATCGACCGGGTAACGTGGGGCATACAGACGACCCGGAGTTCGTCGGAGCCGGTTTTGGCAACGCGCCAGCCCCGGTCGCGGAGTTTCTCGACCAGCGGGAGCGACACGTCGGCCGCGACCAGTGGCAACTCCGGTTCGACCACGTCGTAACCTCGCTGGGCCAGTTCCTCGGCCAGCCATCGGGCGTTGTCCATCGAGCGGTGATACTGCTCGCGGTACCCGTCCGGCCACAGCGCGTCCATGGCGGCGACGGCGCTCGCGACGCCCGCCCCCGACCGCGTCCCAGTGAGCGTCACTTGCTTGGTCGACTCCAGGTAGGGCGTGTCGATCGACAGTTCGTCGAGCAGTGTCGGCGAGCGTGCGAGCAGTCCGCCCGCGGGCACCGCGGCCTGGCCGACCTTGTGGGGATCGATGGTCATGGTGTCGACGTCGGCGTGTCCGAAGTGCCACTGGTGTTCGGTAAAGGGCAGGTAAAACCCGCCCCAGGCGGCGTCGACGTGGACGAGCGCGTCGGCGCCGTGGGCCGTGCTGGCCAGTTCCGGGATCGGATCGACGTAGCCGTACTCCGTCGACCCCGCCACGCCGACCACGAGGACGGTATCGTCGTCGATCAACTCGGCCATCGCGTCCAGATCGGCCCGGTGGTCGCTCGCGGGCGCCGTCCGGAGTTCGACCCCGAGGAGATCCGCGGCTTTCCAGAAACTGAAGTGGGCGTGTGTCGGGACGACGACGTTCGGATCGTCGGTGTCGGCGCGGTCCCGCGCGATCCGGACGGCCTGGATGTTCGCTTCGGTCCCGCCGCTCGTGATGTAGCCCGCCGGCTCCGGCAGTCCCGTTACGGTTCCGAGCATATCCACCGCTTCCCGTTCCAGGTCGGCGACTTCCTGATAGGTGGCCGGATCGCCCGGGTTCGTCGCGAGAAACCGTTCCGCCGCCTGTCGGGCCGCCGGATGTGGCTCCGTACACATCGAGGACAGCACTCGATTGAAGTCCTGCGGCACCGACTCGACCCGCTGCATACTGACTATCAGTTCGTCTTTCTTCGGTATAGGAGTTGCGCTATCGGTCGTTTTCGGCGTATAAACCGTTGAGGATCCCGAACAGCGGCTCGCCGCGTTAGGCCTCGATTATATCGTCGTCGTCGCTTTCGGGGACGACGATCGAGCCTTCCAGTGTCGTGACGGCTCGGCCGCCGACCTTGACCTCGGCCCCGATGCTGACCGAGACGGTTCCGGGTCGGCCCAGGAAGTGTCCCTGTTCGAACGTCATCGCGGCGGTCTCGTCCAGCGCGCCCAGCCGGTCAAGATAGGCCCCGACTGCGCCGCTTGCCGTTCCCGTCACCGGGTCTTCCTCGACGCCCGCGCCCGGGGCGAACATCCGTCCGTGCAGCGTCGACTCGCCTTCGAGGGTGTCGAAGGTGAACGCGTAGATTCCGGTCGCGTCGTACTCCTCGGACAGCAGTTCGATCGCCCGCATCTCCGGCTCCATCCCCGAGAGATCCGAGAAGTACTCGACCGGCACCGCGAGGAAGGGCAGTCCGGTCGAGGTACGGGCGATCGGCAGCCCCACGGCCCTGATCGATTCGGCGCCGACGCCCAGCGCGTCGGCCACTCGCTCGATGTCGACGTCGAGTTCGGTCACGGTCGGGTCGTTCTGGGTCATCCAGACGAGTCCGCCCTCGCCGATCGAGATATCGAGCACGCCGGCCTCGGTCTCTACGGTGTGTTTTCCGTCGTCGATCACGCCTCGCTCGTACAGCAGCGCGTGGCTGGCGATCGTCGCGTGTCCGCAGAGATCGACCTCCGTCTCGGGCGTGAAATACCGGAGCTGCCGGTCGGCGACCTCGCTCTCGCGGACGAAGGCGGTCTCGCTCGCCCCGAGTTCGTTCGCGATCGCGCCCATCTGGTCGGCGTCCAGGCCGTCCCCGTCGGGGAGGACGCCCGCGGGGTTGCCGCTGGTCGGCTCGTCGGTGAAGGCGTCGACGAGAAACGCGTTTCGCGTGTCCATGGCGGTTGGTGGGTCGGCCGGGCGGTTAATCGTTGGCGTTTCCGGAGACTCGCGTCCGATACCGTGGTTGGCCGAACCCGTCGGGTTAATGGCCGGTCGGGCCGATGGCCCCGATAGTGACCACCCGATGACCGATCTGCCCGACGAGTTCCCCTGTACGATCACGAACTGGGAGTACATCTACAGCCTCACCCGCGAGGTCAGCGACGAGATCAAGGCCGACGACTTCGAGCCGGACGTCGTCGTCGCGCTGGCCCGCGGCGGCTGGTTCGCCGGCCGGACGCTCTGTGACTTCCTCGGCCTGGACGACCTGACGAGCCTGAAGATCGAACACTACGTCGGGGCCGCTCAGGCCACCGGCGAGCCGGAGGTCCGCTACCCGATGCCGGAGGGGTCCGTCGAGGGCAAGGACGTGCTGATCGTCGACGACATCGCCGACACCGGCCAGTCGATGGCCCACGCCGCCGAATACGTCCGCGAGCGCGATCCCGGTGCGGTCCGGACGGCGACGCTGCAGTTGCTCGGCACCAGCGAGTTCGAACCCGACTTCGTCGGCGAGCGCTTAGAGGAGTGGGCCTGGATCGTCTACCCCTGGAACTTCATCGAGGACATGGTCGAGTTGATCGAGGGTGTGATGTCTAAATCCGACACGGAGACCTTTCGGAAGGACGACATCCGAAACGCGCTCCGGGAGTACCACGAGATAGAACGCATCGAGATGGAGATCGCTCAGCCCGACCGCCTCGACGAGGTGCTCTCGGAGATGGAGCGCCGTGGCGTGATCGAGGCGGTCGGCGACGAGTGGCGACTGGCCTGACGAGCGCGGCGTCCGGAGGTGCCTTCGTCACTCTCCGTCGCGGCGCATCGCGATCTCGAACCACGGGCAGAGCCGGAGCTGGCGGTACTGTTCGGGGTTGTCCTGGAGGCGCTCGTAGGGGGCCCACAGTAGCCCTGCGACCTCCTCGGGATCGGGATCGAAGGTCGTGTCGGTGAGCGTCGCCTGCAGGACTGCACAGACCTCGTGTTCGACGCCGGCGTTCTCGAAGAAGCGTTTGTACTCAAAGCGGTCGGTGACCCGGAGATTCTCGTACTGGTCGGGCGTGATCCCGAGTTCCTCTTCCAGGCGGATCCGGGTCGCCTCTTTCTGGCTCTGGCCCTCGCGAGGGTGGGAGGCGACCGTCCCGTCCCAGTGGGTGCCCCACAGGCGTTTTTCGGGCGCGCGCTGGGCCAGCAGGACGTTTCCGTCCTGGTCGAACAGCAGTGCGGTGAACGCGCGGTGGCGGATCCCGTCACCGGTGTGGGCGTCCAGCCGATTGACCAGCCCTTCGGCGTTGTCGTCGGCGTCGACGGCGATGACGTCCTGTGCTGCGTTCTCGTGGGTGTCGTCCGTGCTCATATAGCTATCACGTGGGAGTGTGACTTGAAACAGTCTTCGACTTTCGACACCCCTCTTTCGCGCGCCCGTTCGTGTCCATACTGTGCGGGGTCTCTGCCCAACTGTGTGTGGGAGTTACACGCGCCGAGCGCTCGTTTCCGAACGTTTTAGCCAGTGATTCGACTGGTGTGTTCCAATGAGCTACAAGATCGGTCTCGTGGGCAAACCATCGGTGGGCAAGTCCACGTTCTTCAACGCCGCGACGATGAACGACGTCCCGGAAGGAGCCTATCCCTTCACGACGATCGACCCCTCGGTCGGCGAGGCCTACGTCCGCGTCGAGTGTGCTGCCCCGGAACTCGGCCACACCTGCACGCCGAACCACGGCTACTGTGCCGAGGGCGTCCGGTTCGTCCCGACGAAACTGGTCGACGTGGCCGGACTCGTCCCCGGCGCCCACGAGGGGAAGGGGCTTGGCAACCAGTTCCTCTCGGATCTGAACGAGACTGACGTACTCGTCCACGTGGTCGATTTCACCGGCGAGACCGACCTCGAAGGCGAGCCGACCGACGATCACGACCCCCGCGAGGACATCGATTTCCTGGAGAACGAACTCGACATGTGGTATCTCGACGTCCTGGAGAAGGGGATCGATCGCTATCACACCGGCTATGACGGCGCGGAACGGGACATCGAAGCCGATCTGGCCGAGCAGCTGTCGGCGTTCGGGATCACCGAAGACGAGGTCAAGCAGGTCATCCTCACGCTGGATCTGGCACTCGATCCCGACACCTGGGACGCGACCGATCGCGAGGCGCTGGCCCGGGAGATCCGGATCCGGACCAAGCCGATGGTGATCGCGGCCAACAAGATGGACACCGAGGCCGCACGGGACAACTGGGAGCGGGTCACGTCCGATCCCGAGTACGAGCACCTGACGTTCGTCCCGGTCTCGGCCCACGCCGAGAAGGCGCTGAAGCAGGGCGACGAGCGGGGCGTGCTCGAGTATCGGCCCGGGGACGAGGACTTTGAGGTGACGGCGGACCTTCCCGAGGCGAAGGCCGCCGGTCTCGAACGGATCCGGGAGTTCGTCAACGCCTACGGCGGGACGGGCGTCCAGGAGGTCCTGGAGACCGCGCTGTTCGAGGAACTCGGCGCGATCGCCGTCTTCCCGGGCGCGAACAGTCCACAGGACGACGGCACCTTCTTACAGGACTGTTTCGTCCTCCCGGATCGATCGACTGCCGAGGACTTCGCGTATTTCCTCCACTCGGACATCGGCGACGGGTTCCTCCACGCCCACGACATCCGCTCGGGCCGGCAGGTCGGTGCTGACACGGAACTCGATCATCGCGACGTGATCGAGATCACCACGACGAACTAGGCGGCCGGCCTCGGCACACAATTCTCGTATGACATACCGAATACTTCAGCTCCTTCTGTCGACCCTTCGAGTTTGAATATCCGATAATAATTGTCGAGAAATGCTATTTGAGGCCCTGGTAGGCACGAAATACGCCGTTCGACTATAGTACGTATTTATATACTAACAAGTGGTCTATATGGTATGGCATCTGCTATTGAACTTACAGGCTTGACCAAGCACTTCGGAGACGTGGTCGCGCTCGACGGCGTCGATCTCACTGTCGAAGCGGGCGAGATATTCGGGTTTCTCGGACCCAACGGGGCCGGCAAGTCGACGACCATCGACACCTTGCTGGACTTCGTCCGTCCGACGGCCGGCGCGGCGAGCGTTCTCGGCAGGGACGCTCAGGAAGACACCCTCGAGATTCGGCGACGAACCGGCGTCCTGCCGGACGCCTACCAGGTCTACGGCCGGCTGACCGGTCGCCAGCACGTCCAGTTCGCGATCGACTCCAAGGAGACCGACGACGATCCGCTGGCCCTGCTGGAGCGGGTCGGTATCGCCGACGCGGCCGACCGGCCCGCTGGCGGCTACTCAAAGGGGATGCGCCAGCGGCTCGTCCTCGCGATGGCACTGGTCGGCGAGCCCGAGATCCTGATTCTCGACGAGCCTTCGACCGGGCTGGACCCAAACGGGGCCCGCGAGATGCGACAACTCATCCGCGAAGAGAACGAACGCGGCGCGACGGTGTTTTTCTCCTCGCACATTCTCGAACAGGTCGAGGCCATCTGTGATCGCGTCGCGATCCTCAACGAGGGTCGGATCGTCACCGTCGACACCATCGAGGGACTGCGCGACACCGCCGGGACGGCCACGCAACTGACGATTCGCGTCGACGCCGTGCCCGAAGACTCGATCGCGGCTATCGAGGTGCTCGAGGGCGTCCACAGCGTGACCGCCACCGGAACGACCGTCACCGTCCGGATCGAGAACGGCAGCAAGACCGCGATCCTCGACGTGCTCGAATCCGCGGGCGCCGAGGTGCTGGATTTCTCGACCGCCGAGACGTCCCTGGAGGAACTGTTCGCGCAGTTCACGACGGAACCAGGGCGTGACGAGACCGACGCTATGCAGAATGCTGCAGCCCAACCGGACACCGAGGCTGACTCTGCGGAGGTGGCCCAATGAGCTGGACCGTCATCGCACGCAAGGACTTCAACGACGCTCGCCGGTCGCGATCGCTGTGGGGGCTTTCGGCGACGTTCCTCCTGCTGGCGTTGCTGTTCGCCGGCCTCTACGCGTTCGTGCCCGAGGTCACGGCGGACGAGGAGGTCTCGACGATGGGGCTGATGACGTTCCTGTCAGCTCCCGTGGCGCTGTTCGTCGCCGTCGCGGCGCTCGTCGTCGCGTACAAGTCGATCGCCGGTGAAGCCGAGTCCGGCTCGGGCAAGCTCCTGTTGAGCCTGCCGCACACCCGCGGTGACGTCGTTCTCGGGAAAATCGTCGGCAGGTCGCTCGTGCTGGCGATTCCTGTCCTGGTCGGGCTGGTCGCGATGCTCGCTGTCGTCTTCGTGGGCGACGTGAGCTTCTCGGCCGCCGACTACGTCCTGTTCGGGCTGGTGACGCTGCTGTTCGTGCTGGTCTACGTGGCCTTCTACGTCGGCATCTCGGCCAGCACCACCTCGACCGCCAGGGCAGCCACGCTCAGCGTGCTCGCGCTCGTGTTCCTGGAGTTCGCCTGGGACATCGTTCCGCTCGGTGCCTGGTTCGTCGCCAACGGCTTTCAGGTCCCCCCGGGCCTGTTCAGCGGCGCGGCGATGCCCGACTGGGTCGCGTTCCTCGCGAGCATGCCACCCAGCTCAGCCTACCTGAACGCCGTCGGTGGCGTCCTCACGGGCTCGATGAGCGGTGCCGGTCCGTGGTACCTCTCGCAGTGGTCCAGCCTGGTCGTCCTCGGGATCTGGGGCATCGTTCCCGTCGTCGTCGGCTACCTGCGCTACAACCGCGCCGATCTCTAGATTTTATTTTTTCCAGATAGTATCGGTTGTCCGCTCCCATGCACGAGGTGAGAATCATCGTACAAAGCTATCGTCTCTCCAAACATCTATATAGACGTGAAATTATATGAACGAGATAGTTTCTGACACGGTCCCGGTTCGCGAGTCGCTGGCCACACCTCACCGACGTGCCGGTGCGTTCTTCCTCGTGCTCTCGGCCCAGTTCATGACCGCTATCATGCTGGCGGCCGCGATGGCACCCGACTACGACTTCGGGGCCGGCGCGATCAGCGACCTGGGCGTGTTCCCGGAGACGGCGCTTTTGTTCAACGGCTCGCTCGTCCTCGTGGGCGCGCTCAACGTCCTCGGGGGCGTGTACTTCTACCGGACCCACGGCAAGCGGTGGCTCCTGTCGCTGTTCGTGCTTGCCGGCATCGGTGCGGTCGGGACCGGGCTCGTCCCGCTCGATGCCAGCGACGCCCACGGACTGTTCGCACTCGTCGCGTTCCTGTTCTTCAACGTTCAGGCGATCGGAACCGCGACGTGGCTCGACGGTCCGATGCGCGTGCTCTCGATCCTGGCTGGCGCGATCGGCCTGGCCTTCCTCGTCCTCATGGCAATCGGTGACGCCGGGACCACGGCCGCGTTCGGCCCGATCGGCCACGGCGGCACCGAGCGGATGATCGTCTATCCGGTCATGATCTGGCTGGTCGCCTTCGGCGGCTACCTGCTCGGCGCGGACGAGTCAGTGGCGCGATGACCGGTCGAACCGTCGCCATCGCGCTCGGCACGGGATTCACGACCGCGCTTCTCGTCGCGGTGTCGGTCATCGAGGCGCTCCCGTACGAGTTCTCAGCGATAATCGGTCTCCCGGTCGGGCTCGTCGCCGGCGTTGCCGTCGCCGTACTGGTCGGCTGGCGCTACGAACGCACGCGCCCCGCTGCCAGAGGTGTCGCTGGCGGGGCCGCCGGCTTCGGCTACGCGGTCGTGTTGTTGCTCGCCGTTCGATACGCCGATTTCCTCGGTCTCGAATCCGCCATCACGTTCGAGCGACTCGTCGTCGTTTCGGCCGTGGTTGGGGTGGCTGCACTGGTCGCGTCCTGGCTGCACGCCTCGCGCCCCTGGAACTGATCGGACTCACTGCTCGATCTGACGCCCGTCGACACGTCAGTCGCCGTCGAGACAGCGGCCGCTCACCTCGGTGGCGCCCTCGGTGAACCGGACGACGACCAGCTTCTCGGTGCATTCGTGGCCGGCCCACCCGATTGTCGTCGCCCCCAGCGGCAGTTCGACGGCCAGTTCGTACGTCCCCGCCTCCAGGTCCCGCGGGTCGGCTTCCCGGGTCGTTCCGGGTTCGATAGCCGTGAGCCTGAAGAACTCGTAGCGATCCGCCCCGGCGGTCCGGACGTCCAATCGGAACGTAACGTCGTGGATCTCGTCGCTCTCGTTCTCGACGCGGATCCGGAGTCTCGACGGCCGGGGCGTCGGCGTCGAAGTCGCCTGCTCACCCGGGTCGGCACAGCCCGCGAAGCTACCGGCTGCCAGTCCGGCTCCGAGAACGGTCAGCATGCGTCGGCGATACATACATGTTCTTCGACCCCACCCGGCTTGTAGATGCCCCTCGGTTCGTCTCCGCGAACCCTTTCCCGGCTGGGCGTCGATGGCTCACACATGCTCACGATCGACGGTTCCAACGGGGGCGGGCAGCTTCTCCGGACGGGGCTGGCGCTCGCGGTGCGGACCGATACGCCCCTCCGGTTCGAGTCGATCCGCGGCTCGCGCCCCGACCCGGGGCTCCGACCCCAGCACCTCGCGGCGGTCGAGCTGCTCGCCGACTACTGTGACGCCGATCTCGAAGGGGCCCGACTCGACTCGGAGACGCTGGTCTTCGAACCTGGCGAGTCCCGCACGCAAACGCTCTCGGCCGACATCCCGACTGCCGGCAGCGCGACGCTGTTGCTCGATGCGGTCCTGCCGCTGGCGACGGCGATCGACGCGCCGCTCACGGTGACTGCGACCGGCGGGACTGATGTCAAATGGTCGCCGCCAGTTGCGTACGTCCGCCACGTGAAGCTCCCGCTGCTCGCGCGGTTCGGACTGGACGCGGCCCTCGAACGCAGTAGCGTCGGCTACTACCCGGCGGGCGGCGGCGAGGTCACGTTCCGGCTGTCGCCGTCGTCGCTGTCCCCCATCGAACTGGACGAGCGCGGCTCGCTGGCGGCGGTCGATGTCTACTCGAAGGCCTCGACCGATCTCGAAGACAGCGACGTGGCGGACCGGCAGGCGGACCGCGCCAGTGACCGACTCGACGCGGCCGACGTTCCGCTGGGTGAGCGTGCTGTCGAGTACGTCGAGACGGACTCGACTGGGTCGTCGATCACGGTCCGGGCGCGATACGACCGGACGCTCGCCGGCTTCGACGCGCTGGGCGAGCCCGGTCGTCCGTCCGAGACGGTCGCGGACATGGCGGTCGACGACTTCGAGCGGTTCCACGGGACTCGGGCGGCCGTCGACCGACACATGGCCGATCAGCTGCTCGTGTTTCTTGCGCTCGCCGGCGGACGGATCGCGATCCCGGAGGCGACCGATCACGTCCGGACGCACCGATCGCTGCTCGCCGAGTTCGGATACGACGTCTCTCTCGAATCGGAAGGTGGCACCGTGACACTCACTTCGTCGGGTGATTCCGCGGATTGACATCCTCCCCGCCGACGTTTGCTGTCGCCGCAAGCCGGATCGAATCCCCGCCGAGCGTCGCGTCACCGGTGACCACGCCCGACTCCTCGATCACGACCGATCCGGCGGCCCCGTCGAGGTTCCCGTCGATCGTCCCGCGGACGATGACCGTCCCACTGAACGTCGACAACCCGTCGACCGTCTCTCCCTCCTCGACGACAACTGTCCCGCCACTCCTGGTTTCGGCCGCCGCGACGCCGGAGAACGTCCCCGCGACGACTGCGATCGCCACCAGCAAGACGGCACTCCCGCTAATCGCTCTCTGTCGCTGCATACCTCCGATTCCCTCACGAAAATATATAAAGGTCAGTCCGGGCCGCTCGAGAGAGCGTAAACCAACAGCCGCTATATAGAATGTGGCCAACGCAGGTGAATCGACAGTGGAGTCGAAGCGACAGAGACCGCTCCGGCCGTCGAAAGCCTGCGACCGCTGCTCCGGGCGAGGCGGCCACGGGAGCCACAACAACAGCGACACGGTGGCACGGGCTGTGGCAGCGAGGACGATCGGAGCGGTCTCGGAGCAGAGGAGGAGCCCCGGGCGAGGCGGACGGAACGCGCTCGAAGGTGCGACTATACTCGGAGAGTGTCTCAAGCGAACGCCGCGACTCGTGACGATACCACTGCGTTCGATTGCGGTAGTACGCGACTACTACCGACCGGGTATGGAGCCACGGAACAGATGGCAGAAACAGCCACACCGCACGAGCAGATCCCGTGATCGACTCGGCCAGGAAAGGGGCGGCGGCTGCAAACGGGCGGGCGATCGGGGCGCGAGCCAGACTCCGATGAGCCATCCAGCAGTTGCGCCAACGTCGCCAGATCCACTTTCCGGAATGGAAAGGGCAGCTCGGGGGTAGGCGGTTCGCGCGAGGCCCCAGCGTCGGGATTCTCTCTGATGAGCCGACCAGGCCCGATCGGAGGAATCACGAAGCCGGCGACTGACGATTCTATATAGCGATATAAGATATACTACTTGAATGGGCGAGAAAGAGGACAGCAAGAGGAGTGTTTAACAGCAGCCACGCGAATGGGCGGATATGGCGTTTCCACTGCGTGCAGCAGCGTCGCCGCGCCGGATCTACGGGATCGGCGTGTCGATACTCGGGATCGGGAACTTGAGCTACGGTGTCGGGCAGTACGTCGGCGGTTCGCAGCTCCCGGTCGTGTCGCTGCTGCAGTTGGTGATGGGGACGACACTGGTGGTGATCGGCGGGCTCGTGATCGCGGGATCGGACCGGCTATCGCCACCGGACCTGTCCGATCGGGCCCTGCTGGCGATCGGGGCCGTCGGCGGACTGGTCGGCGCATACATGACTGCTGGGGGGATTGTACTACTTGGGTGACACCGGGCGGTTTTTGACGTGGTGTGACCTATCGAAACGTATGCAGACGCTCACGCTGGGACCGAGCGGGACGTATTCCCACCGGGCGGCACAGTCGGTCTCCGATGACATCGCGTTCACCGAGTCGGTGACCGATATCGTCCAGGCCGTCGCCAACGACGAGTTCGATCGCGGCGTCATTCCGATCGAGAACAGCATCGAGGGCAGCGTCACCGAGAGCCTCGACTCGCTGGCGGAGTACGACATCGCGGTCGTCAAGGAGATCATCACACCGATCCGCCACGCACTGATGGCCCGTACCGGTGACTTCGAGACCGTCGCGAGCCACGCGCAGGCGCTGGCCCAGTGTCGCGGCTATCTCGAGGAGCACTACCCGGACGTTGAACTCGAAGCGGTCGCGTCGACGGCACGCGGTGTCGAGCGCGCGCGGGAGGACGACTCGGTAGCTGCGATCGCTCACCCCGATAACGCGGGCGATCTAGAGACTCTTGCGACGGACATTCAGGACCAGACCTCCAACGCGACGCGATTTCTGGCCATCGCAGGGGCCGACGAGCGATCGCCGGCCGGCGGGAAGACCTCGATCGTCATCTACCCGAACTCCGATTACCCCGGACTCCTGCTGGAACTGTTACAGCCGTTCGCCGAGCGGGACATCAACCTCTCGCGGCTGGAATCGCGACCGAGCGGGGAGCGACTGGGCGATTACGTCTTTCACGTCGATTTCCAGGCCGGGCTCTACGAGGATCGCACGCAGGCCGCCCTCGAAGAGATCGAATCCCTGGCGGAGAACGGCTGGGTCCGACGGCTCGGCTCGTACGATACCGAGCACGTCGTCTCCGACTAGGCGCCGCAATTCTGACCCACCGACAACAACATTAAGTTCGGAGAGGGCGTACTAGCGGGTAGCTATGCCGTCCAGATCCGACCCCTTCGACGACATCGAGCGGATGTTCGACCGTCTGAGCAAGCAGTTCGCGGACATCGATCCCGTCGAGTTCGGCAGCGGGTTGACCGGACCGGCGATCGACCTCCGTGACGAGGACGATCAACTGGTCGTTATCGTGGATCTTCCGGGATACGATGCCGAAGACATCGATGTGACGCTCCCGGACGAGCGGACAGTCCACATCGCCGCCGAGCGCGAACGGGAAGTAGAACACGAGGAGGGGATCTACGTCCGCAGCGAGCGGTCCCACGAATCGATCGAGCGATCGGTGCGGCTCCCCGATCCGGTCACCGAAGACGGAACCAGCGCGGCCTACGAGAACGGCGTCCTGACGGTCACACTGCAGAAACAGCACCCTGACGACGAGGGGCAGTCGATCCCGGTCGAATAACGGCCATCACTCGTTTTCTTCCTCGGGCGTCTTCGCGACCCAGCCAGCCACACGCTGGGCGGCGGTTCCAGGCACGTCGCTGGGCCGCTTGACGTACTCGGAGATCGCAACCATCACGCCGGCGATCGCCAGCAATAGGCCACCAGTGCCGGTCTGCCCGCTAGCGAGGAGACTCGCGCCGGCCACCACGACCGGCACCACGAGAATCGCGGTCGCCATCCGTCCGACCGTGTCGACGATACTGGCTGTCATCGGCTCGTGTTGGCTGCCGATCGGCAAAAGAACACCGCTTGGGACCGCTGTTCCCTGCGCCTGAGAACGAAAGGCAACCCTTTCGCCGACCCCGTCCGAAAGCGGTAGTATGTTCACCGGCATCGTCGAGACGACGGGCGAAGTCACAGAGATCAACGACACCGACGGCGGGCGACGGCTCACTATCGAGTCACCGTTTGCGGATCTCGAACAGGGCCAGAGCATCGCCGTCGAGGGCGTCTGCCTGACTGTCGAGGAGTACGGCGAGGACTGGTTTTCGGTGTTTCTGGCCGAGGAGACGCTCGACCGGACGTTCTTCGGCCAACTTGCGGAAGGCGACGGCGTCAACCTCGAACGCGCACTGCCCGCGGAGGGGCGATTCGACGGCCACTTCGTCCAGGGCCACGTCGACGGCACCGCCGAGATCCTCGACATCGAGGGGGTCGGCGAGGACTGGCGGTTCACCTTCTCGATCCCCGACGAACAGGGCAAGTACCTCGTCGAGAAGGGCTCGATCGCCATCGACGGCATCTCGCTGACGATCGCCGCCCGTAACGAGGATTCGATAGAGGTGGCGATCATCCCGGAAACCTACGAGGTGACGACGCTCTCGCAGAAATCTGTCGGCGATCCGGTCCACATCGAAGTGGACGTGATGGCCAAATACGTCGAGCGGCTTCTGGAAGCCGACGACCAACAACCCGGCTGGGTCGAAACGGCGACTGACGAATAAAACGGATATTATCGGGTGTCTTCGACAGTGCCGACGTTTCGGCCGAGTGCCTTCACGAGCGCCAGCGCGACGCCGAGGCCGGCCTTGACCTCGGGGTCACGTAGTGCCTTCGCGAAGCCGATCGCGCCGACCGGTTCGGGCTCTTCCTCGCTGACGTCACCGACGGAGTGCAGGACGTCTTCGAGTCCGCGCGAGATGTCCTCCTCGGCAGCCGTATCGGCGACGCCGCCCAGCTCAGAGGCCAGGTTCGAGAGGCTCATCACCATCTCGTCGTCCATCGCGCCCATCAGCAGCGAAGCGACCTGGGACAGTTCGAGCAGGTCATCGAGCGTGCCGGTGCGCTGGATCTGCGCGAGGGATTCCAGTCCCTCGGCCAGTTCCGCCTCGTTGCCGTCGATCGCGTCCGAGAGCGGTGACGACGCCTCGCTTGCGGCACCAAGGTCGATGTTTGTCTCCTCGCTCGACCCGTTCAACAGTGCGGCGACGTCAGTCCCCTCCGTATCGAGGCGTTCGAGTAAGGCCGCAACATCCTCGGGGTTATCCTCGACGAGCGCCTCGAAGTCCTCGCCGGCCTGCATTGATTCCGTGTCGCTCATCTCAGATCAACCCCCTGGCAGTCAGCCAGTAGGACTCGTTGTAGCCCAGTTTCGACCAGTGGATCGGCTTCGAGGGTTCACGCATCGTCGGTTCGGAGCCGTAGTCGAAGGAGACGAACGTGGCCTCGTCCATCCCGGTCTCGATGAAGCAGACCGTCTTCCCGTCGAACGTCGTGACGGGTTGCTGGTCTCGAACGCGGGACGAGATCCGGTCGGCGACCGTTCCGGCCGCGTAGTGGGCGACGCTGCCCGCTTTCGAGGTCGGGATGTCCGCGGCGTCGCCGACGGCGTAGACGTCCTCGGCGTGTTCTGCCTCCAGGGTGTGCTGGTCGACCGCGACCCAGCCGTCGTCACCGAGACCGGCCTCGCGGACGAGGTCGCTCCCGTCGTGGGGCGGGATCCCGACGAGCAGGTCGTATTCGAGGGACTTGCCCTCCATCGTTTCGAGAGTCTGGGTGTCCGGATCGACCTCCTGGACGTTGAAGAACGTCTCCAGGTTGATGTCGCGCTCCT
The DNA here is from genome assembly GCF_017094465.1 of Halapricum desulfuricans. Classification (NCBI taxonomy): domain Archaea; kingdom Methanobacteriati; phylum Methanobacteriota; class Halobacteria; order Halobacteriales; family Haloarculaceae; genus Halapricum; species Halapricum desulfuricans. The sequence goes on from NZ_CP064791.1 coordinate 2,567,752, forward strand.
CGAAGATCGGAGTGACCCAGTCGGCGATCGACTGCAGTCCGTGAGCGCGCTGGATGGGGTAGGTGTAGGTGATCTCGACGTCCTCGCGGAGCCCGCGCTTGCGCAGCCAGTCGTCGACCATCAGCGTGAACTCGACGGGTGCAGCCGGACACATGTGTGGTACGCCGATCACGCTGAGGACGATGTGGCCCTCGCGGAACTCGACGAGTTCCTCCCGAAGTGCCTCTGCACCCTCTGGCCCGTAAAAGTGGTGTCCGCCTTCGACCAGCCCGGGCGTCTCCTCGGGGACGAGGTTCGAACCCGTCGCCACCACGAGATGATCGTACGCAAGCCCGCCGCCTGATGCGAGTGTTACCTGTTTGCGGTCGGTGTCGATGCGCTCGACGCGGTCGACCCGGAAGTCGACCGCCCGCGGGATCAGATCGGGGATCGGCTTGGTCGCCTCCGAGACCTCCTTCTTTCCGAAGGGGATGTACAGATACGCCGGTTTGTAGAACTGCTTCTCGCCGTCGTTGATCAACACGATCTCGACGTCGTCTGTCTCCAGTTCCGGTTCGAGCCGTTCGGCGAGTCGGTTGGCAAGCACCGTGCCGCCCGTGCCGCCACCGACGATGACGATCCGTTCTGTCATCTGTATTTCACCACACGATATTGTATAATCATTACAATACTATTCTGTCTTCTCCACGTAGAGACTCCAGTAGTCGTCGTGTTCGACGGTGTCCAGCAACTCGTGGCCCGCTTCCTCGACCCACTCGGGCACGTCGCCCTTGGAGCCGCTGTCGCTGGTCTGGAGTTCGATCACGGTCCCGGGATCAGCGTCCTGGACCTTGCCGATCAGGTCCATCAGCGGACCGGGACAGGCTGCACCACGCGAGTCGACCGTCACGTCGGGGGAAATGGATTCACTCATTGTGCTCACCTTAGACGAACAGCACCTGTTTGTCCGACGCCTTCTGCAGGAAGCCCGACACGCCGAGCACGCCATCGAAGACATCGACGTAATCGTCGATTTCGTTATCCATCAGGTCCATCACCATCTCGCAAGCGTAGACTTCGAGCGGACCGAGGTTCTTCGCTCGTTCGAGCTGTTCTGTAAACATCGGCACCTCGTCGCCGTCCGATTCGAGCATCGCGTAGCCCGCGGGCCCGGCAACGTCGAAGTCACCGTTCTCGACGGTCTCCTTCTCGAAGGCCGTCAGACCGTTCATCGTCGCGAACACCTGCACCGGCGTCTCCGAGGCCGCGGCGATCGAGCCGATCATACTTACTGCCTGTACACGTTCGAGTTCGCCCGAAGCGAGGACGATTGCGTATCCCGTCATCGTTGGGTCACACTCAACCGTAGGCTTCTGGATATAATAGTATTGCGCTATATTTCCAAAAGTGTGAGAATCCCATCTGTCAGCGAAATCGCGTGCGGTTTTTTGCCCGTCGCGGTACTTGGACCCGACAATGACACGGCGGTCGGTCGCTATCGGGGCCTACCGTGAAGGGTTACCAGCGCTGTCGGCCAGCCTCGTCGGTGGTCTGATCGCAGGCGTGGTCCTCGGAGGGATGCGGAGCGACCTGCAGGCCGTCGAGGGACTGCTCGTACTCGTCCCGGCGCTGCTCGCGACGCGGGGGAACGTCTACGGCTCGCTGGGCGCACGGATCGCGACCGCACTCCACCAGGGGTTGCTCGAACCGCGTGTGAGTGAGGCCGACGAGCGACTGCTTCGAGCCGTCACCGCCGCAATAACGAACGGACTGCTCGCGAGCGTCTTCGCGGCGGTCGTTGCGACGCTCGCGCTGGTGATCCTGGGGCGTCCCGGCGCGGGGCTGGCGACGTTCGCTGCCATCGCCGTCGTGGCCGGCCTGCTCTCGGGGGTCGCGCTCGCGACGACGGTCGTCCTCGTCGTCTTCGCGGGCTATCGCCGCGGCTACAACCCGGACACGCTCGTCGGGCCGATCGTCACCACGGCCGGGGACGTCTTCGGGATGGCCGCGCTATTGATCGCCGTTCGGACCGTCGCCGTGCTCGGAGGGGGTTGACGTGCCGACCGACTGGACGATTCGGGCGATTACCCGCGCCATGCTCCCCGTCTTGCTGGTGTTGACCGTCATCGAGATCGGCAGCGGGCTCGTGCTGGGGAGTTTCGAGGGCGACCTGCTTAGATACCCGTCGCTTTTGATCCTCGTCCCGGTGACGATCGGCACGGCCGGCAACCTCGGGTCGGTCCTGGCCGCCCGGCTCTCGACGGCGTTTCACCTCGGAACGCTCTCGTTCACACCGGACGACGAAACGTTCGCCGGCAACGCGCTCGCGACGGTCGCGCTGGCGCTGACGGTCTTTCCGGTCGTCGGCGGCGGCGCCTGGCTGCTGGCAGTTGCGACCGGCGGTGCCGCGCTCGATCCGGGGACGGTCGTGCTCGTCTCGTCGCTGAGCGGTGCCGTATTGGCGCTGCTGGCAATTGTAGTCACCGCCCTCGCGACCTACGTCGCATACCGGCGCGGACTGGACCCCGACGACGTCGTCATCCCGGTGGTGACGAACCTCTGTGACGTGCTGGGCGTCGTCGTCCTGTTCGGCGTCGTGAAAATGGTCGTCTGAGAAGAGCACTGTCGAGTAAGCCCGTCCGAAACGGCGTGCGGGCAGCCCTAGTCGCTCTGGACCCGCGGCGCGAGCATGTAGGTGACGTTGCCCTGCCCCTCGGCGATCTCGAAGTGCAACTTGACGGGGAACTCCTCGCCCAGTTCGACCGTGACCTCGGCGTCTTTCGGGATGGCCTTGTTCATGTCCTTGAGATAGTCCAGCGAGAACAGCGAACTGGCCGGCCCGGCAGTGAGATCGATGAGATCCTCGGCGGTGAGTTCGAGATGCACGTCGTCGGTGTCGCCCTCGGCGTCGACGTAGAACAGTTCGTCAGTGTCGTCGACACCGAGTTCGATGTGATCGGAGACCATGTCCGAGGCCGTGACCGCACGATCGATGTCCCGGCCTTCGAGGACGATCTCGGCGGGCAGGTCCAGATCGGGCAGGTCCGGTTCCTGGCGGATCGAGTCGGGGTTGATCAGCGCCAGCGTGTACTCCAGCCCGTCGATAGCGATGTGGAGCTTGCGGGTCTCCTCGTCGAGTTCGAGGTGGATCAACTGATCGGAGTCGGCCATGCCCGCGATGTCCTCGAGCCGCGAGAGGTTGACGCCGATGAGGCCACCGTCCGTCTCGTAGGATTCGAAGGCCGCGGCGCTCAGCGAGAGATCGACCATCCCGACGTTGGCGGGATCGACCGCCCGGATCTCCAGCCCGTCCGCTTCGAGGTGGATCTTGCACTCTTCGACCAGCACGCTGACGGAGTCCAGCGTATCCTGCAGCGTGTCGGCGCTGACGATCGCGTTGAACATCTTGAACCCGGCTACGCTCCCATTCATTAAAAAGTCCCTCATTACGTGCGCGTCCGTGCGGACGGTGGGCGTGAGTACTATCCGGCGCCACGTCGTAGACGCCACATGCGCGAACTCGCCTTTGCCCTCGAGTACGAGCCGGGGTGCAACAGGGTGGCCGACGCCCTGGCCGAACACCCGGACGCCCGGATCCGCTCGCTGTCGCTGCACGCCACCGACGACCGGCTCTGGCGGGTCGATCACGCGACGGGTTCGCCCGAGGCCCTGGATGCGACCGCCGCGGCGTTTCTCGACGCCGACTACTACGCCGACTGCCTGGCGACCGAGGACTGCGGAGCGACCCAGACGACCGAGGTGCTCGAACACACCGACGACGCGCTCGTGCTGTACTCCCGGTGGGAGCGCTCCCCGACCTGCATCTCCGTGCCGCACATCGCTCGCACGCACCTCGGCGACGGCCTGCTGTTCGAGACCCGCCACGAGGGTCGCCACTACACGTGGCGGATCATCCACTCCGGGTCGGGCGACGTGACCGCCTTCTTCGAGGATCTCGAAGCGGCCGTCGGCGACTGCGCACAACTGGAGATGCTGCGGACTGCGGAGGCCCCGGGAGCGGCCGGGGACCCGGGCGACACGAGCGGGCTCGCCCCCGAACAGGAGGCCGCGCTCCGGGCGGCCGTCGAACACGGCTACTACGAGTCCCCGCGGGCGGTCGACGTCGGTGAACTCGCCGAGCACCTCGACGTGCCCCGGTCGACGCTCGCCTATCGACTCCGGCGAGCCGAACAGTACCTCGCGAGGCGATACGTGGGCGGATCGCAGCTTCCCGGTCCGAGATCCGGCGGCGGGTTGGAATATTCCAACTAACCCTTATCGATCCGAAGCCCCTAGGCCGGAGTGATGACTGACGACGAAGGACCGCCGGAACGCGCTTCCGACGAAAATCGGAGGGTGACCGCCGAGCTCGCCGTTCCCGAGATGGATTGTCCGTCGTGCGCGAAGAAAGTCGACAAGAGCCTGACGCGCGTCGACGGCGTCGTCGACGCCACGCTCCAGCCGACGACCGGCCGCGTCGAGGTCGCCTACGACCCCGACCGCACCAGCGAGGCCGACGTGGTCGCGGCGATCGAGAACGCCGGCTATGAGGTCGTCGACGGAGCGGGCGGTGACGCTGACAGCAGCGGGACGAGCGACGGGGTCGACGTCGCGCCCCCCTCGGAGGTCTGGACGAGTTCGCGGGCGATCAAGACCTGGATCGGTGCGGTCTTTCTCACTCTCGGCCTCGCTTTCGAGTTCGTCCTCGCCGGGAACCCCGCCGTCGCGACCGTCCTGGAACAGCCGCTGGCGCTGTCGGACGTGCTCTTTCTCGGAGCGGTCGTCGCCGCCGGCGTGCCGGTGGTGCGGGGCGGCTACTACTCGGCGAAGAATCTAAGTCTGGACATCGACCTGCTGATGGGCTTTGCCATCATTGCCGCGGCAGCCATCGGCTACTTCGTCGAGGCCGCCACGCTGGCGGTCCTGTTCAGCGTCGCCGAACTGCTGGAGGACTACGCGATGGATCGGGCGCGGGATTCCCTGCGCGAGCTGATGGAACTGTCCCCCGACGAGGCGACGGTTCGCAGAGATGGCGAGGAGGTGACCGTCCCCGCCGAGGGCGTCGAGGTCGGCGAGACCGTGATCGTCCGGCCCGGGGAGAAGATCCCGCTGGACGGCACCGTGATCGAGGGCGAGAGCGCCGTCGACGAGTCGCCGATCACCGGCGAGAGCGTGCCCGTCGACAAGACCGTCGACGAAGCGGTCTACGCGGGTTCGATCAACGCCGAGGGCTACCTGGAGGTCGAGGTCACCTCGACGGCGGGCGACTCCACGCTCGCTCGCATCATCGAAATGGTCCAGGGAGCCCAGCAGAAACAGACCGAGAAGGAGCAGTTCGTCGACCGCTTCGCGGGCTATTACACGCCGGTCGTGGTCGTGCTGGCGATCCTGACGGCTGTACTTCCGCCGCTTTTGATCGCCGATCCGTTCTCGGTCAGCGTCGGGGGGTACGCGTTCACCTTCGCCGGCGACTGGGGGACGTGGTTCGTCCGCGGGCTCACGCTACTCGTGATCGCCTGCCCGTGTGCGTTCGTCATCTCGACGCCCGTCTCGGTCGTCTCGGGGATCACCAGCGCCGCGAAGAACGGCGTCCTCGTCAAGGGGGGCAACCACCTCGAAGCGATGGGCGATATCGACGCCGTCGCGCTGGACAAGACCGGGACGCTCACCCGGGGCGAACTGGCGGTCACCGACGTCGTCCCGATCGGCGACACGGACGAGTCGGCGCTGCTACGGTACGCAGCCGGACTGGAGCGTCGGAGCGAACACCCGATCTCGGAAGCGATCCGCGACCGCGCCGAGGAACACGGACTGACTGATCCCCCGGAGTTCTCGGGCTTCGAGAGTCTGACCGGGCGGGGCGTCCGTGCCGACATCGGCGACGAAACCTACTACGCCGGCAAACCCGCGCTGTTCGAGGATCTCGGCTTCGATCTGGGCGACCGCCGCGTCACCGACGGCGGTTCCGTGGCCGCGGCTGCGGACGAATCCGACGACGCCTTCGACGCGGGGACGATCGCCGCCCTGCAGCGGGAGGGCAAGACTGTCGTACTCGTCGGTACGGAGACGGAACTGCTGGGCGCGATCGCGATCGCCGACGAAGTGCGCCCGGACGCCCGGCGAGCCGTCGACCGGCTCCACGAGCTCGGCGTCGAGAACGTCGTCATGCTGACCGGCGACAACGAGGGGACCGCACAGGCAATCGCTGAGCAGGTCGGCGTCGACGACTACCGCGCGGAACTGCTGCCCGACGAGAAAGTCGGCGCCGTCGAGGGCCTGCAGGCCGAATACGGCGAGGTGGCGATGGTCGGCGACGGCATCAACGACGCGCCCGCGCTGGCGACCGCCGACGTCGGGATCGCGATGGGCGCGGCGGGAACGGACACGGCGCTGGAGACGGCCGACATCGCGCTGATGGGCGACGACATCGGGAAGCTCCCGTACCTGTACTCGCTGTCGCACTCGGCCAACGGCGTCATCCGACAGAACATCTGGACCAGTCTCAGTGTGAAGGCACTGCTGGCGCTGGGCGTGCCCCTGGGTCTGGTCAGCGTCGCCGCGGCCGTCGTCGTCGGTGACATGGGAATGAGTCTCGGCGTGACCGGCAACGCGATGCGGCTCTCGCGGATCACGCCTGACCGGTAGCCGAACCGTTTTCTCCGGGACTCCCCGAACGCGGACATGGATCTCTCCGTCGTCGACCTCTCTCCGGTCCCCGAGGACGGGACCGCGACCGACGCGTACCGACAGACCGTCGAAGCCGCACAGCAGGCCGAACGCCTCGGCTACTCCCGATTCTGGGTGGCCGAGCACCACGGCATGGCCGACACGCTCGCGGGTACGACCCCGGAAGTGCTGCTCGGCCATCTCGCCGCCGAGACCGAGTCGATCCGGCTCGGCTCGGGGGCGGTACTGCTCAACCACTACAGCCCCTTCAAGGTCGCCGAGCAGTTCGGCGCGCTGGACGCGCTCGCACCGGGACGCATCGACGCCGGACTGGGACGGGCGAACGGCTCGCCGGCCGTCGACCGCGCGCTCGGGACCCAGCGGCGCGTCCAGAACCCGGACGAGGACCACACCGAGAAGGTCGAGGCCGTCGTCAATCATCTCTACGACGACTATCCGGACGGCCACGCCTACGGCGACCTGGAGGTTCCCCGATCGGGCGCGGACGAGCCGGTGCCGTGGGTGCTCGGATCGAGCCCCTCGAGTGCGGAGATAGCTGGAAAGCTCGGCCTGCCGTACTGCTTCGCGGCCTTTATCCGCCCGGGATTCGGCGAGCGCGCCTTCACGACGTACCGCGAGCAGTTCCGGCCGTCGGAACTGGGCGGGGGCGTCGACCGGCCGCAGGGGATGCTCGCCGTGAACGCGATCGCCGCCGAGACTGACGAAGGGGCGGCGCGGCTCCGAGCCGTGGCCGAGGCGTCGTTCCAGCGGATGCAGCGCGGCGTCGTCGGGACCACGCCGTCGGTCGAGACGGCGATCGACGAACTCGGCGGCGTCCCGGATCCGACGCCTGCGACGCTCGAAGAGGGGGAGTGGCCGCGGGCCATCTCCGGGAGCCCGGAGACGCTATCCGGGCTGCTCGAACAGCTCGCTGACCGGGTCGGCGTCGACGAAGTGATGATCCAGCACGTCGTGAGCGACCACGCGGACGCGCTTCGCTCACACGAACTGCTCGCCGAAGGCGTCGGGCTCTGAACAACCACCTTTTTCCGCTCGGGTTCGCTCCGCGAACCACTCGCGCAAAAAGCTGGACCAAAAAGGCCGACCCTCACTCCGTTCGGGTCGGTTGCTATCAGAGTGGGCGGGCTCCTACCGTAACGCTTCGATATCAAACTACAACCACCTTTTTCTCGTCGGGTGCCCTCGCAACGCTCGCGAACCACTCCTCGAAAAAGCTGGACCAAAAAGCCGCGTCTCACTTCGTTCGACGCGGTCCTACCGTAACGCTTCGATATCGAATTCAAAGGCCACGACTGGCAGTTCCAGATCGTGTTCGACCAGCACTTTCGGGTGGAGTTCACCGATCACGCCGACAGCGTCACCATCGACGACGACCTCGGCGGCTCGACCCGAGATAAAAGTGGGGTGCTCGGTCGGCGGCGTCTCCAGTTCGGCATCAAAGGCCTCGACCAGCGCCTGTAGCCGGGCCTTGCTGTCCTCGAAGGAGACCTCGTGACGCGCGAGTGCGGCCGCGACGTGCCTCGATTCGGCGACACGAGTGTTCTGTTCGTCGTCACGGTGGGCGACCCAGCCGACCTCGGCCAGATCCTGGGGATAGCTCCGGTGGGTGTTGTTCTCCAGGACCTGCATAATCGAGGGGAGCAGCCACGATCGAGTGACAGTGTAATCCTCGCTGTAGGGGTTTTTGATCTCTACGGGCTCGGCCGCGCCCAGCACGGCTTCAGCGTCACCGAGATTCATTCGAGTGGAAACCTCGGCCTCGTCAGTCATATGGAAGTTCAGCAGATCCTGGAATCCCAGCCCGACCAGCGTCTCGCGCACGGCACGCTCCAGTCGCGACCGCTCGTGGCGGCCGCCGATCGTCCCCACGTCGGGATAGCGGGGTTCCAGCTCGTTGAAGCCGTAGGCCCGCCCGATGTCGTCGATCACGTCGACGGGATGGTGCACGTCCACGCGATAGGGCGGAATCTCGACGTCGTAGGCCGCGTTGCCGTCCTCGGTCTCTGTCGGGTGGCCGTCCAGCCCCGACCGCTCAAGCAGGTCGAGTACCGCCTCTTCGCCGAGGTCGATCCCCAGCGTCGTCTCGATCTCGTCGTGGGCGACGGCCTTCTCTGTCACCGAAAAGTCCGGCCGGACCAGTTCGGGCGGATACTCCTCGGGTGCGGTCTCGTACTCGACGCGGACGTCCTCGATGGTCCCGCCGCGGGCCGCAAGCGCGTAGCAGACGATGTTCAGCATGCGATCGATCGTCCACTGGTCGGTGCCGGTCATCTCGATAAACAGGTCCCGCGAGTCGGTCGTCACCTCCGTCCGACTGCCGTTGATCACCGGCGGGAACGAGAACAGACCGATCGAATCGTAGATCGCCGGCACGCGGTCCATATCTTCGACAAGGTGGCCGTACTCCTTGCCGATGTGGTGATCCTCGATGACCTCGGCCGGAGTCATCGCATCGTTGCTCTCGAGGGGAACAAACCGGGCGTCATCGGGGTCAACGCCGGTATAGCGGATGGACTTTTCGGAGTCGTCGGTCCCCGCTTCCCCTTTGAGCATCGTCAGATCGTGGACGCCGATCGCCCCCTTCGCGCGCTTGCGCCCCATCGTCGCGTGGAGTTTCTCCTGCAGTTGGATCAGCGAGTCGAAAGCGGCCTCGCTGAAATCGAGCCCGCGGACGACCGCGCCCGTCACGTAGGGGCGCTCTTCGGGCACGTCCTCGACCTCGATCGTCCACTCGGCGTCGTTGGTGCCCGGGACGTGGACGCCGCGGCTGTCGCCGTAGTGATAGCGCAGCGAGCGCGCCACACCCTCCACGGAGAGCCGGTCCAGCCGGTCGGGCTCGAACTCGAAGCGCAACTCCCCGTCCTCCGTTTCGCCCTCGTACTCCAGGCCAAGTTCGAACAGGTCGTCTCTGAGTTGCTCGTCGCTTTTGTCCTCGTGGCCGGTCAACTCGCGCAGTTCGTCGGTGTCGATGTCGACAGTGGGCATCAGTAACGCACCTCCTCGGTTCGCAGGTAGTCCAGATCCACGAGCGTCCCGTGGACGTCGCGGATGTCTTCGGCGCCGGTCACCAGCATCATCAGCCGCTCCAGTGCCAGTCCCCAGGCCATCACGTCGTGCTCGATGCCGAGCGGTTCGAGCATCTCCGGGCGGAAGATCCCGGAGTTGCCGATCTCGACGACCTCGCCCGTGACGGGATGTTCGCCGAACAGCTCGAAGCTCGGTTCCGTGTAGGGGTTGTAGGTCGGCTTGAACCGCAGGTCGGTGATCCCGAACTGCTCGTAGAACTCCGTGAACGTGCCCATCAGGTCACGCACCGACAGGTCCTCGGCCATGACCCAGCCCTCGATCTGGAAGAACTCGAGCAGGTGCGTCGAGTCGATCTCGTCGTTGCGGTAGGCTTTCTCGATAGAGAAGTACCGCTGGGGCGGTTCGAGATCGCCCTCGGCGAGTCCGGAGAGATACCGGGCCGACAGCGAGGTCGTGTGGCCGCGCAGGTCGATCTGGCGGGCCATCTCCTCGCCCCACGGGGAGTGATAGCCCTGGCCGTCCTCGCCGACGCCCTCTCGGTGAGCGCTTTCGACGCGCTCGCGGACGTCGTCGGGAAGCTCTCCCATTGGCGGCACGTCCAGGGCGAACTGATCCCAGTGTGTCCGCGCGGGGTGGTCCTGGGGCATGAACAGGCAGTCGTTGATCCAGAACTCCGCGTCGGCATGTGGGCCGTGCATCTCCTCGAATCCCATCCCGACCAGCACGTCCTTGACGCGCTCGGCCATCGACCGCAGCGGGTGGGAGCGACCGCCGTCGATATCAGGGGCATCGGCCGCGACGTTGTACTCGCTGAACTCCACGTCGCGCCACTCGCCGCTAGTCAACAGCTCGGCGGTGAGTCGGTCGACCTCCTGGGCGGTCTCGACGCCGGCCATCAGCTCGGTGACGCCCGCGTCAGTGAGCTGGACCGACCGGACGGTCCGTTCGGAACGCTCGATCAGATCCCGGCGTTCGAGCTGGTCGAGCGTTCCCCCCGAGACGGACGCGCTATCGCCGTCGGCGATCGACTCGAGCGCGACGGCCTCCGCGTCGCTGTCGGGGTCGGCATCGGGTGTCGGCGTGATCTCGCCGCTGTCGATCTCGCCGTAGCCCTTCCGGGCGAAATTCGACAGCGCGATGTCGACGGCATCGCCGTCCAGGCCCGATGCGCCGATGACCTGTCCCATCTGGACCGAGTCGCCGTCCCCACCGGCGTCGAGCGCCCCCTCGTACAGCCGGACCTCGGGGAGTCCGTCTTCGAGGTACGTCTCGGCTTCTTCGGTCAGCGAGACCGACTCCTCGGTCGATTCGTGTACCGCGACCAGCCCCTCGTCTTCGAGTTCGAACGCCGCCCGGGTGACGGCCGCTGGCTTGCGATCAAGTTGCTCGGCGATCGATTCGACTGTCCGTGGGTCATCCGCGCTTGCGGCCTCGAGGACCGCGACCTGCGTTTCCGGGAGTTGCATTTCTTGGTAGGGTAACCGTGGGTTCGCCAGTTAACGGTTCTTATAACGATTGCACGGCTGTCCCGCCGAGACCGTCGGGAGCCAGCCGTCAGCGGTGATCGACACCGGAGCGGTTTCGCGTGCGGGGACGCGTTCGCGTCGGCCGCACAGTCCGCCGCCCCTAGTGCGCGAAAACAAATCCGAACCCGCCGAAAACGGTCGGCTTGCGGACGCGACACCTGCTTTCGGGTTCGGCCGTCATACTCGCTCGTCCCTTGCCAGACAGTCACAATAAGCGTTGTGGAGGCGGATCGACCGAACCATTGATACGATCTGTCGCCCTCGGAACAGTTGATGGTCTCGCTCGCTGCGATCGCCCTCCTGGTGACCCTGGTCGTCGCCGTGGGAGGGGTGTTCTACTACGACGGGTGGCGGCGGTGGCGTAGACTCACAGACGGTCGGCTCGTCTACGGTGTCCCCTGGGGGACGCTGCTCGCCGTCGCGCTGGTGGTGGCGTTTTACGTGCTTGCACAGGGCGGACTGGCCCACTGGGACGACCCGCTGGTGCTGCCGTTCGTCTCGTGGTCGTACTTCTATCCGCTGGGTGTGATTACCTCTGGATTCGCGCACGGCTCGCCGGGACATCTCATCAGCAATATGACGGGGACGCTGGCGTTCGGACTCGTCGCCGAGTACGCCTGGGGACACTACCCGCCGGCGCGACGACAGCGGGACTCGTTGCTGGCCGGCGACGGACGTTTGTGGTCCCAGCCCCGCGTGCGGATCGCGCTCGTGCCGGCCGCGATGTTCGCCGTTGCACTCCTGACTGGCGTCTTCTCGATGGGACCGGGGCTGGGCTTTTCGGGTGCGGTCTTCGCGATCGCGGGCTTTGCGGTCGTGACGAAGCCCCGTTCCGCCATCGGAGCGGTCGTCGGTTCGAGCGCGCTGGGCGTCCTGTATCAGGCGTTCGTGAACCCGGTCGTCACCGGATCAGTCTCGGCCGGCGGGCCGTCGCCGCCGTCGTGGGCGTCGATCGCGTTTCAGGCGCACATGCTCGGATTCGTCGTCGGCGCACTGGTGGCGGTCGGGCTTCTCCGGGTCCGCCGACAGCGGCTGTCGGCTTCGACGCTGTTTTTCGGCGTCGTCGGGTTCGGGCTCGCGCTGTCGCTGTGGTTGCTCGTCTGGCCCGGCGACGACGTCTACTACCTCTATCGCGCCGCCGGCGTGATCGTCGTCTTCGGGCTGGCCGGGCTGGTGACGGTCGCGGTAGCCGGGAGTGATCGGTCGGTCCCGCGCGCGCTCGCGATCGGCTGGCTGGCCGTGCTGGCGTTGCCGCTGGCGCTGCTCCTGGCGACGCTCACGCTCTCGCTGGGGGCCTCGCTGTCGGGTCTCGTGCCGGACGCGATCGGTCTCGTGCCCTTCGTCGCGCTGCTCGCGCTCGCGGTCGTCGCACTCGCGGCCCCGGCGATCCCGACGGCCGCGTTCGGACGGGACAGCCGGTGGGCAACACACCGGAGAGTCGCGCTGCTCGGCCTCGGCACGGTCGGACTCCTGCTGGTGCTCCCGGGACTGCTCTACGGTCCGATCGCCGTCGATACTGACTCGGTGACGGACACGGACGAGGTTACCGTCGACGACTATCTCATCACCTACGAGGAGAACGTCACCCCCGGACAGACACTGCTGACACTCGACGTCGGAAACGCCACGGACGAGACACAGAGCGGGCTGATCGTCGCAAGCGACGCCCGGAGCATCTGGACGGTCGCCGAGCGGACGGACGCCGTCGCGTTCGACGGGGAAGCCAGCGTGCAGGTGGGCGGGCTCGGCTGGCGCGAGACCGTCCACGCCGAACGTAGCGGGTGGGACGTGATCGGCAACGGCTCGGCGTACGCGGTCGATCTAACCGTCGACGGGGAGACGAGCCGGTCGTTCACGACCGAACGGGTGGAAGCTGACGTTCGGATTGACGGCTACCGGATCGCGGTCGTTCCCACCGACGAGGCGTTCGACGTGCGCGTCAGCCAGGACAACTCGGGGGTCGGGACAGTCCCGATCCCAGCAGGCAACGAAACGGCCTCGCTGGGGTCACTGGACGTGCTGACCGACGAGAGCGACGACACGACGAAACTCGTCGTCGAGTCGGACGGAAGCCGGGTCACGGTCGCCGAGAAGGAGACGTACGAGTAGCCGCTCGCGGGACTGATCGGTTCGTGACGACAGACCTATCGAGAAGTCGCCGAGGTTCTTGTCGAACACAGTGAAGCAAGGGGCTCGTGTGAGGATTGTTGGGTGAGTTCGTGATGGATACAGGGTGTCTACTTGTCAGTAGACTCTCACGGTACGCCCACATATTTGTGGCGCTGGTAGATATAGACGATTGATAGAAGCGTAAGTGGCGGGAATATTATAGAATAGTACCAACCCGATGGGTTCCACGTCGAAACTGACTCAACATACTGTTTATCGAGATGGATGAAGATGGGGGAGAAAAAAGTGAGAACGAAGCCAAGCAAAGCGACAGGTGCAGTAAAAAGCGCGTAGAAGGGGTCCGGGGAAGCAACCAGCCCAAGAACTATCATAATCGGAATGAGTGCAACGAGTATGCCAATCGGGATCCACCATCGGTCTTCTGGTGGACTTGACTCTGCCTCACCCGTATTGACTTGTCTCATAGCTAATAAAATAGCGTATGTGGGTATCAATCTTTTCTCAGAAAGGCGACCGACAACACTCGATACGCAATACCGTTCTACCGGCCAGTTCAATCGAGAGACGGTCTGTAGCTAGCAGTCGTACCACGGTTCGATCGTATTATCTCGGTACAGCGTGAGTCCGATATCTTTTGGTTCACAGTCGAACTCAACCGGCAACTCGGGGTCGTACCGCCACGCATGGGAGACGCCAGTTGCGGTGAACGCGTGTACTCTCGCGGGCGTCGTTTCAATCGCGCCATGTGAGGTCATCTTTCCGGCCCCGAGTGCGAATATCCGGCTGAAAAGCGTCTCACCATCACTCCCAATCACGCGGACTGCGATCTCTGCCTCTGAAGTAGTCCTGTTCTCAACCGTCACTTCGCTGGATCCGTCGCTATTCCCGGTGTCACTGCCTGGAAGAACGCTACCACAGCCAGCAGTTGCCACGGACGCCACCGCTCCGAGAGTCGCAAGAACTCGTCGTCGAGACGAGGGATGTTCACGGAGAGAAGCTGATACGTAGTCAGAGGGCATCACTATTCGAGTAGGTATTCGAAGATAAATAATGCTGGTGTCCAGTGAACGTTATCTATGAATATGACAGCCAATTCAGACAGCCGCAACCGAGTGATCGATCGGACCTAGTGGACGGGTGCCATTCAACCCGATATCCGTTCGACGAGCCCCAGTAGCGCCGTCAGACGCGCTTGTCGTCGGCGTCGAAGTCGATGTCCAGCTCGTCTAGCTTCTCTGCCCACTCCTCGCGCTTCTCCTGGTGGTCCTCGAGGAACGCCGCCATGAGTTCGGCGGCCTGTTCCTTGCAGCCACCACAGAGCCGTTCGCCGCCGACACACTCCTCGTAGACGTCGGCGGCGAACTCGTCGTCCTCGCCGGCCAGCAGGTAGGCGTACAGTTCGTAGACGGGACACTCGTCGGCTCGCCCGCCGAGTTCGCGCTGTTCCGCCGCCGTTTCGCGGCCGCCGGTCGTCGCAGCTTTGACCTTGTCGTAGCCGTCTTCCGGATCGTCCAAAAGGGAGATGTGACTCGCGGGGATCGACGAGGACATCTTCCCGCCGGTGAGACCGGTCATAAACCGGTGGTAGATGGAAGACGGGGCGAGGAAGCCGTACCCGCCGTGGTCGAGTTCGACCTGGCGAGCAAGTGCTTCGGCCGCCGGCCGCGAGAGTTCGAAGGCGTCGATGTGCTCATCAAAGACCCGTTTCTCGCCGTCGATTGCCTCGATGAGGGCGTCGAAGGCCTCGTCAGTGGCGTTGCGATCGAGGAACCGCGTCCGCGGGCGGAGCGGTTCCTTGCCGGCCTCCTTGAGCATCATGATGGCCGAGTCGGCGGTCGTGGCGTTCGGATCGGTCGCGTCCGGGTCGCGGCCGTTCTCAAGATAGCGGGCGGCGTCCGCACACCGGATCGTCTCGTCGGGGTGGCGCTCGCTCAGTGCCTCGTAGGCCTCGGCGATGATCGCGCGCTCCTCGGGATCGGCCTCGAAACTGGCGAACGCCTCGGTCACCTTGAAGTAGCGCATCCGGGCGGCCAGATCCCGGGCCAGACGCATGTGCGGGTCCTGGTCCGGGCCGACCGGGATGACCGTCGGCTTGGGTTCGTCCAGTTGCGGGTAGAGGATGTCGGCCATCTGCGTGACGACGCTCTGCATATGGGAGACGTCGGTCTCGCCGTCGAAGTCGTAGATCGCCCCCAGCTCCGAGAAGTTGGCCTTCGCACCCAGCTCGAAGCCCAGGTCCTGCACCTCGCGGTTGTCCGACTGGCGGTAGAGTTCGCCCGCTTCGGGATCGAACCCGAGCGCGAGCAACGAGAGGACGTAGTCGCGGGCGTGCTCGTCGATTTCCGCCCAGGTCAGCCCGCGGGCGGCGTGGGCCTCCAGGTCGGCGATCAGGCCGTAGGCGTCCCCGCCCTGCTGTTGATGCCAGATGATCTCGTCGAAGACCAGTTTGTGGCCGATGTGTGGGTCGCCAGTCGGCATGAACCCCGAGAGCGCGGCGAAGGGGTCGTCGTTGCGCATCGCCTCGGCGACCGGTCGGTAGTCACGGTGACCGAAGATGACGCCCCGGCGCATCAGGTAGTGCGGATCGGGAATTTCGGGGAGAACGTCCTCGAACTCCTCGATGCCGAACTGATCGAACAGCTTGCGGTAGTCGTCGACGGTCGCCGAGCCCCACGGGTCCAGGGCGACGTCGTCGGCGCCGGCCGCCGCGCCGCCGTCCATCCGTAGCTGCTCGTCGGAACGCGTCTCTTCTGTCGGTTCGTCGGGTGGGTCGTCGTCCGTGTCTCGTGTCATTGGTAGCAGTGTCGTGTCGGGTATTCTTGAAACAACCGTACCGAGAAAGCGGAGGGAGCGTCGCCGGCCTCGCCGACGGGTTAGGCCCGCCGGGTGGCGGCCGCGAGACTGTCCACTTCCGGGGCCTGCCAGCGCCAGCGCCAACGATCGGTGGAAGTGGACACCATATGCGGTAGATGCGCCAAGCCGGACTTATGTGTTCCGGGACAGTTCGGCGTCACCGATTGGCCCGCGCGACGGTCGAAATGTCCCGAAAAACGATCCGTTTTCCGCCGCAGTCTTGCGGTCTTCACAGGATTTTTGTTCGGCTGTTCGTTAGCCGGCGATCAATCGATGGCCCGATACAGCTACCCTCGCCTCGCTGCACAGACGAGTGCGGAGTCGCCGACGGGGGCGTACTCGTGATATCGATCACTACGCCCTTCGACGATATCCGTTTCTCCGCCGATCGCGTGACCAGCACGTCGATGACCTTGCTCTGTTGATATCGATGAGCGCGACCCGATCCCAACGCCTCCAGAAGTCAGTTCTAAAGTATCAGCACGTGTTCGTCTTCGCAGCACCGGCGCTGTTCGTGGCGCTGGTCGTGCTCGCTGCCCCGACCGGCGGGAGCGGCGGCCTCGGCTACTGGCTCGAATACTGGTGGTTGTTCCCCTTCTTCCTGCTGGGAGCGACGATCGTGAACACGGTCGGAATCAGCGGTTCGGCGCTGTTCGTGCCGTTCCTGATCTTCGTGTTCCCGCTGCTGGCGTACCCGCTCGAACCGGAGACGATCGTGAAGGTCGGACTGATCAGCGAGTCGTTCGGGCTGTCGAGTTCGTCTATCGCGTTCATCCAGTACGGGCTGGTCGATCGACGGCTCGCACTCACGATCGTCGCCGGGAGCGTGCCCTTCGTCATCGGCGGTGCGCTCCTGTCGTTTTTCATCCCGGAGCCGCTCTTTCACGCGGCGCTCGGGGCGGCGCTGCTGACGGCCGGGTATCTGATGCTCAAAGCCGACATCGGCCACGGGGAACCGGCCGAGGAGAATCGGGAGGTCACGGCCGACGGCGGCACACCGTCGGATCTCCCGGACGACGACGGCAAGCTCGGCCCCGCCGGCGTCGACACGACCGCCGACGGCGAGGTGACCCGCGTCGACCGTGAGGGCGACACCTACCAGTACTCCTGGTCGGGCTATCTCGAACGGTTCGCAAACTACAGCGTCGGGGGAACCTTCCAGGGCCTGGCCGGGTTCGGCAGCGGGGAACTCGGGATCATCTCCCAGCTCCGGACGGGCGTGCCGACCCGGGTCGCGATCGGGACGAACCACATCATCGTCGCAACGACGGCGATCCTCGCCTCGCTCGTGCACGTGTTCGCCGGAAGTGTCCTTCCGGGTGTGCACTCCCTGACGCTCGCGTCGACACCCTGGAATATGGTCGTGTTCACCGTCCCGGCGACAGTCACCGGGGGACAGATCGCCCCGTACGTCTCAAACGCACTGGACACCGGGACAATACAGAAAGGGGTCGCTGTCCTGTTTGCGGTCATCTCGACGGCGCTGTTCCTGATGGCCGGGGGTGCTGGCGTGTGACCCGGCCAAACGACAACCGTCAGGAGACCCAACGTCGAAGCGTGATGTATCAGGACATCCTCCTCCCGACCGACGGGAGCGACGGCGCGGAAAGAGTTGCCGAACACGCCGGTTCGCTCGCGCGACAGTACGACGCGACAGTGCACGTCCTTTCGATCGCCGACACGCGCAACCGGTTCGAAGGGCCGACGATGGGACTGGGTGCCGACGCCTGGGAGGACGCCGAACGGGAACGATCCCAGGCGGCTGTCGAAGACACCGTCGCCGCGCTCCCCGAGGACGTGTCCGTCGACCACACTGTCGACTCCGGCGTCCCACACGCGGCTATTCTGGACTACGCCGAGACAGCCGGCGTCGACGTCATCGTGATGGGGACCCACGGTCGGACGGGGATCGACCACTACCTCATCGGTTCCGTCGCCGAACGGGTGGTTCGCCAGTCGCCGGTCCCGGTCCTGACCGTGCGGATCGGCGACGCGTAGCCGCGATCGGACCCGACTTCGCCCGGTCTCGCTCCACTTCCACCGCGGTCGCCGAACGCTTAACCTCGCGCATACCGAAACGGGGGACGAATGGCGGCCACCGACGCCGAGACGATCGACCGACCACTGATCGACGCAGACGTCCTCCAGCGGCGGCGCTACCAGCTCGAACTCGCCGAGACGGCGATGGACAACCACACGCTGGTCTGTCTGCCGACTGGACTGGGCAAGACGACCGTCTCGCTGCTGGTGACGGCCCAGCGCCTCCAGGAGGTCGGCGGGACGGCGCTGTTGCTGGCCCCGACCAAGCCGCTGGTCTCCCAGCACGCCGAATTCTACCGGGAAGCCCTGACAGTCCCCGACGAGGAGATCGTCGTCTTCACCGGCGAGGTCCGGCCCGACGACCGCGCGGAGTTGTTCGAGGACGCGCAGGTCGTCATCGCGACGCCGCAAGTCGTCGAGAACGACCTCGTGGGCAACCGCATCTCGCTGTCCGAGGTGACCCACGTCACCTTCGACGAGTGTCATCGCGCGACAGGCGATTACGCCTACACCTATATCGCCGAGCGCTACCACGAACAGGCCGAGCAGCCCCTGGCGACCGGAATGAGCGCCTCGCCCGGCGACGACGAGGAGTCGATCCTGACGGTCTGTGAGAACCTCGGGATCCGCGAGGTCGCGGTGATGACCGACGAGGATGCGGACGTCGCCGAGTACACCCACCGGACCGACGTCGACTGGAAGCGCGTCGAGTTGCCCGAGACGGTCATCGAGATCCGCGACGCCATCCAGGAAGTCATCAAAGAGCGGTTGACCGAGCTGAAAGAGCTCGGCGTCACGAACAAGACCCAGCCGGACATGTCCGAGCGGGACATCCACGAGATCCAGGGTAAGCTCCAGGAGCTGATGAACAACGACCAGAGCGAGGGCTACCAGGGGATGAGTCTGCTCGCGGAGGTCCGGAAGTTGCGGACCGCAGTCACCTACGCCGAGACCCAGAGCGTCGAGTCCCTGCGGCGGTACTTCGAGCGCCAGCGCAACGCCGCCCGGGCCTCGGGCTCCTCGAAGGCCAGCCAGCGACTGGTCAGCGAGCCCAAGATCCGGGATGCGATGCGCAAGGCCGAGGACTTCGAGGATCTGCACCCCAAGTTCCGCCAGACGCGGATGCTGCTCGCGGAGACACTGGGCATCGAGAACGGCGAGCGGGTCATCGTCTTCACCGAGTCCCGCGACACCGCCGAGACGCTGACGGACTTCCTCGCCGGGCACTTCGAGACCGAGAAGTTCGTCGGCCAGAGCGACACCGACGGCAGCGACGGGATGACCCAGACCGAACAGCAGGAGACTCTCGATCGGTTCCGAGCCGGCGAGTTCGAGGTGCTGGTCTCGACCTCCGTCGCCGAGGAGGGCCTGGATGTCCCCGAGGTGGATCTGGTACTGTTCTACGAGCCGGTGCCGACGGCGATCCGCTCGATCCAGCGCAAGGGCCGGACCGGCCGCCAGACCGAGGGGCGGGTCGTCGTCCTCATCGCCGAGGACACCCGCGACGAGGCGTACTTTTGGAAGGCCCGACAGGACGAAAAGCGGATGTACGAGGAACTGGAGGCGCTGAAATCGATGCAGGGGGAGATCGAGGCCGAACTCTCCCAGGCGAGCGTTTCGGAGTTCGAGACGGGAGCGGACGACCGCAGGGAGTCCGCTGAAAACGCGATCGGTGAAGCCGGGAGAGTGGAGGACGACCGCAGGGAGTCCTCCGGGCACGCGAGCGGTGGAGCCGCGAGCGGGGCGGACGACCGTAAGGAGTCGGACGCCGAACACGCAAGCAGCGATTCCGGGGACGCGTCCCCTGATATCGAAGCGTCCAGTGGCGACGAGCAGGTCAGCGGCGACGACTCGGAGGGAGAGGGCCAGACCGGACTGGACGCCTTCGCGGACCCGACCGAGAGCGGGGACGGCGCGAGCACGGACACCGAAAGTCCGGGCCCCAGCGGGAGCAGTCCCGAGACCGACGCCGACCCGGAAGACACCGTCGCGGAGGCCGGGGCCGACACCGACGGGGAAAGCGTCGAAGTCGTCGTCGACCAGCGGGAACTGGATTCGACGATCGCCCGGGACCTCTCGAAGCGGGAGGGGATCGAGACGCGTCTGGAGACCCTGGAGGTGGGCGACTACGTCTGCTCGGATCGGGTCGTCGTCGAGCGCAAGACAGTCAGCGACTTTCTGGACACCCTGACCGGCGGCGACCGGTCGCTGTTCGAGCAGGTCAAAGACGCCGCCCGCTATTACGATCGCCCGGTCGTACTCATCGAGGGGTCGGGCCTGTACGGCGAGCGAAACGTCCACCCGAACGCGATCCGCGGGGCGCTGGCGTCACTCGCGGTCGATTTCGGTGCGAGCGTCGTCCGGACCGACGACGAGGACGACACCGCGGCGATGCTGGAGGTGCTCGCCACCCGCGAGCAGGAGGAATCCGACCGGACCGTCAGTGCGCACGGCGAGAAGGCGGCCAAGACGCTTGCCGAACAGCAGGAGTACGTCGTCGCCTCGATCGCCGACGTCGGGCCGGTGACCGCCCAGTCGCTGCTCTCGGCGTTCGGCAGTGTCGAGAGCGTGCTAACTGCCGACAAGGAGACACTGCAGGAGGCCGAAGGCGTCGGCGAGGTGACCGCCGAGCGGATCCGCGAGGTCGTCGCCAGCGAGTACGCACCCTGAATCGCCTGCTTGGTCGATCATCTCGGCCCAATACGACCGTTGCCGACCGATGACAGTAGGCTTTTGACCCCAGGACGCACAGTTCGGGGTATGTTTGGAGGAGGCGGCGGCGGCGGTCTGAACCCACGGAAAATGCAGCAGATGATGGAACAGATGGGCATCGATATGGAGGACATCGATGCCGAGGAAGTGATCATTCGGACCGGCGAGGAGAAGCTGGTCTTCACAGACGCCGAGGTCCAGCTCATGGAGGCCCAGGGCCAGAAGACCTACCAGGTCGTCGGTGATCCCGAGTCCCAGCCCCTGGACGGCGGCGACAGCGCCGACGAGGCGAGCGCGGACGACGCTGGCGGCGCGTTCGACGCCCAGGACGTCGAGATCGTCGCTCAGCGTGGCGGCGTCAGCGAAGACGAGGCGCGTGAGGCCCTGGAAGCCAACGACGGCGACCTCGCGGCTGCGGTCGCTGATCTAGAGTGATCGCGACAGTTGTCCCGCGTGCCGGAAGCGACCGATACCGAACGGACGGACAGCGGTCGCAATGACCGTCCTGCTCGTCAGAGAGGACCGGGAGTACCTCGTCGAGCCCGGCGAGCGCCTGGAGACCGATCTCGGCATCATCGAGGTGCCCGACGACCCCGCCGCTGGCGACGTCGTCGAGTCACATCTCGGGGAGACGTTTCGGGTGCAGACGCTTCGCGGCCCCGACCTCTTCGAGCACTTCGAGCGCACGGGCGCGCCGATGATGCCCCGCGACATCGGGCTGGTGATCGGGCACACTGGCGTCGCCGCGGGTGACCGAGTGCTTGATGCCGGCACCGGAACGGGCGTGTTGGCGGCCTACCTCGGCCGAGTTGGGGCCGACGTGACGACCTACGAGCGCGACGCCGAGTTCGCCGAGGTCGCCCGAGAGAATATGGCGATGGCCGACGTGGCCGGTCAAGTCGACGTCAGGACGGGCGATCTGACCGACCACCTGGAGGAGCTCGCGGGCGAGGGCTTCGACGTGCTGACCCTCGACACGGAGGACGCCGCGGCGGTCGTCGAGCGTGCGCCGACGCTTTTGGTCCGGGGTGGCTTTCTCGCGGTGTACTCGCCGTTCGTCGAGTCGACCCGGGACGTCGTCGCGGCCGCTCGCGAGGTCGGACTGACGGAGATCGAGACGCTGGAGACGATCCAGCGGGAGATGGACTTCGACGATCGCGGATCGCGGCCATCGACGGCCGGCGTCGGCCACACCGGCTATCTGACGTTCGCGCGACGGCCGTAGCTCTCGGGAAAACGCACGGTTCTGGACGGTTCGACGGCCTGGATTAGCCAACTGTCCGGATCAATTCGAACAACTCCGAGCGGAAGCTGTCGGGATCAGTTTCCAGCTCGATCTCCAGTACGTCGCCGAGATCAGCCACAGGATAGGCACCGCCGGCGACGTAGAAAGTCCCGTCGTGACTCCAGACACCGACCCAGCCCTCGATCGGTAGCTCCTCGGCCACGTCGCGACAGGCGATCGGATCACGGCCACGGTAGCCGGTCAGGCTCGCGCGCTCGCCCGTTCGGATCCGGAGTTCGGTACGGCGAGTCTGATCGAGATCGGTAAATCCACGGTCGCGCAGCCGGTCGGCGAACCCGTTTCGGACGCGCGAGCGGACGATCCGGGCGACCATCGACGGGATCGACCCCGGCGGCGACGGGGAGAGCCCGAGCCGCGTCGCGAAGAAAAACCGCCAGGGCCGATCACACTCGGACAGGTCGGCGACGCGCTCGCGCAGCCGTTCGTCACCGTAGACGACGGTGTGGCCGTGGACAGTGACGACCGGGAGGCGGGCGAGCACGCGCTGCTCGGATTCGATGCGGTCCCAGCCCTGCTCGCGGAGGCGTTCGGCCGGGAGAGTCGGTTCGGGAACAGTCACGTCAGTGATCGTCCTCGCGCCACTTGTGCCCGCATTCGGTGCAGGTCAAAAACCGGGTTTCGGACTCGTCGGCCGCGCGGATCTGCTTCATCTCCCAGAACGCGCGGTCGTTGTCACACTCCGGACAGTGAGCCTCCGTCGTCGGCCGCATGTCTTCGGAACTGACCTCCGAGGTGTCGACGACCTCGCTCTTTTCCTGGCCCTGGGTCGTGACCGACTGTCGATCGGCCGCCTCGTCACGGGACTTTTCCGCGCCGCAGTTCGAGCAGACCCACACGTCACCCTCAGTTTTCATCATCGATCCGCATTCGTCGCAAAATTCCATATCGACGGGTTTAGCCGCTTATCTACTTAAGTACCGTGTTTCGGGTACCGATATCGCGCGAGTGGGAAAATGTCAACGGCAACGACCGTGGGATTTCTTGCTATGCGGGCCACAGCGAGAACGATCCGGTGATCGCCGTCGGGACTGCGAGCGGGGATCTGCGCTGGATCCCTGCTCTCGTTCGTCTGCCGTCTCGGTCTGCCCTCCGGACGCAGTCGTCTCGCCGGCCTGTACCGTGCTCGCAGGCTGGGTCGTATCCGATGATCCGCCGCTGTCGAAACCGGCGTCGGCCGACTCGGTCTCGATGAGCGTTTCCAGCCGCCGTTCGAACTCCAACTCGTCGATTTCGCCGGTCGCGTACTGCTGTTTGAGCGTCTCCATCGCGTCGTCTTCGCTGCCACTGTCAGCGCTCGACAGACCGCTGTCACCGGAGGAGAGCCAGAGCGCACCGGCACCGACGAGAGCCGCGACGACCACCCAGTAGGCGTCCCCCGTCACTGCGACGGCGGCGATCCCGCCGACGAGCACGAGCAAGGCGAGAAACCGGACGTGTCCCGTCGAAGCCGATTGAATTGTCTTATTCACACACGACTGTAACGACTGCGGCGGCAAAATGTCTGTGATCCGGTCGCTACGTCACGGCGGCGGATATCAGACGTTCGAGTCCCAGTGCTCACAGGGCTCCATGTCGTCCATGTAGCGGCCGTCGTGTCCGCAATAGGGGGCGATGCCATCGTCGGTACGGACGTAGCTGAAGTGCTCGCAATTGCCACAATACTGGTCAGGCCGTCCGCGGACAGTGACCGAATCCAGGAACGCGCCGTCGTCCGCCGTGGTGGCGCCGGCACCGTCGCTGGCGGGCCGGGTCGCGTCCGCCCGGTTGGTCTGGGTCTCGACCTCGCCGTCGGGCGTCGATCCGAAAAAGCCGATGCCGCCGAGTCCCTGCTGCGGCGTCGACTCCTCGATCAGGCGGATGCGGCCCTCCTCGGTGACTTCCATGCGGGCGGTCCCGCCGGGCGTCTTGCGCGTCTCGAAGGTCGCGACCGCGAGGAACAGACACCAGGCGGTCGTGAGGAGGCCGGCGACGTAGACGACCGTCGTCGCGAGGGTCAACCCGGGACTGGGGTCGGCCGCACCGAGCCACTGCTCGGGGTAAGCAGCCGTAAACAGCGCGACGCCGAAGACGGCCACGCTCGCGCCGATAACTGCCGTCGCACGCGTCGATCGGCCGGCCGGGAGGACGGTGAAACCACCGAGCATTGCGGCGGGAGCACCAATCCCAGCGAGGATCCCCGCGATCTCGCGGGACTCGAAGGTGTCGAGTCCGAGGAGATCACTCAGGCCCGTCGTCGCGACGAGGATTCCGCCGACGACGAGCGCCGCCCCCACGGCAAACAGCGCTACGCCGAAATACAGCCGCTGGGAGTCCACGGCCGCCGTCCGGTCCTCGTACACCTCCGTGAGGCTGGTCATGCGGGGCTGTACGCCAACCAGCATCAAAACTACCCGTCAGACGCGCGGCAGACGCGCGCCGCACCCGGTCGCACCGCCACAGCTGTCCCGCTGCGTGGGACGGGGTCGCATACCGACTCCGAAAGCTCTAATCGCCACGGGCTGAAACGGAGGGGTATGAGCGACGACGAGGCGGACGAACCCGCGGTCGAGCTCGGCGAGGGCCGAGATCTCGAGGGCGTCCCGATCGCACAGGTCTCGGCGCGGCTGATGTGGGGCATCGAGAAGAGCGACGTCCGGCGTCGCGAGGGCGACACCGTGATCCGAACGCCGGACGGTCCGCGCGAACTCGGCGACGTCCTCGATGAGATCGATCGGACGTACTTCGACCGACGCCAGACATTCGAATCGGCCGTCCGTGACGTGATCGGACACGGCCCCGTCCCGACCGAATGACAGCACCGGGCGACCGGAGAACGACGCGTCTAACTCACCCGGGGCCGTCCGTCCGGGCATGCTACACTTCGTGACGGGCAACGCCGGGAAGGTCAGGGAAGCCCAGTCGCTGCTGGACGCGGACGTATCGCAGTTCGACTTCGACTACACCGAGATACAGAGCCCCGAGTTGGAGGCGATCGCCGCTCGCGGGGCTCGGGAGGCCTACCGGGAGGTCGGCGAACCGGTGTTCGTCGACGACTCCGGCCTGTTCGTGGACGCGCTCGACGGGTTTCCGGGGCCGTATTCGGCATACGTCGAGGGCACCGTCGGGATCGAGCGCGTGTGGCGTCTGGTCGAACCCGAGGACGACCACGGGGCCGCATTCCGGGCGGTCGTCGCGTACTGTGACGGAACCGACGAGGTGCGAACATTCGAGGGACGGGTGACCGGCGAGATCGTCGCGCCGCGTGGTGACGGCGGGTTCGGCTACGACCCGATCTTCGAACACGACGGCCGGACCTTCGCGGAGATGGACCCCGAGGCGAAAAACGCCGTCTCCCATCGCGGCCGGGCGCTCGAGACGTTCGCCGAGTGGTACGATACCCGGTAGCGATCGGAGCGAGCATCTGTCGTCGATGGGTAGCTCACCGTTCCGTGGCTGGTTTTTTCTCTCGTGGCCGCCCAGAGTCGGACATGCGCGTCAGCGTCATCGGCGGCAGCAGCGTCGGCGAACAGCACTACGATCTCGCCCGCGACGTCGGCCGACTGCTGGGCAAGCGCGGCCACGAGGTCGTCTGTGGCGGACTCGGCGGGGTCATGGAGGGGGTCTGTCGCGGTGCGATCGAGACGGGCGGTCACACGATCGGCGTGCTCCCCGGCGAGGACCGGGCCGCGGCCAACGAATACGTCGAGACCGCGGTCGCCACGGGGCTGGGCAACGCCCGCAACGCGCTGGTCGTCCTGAATAGCGACGGAGCCATCGCGATCGACGGCTCGACCGGCACGCTCTCGGAGATTGCCCTCGCGCTGGACCGCGGGCTGGCGGTGGCCGGCCTGGATACCTACGATATCGAGGGCGTCGAAGCCGTCGAGACGCCCGAAAAGGCGATCGAGCACGTCGAACGCGAGGCCGGGCACCGGTACGAGTCCGAGCGATAGGACGAGTGCGGGCGACAGTAGCTTCTTGGCGCTGGGGGGCCCAGATCCGGTATGGTCGTCGACCGAGACGAAGCCGTATCACTCGACGAGCGCGACGGCGAGGATGACGAGGATCCCTCGCTGCTCGATCGGGTCAAAAGCTACTACCGCAAGGTGTTCTCGCCCGCGCGATACTGACTCGCCGAGTGCCACCGGTGACGCGGCCTTGCCCGCGCAGTATCGAGGCCCGCGAGGAACTCCGCTACCTGCCGATCCGGACAGTTAGAACACGAACCGTTCGAGGAGCCGCCGTCCGAGCGGCGGCCGCCGGGTGGCCTGCGGGTAGACGGTGACGGTCGTCGCACTCGTGGGGGGCGTCGGCGGGCTATCGTCGAGCAGTACGTGGCGGATCCGGTGATCGGCCCCGTCGTGGATGACCAGGTCGGGCGACGAGTCCCGGCCGCCGTCGGGGCGGACGGCCCTGGATCGGACGGGAACCGAGAGCATCCCCGAGAGCTCCGCTTCGAGGTCGGCGATCGTCTCCTCGTGGCGGTCGGTTCTGTCGCGTCCGGCCGGATACCACAGCGAGAGAGTCCCGTCGTTTGCTGTCACGAGCGTCTCCGCGAGTGTGACAGATCGGGGCCCGTACGGCGTGCCGTCCCCCGAGAGCACGACGTGTCCAGGACTGTCATAGCCGAGGTTGTCCACCAGCAGGACGTCACAGGGGGCGTGCCTGACGACCCAATCGACGGGGTCGCCGAACAGCCGCGAGCGGAGCCGGAGGGGTTCGTGTTCGGCGAGGATCGTCTCGACGTCGTGCTCCTCGGCGACGTTGACGATCGCGTGTTTCGTGTCGTGGCTGACGATCTCCTCGGCGTCGATCGTGACTCCGGACTCCGCGGCGAACTCGCTGGTCCGCCGCTCGAAGGAGCGATCGGCCGACGACTGGACAGTGACCTCGTCAGTGAGCGGGGCCTGATCGGGAATCTCCTCGAAGCGGACGGCGATCACGCGGCCGTCGTTCGGACGGGCGATGTCGGCGGCCATCGAGAGGAGCGAGCGCTCGCGTTCGGCCCCGAGATCTTTCGTCAGCGCGACGAGCACGTCGTGTGACCCCGTGAGGGAGTCGGATTCGATGTCCGCGATCGCGTCCCGGCCGACGCGCCGTCGGATCGCATCGCGCGCGACACCTTCCCGGCGGACGCGGGGCCGGACGTAGATCGCGTACCAGACGATGCTGGCGAGCGTGATGAGGGCCGCACCGGCGAGTGCGATCACCCCCATCTGGGTCAACAGCAGCACGCCCGTGACGGCGCCGAAGATCTGCATCCAGGGGTACAGCGGCGAGGTGAACGCGGGCTCGTACTCGGCGCTGCCCTGGCGGAACGCGACGACGGCGACGTTGATCAGCGCGAACACCATGATCTGGAAGGCGCTGGCGAGTTTCGCGATCTCGAGGATCGGAACGAACGCGATCAGCACCAGCATGACCGCCCCTGTGAGCGTGATCGACGTGACTGGCGTCCCGAACCGGTCGCTGACGGTGGATAGAGACGGGGGTGCCAGCTTGTCGCGGCTCATCGCGAAGGGGTACCGCGATGAGGAGAGCACGCCGGCGTTAGCCGTCGAGATCAGTGCGAGAACGGCCGCGACGATGACGACGACGACCCCGGCCTGTCCGAGCGTCGCCTCGGCAGCGACGGCGACCGGCGTCAGCGAACCGGCGATGGCCCCGGGATCAGTGATCCCGACCATCACGGCGACGATGGCCACGTACAGAAGCGTCGTGAACGTGAGCGATCCGAGGATGCCGACGGGGATGTTCCGGTCGGGGTTTTCGACCTCCTCGGCGACGCTGGCGACCTTCGTGACCCCGGCGTAGGAGACGAACACCAGCCCGGTCGCGGCCAGCAAGCCGCCGACGCCGTCGGCGAAGAAGTTCGCGTAGTTGGCCGACTGGACGCTGGGGGCGCTCCCGGCGGCGAACCAGCCCAGCGCCGCCAGCATGACGACGACGATCCCGACCTGGAGCCGGCCGGTCTGTTTCGCCCCGAGGAGGTTGACCAGAATGAGCACTGTCGCCAGCCCGAGCGCGACCGGCTTCAGCGGGAGGTCGAAAATCAGCAGCAGGTACGGGACACCACCGACCAGCGCCAGCGCACCCTTGAATGACAGCGAGAACCACGTCCCGACGCCGGCGATCGTCCCGAGCAGCGGCCCCATCCCGCGCTCGATGTAGATGTACGTCCCGCCGGCCTCCGGCATCGCGGTCGCCATCTCCGACTTCGAGAGGGCAGCGGGAACCACGAGCAGGCCCGCGAGGAGATACGCGAGGATCACCGCGGGTCCGGCGATCTTCAACGCGAGCGCCGGCAGGATGAAGATGCCGCTGCCGATCATCGCACCGATACTGATCGCAAGTACTGACGGGAGTCCGAGGTCGCGTTCGAGTTCCTTCATTCGGTTGCCTCCGGTCTCGTGGGAGTGCTCGACACCTGGTCAACCAGCGCGTTCGATAGCGTCGTCGACACACAGATCGGTTCGTGAGCGATGTCCTCGAAGAGGTCACACCGATCGGGATCGTGGACCAGCACGAGGACCCGCGGCACGTCGAAGTGCGTGCGCACTTTCTGGGCGATGAGCATGTTCCGGCTGTCCTCGTCCGTGGCCACGATGACCGTCGAGGCGTCCGCGACACCGGCGGCCCCGAGCGCCGCCACATCTTCGGGATCGGCCCGGAAACCCGAGCGGTCGTCGGGACCCTGGGCCTCGTCGATCAGTCGGACAGCGTGTCCTGCCGCTTCGAGGTGGTGAGCGATAGCGGCGCCGAAACGACCGGTTCCGAGGACATAATACGCTACGGGTGGACGTTCCGCGCTCGCGGGCCGGTTCGGTTGTGGCTCCATGATTATGAGGGATACCGCGTTCGGTGGCTGCCGTTCATATCTAAGCTATGCAGACAGAACAGCATAAAACCCCGACTATATTGACGGATCGTCAAAATAAGGACGATAATATCGTGTTACGTCTCAAAGGTCGTGGACCGGGACGCACAGCCGAACAGTAGTATCGAGCCCGGATAGAGTCGAAAACATCATAATTATGCACCCAGTAGAGAGCAGCCAATCAATGAAAGACGGTGAGTTGGACTCTGTGGACCGATCTATCCTCTATTATCTCCAGCGGGACGCGCGCCATACCTCTTCCAGCGATATCGCGGCCGAACTCGATCTGTCCCCGAGCACGGTGCGGACGCGACTCAACAAGCTCGAAGAGAGCGGGATCATTCGTGGATACAACATCGACATCGATTACGACGAGGCCGGATATCCGCTGTACACGAAGATCATCTGTACGGCACCGGTGACCGAGCGAGACGAACTCGCCAAGGCGGCCCGCGACGTCAACGGCGTCACGGCCGTTCGGGAGATTATGACCGGAAAGCGCAACGTGTACGTCAACGCGATCGGGAAATCGCACGACGATCTCAACCGGGTCGCCGAGGAGCTCGACGCGCTCGGGCTGGAGATCGTCGACGAGCAGATCATCCGCGACGAGTACGTCTGCTCGTACCACGGCTTTCTCGACGACGATCTCGACGGCGAGAGCGGATAGCGAGGGATCTGCGATCCCTCGGACTATGCGAACGGCGATAGCGCGGAACGGAGTTCCGCGGACTATGCGAGCGGGCCTTGCGCGGCGCAACGCGCCGCGAAACCGTGGCGTGAAACCGCCTCGCAGCCCGCGAGCAGATGACGAGAGACGAAGTCGCTCGAGCCACTTGACCCGAGGCGATTTACGAGAGCCACTCGGTGAACTCGCCCTCGATGAGCGTCTCCTCCTGCTTGCGGATGTACTGGGCCTGCATCCCCCAGATCGCCTCCGCAAGGGGGACCCCCTCCTGTACGCGCCGGCGGACGTAGCCGAACTTCCAGCGAGCGGGCGTGATCCGCCGGTCGACGCGCTCGCGTAGCGGACGGATGTACTGCCGGGCAGCCTCGGTCGACAGTCCCTGTAGTTC
Organism: Halapricum desulfuricans; assembly: GCF_017094465.1. Lineage (NCBI taxonomy): Archaea > Methanobacteriati > Methanobacteriota > Halobacteria > Halobacteriales > Haloarculaceae > Halapricum > Halapricum desulfuricans. The sequence continues at coordinate 2,597,944 of NZ_CP064791.1, forward strand.
CAGGCCGTCCCGGGCGTGTTCGAACAGTTCGCCGTAAATCTCCTCGATGTCGCTGGTCTCGCCAGCACCCGTGATCCAGACCAACTCGGCGTCCAGCCCGTCCCGCATCGCGTTGTAGAAGTTCTGTTCGGCGCGCTCCCACTCGAGGGTCCGCACCGGATGTTCCCGCCGGATCAGACTCTCCAGCAGGCCGGCGAAAACGGCCTGGAACGCGACGGAATCCCGGATTGTCGGCTGGGCTGGCAGCGGTCGGAACTCGATGCGGGCGTTGGCCTGCGAGCGGGTCGCGCCGTCGAAGACCGGACGGACCCACCGCCAGTACGAACCGTGTTTGTGCCTGACGTGGGCGAACTGGTCATCGAAGCGCTCCCCGCGAGAGACCTCCATCGGGACGATCGTCTCGTCGGCGACGATGGCGTCGATGGCGTCCTCGACAGTCTCGAAGTCGGGCGGGAAGCAGACCTTCTTCGGGGCCGAGTCGTCGACGGCGTTGAGGACCGATTCGAACACCGAGATGCGATGTTCCATCCAGGCGTCGTCCAGGATCGTCGCGTCGGGCACGTCGTCGTACAGGTCCGGCGGGAAAAACGGCGAGTTGACCCCGAGTGCGAGCAGCGGGCCGGCGATCCGAAGCGCGTACCGGAAATACTCCGGCAGGTCCGGCGCGTGAGGCACCTGCACGTGTGGCTGGATCGAGGTAATCAGACTCTCGGGCATGACCGTCTCGGCGTCCAGCGTGACGTTCGGCGCGTCCAGGCGCAGCCCCGAGGGGTAATCGGTGTTGGCCATCGCGTGATAGCGGACGGAATCGGACATGTTCGTCCCGATGCGGACGCCGTCGGCCTCGACCGAGTCACAGAGATACGAGCGGGCGGTCTCGCCGTTCGGCGGGACGGTCCACATCCCGTCGCTGACCAGCTGGATGTCGTCCGCGCGGGTGCGTTCCTGGGCGGGGACGAGATTGGCCTGCAGTTCCTGCTCCTGGGCCGCGAGTCCGTAGGAGTTGAGCGGCTGCGGGCTGGTCTGCATCTCGGCGTTGTGCAGGCCGAGTTCCTTCTCGAAGCCGATCCGTTCGAGCAGCGGACGGGACACGCGCTGGAGCGCGTCGGTCCGGTCGTCGACGGCGTACAGCTCCAGCTCGAGGCCGACGATCGTCTCGCTGTTGTCGAAGGTACCGTCCCGGACTTCGGCTTTGAGGCGTTCGGCCTCCTCGACCGCCTGAGCCTGGAACTCCTCGGCGTCGACCGCGAGCGACTCCCTGACAGCGGCCGCGAGTTCGGATGCCGACATACCCCCCGATTACGCGTCCCACGTGTTGAAAGGTTCGGCTACGTCGGGACGACGACCACCGGACGCGTCGCCTCGCCCGCGACGGCGGCCGCAGTGCTGCCGAGTCCGTCAGCTTCGTGGTCGCCGCGACGCCGGCCGACGAGGAGTTCGTCGGCGTCGATCTCCGAGGCGAGATCGAGAATCGCCTCGATCGGGTCGCCTTCGCGGCGTTCGGTCCAGACGGTCGCCGGTGCGAGGCGAGCGCGGGCGACGTTGATCGCGTCGCCGACGTCCCGCTCGGGCGCGTCCGGTTCGGAGGCGCCCAGGACCATCACGGTATCGTCGGCGTCGAGGCGATCAGCGAGATAGTCGCAGGCCGCCGCGCTGGTGTGGACGGACGCACTCGAAAGCAGGTAAGTTGTCACATCGGAGGAAAGAGGGCCAGGAACAAGTCGGTACCGCCACGGCGAACGCGAGATTTACGTTTCCCCACGACCCAGGAGAGGTGTGCGCGTCGAAAACAGCTTCATTCCGGTCGAGGGCGTCGGCGAGACCACCGAGCGACGGCTCTGGGAGCGCGGGATCACCCACTGGGACGAGTTCGATCCCGACGCCGTCGGCCCGACGACCGCCGAGCGGATCCAGTCGTTTATCGACCGAGCATACGACCGCCTCGAGGAGGGCGATTCGTCGTTTTTCGCCCGGGAGTTCCCCAGCGCCGAGCAGTGGCGGCTGTTCGAGACCTTCCGTGACGGCGCGCTGTTTTTCGACATCGAAACGACCGGCCTGGACGCCGACCGCAACGAGGTGACGACGGTCAGTGCCCACCTCGACGGCCGCACGGAGACACTCGTCCAGGGCCGGGATCTGTCCGACGACACGCTGCGGGAACTGTTCGCCGACGCCGATCTGCTGGTGACGTTTAACGGCAAACGGTTCGACGTCCCCTTCCTGGAGACGAACTTCGACGTCTCGCTGTCCCGAATGCCCCATCTCGATCTGCTGTACCCCTGTCGGCGTCTCGATTTGACGGGCGGCCTGAAAACCATCGAGCAAGAGATCGGGATCGGGCGGGACCGGCCGGACATCTCCGGCAAAGAGGCGGTAGAGCTGTGGTACCAGTACGAACGCGGCGACGAATCTGCACTAGAAACGCTGGTGTCGTACAACCGCGAGGACGTCAGAAACCTCGAACCGCTGGCCGAGCGGGTCAACGAGCGCCTCGAACGGTCGCTCCTCCCTGAGACGACGACGATCTGACGGGGCAAGCGACCCCCTTCCTTCGCATGGAGAACGCCGTTGACCTCCTTCACGGCCTGAAGACCGTGAAATCCCGAGCGTTGTAATAATAAACACTCCACACTACCGCAGGTACGGCGGTTACCGTGATGGCGACGGCCTGAGCAGGTGCTCGCGGCCGGCAACGAGGCCCAGCGAGAGCCCGGTGAAGTGAGCGATCAGCGCGACGCCAGCGCTGGCCGTGACGACCGTCAGGGTGCCGGCGACTCCGAGCACGACCGCGAGTTGCACGCGCGGACTGAGCTTGATGCCGGCGGCGATCCGTTCGGTCAGGCGGTTGCCGGCCAGGACGTATCCCAATAGTGCGAAGACCGCGCCACTGGCACCCAGGACCGCGGTCCCCTGCCCGAAGACGAGCGCCGTGACGGCGACCTGCACGACGCCGGCGACGACCCCAGCGGCGAGAAAGAACGCGTAGAAGCGGGCCGGGGACGTGCGGCGTTCGAGGAAGATGCCGACGACCACGAGCCCAAGCAAGTTCGAGAGGAGATGCCCGAGGCTCCCGTGGGCGAAAATGCTCGTCACCAGCGTCCAGGGACGGTCGGCCAGCGGCCAGGCGAGCGCGAAATACCACGGATCGACCCCGACCAGTGCCAACAGCACCTGGACGACGCCGACGACGACGGCGAGAGCGGCAAGCGTCAGGGTCGGGCTCGACGGTTCGTCCATACCGACCGAACGGGGTCGACCGGAAAAAATGGGACGGTCGGGGGACTGGCGCGAACGGATCGCCAGCGGCTCAGTCGCCGGACCGGATCCGTCGAGTGACCTGCTGGAAGACGTCGTTGCAGGCGTCGCAGTTCGCACAGCCGATCTCGCTGCAGTCGATGGCCTCGCCACAGCGCGGACACTGCAGCCCGCGGGCGGGATCGAAGTCGAAGTCGCAACTCGGACAGATCATAGGATCACCGCCAGCAGGCCACCGACGCCAAAGGCGACGACCCAGGAGCCGACCCACATCAGGAGCGCGCTCTTTGCGTCCCGTTCCTTGAGGATCATCACCATCGAGAGGATACACGGGACGAACAGCGTGATGACGACCAGACCGATAAAGGTCTCGGCAGTGGTGAACGCCATATCCGTCATCCCGGCCGCGGCGAAGTCACGCCGGACCAGCCCCAGCAAGAGGACGCGAGCGAACTCCTGCGGAAGTCCGACTAGCGCCGTAACCGGCGACAGCACACGCTGGATCACGGCGAATCCACCGACGTACTCGAGCGCCGAGATAGCGACCGCTGCGACCGCGAACAGCGGGATCGCCTCCCGGAGGAACATCTTCGTCCGGTTGTAGGTCTTCCGGAGGATGTTCCGGGGTCGGGGCACGCGCATCCGAGGGAGTTCAGTCACGAGCGGCGTCTGCTCGCCGGGGAGCGTCCGATCGAGGAAGAGTCCAGCGACCCCGAGCACGAGAAGCAAGACGCCGAGGTAGCCGAACCACCAGATCAGCCCCAGCCCGGCGAGCAGTCCCATGATGACCCCGAGCTGGGCCGAACAGGGAACCGCGAGCCCGAGCAGCGCCGTCGAGATGAGGCGCTCGCGGCGGTCACCGACCATTCGGGTCGTGATGACGGCCATCGTCACACAGCCGACGCCGACGATCATCGGGACGATCGCCCGGCCGTTCAGCCCGATCCGGTTGAGTCCGCGGTCGGTCAGCACGGCCAGCCGGGGGAGCATCCCCGAGTCCTCGAGGATGCCGATCACGAAGTAGAACGCGATGACCAGCGGCAGCAGAACGCCGACGATGTACTGGACGGTGATCGTCAGCAGGCCGAGGTTGCCGTTGATCAGCATGAACTCGATCGGCTCGGCCCAGGAGGCAGCAGGGAGAATCCCCTCAACGGCGCCCTCGACGATCGGATTGTAATACTCGCCGAAGACTGTAATCTCGAGGAAGTCGACGACCTTCTGGGCGACGACGACCCCGATGAAGTAGAAGATCGCACCAAGCATCGCGAGCGCGATCGGGGTCCCGGTCAGGGGATCGAGCATGAGGTCGCTGAACCGCTCGGCCCAGGACGAATCGCGCTCCTCCCGGGAGAGCACACCGCCGACAACGTCCTCGACACGACGGCGTCGATGTCCGTAGACGTCCTCGCGCTGGCCGATCTCCGTGAGCGCCGGGACGCCGCCGTCGGCGACGATCGCGCCGGACGAGACCCGCTCGGCGGTCGGCTCGTCACCCTCGACGATGAGCGTCTTTTCGGCGCGAGAGGCCCCGACGTCGTCGGGGAGCTCGTCGAACCACCGCTCGACGGGCGTCGACGCCGGCGCAGTGGCCTCGGGAACGCGCTCGCGGAGTTCGTCGATCCCCTCGCCGTCGACCGCTACCGTGGGGACGACCGGGACGCCGAGCTCCGCTTCCAGTGCGTCGGCGTCGATGTCGACCCCGTCGGCCTCGGCCTCGTCCATCATGTTCAGCGCGACGACCGTCGGGATCCCCATATCGAGCAACTGCAGCGTCAGGAACAGGTCCCGATCCAGCTGGGTCGCGTCGACGACGTTGACGACCGCGTCGGCTTCGAGAACGATCTCGCGGGTGACGCGCTCTTCCTCGTCGAAGCTGGAGATCCCGTAGACGCCGGGAGTATCGGTCAGTTTGGCGTCGCCGAACGCGGCCTCGGTCGTGTCGACGGTCGTCCCCGGGTAGTTCGAGACGTCGACGTACTGCTCGGCGAGTTCGCCGAAGACGACGCTCTTGCCGACGTTCGGGCAGCCGACCAGTGCGATCGTCTCGTCGGCGTCGACGTCACAGTCGCCGGTCTCGTGACAGCTCATCTATCGGCCCTCGCATGCGAGATCTCGATCTCGGCGGCCAGATCGGCCCCGAGAGCCATCTCCGTGCCGTTGCGCCTGAGAACGATCGGTCCCTTCCGGAGCCTGTGGCGACACTCCACAGCGCCGTCCAGAAAGCCGAGCCTGAGCAGGCGCGCCCGGACGTCGTCGTCCGGGACGCGCTCTAGGGAGACGGACTCGCCCGGGGCCGTGTCGGCCAGCACCTCAGTCATTTAGGTCCACCTAACTGAAGATAGCCAACCAAAGAGGTAAAGAAGGGGCGGCGGTTCCCAGGTGCTGAAAACAGATGTTTACAATTGTGTAGAATTTGGGCAGCCAAAACCAGGCGGCAGTGCGGTTTTGTGTGCGACAGTGCAAGCAAGATTGTGACGAGTGGCACCTACACGCTGTTGATCGAGCTGCCCGAGGCGGCGACGATCACGTTCGGGGCGGCCGGCGAGCGCGAACTGGCGGCCGGGATCTACGCCTACACCGGCAGCGCGTTCGGCCCGGGTGGGTTCTCCCGGATCGATCGCCACCGGCGAGTGGCGAGTGGCGAAAACGACGCCCGCCACTGGCATATCGATTACCTGCTCGGTCATTCGGGGACACGCATCGTCGAAGTCGTCCGCTCGGCCGACGCCGACGCCGAGTGTGCGGTCAGCCAGCGTCTACCCGGTGAGCCGGTCGAGGGGATCGGCGCGTCGGACTGCGACTGTAACAGCCATCTGGTGTACGGCGGGCGAGACGAGGCGTTTCCGGACGAAGTTCGGCGGGCGCACGCGAGTGCGCGAAACGACTGAGTTCGTAGAACGACTCGAGACCTAAGACGGCTTTCGTTCGCCGGAAATCGTTGCGAGGGATCGCGTCGCTACTCTCGAATTAGCCGCCAGAGAAGTAGTCCTGGGAGGATTCGAACCTCCGTCGTAGCCCCCAGAAGGCTACATGATTGGCCACTACACCACAGGACTGCATTCGACAGAACGCCGTGGGTTTACTAAATGTTGTCGCTTTCTTCTGGGGTAACTACGGGGCGCTCGTAGTGTTCTTTCCGGTGGCAGTTCGCGCAGAGAACGACACACTTCTCGACTTCTGCGCGTATGTCCGACTCGGGTTCGCCATTGGTGATCATCTCGCTGACACCCGCGTGTTTCTCCGAGACGTGATGAAACTGCAAACACACTGGATCGGTCTCCGAGCAACGCTGACAGCCACGCGTGCGCTTGTACTCGTAAGCCCACTGCCGGAGCCGTTCCACTCTAGTCTGAGCCCCTTCCGCCATCACGCGCGCCTCTGGCGCTGAAACGTGTTCTTTCGCGTGGCAATTTGCACACAGAATCTCACATTTTTCCATTTCGGCCTCGATATCGGATTTCGAGTATCCGTACGGGACCATCTTGTTGACGGCCATCTCCTTGTCCGCACTTGATAGGTGATGGAAATCAAGACAGGCCGGGTCGGACTCCGGACACTTGGTACACCCGCCGCTGTCGTCCTTTCGCTTGTGGATCCGGGCGCGAAGCCGCTGACGGCGTCGCAGCGTTCGCCCGGTGTTCCACTCGCGGTTCTTGTAGTGCCAGCGTTGATACCGTGTGAGTTGTTCCCAGACGAGTCCGTCCGGTAAGTCGACATCGTCCGGTTTAGACTGTACACGAGAACCGTGCGAAGCGTACGTCTCCAGCCCCGCCGCTTCTTTGGCGTTGTTCCAGCCACCCATCACGCGCTGGATCGTTCCCGAAGCGGGGATCAACCCCAACTCCTCGTACTGGGCTTTCGTCGGTGACTCGCCCAGCTCCTCGGCAGCCTCTCGCAACGCGTCGACGCACTCGGACTCGGTCGTCACGCCACGGGTTGTGCCGCCTTCCAATATATATAAAGAGCTGAGTCGGGACCAGGCACGTCCAGAGGCGCGGTCGCTCTCGCGAACGCCGTCGGTGTGCCGTCGGCAACGACACCGCACACGGCGTCGACGAGTACGTGACAGCCGAAGACCCCGAACGGACGACGCGTGGTACGAGCGGGTCCGTCGCTGTTCGCCGGACAGAGGTCGCAATAGTGGCATATACTGCTATTGAGGGGACAGAGCAACGGTTATAGGTCGCTTCTCCCAACAGGTGAGGTACGTCGCGAACACCGGCAACTCAAACGGAGACCACAATGACAGGACCACACACAGTGCAGGTCGCGTTCGTCTGCGTCCAGAACGCCGGGCGCTCACAGATGGCCTACGCGTTCGCCGAGCGGGAGCTCGAAACACGCGAACTCGACGACAGAGTATCGATCGTCACGGGCGGGACCCGCCCGGCCGAGCACGTCCACGAGGAAGTGATCGAGGCGATGAGCGAGCGCGGCGTCGATCTCTCCGATCGCCAGCCCCGAGAGATCACTTTCGAAGAAACCAGCGATAGCGACTACGTCATCACGATGGGCTGTTCGGCAGAGGACGTCTGCCCGGCGACCTGGAGCGGTGACAGCCGCGACTGGGACCTGGACGACCCGGACGGTCGACCGCCAGCCGAAGTCGCCGCTATCCGCGAGGAGATCGAACGGCGTGTCACAGCGCTGTTCGACGAACTCGAAGACAGGGTGCTTGAGGACTAGAACGGGCTTTGTTCGGCTGACTGTGAGCCATCGTCTCCGTCCGAATCGCCACTCGAGTCGGGAACGGAGACACCGATCGACTGCAGTTTCATCTTGCCTTCGTCGGTAGCCATCCCCGGGGACCACGGCGGGTCCCAGACGAGTTCGACGGTCGCTTGCTCGACGTCATCGACCGCCTCGACGGCGTTTTCGGCCTGTGTGACCATCTGGCCGGCGATCGGGCAGGTCGGACTCGTCAGCGTCATCTCGACATCGACAGTGGCGTCGTTGATCTCGATCTCGTAGACGAGGCCGAGATCGTAGACGTTGACCGGGATTTCCGGATCGTGGACGCCTCGAAGCGCCTCGACGACTGCCTCGTGTTCGACCATAGCTCTACTTCGGGCTCGAAGAGTTTCAACCTTGTAGCGAGCGCCGAGGTCGACAAGGAGCCACAAGGCACACGGGATTGCCGTGAGACCGGAGTAGAGACACGTATCAATCTGCCGGGCGCGGCGGGTCCGTGACAACGCCGACTCCGGAGAATTCAAATCGGGTCCTAGTCTTGTCGGATTCAACACTGCCGTTCCAGCCGTGTCCGGAAGCGACCCGTTCGACGATCAACAGGCCGAGTCCGCGGCGGCCTTTTCCATACGCACCGCCGAACAGCGACTCGGCAATCTCCTCAGGGAGGCCGGGGCCCGTGTCTTCGACGGCAAATCCGTCCTGAGTTCCCTCGACTGTCACCACCACGCCCGCATCGCAGTGTTCCTCGACGTTGCGGAAGAGGTTCTCGAACAGCTGACGTAGTCGGGACCTGTCGGCCTGGACGGTCCGATCGTTGCTGATCTCGAGAGTCGCTGTCGTCGGTGAAACTGTCTCCCACGCCACCCGGGCGACCGAGGACAGTTGCACCGGCTCTCGTTCCCCGACATCCGCGCCCTCTTTGGCCAGCGTGAGCGTCTCGGTGATCAGCGTCTCCATCCGGTCGAGTGAGTCAAGCGCCGTCTGGAGATAGTCCGATTCGGGACCTGAGACCGATTCGGCAGCCAGTTCCGTGTATCCCCGGGCCCCAGTCAGCGGGTTTCGAAGGTCGTGTGCGAGCACGCCCGCGAACTCGTTGAGCCGCTCGTTCTGTGCGTCAAGCGCGCGATAGTGACGCTCACGTTCGATCTCGTGACCGATCCACTGGGTGAGCAACTCCACGAACTGTTTTTCTTCGGCCCCGAACGCGGACGGCCGTGGCTCGTCGCCCGAGAAACACAGCGTCCCGTAGGTATCGCCATCGACCACGATCGACGCGCCGACATAACACTGGAGACCGGTCACGTCCCGTGCGATGTCGTCGCTGTATGGCGAGTCACCCGCATCGGAAATTACGAGCGTCTCGTCGTCGCTGACGACGTGTCGACACCACGTCGTCTCCAGGTCGTGTGTCGAGCCGGCGGCGTACTGGCCGCTCTGTATCGTCGAGCCGATCACCTCGTAGTCGCCGCTGCCAGTGTGGGAGAGAACACCGTAATCAACGTCAAGGCGGTCCCGCCCGATCGTAATCGCCTGCTCGATTTTCTCCTCAAGCGATGCGGACGTATCGCTCCCCAATCGATAGAGGTCCTGAAAGTAGTCCCGAACCTCCGCGTCTGTCATACGTGTTATTCGGTGCCGAACCCACTAATCGTCCTCGGTCGTGAAGCCGGCTCGCTCCATCGCGCCCCACGTATCGACACCACGGAGATACTCGAACAGCCCGCGCCAGGCGATGAACGCTCGCCACTGTCTGTAGCCGAAGTTCTCCAGTACGCCGTACCACAGCAGTCGAAGGATCTGCCAGGGACTGTCATAACGGTTGAAACTCCAGACCTCGCTGAACACGCCGAACCACGACAGGAAGACGCCGAATCCGGTCGTCAGCAGGACGAACACAAGGAAGAACTCGATGTCCAACAGTCCGAAATACCACGCCAGCGGCAATAGAACGTAGCCGAGGCCCTCGACGAGCCGGCCGACCGTCTCCGCTGCGACGAAGAACGGCAGGATTACTGTCCCGACCCGGCCGTACCGGGGGTTAAACAGCATTCTCCTGTGTGTGACAACTGTCTCGACCATCCCCCGGAACCACCGCCGGCGCTGCCTGCTGAGTACTCGTAACTTCGAGGGGACCTCCGTCCACGCGACCGGCTCCGGGACGAAATCGACGGTGTAGGTCCGGTCGTGCTCTTTGAGATAGCGATGCAGGCGAACGACGATGTCGAAGTCCTCGGTGATCGTGTCGTGTCTGTAGCCACCGATCTCTTGGACGACATCGGTCCGGAACAGTCCGAACGCGCCGGAGATGAGGATGAGACCGTTGACGCGATTAAGGCCCAGCCGCCCCGAATAGAACGCCCGTAGGTATTCCATCACCTGAATCCCCGGCAACCCGGTCTTCGGTAGCGCGGTCTCTTTGACGACCCCGTCCTCGATCGTAGACGCGTTGGCGACCCGGATCACGCCACCGGACGCGACGGCCGTCGTCGGCTCGTTCAGGAACGGCCGGACCAGTGACAGCAGCGCGTCTCGATCGATGATCGTATCGGCGTCGACGGCGCAAAACAGCGGCATCTCGGTCAGCCACAGGCCGGCGTTGAGCGCGTCGCTTTTGCCGCCGTTTTCCTTGTCAACGACGAGCAGCTCCTCGTAGGTCGTCGATCGATACACGTCGTGAATCTCCTCGGCTGGGACCTCGAACGGGACCTCGGCGTCGACAGATTCGAGATCAAAGGTATCGATCAGCTGTTCGAGCGTGCGGTCGGTCGAGCCGTCGTTGACCACGACGACTTCCAGTTCCGGATAGTTCAACGAGAGCATCGACTGCACGCTCTCGGCGATCGTTTCCGCCTCGTTGTACGCCGGGACGACGACACCGATCCCGGGATAAAACGGGCTGGCGAACTTCCGGAACGGTGGGTCCCAGCGCGACTCTCGAACGCTATCACGGAGTTCGAGCAGCGCCAGCGCGTGCAACAGGAGATAGCCGACGTTGATCAGCGCGTAGAGACTGACGGCAAAGACGCCGAAGGCGAACACGACCGTCGCGACGAGATGTGCGAGCGTGTGCATACTAGCGCACCTTCTGAGTCTCCGCACGCCGTGCGAGACGGTCGTACTCGACGTGTTCGAGGCTCCAGTCCCACGCCGCCCCGAGCATCACCCCGGGGTCGGTCTCGAAGTGGTCCTGTCGTCTCGCCAGTGCCGTCATGCCGGCCGTGAGCGCACCGGAGTCAGTCTCCGCGGCCAGCGCCTGCTGGAGCACCTCGAGTGCCGCTCGGTCGCCCCACGACGCGAGCATCCCGTAGACTGCGTTTCGAACGCGCGGCGAGGGATCGTTCACCGCGCGTTCGAGAAACGCCCGATTGCGGAGCGACCCTCGCCATCCGAAACTGGCGAGCGCGTCGGCAGCGGCGGCCCGCGTGGCCTCTGTGCCGGTCTCAAGCACGGCGACGATCCACGCCAGTTCGCCGTCTCGAACGCTCGTTTCCAGTTGGGCACAGACCGCGAGCACCTGCCCCAACAGCGGTTCGGGCCACGTCTGGTAGGCCTCACTCGCTGTTCGAAGCAGGGGAGCGGGATCTCGGCGTGCGACGCGATAGAGCGTGTCCTGGCCGAACACGGTGAACTGCGCGTCGATGCCGTCGAGCAGGATCGCGATGCCAGTCTCCTCGTCCGCGAGTCGGTCAGTCTGCTCCAACAGCGTCACCACCGACGCGCGCTCGCGTGGCGTCCGGGGTTCGAACGACGATTCGAGGTACGGTCCCGGGCGACGTAGCAGCGTCAGCCACGTGAGCGCGTGCAAGCGCTCGTACTCGTCGCCGGCTTCGAGTCGCCGACCCGCACGTTCGGGAATTTCGAGTGCGTCCCCCAGCCCTCGAAGCGTCTCGGCTTCAGTGCCGTCGAGTTCTCGGAGGTGTTCGTCCAGAAGCGACTCGACGACATCTCGCTCGACGGACGAGAGGTCACTGACCCACGCCTCCCAGTCCGGGTCCTCGGCGAACAGCCGGTCGAGAAGTTCACCACGCAGTTCCGACTCGACTCGGTCGCGACGCGTTTGCTTCACCGAGCGATAGACCGACAGTCCGATCGTGAGATAAAACTGCACCGCGAGCAGGAGACCGACGACGAGTGCGACGAACACGAGCACAACGGTTTGAGGAACGGAATACCCAAACGCTGTCACGGCCAGGACGAGCCCAATCATCAGTCACGCACCGATGTGACGTTTGATCCGGGCCAGTAACTCGGAGCTGCGAAACGGTTTCGATATGTAGTCGTCGACGCCGGCCTCGAACCCTTCGAGGACGTGCTCCTCGCGCCCGCGTGAGGTGAGCATGACGATCGGCAGGTCCGACCGGACCGCCAACTCTCCATTCCGGACCATCCGTGCGAGTCGAGTGCCGTTGAGGCGCGGCATCATTACGTCCAACACGACTAGATCGGGTTCGTACTCACCGTCGAGCAGGTCCGCGGCCTCGCGGCCGTCCTCACAGGCCCGAACCTCGTAACCGGAGGCTTCGAGCCGGTGGGTGACCAGCTGTCTGATCGTTTCGTCGTCGTCGACGACGAGTACTGACGTCATTGCCGCTCTATTGGCATCGACCGTGCAAAAGTGTGGTTATCCCTGCGACGAAAGTGGGTAGCGAGCACGCGAGACAGCGCCGACAGTCTCATTGTATCTCGACGGAATACAGACGTGTGGACCGGAGACGATTCATGGCAGCAGTCGGGGCTGCAGGTACCGGGACGATCGCCGGATGCCAATCTCAGAGTCCGGAAAACCGAACGGAGTCCGAACGGTCGACCCGGACTGATACCGAGCGGCCGGACCAGTCAGAGCAGCCGGACAAGCCGCGATTCCGGGTCGGCGACGACGGATTCGAAAAACTGCGTGGGGATACGTATCAGTCGTTGTCCGTGCGAGGGATCAACCTCGGAATGGCAAAGCCGGGACGCTTTCCGGGTGAAGCGGCAATAACCCGGGCGGAATACGACCGCTGGCTGGCAGATATCGGCGAGATCGCGAACGTCGTCCGGGTCTACACGATCCACCCACCGGCCTTCTATCGGGCGCTTGCGGCGTACAACCGCGAGGCCACGGAGCCGCTCCTGTTACTCCAGGGGACATGGGTCCCGACGGCTGATCTCCTCGAGGCGGGCGACGCGACCGCTCTTTCGGAGTCGGTCGATCGGGAACTCGGACGGACCGTAGACGCCGTTCACGGGCGGACGACCCTGCCGGAGCGGCCCGGACACGCCGCTGGCACCTACGACGCCGACGTGAGCGACGCCGTCCTCGGGTTCCTGTTCGGGATCGAGTGGCCACCGGACGTAGTCGCCGAGACGAACGACAGCGGCGAGCACGGCGAGTACAGCGGCCGGTACTTGCAGACTCGGGACGGACGCCCCTTCGAGCGATGGTTGGCCGGACGGCTGGATCGCGTCGTCACACACCAACTGGAACAGTACGGGATCCAGCGGCCCGTCTCGTTCGTCAACTGGGTGACGACAGACCCTCTGGAACACCCCTACGAACCGTTCGACTCCGAGGATCGGGTCAGCGTCGACCCCGACCGTATCGGCCCGACCGACGCGTTCGCCGCCGGTACCTTCGCGTCGTATCACGTCTATCCCTACTATCCAGATCTGTTGAACGAGACGCCGAAGTACGTCGAGTACATCGACCACCGCGGCGAGCCGAACAATTACGCGGGCTACCTCGACGACATCACGACCCACACCGACCACCCGGTGTTGATCGCCGAGTTCGGCGTCCCGAGTTCCCGCGGGATCGCCCACCGAAACGTGCACGGACGCGATCAGGGACGACTCACCGAGACCCAGCAGGGCGAAATCGCCGTCGCGATGTTCGAAGACATCGCCCACGCTGATACCGCGGGCGGTGTGCTGTTCTCCTGGCAAAACGAGTGGTTCAAGCGAACCTGGAACCTCGCCGAGCGTTCGGTGCCCGGGCGGCGTCCGTTCTGGTCGAACGTCGAGACGCCGGAACAGCGGTTCGGTCTCCTGGGATTCGATCCGGTCGACGGCGTCTCGCTCGACGGCTCAGCGAGCGACTGGACTGACGCGATGACGGTCGAGCCAGCCGAATCGACGACGGCACGGCCGGATCGAACACTGTCGCGTCTGCAGGTGACACACGACCTCGAAGGCCTCAACGTCCGACTGCAGTTCCAGGAGTTGCCGGAACCGATCGACTGGACGCGGATGAACGCACTCGTCGCTGTGGGTGTGACCGGGCGGGAGACGACGCTCCCGTTCGACACGGGGGCGGAAACGACGGCGGATTTCGTGGCTCGACTCGCCGGCTCGGACGCCTCGCGGCTCCTCGTAGATTCGAGATACGACGCGTTCGCCAGGGAGTTCGGACGAATAGCGGATCTGTCGGTCGACGCCTATCGGGACGGCTCTGCCGGGTTCGTGCCGGTTCGAGAGACGGTCAACCGAGGGTACACCGTCCCGGCAAACGGGAAGCGGGTCCCGTTCGATGCGGTCGAGACCGGACGGTTGCGCTACGGCAACGGCAATCCGAACGCGGAGGACTACGACTCGCTGACTGATGTCCACGTCGACACCGACGGGAACGCTATCGAGATGCGACTCCCGTGGATCCTGCTGAACGTCGCCGATCCATCCAGCAAGCAACGCATCGCGACCGAGTGGGACGACGGACTGCAGAAAACCGCATTCGATGGATTGGAAATCAGTGCGATGACGTTCGTTCCCGACGGGAACGGACAGGCGGCCAGCATCGATGGGCCGACGAACCTGTGTCATCAGATCCCTGACCGACGCGGCGCTCGTGTCGAAACGGCCGAATATACCTGGAAACCGTGGGATCGGCCGGCCTACGAAGAGCGACTGAAGGAGTCCTACGAGATACTTCGCGAGTATCTGTCCTGACGGCAGTCCGACTAAGCGAAAACCCCGCGTCTATTACTACCTTCGCCTCCTAACAACACCGAGAGAGCGATATGTCAGACAGTTCTGATGTGGACTCCCCTCATGAACGCTTTCAAATCGGCGGTGAGAGCGGGGAAAACGTCTACGAGACGATCTTTTGCGAAATCGAGGACGCGGTCTTTCTGATCGATGTCGAACAAACTGACGGCGACTATACGTTTACGTTCCAACGGAACAACGCGTCCCACCAGGAACAGACCGGCATTTCCGAAGACGAAATGCGCGGACAGACGCCGACTGAACTGCTCGGTGAGGAACAGGGCGCAGAGGTTTCGGCGCGCTATCGCCGGTGTGTCGAACAGGGAGAAACAATCGAGTACGAAGAGACGCTGGATCTTCCCGGCGGGACAAGACACTGGCAGACGAAGCTCACTCCGATCATCGAAGACGGAGACGTGAGCGGGATCGTCGGGGTCGCCCGTGACGTGACGGAACGAAAGGAACAACAGCGGGAACTTCGGCAAACGCATCGGCGGTTCGAGACGGTACTTGATACGATGTCTGCGGCAGTGTTCTTGAAGGACACCGACAGCCAGTATATCCTGATGAACCAGGCGTGTCGCGAACTGCTCGATGTGGAAGATCAGGACATTATCGGCCTGACTGACGAGGAACTCTTCCCCGCGGACACCGCTGAAAGGGCTCGATCAGACGACCGACACGTCATCGAGACTGGTGAGATGACCGAGGTAGAAGAGGTAATCCAGGGAGCCGAGGAAGACTCCGTCCGACTCACGCGGAAATCGCCAGTCTATGATGAGAACGGCGAGGTAACGGCTGTCTGTGGTGTTTCGACCGATATCACAGACCAGAAGCAACGAGAACAGGAACTCGAAGCGACGAAACAGCGTCTGTCACTTGCTCTCACCGGAACGGATACCGGCGTCTGGGAATGGGACCTCGATACTGACGAAGTTGTCTGGACTGAGTCGATGGAGCGCCTGTTTGGAGTCGAGTCCGGCACGTTCGACGGAACCTACGAGGCGTTCACCGAGTACGTTCATCCGAACGACATCCCGGCAGTCGAAAAAGCGATCGAACAGACAGTTTCGACGGGGGAACCGCTCCAAGTTGAGTACCGAATCCAGAGTGGAGCCGACGAAAAACTGTGGGGAGAGGCACGCGCCGAACTCGTCGAAGACGACGACGGCTCCCGACGTATCGTCGGAATCGTGACCGATATCACCGACCGGAAAAGGGACGAACAGGCGCTCCAGGCGGCACGCCGGAACCTCCGGAAAGTCATCGACCTGGTGCCGGACCTGATCTTCGCGAAGAATCGCGAGGGAGAGTATCTGTTGGCCAACGAAGCGACGGCCAAGGCCTACGGGCTGACTCCGGCGGACGTTGAGAGCAAGCGCGAGGTCGAGATTCTGCCCGGGGCAAACGATTCCGACGAGTTCCGAGAGGACGACATCGACGTGATTGAGTCGGGAGAACCAAAAGAGATACCCGAGGAGACGCTGACGACTGCCGACGGCGAAGTACGCGTCTTTCAGACGACGAAGATCCCGTATCAGGTCCCGGGGAGTGGCGACGACGCAATGCTGGGCTACGCGCGTGACATAACCGACCTCAAGGCGTACGAACAGACACTGGAGGAACAGCGAGACACGCTCGAACTCCTCAACAAGGTGATGCGACACGACATCCGGAACAAGTTGACAGTGATGGTGTCTTACACCGAGTTACTCCAGGAGTCGCTTACAGACGAGACAGATCGAGAGTACGCCCGCCGGGTGCTCAACGCGGGTCAGGAGGTAGTGGAAATCTCGGAGATGGCCGAGGACGTCACGGACGTGTTGCTCCGGGCCGACGTGGACCGGTCTCCGGTGGAGTTGCGGCCCGTACTCGAAAGACAGATCGAGCAGATCCGGTCGGATCACGAGCGTGCGACGGTCGCCGTCGAGGGGACGATTCCTGACGTGGCAGTACTGGCAGACGATATGCTGGAAGTGGTGTTTCGGAACATCCTGACGAACGCGATCTTCCACAACGACAAAGACATCCCCGAGATCACGGTATCTGGACACCTCAGCGAGGGCACGGTTCGAATACGCATCGCGGACAACGGTCCGGGAATCGCCGACGATCACAAGGAACAGATCTTCGCCGAGGGCGAGCAGGGCCTCGACAGCACGGGGACGGGGCTCGGACTCTATCTCGTCAAGACCCTCGTAGACCAGTATGACGGTGCGGTTCGGGTCGAGGACAACGAACCGGAGGGTAGCGTGTTCGTCGTGGTACTGCCGACAGTCGAGTGAGCGATATCCCAAGACAGTGACAGATGGTGGGGATAATCACCGCGTCACGCCGTATTCGACACGATTAATTTTGTTTCAATAGTTTTTGAAACCGGTAGCTATATGTGAGGCTGCGTTTTAGATTGATTTGAAATGGTGGTCGTACCGTGACACCAGTCGACGTGCTCGTGCCGGTGATCCGGGCCGGAATCGACGAAACGCTGTCGTACCTGACGCTACACGTCATCACGTGCCTAGTGCCGGCGTTTTTCATCGCGGGGGGCATCTCCGCGGTGTTGTCGGATCGGTTCATCAAGAAGTACCTCAGCGGCGACGCACCCAAACTCCAGGCGTACTCGCTGGCGTCGGTGTCAGGGATCGCGCTGGCGGTGTGTAGCTGTACGATACTGCCGATGTTCGCCGGCCTCTACAAGAAGGGCGCGGGGATCGGCCCCGCGACAGCCTTTCTGTTCTCGGGCCCGGCGATCAACGTCCTGGCGATCGTGTTCACCGCCCGCGTGCTCGGGCTGCCGCTCGGGGGCGCACGAGCGTTCTTCGCGATCGTGATGGCTGCCGGGATCGGCCTGACGATGGCCTTCGCGTTCGGCACCAGCGACGACAGCGAGAGCCCCGAGGGACAGACCGTCGCCACCGACGGGGGCCAGGTCGTTGCCGAACGCGATCGACCTCTCTGGGTGACGGGCGGCTTTTTCGGCAGTCAGGTCGCGATCTTGCTGATCGCGGCGACCGGTCTGCTCTCCTGGGCAGTCAAGGCTCCGCTGCTCGCGCCGTGGTTCGCGCTGCTGGGGTACCTGCTGTACACGCAGTTCGACCGCGACGTGATCGACGAGTGGCTCCAGGAGACGTGGTTCTTCACGAAGGCGATCTTCCCGCTGTTGATCGCCGGGACGTTCGTCATCGGCATCATCGGCGCGATCGCCGCCATGGCTCAGGGAATGGGGCCGCTGGAGACGGTGACCACCGACGCTGGCGAGACCTTCACGGCCCACCAGGTCGCGCCCGGGTTGCTGACCCAGGGCATCTTCGGCGAGACGACGCTGCTATCCTCCGGTCTGGCGTCGGTCATCGGCGCGGTGCTGTACATGCCGACGCTGCTGGAAGTGCCCATCATCGGGTCGCTGTTCGGCTACACCAACGGCCTGATGGCCGACGGTCCCGCGCTGGCGCTACTGCTGGCCGGTCCGTCGCTGTCGCTGCCGAACATGCTCGTCATCTGGAAGACCATCGGCACCAAGCGGACGGCCCTGTATATCAGCCTCGTGGCAGTGTCTGCGACCGTCGCAGGGCTGATCTGGGGGCTGCTGATCGTCTGACGTATCGACGCACGACCAACTCACACCACACACAACACAACCTATGAAAATCGAAGTCATCGGACCTGGCTGCGCCAGGTGCAAAAAGACCGCACAGAACGTCAACAAAGCGCTCGAGCAACTCGACGGCAGCGCCGACGCGACCGTCGAGAAGGTCGAAGCACAGATGGAGATCATCGATCGCGGCGTGATGCACACGCCCGCCGTCGCCGTCGACGGTGACATCGCCGTCGAAGGCGATATTCCCGACGTCGACCAGCTAGTCGACCTGTTCGAGACGGCCTAGGGCGATCGCTTCGGCTGGCCGGATGCACACACTGATTTGTGTGCCGGCCCTATCGTCAGCCAACAACGATGTCCTCACAATCGGACGACTACCGGGTCTCGCCCGAGACAATGTCGGATCTGGAGTCGATGACCGCGACGTGCAGCGTCGAGAGCGCTCGCGACATCTTCCAGGCACTCTCGGACGACCGCCGGCTGCTGATCATGCGGCTGCTCGGCGAGTCGGAGCTCTGCGTCTGTGACCTGGTCGAGTTGTTCGACATCGAGTACTCGAAGCTCTCCTATCACCTCAAGAAACTCAAGGAGGCGGATCTCGTCGAAGCGGATCGAGATGGCAACTACGTGACCTACCGGCCGACCGAGCGCGGCGAGGACGTCATCGAGATCGTCCGGAGTATGTGCTGACGCTCTGGCCGGCGAATATTCCTGGATCGCTCGATTCTGGAATGTGTGCTAGTTAGTGCCACGCCGATTCGGGACCGACACGACCATGTCAGCGGCGCGAGCACGGTGGGATATGTACGTCGGACGATTCGTCGTCGTCGGCCCGGAGGTTGGCGCCTACCGCGTTTCATCGCGATCGTTTCCTAACCGCCAGGCGATCACTCGCAACGGGACCGTCACGATCGAACCCACGCCGGACGCCCCGCCGTCGGACAACCCCTACATCTCCTACAACGGGCTGCGCGTGACCGACCGAGGTGCGGTCGTCGGCAACGGCAGTCACGTCGATCCCATCGCCGAGAAACTCGAGCTGGGCTACCCCGCTCGGGACGCGCTCGCAGAACCGCTGCTGGCGCTGGACTTCGAGAAAGACGACTACGACACGCCCCGAGTCGCGGGCATCATCGGCCTGGAGGACGATCCCACAGTCGAAAGCGCCGTGATCGGAACGGTCCGGCGAGACGCGTTGCTCGTCGAGGAAGTCACCGAGCCGACCATAGTTGCGACCTACGAGAAAGACAGTCCCGAGCCGTTCGCCTTCGAGGCGAGCGACGCCGCCGAGGCCGCTCGCGAAGCGTACGATCTGGAGTTCGAGCACGCCGTCTGTGCCGCTGGTGTCGCCGTCGACGGCGACGGCTTCGAGACGGCGATCGTCAACGAATAGAGCAGATCCGGTGTCAGACACGCGTTTCCGCCGGCAGCGACGCCAAGAAATGTGAAAGGTGCAGGCGTTCGTCAGTCCCCTCAACCAGGTCGAAGTCGATCTCGCCGGCGAGCTGGTGGACCCGGGCGAGTTGCCGCCCGGTGTAACGCGATCGGGCAGTTCTGAGGATCGCCTCCATGAGTTCCGCACCGCTGTACCCTTCATCGACCAGCAGGTCGTCGAGCGCCGAGCGCGCGTCGTCGAACCGCCCCTCTTCGGCAGCGACGAGCATCGCCTCGACGTCGTCATCGGCCTCGATATCGCCCAGCACCTCGTATGCGGTATTCATGGTAATCTCGCCCTCGGCTTCGGCGGTCGTCTGGGCGCTCAGCACGGCCGTCCGGATGTCACCGTTCGCGTAGCCCGCGACGTACTCCAGGCCCTCCGCGTCGTAGGAAACGCCCTCAGCATCGACGATCCGTTCGAGGACCGAGACGAGTTCTCCGTGAGTCGGCGCACGCACCGGGATCGGGAAGCACCGCGATCGGATCGGCGCGATCAGCGCGCTCGGCTGGCGCGTCGCGATGACGAACTGCGTGGCCTCGTAGTACTGCTCCATAACCCGACGCAGCGCCTGCTGGAAGTCCTCACGCATCGCCTCGGCGTTGTCCAGCAGGATCGTCTTGTAGTCCCCGCCCATCGGCGTGTAACTGGCCGATTCCTTGAGGACGTAGTTGATCATCTCCCGCTTGGGGAGGCCGCTTTTCCCCTGCAGGAACGACCGGAATCGGGGATCGTTTTTGATCTCCGTCTTCGAGCGATCGAAGAAGTCGGCGACGTTGAGTTCGATGAAGTCGTTCTCGACGTCCGCGTGAACGTCTGCGGCAAGTGCTCGAACGGCCGCGGTCTTGCCGGCCCCTTTCGGCCCGTGAACGAAGAGGTTCATCGGCTCCTCGCGAGCGCGTCCCAGGCGCTCGCGCACCGTCTCCTGGGGCAAGTCCTCGATCGCCGGCGCGTGCGTCGCGGTCCACAGCGGCCCGTCCATCGGGCCGTGGTACGCGGGCGGCGTTGAAGTATCCTGCGAGCGACGGCCACTGCGGGTGTCGGAGTTCTATATATCGAAACGCAATTTATTCGAGGCGATCGGAGGGCCACATCTGCCGGACGACGGGACACCAGTACCCCGATTCTACGGGAATGCCGACTGCTCCGGGCTACCTAACATCGACCGGAGATGAGAGCGGCGAATCGTTCCGACAGCCCGGGCGCGTCAGAGAGGGTGCAAGTCGGTCGTTGTAGATCTGCCTGAGCCCCAACGTCCGTTCGTCGTTCACGACCGCAGTTGCAGTCAACTGCACAGTGCCCTATCGGCTAGTCAGCCCATCCGTGGCTCGCAGTCCAAGCCGGAATGACATCCCGGCCGGTTGGTCGCGACGATAGCGCGTCACTCGACGAGTCTCGCGCGGGATGCAGCTGCCGGAGCGGAGATCGACAGGCGAGAGAGGAATCACACCCAACAGCGAGCAGTCGCCATCGAACCACCTAATAAATCATATCCCGATATATAGAACTGGTCGGTGCCGAGATCTGGGCCGACCCACCGCCGTTAGCTTTAATCATCATGGACTATAATTATAAAACGTCAACGGACCACGTGCGATGATGTTCCAGGGACCGACGTTAACCGTGGTCGTGGACGTTCTGACCCGCGCAGTCGTCGCGGGGAGCGGCGTCGTCGGCACCGCGGCACTGTTGTTGTTCGTACCGGTACACGTGCTCCGATTGCTGATCGCGGTAGTGCTCGTTGGCGCTGTCGCACTCGCGTTCGTCCTGCTGCAGTCGGTGTTGATCACGTTGTTCGGGCTCGCTGTGCTCGTCACGCTGGCGTCGCTGCCAGTCTCACGAGGACAGGGCCAGGCCGGTGCTCACTGATATTGACGGCTGGGACGAAGGAGAATTCGACGCTCGTTGATCAAACAGTCAAATATTCGCAAGCGGGAGCTAGGCGGCGGCGTCGTAGCCGGCGTCCTCGACAGCGGCGACCAGTTCAGCAGTATCGGCCGAGCCGTCGATCTCGGCGACGTCGGCCTCGTGATCAGCCGACGCCGAACTGACGCCATCGACGCCTTCGAGCGCCTCGACGACGGCCTGTTCGCAGTGTTCACAGCTCATGCCCTCGACGGTGAGTGTCAGACTCATTGCGTCCGTACGTAGGGGCTGGTATACTTTTTCGGTTTCTCCTTCGATCCGAAAGCGTTAGAGATCCCAGACTTGTGAATCGAAGGGGCTGCCAACGGATACTAGTACCCACCGACCGAACGAACGGTATGCGCGACCTGGACGAGACGGACCTACGGATTCTGTCGTTACTCGCGGAGAACGCCCGTCGACCGTACAGCGAGATCGGCGAGGAAGTCGGCCTGTCCGGGCCGGCCGTCTCCGATCGCGTCACGCGACTGCAGGAGGCGGGGATCATCCGGAACTTCACGATCGACGTGGATCGCTCGGAATTGCGCGCCGGCGTCCCGGTGTTGATCCGAGTGCAGACGGGGGCGATCGACCAACTTCGGGAACGGCTTCGGGAGGCCGACCCGGTCGAACACGTGTTCGTCACCGCCGAGGGTGGAGTTCAGTTTTACGCCCGTGCCGAGGCACGGAACGTCCGAACGTGGGTCGAATCGCTGCTGGATGGTATCGACGCCACCTACAGCGTCACCCTGGTTGAGCAAGCCGAGTGGACGCCGTCGATCGAAGGACTGGAGTTCGCACTCACCTGTGCGGAGTGCGGGAATACGGTCGATACAGAGGGGGAGACGACTCGGATCGACGGGGACGTCTATCACTTCTGTTGTCCGTCCTGTCTGGACCGTTTCGAGAGTCGGTACCGGCAGTTCGAAGAGAGCGCATAGCTGCTTTGGGATCGAAAGTAATCCGGCCTGTGAAGCGTGGTCTCGAAGCAGCAAACTGCCTAAGCGGGGAGGACGTATATTGAGATAGCAATGGGTACGCAAACGACACACCTCGATATCATGGGGATGTCCTGTGCGAACTGCTCGGGGACGGTACAGGACGCCCTGGAGTCACTGGAGGGCGTCGCAGAAGCCAGCGTCAATTACGCGACCGACGAGGGATCGGTGACCTACGATCCCGAAGCGGTCTCGCTGGCCGAGATCTACGATGCGATCGACGAGGCCGGGTACAGCGCGGTCTCGGAGACGGTGACAGTCGGGATCTCTGACATGTCCTGTGCCAACTGCGCACAGGCCAACGCGACCGCCCTGGAGGAGACTCCGGGGGTCATCGAGGCGGACGTCAACTACGCGACCGACGAGGCGCAGGTGACCTACAACCCGGCCGAGTCCAGCAGGGAGGATTTCTACGATGCGATCGAAGAGGCCGGCTACGATCCGGTCCGGGAGCAAGGCGGCGAAGAGGAGGGCGCTCGCGACGCCGCCAGGTCGGCAGAGATCCGGCACCAGCGCAGGCTCACACTGTTCGGGGCGGCGCTCTCCCTGCCGTTCGCGCTGTTCATGCTCGACCGGTTCCTGCTGGGCGGGAGCGTCTTCCCCGAGGCGATTCTGGGCGTCGAGATCGGCTGGGTCGAGTTCCTGCTGGCGACACCCGTGCAGATCGTGCTCGGCCGGCAGTTCTACAGGAATTCCTACAAGGCGATCGTGACCAACGGCCAGGCCAACATGGACGTGCTGATCGCGCTGGGGTCCTCGACGGCGTACCTCTACTCGATCGCGTCGCTGACGGGCCTGATCGCGGGCGGTCTCTACTTCGACACGGCGGCGTTCATCCTGGTGTTCATCACGCTGGGGAACTACCTCGAAGCGCGCTCGAAAGGGCAGGCCAGCGACGCACTGCGGAAGCTGCTGGAGATGGAAGCCGAGACGGCGACGATCATCGCTGGCGACGGGACCGAACGGGAGGTCCCCTTAGAGGAGGTCGAGGTCGGCGACCTGATGAAGGTCCGACCGGGCGAGCGAATCCCGACCGACGGTGTCGTCGTCGACGGCCAGAGCGCGGTCGACGAGTCGATGGTCACCGGCGAGAGCGTCCCCGTCGAGAAGAGCGAGGGCGACGAAGTCGTCGGGTCGACGATCAACGAGAACGGCGCCCTCACCGTCCAGGCGACGAAAGTCGGCGCCGACACGGCGCTCCAGCAGATCGTCCAGACGGTCAAAGAAGCCCAGTCGCGCCAGCCGGAGATCCAGAATCTGGCCGACCGTATCTCGGCGTACTTCGTGCCCGCGGTCATCGCGAACGCCTTGCTGTGGGGGACGGTCTGGTTCCTGTTCCCCGAGGCGCTGGCGGGCTTCGTCGATTCACTGCCGCTGTGGGGGCTAGTCGCCGGCGGGCCGGGTATCGCCGGCGGCGGCGTCTCAGTCTTCGAGTTCGCGGTCGTCGTGTTCGCCTCGGCCGTGCTGATCGCCTGTCCCTGCGCACTGGGGCTGGCGACGCCCGCGGCGACGATGGTCGGCACGGCGATCGGCGCGAGAAACGGCGTCCTGTTCAAGGGCGGTGACGTCCTCGAACGCGCAAAAGACGTCGACACCGTCGTCTTCGACAAGACCGGGACGCTCACCGAAGGCGAGATGGAGCTGACCGACGTGATCGCGCTCGACGCAGTCGACGACGCCGTCGCGGACGGCGGGGCGCTCACGGCCCGCGAGCGGCCTGACGAGGACGAACTGCTCCGACTTGCGGCGATCGCTGAGAGCGCCAGCGAACACCCCCTCGCACAGGCGATCGTCGAGGGCGCACGCGAGCGCGGCATCGACGTGGGCGATCCGGAGGCGTTCGAGAACGTCCCCGGGCAGGGGATCCGGGCGACCGTCGACGGTCGCGAAGTGCTGGTCGGCAACCGGAAGCTGCTTCGCGAGAACGGGATCGATCCCTCGCCGGCCGCCGAGACGATGGAGCGACTCGAGAACGAGGGGAAGACGGCGATGCTAGTCGCCTACGAAGGTGAGCTCGCTGGCGTCGTCGCCGACGCCGACACGGTCAAACCGAGCGCGAAAGCGGCCGTGAGCGCTCTCCGGGAGCGCGACATCGACGTGATGATGATCACCGGCGACAACGAGCGGACCGCGCGGGCGGTCGCCGAGCAGGTCGGGATCGACCCCGAGAACGTCCGAGCGGAGGTCCTGCCCGAAGACAAGTCCGACGCCGTCGAAGCGATCCAGGACGAGGGCCGGCAGGCGATGATGGTCGGCGACGGCGTCAACGACGCGCCGGCGCTGGCGGTCGCCTACGTCGGGACGGCACTGGGCTCGGGCACGGACGTCGCCATCGAGGCTGCCGACGTGACGCTAATGAGAGACGACCCGATGGACGTGCTCAAAGCCATCAGGGTCTCTGACGCGACGCTGCAGAAGATCAAGCAGAACCTGCTGTGGGCGCTGGGGTACAACACGATGATGATCCCGCTGGCGTCGCTGGGACTGCTCCAGCCGGTGCTGGCGGCCGCGGCGATGGCCTTCTCCAGCGTCTCGGTGCTGACCAACAGCCTGCTGTTCCGGGCATACACTCCCGATCGGGACTACAGGCTACTGGGTCGGCTGCGGCGGTAGGACTGCGCCGGCCGTCGATCCCTCAGCGATGACTATCGTACCTGAACCGGACCGTGGGCGTCCCGTCGAAGGTCGGCCCGGTGCCGTCGCGTTCGAATCCCGCGTCGTCGACGGCCGCCTGTACGGTGTCGTTGGATTCGGGGAGCAACAGTTCGACGGCCATGTCCTCACCGGCAGCAAAGCCCATCGGTTCTTCGAGTAGCCGCGAGCAGGCGTCCGCCGTGCCTTCCATCTGCGTGATATGGACGGTCCGCTCGCGGGCGTCGAAACTCACGAACCCGACGATCTCGTCGTCGATCTCGGCGACGCGAACCGTGCGGTCGTGGATCAGGTTGCGCATGACGTCCCTCGGAGCGGCGGTCAACTCGGCCAGTCGGCCGGCGTCGGCCTCAACAGCGTCGCGGACCTGCATATCCGATCCGTCGGCTGCGTCGCACTTATATTGTTGGCTGTCAGCATACACCACGAAAGGGGACTCCGAAGGGGACGGGTTCGAGGCGCGAATGAACACAGTTATTCCCGGGGACGGGATATGGCGGGGTAATGAGTCACGCACACACAGCGCAGGTGATGGGATGCGCGTAGTCACGAAGTTCGGCGGAACGAGCCTGGGCAACGGCGACCGGATCAATCGGGCCGCGGACTCGATCGCCAAAGCAGTCGAACAGGGCCACGAGGTGGCGGTAGTCGCCTCGGCGATGGGGAACACGACCGACGAGTTGATCGAGGAGATTGAGTTCGAGACCGACGAGGCGGACCGTGCACAGATCGTCTCGATGGGCGAGCGGACCTCGGTTCGGATGCTCAAGGCGGCACTGGCGGCCCGGGACATCGAGGCGATGTTTCTCGAACCCGGCAGCGATCAGTGGCCGATCATCACCGACGAACACGGCGAGGTCGACGTCGAGGAGACGACCCGCCGAGCGCACGCGCTGGCCGGGCAACTCGGCGACGTGGTCCCGGTGATCACGGGCTTTCTCGCCGAGGACCACCAGGGGAACGTGACGACGCTCGGCCGCGGCGGCAGCGACACCAGCGCCGTCATGCTCGGCAAGTACATGGACGCCGACGAGGTCGTCATCGTCACCGACGTCGAGGGCGTCATGACCGGCGACCCACGCGTCGTCGAAGGCGCACGCAACGTCAGCGAGATCACCGTCGACGAACTCCGGAACCTCTCGTTTCGGGGGGCCGAGGTGGTGGCCCCGTCGGCGCTATCCTACAAGGACGCGGACCTCTCCGTTCGGGTCGTCCACTACCAGCACGACGACCTGCTGGCGGGCGGCACGACCATCGAGGGACAGTTCGAGAGCCTGATCGACCTGGAGGAGACACAACTGGCGTGTGTCACGATCGCCGGTCGAGCGATTCGGAATAGTCCGGGAATCCTGGGCGATCTCGCATCGTGTCTGGGCGACAAAGAAATCAATATCGAGGCCAACTCCTCGGGAATGGACTCGATCACGTTCTACGTTGCCGCCGCCGATGCCGACGAGGCCGAGGCGCTGTTGCACGACGAAGTCGTCGAGGACGAGACGCTCTCGTCGGTGACCGTCGAAGACGACATCGCGGTCGTCCGCGTGACCGGCGGGGAGTTCTCCAACGAGAACGGCGGGGTCAAGCGCGTCGTCGATCCGCTCGCTGACGCCCACATCGAACTGTACGACGTGATCACATCCGCGACGTCGGTGTCGGTGTTCGTGCCATGGGACGACCGCGAACAGGCCCTACAGCTGGTCCAGAAAGAGTTTTGAGCGGGGTTCGACCCGGCGTTGATGGATCCGCGTCGTTTTTGGAGGAGCGCGGCAGCACATCATCGGACACGCTATCCGACGTGCATTTCCGGTTCGACCCCGTTTCAATTGGTATGAACGCCAGTTCGCTTGCGATTTCGACATCGAATGCGGTGAAACAGCCATGAGCGGCAAAGACAAATACTACAACTATTCGTCCCGGTCTGTTGTGCCTGCTAACTGAACGCCGGCACGGTCGCTTCTCGGCCGAGCATATCGCGATGGCGATACCTCGATTTTCTACGCGTTCCTCGAACGACGATTCGGCTCCTCCAAGCCCGTCCAGCGCCTCGACTAACTCGTGAATTAGAGTCGATACAGCCTATCGGTGGTGATCAGTCCTTCTTCTCCGTTCAGAGTCCGCCGATGGATTCATTAGATATCATCTCGTTCGAGATAACTAGATAGAGAATGACGACGACCGAATTCATAAATCCCACCGCTGCGAAGATCGTCTTGGCGGCCCAGCGTGGGGATTCTATCAACCGAATCTCGAATAAGATCGGGACGTCGTATTCGTGGGTCTACGACTGGATCGACCGATTAGACGCCAAAGAGATTATCTCGAATACAGATAACGGAATCCGAGTTCGTGACTACGAGATGCGACGGCGCTACGAGGAGATGATGGGGACGTTGTACACCCGCGACAAAGTTTCACAGGAGGATGCGTACGTGATCCCCCACTTCGCCGGGATGGAGTTCGCCTACACGGAGATCGATGCCGCCTACGTCTGGACGCACGGCGGATTCCAGATCGCCAGAGCCCACGACGACTACCCCGTATTTATCGAGGTTCACGAGCGCGACATCGATCGGTGGATCGAGTTCTTCGAGCGGTTCGGGGTCGACACGACCGTGGATGAACGTCCGGACGCGGCCGATGTTGATGGAAGCGTCCACTACGTCTTGTTCCCGCAGACAGATGACATTGAGATCGAGTGGGTCGACGGCAACCCCGTGATTCCGTTGGACGACGCGGTCAGTCAGATGATGGAGACCCGTCCGGCGTACGAGCCGGCGTTGGAGATGATCGCCGACGAGCACGACGTGGACATCAACGCGAGTCACCACGACCAGATGACTACTGACTGAACGGGTCACCAATGAGTCTCCAAGAGCGTCAAGTCGAGCTCGTCGACACACACCGCGCCGTACAGGACGAAGACCTACCGTATGTACTCGTCGGAGGATGGGCAATCTCGGCGTTTCAGACTCGATTCACTACTGATGTCGATATGGTGATCCCTGAAACAGAACTCGACGCGTACGACGCCTTCCTCGGCGAAATGGGGTACAGCAAAGCGTTCGATAACGACGTGGCAAACGTGTACGAGGGACGAATCGTCCGGTACGAAAAAACGGTTGGCGACAACGCGGTCGAATTTGACGCACTCGTCGACGCACTTCGCTGTCGCCAGACCGATGCGGAATGGTCGTACCGCTATCTCCACGAACACAGCATTGTCGAGTCTCTCGAGGTAGCAGAGGGGCTGACTGCTCGGATTCCCGAGCCGGCACTGTTGTTCGCGCTCAAGCTCCACAGCGCTCGGCTCGCGGATGCGCGAGATCTGGTGATCGTCGGTTCCGAGGCAGATCTCGACAGCATCGAACAACACATCCATCGCGGGAATCCGAACCAGTTGATCGAGCAAATCGAACGCGTACTGGCGGAACTCGAAAGCGACGAGTTCGCGGACTCGTTCAAGGGCGTATTCCAGCAGACGGAACTCCCGGAGGACAATATCGACGAACTGATCGAGTTCTTGCGAACCCAACTCGACAGACTCTGAGCGGGAATGATGGCAGGATCGGCGTCGGCGACAATCCATCCGACGTGCATTTCAGGTTCGACCGCGTTTCACTGTATATGAACGCTATTTCGCCTGTGGCTCCCACGCCGAACGCGAGGAGGAACACATGACCGGACGAGATATGTACTACAACAAGGCCAAACAGGAGGGGTATCGCGCCCGGTCGGCCTACAAGCTCAAGCAACTCGACGAGACTGCGGGGCTGCTCGGCGAGGGCAACACCGTGATCGACCTCGGTGCCGCGCCCGGCGGGTGGCTCCAGGTCGCCGCCGAGCGAGTCGGCCCCGACGGGAGCGTCGTCGGCGTCGACCGCCAGCGGATCGACGAGCTGGACGATCCGGGCGCGGCCGTCGAATACGTCCGCGGGGACATGACCGAAGACGCGACGAACGCCGAAATTCGGGAGCGACTCGGCGCCGACGACGGGACCGGTGGCCCGGCCGATCTGGTCATGTCGGACATGGCCCCGAACGTCACCGGGGAGTACGAACTCGATCACGCCCGGTCGGTCCATCTGGCGCGTCAGGCGTTCGAGGTCGCGCTCGATCTGCTCGATTCCGGCGGGGACTTCGTCGCGAAGGTCTTCGACGGACAGGATCTGGACGACTTCGAAGCCGACGTCGAGCGGGAGTTCGAGTACGCTCGCCGGGTCCGTCCGGACGCCACCCGTGACGAGTCCTCGGAGGTCTATCTCGTCGGCAAAGGACGGCTCACCGCGCCGGTTCGGGAAGGCGACACGCGAGAGGTCGAGATCGTCGACACCGGCCGCGACGGGGACGGCATCGCCAAGGTAGACGGGTTCACGGTCTTCGTCGCCGGCGTCGAGGAGGGCGAGACCGCGACCATCCGGATCGACGACGTGAAACCGCGCTACGCCTTCGCCCAGCCGGTCGAGTAGCTGTCCGCTCCGTGGTCGTTCGCTGTGCCCGAAGCAAAATATCGGTAGTTTCTTCGTGGTAATTCGGGAACGGACTAGATATGCGTTCACGGGGACTCGTGACCCCACTCGGTTTCCTGGCCGTCGTCGGTGCCGTCCCTGTCCTGACGGGCGCGTCGGCGGGCAGCACGGGGGTAACTCCGCTTGCAACCTCGAGTGCGAGCGACCTGACGATCGGCTATCTCGCCGGGCTGGCACTCGCAGACGCGGTCAATCCGTGTGCGCTGGCGGTCCTGCTCGTGTTGTTGACGACGATACTCACGCGCCACCCCGAACAGCGAGACCAGACGCTCTGGGCCGGGCTCGCGTTCGCGGCGGCAGTATTCGCCAGCTACGCCGTGCTGGGCGCGCTGTTGATTGCCGGGCTGAAGTCGACGACCGATGTCGTCAGTGCTCTCCAGTTCGAGCGACTACGGCAGGTGTTCGGACTCTTCGCGATCGTGATGGGGCTGTTGAACTTCAAGGACTGGATCAGCCACGGCGCGGGCGGGTTCGTCCTCGAGGTGCCTCGCTCGTGGCGCCCGTCGATGCAACGCTATCTGACCGACCCGCTCTGGCGGTTCCGCTCGGTCGTCATCGGGTCGTTTCTCGCCGGCGTGAGCGTCACGCTGTTCCTGTTGCCGTGTACGGCCGGCCCGTACCTCGTCGCCGGTGGGCTGCTCGCGCCCTACCCCTGGTCAACGTCACTGCCGCTGCTGGCAGCGTATAACCTCGTGTTCGTCCTGCCGATGGTCGCCATCACGCTCGTCGTCTACGGCGGGTTCGCGACCGTCGATGAAATCGGCGACTGGCGCGAGGAGAACGTCGAACGGCTGCATTTCGTCGCCGGCGTGATCCTCTTCGCCCTCGGCGTCGCGCTCGTGGCCGGGATCGTGTGACCGGAATCGGCAGATTATTCGAATAGTCGGAAATATTTGCCCCTATGGAGCGGTCAGAGGCGATACGACTGGCGATCGCGCTCGGGATGATGGGCGGTATCGTGGCCGGCACGCTCGTGTACGTCCAGAACCCGACAGCGAGCGACGACACGGACTGGGACGTGGATGTCTCAGAGCTATCGACCGAGGACAACACCAGCGTCTGTGTCGTCTTCTTTTACTCGCCGGGCTGTCCGCACTGTGGAAACGTCGAAGAATTCCTCGCTGCCGTCCCCGACGACGTGAATCTCACCGTGCAGAGATACGAGGTCCGGAAGGAACCTGCTCGTTTCGATCGGTATCTCGAAGCCTACGACGTGCCCGAATCCGATCGCGGATCCGTCCCCGCCGTGCTCGTCGGCGAGGAGTACGCCATCGGCGACCGACCCGCAATCGAACTGATCGTCAATGCGATCGAGTCGGGCAAGACTGTCCGCTGTCCAGCGGTCAACGAAACGACGAGCTGAGCAGGACAGCACTGTTGCGTGCGAAATGTTCTTTAGTTGAGAGTGCAAGAAACCGATAGATGGACCGCGCCGTCGCACCGGTCGTCTCGACGATCCTGCTGGTCGCGATCGCCGTCATCCTCGCGGCGACGATCTCGGTGTTCGTCTTCGATTTCGGCGAGGAAGTCGAGGAGACAGCGCCGGTTGTCGGCCAGTCCAGTGGAGAGTTCAGCGCACAGAGTGGGAACGACGGACGGATAGTGACCATCAGCCACGTTGCAGGCGACGATATCCCTGTCAGTGAGATGGAAGTCGCAGTAGCTGCGACGTGCAGTGGTCGAACACAGCGCGGCCGGCTAGTGAACTTGCCGCTCGAAAGCAACAAGATCGAGCAGTCGAACATCAACGGGACCGATATCTTCGATAATCGTTACGATACGGGCTATTCGTGGGATCTCGGTGCGCTAAAATCAGAATCGTTCACTGCAGGTGAGAAAATCGAATTCCGGATCCCCGACGGGGAGTGTGGCCTCACAAGGGGTGACACCGTCACCGTCCGAGTGATCCACGTCCCGACAAACGCGGTCGTGATCGAGCAAGAACTCACAGCCCGGTGATCACAGTTGCTCGGCGATCGCCGGCGCGGCGCTGACCTCGCTGACAGGGCGTTCGAGCGTGTCGGTCCCGTAGATCGCCTCGACGCCGGCGGCTGACAGCTTGAGCACGGCGTTGCGGGCCAACATCGGGTGGACGCAGGTGACGAACACGCGCGCGGCGTCGCGCTCGCCGATCGCGGCCACGGCTTCGGACATCGTCGAGCCGGTGGCGACGATGTCGTCCACGAGCACCACGTCTCGGCCGGCCACGTCGGCGTCGCGGGGTTCGATCTCGACGTCGGTACTGGAGTGGCGAGTCTTCTCGAAGTAGTCGGTCTCGCCGCCGCCGTAGGCGTCCCGGACAGTCCCGGCGAGATCGATCGCCCCCTCGTCGGGCGCGACGAAGACCGGTTCGGCCAGGTCAGCCAGCGGCTCGGCGAGTCGGCCGGCGGCGTCGACTGCGGTCGTGGGCACGTCGAAGAAGTCGGTCACGCCCCGCTCGTGGGGATTGACCGTCAGCACGCGATCGGTCCCCGTCGAGACCGCACGCGCCATCGCCCGCGCGGAGATCGGGTCGCCGGTCTCGAAGACCTTGTCCTGGCGGGCATAGCCCATGTACGGCAGGACGGTAGTGATCTCGGAGACGCCGGCCTCCCGGAGAGCGTCCTGCAGTTGCAGGAGTTCGAGATGGGCGTCGCCGGTTGGCGTCGAGGCGACGACGACCGCCTGATCAGTTGGGGGGTCCGGGACACGGACCTTCAGTTCCCCGTCGGGAAAGCGATCGTACTCGACGGTGGCGAGCGATCGGCCGGTGACGGCGGCGAGTTCGGCCGAGAGGATCTGGGAGTGCGAGCCGCTGACGATCATACGCGGTCGCAAGCGGGCCGGGATAAACCCGTTTTCGGTATTCAGACGTCGGTGACCGGGCTACTGTTCCGGAATCGCGAACCCGGCCGTCTCGTCGAGCCCGAGCGCGCGTGAGCGCCATCCGCTGGCGCCGTCTTTGGCCGCCGCGGGATCGACCAGAAACCGCCCCGCACCGGTGATCGCGACGACGCCGCCGTCGGCGATATAGCCGACATCGACGATGGGTTCGTCCGTCGGCGTCTCGCGTTCGCGCCAGCCCTCGCCCGCAGTTTCGAACAGCCCGTCGGCCGTCACGGCGTGCGCTCGCGAGTCCGCGGCGGCCACGACCGACGTGTCGGCGTCGAGTTCACGCGTCCAGCCCGGTCCGAGTCGATAGAGTCCGTCAGTCGTCCCGGCGTACGGCGTCGGCCCGCCGACCACGTCCCGGGCGTCGTCCAGTCCGACGTGCTCGAGACTCCCGTCGGCCCGGAAAACGCCGTCAGCGGTGGCGACGAGCGGCCAGTCGATCGCTCGCGGCTCCGGGACGGTGCCCAGTTCCGTCCACCCCTCGTCGGTGGCACGGGCGACAGTCCCGTCCGGCGCGGCTGCGAGGGGTGCGTCTCCGCCGCCGACCGCCACAGCCGGGCCGAAGCCCAGCGACTCGACGGTCGGCTCGTCATCGGCTGGATCGATCGCGAGCACGTCCTCGTCGGTCGCGACCAGCAGGTCCGTGCCGTAGGCAGCGATATCGCGGGCCGTACAGCGATGGTGGAGTTTGAACTGTCCGATACGGTCGTTCGAGACCGACACCTCGACGACGCCGAGCCCCGCCGCAACGTAGACGTCGGTCTTGCCGAGCGTGTCGGCGTAGATCCGGTCTTCCTCGAGTTCTCCCATACGCGTGAACGCGCGACAGAGCGTCGAAAACGTGTCGACATCGGCGCGACCGGATCGGTCACTCCGAAAGCGCGGAAACGAGGTGCTCGAACTGTTCGCGGTAGTACGCCTTGGCACGGGCTTCGGCGAGCCCGCCGGCGTCGGCGAAGGCCTGCTCGAACCCGCCCATCCGCCACAACAGCGTCGAGAGTTGATACAGGGGGCGGCGGCGATCGTAGCCGTCCTCGGTGGGGAATTCCCGATGGTCCCGATACCCCTCGTGGAACCGGTCGCGAAGCGACGCCCGCCGGTCGGGATCGCGAACGACCGAATCGACGAACAGCAACTCCGCCTGAGCGACGTTGTACTCGGGGTGACCGGCGAGGGCGTTCTGCCAGTCCAGAACGGCCCTGATCGGCTGGTCGGCATCGGGATCGAACGTCAGATTGGCCGGGCGGAAATCGTCGTGGACGAGCCGCGGCGTCGCGGTGGTCGGGATGGTCTCGATCGAGCGGTCGATCGCGCGTTCCGCAGGGTCGCGCAAGTCGTCGAACGGCGTCGATTCGAGACGATCGAGGTGTCGCCGCGTGAACGATTCGAAGAACTCCCGCCAGTCCCAGGTGAGGTTCTCGACGACGAGACGGTCGTCGTCGAGCCCGAAATAGCCGAACCCCTCGAAGGCGATCGTCGAGTTGAGTTCGCCCAGGATCTCGCCGACCTGTGTCATGATACGATCCTGTAGATCGGCGTCGAGACCGTCGAACTGATCCGAGAGACTCTCGCCTTGCATGCGCTCGGTGACGAAATACGGCGGGACGTCACGGTCCGGGTAGGGTTCGAACACGAGGATGCGCGGCACCGGCAGCGACGTCCGGTCGGCGACGTACTCGTGGAGTCGCGGCTCGAGCGCGAACGTCGCCTCGTCGTTGGGCTGAAACTTCACGACGACCTCGTAGGTCTCGCCCTGATAGCTCAGCGAGACGATGTAGACGGCGCTCTGGCTCCCGCCCGTCGGCTGCTCGTAGGTGAAGTCCTCGTAGTCCGGTCCGGATTCCTCGAGCACAGCCTCGATGTTCGCTGCGGGAGAGGACACGATAGTACGTATGCGGACCCCCTAAGTGAATGTTGCCCATATCGAATTCCATGCGGGGAGGTCACGCGTCACATCTTCAGGGTGCATCGACGGAATCGAAGGAAGCAACCTTTAAACGCGCCGGTACGAAAGGAACAGTCACCATGGCCAGTTTCGACAAAGCTGAGGGACGCATCCTCGACAAACAGATCTGCATGCGCTGTAACGCTCGCAACCCCGAGCGTGCCGACCAGTGTCGCAAGTGCGGCTACAAGAACCTCCGACCGAAGGCCAAAGAGCCGCGAACGGTATAACGCAGCTCGATTGCTTCGACAGGTCGTCACTCGGTCACAACCGATCAGCCAGTACTGGTGATCCCCGCAGTCGCTGGCTCGTGCAGGATACTGCATCACGGCCATCTCTGCCCGTTCTCGCAGTGAATCGACGTGAGCGGTCGGTCCCGGGTCCCAGACAGCTGTGCCGATTTGTTGCTTCGACTGTGGACGGTCGATGTGGAACGGACTGACAGCGGACCGTCTCAGTCTGGATATTTCGGGTCGCGTCGCTCGGCGCGTTCGAGCGCGGTCTCGACGACATCGCGGACGTCGCCGTGAAAGACCGACCCGTGCCCGGCGTACATGTGCTCGACGCTATCGGGCATTCGATCGAGGAGTCGGCGGATGCTGTCGATGAGTCGCTCGCGTGACTGGCCCGGCCGGTCGGTCCGGCCGAAGCTACCGTAGTCGAACGCACCGTCGTCGTGGACGACGACGTCGCCGCTGAACAGCGACGACGGGCCGACGAGCGAGACGTGATCGTCGGCGTGGCCGGGCGTGAAGACGACCTCGCAGGACTCGTCGCCGACGGTGACTGTCTCGCCGTCCGCGACGGCGTGAGTCCGGAGCGGGTGGTCGGCGTAGGCGTACACGTCGGGATCGAATGCCTCGACGACGGCACCCAGCTCGGCGACGTGATCGCCGTGCTGGTGGGTCAGGACGACGGCATCGAGAGCATCCGTGTGAGAGGCGACGACGTCGACAACGCCGTCCATCGCGCCCGCGTCGACCAGCGTCGTCCGGTCGCCGACGGCGAGATACGCGTTCGCGGTGAACGTCTCCGCGTCGGCCGTGACGTTGTACACATCCATAGACGATCCCACGGCCGGGTCGCGTTTCAGGCTGGCGGTCGTCCCCATCTTGATTCAGCGAGGGAATCCCGCCCTTCCCGTGAGTGACGAGTGTTCCGACGCTCAGTCGGAACCGAGGAACGAACAGGGCGGGAGGGAATCGCATAAGCTCCAGGCGACAACCGCCGGGACTGACGCCTGATTGAATACCAGACGTAAGCGTTTACTTACATGGGTACTTACATATATCTGTGCGAACCGACGTAGACATGGAGCGGGGCGGCGACCTACACGAACGAGTCAAGGAGTATGCCCGTGAGAACGGTCTTCGCCACCCGCGAGCATACCGCGAGCTAATCGAGAAGGGATTAGAAGCCACTGATGCCGACTAAGACGCTCGAAGCGACACTCGCGCCGCCGACAGCCCACAAAGAGCGAAAGCTACAGGAACTCCATGACCTGTATCACGAGGGACTACACGAAGCGTTCGAGGCTGGCGCTAATACGCAGTCGGCAGTCAACGACATTGTGACGCCCTACGACCTGCCGTATCAGGTCAAAGACGCACTCAAAAACTACGTGCCGTCGTTAGACGACGCACAGGAATTGAGTGACGACCACCCGACACGGATGGTCAACCGTGCCGCCGGCTTCGACTACTCAGAGGAGCGAACACACAGCTACGTGTGGGAAGTCCCGCAACCCGGACGTGGGACGAATTTCTGGATACCGCTTCGCATCAATCCTGAACAGGAGCAACTGTGGGCCGACCTGCTGGACGGAAATGTGTCGCCCGGTCAACTCCAACTGATACAGAATCGAACATCATGGACGCTACACATCGCTGTCGAGTATGCCGTCGAGGACGCCGACTACGATACCGAGAGCGACGACGTGACGCACATCGGTCTGGACATTGGTGAATCGTCGCTTATCATGGGCTGTGCCCTCACAGACGGTTCACCGACCCGCCCGCTTGTGTGTGACGGGGGCCGTGCCAAGCATCTCCGCAAAGAGATGCACACGACGCTGAAACGACTGCAAGAGCGTGACGCTGCCGAGTGGCGCATAGACGAGCGGTTCGACCACTATCAAAACGCCCTGACAGATATTGTCGAGAAGGCGTCTCGGCAGGCTGTCGAGTACGCCCGGCAATTCGAGAAGCCGGTGCTGGTGATGGAGGACCTGACTTACATCCGCGAATCGCTGGACTGCGGCAAATTCATGAACCGGCGACTCCACGCATGGGCGTTCGCTCGGTTGCAGGGCCGTATCGAGGACAAAGCGCGAGAGGCTGGTATCCCGGTCGAATACGTGAACGCCGCATACACGTCGCAGACGTGCCACGAGTGCGGTCACATCGGCTACCGAGACAGTGGCGGAGTGTTCCACTGTACGAACGACGAGTGCCACATCACGACGTTTGAGGGAGATATAAACGGCGCTATCAATATCGCACAGCGGGCAGACCCGTGGGGAGAGAGCGTGCCGCTGAAACCGGCAGGCAATGACTCGCCTCGGGATGGGAGTGCCTGTGACAGCACCACGACCCACACCGAGCAGAGCCAATCAGAGCAGATGACGCTCGGTGAGTTCGGGTCGAAACCCACTGCCAGTAACTAACTGGTATTCCCACGCAGGGAAGCCGCGCCGTCGTCGGGCTTTGCCCGACTGCCTGAGGGATCTTCGATACCTCTCCGTTCACGGCGCGGAGGATGTCACCTCGGGAGCCGAACGTGCACGACTGCAGGCGTATTGTTCCGACCCGATCACATAGTAATTTTCAGCGACATTTTTTGCAGGCGAACACAGACATCTAGACGAACATGGGGTTCGGGAGCTACGACGAATCCGAACAGGAGAATCAGGAGTACGACACGGACCTCGATGACGACGGCGTTTCTGCGGATGAGAACACCCACGACGGTGACGTCGAGTTCGAGTTTACCGCCTCGAACGACGAGTTGATCGACAAACTTTCCGACATCAAGGAGAACACGTGACCGAGCCGGGTAATATCGTCGCCAGATTGCCATGAAGTCGGGGGTTCGCGCCCTCGGTGTGGCCGAGTCCTACCGGGCGGACACGAGCACGCTCGCCGGTGCAGTCGTGCGTGCCGACCGCGTCGTCGACGGCTTCGTTTTCGGGCAGTGTACGGTCGGCGCCAGCGACGCGACCGCATCGGTGATCGAGATGATCGAGCGAGTGGATCGGCCGGACGTTCGGTACGTCATGCTGGCCGGGATCGCGCCCGCCTGGTACAACGTGCTCGATCTGTGGCGGATCAACGAGGCGGTCGAGCGGCCGGTGCTGTCGGTCTCCTTCGAGGACAGCGACGGGCTGGAGTCGGCTCTGCGTGCGGCCTTCGACGGCGAGGCTCTCGCGGAGCGGCTCGCGACCTATCGCGACCAGCCGGAACGACGAGCCGTCGAACTCGACGGGGAGGCCGTTTACGTCAGAGCCGTCGGCTGTTCGGACGGGGAGGCTGAGCGAGTTATTCGGGCGTTCACGCCGGAAGGCGGGCGTCCCGAACCGCTGCGGGTCGCGAGGGAAGCCGCCAGAGCGGTCGAGACGGTCCGGCGGGAATCGTGAGGGTTCATACGGTGGGGGCACGCAGGTGGTGGTATGGACGAGCAGTTGCGCGTCACCGACTGCGAACGCTGTAGTGAACTCGTCGACTCCCGGAGCCGGATCGTCGACGGCGTCGGTCCGGCGGATGCGGACCTGCTGTTCGTCGGCGAGGGGCCGGGCGCACAGGAAGATCAGGAGGGCAAGCCGTTCGTCGGCCGCAGCGGGGACGTCCTTGACGACGCCCTTCGGGATGGCGGACTCTCGCGGGCGGACGTCCGGATCACCAACTGCGTGCGCTGTCGGCCGCCCGAGAACCGCGATCCGACGAGCGAAGAACTCGAACACTGCCGGGGATACCTCGAGACCGAAATCGACCGCGTCGATCCGGACGTGATCGTCACGCTCGGGAAAGTCCCCAGCGAGCACCTGCTGGAGCGGGACGTGGCCGTCACGAGCGAGGCGGGCGAGGTGTTCGACGCGCAGGTCGCCGGCCAGCCCCGTCGCGTGCTCGTGTCGGTCCACCCGGCGGCGACGCTGTACGACCGCAGTCAGGAGGCGACCTTCGAGGCGACGATCGAGCGCGCCGCCGAGTTCACCGACGGCGGCGACCAGGCGCGGCTCGGCGAGTTCTAGTCGGGCCGGTTCGGTTGCGCGAACGGAAAGGGACTTGACGGCACTCCACTAACGACGTGTATGAGCAGCACGCGCGAGACCACGGCGTCGATCGTGGTGGTCGACTACGGGCTCGGGAACCTCCGAAGCGTCACCCGTGGACTGGAACGTGCCGGGGCGAGCGTCGAGATCAGCGACGACCCTACCGACTTCGAGGCCGCCGACGGGATCGTTCTGCCCGGTGTGGGGGCGTTCTCCGAGGGGATGGACAACGCCGGCCCGTTCCGGGAAACGCTTATCGAGCTCGCAGAGGACGGCAAGCCCTTCTTCGGGATCTGCCTGGGGATGCAGATGCTGCTGACGACCAGCGAGGAAGCCGAACACGCCGGCGAGGGCGGCGCCGAAGGGCTGGACCTGATCCCGGGGTCGAACCGTCGGTTCACCGGCGACCGCAAGATCCCGCATATGGGCTGGAACGAGCTATCTGTCGAGCGCGAGCATCCGCTCGTCGAGGGCGTCGACGGGGAATACGCCTACTTCGTCCACTCCTACTATGCCGACCCCGAGGACCCCGACGCCATCGTGACGACGACCGACTACGGCACCGAGTTCGCCAGCGTCGTCGCCAACGAGGCCGGCAACGTCTTCGGGACGCAGTTCCACCCCGAAAAGAGCGGTGAGACCGGACTGCAGATTCTACGGAACTTCGTCGACTACTGCGCGGAGCAGTGAGCGTACGCGCCGCAGGCGCGTTTCACTCGACCGAACGCAGTGAGGGCGAGGTTGTTTTTCCCCACGTTTTTGCGCGAGGGTGCCCGCAGCGAACGCAGTGAGCGAGGACACCCGACGCGGAAAAAGTGGTCGGGGAGCAGTGAGCGTACGCGCCGCAGGCGTGTTGTACCGGCTGTCGGCTTGTGTGACGAGCGTGTCACTCGGCCGGTTTCTCGGCCTCGATCCGCGCCGAGAGCAGCGATCCGCCGAGATCGTACTCGTCGTGCCACTCGTCGATGACCTCGCGACTGTCGGGATCGAGTTCGACGCTGATATCGACGAATCCAGCTGCTTCGAGCAGGGTCGTGATCGTCTCCGGTGACTCGGCACCGCTGATACAGCCCGCCAGCGATCCGGGGTCGCCCCGGACACCGTCGGGGAGCGAGTCGATCCGGACCGGATCGGTGATCGCCAGCCGGCCGCCCGGTCGGAGGACGCGGTAGGCTTCCTCGAACACCCGATCTTTCGCCGGTGAGAGGTTGACCACACAGTTAGATATGATCACGTCGACGGTCGTATCAGCGACCGGAAGGTGTTCGATTTCGCCCAGGCGAAACGAGACGTTTCCGGCATCGTTCTCTCCGGCGTTCGCGCGGGCTTTCTCGATCATCTCCGGCGTCATATCGACGCCGATGACTCGGCCCTCGGGCCCAACTTCCCGGGCGGCCAGAAAGCAGTCGAAGCCGCCCCCGGAGCCCAGATCGAGGACCGTCTCGCCCGGTTCGAGGTCGGCGATCGCCGTCGGGTTGCCACAGCCCAGTCCGAGGTTGGCCTCGCCCTCGACGGTCTCGAGCGACTCGTCGTCGTAGCCGATCTCACGGGCGATTCTGTCGGCGTCGCCGTCTGTACCACTGGCATCGGAGCCGCTGTCGCCGCCCCCACAGCAGGACGTCTCGGCTCCGCCACAGCAGCCGTCGCTCGCAGCGTCGGCGTAGCGGTCCCGAACCAGCCGTCGAACCGCACGTTCGTCGTTCGTCATCGGCGATCCCCCCGAATCGCGTCCAGCGTCGAGAGCAACTGTTCGGCCTCGTCGGTCAACCCGTAGTATCGCCAGTTGCCGTCCTTCCGCCGTGTCACCAGCCCCGCGGTGTACAGCCGTGAGAGCGCCTGGCTCACGGCACTCTGGCTGACACCGACGGCCGCTTCGAGGTCACAGACACAGGCCTCGCGGTCCGCACCGTCGATCCGCCGGAGCAACTCGTATCGCGTGTCGTTGCCCATCGCCGACAGCAACTCGACGTCCGCCGCCAGCGCCTCGGTGTCGACCGCCCCAACCGGCTCACAGCAGGCCGCTTCCTCGGTCGCCACGTCTACGTCACCACTCATATTAACTATCTCTTATATTGGTGTTCTCTAATATAGATGTTTTGATCGTCGCTCGCTCGTCAGAGGACGGCCGCATCTCATCCAGAGGACAACGGGGGCGATCAGCCGGCGTCCCGGCCGAGGACAGCCCGGACGCCGAGGACAGAGAGACAGCCGAGCACCGCCAGTATCGACAGATGGCCGACCGAGAGCATCCCGCCCTGAGCGAAGACGTTCTCACCCGCTACAGCACCCAGGTACGTCGAGAGGACGGAGGCGCCGAACGCGCCGAGCGCAATCAGGCCGACCGTCGCGACGATCGCCAGACCACCAGTGATAAGCGAGAGTCCGATCGCGATCTGTTCGACGGTGACGATCGTCCGGGCAGTGGCCTCGCTGAGGGGTTCGGTGCGGATCCGATACCAGTATGTGCCAGTGAGCGTCAACGCCGATCCGATCTCGCTGGCCCAACCGACGACGCCCAGAAACAGGACCTGAGGCGTCGCGAAAAACGGGTCGAGCGTCCCGACGTGTTCGGCGACCGCGTCCGGATAGACAGCATATAGCGGTAGAATCGTCGCCAACAGTCCGAGCAACGCGGCCTGATAGGTCAGGACCCGACCGACGGGGACAGTGATAATGCCCTCAGTATAGCGGAGACGCTCGTAGACCGACTCCGAGAGGATCGCGTCGGTGATCGGATCCGCTCCTCTCGGATCGTCCGACATCGGGCCACCGGGCATGTTACGTGGTAACGTTACTAGTAAACTGTACAGAATAACCGTTTCGGCCGATATTTGCAGCAGGAAAGGTCATGACGACAGGTCACACAGACACCGCCGCACCGTAGATCACACTGACGAGAAACACGGTGGCGGCGAGGGCCTTCCCGGTGATGAGCGCCGCCTGCCGGATGTCCTGTGAGTGGGCGTCGCTGTCCTCGACGGCCCCCTCGGCGTCGTCGAAGCCGTAGTGGCCGGCCACCGCGTAGCCGGCACAGAACTGGCGTCGCGCCTGGAGGAGACCGAGAACCCCGCCGTACAGAAAGATGAAACTCCCCAGGATGTACGTCTCGGGGTAGCCAGCAATCAGGACAGCCACGATGTAGACGAACGCGAGCGCGAAACTGGCATAGCCCAGGAGGCGACGCCGTCGCTGCTCGGCACTGCCGATGTTGCACGCACCGGGTTGGTATTCGGAATTAGCCATACCAGGGATACGAGCGGCGTCAGCAAAAGTCTAGGACTGCTGGGTCGCCAGCGCGTGCTGGAGTGCGCCGCCGAAAGCACCAGCAAGAGCGGGCAACAGGAGGTTGCCGAACAGGAGCGCGACGTAGCGCAGCGGGATGGGAGTGTCCGACGCCGGCGTCGACGGAAGCAGATAGACAGTCAGCGCCGCGAGCGTCGCCAGACAGACGCCGACACCGACGGCCGCGCCCGCTTTCGTCGCCGCCCAGCCGTTGCCGAGTTGCTCGGCCCGAACCGGGACGATTGCACCGCCGGCGACGGCGACGAGCAGGCCGACCAGCCCCGGGAGTGCCAGCGACGGCGGGTACGACCCGCCGAACAGCAACAGCAGCGCGAAGACGCTACCGAAGACGTAGAGCATACCGGCAGCGCCGGGAGCCGAAAAGACGTCGAGAAGCTGTGGCGGCCGCACGATGGCGACGAAGACCAGCGAGAAGAGATACCCGGCGACCCAGACCCCGATCCCGACGGCGACGCCGGTCAAAAACGGGGACCGCTTGCGACGGTAGGACATGTCGGTGTCACGAGTTGGCGGGGACAAATAGCTACCGGCAGGAACCGTGGTGTCAGTCGAACGTAGGTATATGACGCTGGCGGGCGATGCTGCGGGTATGGACCGCGAGGACCTCACGGACCGGATACCGACCGATCGAATACCGCTTGGCCGAGTGCCGGGACTCGGCGGCGAGTCCGAGCCCGAACCGACAGACACGTTCGACGGGTCGACAGGGGCGTCGGACGCGACGGGGAGCGAACAAAAGCGAGGCGACGCGGAAACAGAAGCGGTCGGTGACGGCGAAGATGAGCTCACAGACGAAGAGGGGCCGTCCCGGCGCGAACGGGCCAGGAAAGCGCTGCTCGGCGTCTCGATCGGTGGCGCCGTGCTGGCGGTGCTGGCCGCCGTCTTGCGTCGACTGCTCGGTGAGGACGAATCGGAAGGGGCAAGCGAAGAAGACGAGGGGGCCGTCCGCATCGAGCTGGAGGACGAAGGGGCCGAACCGGCACCCGACGCCGAGGCGGTCGCGGCAGTGATCGGGCTGGCCTTCCAGCTGCTGGTGCGTCGGCTGGTCGGCGAGGACGATCCGGACGCGTAGACAGCGATCGGCGCCACAGACTCACAGACAGCAACTCCCAGGTTCGACAGTCTAAAGCGACTAGCCCCGGATCCAACAGGCATGGACTATCACGAGGCGGCGAACTTCTGTCTGGAACTCCGCCGGTTCCCGCCCGGACGCGAGACCGACGCTACCGAGGCGTTGCTGTCGGAGCTGGGCGACCCCCACGAGGCGGTGCGGGCGATCCAGATCGCCGGATCGAACGGCAAGGGCTCGACGGCCAGAATGCTCGAATCCACGCTTCGGGAGGCGGGGCTATCGGTGGGATTGTACACCTCGCCGCATCTGGACGACGTCCGGGAGCGGATCACGGTCGACGGTCGCAAGCTCCCGAAAGCGGCGCTGATCGAGTTCGCCGAGCGGATCCAGCCGTACGTGACCGAGCGGGCAGCCGAAGGGGAGGCGCCGACGTTCTTCGAGACGATGACCGTGCTGGCGCTGTGGCAGTTCGCCCGCGCCGGCGTCGACGTCGCGGTACTTGAGGTCGGGATCGGCGGCCGTTACGACGCCACGAGCGTG
The DNA here is from genome assembly GCF_017094465.1 of Halapricum desulfuricans. Taxonomy (NCBI): domain Archaea; kingdom Methanobacteriati; phylum Methanobacteriota; class Halobacteria; order Halobacteriales; family Haloarculaceae; genus Halapricum; species Halapricum desulfuricans. The sequence continues at coordinate 2,641,969 of NZ_CP064791.1, forward strand.
GTCGATCCGGTCGCCAGCGCCGTCACCAGCGTCAGCCTCGAACACACGGATCTGCTGGGTGAGACCGTCGAGGAGATTGCCCGGGACAAGGCCCACGTCGCACCTGCGGACGCGCCGATTGTCACCGGTGCGACCGGCTCCGCACGCGAAGCGATCCGCGAGGTCGCCGGCGAGGTCGTGACCGTCGACGAGGACGACGCCGACACGACGGTTTCCTACGGCGGTGTGAGAGACACGGACGGGCAGGTCGAACTCGACGGCGAGGGGTTTCACGTCGAGACGCGGCTGCCGCTGCCGGGCGCTCACCAGGCCCGCAACGCGGGCGTCGCCGCGACGCTGGCCCGACAGGTCGCCGACGTCGACGAGGAGACGCTGGGGAGGGGGCTGCGAAACGCCCACTGGCCCGGCCGGTTCGAAGTGATGGACCGGGAGCCGCTGACCGTCCTCGACGGGGCGCACAACCCCGGCGGCTGCGAGCGGGTCGCCGAGACTCTCGAGGAGTTCGAGTACGACGACCTCCATCTGGTCGTCGGCGCGATGGTCGAGAAGGACCACGAGGGTATCGCCGCCGCCCTGCCCGATCCGGCGCACGTCGTGGCCTGTCAAGCCGACGTCGACCGGGCCGAAGACGAGACAGTCGTGGCCGCCGCCTTCGGGAGTGCGTACCCCGACGCGACGGTCGAGACGCGCTCTGACGTGGCGGGCGCCCTGGAGGAGGCACTCGACGCCGCCGATCCGGACGACGCCGTCCTCGTGTCCGGATCGCTGTACACCGTTCGGGAAGCCCGCACACGCTGGACGCGGGCGGTCATCCCCAAGCGGATCGAGGAGCTAGACGACGCACGCGAGACCCTGTCGGGGGCGCACGTCACCGACGCGGGCGTCTGGCGGATGCGCGGGAAGGGCGTCCACCGCGTCCTCAAGACGCGCGTCCAGCCCCGCCAGGCCCAGTACCTCAAAGAGGAGTTGCTCTCGCTCGGCGGGGAGTGTGCGGTCTCGGGGCTGAACAACCAGGACGAGGAGCCCCTGGACGTCGTGCTGATGGCGACGATGGCGCAGTTCAAGCGGCTGGTCGGGAAACTCGAGGGGCAGCCCTACGGCCTCTCGCCGCTCGCGGATCGGCTGCGTGAGCACCTCGAAATCGGCGTCGAACCCGACCGGCGGGGTTACCCCTGGGAGGACGGCACCGCGATCATGGGGATCCTCAACGTCACGCCGGACTCGTTCCACGACGGCGGCGAGTACGACGCCGTCGAGGACGCCGTCGCCAGGGCCGAGGAGATGGTCGAAAACGGGGTCGACATCGTCGACATCGGAGGGGAGTCGACCCGACCCGGCGCGGATCCGGTCCCGGCCGAAGAAGAGATCGAGCGCGTCGTGCCGGTGATCGAGCGCGTCACCGAGCTGGACGTCGCGATCTCGATCGACACGCGCAAGGCGCCGGTCGCCGAGGCCGCACTGGCAGCGGGCGCGGACATCCTCAACGACGTGTCGGGACTCGAAGATCCCGAGATGCGTCATCTCGCGGCCGACTACGACGTGCCGGTCGTGGTGATGCACAGCATCGACACGCCGGTCGATCCCGATCGAGAGGTCCACTACGACGACGTCGTCGAGGACGCCATCGACCAGTTGAAAGAGCGGGTCCTGCTGGCCGAGAAGGCCGGGCTGGACCGGTCACAGATCCTCGTCGACCCCGGGATCGGGTTCGGGAAGACGCCCGCCGAGGACTTCGAGTTGCTCGGCCGGCTCGAGGAGTTCCGGGCGCTGGGCTGTCCGGTGCTAGTCGGCCACTCACACAAGTCGCTGTTCGGTCATATCGGGCGTGACAGCGACGAGCGATTAGCTCCGACTGTCGCCGGGACGGCGCTGGCGGCCGAACACGGCGCCGACGTGGTCCGCGTGCACGACGTCGCGGAGAACGTCGCCGCCCGGGACGTCGTGGCTGCCGCCGAGGATCCGGACGCCGCCGAATGAAAAGAGCGGCGAGCCGACTCGACGACGAGACCGAGTTTGTAGTGCAGTGATAATACACAACCACCAACACAAAATTGGTTCGGTAATTCACCCACAGCAATAAGTCTCCGTTGACGTGTTCGTGAGAGGTTCTCTTCGACCCCAAATATTTGGGGCACACCATCATAGTCAATATAATACAATACCGGCCTATGGGAGATCCCCCAGAACCCGTCATCGATCTCGGTGATGCGGGCGATCCGGACAGAACGGTCGAGGCACAGCGCGAGATCGACTACGAGATGCCGGCCGACAGGCTCGACGAACAACAGCCCCAGTGTCCGTTCGGCCAGGCCGGGAGCTGCTGTGACATCTGTTATATGGGGCCGTGTCGGGTAAGCGACGACGACCAGTACGGGGACGACCGCGGGGTCTGCGGGGCGACGCCCGGAACGGTCGTCTCGCGCAACCTCTATCGCGAGATCGGCGCCGGCGTGTCCTCTCATTCCCACCACGCCCGCGAATCGGTGGAGTTGCTCGCGGAGATCGCCGAGGAGGAGGCCGGGGACTTCGAGATCAAAGACGAGCAGAAGCTTCGATCGATCGCCGAAGACATCGGACTCGAGGCCGACGGGGACGTCAACGAGGTCGCGAAAGCCGTCGCCGACGCGGCGATGGACGACTTCGGCCCCGGCGGGGAGACGCTCAACTGGCTCGAACGGATGCCGGACAGCCAGCGCGAGGTGCTCGACGAGCAAGGGCTGCTCCCGCTGAGCAGCGTCGATCAGCAGGCCGCCCGGGCGCTCGCACAGACCCACAAGGGCAACGACTCGGACACGGGGCACATCCTGAAGAGCGCACTCGAAGCCGGGGTGGCCGACGGCTACGCCGGGTTGACGATGGCAACCGACCTCCAGGACGTCATCTTCGGGACGCCGTCGCCGACCGACGCGACGGCACACCTCGGCGTGCTCGAGGAGGACCAGGTCAACCTCGCGGTCCACGGCCACTCCCCACAGCTCAGCGAGATGGTCGTGAAAGCCGCCGAGGAACTGGAAGACGAGGCCCGCGAGGTCGGCGCGGACGGGATCAACCTCGTCGGGATCTGCTGTACCGGGAACGAACTGGCCGAACGCCACGGCATCCCGATGGCGGCACACAGCCTCCAGTCGGAGCTAGCGGTCACGACCGGGGCGCTCGACGCGATGGTCGTGGACATCCAGTGCATCTGGCCGGGCATCTCCGACCTCATCGAGTGCCACCACACGCGGCTCATCACCACCGTCGACTACGTCCGCATGGAGGAGGCGACGCACATCCCGTTCGACGAGGAGACGGCGATGGAAGACGCCAAGAAGCTGGTTCGGGAAGCGATCGAGGGCTATCAGGACCGCAAGCGCCGCCAGAAGTACGAGGTGAACATCCCCGACCGCACCCAGGAGGCGATGGTCGGGTTCTCCGACAGCGCGATCCTCGGCGTGCTCGAATCGATCGACCCCGAGAACCCCGCCCAGCCGATCGTCGACGCGATCCAGGCGGGCCAGTTGCGCGGGATCGTCGGGATCGTCGGCTGTCCCAACCCCAAGATGCGGGAGGCCAACATGACCGAGAAGCTCATCGAGAACTTGCTCGCCGCGGACGTGTTGCCGGTCGTGACGGGGTGTATCGGCCACATCATGGCCCAGGGCGGCTACCTGGACCCCGACAGGGTCGACGAACTCGCCGGCGACGGGCTCCAGGAACTGCTGTACACGCTCGGTGACGCGGCCGGGCTCGACGGGCCGCTCCCTCCTGTGTTGCACATGGGTTCCTGCGTGGACAACTCTCGGATCGGCAACGTCATCCGCGCGATCTCGGAGGGGAGCGGGATCCCGGTCCAGGACCTGCCGGTCGCCGCGAGCGCGCCCGAGCTGATCGCCGAAAAGGCAGTCAGCATCGGTACCTGGGCGCTCGCGCTCGGACTGCCGCTGCACACCGCGCCCGCTCTCCGGATCGAAGCCAGCGAGGTCGTCACCGAGACGCTCACCGAAGACCTCAAGGACATCACGGGCGGGTACCTGATCCAGGACGGAACGCCGGACGGAGCAGCGGAGCAACTCATCGACGCGCTCGACGAGCGGCGAGCGCCGCTAGTCGATGCAGACATCGAGGCGGAGGCTGGCACGGCGGACTAACGATACCATGAAAGTCGCAATCACCGGAAAAGGAGGCGTCGGCAAATCGACACTCTCGGCGGCGGTCGCACGGGAGATCGCGGACGAACGGCGGATGATCGCGATCGACGGCGATCCCGACATGAACCTCGCGAGCGCGCTCGGGATCGACCAGCCCGATCCGATCACACAGGAGACGGACCTCATCGAGGATCGAGCCGGTTCGTCCGGCGGACTGATCCAGCTCCGCCCGGAGGTCACGGACGTGCTCGAATCAAAGTCCGTCGCGTTCGGCGAGCGCGGCCGGCTCGTCACTATCGGCCCGCCGGAAGCCGGCGGGACCGGGTGCATGTGCCCGGAGAACAACTTCATCCGCTCGCTCGTCAATCAGGCGCTGGATTACGACGACGTCGTCATGGACATGGAAGCCGGGATCGAGCACCTCGGCCGGGGGACCGCCGACGACGTGGACGCGATGATCGTCGTCGTCGAGCCCTCGCAGGCGTCGATCGAGACGGCCCACCAGATACAGACGCTGGCGGATGACATCGGCATCGACGCCACCTACGCGTTCCTCAACAAGGTCCGCGACGAGAGCGAGGCCGAGCTGATCGAGGACCAACTCGCGCTGCCGATCGTCGAGACGTTCGGCTACGACGACGACATCGCCAGCGCCGGCCTGGAAGGCGTCTCGCCGGTCGAGGCGAGTCCCGCACTGCGGGCGACGGCCCGAGACGTACTCGATTCGGTCGTCGCCGACATCGAGTGAACGGGAAACGCGGGCCGGAGAACAGCGCACGGACAACGGCGGCGGGCACCCACCGCGTTTGCCGCGATCAGGGGGCGATTTACACCAGTCCGTATTCGTCCCGGACGTCCCGATACAGATCCAGATACGAGCTGATGACGGCGTCGTGGTCGTACGCGTCCCAGTCGTCGTCGACAGTCAGGTGCTCGAACTCGCCGGCGTCGGTGATCGCGTCGGCGAGCTGCTGGGGCGTCGTCACCCGGAAGCCCCGACGGTGGTTCTCAACCAGTTCGTGGGCGCTCGATTCGGCCTGGTACTCGACGATGCCGACACAGCCGGCGGCGAGCGCCCACAGGAGTTCGGTGGCGAACTGTTCCCGGTAGGCGGTCTGGACGAAGACGTGCGCGCTCCGATAGACGGCCAGCCGTTCCGAGAGTGGCCGCTCGCCGACGAACTCGACGCGGTCGTCGATGCGCAGGTCTTCGGCTTCGGATTCGTAGGCCCCGCGGGCGGGGCCGTCGCCGATAATCGTCGCCGACCAGTCCCGGTCGCGCAGCTCCGCGAGCCCCAGCAGGAGGCTCTTGACGTTCGCCGTCTCGTCGAGCGGATGGGCGAAAACGACATCGACGTCGTCGGCGGGATCGACCGCCCGGATCCGGTCCATGTCGATGCTCTCGGGCAGGGTCCGCAGACGGTCGTCCGCGACGCCGGACTCGCGAAGCTCGGTGCGGACCATCTCGGAGGGAGCGACGATCCGGGCGGGCGCCGAGAGCGCCCTGCCGGCCCAGCGCGATCCCGACGGGTCGGTGTCGCCGAAGAACTCGACGAGAAGCGGCGCACGCGAAAGCGACCCCCCGACGCTCGCGGCGACGACCTGCGAGGCGGGTGTGGGCAACGCGTGGATCACGTCAGGGTCGAACCGGGCCAGCGCCCAGGGAAGCCCAAGCGCGAACGACGTCGGCGCCGGCGAGTCGGTCACGCCGTGATAGACGACATCGGAATCGGTCACCGTCTCGCGGTCATCCTCCCAAGATCGGGCGCAGAAGACGGTCACGTCGTGGCCGCGTTCGGCAAGCAGGCGGGCGAGCCGTTCGAACCGACGGGTGCCCGGCCTGTCGTCGTGATGGGTCGTCTCCATCGAGACGAACGCGACGCGCATATCTCCGTCGTCGGTACCAACCGACAAAAAGCGGGCGGTTTCCCGTGGCGGCGGCGAGTCACTCGGGTTCGACGCCGCGGATCTCGAACCGTGCGCCGCCCTCGTCGCTCTCGGTGACGGCGATCGACCAGCCGTGGGCGGTGGCGATCTCGCTGACGATCGCCAGCCCGAACCCGGTTCCGTGTGTCGCCGTCGAGTAGCCGCTCTCGAGGACCGCCTCGCGGTCGTCTGCCGGGATTCCCCGCCCGTCGTCCTCGACGTAGAATCCCTCCGAGAGCGGACCGACCCGAACGGTGAGCGACGCGTCCGCGTCGGATCGGCCATGCTCCACGGCGTTGCGAAACAGGTTTTCGAGCAGTTGCTGGAGTCGGTCGGCGTCGGCGGCGAGCAGACGGGTCTCCTCGATTTCGAGGTCCGCATCGGGCGCATCGACCATCATCCAGGCCGACTGGGCGATCGTCGAGAGGTCCACGGTCGTCGGCTCGTCGATGGGCTGACCGTGGCGAGCCAGCGCGAGCACGTCGTCGATGAGACGTTCCATCCGTTCGAGGGCGTCAGCGGTCGTCTCCAGGTTCTCGTCGTCGCGATCGTCGCGAGCCAGTTCGAGCCGGGCCATCGCCACGCTCAGCGGGTTGCGCAGGTCGTGGCTGACCATGCTCGCGAACGACTCCAGCCGGTCGTTCTGGCGTTCGAGCTCCCGGCGATACTGCTCGCGTTCGGTGACGTCTCGCAGGACGACCAGCCGGCCGAGCTGGGGTTGATCGACGGCGAAGTCCCGCTCGGAGACGTGATAGTACTCGACGCCGCCCGGCCGGTCCAGCGCGATCGTTGGCGCGTCCGCAGCGAGCGCGTCGGCTACGTCGGGCAGCGTCGACCACAGCGGTTCGCCGAGTGCCGTACCGGCCCGCAGGCACGGGAACAGCCCCTCCGCGCCGTCGTTGTACTCGCGGATCCGGTCGCGCTGGTCGAGCAGGATCGTCGGCTCGTCGCGGTCGCCGGTCGCCTGGACGGCCTGAAACCGGTAGAAGTAGACGAACAGCAACCCGACGGCGAAAAGCGCCACGCCGATCGGTTCGTACGTGATGTCGATGAGATGTGGCGTGGCGAAGCCAACGACGTCGAGGACGACCGGTAGGATCGTCACGCTGGCGAGCGCGAACAACGGTCGGGTGTCGTAGCTGACCTGCCGGAACCGCTCGTAGAGCATGAAGTATCCGATCATCGACAGGCCGTAGGACAGTCCCATCACCAGCCAGTGAAACAGCTGGTGGCGGACAGCGATATGCGGGAACGGCTGGGCGACGAGGGCCGGTTCGTAGTAGAGGTAATGGTACGGATTGGTCACCTTCACGGCGACGATCACCAGAAAGATCGCGAGCAGTCCGGTGCGGAGCCGCCGGTCGTGATGAAGCGTGCGGCCAGTGTACGCCGACGTGAAGTACAGCCACGGTCCGACTGCGGCCAGCCCGACGATCAGACCGACGGTGTAGAACCCGAGCGAAAGCTCGACCGTCGGCGCGAGCAGGAATCCGACGTGTGCAGTTGCCCACCCGCCGGTCGTGAGCAACAGCGCCGCGAGCCCGCGGCGCGTGTCGGGGTCTTCGATCCGCGATGTCGCGGCGACGCTGGCGAAACTGGCGACCGCGGCAGCCACGAAGACGAGAACGTAGGCGACGAACAGCGGATCGAGCGTCGGCGCGAGTCCGAATACCACACCGACAGTACGCACTGAAGTAGTATATGTGTAGCCATGGCGGCCGCCGTTTTCGGATGCGGGCGGCTCGCCGCGGATCAGCCGAGCGTCTTCTCGGCCCACGTCAGCGCGTAGTCGGGACCGTGCTCGCGGTAGGCGTCGGTGTTCAGCGCGCCGAACGGCGTCGGCAGTTCGAGGTCGTGTTTGATAGCGCTGCAGGCCAGTTCGGCGCCGTCGCCGAAGGCGGTCCGGCCGCTTGCGATGTCCGAATCCAGCGAGGACAGCCGTGGCTGCAGGCGCTGTCCGGCGTCGACCCAGGCGTCGTGCAACTGCGGTCGATCGTCGGCCCAGTCGGCGAACACGGGCCGAGTGTGCAACCCGAGATACCCCTCGTAGAGCGCGGCCGAGAGCTGGTAGGTATCGACGGGATCGAGCCGGTCGGAGACGGCCGCGGCGAACGCCCGGTAGCGGTCCTCGAAGAACCCGAGGAACTGTTCGGGGACGCCGAGCCCGATCTGGACCAGCGCTTCGGCGACAAGGAATCGAACGAACGAATCGGGCGAGCCCGACAGCCGCGGCTTGACGAGCACGACGGGCGGGTCGGTCTGGCGCGTCCAGGCGACGCCGCCGTCCCCGGGTGCGCCGACGGTGAACGTGTCGCTGGCGTATTCGACGAGCAGGTCCGGGGCGTCCGCCGGGAGCCACGACCGGGGATAGCTCGCCGGCTCCAGGGCGTCGGCGACGAGCCCGAGCTGTTCGGCGCTTGCGGGCGGTAACGTCTCGAAGTCCCGTTCGACATCGAGCACGACCGCGTCCGGCGCGTGTACGGCCCGGACCTGCTCGACGGCCTCAGGCAGCGATCGTTCGGTGAACATCAGGCTGCCAGTGCCGTGTTGACGATCAGCGCGACGGCCGCGGCCGCCGACAGGCCGACCGTTGCGAGGACGATCTTCGTCGCTGTACTCATACGCCGTCCTTCCGGGCCGGGTGAGTTAAACGCACCGCAGTTTGTGGCTGTGTTCACCGGAGTCGGTGGTAGGTCTCCCTGAGTGTCGCCGGAGCGACACCGGCAACGTCGGCAGCTTCGCGCTGGGTGAGCGAACAGTCGGCCTCGATTGCCGCGGTGTACAGACAGGCGCCCGCCACGCCGGCCGGATTGCGCCCGGCGGCGATGCCCTCGTCTGTAGCGCGGGCGGCCAACTGGCGCGCCCGGCGTTCGACATCGGCCTCGAGACCGAGTTCGGTCGCGAACCGCGGGAGGTACTCCGCGGGATCGATCGGGCCGGTCTCGAGTTCGAACGCGCGGTTGAGCACCCCATAGCAGTTCTTGAGCCGGCCGCGGTCGACCCGCGAGACGGCAGCGACCTCCGCCAGCGTCCGAGAGATGCCCGCAATGCGACAGATCGCGTACACCGCGGCCGTCGCGATCCCCTCGATCGACCGTCCGCGAAGCAGGTCGTCCTCCTGGGCGCTCGTGAAGAGGACGCACGCCCGGTCCCGGATCGCATCCGGCAGGGAGAGGCGGCCGGTCATCCGCCAGATCTCGCCGAACCCTTCGCGTCGGTTGCGGGCGACTTTCGAGGGTGCGCTCGCCCGGCGGTGCTGGGTGCGCATCCGCGTGAGTCGGCGCCGTTTCCCGGCCGAGACGCCGGCGTCGTGGCCGATCTCGGTCGACAGGCCCATGTCGTGGCGTGCCGGCGTCAGCGGCGCGCCGGTCCGCTCGCGGGTCTCGTCGTCGAAGGCGCGCCACTCCGGCCCGCGGTCGAGTCGATCGGCCTCAACGACGAGGCCACACTCAGTACAGACCGTCTCCTGTTCTCCCGTCCGAAGGGTTCCCCGACACTCCGGGCACGTCCGTCTTCCGCTAGTTTGCATCACCCCACTTCGATCGAAGGGTCGACTTAAATTTCGGGGTCAGAGCCGGTCGGCAATCGACTCGGCTACGTCGTCGAGTTCGGCGTCGGAGGGGTCCGGCCGGGCGTCGAACAGCGCGTGGATCGGGCCGGCGCCGTCGTCCGCCGACCGCGGGACGACGTGGGCGTGGACGTGCGGGACCTCCTGGCCGGCGGCCTCGCCGTTGTTGACCGCGACGGTCGTGGCGGGCACGTCGAGAGCGTCCTCGACCGCGGGGACGACCTCGTGGAGCGCCCCGTAGAAGTCAGTCGCCTCCGCAGCGGGAATGTCGTCGAGACGCTCGTAGTGGTCTTTCGGGACGACCAGCGTGTGACCCATCGTCAGCGGGTTGGCGTCGAGAAACGCCAGCGCGGCGTCGTCCTCGTAGACGGTTCGGCTCGGGATCTCGCCGTCGACGATACGGCAGAAAATGCAATCGTCGCTCATGTGCGTCTCTGCGTCGGCCACCAAAATAACGTCTTGGGCGTCGGCCGAGAACGGCGGTCCCGTCCACGGAACGTCAATCCGGCCCCACCCGCGGGCGTCAATCGTAACTGACGTCCTCGATGACGATCCGGGTCGCCTCGAAGTCCTCGATGACAGCGCCCCAGCCACCGACGGCGATCGGTCCGTCGTCGGTCTCGACGGTGATCGTGGCCTGGCCGCCGAGGTACGAGAACAGGGGATCGCGGCCGACGTTTTCGAGGCTGGGGTAATCGATGTCGACAATGTCTCCTTCGAGGGTGACCTCGGTGCCCGAATCGACGTCGAGACCTTGCACGGTGGCAGCGATCGTCGCTCCGTCCTCGAGCAGCGGTGCGATGTCACGAATGCAGTTGCGGATGTTCACGTACGTCCGGGGCAACGAGTCGTCGTCGTCGGTGAACAACGGCTCCGTCGACTCCCAGAGACCGGCCATGAAGAACCAGTGGAAGACATAGGCGTGCGTCCGATCCTCGACGATGATCCCGTAGCGGTTCGTCGAGAGGTCGTGCGGGGCGAAGCAGGTCGCGGTCCGGTCGATGAGCGCGATCAGCGGCATCGGGATCGACCGGTACCGGGCTTCCGTCGCGACCTCCCGCAGTTCCGATTCCGACGGGAGCGAATGCGGCGAGTCCTCCTCGGCGTACATCGCCAGTCGCACGTGCACACCGCGCTCGCGTGCGTCCTTCAGGGCGTCCCGAAGTCGGACGTACTGACTCTGGCTGACAGCGACCAGGACCTGGTTTTCCGCCGCACGGATCTTCGCTTCCGCCTTGTCGAGGACCGTGTCGATCCGCTTGACGAAACTCACCGTATGCGAGTCCATCGTCGGTGCTTCCCAGCGGTCCTCGATCTCCTCTGCCGCGTCCTCGAATCGATCGGCGCGTTCGCGGAGGTCCTCGAGGACCGATTCGGGGCTGTACGCCCTGGCGTGGAGGCTGTCCTGCTCGTAGGTCTCGACGTAGCCGCGTTGTTCCAGATCCCGGAGTACGTCGTAAATCCGTGGGTCCGGGACGTCGCTCTCCTCGGCGACGTCGGTCGCCGACGCGGACCCCAGCTCCAGTACTGTCACGTACGCCTCCGCCTGATACGGCGAGAGGCCGGCGTCTTCGAGTACTGTTGTAAGCTTCGATTTATTCATTGTTGGTATTGTTATGCCATCAGGGTTGTAAACTGTCCGCTTTGGTATCACTCCGCGCGGTATCGATGCTGGCGGTCGTATCGGGCACGGGACGGCGAATCACCTGTCTTTGCCCTCCTGTGGCCATTGCGGGAACTTCGGTTGGGCGATTCGCTCGACCTCCGCGTCAGTCAGCGAGATGTCGACTGCCGCGACGTTCTCTTCGAGGTGGTCGATCCGCCGCGGCCCGATAATCGGGGCGGTCACCACGTCCTGTGCCAGCAGCCAGGCGAGGCTGATCTGCGCCGGGGTGGCGTCCCGTTCGTCGGCGATCGACCGGATCTCCTCGAGAACGGCCCAGTTCTCGTCGGTGAATCGGTTCGACGTGTACTCGTCGGTCGCAGCCCTGGTGTCCCCGGATGGTTCGTTGTCGCGGTCGTACTTGCCAGTGAGGAACCCGCCCGCGAGCGGCGACCACGGGACGACGCCGATATCCTCCTCGGCGCAGATCGGCAGGAGGTTCGCCTCCTCGTGGCGGTCGACGGCGTTGTACTCCGGTTGCATCGAGACGAACCGCTCGTAGCCCTCGATATCGGCGGTGTACAGCGCCTTCGAGAACTGCCAGCCGGCCATCGTCGAGGCACCGATATAGCGGACCAGCCCCTCGTCGACGAGATGGGTCAGCGCCGACAGCGTCTCCTCGATCGGCGTGTTCTCGTCCCAGCGGTGGATCTGGTAGAGGTCGATGTAGTCGACGCCAAGCCGATCGAGACTGGCATGGGCCTGGTCGATGATGTGTTTGCGAGACAGCCCCTGCCCGTTCGGCCCGTCGTGCATCTCGCCGAAGACCTTGGTGGCGATCACCAGTTCGTCCCGGCGATAGTTGGCGATCGCCTCGCCGACGATCTCCTCGCTCTCGCCGGTGGAGTAGACGTTCGCGGTATCCAGGAAGTTGATCCCGAGATCGAGCGCTCGATGGATGATCTCGCGACTCTTCTCACGGTCGTCGATCATCCACTCGGCCTCGCTCCCGAAGTTCATGCACCCGAGCGCCAGCTCGGACACCTCCAACCCGGTCGATCCGAGTGTTGTATGTGGTACTGTATCACTCGACATACCACTATTTTTAATCCCCGTTGTAAAAAGGCTGGCGTCGAGTGCGATTTGGGTGGGAGGGATCGTCTCGAAAAGCAAGACGCGAGAGCGGCGCGACGCGTCCGGCAGGTCAGCCTGCCGATCGCATCACGGTCGGCGGGTCCAGACGACGGCCTGTCCGTTGTCGAGCGTGAGCGTGTCGAGGTCGGGCGCAGTGCCCGGGGACGCGAGCGCGGGTTCCCAGCCGTCCGCCGGGATCGACGGGTCGAGACCGGTCGGCTCGACGGTCACCTCGGGCCCTTCCATGTTCCCCACGAACAGCACCTGTTCGTCGCCGTCCGGAGACGCCCTGAAGCCGTAGTAGACGACCGTCCCGTCGACGGGATGGACGTAATCGAAGACCTCCGATCCGTCGACGTCAATGTCTTCGAGCAACCACGGCCGGTCCTGACGGAACTCCCGGACGCGCTGGGTGAACTCGGCGCGGTCCGGGTCGAGGGTGTCCAGCCAGTTCGAAAGATTGGCGAACTCGTTGACGTCGGCCATCCAGTGTTCGCTGAATCGTTCGAGATCCTCGGGCGTCACCGTCTCGCCTGCAAGCGGTGATCCCAGTGCCTCGATAGTCGCTGCCATGTCCTCCAGTTCCCAGTCGGTCGCTTCGCCGACATCGTGCAGGACGTGCACGAAGTGATCGAGGTCGTCCCGGTCGTCGATGCCCATCGACTTCAGCCGCCCGAAGAACCGATCGTCGTCGTACAGCTCGGCAGGGACGTGCCAGTCGAGGACGTTGTCCTCCTCGGCGACGACCTTGACGTTCCACTCGTCGTCAGTATCACGCATAAACGACCAGGGCGCGTGGGCGTTGGCGTTGAGGAAGTCCATCGGCACGCCGGGCAGCAGGCAGTGCAACAGCATGTTCGTCGAGGGCTGGTCGTAGGCTTCGTCGATGATCTCCGGCCCGTCGTCGCCCAGGTAGGGGTTGATCGGATCTTCCTCCCAGCCTTTCGGGAGGGGCTGTTGGGTCCCCCTGCGGAGCGTGTCGTGATTCGCGACGCCAGTGATCCAGTTGCTGCCGAAATCGGCGACCTCGAAGACGCGCCACCACTTGCTCGCCCAGAACGTCAGCAGGGCGGGCTTGTTGTGCGCGAAGGTGATCGGCGACCACTGGAAGGAGTGGGGGTGCTGTTTGATGAGCTCGCGATAGGTCGAAGCCAGTTCCCAGTCCCCGCGGGGCCAGGGCCGGCCGTCTTCGTAGATCATCCACGGCCGGTATTCGGTCCCGCCGACTTCCTGTGTTACCTCGTCCATCTCCGCGAGGAACTCGTCGTCGTGGAACAGTTCGTCGGGGCCGGGGTCGTAATACTTGAAGTCCTGTGCGCCGTCGACCCGGATTCCGTCGGCACCGAAGTCCATCTTTCGGCGCTGGAGCTCCAGCACCGTCGCCCGGACGACCGGATGCAGGTAGTCCAGTTCCAGGCCGTACATCCCCGGGCCTTCGATGAACTCCTCGTCGAGCAGTTCGTCGGCCCGTCCCTCGGCGTGGCCCAGCGCGATGTCGAAGACGATCCGGATCGGCTCCGGGAGGTTGTGACAGGCGGCGATGAAATCGACCAGTTCGTGTGGTCGCCCTGTCTCCAGGATTGCGGGATTGGGTGCCGAAAACGCCCGGATGACGATGTCGTAGCCCCAGTTTATCAGGTCGGGTTGCTCGGCGATGAGCTCGGCCGTCTCGCCGCCCTGGGGTGCGACGCGGTCGCCCTCAACCTGCCAGAACTCGTGGTTCTCGCGGTGTTCGGTGATCGGCTCGATCGGCATCAGCTGGATCCCGTCGTAGCCCATATGGATCCGCTCGCCGGCAGTCAGGTCCTCGCCCGTGCGGAGCTTCTCGCTGATCCGATCGTATCGCCGTGCCAGCCCTCCTAGAGACCCGTTCTCGGTTGCCGTCCCCGGATGGATTTCGACCATGCTCGTCGCGGGCTCGATCCGCGGCAGGCCGTCGTCCTCGCTGGTCGGGATCGGCTCCGCGTCGGTACCGAGGTGCTCGAAGTACTCGCGGTCGTCACGCTCGGCGTCGAGCGTGTCGAGATCGATCAGCTCGGCGGGGCCGAACACGCCGAACGGCACCGAGTACGCAAGCGGATCCTGAACCGTGTGCCACTCGCCGTCCTCGCGGTAGACCAGCTGGTAGAGGGAGCCGAACTGCTCACGCGTGCCCGGACGCATACCCTCGACGACCGCCCAGTGGTACTCGCCTTCGCGATGGATCGGAAGCCGATCGCGCCGGACCTCGATCGTCTGCTGATCGACGCCGTCTTCGAAGACCCGAACGTCCTCCGTCGGGGTCAACACTTCGAGATAGACGTCATCGTGCGGGACGCCAGCGTCGACGATCTCGGGCGTCCAGAAGCCGATCTCGGTCACGCCGTCTTCGTAGTGTGCGCCCAGTCGGGTGACGATCTCCTTGGCCGCCTCGAAGTCGTCGTCGTGGCGCTCCCGCTGCGCTCGATGCCACGCACGCAGGTCCTCGGTGGGTTCGTCCAGCAGCCGGACGTTTGCTGTCACAGTAGTACAACTCCTGTAGTAATAATGAACCCCATTCATCTTAAAGACACACCCCGCGTCCGGGCCGGATACGCGATCCCACCCATCTAACCACACCTGTTGTAAAGAATTTTGATGCCGGGGATACAATGGTACACTATGACCGAAAGCGCCCGTATAGCGTGGTACAGGAGGGGACAATGAGCGAGGCCAGCGGTGACCGGAACGAGGCCCCGATAGCGGATTGGCCCCCGGAGGACCCCGTCGAGGCGCTGCGGACGTTTCTGATCGATCGCTACGCGGACCATCCCGAGAGCGATGTGTTGCGCGAGCGGATCGAGGAACACCTGCCGGACCTCTGGCGGGCGTTTACCGAGGTCTACGGGGACGACCGCGAGAGCGTCACCTGGCTGCTCGAAGCGGTCGATGCGGCCGTCGAGACCTTCGATGCCCGACCCGAGCGTCTCCGCTCGCTCGATCGGTCCCGCGAGGGCGTCGAGGACTGGTTCCAGCGACCGGAGGAGGTCGGCTACATGTGTTACGTCGACCTGTTCGCGGGGGACCTCCAGGGCGTCCGCGAGAAGATCCCCTATCTGAAGGAGCTCGGCGTGACCTACCTGCATCTGATGCCGCTGCTGGAGCCACGCGAGGGGCAAAACGACGGCGGGTACGCCGTCACGGACTACCGGGCGGTCGATCCCGACCTGGGGACGATGGACGACCTGCGGGAACTAGCCGCGGACCTCCAGGAGGAGGATATTCACCTCGCGCTCGATTTCGTGATGAACCACACCGCTCGCGAGCACGAGTGGGCCCAGGCCGCGATGGACGGCGACGAGCGCTTCGAGGACTTCTATCTCACCTTCGAGGACCGCGAGCGCCCCGACCAGTACGAGCAGACGCTCCCGGAGGTGTTCCCGGACTTCGCGCCGGGGAACTTCACCTACGTCGAGGAGCTACAGCAGTGGGTCTGGACGAGCTTCTACGACTTCCAGTGGGATCTGGACTACTCGAACCCGGACGTGTTCGTCCAGATGTTCCGGGAGATGGCGTTTCTCGCGAACGTGGGGACCGACGTGCTCCGGCTCGACGCCGTCCCCTTTCTCTGGAAGGAACTGGGGACGGACTGCCGGAATCTGGACGAGGCCCACTGGATCCTGCGGGCCTACCGGGCGCTGATGCGGATCGCCGCGCCAGGCGTACTGTTCAAAGCCGAGGCCATCGTCACGCCCGAGGAGACGATCAGGTACCTCGGCACGGGCGGCCACGAGGGCGAGGAGTGTGACATCGCCTACAACGCGCCGCTGATGGCCCACCTCTGGCACGCGCTGGCCAGCGAGAACACCCAGTTGCTGGAACAGGCCCTCGAATCGCTCCCGGCGACCCCGGAGGGGGCCTCGTGGCTCAACTACGTCCGGTGTCACGACGACATCGGCTGGGGCCTGGACGACGAGGACGTCCGCGCTGTCGGTCAGGACCCGACCAGTACGCGCAAGTTCTGCTCGGACTTCTACGCGGGCGATCACCCCGACAGCTACGCCGAGGGGTATCGCTTCCAGGAGGAGGCGACCGGCGTCGCCCGAACCTCCGGGACCGCCGCGGCACTGACCGGCCTCCAGAAAGCCCGCGTCGAGGGCGACCCCGAGGACGTCGACGCGGCGATCCAGCGGTACCTGCTCATGCACCAGGCCGCCTTCGTCATGCAGGGGATGCCGTTGCTGTACAGCGGCGATGAGCTCGCCCAGCTCAACGACTTCTCGTATCTGAACAACCCGATCAAGGCCGAGGACAACCGCTGGGTCCACCGCTCGCCGATGGACTGGGACGCCGCCGAGCGCCGCACGCTGGAGGGGTCGGTCGAACAGCGCGTCTTCGACGGGATCAAGCGCCTCTCGAACGCGCGAGCGGGGCGCGAGGCGTTGCACCACCGCGGTGAGGAAGTCGTTCACGACGTGTCGGACGATGCGGTGTTCGTCGTCGAGCGCGCCCGCGACGGCGAACGCCTGCTTGCGCTCTCGAACTTCTCCGGGGAGTCGCGAGCGGTCGCCTTCGGCGAGCTTCCCGACGGCTGGGACGCCGGAAGCTACCGCGAGGTCCTCCGGGACGAGTCGGCGTTCTACCCCGACGGTCGGATCCTCCTGGAACCGTACGGCTATCGCTGGCTCGAACCGGCCGACGCGACGCCCGGCGAGGCGGTGACGACCCGCGTCGAGATCGACGTCGAAGCCGAATACGGCGAGGAGGTGTTCCTGACCGGTAACCACGAGGCGCTCGGCAACTGGGACGTCGAGCAAGCGGTAGCGCTGTCGGGCGAGGACTACCCGACCTGGCGGGGCGAGTTCGAGTTGCCAGCGGGGACCTACGTCGAGTTCGAGTGGCTGAAAAAGAGCGAGGGGGAGCCGGTCGAGTGGTCCGGACACCGCTACGTCACGAAAGCCGGCTGGGACACCGCCTGGCTGCTGGAGTGAGCCGGTCCACAGCGACGATTTCGAGTCGTCGGTCGCGGACGTGACTGTTCTCATACTGCCGGCTGTGACTTCGTGGAAGTATTCGCCACCCCAGGTGGCGAAATTCTGCACGTGATCACAGCCGGTAGTATCAGGGCTGTCCGAGCGGGACGCGCTCGCCCTCGCTGTCGCCGCGGACCCAGACGTAGTCGTAGCCGTCCAGATAGAACGTCATCGGGCCGTCTTCCTCGAACTCGTAGTGGCCGGGGCCGAGCAGGTCGGCCGTCGCGCCCCACGGCAGATCGGGGTCGATCGTCACCTCGCGGTACTCCCCAGAGAGGTTGTGCACCGTGATCAACACGGTGTCCTCGTACTCGGCGCGGAAGACCCAGACGTCGTCGGCGTCGACCGGGACCTGCCCGAACTCGCCCTGCCAGAGTTCCGAGCAGACCGATCGCGTGTGTGCGATGGCGGCGATCCGGTTGTACAGCGAGTAGGGTTCGCCGAGCTGGTCGGCGACGTTGATCTCCCGGTAGCTGAACTCGCCCTCGTCGATGACAGGGAGGATGAGATCATCGGAGTCGGCCGTCGAGAAGCCGGCGTTGCGGTCGTCGGACCACTGCATCGGCGTCCGAACCGGGTCACGCTCGTCGAGCGAGAGGTCCTCGCCCATACCGATCTCGTCGCCAGCGAGGATGACCGGCGAGCCCGGCAACGAGAACATAAGGCTATGAGCCATTGCGATCCGCTCGGGGTTGTTCTCGAAGATGCCGGCGGTCCGGCGGGCGTGACCGCGCTCGAAGATCCAGGCGTCCTCGTCGTCGGGATTGAACAGCTCCTTGGCGTGCCAGAACGCGTCGTCGGGCAGTTTCAGCAGGTTCAGCTCGTCGAAGTTCCGCAGGAAGTTCGCCCACTGGCCGTTCTCGAAGACGTCGTAGGGCAGGATATCGAACAGCCGCTCCAGGGGCCAGGTGTCCTCGATGCCCAGCGCGTACACCAGGTGTGCGTTGCCGACGAAGTTGAGCTGGAGGTCGAACTCGTCGCCGTCGCCGAAGTACTCGTCCAGCAGTTCGGGCTGATCGTCGGCCTCCGCCAGCAGGACCGCATCCTCCTTCTTCTCGCGGACGGTCCGGTTGAGCCGTCGGAAGAGAGCGTGGGGATCATCGAGTTCGTGGCCGTCCTCGCCCTTCCGGAAGGTCATCGGCGCGACGGCATCGACCCGGAAGCCGTCGACCCCCTGGTCGAGCCAGAACTCCAGGACGTCCTCGACCTCGGATTGAAGTTGTGGGTTGGCGATGTCGAGATCGGGCTGATAGTGATAGAACTGGTGGAAGTAGTGGGCGTCGGCGACCTCGTCGTAACTCCAGACGCCGTCCTCGTGCTCGGGGAAGATGTTGACCGTCGAGTAGGCCGACTCGGGGTCGTCGGTCCAGCAGTAGAACTCCCGGTACTTCGAATCGGGGTCCTCGCGGGCGCGCTGGAACCACTCGTGCTGGTCGGAGGTGTGGTTAAATATCATGTCGATCAGCACGCGGATGTCCCGGTCGTGGGCCGCCTCGACGACAGCCCGGAAGTCCTCTAAGGTCCCCAGGCGGTCGTCGACGTCGTAGTGATCGGCCACGTCGTACCCGTTGTCCCGCATCGGACTCGGGTAGAAGGGCAGCAGCCAGATCGCGTCGACGCCGAGGCGATCGAGATAGTCCAGCCGCTGGCGGAGCCCCTCGAAGTCGCCCCAGCCGTCGCCGTCGCTGTCATAGAAGCGCTTGACGTCGAGCTCGTACAGTACGGCGTCCCGGAACCACTCTGGCTGTTCGATCATGGTTATCCTAGTTCCCTATTTACTATGGCTGTTGTTAAATCATTCGGGCCGATGAGTACTGAGGCGTGAAACGGAGCTAGAGACCGTAGACGCGTGCCTCGTACGGCCGAAGCGTCGCCTCCCCGAAGCCGGACGCGTCGTCGTAGTTCGAGAGCAGGAGCGTCGCGTCGTCGGTCGACAGCGACGCCGACGGCGCGAACGACTCGTCCTCGTCGCTCCAGTTCAACACGACCAGCACGCGCTCCTCGCCGAGGGTCCGGGTGAACACGTACAGCGGATCCGGCGTCTCGAGGAGGTCGTACTCGCCGTAGACGAGCACGTCCGAGCTCGAGCGCAACTCGATCAACTCGCGGTAGTAATGCCAGACGGACGACTCCGCCGAGCGGGCGGCCGCGACGTTGATCTCGGGATACCGCGCGTTGACTTTGATCCAGGGCTCGCCGTCGGTGAACCCGGCGTTTTCCTCGTCCGACCACTGCATCGGCGTTCTGGCGTGATCGCGCGAGCGGTAGTTCACGGCCTCGCGGATCTCCTCGTAGCTGTCTATCTCCCCGTTTTCGAGCAGCAACTCGACCGGCTGGCGCGTGTCGACGTCTCTGACCTCCGAGAGGGACGCGAAGTCGGCGTTGGTCATACCGATCTCCTGGCCCTGGTAGACGTACGGCGTCCCCTTGAGGGTGAACAGGAGCGTCCCGAGCATCGTCGCGGACTCGTAGCGGTAGGTCTCGTCGTCGCCAAAGCGGGAGACAACCCGCGGCTGGTCGTGATTCTCCCAGTAGAGGCCGTCCCAGCTGGTCTCATCGAGGCCGGTCTGCCACTCGCCGAAGATCTCCTTGAACTCCGAGACCGACCACTCGCCGATGTCCCACCGACCCTCCGGGCCGAAGTCCAGGAACATATGATCGAAGTGAAACGCCATGTTCAACCCGTCGCCATCCGCGCCGAGGTACGCGTTGGCCTCTTCGACGTCGAGATCAACCATCTCGGCGACGGTCATCACGTCGTAGTTCGCGAACGTCTCCTCGTACAGTTCCCGCAGGTACTCGTGGATCCGCGGCCCGTTGACGAAGTGTTCGCCCCCGGTCGGATAGGTATCGACCTCGCCGTCGGGATACCCCTCGGGCTTGGAGGGGAGGTTGATCACGTCCAGCCGGAAGCCGTCGATGCCGCGATCGAGCCACCAGTTGACAGTCTCGTAGAGGGACTCGCGGACCTCGGGGTTGCGCCAGTTGAGGTCGGGCTGTTTCTCGTCGAACAGGTGGAGATACCACGCCTCCCGGACCTCGTCGTAGCTCCAGGCCGACCCGCCGAAAAACGACCCCCAGTTGTTCGGCGGGTCATCGGGTTCGCCCTCGACCCAGTGGTAGTAGTCCTCGTACCCGCCTTCCTCGCGGCGCGAGCGCTGGAACCACTCGTGTTCGTCGGAGGTGTGGTTCAACACCATGTCCATGACGAGCTTGATATCGCGCTCGTGGAGGGCGTCCCGCAGTCGCTCCCAGTCGTCCATCGTCCCCATCTCGTCCATGATCGAGCGGTACTCCCGGATGTCGTAGCCGTTGTCGGCGTTGGGCGAGTCGTAGACCGGACAGAGCCAGACCACGTCGATCCCCAGCTCGTCGAGATAATCGACCTTCTCGACGATCCCGGGGATGTCGCCGACGCCGTCGCCGTCGCTGTCGTTGAAACTACGCGGGTAGATCTGGTAGACGACCGCTTCTTTCCACCAGGAACGATCGATCTCGTCGCTAGCAATCATAGCGGAACGTAGAGATTTACAATACTTGTAGTTTACTCCGTGGATGATAGATGGGGCTATCGGTCGAGACGGGAACGCCGACATCGAGAGCGTGCCCCTTAGCAGTGAGAGGGTCCGGAGCTATTCGCCGCAAAGACAGGACTGCGCCGGCGTTTCGCAGACGGCACGCCCAGCCATGAGTTGAGAATACAACTCATGTTGTATATCACTGCGATTTATGTAGGAGGGCACAATAGTTAGCCTAACAATGGGTTCCACGACGGGCTGGCACGAGGATGCGGTCATCTATTCGCTGGACGTGAAGACGTTCAACGACAGCGACGGCGACGGCTGGGGCGATTTCCAGGGGCTGATCGACCGGCTGGGCTATCTCGACGAGCTCGGGGTCGACTGTCTGTGGGTGCGGCCGTTCTTCCCGAGTCCGCTCCGGGACAACGGCTACGACGTCGCTGACTACTACGGCGTGGACTCACGGCTCGGATCGCTCGGGGACGTCCGGGAGTTCGTCGAGCGCGCCCACGACCGCGGGATCCGCGTACTGACGGACATGGTGTTCAACCACACCTCCACCGACCACGAGTGGTTCCAGCGCGCCCGCCGGGACCCCAACTCAAAGTACCACGATTACTATCTCTGGACGGAACACCCCGAGGAGGCGTATTCACACCCTAACATCTTCCCCGACCACGAGGACGGGGTCTGGACCTACGACGAAGTCGCCGGGAAGTACTACTACCACCAGTTCTACGGCCACCAGCCAGATCTCAACATCGCCAACCCCGCCGTCCGCGAGGAGATCCACGATGTCCTGCGATTCTGGCTCGATATCGGCGTCGACGGCTTCCGGATCGACGCCGCGCATCCGATGATGCATCCGAAGGGGCACAACGCCATCTCCGTCGCGGAGGGGATGGGTATCTTCGAGGAGATGAAGCGGGTCGTCCGTGAACAGAAAGAGGACGCGATCCTGCTGGCGGAGGCCGACGACCAGCCCGACCAGCTCGACGAGTACTTCGCCGGCGGCGAGGGGTTCGACATGCTCTTCGATTTCGTGACCAACCAGCACCTCGTGTACGCCGTCGCGGTCAAGGACATGTGGCCGCTGTACCGTGCGAACGAACTGCTGCCGGACGTTTCGGGCGTCGGCCAGTGGGCGAACTTCCTGCGCAACCACGACGAGTTCAACCTCCTGAAGCTCCCCCACGAGGCGTTCGAACACGCCCGCGAGTTCTTCGGCGACGACGAGGGCGACTCCTGGATCTTCGGGCGGGGCCACCGGCTGCGGCTGGCTGATCTGTACGCGGGCGACCACGACCGCATCGCGATGGCTCACAGCCTCATGTTCTCGATCCGCGGGTCGCCGGTCATCCTGGCCGGCGACGAGATCGGTATGGGATCGGACCTCTCACTCGACGAGCGCGAGTCAGTCAGAACGCCGATGCAGTGGTCGGACGGGACGAACGCCGGCTTCTCGACGGCTGACCCCGAGGCCTGTTACAACCCGGTCATCGACGAGGGTGCGTTCAGCTACCGGGAGATTAACGTCGCAGATCAGTTGAACGATCCCGACTCGCTGCTCGAACGGATCAAACGCCTAATCGACGCCCGGACGATGTGTACCGAGATCGGCCACGGCGACTACCACATCGTCGACGTCGAGCCCAAGGAGGTGTTCGTCCACCGGATGGACCACCGCAACACCGTGCTGATGGCCGCCCACAACAGCGCCACGGAACCACGGACGGTTACCGCGAGCTTCGAAGTACCGCCGGCGGCCGCGACGGACATCGTCGGCCCCGGCGAGTACGAAATGGCGGACGGGGAGATCACCTTCGAACTCGACGCCTGTGACTACGTGTGGGTCCGTGGCGACAAACGCGGCGAGCGCGTCCCGCTGGGCGAGCCGTGATCCCACTGTTTTTACCGTGAGCATGCGAACGCGTCGCGCATGTCGGGGGACAATGCAGTACCACTCGAATCGATCGCCAGCCTCCCGGAGTTCTACAGGCGGAGCAGGCCGAGTGCCTCGGGGTCGTACGGAAATCGAAGATTTCCGTGATGGGCGTGGGACGAAGTCCCACGAACCTGCGAACGGCGCAAGCGCCGTGAGCAGATGACGAGAATCGGAGATTCTCGAACCACTTGACCCCGGAGCAGTTCACCATCAGACCATCTCGCCGGACGGCTCACAGGTCGCGTTCTACTACGACGAGAACGGCCGTAACGAACTGTATCTGCTCGATCGAACAGGCCCGGCTGTTCCGTGACGCGACGTGGTGGATCGGGGCTGGGTCGACGGCGAGGAGTACGAGTACGTGGAACTCGGCGAGGAAGGACACGGCTCGACGGACATCCAGCAGAAGATCCGCGCGTTCGAACACCTGAGCGACTACCTGCGTCGGCGGCTGTAGGCGTCTCCGACAGCGCCGGCAGAAAACGCGGTGACCGAGAGTTCGCACCGGACGACTGATCAGGCGATTTTGTGCGTGATAGCTTGCCCTCTGTCCGTATCGAAGAGGTGGATGTTCTGCTGATCGAAGACGACCTCGATGTCTTCGCCCTCATGGATATCGGTCTGTGGATCCAGATTGAGGAGCAACTGTCCCTCCCCGCGGCCTTCGACGTTGGCTTCGACGTCCTCATCGAGGAGTAGATAGGCGAAGACCTCGTCGCCCATCGGTTCGAGGACGTCGACTGTCGCGCCGATCGTGCGGGTCGGCTCGTTGGCCTCCTCGCGGTCCCGGGCGAGATAGACATCCTCGGGCCGGACGCCCAGCGTCAGGTTCTGTCCGGGCGTGATGTCGTTGGCGGCGGGATCGAACGAGATATCGATGAACTCCGAGTCGAAGCCGCTCTCGACGGCCTCCCCTTCGAAGAAGTTCATCGCGGGCGAGCCGATGAAGCTGGCGACGAACAGCTTGTCCGGTTCGTTGTAGCAGGTCAGCGGCGGATCGACCTGCTGGAGGTGGCCGTTGTCGATGACCGCGATGCGGTCGGACATGGTCATCGCCTGGGCCTGATCGTGGGTGACGTAGATGATCGTCGTGTCGAGCTCGCGGTGCAGTCGCTGGAGCTGTGTCCGCATGTGGATACGCAACTCGGCGTCCAGGTTCGCCAGCGGTTCGTCCATCAGGAACACGTCGGGTTCCCGGACGATCGCGCGTGCGATGGCGACGCGCTGGCGCTGCCCGCCGGACATCTCCGCCGGCATCCGGTCCATCATCCCTTCGAGCTGGACGACTTCGGCCGCCTGTTCGACGCGCTCTTCGATCTCGTCCTGGTCGTACTTCCGGAGGCGAAGCCCGAAGGAGATGTTGTCGTAGACGTCCATGTGCGGGAACAGCGCGATGTTCTGGAACACCATCGCGACCCCGCGGTCCTTCGGTGGGAGGTCCGTGACATCCCGACCACCGATGTACACCGACCCCTCGGTCGGCTGGGTGAGGCCGGCGATCGTCTCCATCGTCGTCGACTTGCCACAGCCCGACGGCCCGACGAGTGTGAGGAACTCGCCGTCCCTGATCTCCAGGTTCATGTCTTCGACTGCGATCTCGTTCCCGTACGCCTTCGTGACGTTTTCTAGTGTAACTGAAGCCATAGCATCACTCCTTGAGTCCGCCTTGTGTGAGTCCGCTGACGATCTTGTCCTGTGCGACGATAACCAGTATTGCGACCGGTAACACCGCGATGATGCTCGCTGCACCCATCACGTTGAACAACACCTCGTACTGACCCCGGAACGCGAGGATCCCTTCGAGCATCGGTCCCCAGTCTTCTGCCGCCCCGCTGGTCATCAGCGACGAGAAGAAGTACTCGTTGTAGACCGTGATGAACGTCAACACACCGGCGGTCGCGACGCCGGGGGCCGACAGTGGGGCGATCACCCGGAAGAGCGCGCCGACCCGGGTCGTCCCTTCGACGCGAGCGGCGTCCTCGAGGCCGTCCGGGATCTGCGAGTAGAACGTCATCAGGATGAAGATCGACAGTGGCAGATACAGCGCCGAGACGGGAATGATGATCGCGTACGGCGTGTTGTACAGCGACCCGTCAGCCATCAGCGGCCGAAGCACGTCGAAGTTCGTGTTGAACAGCCGGTTCAGCGGGACGAAAAACGCCGCTGGCGGGAAAAAGGACACCACCAGCACGGCCAGCAGCATCACGTTCTTCCCGCGGAACTGGAGGCGGCCGAACACGTAGCCGGCGAGGCTCGCGACGAACAACACCAGCACTGTCGAGACGACCGCGATCAGGAAGCTGTTGAACAGGAACCGCTGGAATGGGACGCCGTATTCGAGGAACACGTCGACGAACACTCCCGGATTGAACCCGCCGGGCGTGAGGACGCCGACCTGGTTGAGGTCGTTGCTCGGGGTGAGCGCCACCATGAGCAACCAGTAGAACGGGAACAGCGTCGTGACGAGGAAGAATATCGTCGCGACGTAGAACGCGCTCTTGTAGGCTCGGTCGGGATTGGATATCATCCTGGCGGCCCAGGCCTCGACGACGCCCCGATCGAGCTCGGGCTCTTCGTCCATCTGTTCCTGTGCTGCCAGATCCGGGTGTTCCGAGTCGCTCATGTCAGACCACTCTCCGAGTCACGCAGGCCGAGGAGATACAGGAGGACGAGGACGCTGATCACGACGGCCGTCAGGAACGCGACCGCCGACGCCGACGCCCATCGTCTGGTCTCGTTGAACGCGGTGACGACCAGACAGCTCATCGACGGCACCGTCTGACACCCGGCCGTCGCGTCGATCAGCCCGTAGATGCGCATCGCGTCCATCGTGCGGAACAACATCGCGACGAGCAGCGGCCCCGAGATCAGCGGCAGCGTGATGTACTTGAAGCGCTGCCAAGGTGACGCACCGGTCACCTTCGCGACGTCGTAGAGCTGCCGGTCGATACTCTGCAATCCGGCGAGGATGAGCAGCGCCATGAACGCCGATGTCTTCCAGACGTCGGCGACGAGTACGATCAGGAACGAATCGGTGGTCGTCGATAGCGGGTTCGACCCGAAGACGCCGATCGACTGCATGAACTCCGTCGCGAAGCCGACTCGCGTGCTGAACATCAGGTAGAAGATCATCGCCTGGATGACGATCGGGATCGCGTAGGGGATGATGATCGCCACGCGGACCCACCGGCGCCCGCGGAAGTCCTGGTCGAGGATCAGCGCCTGTCCGAACCCGATCGCCGTCTCGAGCAGCACACTGAGGATCGCAAAGGCAAGCGTTGCGAACAGCGCCTGTTGCAGGATCGGCGTCTGGAAGGACGGGTCAAGGAACTGCTGTGGGAGCAAGGTCTCCCCGGTCAACAGCTCGACGTAGTGTTCGAACCCAATGAACTCCCCGAACGGGTCCGCCGACAGGATCGCGTCCGCGCGCAGCGAGAACCGGAAGGTCTGGATCAGCGGGAAGAACGCGACGACCGCGAGCAGGAGAAACGCTGGGCCCAGCAGCAGGTACGCGAACACCGCGTCGCTCCGGGTTTCCAGCCAGTTCAACGGACGCGCGAGGAGTCGCGCGTTCGTCCGGTCGGTATCTGTGCTCACGTGTCAGACACCTTGATTAGACGCTCTGCTCGATGTCTTCGAGTTGACCCTCGAGGTCGGACATCGCCTGCTGGGGCGACTTCTCCCCGAGGTAGGCGTTGTGGATCTCCTCGGCGACGACCGGCGACTGGTCGGGCCAGACGGCCGTCACGGGGCGCGGCACGGTGTTGCGCGCGGCGACGGCCATCGTGTCCAGGAAGTTCCCGATCGGACCGACGTTGTCCGGGTTGGCGTTCTCGAGGACTTCCGGAACCGGCGGCGGGTTGCCGACCTCCTCGAAGATCGTGTTCATCACGCTCTCGTTGGCGAACGACTCGAGGACCTGGACGGCGTCGTCCGTCCGGTCGCTGTTCGGATTAATCGTGAGGTGCCAGCCGCCCAGGGCGTGGCTCGATCCGCCAGTCCCTTCGTAGCTGCCCTCGCCCTCTTCGACGGCGTAGGGGATCGGCATCACACCGTAGTCCGCGTCGTCGAATTCGCCGTCGTTGAAGTTGATCGGGATGGCGTAGGGCCAGTTGCGGTGGAAGACCGCGTTGCCGTTGGTAAAGGGTGCACGCGCGTCCTCTTCGGTCCACTCGAGGATGTCCGTGTTCGTGATCTGGGGGTAGTCCGGATGCGCGTTGTTAGCGTCGGGGCCGTTCATGAACGACCGCATCATCCGAATCGTGTCGTGGACCGGCTGTTCGTTGACCGTGATCGGCCGGTCGCCGATCGGTCCGAACAGGTTCTCGTGGTCGCCGAAGTACGCCCCGCCCCAAGAGGTCATCGTCTCGTTGAACGTACAGCAGGACAGTCCGACGTAGCTGTCGGCCTGGGTCGTGAAGCCGTACTCGACGCCGCTTTGCTCCCAGGTGTCCGCGGCGATCTCCGAAAAGCGCTGCCAGGTCATCGGCTCGGTCGCCCAGTTCTCGCCTTCGGGGTCGTAGCCGGCGTCCTCGACGAGGTCCTTCCGGTAGTGCATCACCGGGTAGTCCGGGAACAGCGGCAGTCCGTACAGGTCACCCGATTGCGGGTGGCTCGCCGTCTGGACGGCCGCGTCCAGGTAATCGTTTTGGACGTAATCCAGCGTCTCCTGGGACAGCTCCTCGCTCAGGTTGACGAGCTGATCACGGACGATGAACGGAATCGTCCACCCCGAGTCCATCATGAAGATGTCGGGATCGGATCGGCCCGCGTCGAGACCGGAAATGAACTGCTCCCGGCGCGACCCGCTTTCGAAGTCGCCGGCGTTGATCGTGACGTCGATATCCTCGCTGAGGCCGGCGTCGTACAGCGCATCGACAACTGCGTCCTCGGCGTCCTTGTATTGCTGATCCGCCGTGAGCGTGATCGAACCGTCACCGCCACCGCCACCACAACCCGCAAGGGTCAACGCGACGCCCGCTGCGCCCGCTGTCTTGACGAACCGTCGGCGCGATACTCCGGACACTGACTCGCTGCTCACCTGATAGCGATTCATTACAGGTGTTGTTATTGATAGACACCCATATAATTGTTTTGATAACTATAATTCACCATATATAACTATACTTTCATTGACTCGGTCGCAGATAGGTGGTTGCGGGACAGGGGCTCCGGAGGAGTCGGTCTGCCGACAGCCTGCAAAAGTTAAACCACTCGAGCGGGAACGGTAGGATATCCGTGTCACGAGCAATCGACGGGCGTCACCGATCACGAGGAGTGTAACTATGGGCCTACGCGCATGGTTAGAGAAGGTGTTTTTCGGCGGTGCGGAGCTGTCGGTCCTCTCGACGCCGGGCTTCGCGGTCGTCGTGTTCGCACAGGTACTGTATCCGACTGCCACTCCGCTCGCGGGTAGCGCCGCGATCGTCGCCGGCAGCGTCGCACTCGCGGCGTTCCGGGCCGATTCACCCGACGTGGGGGACTGGCCGCGGCGCTCGGAGCTGACGACAATGCCGCTGCGAATGACCTACTTCAGCGTGCTGTTCTTCCTCGCGTCGATCGGCGTCAGCTACGTCGCGGTCACGCTGGACGCGCTCTGGCTCACCCCGCTGGGTGCGGTCGTACAGGTCGCCGGGCTCGCGGCGTTCCCGGCCGCCTACCACGCGGTCCACGGCGAACCCGTCCAGAAGCCGGTCCAGCGGGTGTGACCGCGGACACGGCAGTCGAGTAGTCGAGTGGCCCATACAGAAGTCGGTACCCGAGCCGACAGTCGTACCGTCCCGCCCGCGGAGAACGAAGGCGACACGACAGTCAGCGACCGCAGCGCGCGATTGTCACGGCGAGGAAAGATATAGGCACCCTCCAGTCAAACAGAGGGGGTATGGCGCCGGATTACTCCGATCCTGACTGGCTCCGGGACCGAATGACGGACGTGCTGTCGTTTTACTATCCGGGCTGTATGGACGACGAAAACGGCGGGTATATCGCACAACTCGACGAGGAGACCGGCCGGGTGTACGACGGGCAGTCGAAGCACCTCGTCGCGACCGCCAGGTTCGTCGTTAACTTCTGTCTCGGGGACCGCTACGACGGGGCCGACTGGTGCCGTCCGGCGGCCGAACACGGCGTCTCGTTTCTGCGGGAGCACCACCGCGACTCCGGGACAGGGGGGCACGACTGGCTGCTGAAGGGGACGGAGACGATCGACGACACGCGGGTTTGTTACGGACACGCGTTCGCGCTGTTGGCGTACGCTCGGGCGTACGAGGCCGGCATCAGCGACGACGCCCCCCTCGAAGAAGCCTACGACGTGCTGCTGGAGCGGTTCTGGGAGCCCGAACACGACCTCTGCAAGAGCGAGTTCTCGGGCGATTTCTCCGAGAGCGAGGACTACCGCGGACAGAACGCCAACATGCACACCTGTGAGGCGATGCTGGCCGCCTACGAGGCGACCGGCGAACAGCGGTACCTCGACCGGGCGCGGGAGATCGCCCACGCGCTGACAGTCCGGCTCGCCGAAGAGACCGACGGCCTCCTCTGGGAACACTACACCGAAGACTGGGAGCACGATTTCGCGTACAACCGCGACGAGCCGCGCCACCAGTTCCGACCGTGGGGGTATCAGCCGGGCCACCACATCGAGTGGGCCAAGCTGCTGGCCGTCCTCGATCGCTATACGGACACCGAGTGGGCGCTCGATCGAGCAGTCGAGTTGTTCGACGACGCCGTCGATCACGGCTGGGACGACGAATACGGCGGGTTCTACTACACGTTCGATCGGGAAGGCGAGCCGATCGTCGAGGACAAGTACGGCTGGCCAGTCGCCGAAGGGATCGGTGCGGCCGCCGCGCTGGCGGAGCGAACCGGGGACGATCGATACCTCGACTGGTACGAACGGCTGTGGGACTACGCGGAAGCGAACCTGACGGCACCCGGTGGCAACTGGTACGAAAAGCTGTCGCGAACGAACGAGCCCTACGAGACGTCGGACGGCCCCGCGGTCGAGCCGGGCTATCATCCGATCGGGGCGTGTTTCGAGGGGCTGCGATCGCTCACGGAGTAGTCGCAGCCTCACTCGCCCGACGACATCGCGCGGTCTCCGTCTCGTTCGCCGGCAGCGATGGAGGTGACACCGCGCGACCAGAACGCGACGACGACCACTTCGGCGTAGAACGCGAGGAAGAACCCGACAGCGATCCGCTGCAGCGCTCCGGCCGCCGAAAGCAACACCGATCCGACGACGAGACCGACCACGACGTTGTAGAAGTAGGCCGCATCGGCGGCCGACGAGCGCAGTACCGAGGGGTCGAAAGCAGCCCTGACGCGCCCGCGAACGCCGTAATTCGTCAGCGCGGCCGGCAGGAGATAGATGAACGACATCGCGAGCAGAATCGACGCCGTCGAGCCGGCGACGAACCCGAGCGACGTCCCGAGCGTGATCGATCCGGGGTCGACCGACTGTTCGGTGAGCCCGAAGACCGTCACGAGTAGCGTCACGAACGCCGGCGACAGGTAGAGGCCGACGACGAACGTGGCCCCGAGCCCGCGACGGACGATTTCGCCGAGATCGTCGAACCCTGGCAGCGAGTCGAAGCGGGTCGTCCAGTCCCGGCTCGCGATCGTGGACAGTGTCGTCACGAGATAGCCGGCGACCACGATCAACGGGAGGACGGGAATATAGACGCTCAGCAGATGGAGACCGCCGCCGATCAACAGCACGTCGACGGCGCGCTGGCCGCGAAACGGGAACGTCAGTGGTTCCGGGAGCATCGACACTCCGGACGAGACGTCCCTGAATCAAGTGCGTTCCGGGATCGCAACAGCTAGAACTCGAACTCCGACTGTTCGGCCGTCGACATCGAGCGGTTGTGGAGCGCGTCGCCGGTACGGGCGTCGAAGAGATGGATCGCCTCGGACGGGATCTCGGCATCGACCCGATCGCCCGCAGCGACTCGCCGCATCCCGCCGACCGTCGCCACGAACGTCTCGGGCTCTTCGTCGTCGGGGTCGAACGTCAGGTGGACGTTGTTCTCGTCGCCCTTCGGCTCGACAACATCGATTGTCACCGCGTAGGTGTGCGTGTCGTCGTCGGTATTGTCGACGACGATATCTTCCGGGCGGATCCCGAGGACGACGCGTTCGGTCCCGTCGATCGCTTCCCGATGTTCGTCGGTCAGTTCGTAATCGAAGTTCTCACCGACAAGCCGACCGTCTTCGAGTTCCATCTCGAAGAAGTTCATCGACGGTTCGCCGATGAAGCCGGCGACGAACTGGTTTGCGGGTTCGTGATAACACTCCAGCGGCGTGCCGACCTGCTGGAGGACGCCGTCGTTGAGGATCGCGATGCGGTCACCCATCGTCATCGCTTCGGTCTGATCGTGAGTGACGTAGATTGTCGTCACACCGAGATCTTCCTGGAGACGCTGGAGTTCGGTCCGCATCTGGGCCCGCAGTTTCGCGTCCAGATTCGCAAGCGGCTCGTCCATCAGGAACGCCGCCGGCTCGCGGACGATCGCCCGCCCGAGCGCGACCCGCTGTTGCTGGCCGCCCGACAGCTCCCCGGGCTTGCGATCGAGGAGCTCCTCGATGCCCATCATTTCGGCAGTGTCGGTGACGCGCTGGTCGATCTCGTCGTCCGACATATCCGTCGACTCCTCCAGACCGAACGCCATGTTCCCACGGACGGTCATGTGGGGATACAGCGCATAGCTCTGGAACACCATCGCGGTGTCCCTGTTCTGGGGCCGCTTGTCGTTTATCAGTTCGTCGCCGAGCCGGATCGTTCCGGAGGTGACCGACTCCAGCCCGGCGATCATCCGGAGCGTCGTCGACTTCCCGCAGCCGGACGGCCCGACGAGAACGAGAAACTCCTCGTCGTCGATGTCCAGCGATACGTCGTCGACGGCGACGATTTCACCCTCGTCGTCCTCGAATACCTTCGTGACGTTGTCGAGTTGTAGTTCTGCCATTGTTAAGCACCTCCGCCTGCGACACCTTCAGCGAACTGTTCACCGAAGATGATGTACACCAGCAGCGTCGGCAGGGCCGTGATGAACGCCCCCGCCATCTGCAGGTTGTACTGACCAACCATCGATCCCTGCAGTGCACTGAGTTCCATCGTTACCACGTCGTTGGCAGGATTGCCGACCAGAACGAGCGCGAACAGTAGATCGTTCCAGATATTCGTGAACTGGTAGATGAGCGTCACGACGAACATCGGGATCGACAGCGGGAGGATGATCCGCCAGTAGATCTTCGCGATACCCGCGCCGTCGAGGCGGGCCGCCTCGAGCATCGACGTGTCGATGGACTTGTAGTGCGATCGGAACAGCAGCGTACAGATCGGGATCCCGTATGCCGAGTGAGTGACCATCAACGCGATCAGTCCGGATCGGTTGGCCAGCGGATCGGAGAACGCGAGGATCTCCGCCGGATTGACTATCGTCGCCCAGAACTGCGACAGCGGTACCAGCACGGACTGGTAGGGGATAAAGATCCCCGCGATGAACAGCATGAGGACGAACGTCTGTCCCTTCCAATCGGTGTTAGTCAGTCCGTAGGCCGCGAGGCTCCCGAACAGCGCCGACAGGACCGTCGCCGGGATCGTGAACAGGAGGCTGTTGACCAGTCCGCTGCGGAGTCGATCGAACGCGTTGAACCACGGATCGACCGTGAACTCTCCGAGCGCGGGAGCAAACGGTGACGTCTCGAAGAATCCCTGCTGGGTTTTGAAGGCCGTGACGATACCGGACTCAAGCGGCGAGAGGTATACCACGACCATGAGCAGGAGAGCGACGTACAGGGCGATGCGATTCAGACCGGGACCTCGTCTCGTAGTTGATTCTGCCATCAGAGTTCACCTCGTCTGTATTCGTAGTAGAGGTACGGTGTGACGATACTGAGCGCCAGCGCGAACAGGATCATAGCGATCGTCGAACCGTACGCCCAGTTGGTCACACCGAACGATTCGCGATACATCATCATCGCGAGGATGTCCGCCGACTGGCCCGGCCTGGTCCCGAACATGACGTAGAGGAAGTCGAAGGCCTTCAGCGCGAACACCATCAACACGACGGCGGCACTGACCGTCGATGCACGCAACTGCGGGACGATGACCCGCCAGTACATCTTCAGGAGGTTCGCGCCGTCGACCTTCGCGGCCTCGTACTGATCGGTCGGTATGGCCCGCAGACCGGCGAGGTACACGACCATGCAGTAGCCGCTGAACTGCCAGATCAACGCGAATATGACGGCGAACAACTTCGTCTGGGGATCGCTGATCCACTGCATCGTCAGCCCCCCCAGTCCGACCGTCCGGAGGACCTCGTTTATCATCCCCGAGGAGGGGTTGTACATCCACGACCAGAACAGAGCCGTCACGACGAACGAGAGGCTCATCGGGAGCAAGTAGATCGTCCGGAACGTGTTCTCGAAGCGGATGTTCCGGTCGACGAGGATCGCCAGCAGGAGGCCGACGATCAGCGCCACGACGGTGAAGAGGATCAGCAGGACAATCGTGTTCCGCAGCGCCCAGTACTCCTGGGGGCCGTTGACCGGGATCGGGACGAACCCGAACAGCCAGTCGCCGCTCCAGGCCTCAATGAAGAACTCCCCGTAGTTACCCAGATCGAGCGACCCGTAGTTCGGGTCCCCGAGTCCGCTCCAGTCAGTCAGCGAGATGAGGAAGTTCCAGCCGATCGCACCGTACACGAACAGCGCCGTGAGCAGTCCGGCCGGAACCCAGAACGGCATCGACCGGACGAACTCGCTATCGGAGATTCTGGAACGGGCCGATTCCACTGGGCTGTCCTCCGATCCGGACTCGGCAACGGTGCCGCCATCTGTGCGTACTGACGCCTCGTCGGCCGAGCTACCGGCACCGCTATCGCCTCGGAGTAGCGAGATAGGAGAGCGCATTCTATCCTACACGTCGAATGCGTCCGTCAGGCCGTTGTAGGCCGGTCCGATGTTCCAGTCCCCGTTGAACGTCGAGAAGACGCCCTCGACGTTGCTCTTGACCTCCGGGGTGACGCCAGTCCCGTGAGCGATAGACGGCGGCTGGGCCGTGGAGTTGTTGAAGTCCTCGCGCTGGGCAGTGAGGAACGGCCCGAACTCGTCGTCCGGCACGTCTGTCCGCGGCGGGATCGATCCCTTGATCGGGTTGAACGCCTCCTGACCGGCGACGGATCCACAGTAGCTGAGCCACTGCTCGGTCGCGTCGGGAGAGGGGTTCGGTTCCGGCATCACGAACGAGTCGGTGACGACGTGATAGACCTCCGCCGTTCCGGGGAACGGCACGTAGTTCCAGTCCGACTCGAACTCGAAGTCCTCGGCGGACTTGTACTGGCCGGCCGCCCAGTCGCCCTGGTGGAGGAACGCGGCGTTGCCCTGGATGACGGCGGTGTTAGCCTGGTCCCAGGCGACGGACCCCGCGTCCTCGTTGAAGTACTCGCTGTAGTCGGCGACCATCTGAAGAGCGTCTCGTACGGCCGTCTCGTTGGCCGAAACGTTCCCGTCAAGCACGTCCAGGTACGTGTCGACGCCCTCCATACCGATCAAGACGTTCTCCCAGAGCTGGATGGTCGACCACGGGGCCTGCGTCTGGTGAGCCATCGGCGTCGCGTCGGTGTCGGACGCGATCGTCTCCATCGCGTCAAGGACATCCGTCGGTGACGATAGCCCGGACGGGTCGATATCGGCCGACTCGAGGACCTCGACGTTGTAAAAGAGGTTGTTCAGGCGGTGGATGTTCAGCGGGACCGCGACGTAGTTACCGTCGTCGTCCTTGGACAGTTCTTTGACGCCGTCGAGATAGGCGTCTTCCATCTCGGAGTCCCAGACGCTGTCACCGATGTCCGCGAGGACGTCCGATTCGGTGTACGTGTCCATGGCCTTGCCCGGCCAGATCTGGAACGTGCTCGGCGGATTCTCGTTGAGGACGCGGCTCTGAATCTCCGTGTCCAGCGCGCTGCCGGCACCGCCCGGCGCCGGGTTGTTCGACACGGGAACGTCGGGGTGCTCCTCTTTGAACCCCTCGATCAACGCGTCGATCGCGTCCTTTTCTCCGCCCGCAGTCCACCAGTGGACGATCTCGAGTTCGTCCTCGCCGTCGCCATCACCATCACCGCCGTTACAGCCCGCAAGCATACCGACTGTGGCCGCCCCTGTGGCTCGAAGTACGTTCCGTCTCGAAAGGATAGTTGTGTTGTCTGACATTGTTAGTCCCGAATTGGCAGCAGTGCGTCCACCTAATACATCCTCAAGGCCGTAACTTAGTTCTTGCCTCAAAGTCCATTATCAATTGTATTTTTTCATATGGATAGGCGATGAGTTCGACCACTTGTCTTTTTATCAGGTTCGCATCGGTCCGATGCGTGACGAAGAACGGGTATCATCGAACGATACAGTGGATGCCTGTCACTCTATCTCGACGGGGCCTCGGTTCGCTGCGCTCTCGTAGACAGCGTCGATGACTGCCATATTTGCGACCGTCTCGTCGGCGTCGATGCGCGGCGTCCGACCGCGTTCGACGGCGTCGGCGAAGTGCTCGACCTCCAGCGTGTACTGATCGACGGGGTCGAACGTCTCGACGGCGGTTCGCCCGTCGACGGCGTACTCGATCGTCGCGGGTTCGTCGGGCCCGATATCGAAGGCCGTCTCGACTTCGAGCCAGCCGTTCTCGGCCTCGACGCGGTAGGTCTGGGTCGCCGGCGTATCGAAGCCCGAAGCCACGCGCGCCAACGCACCGTCGTCGTACTCCAAGAGAGCCGCCATATCGGTATCGAGGCCCGCGTCCCTGCTGTCCCGCGTCCGCGCGACGACCGCGTCCGGTTCACCGAGGAACAGCCGCGCCGCGCTGATCGCGTAGCAGCCGACGTCCATGACGCTCCCGCCGGCCAGTTCGGGGTCCAGCCGAATGTCATCCGGCCGGCCCCGTAGCGCGAACTTGAACGACGCGTCGACGGCGTGGACCCCCTCCAGTTCCTCGCGAGCGATCTCGGCGGCCCGCTCGGTCCGGGGGTGAAAGCGATACATGAACGCCTCCATCAGCGTGACGCCGCGTTCCGCACAGTAGTCGTGTAGCTCCGCGGCCGCCTCGGCATCGGTAGTCAGTGGCTTCTCACAGAGGACGTGCTTGCCCGCGTCTGCGGCCGCCCGTGTCCATTCGGCGTGCAACGCGTTCGGCAGCGGGTTGTACACCGCGTCGATCTCGTCGTCGTCGAGCAACGCCTCGTAACTCCCGTAACTCCGGGGAATCCCGAGATCGTCGGCGACGGCCGCCGCCCGATCGCTGTCCCGTGAGGCGATCGCGAGGGCCTCGTGGTCGCTCTTCTTGATACCAGGGATCACGTCTTCGCGCGCGATCTTGGCCGTGCTGAGAATCCCAAATCGCATACCGGCCGTTCGCCCGCCTCCGCCAAGTATTTGATCGCGTCCCAGTACAGATCGGATCCAGACAACAACAACACCTATTGTTCACGTGTTCGAAGACGCATATATGGATGAGCCACAGGTACTCGTCGCGGGCGAAGCATTGATCGACCTGTTTCCGGCGACGTCGGGTCCGATCGCCGAGGCCGAAACCCTCCGGCGGCGGGCGGGCGGCGCGCCGGCGAACGTCGCGGTCGCGCTGTCCCGACTCGGACATCCCCCATTGTTGTGGACGCGTCTGGGAGACGATCCCTTCGGCGAGCACCTCGCGAGCGTGCTGGCCGAAGACGGCGTCCGCGAGGCGTTGATCGAGACGGATCCCGATCGGAAGACGGCACACACGCTGGTCGGGCAGGACGCCGACGGCGACCAGTCGTTCACGTTCTTCGCTGAGAAGACGGCGACGTTCGCGATGGAGCCCGGTGCCGTCGCCGACGAGACGCTCGAAACGGTCGAGTGGGTCCACGTCGGCGGCGTGACCCTGCACACGGAGCCGTCGCGGTCGGCGACGCTGGAACTGATGGAACGGGCGAACGAGTACGGCTGTACCGTCTCGTTCGATCCGAACACGCGGGCGGACCTCTGGCCAGAGGAGTCGGTGCTGGTCGAGACGCTCGACCGGGCGATCGGCCTCGCGGACGTCGTCAAGACCGACCAGGAAGACCTGGCGATGCTGTTCGAGGAATCCGACGAGGACGCCCTCGCGGCGGCCGTACTCGAACGCGGGCCACACACTGTCATGCTCACGCGCGGCGGCGACGGCGCGATGGCCCGTGCGTCCGAGGGCGCCCCGTGGGGACCGGCGACGGCGGAGTTCGGTGGCTACGACGTCGACGTCGTCGAGACGACCGGCGCGGGCGACGCCTTCGTCGCCGGATCGATCGCGGGGTTCACCGGCGAGTGTGACTCGCTGTCCGAGACGGTCCGGTACGCGAGCGCGGTCGGCGCGCTCGCGACGACCGAGACCGGCGCGATGGACGGGCTCCCGACCGCGAACGAGGTCGGGAAGCTGTTCGAGGACAGCGCCTGATCGAGGTGATGAGCGGTCGACTCCGCCAGTCACTCAGTCAGCGGTAGCGCGATACCGAACACGATCGGAGCGAACAGTCCGACGACGATACCGAGCATTTCGAGATCGAGGAACAGCGTGTGTCCCCACGCCGGAAGCGAGCCGAGGACGGCGGGGCCGAGGGCCTCGCCGAGCAGCCCGGCGACGAGCAGCCCGACGCCGAGGAGGAAGCCGTTTCGAGTCAGTTTCGGATAATCGAGATCGCCGTATCGTCCCATATCGACTGGGCGTCGGGAGAGCGAAAAAAGCGTTTCTACTTCGACGGCGCGGAAACGAAAAGAGTCATAGTGTCCCATCGGAGAGAACAGGACATGATCGAAAGCGCAGGCGAAATACTCCCGGAGTTGTTCTACACGGCCCTCGCGAGCGGGCTGGCCGGTATCGGACTGCTCGCCGAAGCCACGAGTTGGCAGACGATTTCGGGCGGCGAGACGGTCGTCGGCATGTGGATGGCCGCTGTCGGCCTCGTCGCGCTGTACGCCGGGTTCAAGCTCGTCAGCGAGAAGGGGCTTCCGACGCTGCAGTGACGGCACCGTCCCGAAACACGATCGTTCTCGCGCGGTAACGTCCGACTTCTCGACGCGTTTGGCCGAACAGCCAACAGCGGTCAGTACTCGGCTCGACGCCAGCGCCACAGCGCCAGTCCGAGTTCGTACGCCGCGAGGACGGCGAGGACACCGGCGGCGACCGTCGGGGCCGGCAGGGCGATCGAGTCGGCCGCCTGGACCAGCGGCGGACGGGGGTTCGCGAAGTAGCCGATGGCAACTGCGGTGATCCAGAGGGGGATCCGGGCGCGGCGGAGGCGGAGCAGCGTCTGATAGCTCCGTCGGGTCGCCCGCCCTTTGAGCGTCAGGAGCGTCCCCTCGAAGATGGCGATGATGACGAGCGCGACGAGCGCCGGGAGATACCCGAGCAGTCCGACGCCGTCGATCACGTCGACGACGACCGTCGGGATCGCGTCGTAGTAGCTGCCGGGCATCGGGAGCGAGCTGAGCACGTAGCCGACCAGCCCGGTCGTCGCCCAGACGTACGGTCGCGCGGCCGTCGCGTTCTCCAGGGTCGGCTCGAGCGAGCCGTCACCGGTCCAGTACAGCAGGGCGAGCGTCCCCTCGAACAGGACGATCATCGTCGCCGTGACGATGAACGGCGCCATACCGGTCGGATCGGGATTGAAGATGAACGCGACCGTCGCGAACCCGGCCCAGAAGTACAGACGACGATCGGCGAGCCAGCGTCGGGACGTGACGCCCATCATGATCGCGAGCATGATGAACAGCGGGATCTGGAAGATGAAGGCGAAAAAGCCGAGCATCAACACCATCAACTCGAAGGTCTGACCGAGACTGAACGCGATCTCGGCGGCTCCCTCCGAATAGAACAGGAAGTACGTGAAAATCGCGGGGAGCACGAGGATGTGCGCAAAGAGTAGCCCGACAACGGCGAGCACGAGGCTCGTCGGGACGGAAGCCAGGTAATACCGGCGCTCGTGGGAGTACAGCCCGGGGCGCATGAACAGGTAACTCTCGTAGACCAGCACCGGCAGGGCGACGACGAAGCCGGCGAGCGTCGCGACCTTCAGGCGGGCCAGAATGAGCCCGAGCGGGTGATAGACGCGTGGGCAGGCGCTGCTTCTCGCGGCAGAAACGCCCTGTGCGCAGGCCTCCGCGGAGGCCGGCTGGAGATACGAGTACCACAGGAAGTTGATGATCTGTTCGGCGAACGGGAACACGACGCCGCTGACGACCGCCATCACGAGGAGCACCCGTAACAGCCGACTGAACATCTCCTCGATGTGTTCAGTCAGCGGGAGTTCCTCGTCGTCGGGCGCGCCTTCGAGTCCACCCTCCGGGCCGGGCTCGGGATCGTAGGGTTCAGCCGGCGGTGTCGGCTCGTCGCCGGGTACGTCGGCACCGCCGGTTTCACCCTCGGCCATAGTGGACGGCGGTTTGGCCCCACCTATTGTAAGCCTTCTTTTCTCTCCGGCAGGAGCGACAGTCACCACCGGCCCCTCGGCACGAGATCGAGCCGTCGGAAACCCGTCTCGGCCGTCGATGAATAAATTGATAACACCGAGTCGGCAAATGCCCCCGAAGAGCTATGTCCGGCGCACTCGATGATGACACCCGTCGTGCTATCGCTGGAGGACGCGCTGCGCTCGGACAGACGCTGAAGACGATACAGAAGCACTTACAGGTCGTCTTCGTCGTCTTCATTCTCGCGCTGGTCGGAACGATCGTGCTGTTGCGAAACTACATCTGGGACGCCCTCAAGCAGGACCTCCTGACAGAGCAAGCGGAGGTCGTCACGATCACGCCGTTCGAAGTGATCCTCCTGCAGGTCAAGATCGGTCTCATCGTGGGAATCATCGTCTCGATTCCGGTGCTGTTGTATCTCTCTCGGGACGAGCTCAGGCGTCGCGGCTGGCTCCCGGAGACCCCGATCGCACGCTGGAAGATCGCGCTGCTTGCCGGGGGAATCGTCACGCTGTTCATACTCGGGATCGCCTACGCGTATTTCCTCTTCTTCCCGATCATGTTCGAGTTCCTCATCAAAACGGCGGTGAACTCCGGGTTCAACCCGACGTACTCGATCACAAAGTGGATGGAGTTCATCGTGTTCCTGTCGCTGTCGTTCGGGATCGCGGCCCAGCTCCCGCTCGTGATGAGCTCGCTCTCCTATGCCGAGATCGTCCCCTACGAGACGTTCCGCGATCGCTGGAAGGTCGCGGTCTTCGGCCTGTATGCGGGCGGCGCGTTTTTCACCCCCCCGGACCCGCTCACGCAGATCATGTGGGCGACACCGCTGGTCGTGCTGTACGCGGGCAGCCTGAAGTTCACGAATATCATCGTGACGATCAAGCGAAGCAGCGAACAGTTCTCCTTCGGCGAGATCGCGCGGTCGAACTGGAACACCGTCGCCGGGTTCGCGCTGCTGGCGTTCATCGCCGTCTACGCGTTCTTTACGACGGGCGGATTGGCGACGCTGAACGAACTGTTCGGATCGGTGTCGGTATGGCCGACGCTGACGCCGCTGCCGGAATCGACGGGGCTGTCACAGACCACGATCGGGATCCTGTTCGGTCTCGGAGCTGCGGTGTTCGTGGCAATCTCGGTCTTCTATCGGCTCGTCTCCCGGGAGCTAGACACGCTGGATCCGCTGGCGGCCGCGAGGTTCGGTGATCCCACGGAGTTGGACGTGAGCAAGCTCGACGTCTCGGGCGTCCGCGCAGCACCGCTGGAGCCATTCGAGGAGATGAGCGAAGACGAGCTGATGGGGATCGCCTCCGACGCGATCGACGCTGACGAACCGGAGCGGGCCGAAGCGCTGCTGGACAAGTTCGACGAGGCCCAGCAGCGCCTAGACGAGGACGGAGATACCCCGGACGAGGACGCTCCCGAAGACGCCGAGGGCAGCGGGGACGCCCCGGACGACGACTCGGACGTCGTCACCGAGACGACGGCGGGCATGGTCGACGCGTTCACCGACGAGGAGACGACCGAGGACGACATCGGTGGCTACTACCACGACATCACGTTCATCCTGGAGTCGCTGACCTCCAAGGCGTTCCGGATCGTCGGGCTGTTCATGGCAGTGCTGGCCGGGCTGTTCATCTACCTCTACCGACGCGGTATCAGGGACATCAACGCGGACTTCCTCTCGCGGCTGCCGGCCGGAATGAACGCCGGCCAGGTCGAGCCCGTCGCGTTACACCCCGTCGAGCACCTGATCTTCGAGATCAAGTTCAGCGCGCTGGTCGCCGCGCTCGTGACGCTCCCGCTGATGCTGTATTACGCCTGGCCGGCGTTGCGCGAGCGTGGGCTCGTCACGGGGGACAAGCGCGTCCTGATCGTGTGGGGCGGCTCACTGTTCGTCGGGATCGGCATCGGAAGCGCGATCGGCTACTCGCTGGTCGCACCGGCCGTGATTTCCTGGCTCGCACAGGACGTGCTGGGCGCGAACATGATCATCGCCTACCGGATCAAACACTACGCCTGGATGATCGTCTACACGACGATCGGGGTCGGCCTGCTCGCGGAGGTGCCGGTGTCGATGTTCCTGTTTCACTTCGGCGGGTTGATCTCCTTCGATGCGATGCGACGCCGCTGGCGGGAGGTGACGATCGCGATCTTTACCCTCGCGATGTTCTTCACGCCCAGCGGGCTGTTCACGATGTTGTTCATGGGCATTCCAGTGGCACTGGCCTTTTACTTCGGGCTGGCTGTGCTGTGGGTCGCCACGCTCGGCGGCCGCCGCGGCGGTGGCGGCACCACGGTCGAAGAACCGGCGTGATCTGGTTCTTCGGAAGTCCCGTAACAGTGCTCCGATAGCGTTTTAATATTCGCCAAGGGATATCGCAGTATGCCCAAGATAAGCGTCGAAGTGCCGAAGGAACTCCTCGAGGATCTCGACAGACACGTCGGCGAGGACGGAAAGTTCGTCAACCGGAGCGAGGCGATCCGCGCGTCGGTCCGGAAGACGCTGGACGTACTCGACGAGATCGACGCCCGGTACGACCGGCTGGACGATGACGAGGAATAGCTCCCAGCTCGCAGTCCCGCAGGTCGCACTGCTCGCGCTGTTCGTCACGGCGCTGATCACGGCGCAGGTGACCGCCGCGAAGGTGCTGGCGTTCGAGTTGCCAGTGTCGATCCCGATCGCCGGCGAGACGCTGCTGTTGCCGGGGGCGGCACTGGCCTACGCGCTGACTTTCTTCGCCTCCGATTGCTACGCCGAGTTGTACGGCCGCCGGGCGGCCCAGGTAATGGTCAACGTCGCCTTCGCGATGAACTTCGTGTTGCTGGCGCTGGTCTGGAGCACCATCGGCGCGCCGATCGCGGCTGACGCGTCGAGCGTCTCGCAGGCCCAGTTCGCGGACGTCCTAGGGGCTTCGACCGGCATCGTCGTCGGGAGCCTCGCGGCCTACGTCGTCAGCCAGAACTGGGACGTGATCGTCTTCCATCGAATCCGAGACGCCACTGACGGCGAACATCTCTGGCTGCGCAATATCGGCTCGACCGCGACGAGCCAGCTCATCGACACGGTGATCTTCGTCGGGATCGCCTTTTTCCTGTTTCTGGGCGTTCCGCTCGAAGCGGCCCTCTCACTGATCGTCGGGCAGTACCTCCTCAAGCTGGGAATCGCCGCGCTGGACACGCCCTTCGTCTATCTCGTTGTCGGGCTCGTCCGCTCGCGCGAGCAGGACTCGACGGCGCTTGCGTTCGGCGACTGAGACCGGTCAGTCGCCACTGTACGCGTCCAGTGCTGCCCACTCCTCGTCGATCAACTCGCGCACGCCGTGGGTGAGGATCCCCTCGCCCAGGCTGGTTGCCCGATAGTAGGAGTACAGCCCCTCGCGATCGGGCTCGCTGCGCTTGCGGTTCTCGATCAGTCCCACGTCGACCAGTTTGTCCAGGTGGTAGTGCAGCGTGTTCCCCGGCACGTCCAGCAGCTCTTCCAGTTCGGTCGGCGTCATCGGACCCTGTTCGACGAGCATCGATAGTAGCCGGAAACGCGTCTCGTTACCGATCGCTCGCTGCATCGCAAGATAATCCGACAGCTCCAGCAGGCTCTGCTCGGGAAGAAACCGTTCCCGACCGTTTCCGGGTTGTCGTCGTGCTCGGTTACCGCTCTCGGCCATACATATGTATTTAAAATCAGCCACTGTAAGTGTTGCCTGACTCAGCGAATGCTGTATTGATCGCTATTTATATTAGGCTGACGCGAGCGGCAGTATCTATGCGCGATCGGATCATTGGGGAATTGGGTGGTCTCGCTCACGAGCGATTGCTGGTCTATCTGATGGGGCCGTACTCGGCGTTCGACGTTGGGACAGTCCTCCAGGAGACCGAGACACCTGAGGACGTCATCGACCTGCAAGCGCTCCCGGAGGCAGTCGATTTCGGGGCGCTCGTCGGCACTGACGAAGGCGGCGAGGGCGAAGAGGCGACGCTCGATCTCCTGTTGGACGTACGGGACGCGCTCCGTACCGATCCGGGAGTGAACGCCTTCCTGGCGATCGATG
Source organism: Halapricum desulfuricans (assembly GCF_017094465.1). Lineage (NCBI taxonomy): Archaea > Methanobacteriati > Methanobacteriota > Halobacteria > Halobacteriales > Haloarculaceae > Halapricum > Halapricum desulfuricans. Next base: position 2,685,308 of record NZ_CP064791.1, read on the forward strand.
TCGATGTACCCCTCGAGGAAATGGACGCCGCGACCCAGAGCATCGAGTTCGCGCTGGCCAGCAACGCCGTCGTCTACGTCGTCCCGAAGGTCGGCGACAACCTCGGCGTCGGCATCGAGACCGGCGCGGTGCTGGAGGCGATCTTCCAGCGCGAGGCGGATCCGACCGACCACCGCGATCGCGTCATCTTCGTCCACGAGGAGGGCGTCACGAGCGCGATGATCGCGGCAGTCCTCGATCGCTGGGACGCTCGCGTCTACGATTACACGGACCACGACGATCTCGTCCGGCAGGTCCGACTGTTCGTCAGAGATATCGTCCGGCGCGAGCAGGTCGGCGACCTCTCGAAGCTAGATTGAACGACGCTCGCCTACGCTCTACGCTTCAGCCACCGGCACGACCGCAATCTCCATCTCGATGCCTTCGACCTCCCAGGTCTTGCGGTGGCCGTCCTCGACGCGTCCGAGTTCGTCGGCACGGACCTCCTCTGTGATCAGGTCCTCGTGCTCGGCCACGAGGTCAGCGACGCGGTCGTCACTGACGTTCAGATCGACGCGGATCCGTGCTTCGAGATCGAGTTCGAGATCCTTGCGCATCTCCTGCACGCGGCGGATGACCTCGCGGGCGTAGCCCTCGCTCTCGATGTCCTCGGTGAGCGTCGTGTCGACGTAGACGACGCCCTCGCCGTCCAGAGCTTCGAAGGACGTGCCTGCAACACCGTCGGGTAGCTGGCGGACGAGCTCGACCATGTCTTCCTCGAGGTCGACGCCACGCCCGAGTTCGTCGGCGACTGCCGCCTCCAGCGCCTCGATGGTGGGTTCGGCGATCCGGGCGTCGTTGCAGGCCTGCATGACCTCCTGGGCGTCGCCGCCGAACGCGGGCCCGAGCTTGCTCATGTCGGCCTCGGCGCTGTAGGTGAGCTCGCCCCAGTCCGCGTCGGGCTCGATGACCTCGACACGCCGGGCGTTGAGTCGATCAGCGATCAGCTCCGAGCGGAGTTCGACTGTTCCCGGCAGATCGCCGGTCTCGTCGGTCCCGACGTCGACGACGACGCGCTTGACGGGCCAGCGGAGCTTGCGTTCGGCCTGCTGGCGGGCGTTCGAGCCCGCTTCCTCGACCGCACGAACGACCGCGATGTCGTCCTCGAGGCCGACATTCTGCCAGTCGCCGTCGCGCTCGGGGAAGTCACACATGTGGACCGTCGGATGACCGGCGTCGCCGGTGAGATTCTGGTAGATCTCCTCGCTGATAAATGGGGCATAGGGCGCGAGCAGTGCGACGATCTCCTCAAGGACGCGATAGAGCGTCGCGTAGGCGGCCAGTTTGCTCGGGCTGTTTTCCTCTTCCCACATGCGCTCTCGGACTTCCTGGATGTAGAACCGGGAGACGTCCTCGACGACGAAATCGAGCAGCGCGTGCAGCCCCTTGTCGTGCTCGAAGTCATCGAAGGCCGCATCCATCTCGGCTTTCACAGTCTGGAGCCGGGAGAGCAACCACTCGTCGATGAGTTCGAGGTCCGCTTCGACGGACTCGACGGTCGTCTCTTCGGGGTCAAAGCCGTCGGCCCGCATATACGGCAGCGGGAACCGGAAGACGTTCCAGAGGATGTTCAGCCGCCGGCCCATCTCCTGGGTCTCGTCCCAGGAGAAGTTCATATCCTCGCCCTGCGCGGTGACAGAGAGAAGGAACAGCCGCATCGGATCCCGGCCGTGCTCGTCGATGACTTCGTGGGGATCGACGAGAATGCCCTTCGATTTGGACATCCCGCGGCCGTCGGGCATGTTGGCGTAGCCGTGCATCAGCACCTCGTCGTAGGGGATCTCACCCATCGACGCGCCGCCCATGCCGAGCTGGGACCAGAACCACCCGCGGGTCTGGTCGTGGGCCTCGATGATGAGATCGGCGGGCCACAGCTCCTCGAATTTCTCAGACTGCTCGGGATAATCCAGCGTGCCCCACGTCGCGACCGAGGAATCGAGCCACACGTCGAAGACGTCCTCGACGCGGGTGTGAGTGGTCCCGTTCTCGGTGATCGTCAGCTCGTCGACGGTGTCCTTGTGCAGATCGACGGTTTCGGGATCGACGTCCTGATCGACCCGCTCGGCGAGTTCCTCGCGGTCGCCGACGACGATGGCGTCGCTCATCTCCCCACTCCAGTCTTCTGGGGTCCAGATCGGGATCGGGATCCCCCAGTAGCGCTGGCGGGAGACGTTCCAGTCGGGGGCTTCCTCGACGAAGTCCCGGAAACGGTTGTCCCGGGCCCACTCGGGGTGCCACTCGCTGTCCTCGATGAGCTCCAGCAGTTCGTCTTTGATGTCGGTAATCGTAATGAACCACTGATCGGTGACGATCCGGACGATGTCAGTGTCACAGCGCCAGCAGTGTCCCTCGCGGACGCTCGTCGTGTCGTGTGCGAGCAGCAGGTCCTTGGCGTCCAGATCCGCGATGATCTCGTCGTTTGCGTCCCGGACGAACGTGCCCGCGTACTCCCCCGCCTCGTCGGTGTACTCCCCGTTCGGACCGACCGGACAGAAGATCTCCAGATCGAGTTCCTGCCCGCGCTCGAAGTCCTCCTCACCGTGGCCGGGCGCGGAGTGGACGAGCCCAGTGCGGTCGGCCTCGACGTACTCCGCGGTGTAGACCTGCCCGGACCCCGCAGCCTGGGCGTGGTCGGGCACTTCCTCCGCAAGGGGGTGGTCGTACTCCCAGCCGACCATCTCCTCGCCGTCGAGATGCTCGACGACCTCGTAGTCGTCGTAGCGACCCTCTCTGAGCACGTCCTCGACGACCGCCTCGGCGACGTACAGGCGTTCGGTCTCGCCGTCTTTCGTGGCGTCCACGCCAACGTATTCCAGCTCGCCGTCGACGGCGACGAAGGTATTGGCGACGATGGTCCAGGGCGTGGTGGTCCAGATGACGAGGTATTCGTCGCTCGCGGCGTCGCCGTCTTCTCGCGGGCTTTGCCCGCTCGAACGGTCCGCGGAACTCCGTTCCGCGCTACTCGCGCGTTCCGAGGACTCGCTTCGCTCGTCCTCGCGCTCCCGCTCTGCGAGGGGGAACTTGACGTAGATCGAGGGCTTGCCGACCTGGTCGTACTCGACCTCGTTGTTGGCGATGGCCGTCTCACACCGCGGACACTGGTTGATCGAGCGTTTGCCCTGCTCGACGAGGCCGCGCTCGTGGGCGTTCTCGAAGCCCCACCAGGCCGCCTCCATGTACTCGGGGTCGACCGTCTTGTAGGGGTCGTCCCAGTCCATCCAGACGCCGAAATCCTGGAAGTCGCTCTGCAGGCCTTCGAGTTGCTCGTCAGCGAAGGCCTTGCACTCCTCGATGAAGGCGTCCTCGCCGAACTCCTCGATGTCTTTCTTGTTCTGGAAGTCGAGTTGCTCCTCGACTTTCGTCTCGATGGGGAGCCCGTGCATGTCGTAGCCGGGGCGATCGGTCACATCGTAGCCCTGCATCCGGAGATAGCGGATGTAGATGTCCTTCAGGGTCTTGTTCCAGGTCGTACCCATGTGCGCCGCTCCCGACGTGTAGGGCGGCCCATCGACGAAGAAAAAGTCCTCGCCGTCGGCGCGGTGCTCCACAGTCTTCTCGTAGGCGTCGACTTCCTCCCAGTAGTCGAACACACGCTCCTCGACAGCGTGTGGGTCGTACTGGTCGTCGACGTCGGCGAACCGGTCCATACTGGAAGGAATCGCCGCCGGGATTAAAGGACAATCGGTTGTGTGCCAACGCTTCGAGAGCGGCGACGTGCGCGTTACCGAAGCAACGTCAGGAACATCTTGAACTGCGACGCGGCCTCCACAGCGTGCGGTTCGTCCGCCGGGAGGACGATCGACTCGCCGGCCGCGACCTCGTGTTCAGTGCCGGACACGGTGACGAGGGCGGTCCCGTCGACGACCTGCAAGATGGCGTCGTGCGGTGCCGTGTGCTCGCTGAGACGCTCACCTTCGTCGAAGGCAAAGACAGTGACAGTGACTGCCTCCTCGTCGACGAGCGTCTGACTCACGACGGCACCGGACTGATAGTCGAGCAAATCCCCGATTTCGAAGGACGAGCCGGCGAGATCGAGGAGTTTCTCGCGATCGGACATCAGGAGAGATCGATGTCGGCGGAGTTGTCTCGCCGCTCGAAGGCCACTTCCAGGATCCCGTTGTTGTAGGTCGCGCTGGCCGAATGCTCGTCGACGGCGGCCGGGAGCTGGACGCGCTCGGAGTACTCGCGTTCGGGACCCGCGGCGTCGATGGTCAGTTCCTCGCCGTCGCATTTCAGATCGATGGCGTCCTTCTCGACGCCGGGGATATCGGCGACGACGCGGACCTCGTCGTCTTTCTCGTAGAGGTCGAGGTGGATGTCACGACCGTGGTTCTGGCCGCTGTCGCCGTGGCGCTCGACGTGCATGTCGAACTCGCCACCGGTCATCTCGTTCATCATCCGTTCCAGTTCGCGGAAGAAGTCGTCGAAGGGGTCGTCGCGATCGTCCCGTCTCATACCCGCAGGTATGGCTGTCCAACCCAAAAGCCTTCGCCTCGGAGCCCAACGGGCCGGTACAACACGGGAACTCGATCGCCTGACACCACCTGTTTCGACCACCGACTACAGAACCCGGAACGAATCGGCCGGCTCGCTCGGCACGCGTCGAAGTCCTGCCTTATTGTTTAGGTGAATCAGTTACACGCGCGCGACAATAACCGAAAAACATTTACTCGCTACCGTAGCAATTTCACACGGAGTAGTAATCATGAGTGCAAGCGACACGGTCAGGATCGGGATCAACGGTTTCGGCCGCATCGGACGATGTACCTTCCGCGCCGCGCTGAACAACGACGACGTCGAGATCGTGGGGATCAACGACGTGATGGACTTCGATCAGATGGAGTACCTGGCGAAATACGACACGACGCTGGGTAATCTCCCCTACGACCTCGAACGGGATGGGGACACGATGGCTGTCGACGGTGAGGACATCTCACTGTACAACGTCCAGAACCCCGAGGAGTTGCCGTGGGACGACCTGGACGTCGACGTCGCCGTCGAGTCGACGGGGATCTTCCGAACGAAGGACGAGGCTTCGGCGCACCTCGATGCCGGTGCCGACAAGGCGCTGATCTCCGCGCCGCCAAAAGGCGACAAGCCGGTGCCGCAGTTCGTCTACGGCGTCAACCACGACGAATACGACGGTGAGGACATCGTCTCCGGCGCGTCCTGTACGACCAACAGCGTCTCGCCGCCGATGTACGTCCTGGTCGAGGAGTTCGGTGTCAACGCCGCCGAGATGACGACCATCCACGCCTACACGGGCTCGCAGAACATCGTGGACGGTCCCAAGAGCAAGACCCGCCGCGGTCGCGCGGCCGCCGAGAACATCGTCCCGACGACGACCGGCGCGTCGACGGCGACGACGGACATCCTGCCCGAACTGAAAGGCAAGTTCGAGGCCATGGCGATCCGCGTCCCGACCCCCAGCGGGTCGATCACCGAGATCGTCGCGGACCTGGAGGGCAACCCCAGCGCCGAGGAGATCAACGCCGCCATGGAGGAGTACGCCAACGGCGAACTCGAAGGCTCGATGGGCGCCATCGACGACGAGATCGTCTCCCGTGACATCCTCGGGTGGGAGTACGGGTCCGCGGTCGACCTCGAGCAGACCAGCACGGTCGAAGGCGGCGACCTCGCGAAGATCTTCGCCTGGTACGACAACGAGATGGGCTACACGGCCCAGATGATGCGCCTCGCCGAGTACATCGCGTAAACCATCCCGCGAACTGCACCGTTTTTTCAGACACGCGCCACCGAACCAGATACGACACCATGCCCGAATACAACACGCTCGACGACCTCGAGCCCGGCCAGCGCGTCCTCGTCAGGGTCGACCTCAACTCCCCTGTCGAGGACGGCGTGGTACAGGACAACAACCGATTCGACCGATACGCCGAAACCGTCGCTGCACTCGCAGAAGACGACCACAAGGTCGTGCTGATGGCCCACCAGGGCCGGCCCGGCCGTGACGATTTCGTCTCGCTCGACCAGCACGCCGAGATCCTCGAAGGGTACGTCGGCAAGCCGATCGACTTCGTCGACGACATCTACGGCGACGACGCCATCGACGCCATCGAAGGCCTCGACGCGGGTGAGATCCTCCTGCTGGAGAACACCCGGATGGCCGACGACGAACTGCCCGAAAAGCCCGCCGAGGAACACGCCGAGAGCGAGTTCGTCCAGACGCTCGCGCCGCTGTTCGACGCCTTTGTCAACGACGCTTACTCGGCGGCCCACCGCGCTCACGCCTCGACGGTCGGCTTCGCGGTCGAACTGCCGACCTACGCCGGCCTCGTGATGGACAAGGAGTACCAGTACAACACCTCGGTCGCCGAGAAGGAGTTCGACGGCCAGGTGACGATGCTCTGCGGCGGCAACAAGTCCGAGGACGTCATCAGCGTCGTCAACAACCTCGAGGAGAAGGTCGACACCTTCCTCGTCGGCGGTCTGCCCGGGGAACTGTTCCTCCGCGCCGAGGGCGAGCCCGTCGGGATGGACGTCGGCGGGATGGACCTGCTGGACGACCAGTGGGAAGAGACCAAAGACACCCTCGAAGACCTCGTCGAGAACCGCCGCGACGACTTCGAGCTGCCCGTCGACTTCGCCTACGAGGACGAGAACGGCGAGCGCGCCGAGATCTCCCTCGAGGACATCGACGAGAAAGAGACCGGCTATCTCGACATCGGCCACGAGACGATCGAGGCCTATGAGCCGATCATCCGCGAGTCCGAGGCCGTCTTCGTGAAGGGCGCGGTCGGCGTCTTCGAGGACGAGCGCTTCGCCGACGGCACGGTCGAACTCATCGAGGCCATCGGCGAGACCGATTGCTTCTCGGTCGTCGGTGGCGGTGACACCGCCCGGACGCTGTCGCTGTACGGCCTCGACGAGGACGACTACGACCACGTCTCGATCGCCGGCGGCGCCTACCTCAACGCCCTGACCGGCCAGGAACTCGTCGTCGTCGACGTGCTGAAGAAATACGCGTAAGGCGTCTCGTCGTTTTCCCGGCCGTTCCTGTCTCTCAGGAACCATTTCCTGGACACGATCGGCACGAACGCTCGTGTCGAGCCACCTCCGTCCGACTGCCTTTTTGACTTACCCGGCCGTACCTCCGCGTATGCAAGTTGGAGTCGTCTCAGATACGCACGACAACGGCGAGGTAGTCGAACGAGCAGTCGGGACGTTCCACGACGAGGGCGTCGACGCCGTGATCCACTGTGGCGACATCGTCGCGCCCTTCTCGGCGACACCGTTCGATTCGGCGGCCTTCGACTTCTACGCGGTCCGGGGCAACAACGACGGCGAGTGGAGCCTCCAGAACGTCGTCGGGGAGTTCGGCACATACCTCGGAGAGATGGGCGAATTGACCTTCGACAGTGCGGAGTTCGCGATCTATCACGGGACGAGCGAACCGATCGTGTCGGCCCTGATCGAGAGCGGCAACTACGACTACGTCTGTCGCGGTCACACCCACGAGCGCGTCCACGAACAGCAGAACGGAGCCATCCACCTCAATCCCGGTGGGATCGCGATTCCGGACGCACCCGAGGCGCCCGCCGTGATCGTCCTCGACACCGAAACTGGCGACGTTGAGTTCCACGATCTCGGGTGAGCCGTCGTGACTCGGGGCCGGATCAGTCACATAAAGTCCGCGTCCCCGGACTATTACATAAAGTCCGCGATTCCTGACTGTTTGTTCTTGTCGTTCTCGAATATTCGTTCGATCGAGCGTTCGAGAATCTCCAGACGCTGTTTCGTATAGGGGCGGCAGTCGAACTCCTCAGCGACCTCCGTGGCGGTGTCGATGTACTTGTTGACCGAGCCCTCGTGGACAGTCAGGTTGACCCGGCCGCCGCACTCCCGACACTCCCCCGACAGCGGAGCACGGCGGTACGACTCCCCGCAGTCGAGACACCGGTACTCCTGGCGGGAGAACGCCCGGAGGTTGCCGATCAGGTCCGGCAGGAAGTGATATTCGATGATCCGCTCGGCGACGTCAGTCTCATCAACAGCCCGCAGCTTCCGGGAGAGTTCGAGCTGGGCGTCCATCTTGTCCTCCATCGAGCCCAGGGTCTTGTAGGCCGACAGATCCGGTCCCATAGCGATGTCAGTGGTGTCGTGGGTGTGATCGAAGCCGGTGTACTCGTTGTCGGTGCCAAGCGTCTCCTCGGCAATTGTCATGATGTCCTCGACGTCCTCGGGGTCGACCATCTCCCGCGTGGCCTCGTAGAACTCACGGGGATACTCCCGCATGATGTCGATGTTGTGGGCCTCGTCGTCGATCTCTGAGGGATCGATACGGGAGGACATGACCAGTGGTGCATCCATACGACCACCGCGCTGATCCGGGAGGTACTTCTTGCTGAAGTTCAACAACCCGTCCATCAGTAGCATCACACAATCTTCGTCACCGTCGCAGTTCCGGCGTTTCGCGGCGTGAAAGTACGGATGGGCGTAGCCCACGGCCGCAGTCGTAAAGCCGACGACGCGGCCGACCGTCGCGGCGCTGGTGTGCGGTGCCATCCCGAAGACGAGTTCGCCGACCAGATCCTGTCTGTCTTCGAGTTCGTAGAACGGGTCGATCCCGTAGTACTTGGCCAACAGGTCGTCGACGAAATCCGCCGTCTTGAGCATGTGCTCGGCCGCACCGTCCGAGAGAACGATATCCTGCACGCGAAGCTCGACGAGCTGGTCGTCGTGCCGTAACGGATCGCCGTTGACGTCCTCCTCGTAGCCGAGCTCCCGGAACTGCTCAGCGGTGACGTCCAGTTCTGCCGGCCGGACCGAGGTAACGGGCAGGTCGGTCATGTCGTAGCGGACCGTGCCGTCCTTGAACGCCGAAACGTCGTGTTTCGCCCGCAAGACGCCTTTCTCCATCGGTTCGGGGACTTTCTCCTTCGAGGAGAGTCCCTTGACGCCTTTCAGCACGTCGAAAGCCGCCTCGCGCTCGCCGACGGAATCGAGCGCCGACCGGTAGGCCTCGTGGACATCGATCGTTTTCCTCTGAGTGGGGCGGGCCAGCGTCTCACACCGCGAGCATTCGGCCCGGCCGGACTCGTCGGGTTCGACCTCCTGGCCGCAGTCCGGGCAGACGTAGACGACTTCCGCGGCTCCGCCACACTCCGGGCAGCGCGCCTCGTGGGTCTCGGTTCCGCACTCGACACACCGCCGCCGGCTGACTTCGACTTCGACCAGTCCAGGCTGGTCCTGCATGTTCTCGGCGTGGGTGCCCGCTTTCGAAACGTCGCGCTGGGCTCCCCCGGCCTCGCCGATCGGAAAGAGCGTATGCACGGCGGGTGAGAGTTCCCGTTCCTCTGATTTCTCGGGTCGGCCCATCCGGTTACCGATCCTGGTCGGCGCACGCTCGCGCACCTGAAACGGAGCGACCTCGTTGATCGCGACGATTGCATTGTCCCCGTCGGCATACGTTCGAGCACGCTCGGAGAGGTCCTCCCGGGACCACTCCCGGTCGAGGTCGTCGTCGAACCCCATCGACCGGACCAGCGGTCGCCACTCGGAGACGATCAACGACTCCTCAGTCTGGACGTGAGTGACGAGTAAGGTCTCCAGGGCCTCCCGGGCGGTCTCGGTCCGTGGGACGACGAGACCCACGTTTCCATCGGAAACAGAGGGGTGTTCGTTTTCAATAGTTGCGCCATCCGGTACGGCTATATCAGCACGTTCGACGGCTGAGGCTAGTTCACACATGTCCTCGATGGTAATGTCGTGCCAGCAATAGGTGTATTTCGGATGGAGAGGAGCGGCGTACTCGTCGGCCCATTCGAGTGCTTCCTCAGGTGAGGGGGCCTCCAGATCGACCGCGACGGCGTCTCGCATCGCCTGGACGTCCGCGCCCGCCTCCTCGAAGTCCTTGACCCACCACTCGACGGTGTAGGAGGCGGGGACGAGCGGGTGGTTGTTCTCGACGAACTCGCCGTAGTTGACCAGGTACTCCCCGATGTCGAGGACTGCCTCGACGCCGTTGCGGACCTCGATGGCCTCCTCGGGGTCGTCGATCCGGCGGACCTCGCCGTTCGCGAGCTTGACCATCGGCCCTTCGATGGAGTCGACGGGGACGACCCCCGCGGCCTTGCCCGGACGCTCGGTCTTGAGCTGGGTCCCGGCCGCCAGGAAGTCGTCGACCAGGTGCATCGTCGCCGGGTGGACGCCCGCCGTCGCGTTCCCGTGGTTGCGCGCCCGGCCGTACCGGAGTCGGAACCCGCCCGGCTCGCTCGGATGGGTGAACACCGGCCGCCCGGCGATCAGGTCCCGCAGGAATTTCTCGGAGGGGTCAGCGCGCGGCGGTCCGGCCAGTTCGTCGTCCGGTTCGCCGTCCTCGACGTCTGTGTCCGCGTCGTCAGCGTCAGCCTCGGTGTCGCTATCCTCCGCGTCTGTGTCGTCCTCGCCGTCGTCTTTCCCGATCGTGCCGTCGATCAGGTCCTGGAGCCAGGGCCACTCGACCTCATCGAGGTTGCGCGTGTAGCGCTGGATCTTCGGTGCCTTGAGCGCGATCCCCTCGGCGAAGACCAGACACATCCCGCCGCGCGAAGAGTTGGTGTCGACCCGTTCGAGGTCGCGAAAGCCCGAAACTTCCTCGTCGCCGGTGGCCTCGCCGTCGAGCATGATCGGGATGTGCTCGGCGATGAACGTGCTCTCTTTTTCCTTGGGCGAGTACTGCAGCCCGGTCTCCTTGTCGTAGAGGGCGACTTCCTCGGCGTAGCGGTTGATCTCCTCCTCGCGGGGTTTGTACTGGTCGATCCCCAGCATCGCGCGTGCGTAGTCGGCCACGAGAACGGAGAGGGCCTGGGCAGTCCCGCCGGCTGAGCGAATCGGCCCGGCGTAGTAGATGTTGATGAACTCCGAGCCGTCGTCGTTTTCGAGGATCTCGACCCGGTCGATCCCTTCGATGGGTGCGGCGACGACCCCTTCGGTGAGCAGGGCGACCGCCGTCCGAACAGCGCCCTCGATCTTGCCCGCCTTGGAGTCGTAGTTGCCGACGCTGCCGTCGACGAAGTCCTCGACCAGTTCCAGAGCGGCTTCCTCGCGAGACATCTCGCCTTCGAGTTCGCGAACTCGCTCGGCGACGCCCTCGATCCCGAGGATGTTCTCGACACGGTCGGCCATGTCCCGCGCAGTCGGAATCTCGACTTCGGGTACGGGATCGCCGCCGCGCTCGCGGGCCTCGTTGGCGATCGCTATCGCCTCTTCGAGGCCGGTTTCGAGCGTCTCGAAGTAGCGCTCGTCGACCTCCCTCATAGCGGCCAGAGATCGAGATCGGTCGGTTCGTCGTGGGCGCGTTCGAGCGACTCCTCGAAGGCCCGGACGTACAGTTCACCCGCGAAGACCGTTCCGGCATCGAGGTGGCCCGCAACGGTCGAGCCGTCCGCTCGCGAGAGAACGGCGTGGGTGTGTGCGAACGGGTCGCCCTCGAGCAGCGAGACGTTTCCAATGCAGGCGGCGACCTCCAGCGGTTCGTCGAACTCCATCGGATAATACTCCAGATCGGTCTGATCGTAGTACAGCAGTTTCGCGTCTTGAACGGCACCCAGACCGACGAAAAAGGCGGCCTCGATCTCTTCCGCACGTGCGAAGTCCTCGATCTGTGCGCGCCAGTCCTCGCCGTGTGCGAGACGCGCGACGAACTCGCGGGTTCCCTCGACTTCGCGATAATCCATATCCACACGAAACGGGCGGGAGCGATAAAATAGTTGCCAAGGGCCCGAAGACTGTTTTGTCAGAGTACCGGACGGAAATCGAGTAGTTCGTCAAGACCGACTAACTCGACTGTACTCGGCTGTCATGTGGCTGTCCGGATCGATATGGACAGCGGTTGCTGTCGGTCTGTTCTGGCTCAATTGCGCTTTTTGTGGGTGAACCGGTAATATGCACGACAGTGACCGTCAGTCCTGCCAGCGATCGGGCACCTGGATGGAGTACTTGCCGTCCTCCTGTAGCGCGATGATGTACTCCTCGCGGTCGTACAGTTCCATGAGGTTGAGTTCGTACTGGCCGGGTTCGACGACCTTGATCGACTCGAACTGATCGTTGAGTTCCTCCCGGAGTTCCGAGAGATCGGGGCGGTCGTCGTCGGGTTCCTCGACGACAGTGCCGTCTTCCACAGCCGGTGTCGTCGAGTCGGTGTCCGGGAGCTCGTCCGAGCTGACGATGTCCGAGCGGGCGCTGGCCTGAGCGGCGTCTTCTCCGGTCGGGGGATCGGCAGGTGACTCCGTACCCGCATCGGTAGCCGTGTCGTCGGACCGGTCGTCGAGGGCGACGCCGGCGACGTTCTCCTCGGACGGATCTCGATCCCCGGGCGTCGACGACGCGGCGGGACTCGAAGATGCCGGGGGCGAGTTCACCTCACTCGAATCGGCACCTTCGCTTCCGGTCGAGGAGGGCCCGCCGACTAGGTTCCGGACGGTCGCGGCAGCGTTGCCGACCGTTCCGGTGACACCCTCTTCGGCATCCGGTCGATCCGGCGGTTCGACGTCAGCCGGCGGCTGTTCAGGGATATCGGTCCCCTCGGGGTGGAACTGGAACTTCGTGCCGCCACACTCCGGACAGCCGGAGAGCATCTCCTTGGAGCCGTCCTCGAACACGTGCCCGCAGGTGGTACACTGGTGTGGCATCAGTTCCGGGAGACGAGTGCGCTGATGAGCGTTTCGTCCTTGTGGAGGGTCTCGATCTGATCGGCCGGCCCGATGACGGTCAACTTGTTCGGTGTCGAGTCTTTCCCCATCAGGCGTCCGAGGAAGCTGCCCTCGTCGTCGCCGGACTGTGGATAGCTCTCGATCTCGATTCCGTTGAACTCGTCGGGGCTGATCTCGGTCATCGTCACTTCGATCAGTCGCGATTCCTCGTCCGGAGTGAGCCCTTCTTCCAGGATTACGATGTTGCCCTCGCGGACGCCGTCGAGGATGATCCGGATCTTCTCCATGCTGGTCAGGCCCTCCATGCGCTGACCGCTGATCATGTCGATCTGCACGCCGTCAGTGTCGTCTGGTGCTTTGACTTCTGCCATCGTGATCACCCGAAGTACTCCGCGATCTTGTCGTAGACCTCGTCCATATTGTCGCCTTCCAGCGCGGAGAGAGGCACCGTCTCGTGCTGGGGAAACGCGTTGCGGATGCGCTGGACCGAGGAGTCCTCCAGGTCGATCTTGTTCGCGAAGATCAACACGGGCAGGTCCTGACTCTCGATGATGCCGATCAACATCGTGTTGACCTGCGTGAACGGATCCTCGGCGCTGTCCAGCACGTAGATCACGCCGTCGACGTCCTCGCGAAGCCAGTGCATCGCCTCGGCGACGCCTTCAGTGGCTTCCCTGGAGCGACGGACCGCGTCCTCTTTCTCCATGTCGTGATCGAGGAACTCCGTGTAATCGACTTTCGTCGTCACACCTGGCGTGTCGACGATGTCGATCGAGACGGACTTGCCGTTCCGTTCGATCTCGACGTTCTCTTTCCGACGGGCGCGTCGGGTCTCGTGTGGAATGTGACTCTCCGGTCCGACGGCGTCACCGTGTTCCGTCCAGTCACGAGCGATCCGGTTCGCCAGCGTCGTCTTGCCGGCGTTTGGCGGCCCGTAGATGCCGATACGTTTCGGGTCCTGTTCAGAGAACAGCGACGAAGCTGCACGGGAAATGCTGTCTCTGAGTCCTGTGAGCAGTCCCATCCTCAGTATCCTCCCGCGCCCGATACCGGGCGTCTGGGCGTACAAGCTATCCGTATTCACTTAAGTGTGCGTCAGACACCCATAAACAACCGTACACAACAGGAGGGGAGCTAGTACACTGATCTCGGACGGTGCAAGTTCGCTTCGCTTGTGGAGGTTCGGCCTGATACTGGGTGGCTATACGTTCGGAAAGACATTCGGCACGCTGTCGTGCCGGATCGTTTCGGAATGTTATAGCTATCAGTATGGGAACGGTGGAAACTCCGTTGAATCCCACCTGCGAAAAGTGCGGGGTTATATGTCACACCCATAGTTCAGAGAGATTATTCGAGATACAGTGTCCTAGATTTCCAAACTCCTCACCCCCACCCCTTCGTTTCAAGTGGAACACTGAGCAGGATGGGGTGGGATCGAGTGGAACGAGGGAGGAAACTGTACGAAACGAGGGGACTGACGGCGGCTGGGTCCGAGACGCAGTATATCAAAGCTACTAGAGAGGAGGAGAAATACTAGAAAGAGGTGTGAGAGCGGAATCTAAATCGGGATCGGCTCAGGGACAGGAGTGACTGGAAAAGATACTCGAAAGCACTAAAATGCCGAAAGAGATATCCACGCGAGTCACGGTCACAAACCG